>CAWIHZ010000011.1:0-137955 GCA_963835955.1 uncultured Alphaproteobacteria bacterium | reverse complement strand
CAAGCCCATGTCCACTATCGGCTTCGAGAAGCGCCACAACGTGGCGTTCCGCATCGAAGACGAAGAGGCATTTGTGCGCGCCATGTCGGAGGAAATTCCACCGCCGCCGCCCGGTGCGGCGGAGATTCGAGTGGCTAATGCTGGACTTGCATTGGCCTGACCATGCCCGTGCTCAAGCCGCATCATCTAAGAATGGATAAGCCGATGAAGCGGCGCTCGAAATTGATGCTTGTCGCGGCGAGTGCGGTGGCTGCCCTAACCCCGGCTTTGGTCTGGGCGCAACAGCCGACTGAGCCCGGCAGAAATGGATATGGCTCATACATGATGGATTGGGCTGGAGGATGGTACGGCATGATGATCTTCGGCCCACTGTTCATGATCTTTGTGCTCGCCATCGTGGTTGCGGTCGCTGCCCTTCTCGTCAGTTGGCTCGGCGGCCCCTGGCACCCGGTTCAGCCGCCGTACCATCTGCCGTCGGCACGTACGCCGCTCGACATTCTCAAGGAGCGATACGCACGCGGCGAGATCGATAAGGAAGAGTTTGAGGAGCGCCGTCGCATTCTCGGCGACTGAACTTCTCCAGCCTGAACCACTGAAGGTGCCGATGAAGTTTTTGCTCATCCTCAACGACGCGCCCTATGGGACCGAGCGCTGCTACAACGGACTACGGCTCGCCAGTGCGCTGGTGAAGAAGGATCCGGCGACCGAGATCACGATATTCGGCCGACCAGCGGCCGCCACTGGCGTCCATCTTCGGTTCGTTCTAAGTTCCGCCCGCCGATTCCCTTGACCGAGCCCCACCTCCGAGAACCGCGCCTTGGCCGCAGCCCCTCTCCCTTCAAAAGCAAAGCGGGACGCGATCCCCCTGTTGTTGACCCTGACGGCGATCACGCTGCTGATGGCGGGCTGCAATCGGGAGACCAAGGCGGAAGCGCCGCCGCCGCGTCCGGTCCGCACTGTCATCGCCAAAAAGAGCGAGCTCGGGCAATCGGTGACGCTGACCGGTCAGATTCTGGCGGAAAAGGAGGTCGCGCTCGCCTTTCGCATCGGCGGCCGGATCATCCAGCGCATGGCCGATGTCGGCGATCAGGTCAAACCCGATCAGGTGCTGGCGAAACTCGACCCGCAGGATGAATTGAACGCCCTGCGTTCGGCCCGCGCCGCGCTCTCGGCCGCGGAAGGGCGGCTGGCGCAGGAAGCCAACCAGTTTCACCGTCAGGAGCAGCTTCTCTCCAGGGGCTTCACCACCAAGGTGCTGTTCGACCAGGCCCAGCAGGCGTTCAACACCGCCCAGGCCAGCGTGGACGACGCCAAGGCGCAGCTCGAGAACGCCGAGAACCGGGTCGGCTATACCGAGCTCAAGGCCGACGTCTCCGGAACCATCACCGCGCGCGGGGCGGAATCGGGCGAAGTGGTTCAGCCCGGACAGATGGTCTTTCAGGTAGCTCGCAACTCGGGCTGGGACGCCGTGTTCGACGTGCCGGCGCAGGTGATTCGGTCCGCTCCCCCCGACGCGCCGATTACGGTCGCGCTTGCCGACGACCCTTCCGTGACCGCGAAGGGAGTGGTGCGGCAGGTTGCTCCGCAGGCCGATCCGATCACGCGCACGTTCAAGGTCAGGGTCAGCGTCAATGATCCGCCGAGCGCCATGCGGCTCGGCGCCACGGTCACCGGACGGATGGATACGGAATCGGCCAAGGGCATCGAGATTCCCGCCAGCGCGCTGACCGAGATCGACGACAAGCCCGCCGTCTGGATCGTCGACCCGGCGAAGTTGACGGTCGCCTTGCATCGCGTGGAGGTGCTGCGCTTCGATCCGGGGACGGTGGCGATTTCGGGCGGGCTCGAGGGCGGCCAGATCGTGGTGACGGCAGGCGTCCAGGCGCTGCATCCCGGTCAGAAGGTCCGGCTGCTCGGAGGGCGGTCTTGAGCGGACTCAATCTTTCCGATTGGGCGCTCAAGCACCGCTCCTTTGTCGTTTTCATCATGATCGCGGCGACCCTCGGGGGGCTTGCCTCCTACTTCCGGCTTGGCCGCGCCGAGGATCCGCCCTTCACCTTCCGCACCATGGTCGTTCAGGCCGCTTGGCCCGGCGCGACCATGGACGAAACCCTGCAGCAGGTCACCGAACGCATCGAGCGCAAGCTTCAGGAAACGAAGGGCCTCGACTTTTTGCGCAGCTACACCAAACCCGGCCTCACCACCATTTTCGTCACCCTGAAAGGCTCGACGAAGGCGTCCGAGGTGCCGGACATCTGGTATCAGGTGCGCAAGAACGTCGGCGACATTCGCCACACGCTGCCGGCCGGGGTGGTCGGACCCGGGTTCAACGACGACTTCGGCGACACCTACGGCCTGATCTACGGCTTCACCGCGGACGGCTTCACGCATCGCGAACTGCGCGACTACGTCGAGGACATCCGCTCGAAACTGCTGCAGGTTCCAGACGTATCGAAGATCGAACTGCTCGGGGCCCAGCAAGAGCAGATTTTCGTCGAGTTCTCGACCAAGCAGCTCGCCGGGCTGGGCATCGACCGGGCGGCCTTGATCGCGGCGCTGCAGGCGCAGAATGCGGTCGTCCCTTCGGGCGTGCTGCAGACCGGCGACGAGAAGCTCTTGCTCCGCGTCTCCGGCGCGTTCACGTCGGAAAACGACATTCTCGACATCAACTTTCTCTCCAATGGACGGTTGATCCGGTTGCGCGACATCGGCCAGGTGCGCCGCTCCCTCGCCGATCCGCCGCAGCCGATGTTTCGCGTCAACGGCAAGCCGGCGATAGGACTCGCCATCGCCATGCGCGACGGCGGCGACATCCTGGCGCTCGGCCGCAACGTGAAGACGGCGATCAACGGCGCCATGGCCAATCTGCCTCTCGGCGTCAACGCCTCGCTGGTGTCCGATCAGCCGGTCGTGGTCAAGACCGCCATCGGCGAATTCATGGAGTCGCTCTGGCAGGCGATCGCCATCATCATGGCGGTCAGCATCATCAGCCTCGGTCTCCGGCCGGGCTCGGTCGTCGCGCTGACGATCCCCCTCACCATCGCGATCGTGTTCCCGGTCATGGAGGCGATGCACATCGATCTCCAGCGCATTTCGCTCGGGGCCCTGATCATCTCGCTCAGCCTCCTCGTCGACAGTGCGATGACGACCATCGACGTCATGACGACCCGCCTTGCCCATGGCGACACCAAGGAGGAGGCGGCGGGCTTCGCTTATCAGACGCTGGCGTTGCCGATGCTGACCGGCACCTTCGTCACCATCGCTGGCTTCGTCCCGATCGGTTTTGCGCGCAGCGCGGCCGGCGAATACACCTTCTCGATCTTCGCCGTCGTGACGATCGCGCTGATCGCGTCCTGGTTCGTCGCGGTTCTTTTCGCGCCGCTCCTCGGCGTCGCCCTGCTCAAGAAGCCCGAGACAAACGCCGAGGAAAGGCCGAGCGCCGTCTTGCGCGTCTTCCGCACGCTCCTCGTCGGCGCGATGCGGGTGCGTTGGCTCACCGTCGCGGTGACGCTCGGCTGCTTCGCCGCTGCGCTGCTGGCGTTGCCGTATGTGCCGCGGCAGTTCTTTCCGGCCTCCGACCGTCCGGAGCTGGTCGTCAATCTCTCCTTGCCGCAGAACGCCTCGATCTTCGCCAGCGAACGAGCGGCCTCCAAGCTCGACGCCATGCTGAAGGGCGATCCCGACGTCGCGAGTTGGAGCACCTACGTCGGCCGCGGCGCAATCCGGTTCTACCTTCCGCTCGACGTCCAGCTCGCCAACGACTTTTTCTCCCAGGCCGTCGTCATCGCCAAGGACGTCCCGGCGCGCGAACGGCTGCATGCGAAGCTGGAGAAGGAGCTCGCCGAGCAGTTGCCGAGCGCCGTCACCCGCGTGTCGCCGCTGGAGCTCGGGCCGCCGGTCGGATGGCCGGTGCAATATCGGGTCAGCGGACCGGACATCGCGCAAGTGCGCGCCATCGCGCTCAAGCTCGGTCAGGCGATGGGACAGGATTCGAATCTGAGGCTGATCAATTTCGACTGGATGGAGCCTGCCCGTGAAGTGCGCATCAGGATCGACCAGGATCAGGCGCGGCTTCTCGGATTGAGTTCACAGGCGCTGGCGGGCGTTCTCAACACGGTGATGACCGGAACGCCGGTGACGCAGGTGCGCGACGGCATCTATCTCGTCAATGTCGTCGTGCGGGCCAACGACGAGCAGCGCGTCTCGCTGTCGACGCTGCGCGCGTTGCAATTGCCGCTCCCCAACGGGCGCACGGTGCCGCTGAGCCAGATCGCGACCTTCGATTTCGATCAGGAATACCCCCTGATCTGGCGGCGCGACCGCGTTCCGACCTTGACGGTTCAGGCGGACGTCCGCGCCGGCGCGACGCCGGAAGGCGCAGTCCGGTCGCTGGCGCCGGCGGTCGAAAAGCTGGAGGAAAGCCTGCCGAGCGGTTTCCATATCGCCGTCGGCGGAACGGTCGAGGAGAGCGCGCAATCGCAGGCCTCGGTGTTCGCCATGCTGCCGGTCGCGCTGTTCCTGATGCTGTTCTTCCTGATGGCCCAATTGCAAAGCTTCGTTCGTGTCATGCTGGTGATTGCGGTGGTGCCGCTGGGGCTGATCGGAATCGTGCTGGCGTTGCTCGCCTTCAACCGGCCGCTCGGCTTCGTCGCCATCCTCGGCATTCTAGCGCTGGTCGGCATGATCGCGCGCAACGCCGTCATTCTGATCGATCAGATCGAGACCGAGCGGGCGCAAGGGCGCGATATCTGGAACGCGGTGGTCGAGGCGACGCTTTCGCGCTTCCGCCCGATCACGCTAACGGCGGTCTCGACCGTGCTCGGCTTGATCCCAATCGCGCCGACCGTGTTCTGGGGCCCGATGGCGTTCGCGATCATGGGCGGCCTGTTCGTGGCGACGATCCTGACCCTGATCGTGCTGCCTGTGCTCTATCTCATCTTCTTCCGCGCCAAGGAGCCCGCGCCGGAGACGGCGGCGGCTTGAGAGCGCGGATTCGGGCCATAATTAAACGGTCATAGTACGTTATAAACATTTTCCTCCCAATAATCGAAAGCCATGCTATTCTGGTTTTCAGGATCCGCACGCGCCGGAAACCAACCTCTCCGAGAAAGGGAGCGGCGAAGCGGTCGCCGGGACCCTTGGACTGCGCCCTTCGGGTGAGACGCGTCAAGTGAGCGAGGGAGCGGCGCGGGGGGCTGCCAGGCGGCCGGGGGCAGGAGGCGGGAGGCGGCGTTTTATGAAAATCAGATTTTATGCGACAATTTCTTTGAGAAAATCAGAAGCCGTGTTATGGTCTTCCTCGTCGCTGGATCAAGGCGCGCCTGGCGCGCCGAGGGCAGCGGCCGCTTTAAGCCTTCGCGGGCGAGTTGACACGCTAAAAAACGGCGAGGGGCGCGAAGTCTTTAAGCTTTCGGCATGGTTTGGGGCTGGCGCCACGCCCGATCGGATTCGAAACCGGAATCGGTTCCGAGCGGGCGCCCATGCCGGGACGTCTTAAAGCAACGCCCAGTCCGGCTCCCGGTCCTATCCCCGTATCCGGGGTGGTCCGGGGGCTTAAGCGCAGCTCACGGGTCTCGCTAAGGGCAAGCGGTCGACGAATCGGCGCCGAATGGCGCCGCAAGCGATTGAAAAGACGCAATCCGCGGCTGAAAAATGGCGCCAGCCCCTTAGCGGAACTTAAAAGTACGGGTCAGAAGGTGAGGAAAGGACGGTAAAAGGCGCCTGAAGGAACTGAAAAAAGATCAAGCCGCTTACGAAACTGACGGCGCGGCTCGGGCGGGTTTTCCGGATGAGGGCGGGAGGCGGCTTCGCGAGTCGCAAAGGGACGAAAAGGGTCATCCGTCCAAACTGTGGGGCGGCGCCTGTAGGCGCGGTCGCTGACCGTTTAGCCGTGGGCCAAGCGCGGCTACATTCCGGCCGCGCCCGGGATTAGGGCGACGCTTGACTCAATCCCCAATTGCGCGCCTGTCGCCGGCCACCGTCCGGGCGCTCGCACGCCCGCACCGCTCAGCCAAGAGAGGCGTGACGCCAGCTCGAACGGCTCCCGGCCGGGCCGGCTGGAAATGGCGCCGCAACCCCCTGGAATCCCTCAAAACGCGGCCGAAAATGGCGGGCCTCGCCTCGGGCGCTCGATCCGGCCTCAGGTCACGACGTCCGGCGTCTTTCGGCCGGTGCGGGCCTCGATCCCGCCGAGTTCGCGCGACAGGCCGATGAGATCGGCGAGCGCGGTCTGGGTCGCCTGGCCGAGATCGCCGGTCGGCGGTTCGTAGCGTTCGATATAGACGCGCAGCGTCGCGCCGACCGTGCCGGTTCCGGAGAGCCGGTAGACGATGCGCGAGCCGCCCTCGAAGAAGACGCGCACGCCCTGATGGTCCGTGTCCGAGCCGTCGACCGGATCATGATAGGCGAAGTCGTCGGCCGCCTCCACCTTCAAGGCGCCGAAACTTTGGCCCGGAAGCGTCTTCGTCGCCTCGCGCAGGGCGGCCATGAGACCTTGCGCCGCGCCGAGGTCGACCTCGTCGTAGTCGTGCCGGGTGTAGTAGTTCCGGCCATAAGTCCTCCAATGTTCGCGAACGAGATCGATCACGGCAATCTTCCGTTTGGCCAGGATATTGAGCCAGAACAGGACCGCCCAGACGCCGTCCTTCTCGCGGATATGGTTCGAGCCGGTGCCGAAGCTCTCCTCGCCGCACAGGGTCGCTAGACCCGCGTCGAGCAGGTTGCCGAAATACTTCCACCCGGTCGGCGTTTCGTAAGATCGCACGCCGAGCTTGGCGGCGACCCGGTCCGCCGCGGCGCTGGTCGGCATCGAGCGCGCGACGCCCGCCAGGCCGTTGGCGTAGCCGGGCGCGAGACGCGCGTTGGCGGCCAGGATCGCCAGCGAATCCGAAGGCGTCACGTACATGTCCCGCCCGACGACCATGTTGCGGTCGCCGTCGCCGTCCGAGGCGGCGCCGAAATCGGGCGCCCCCGCTGACAGCATCAGATCGTAGAGGTCCTTGGCGTAGGTCGGATTGGGATCGGGATGATGGCCGCCGAAGTCGGGCAGCGGCGTCCCGTTGACGACCGTGCCCGCGCCCGATTTGAGTTCGCCTTCGAAGATCGCATGGGCGTAGGGTCCGGTGACGGCGTGCAGGGCGTCGAAGCGCATGCGAAAGCCGGAGGCGAACAGGGCGCGGATGGCGTCGAAGTCAAACAGCGTCTTCATCAGCGACAGATATTGCGTCACCGGATCGATGATCTCGATCGTGGCCCCCTCGAGTTTGACGGTCCCCAGCCGATCGATGTCGATGTCCGGCGCGTCAACGATCTTGTAGGCGTCGATCGCCTTGGTGCGCGCGTAGATCGCGTCGGTGACGTGCTCCGGGGCCGGTCCGCCTGCGCCGATGTTGTATTTGACGCCGAAATCCCCGTGCGGCCCGCCCGGGTTGTGGCTCGCCGAAAGGATGATTCCGCCGAACGCGCCGAGATGGCGGATCAGCGCCGAAACGGCCGGGGTGGAGAGAATGGCGCCCTTGCCGATCACGATCCGGCCAAAACCGTTGGCGGCGGCGATCTTCGCCACAATCTGGATCGCCTCGCGATTGAAGAAGCGGCCGTCGCCGCCCGCAACCAGCGTCTTGCCCTTGAACCCCTCGAGCGAGTCGAAAATCGACTGGACGAAATTCTCGAGATAGCCAGGCTGCTGGAAGACCGAAACCTGCTTGCGCAGGCCCGACGTGCCGGGCTTCTGATCGGCGAATGGGTTGGTGGGGACGGTTCGGATCATCGGCGATTTCTCCGGATCAGGCGCTTAGGCTTCAGCGCCCGTTCGGGCAGTCTAGGCGCCGGGCCCCGGGCCGGCAACGTCGGGCCGCCGGTCCTTTTGGCTTTCGGCCGATTGCGGCCGGCGCCGCGTTAACGGATAGAAAGGAATTGTGAAACTTTATTCCTCAAATATGCGATATTGAGGCTCTTTTACGTGAGGTCGCACGTTCCGCCTCAGGGATCGTCAGCCATGTCGCGCAAATATTTCGGCACCGACGGCATTCGGGGCCGGGCGAACAGTAAAATCACGGCGGAAGTAGCGTTGAAGGTCGGTCAGGCCGCCGGCCTTGCGTTTCGGCGCGGCGAGCATCGGCATCGCGTGGTCATCGGTAAGGACACGCGTCTTTCGGGCTATATGATCGAATATTCCCTGGTCGCCGGTTTTACCTCGGTCGGCGCCGACGTGCTGCTGCTCGGTCCGATTCCGACCCCGGCGGTCGCGATGCTGACGCATTCGATGCGCTGCGATCTCGGGGTGATGATCTCGGCCTCGCACAACCCTTACGAAGACAACGGCATCAAGCTGTTCGGGCCGGACGGATTTAAGCTGTCGGATGAGGTCGAGGCGCGCATCGAAGCGCTGATGGACGGCGAGGTCGCCCCGATGCTCGCCCGCTCGCCCGATCTAGGCCGGGCCAAGCGCATCGAGGACGTGCAGGCGCGCTACATCGAATACGCCAAGCGGACGCTCGCGCGCGACGTTTCGCTCGACGGGCTGCGCGTCGTTGTCGATTGCGCGAACGGCGCCGCCTACAAGGTGGCGCCCGAGGCGCTTTGGGAGCTCGGCGCCGAGGTGATCAAGATCGGCGTTGAGCCGAACGGCCTCAATATCAATCTCGACGTGGGTTCGACCGCGCCCGACGCGCTCTCGCACAAGGTGCGCGAAATGCGGGCGGATATCGGGATAGCGCTCGACGGCGACGCGGACCGCATGATCATCGTCGACGAAAAAGGTCATGTGATCGACGGCGACCAGGTGATGGCCGTCATCGCCGAAAGCTGGCGCGACGAAGGCCGTCTCTCGAAGCCCGGCATTGTCGCGACCGTGATGTCGAATCTCGGCCTCGAGCGGCATCTGACGAGCCTCGGCCTCACGCTCGAGCGCACCGCGGTCGGCGACCGCTATGTCATCGAACGGATGCGCGAAAAGGGCTATAATCTCGGCGGCGAGCAATCCGGCCATGTCATCCTGTCGGACTACTCGACCACCGGCGACGGCCTGGTCTCCGCCTTCCAGGTGTTGGCGGTGGTCCGGAAGGTCGGTCGGCCGGCCAGCGAAGTCTGCCGGCGCTTCGAACCGTTGCCGCAAGTCTTGCGCAACGTCCGTTTCAACGGCGGCAAGCCGCTCGAGAATCCGGCCGTCGCGCGAGCGATCGCCGACGCGACCGCCCGGCTCGGCGACCGCGGCCGGCTGATCGTCCGACCTTCGGGCACCGAGCCGGTGATTCGAGTGATGGGCGAGGCGGACGACCGGGCGCTCGTCGACAGTCTGGTCGGCGACGTCTGCGACGCGGTCGCCGGAGCGGCCTAAGGATCCGCGCCCTGGCGCGCGTTCAGAAGAAAGCGCCCCGTCCGATCCAGTACGCCAGCGCCTGCACCAGTTGCGATACACGATCGTGATTGGATCGCTCGATCATGGTCTGGTCGACCGGCGAGGGATAATGGTACGTCGCCGCTCGCACCGGCGTTTGCCGACCGCCTATCGACGCGACGCCGCTGATGTTGTCCGGAGTCGAGCCATGAGGGCCCACCCCGCCGCTGCTGGAGCCCAGACTGAGATAGTCTATGCGCAGGATCAAGGCGGCGCCGTTCGGCGCCCTGCGGTCCGCAAGGGCCCGATCGAGTCGGCCCGGCAGCTCCTGCTGCACCCATGTCGCGGTCGGGTCGCCGGCGTTCGCGCGCAAAGACGACACGTCGACCCGTATAGTGCTAAACCGGGGACCCGACTGGGCGAGCGCGGTTTGCGCGGTGAACGCCGCGAAAAGGGCGAAAGCCGCGGGCGCGGCGCGATGGGCGAATCCAAAAATGGACATGTTGCGATCTCCGACAGGACGCTCACCCTTTTGAGGCGCGGCGCGACCCAGCCCGACCTTCTATACGCAACCCCCAATGCTTCTGGATCATACGCTCAGGGGGACGAGGAGTCATTGTCCGGCGTCGCACCCTGACGCTCGGACCGGGTCGAGGGTTCAAAAGTTTCAACAAAGCCTTAACCTCGGGGGAAAAATGCCGCTTTCAAAATCCGCAAATCACCGTAACATGCGCCTTGTCGTCAACCAGCCGAAAGGAGGTGATCCAGTGTCTCATTGTCTTCAGCCCCGCATGATCGACAAGGCCTGGGTTATTGTCCCCGCGAAGGAATTTCGCGCATAGCGGTCGCTAGGCAACAACCGTAAGGCCCGGGCGAACCAGCGTGGGCGCGACAATGGAAGGGCCGTTCCGCCAGGGACGGCCCTTCTCTTTGGCGGACCGGCGACTGTTTCGCAGGTCGAAGACTCGGAGCGAATATGGCGGAGAAGGAAGGGCGCTTCTCCAAGGCCCGCCTGGAGACGTTCTCCGACGGCGTCATCGCCGTGATCATCACGATCATGGTGCTCGATCTCAAGGCGCCGGAGACCGCCGAGCCCGCTGCTCTCCTCAGGCTATGGCCGTCCTTCATCATCTATCCGGTCAGCCTCGTCTTCGTGGCGATCTACTGAATCAACCATCATAATCCGCTGACGGCTGTGCGACCCGGACCGTGAGCCCAATCTGGGCCAACGCCACGCTGTTGTTATGTTTGTCCCTGATCGCCTTTGCGACCGCCTATGTCGGGGGGACGGATCTGGCGTCGTTCCCGACCTTGGTCTACGGCGCCCTGCAGTTCGCCTGCGGGCTTACGTTCTTCCTGATTGTTTCGACCATCGCCGCCCAGCGGCGGGACGAGGGCGAATTCATGGCCGCCTTCCGGCCGCGGAGGCGCCAGGACGTCGCCTCGCTCCCCGCTTACGCGCTGGCGACGGCGGTCGCGGCCTTCGGGCCGATCGCCGCGCCGGCGCTGTTCGTCCTTGTCGGGCTGGCTTATGTCACGCCAGGACTCGTGGCCGAAATCTCTCGGCGCAAGGCCCGTTTAGAGGCTTAGTTCGCGTCACAGCCGCGCCGCTCGGCGAGAGTTTCGCCGCCAGGTTCGATGGACCCGTCCGCGCCATTCGAAGCCGTTCTGTCGCCACCTCCGCTGTGACCGCCGGTCGTAAGGCGTGAGCGGTCGGCCGAGTGGATAATACCGACCTAAGAATGTCCTTACTCGGCCTCGCGCGAGGGCGAGCGGGCCTGATTAGACTTCCTTTTCGGGCGAATTTTCACAGCTATATCAAAGCATTATGTCCATGCCGATAATGTTGTCGCCGCCGATTGCGGAAAGTTTGTGCCGGCGCAGCCAATCGGCTAGATTGGGTTGGGGGCCGGCCCCCGGTCCGGACGAGTCCAATGGTTGGCTTTCGCGGTCCGAATCCCCATATCCCGATCTCGCGCTCGCGAGTCCGCCGGGATAGCCACCAGAAAAGGCCACGAGAATGGATTTCCTCAAGCCACGGTCGCACCGCATGAACCGCCGCCGACGCATCTACGAAGGTAAAGCCAAGGTGCTGTACGAGGGCCCTGAGCCCGGCACCCTCATTCAGCACTTCAAGGATGACGCGACCGCGTTCAACGCCAAGAAGCACGAGGTGATCGAAGGCAAGGGCGTCCTCAACAACCGGATCTCGGAGTACCTGTTCCAGCGCCTCAACGACATCGGCGTGCCGACCCATTTCATCCGCCGCCTCAACATGCGCGAGCAATTGATCCGCGAGGTCGAAATCATTCCGCTCGAGGTGGTCGTGCGCAATGTGGCGGCGGGCTCGCTCGCCACTCGTCTCGGCCTCGAGGAAGGCGCCCAGCTGCCGAGGTCGATCATCGAGTTCTATTACAAGAACGATCAGCTGAACGACCCAATGGTTTCGGAAGAGCACATCACCGCCTTCGGCTGGGCGGCGCCGCAGGAGATCGACGACGTCATGGCGCTGGCGATCCGGGTCAATGACTTCCTCACCGGGCTGTTCCTCGGCGTCGGAATCAAACTCATCGATTTCAAGATCGAGTGCGGCCGGCTTTGGGAGGGCGAGAACATGCGCATTGTGCTCGCCGACGAGATCAGCCCGGATTCCTGCCGATTGTGGGACGTCAAGACCAACGACAAGATGGACAAGGACCGCTTCCGCAAGGACCTCGGCGGGATGATCGAGGCTTACACCGAAGTCGCCCGACGGCTCGGCGTCGTGCAGGAAAACGAATATCCGCGCGCCTCCGGTCCTCGGTTGGTCAAATAGAAATCCCGTGCGCCGCCGCAGAGCGGACGGAATGGGCGGCGCGCGAGAGTGTCTGTCTTGATCGCGCGCCGGATCGGCGCCAATCTCGCCGGCATGGCGCGCATCGTCTTCACCGCAAATCTCCAGCGCCACGTCGACTGCCCTCAGGCCGAGGCGGAGGGAGCCACGGTGCGCGAGGCTCTGGACAGCGTCTTTCGCTCGAACGGCCGGCTGCGCGGGTATGTGCTCGACGATCAAGCGGCGTTGCGCCGCCACATGGCGATCATCGTCGATGGCAGGCCGCTGCGCGACCGCGTCGGCCTGAGCGACCCGGTCACCGCCGCCAGCGCGATCTATGTCCTGCAGGCGCTGTCCGGAGGCTAGGGGATGAGCGACAGGCTGCTGGTGTCCACCCGCAAGGGACTGTTCGCGGTCGAGCGCCAGCGCGGCCGCTGGCGGATCGCCAAGGCGGAATTCCTCGGCGACAACGTCACCCTCGCGCTTCACGACCCCCGCAGCGGTCACGACTATGCTGCGCTCAACCATGGCCATTTCGGAGCCAAGCTGCATCGCTCGAAAACCGGCGGCTGGGAAGAGATCGCGGCGCCCGTTTATCCGCCCAAGCCGGAAGGCCTCGTCGACCGCGACGGTTGGGGCAAGGACATCCCTTACAGCCTCATCAATATCTTCTCCCTGGAGACGGGCGGCGCGAAGGAGGACGGCCTGCTGTGGTGCGGCACCATTCCCGGCGCGCTTTTCCGTTCGCGCGATCACGGGGAGAGCTGGGAGCTGATCCGCACGCTCTGGGACAACCCCAAGCGCCAGCAATGGATGGGCGGCGGAACCGAATGGCCGGCGATCCATTCGATCTGCGTCGATCCGCGAGATTCATCGGTCGTGCGGGTCGGAGTTTCCTGCGGCGGCGTCTGGGAGACGCGCGACGGCGGCGAAACCTGGGCCTGCCGGGCGGACGGCATGTTCGCCGCCTTCCTGCCGCCAGGAATGGACCGCGACCCGAACCTTCAGGACCCCCATTGCCTGGTCCAGAGTCCAAGCGCGCCTGATCGATTGTGGGTCCAGCACCACAACGGCATCTTTCGCAGCGACGACAGCTCGGCCAGCTGGCGGGAAATCACGGAGGTGCCGCCCTCGTCCTTCGGCTTCGCGGTCGCCGTCCATCCGCGCGAGCCCGACACCGCCTGGTTCGTGCCAGCGATCAAGGACGAGCGGCGGATTCCGGTCGACGGCAGGCTGGTCGTCACACGCACCCGCGACGGCGGCAGGACGTTCGACGTCCTGCGCGACGGCCTCCCGCAAGAGCACGCCTACGACGTCGTCTATCGCCACGCCCTCGCGATCGACGGCAGCGGCGACCGGCTCGCCTTCGCCACCACCACCGGCGGCCTCTATGTCAGCGAGGATCAGGGGGACCGCTGGCAAGAAGTCAGCCATGCCTTGCCGCCCGCCCATGCGGTGCGGTTCGTGGGCTAAGCGGGGCGCTCATCGTCTCGCCAACGAGGGCTGCTCTGTCCACGGCGCCCCAAACCGGGACGCGCATTGCTCCCCTACAGTAACGCCTCCGCAACCTTAAGAGCAGATAACTGGAATGGTTCGCTTTTGCGCGCCTTTTTGGCGCGCCGCAGGAACGCACCCTTTTGAACACAAGCGCGTGGGTTGCGTATGGGTCGATCGCGTCTCGGTTGGGTTGGATCGGCCGCCGCGCCATGGTGCATGGCTCTCGTCATGCTGCTGTCGATCACCGCCCGGGCTGAGCAGGAGCCTGCCCCGCACCTCAGCGTCTTCGACCGTGACGGGCCGCGCGAGACCGGCGATCTTGTCCGCGTCGCGGCGGACGGAGACGGCGCGCCCCTACCGATCGTCAGGGCGCTCGCCATTATTGGCGATTCGGGCGATCTCGCCGAGGTCCCCGACGAAATCGAACCGAATGGAACCCTCAAGTCGACCGCGCCGCCATTCCCGAAGGTCAATCGCAGCGCCAAGGGCGACCCATTCATCGGCCTGCGCCCGGGGTACGACGCGCGAAGACGCAACGGGGCGCCATACGACGCCGACCCGGATGCGCCGCGGTCCCAGCCGCGCGGAGCGACAGACCCGCGCGACGCCGAATTCGATCCCGGCCACAGCATGAGCCCGGAGCGGCCGGGAGACGGCGCCCTCTCTGCTCCCGGCCCGGCCGGCCTGAGTTTCGGGGATGGCGCGACGCCGGCTGTGCCGCTCGATTTCGCGCTCAACTCCTCGACGCCTACGTCCAGCGACGGCGTGCTCGTTGTCGTCGAGACGGACGCCGCCCAGCAGACGACGGTCGAACAGACGTTCAATGCCGACGGCAAGCCGAACTACGCCAGCTTGATTGATCCCAAAGACAATGTGCGCCAGATGCGCTGTCTGGCGGAAGCAATCTATTTCGAGTTGCGCGGCGAGCCCGAGCAGGGCCAGGCGGCGGTCGCGCAGGTGGTGCTCAACCGCGTGCGCAGCGGCATCTATCCCACGACCATATGCGGCGTGGTTTATCAGGACCGCAACCGGCCGTTCGCCTGTCAATTCTCATTTGCCTGCGAAGGCAAATCGCTGCGCATCGAAGAGCCGGGCGCCTGGGCGGTCGCGGCCCGCATCGCCCGAGAAGTTGTGAGCGGATCGAATTACAACCCGCGCGTCGGCGAAGCCGTCAACTACCACGCCACCTACGTCGCGCCGTTCTGGACCGGCTATCTCCGCAGGGTCGACCGAATTGGCAACCACATCTTCTATGCGATGCGCGCGGGCGTGAACTGGGCGCCCGGAGCCCTCAACGGCCGCGGCGATCTGCCACCGGTCGGCGATTGATAACGCCCTCGGCGCATGGACGAGGGCATCGTGACGCCGCGCGCCCTGTCGCGATCACTCGACCACGCTTTCGGCCGGGACATACGGCAGCCCATGCGCCGCTGCGACCGGCTTGCAGGTGACCTTGCCGTCATGCACATTGAGGCCGGCGCGCAGATACGGGTCGTCCGCCAGCGCTTTTCGCCAGCCCTTGTCGGCGAGCGCGAGCGCGAACGGAAGCGTCGAGTGGTTGAGGGCGAAGGTCGAGGTGCGCGCGACCGCGCCCGGCATGTTGGCGACGCAATAGTGAACGATGCCGTCGACGACATAGGTCGGATCTGAGTGGGTCGTGGGCCTGGAGGTCTCGCAGCAGCCGCCCTGGTCGATCGCGACGTCGACGATGACCGCGCCCGGGCGCATCGTCGACAGCATTGCGCGCGTGATCAGCTTGGGCGCCGCGGCGCCGGGCAGCAGGACGGCGCCGATGACGAGATCGGCCTTCGTCGCCAGATCGGCGATCGAGGCGCGGGTCGAATAAACCGTGCGCAGGGCCGAGCCGAATTCGGCCGAGAGGCGGCGCAGCGCCTCGTGCGAACGGTCGACGACCGTGACAGAGGCGCCCATGCCGACTGCGATTGTGGCGGCATGGGTTCCCGAGACCCCGCCGCCGAGGATGAGCACATTGGCGGCCGCCACGCCGGGCACGCCGCCGAGCAAGACGCCGCGACCGCCCTGCGCTTTTTCGAGCGCATGCGCGCCGACCTGGGGCGCGAGGCGGCCGGCGACCTCCGACATTGGCGTCAGCAGCGGTAGCCCGCCATGCGGGCCCGTCACCGTTTCGTAGGCGATGCACGTCGCGCCGCTGGCGATGAGGTCCCGTGTCTGCGCAAGATCGGGCGCGAGATGCAGATAGGTGAACAGAATTTGCCCGCGCCGCAGCAACTTGCGCTCCTCGGCGAGCGGCTCCTTCACTTTGACGATCATCTCGGCGCGGGCGAAGATCTCGGCTGCGGAATGGACGAGATCGGCGCCGGCGCTCGCATATTCCTCGTCTGGCGATCCGGAGCCGACGCCCGCGCTTCTTTCGACAATCACCCGATGGCCGTGATCGACCAATTCGCCGACCGCGGTAGGGGTCATTCCAACGCGAAATTCATTGTCCTTGATCTCTTTGGGAACGCCGACCAGCATGACAGGCCTCCATCCTTTTGTTCCCGCAATCATGGCGCCGATCCGTAACGGCGGTCCAGCGCGGTCCCGCGGCCGGCGCTCCATGGGAGATCGTTTGTTGGCTCGCCAATGAACACCCGTTTGGCGCCCAACCGGCTGGAGGTTCGCCGATGGCGGCCGGCGCAATAAGGCGGGCGCGAAGGAACGCTCGTGATCGGCTTGCCTTGGCGGTCGCTGGCGACGTCAAAGAGAAGCCCAGGCCGCGCGGCCCACGCTGTGACCCGATCAGCAGTTGACGGCGTTCGCTCGCTTGGGAAGCGGGCTTGCCCGTTTTGCTCTCGTTCGCGGCTCGACGGCCATGGCGGGAGGCGGCCGGCCTCTCAGTCGCGCTTCATCAGCCGTTCGAGGTAGTCGCGCTCGTCGCGCGGGCGGGCGGGATCGGCGAGGCGGCGGCGCAATTCCTCCAGCACCCGACGCGCGCGTTCGGCCGCGCCAGCCATTTCCCGAAGCGGCCCGTAATCGCGGCCCTTGTCGCCCAATCGCCCGCGGCCGAGCGGATCGTCGCCGGGTTTTTCGCCGGAGCGCCCCCAGCGCGCGAAATACCCGCCGTTGCGGCCTTTGCCCTTCCCTCGGCCTTGGCCCTCGCCCTCGCCCATCTGTTGCTGCAGACCCTGCGCTCCCTTGCGCAACGCTTCGATGGCGCGGCCCTGCGCATCGACCGCGGCGCCCTTGCCAGATTTTCCGCGCTGGCCGGATCCGCCGCCCTTGAGATCTCCCTCGGCCTCTTTCATGTCCCCCTGAGCATCGCCGAAGCCCTTCTCGCTCTTCATGCCCAAGCTCTTGAGCCGACGCTGCAATTCGGCAAGGCGATCGCCGAGCTCGCGCTGGCGGCGCTCGAGCGTCCGGTCCCCCGGATTGGCGCCCTCCCGATCGGGATTCGCGGACGGGTTGGATTCATCCTCGCCCTGGTCGAGGCCTGAGCGCGGCCCGTCTTCGTCGGGCTGGGGCTCTCCGTCCGGTCCCGGCGCCATGCGGTTGCGCGCCCGTCTTTGCGCACGGTCGCGCTGGTCGCTGCGGAACGTGTCGTCGCGCAGCGCCTGCTGATCGCGGAGAAGCTTCTCGAGCTCGCCGATCTGCTTGCGCATCGCCCGCTCCTCGGGGCTCTCCTCGGCCTCGCGCGCCCTGCGCATATTCTCGAACATGTCCTGCATCTGATCGAGCATGGCCTCGGCGTCCTCGCGCGCGCCGTTGCGGGCAGTCTCCTCCATTCGGTCCATCATCTTGTCGAGATCCTGCGACTGCATGTTCGGGGCGTCCGGGTCCTGCTCGGCGTTGCGCGCCATTTCGCTCATGAAGCGGTTGGCGGCCTCGCGCAGGTTCTGCATCAGCTTACGAATCTCCTCGTCGCTCGCGCCGCGCTTTAGCGCCTCGCGCAACGCCTGTTCGGCGGCGCGCAAATCGCGCTCAGCCTTCGAGGCGTCGCCGTCCTCGATCTGCAGGGCCATCGCCCACAGCAGCGACGCGACGTCGAGGAGATCGGCGTCGCTGCGCGCGTGCTCGAGCGATCTGCTGGCCTGATTGAGGCCGAGAAAGACGCTCGCGGGCGTATCGAATAGCTGCGGCGCGACAGTAAGCCCGGTCAGCGCCGCCTCGACCCGCTTTGGCGCATGGTCCGGGTCGAGGATCAGGTTGCGGCGCTGCTCCACAAGCGCCCGCGCCAAGGGATTATGGAAATTCCTCTGCGGCAGCGTCATTTCGATGGGCGCGCTCGTTCCGCTTTTGCCGGAGACGCTGGTCGCACTCAGGGTCATCGTCACTTTCGCGCCCGCCCAGGGGTGTTCGGAGAGGTCCGCCGTGGTGCGCGCCTCGCCGACGCCGTCGGCGGTCGCCGGCAATTGCAGCGCGGCTTGCGGCGGCGGCGCCAGCGTGCGCGGGGCCGGACCGGGACCCTCATGCGGGCGCGCGAATTCCGCGCGCGCGCCGGTCAACCCATAGTGATCCTCGATCCGGTAGGCGAGCGTCAGCGATCCGCTGAAATTGGCGCGCGGCGCCTCGGTCAATTTGATCGTCGGCGCTCGCGCGGGGGTGACGGCGAGGGCGACTTCCGCGGCTTTCGCTCCGCCGCGCAGGATCGTCGCCTTGCCGTCGCCGTGGATCGACCAGCGCCGCTCGAACGGCGCCTTCCGCGGCGCTCCATCCTTTTGTTTGACCGCCGTGATCGCGCCCTCGACGCGGGTTTCGACAACGTCTGGCTGACCATGTACGACCAGGGTCGAATCCTCGGGCACGGTCAACTTCTGCTCGTCGGCGGTCTTGAAATCGATCACCACCGGCGGACGGCCGGCATAGGGCGGGGGATCGATCCAGGCGTCGATCCGGCTCGCGGCGGCGGCCGCGGCGGCGTCGCCGCCGCGCCAGTCGAAGGCCGCGGCGAAGCGGCCGTAAAGCTCTGGACCGGCGGCCGCGGCCGCCGCGAAGGCGAGAAGCGCCACGCCAAATCTGAGCGCATAGGGATCACGTTCGGCCATGCGCGGCGCGGGGGCGGCGACGCGGATCGCCTCGACCGAGCGGGCAAGCCGCGCCTGATGCGCGGCCCAGAGGGCGCGGGTGCCGGGGTCGTCGTGGTCATTGGCGAGGGTGTCGGCAAGCGAAGTCGCCGGACGGTGGCTCGCGCGAGCGTCACGGTCGAGCCGGGCCGAGATGTCGCGTCCGGCCGGCCAGCGCAGCCTAGCCAGCGGGGCCAGGGCGGCAAGCGCCGCGAGGGCGAACAGCGTGACGCCGATGACCCGCAGGGCGCGCGGCGCGAACAGCCAAACGCCGAGCCAGGAGGCCCCGAGAAAAAGAACCGCGACCGCAAGCACCCAGACCAGCGGCGGCCAGGCGCGCTCGATCAGCAGGACGCGTGCCGCCAGCGTTGAGAGCGCGGCGAACTTCCCGTCTTGGGCGGCAGGGCCGGCCGGTTGTTTCCCTTCGTCCTTCAGCATGAGGCTCCGCTCCGCCTTTCGACCTCGCGCATGTCCTCCATTTGAGACCAAAGGCGTCGGCGTTTCAACGCTTCCCGGAATTGAAAGCTTCGCGCCGGCAGGTTATGCCCCGCCATTATCGACGACTGGCCAGCAAGACGCCACTTTGCTCGCTCGAAGCTCGTCACAAACCTCACCTCAACCAAGGCGGAAGTGTGTCGAGGGCGATTAATTCTTCATAAGTCCGGCGCGGACGCACAACCGCGTATGACGCGCCTTTGACCAATACCTCCGGAATCAGCAGGCGCGAGTTGTAGGTTCCCGCCTGCACGGCGCCGTAGGCGCCCGCGCTCATCACCGCCAGAAGGTCGCCGGCGGCGAGCTCGGGCAGGTCGCGATCGAGCGCGAGGTAGTCGCCGCTCTCGCAGACCGGTCCGACCACGTCGGCGCGCGACATCAGCGCCGCGTGCGGGGCGGGCGCGATGACAGACAGGATGTCGTGATGGGCGTCGTAGAGCGTCGGACGCACGAGGTCGTTCATCGCAGCGTCGACGATGACGAAGCGCTTGTTCTCGCCCCTTTTGACGAAAATGACCGAGGCGACGAGCACACCCCCGTTGCCGACTATGAGACGCCCCGGCTCCAGGTAGAGCTTGCAGTCGAGCCCGCGAGTATGACGCGAAACGATTTCAGCGTAACGCTCGGGAATGGGCGGGGGGTCATTGTCGCTGAGATAAGGAATGCCGAGCCCACCGCCAAGATCGACGTGATCGATTCGGAGCCCGTCAGCTCTCAGCGCCCGCACGAAATCGGCCAGCAGCGCGAAGGCGTTGTTGAAGGGCTCGAGGTCGCTGATCTGCGAACCGATGTGCATATCGACCCCGCGCACGCTCAAGCCCGGCAATGCGCAGGCGCGGGCGTAGACGTCGCCGGCGCGCGAGATCGGCACGCCGAACTTGTTCTCGGACTTGCCGGTCGCGATCTTGGCGTGGGTTCGGGCGTCGACGTCCGGATTGACCCGAATGGCGACAGGGGCGACCGCGCCGATCGACGAGGCGAGGCTCGAGAGCGCCAGCAGCTCCGGCTCAGATTCGACATTGAAGCTCAGAATCTTCTCGTCGAGCCCGAGCCGCATCTCCGCCATCGTCTTGCCGACGCCGGAAAAGATGATCTTTTCGCCGGGAACGCCGGCGGCCCGCGCGCGCCTCAGCTCTCCCTCACTGACGACGTCCATCCCGGCGCCGAGCTCGGCGAGCGTTTTGAGCACGGCCTGGTTCGAATTGGCCTTCATCGCATAGCAGACGAGCGCATTTTGGCCCGAGAAAGCGGCCTCAAACGCCTTGAAATGCCGCTCAATAGTCGCGCTCGAATAGCAATAGAACGGAGTTTTGACCTCGCGCGCCATGGTCGGCAAATCGACGTCCTCGGCGCAAAGAACGCCGTTGCGATAGGAAAAATGGTGCATTCTGTCAGTGCGCTTATTTGAGCAGGGGATCGAGAATGAAGGACCGCTTGGGCGCTTCGATCGGCGGAATCGACGGCTTGACCTGCGGATTCAGCGCGCTTTCCGAGGCGGTGGGCGCGGGTTTAGGCGGCGCGCTCGGGTTCGGCGGAGGCTCCAGCGGGCCGATCCGCCCGCAGCCTGCAAGGAAAAGAGCGACCGCCGCCGCCAGCGCCAGCGCGCGACCACGGCCGGCGGAAAGTAACGGGTCATGCGCGATCACGAAGCTGCTCCCACGAACCCGCGTCACTATACAGAATTGGATGGCGGAGGCGAGGGCGGAAGGGCGCGGCGGACGTTGGCGCGAGCGCATCTGATGCGTCAGTGTATTCCCCCGTGTGCCTTTCTCGCGCAATCCACCGCGTCGACGCCCGTTCTTCTCTTCCATTTCTGCGCGAATCGAAACACGCTGGACCAGGGAGCCGAATTTGAACCGAGCCTCGCAACGCGCAACGGCGCGGCGCTGACGCAGCGAATTCGCTCGCTTGCCTCCACGCTAATGCCAGTTGTCAATAATCTGCCCCAACGGCATCCTTCACCATGGGATGCGGTTGCGACCCAACTTTAAGTCAGGCCGCCGTCGGGCGGCTTTATCTTGACTCCATGTCTCGGGAGCTGGGCGGAAGTCTCGGTCGTCTGACCCGCCGCGGACCTCGCGCCCATATGCGCATTTAAGCGGCGGAGAAACCCGCTCAAATCGTCGGTGACGAAATCCGCCACCGCCGCATCCGCGTTCGAGGCGGTCCGGTCGTGGCGCGGACGGTGGTCTTCCTGTCCGGTCTTGGTCGTCACCAGGGTCGTCGTCATGCCTCTGGTCTTGGGAACGGCAAGGTTTTTCGCGACGTCCTCGAACATCGCCGCGCATCGCGGGTCGACGCCGTATCTGGCGAAAAATGCGTCGTAGGCGGCCTCGGCCGGCTTAGGCGTAAAGCCAGCCGCGACGATGTCGAAGGCGTCCTCGAACAGCCCGTCGAGACCGAGGTGACTGGCGGTCAGGATCGCATGGTTGCGTGAGCCGTTGGTGAAGATCAGCTTGCGGCCTGGCAATCTCGCGACCTCTCTCGCCAGAACGGGATCGGGCGTCAGGGCGGAGCGATCGATGTCGTGGACAAATTCCAAAAAGCGTTCCGCGACATCGAAATTGTCCTCGATCAGCCCGCGCAGGGTCGTTCCGTACCTCGTATAGAAGTACTGATGGAGCGCACGCGCCGACAGGCCGTCGAGGCCGAACATCTCGATCAGAAACAGGGTGATCCGCTCATTGATCTTGGGCCAGATTCCGCTGTCGGGCGGATAGAGCGTGTTGTCGAGGTCGAAGACCCAGGTCGTGACATGACCAAAACGGATGAAGCTCTCGTCCGGCGCCAAACGGAAGGTCGCAGCGGGTATCGGCAGGGTCATGGACTTAACCTACGTCGAACCGCCAACCCGGCCCCCTAAACAATGCAATTATGATCGCACGCTAGCTATTATGCGTTAAAGGTTCCATAGAATTCGCCCGCCCGGATTTTGGCGCGACAATGCGTACCGGACCGCGTCACCCGTGTTTCAAGGCGTGAATGACCGCCTTGCGCATGACGCTTGAGAATCCAGCCTCGGCGACCGTGTCGCGCGCGACCCAGAAATGACCGCTCGGGGCTTCGCCATCGAAGGCGGCGGCATAGACCGTCAGCCTCAGGGTGAAATGGGTGAAGACCTGCCCAACCACGCCAGGCACCCGGCGCCAGCGCGCGATGACCGGGGCGGCGGCCGACCAGCCAGCGCCTTGGCGGTCGCGCGTCCAAGTCGTGCCCGGCAATTCGACCGTCGAGGCGAGTAAGCCGTGCGGCGGCCGGCGGCGCGCGAGAAAGGCGCCGTCAGGGCGGCGGACGAAAAATAGGGCGCCCTCGCGCCGGGGCTTGGGCCTCACCGCCGCCCGGCGCGGGTAGGACTCGGGCGCGCCGGAACGCAAGGCGGCGCAATCCCGCCCCAGCGGGCAGGCGGCGCATTCGGGGTTGCGGGGGCGGCAGACCGTCGCGCCGATATCCATCAGCGCCTGGAAGAAATCGCCTGCCCGGCGGCCCGGCGCCAGCGCGCGCGCCGCCGCCGTGATTTCGCCCCTGGCCTCGGCGATCGGCGCCTCCAGCGCGAGGAGACGCGCGAGGATGCGGGCGACATTGCCGTCGACCGGCGCGGCCTGGCGGCCGAAGGCGATCGCCGCGATCGCCGCCGCAGTGTAGGCGCCGACGCCCGGCAGCCCGCGCAGCTCGGCCTCCTCACTGGGAAACTCTCCGCCGCGCCGGGCGATTTCCCTGGCGCAGGCGTGCAGGTTGCGCGCGCGCGAATAATAACCGAGGCCGGCAAAGGCGCTGACGACCGCCTCGCGCGACGCGGCCGCCAGATCCTCGACCCGGGGCCATTTCTCGATAAAGGCCTGATAGTAGGGCGTCGCAGCCTGCGCTGTCGTTTGCTGCAACAGCACCTCCGACAGCCAGACGCGGTAGGGATCGGCCGTCTCTCCCGGCGCCGGGCGCCAGACGAGTTCGCGACGATGGCGATCCCACCAATACAGCGTCCTGGCGACAATCGCGTTTCGCTTTGTCTGAAGCCAGATCACGCTTACATTGGCGTTCATGCGATTGACCCTCTCCTGTCGGGGCGATGATGAAACCTGAACGCCGCGGCGCCAAGCCGCTCGCTGCATTCTTGCCCGGGGTCATCGAGGCGACTCTCGCCGCACGGGGCCTGAGCGAAGCGAGCCTGATCGCCGATTGGCCCGCGATCGTGGGCGAGACGATCGCGCGCTACGCCCGGCCGATCCAGTTGCAATGGCCGCCGCGCCCACCACGGCGCGATCCCGAGGCGACGCTCGCGCCTGCGACGCTGGTTCTGAGGGTCGACGGCGCGTTCGCCCTGGAGGCGCAGCACGGCGCGGGGATCATCGTCGCCAGGGTCAACGCGCATCTGGGGTGGCGTTGCGTCGACAAGATCGCATTCCGGCAGGGACCGCTGCCGCCGCGGAAGGAGAAACGCCGTGAGCCGCCAGCGCCGAGCGCCGAATCTGCAAGCCGCCGCGAGCCGGGCCGCGTCCTCGATCGAAGACGCGGGGCTGCGCGAGGCCCTGGCGCAGTTGGGCGCGCGGGCGATCGACAAATCGACGCGCATGCGCGAGGGAGAAGAGTGAAGTGGCTTCGACTTATCCGCTCGCAGGCCGCGCTGTCACGCGCATGAACGGGGCGGGCAACAAGATTCTCGTGCTCGACATGCGCGGTTCCCTCATCGCGCCGACCCCCGAGGAGGCTAGCGCGATCCATCGCGCCCCCGGTCTCGGCTACGATCAGATGATGGCGTTGAGCGATCCGAGGCGCGCCGGAACCGCCGCCTTCGTCCGGATCTACAATAATGATGGGACGCTCGCCGAAGCTTGCGGCAATGGCGCGCGATGCGTGGCGGACCGTCTGTGCCGCGAACTCGGCGCCGAAGCTGTCAATCTGGAGACGCAGGCAGGGGTCATCGCCTGTGAACGTCTCGGGCCATGGTCCTATCGGGTCGACATGGGCCCCCCGCGGCTGGGCTGGGAGGCAATTCCGCTCGCTCACGCGGTCGCCGACACGCGGCGCGTCCGCCTTTCCTGGCCCGGCGGCGCGGAGCTGGCCGGGCTCGGCCCGGCCAGCGTCGTCAACATGGGCAATCCGCACGCGGTGTTCTTTGTGGCCGATCTTGCCCAAGTCGACGTCGCGGCGTGGGGCGCGAAGATCGAGCGCCATCCGCTGTTCCCGGAGAAGACCAATGTCACCTTTGCTGAGGTCAATGCGCGCGATGACGTGACCGCGCAGGTCTTTGAGCGCGGCGTCGGGTTGACGCTCGCGTGCGGTTCCGCCGCCTGCGCGACGTTGGTCGCGGCTTCGCGTCTCGACCTGATGGAGCGCAAGGGAATTGTCAGACTTCCCGGCGGGGAGATCGCGATCGAATGGCGAAAGCCGGACGATCACGTGCTGATGACCGGCCCAGTCGAATACGAAGGCGAGCTCATTCTCGACGACGCGTTGTTCGAAGCCAACGCTCCATGAGCGCTGGGGCGCCCGAAGACGAGAGCGCCGAAAAGCGTGGGCGCCGCGTCGATGCGGTCGACTGCGTGCGCGGCGCCGCGCTGGTCGGCATGGCGATCTACCATTTCAGCTGGGATCTCGCTGACTTTCGCCTCGCGCCGCCCATGCTTCCGTTCTCGCTGCCGATGCGGCTTTTCTCGCATGGCGTGGCGAGCGTCTTTCTGGCGCTGGTCGGACTATCGCTAGCGCTCGCCCATCGCAGCCGGCTGAACTGGCCCGCCTTCTGGCGGCGGCTCGGCTTGATCGCCGGCGCGGCGGCTCTGGTGACCGGCGCGAGTTTTATCTTCTCGCCCGGGGCGCCGATATTTTTCGGCATACTACATTGTATTGCCGCCGCGAGCCTCGTCGCCGCGCCTTTCGTCGAAGCGCCCGCCTGGGCGAGCCTCGGCGTCGGCGCCGCTGCGATCGTAACGCCGGTCTTCGTTCATTCGAAGCTCTTCGATCCGCCGGCGCTGATGTGGCTCGGGCTCGGCGAGGCCTTGCCGGACACGCTCGACTGGCGCCCGCTGTTGCCGTGGGGGGGCGTGGTCCTGATCGGTCTCGGGCTTGCGCGCCTGCCCGGCGTCGTCGCGGGGCTCACATCGCCCGAGCGATGGCGCGCGACTTTGCCTCCGACGCGGGCGCTCGCCATCGCCGGACGCCACAGCCTGGCGATCTACCTCATCCACCAGCCGCTCCTGATCGGCGCGCTCTATGCCGCGACCGTCTGGGGCGGCCTCGCGCCCAGGCCGGACGATCGCGCCTTCCTCGCTTCCTGCCGCCACGCCTGCGTCGCGGGCGGGAGGGCGGAGGCGGATTGCGAGCGCGCCTGCCGGTGCGTCGCCGATGTGATCGAGCGCTCGGGCGAGGCGGGACGGCTCGGCGCGCTTGACGCGAAGCGCAGGGCGGACCTCAAGCGGCTCGTGGACGCTTGCCGAACTCTATGACCCGCCAGGGGCGGGCGCTTCGACGAAAGGCGCGGCAGGAGACGGAACTGCCTTCAGTAGATTTGGCGCTACACGCCCAAGCTCTGCTTGTCGGTCCGAGCGAAAAAGCCAGGCCAATGCCGACTGGCGTTTCACAAATCCGGTGGCAAGAATTGAGCTCGAACAACTTTGCGCTTCGGCTAGAAGAATCGAGGCGCTAGAAACGACGCAAGGAGGAGGTTGAGAAAAATGGAAAACGTGAAGTTCGGCAAAACGGGTCTGCAGGTGTCGAGGCTTTGCCTGGGATGCATGACCTATGGTTCGGTGAAATGGCGCGAATGGGTGTTGGAGGAGGAGGCATCGCGTCCGTTCATCCGGGAAGCCCTGGAGCGCGGGGTCACGTTCTTCGATACGGCGGACGTCTATTCGCAGGGAGCGAGCGAGGAAATCCTGGGCCGGGCCCTCAAGGAATTCGCCAAGAGGCACGAGGTTGTGATCGCGACCAAGGTGCACGGGGCGATGGGTCCGGGCGCCAACGCGAAGGGGCTATCGCGGAAGCACATCATGGAGGCGATCGACGCTTCCCTGAAGCGGCTCGGCACGGATTACGTCGATCTCTATCAGATCCACCGCTTCGATCCGCTCACGCCGATGGAGGAGACGCTCGAGGCGCTGAACGACGTCGTGCGCGCCGGCAAGGCGCTCTATATCGGCGCCTCGTCGATGTACGCTTGGCAGTTCGTGCGCATGATCGACATCGCCCGCGCCAAGGGCCATGCGGAATTTGTCTCGATGCAGAACTATTACAACCTCGTCTATCGCGAGGAAGAACGCGAGATGATGAGGTTCTGTGAGCATGAAGGGATTGCCGTCATTCCTTGGTCGCCAATGGCGCGCGGTTACCTGGCGGGCGCGGGCGTCGGCGCGGACGCGTCCACCGTGCGCGGGCGCACCGATCCGTTCAGCGTGACGCTGGGCCTGGGCTCGCGCCAGGACGAGGCGATCCGCAAGCGGGTCGTCGAGACGGCGGAGAAACTGGGGACGAAGCCGGCGGTGGTGGCGCTCGCGTGGGTGCTTTCGAAGCCCTTTGTCACCGCGCCGATTATCGGCGCCTCAAAGCCGCATCACCTCGCTGACGCGGTCGCGGCGACCGAGCTCAAGCTCGACGCGCGCACCATCGCCAGGCTCGAGGAGCCCTACCACTGCAAGGCGGTGGCGGGGCATGCGTGATCTGAGGCCGAGGGGGAGGCTTTCTTCAAAGGGCCCGCGTTCGGCGCGGCGACGCGACCATCGGCGGCGTATCGCGCCTATGCCGTCGGCCGCGTCGCGGCGCGGAGGAACCGCCAGCCACGAGTGGGATGTGCGCCGGGAAATGTTTGACCGAGGAAACGATTGAAAATGTCCTTCGGCGCGAGATCTTCGACGATGTGTAGCCCAAGCTCCTTCATGTCGGCACGAAGCGTGTCGGGATCTAGGCGTGTCCGTGATGGCTCTCCGAGAGCCGCGATCCGGCTGCCCATAGCCTCTGCCTGCGCCTTCAGCTCCGGCGACATGTCTTCGGGAGATGGAGTAAAATAATCGAACACAATCTCGGCGGCGGGCAAGGACCCGACGTAGCGCAGCGTTGCGGCGACGGACTCCTCGGTGAGATAATAGACAACGCCAAGCCAGATGAAAAAGCTCGGCAGCGACGGATCGCAGCCGGCCTCGATCAACCGGTCCGCCAGCGTCTCCTGTTCGAAGTCGACAGAGACAAACGTGAGAGTCTCAGGAACGGGTATGCTTGCCCTCGCCAGCCGTTCGAGCTTGCGCAGCTGCGTCGCTGGCTGGTCGACCTCGAACACACGCGTGTCTGGGCCGGTCTTGCAGCGGTAAGCGTAGGTGTCGTACCCCGCGCCAAGAATGACGATCTGCCGGACGCCTTGCTTCATCGCGACTTCCGCAGCATCTTCGGCGAAGCGGCTGCGTCCGGCGAAATGCAGAACCCAATACTGACGAATTGGATCGCTCCGCGCCTGTTCCAGGAATTGGTCCGCGTCGGGCCCGAGGATGGGAGCGGCAGGAGGATCACGAAAAATCGCCCCCCCGTCCAGCGATTGATGCAGGGCGCGATGTGATGCGGAAATGAGGGCGGTTTGACTCGGTCGCGGCGCCATTTAAGTGGCTTCCTTTCAAATTGGGAGGCAATTCAACAATGAGGAAAAGAGCATGACAAGGGCCGGAACGAAAGACCATCCGATCACGATTTCGCCGATCGCCGACCGCGTTCGCGTCGTCTGGCGCGGGCGCGCGATCGGCGACAGCAGACATGCGCTGGAGCTGCGCGAAGCGGGCTATCCGCCGGTCGTTTACGTGCCGCGCGCCGACATGAACATGGGCGCGCTCGAACGGACTGACCGCATTACGACCTGCCCCTACAAGGGGCAGGCGAATTACTATTCGATCACCGACGGGAAAATTCGGGACGACAACGCAGTCTGGAGCTACGAGACGCCAAAGCCCGGCGTCGCCGAAATCGCCGATTTTCTCGCCTTCTACCCTGACAAGGTCGCAATCCAGCGCGGAAACTGACCGATGCCGCCGAAAAAGATCGACCGTGTCGCTCTCGGCCGGCGTCCGTTCTTCGCCCCGCGCCGCCAGTCAGGGCTCATGGACTCCAGGAAATCGAGACCTCCCGGTCCGCGTCACGGTCGCTCATGAGTTTGGCGGCCAAGCGATTGCTCTCAACCTCAAGTGCGCGACGGGTGACGAAGGCCTCGCGGATAAGCTTGCGGTCTATGGGCGCAACGACCGTCGCGGACCGGGGGCCTTTCTCCGTTGCACGGACCGGCGCTATGCGACTGCCTGGGAGTGGCTGCGGGTTAGGCGGGCTAGGGATGGCGTCTTGTCACGGCGACGGGCTATTCGGGCTAGGGCCAGCGGTCGGGACGCCACAATCATCCTTCGACAGAGCCGTGCAAATCGCGACTGGCATAGTCGGCGCCCCACGAGATCAGAGCCGTGAGAAGTCCAAGAAATAGGTAGGGTCTGAATAGTAGCCAACCCTGGACCCATTGCAGTTGGGGGAAAGCAGCCATTCGTTTAGCGACATGCCCTCCTATTGCGCAGGCGGTCGGTCCGTCGACCCTCAGACGACGACTCTTTGGTCATCCAAAGGGCGAACGATTCACATGCATTGGCAAACGCGCTTACGCTCCCGTTTTCATGTTGCCCCGAATCGTCAGCCGGCGCATGGCTACGTTCCGCCCTTTGCTCAACGCAGCAGTGCGAAACGGGCGGCGCTTTTTGGGCTGAAGCCAAAGGATGCTGAATCGGGTTTGGCGCCTTATCGAACAGCGAGCGCGACAGGTCTGTGTGACGAAGACTCAAAAGCGGCGGTAAGCTTCTCTCGCCAAGTCCTCCGCGTTAGCGCAGAACGCCTAGCGCGATTAGACCGTCGCGTGGCGGTTCGGGAGTGCTCCACTTTACAGCTCGACGGCCTGGGGCTCGCACTCTTTGCGACGAGCGCGAAACGGCCTTCCGTCTGCAATCACTTTCAACAAACGCAAAATTGAATCGCCGGCAGATGTCCTACTCACCCGCGACGGAACGAACGATCTACTTTATTGGCGCAACGACTGGGCAATCGTCGATCATGAAGGTGTTTCCGCGCTGGGCGGAGGCGCTTGAGCTGCGCGCTGTCATCAAGGGCATTGATTTCGTCCCGAACGACGAACCTGCGCGCTACCGCCAAGCCGTAAGCTTCATAAAGAGCGACCCGCGCTCCCTTGGG
Source organism: uncultured Alphaproteobacteria bacterium (assembly GCA_963835955.1). Classification (GTDB taxonomy): domain Bacteria; phylum Pseudomonadota; class Alphaproteobacteria; order Rhizobiales; family Beijerinckiaceae; genus Roseiarcus. Next base: position 108,602 of record CAWIHZ010000011.1, on the reverse strand, counting down.
GCGCTCGTAACGACGCATAAGGTGAACCTCCTGAAAGCGTCGCGAGATCTTTTTGACGAGCTCGATCCTTACGCCCAGACGCTTGGCGAGATCAGCAGTATTTCAAAGCGCGGCGCACGCCTTCGCGGCCATGCCAAGGACCCAATCACCGTCGGCGAGGCGCTCGTGTCGATCATAGACGAGGGTTATTGGCGCCGCACTGGCGCTGAGCTTCTCCTGCTCGGCGCTGGCGGTTCGGCGATGGCCCTAACGCTCTACCTGCACGAAAGGGCAAAGGCGGGCGGAGACGTTCCAGCACGTGTCATCGAGACAGCGCTCGATGAGGCGGGGCTGGCTGAGATCCGAGAAATCCACCATCGCGTCGGCTTCGCTCTTCCGATCGACTATGCGATCACGCCCGAGCCCGCGACGGCCGACCGGCTCTTGGCCAAGCTGCCGGAGGGCTCGATGGTCGTGAACGCGACCGGGCTTGGCAAGGACCGCCCGGGATCGCCGCTGACCGACGCCGCGACCTTTCCACGCAACGGCGTCGCGTGGGATTTCAACTATCGCGGAGACTTGGCGTTCCTCGCTCAGGCCAGGGCCGCGCAGGCCCGCGGGCCCTTGAGCGTCGCGGATGGCTGGATTTATTTCCTTCACGGCTGGACGCGCGTCATCGCCGAGGTGTTCGAAATCGACATTCCAGTCTCCGGCCCCGCATTCGATCGGTTGAGCCGGATCGCCCTCGACGCTGCGAAAGGGCGCTGAGCCATGTTCGACCGGGCGCCGGGCGTCAGTCGATTCGGTCGCCCGACGCCTTGTCGAACAGGTGCACTGCCGTCTCGGCGAAGTCGACGCCTATGGCCTCCCCATCGCCGCGGTCGAACGTCTTCTCCGTTTTGGCCGTGATTGTCGCCCCGTCGATCCGGCAGGTGACCAGAGCATGGTCGCCCATGAGTTCAGTTGCATAAACCTCGCCAACGATCTTGCCGTTGGCCGGATCGGTCACATGGCAGTCCTCCGGCCGGACGCCTGCGACGGCGGCGCGGCGTGACGCGCGGCTCGACGTGCCGAAGGTCCCAGCTGAAGCCGAGAAGCGGCCGTCGACGAGCGCCCCGTCGAGCAGATTCATCGGCGGCGAGCCGATGAAGCCCGCGACAAAGAGGTTCGCGGGCCTATTGTAGATATTGACGGGCGTGTCGAGCTGCTGCAGCACGCCCTTCTCCAGCAGCGCCACCCGACGAGCAAGCGTCATCGCCTCGATCTGGTCGTGCGTCACATAGATCGTCGTGATGCCGAGTTGGCGCTGCATGTGCTTGAGTTCGGCGCGCATATAGCCGCGCAGCTTGGCGTCGAGGTTGGAGAGCGGCTCGTCCATCAGGAACGCCGCGGGTCGCCGGATCATGGCTCGCGCAAGGGCGACGCGCTGGCGCTGACCGCCCGAGAGCTGGCGTGGATAGCGTTCAAGGAGCATATCCAGCTGCACCTGGCGCGCGACGTCCTTGACGCTCTCTTCGATCTCCGCCTTGGGGTGATTGCGCACGGTCAGCGGGTAGGCGATGTTGGCGAACACAGTCATATGCGGATAGAGGGCGTAGGACTGGAACACCATCGCCACATCCCGGTATTTCGGCAGGACGTCGGTGACGTCGCGGTCGCCGATCAGGACACGGCCGGAGGTCACCGATTCGAGGCCCGCAATCATGCGCAGCGCCGTGGTTTTGCCTGAGCCCGAGGCGCCCAGCAGCACCAGGAATTCGCCGTCGTCGACCTCGAGGTCGAGCCCCCTCACCACCTCGACGGATCCGAAGGATTTGTGGATGTTCGCCAGCCTCACGCGCATCGCTCGGCCCTAACCCTTGACGGCGCCGACCAGCAGGCCGCGCGCGATATGTTTCTGCAGGAACCCGGCAATCACGATCACTGGCGCGATCATCACCACGATCAGCACCGACATGTACCACCACTGCGGACCGCGGGTGGTGTTCTGCGCCGCCACCAGCACCGGCATCGTCACGGCGTTGGCGTTGGTCAGGAACAGCGCCAGCAGGAATTCGTTCCAGCTGAGGATCAGGACCAGCATGAATGTCGCCGCGAGGCCCGAGCGAACCAGCGGCAGGGCGATGGTGAAGAACACCCGGAATTTCGATGCGCCGTCGATCTCCGCGCTCTCCTCGAGATCGAGCGGGATGCCGGCGAAGAAATCGCGGGTCAACCACACTACGATCGGCAGGTTGACGCCGGTATAGGTCGATATCAGCGCGATCTGCGTGTCGAGCAGTCTGAGGTGCTGGAACATCACGTAGATCGGCAGCACGGCGACGATCGGCGGCATGATCCGGTTGGAAATCATCCAGAACTCGATGTCGCTGTTGCCGACCGCGGCCTTGAAGCGTCGGACGAAGGTGCCGAGCGCGAGCAGAAAGAGCGCGATCGCCACCGCGATCGCCGCCGGCCACGGAACGCCCAGGGCGGCGACAGCGATGACCACGGCGACGAGCAAAACCAGGAAGGTCAGCACGGCGGCGAGCTTGACCTGGAAACGGATGCGCACCAGCGCATAGGCGGCAAGCGCGCCAATCAATAGGGCAAGCAGAGTGCTCGAAAGCGCCACCACGACTGAGTTGAGGTAGGGTCCGAGCGTGTTGTTCTGCAGCAGCATGAAATTCCAGGCGGCGAGCGTCGGCTTGAAATCGACGAACGGCAGATAGTAGGGGCCGCTGTCGACCTCGACCTCGATCTTGAACGACGTCACCAGCACCCAGTAGAGCGGGAACAGAACGATGAGAGCCCACAGGCCGAGCAACAGGTAGGTCGCGATCTTCGGCGCGATCGCGATCTCCTCGAGGCGTTTGGGCTCGAACAGGCGCTGGGTCCACGTTCGGGTTTCGGCGCTTTGCGTCACTGGTGTCTCCGCGTCCAACGGACCACGTAGTTGAAGAATGAAACGCAGGTGATCGTCGAGACGAACAAGAGCAGATAGCCGATCGCCGCCGAGCCGCCGAGATCCTGCGTTCGCCATGCGATGAACGCGTGCAGGGTCAGAGATTCCGTGGCCAGCCCCGGGCCGCCCGCGGTCAGCACATTCGGTATGTCGATGATCTTGAACGCCTCGATGATGCGGATCAGCACCACCGTGGCCGCGATCGGCGCGATCGCCGGCCAGGTGATGTCGCGGAAGATCTGAAAATTGCCGGCGCCGTCCAGGCGCGCCGCCTCGAGCTGATCGCGCGGCTGATTTTCGATCGCCGCGAGCAGCACAATGAACAGGAACGGCGTCCACTGCCAGGTGTCGCCGATCAGCACCATCAGGCGCGCCGACCATGCGTGCTCCGCCCACGACCAGTCGCCGAAGCCCAACGCCGCGCTCACCGGCGCGAAGGGCCCCTTCTGCATGTCGGCGAGCATGCGGAACATGTAGGCCACGCCGACCGGGGTCACCATCAGCGGGATGAAGAAAATGACGCGGAAGAAGTTGCGTCCGCGGATCGGTTGCGCGCACAGCAGCGCCAGGCCGAGACCGAGCAGGAACTGCACGACGACGCCGGCGACGACATAGAAGTAGGTTGTCAGCAGCGTCCCTTCGTAAGCGCCGGCGGGCATCGTCGCGAGCGCCGCCAACACAAGCCCGGTCGCCAGACTCGCGGAGATCAGTCGACCGACCATGCCCACGCCGGTGAACCCAGTCGCCAGGTAGCGGCGGAACCAGATCAGGACCAGGACGACGAAGGCGCCGAAGACGATCCATTCGGGCCAGCCGAGCGGTTTGAACGTCCCGAGGAAATGATATTGCTGCGCGCCGAACAGCAGGCGGCGAAAGTTGTAGAGCCCGATGAAGGTCAGCTTGAAGCCGCCGGGGGCGAGCGCGAAGCGGCACAGCGACAGATAGATCGAGATGATCAGCGGGAATATCGCGAACGCCAGCAGGATGATCACCGCCGGCAGCACCATGATCCGGCCGGAGTTGCGGTCGATCCACTCGTCGCGGGTCTCGCGCGCGGTCGTCTCGGCGGATACGGCGTGAGCTCGGGTCATTCGTCTGACGATCTTCCGGCTCGCGTTGCGTGGTCGCCGACGCCGTGGAAATTGTCCGGGGAAAGGTTTGAGCCCCGGCGCGAGCCTCGCGCCGGGGCGGTCCTTGTGTGCGCGGCCTACCGCTGTATGCCGAGCGAGCCTTTGTAGAATTTCAGCTGGCTCGCCACGCCGATCTGTTCATTGAGATCGTTCCAGCCGTCGTAAACGGCCTTGACGGTCGCTTCCTTGTCGATTTCGCCAGCGAGGAAGCGCGAGATCGCCTCGTCGAGCACGACTTGCTGATACTTCTGATTCTGCGGGATGCGCAGGTCGAGGATCATGTTCGGGCTGTCGAGGCTCGCCTTGATGGCGCCGAGATAGCTGTCGCCAGCCACCTTGCTCATGCCGGCCTTCTTCCAGATGTCGTTGTAGGTGAATTGCGACAGACGATAGGGGTTGAACCCCGTCTTGCCGATGGTGACGTCGACGTTCGACTGCGCCGGCTGCCCCACATAGGACAGGAACGCAAAGGCGGCGTCCTTCACTTTGGGTTTGGCCTTGGCGTTGATGCCGCCGCTCCAGCCGCCGAACGCGGCGTAGGGCGCGTGGTTGACGCCGTCGATCGCGTAGGGACAGGTCTCCTTGGTGCAGGCTTCGAGCTTGCCGGTCGCCCAGTTCAGCACCTCCTTCGAGCCGGGCGTGATCGCCGATCCGGTCTTGTCGATCACCTTCGAGCTTTTCGGGTCGATCGCCAGCACGCCGACATCGCCCCAGTCGAGGTTGAGGGCGCACTTGCCGGAGACGAACAGCGGACGCGTGTCGCTCACGTCCATGTTGAGTTCGTTCGGCGGGCCGTACTTGCCCGACTCTTTCAAGAAATCGAGCGCCTTGCGGAACGCGTCGTTGTCGATCAGCGGCTTCATGTTCTTGGTGTCGAAGAAGGCGCCCTGCGCCGTCCCCTTCGATTGGATCATCGAACCGGCGATGTCAGTTATGAACCAATAGCTCTGGGCATTGCGCTTCTTGGCAATGCAGGAGCCGAACCCTTTGGAGCCGTCGCCGTTGAAATCCTTGCCGTTGAGCGCTTTCGCGTCGGCGAGATATTCATCCCAGGTCGCCGGCGGCTTCAGACCGGCCTTTTTGAACACATCGGTCCGGTAATAAAGCATGTGGAAGTCGCCATCGAGCGGAATGAGATACGTCTTGCCTTCGAAATTGGCCGAGAAGTTCCGGAAGAACGGCGCGATCTGATCCCACTGGAGGGCTTTGTCCTTGGCGATCCGGGGGCCGAGATCCTCCAGATAGCCACCGGAGACGTAATCGACCATCCACTGCGGCGCGAACACCGCAGCGTCGACCGAATTGGTGCCGCTCGCCCAATCGGTGAGCAACTTCTGATAGAGGTCGGAGAATGGAACCGCGATAATGTTTATTTTGGCGCCAGTCATCTTCTCGAATTCCGGCGCGCGCCGCTGCAGCGGTTCCTGGATCGCGCCAGTCTGCGTCATGATGTTGACCGTCACTCCATCGAACTTCCCGGCCGCGCGCGCCGGCAGCGCCGCGAGAGCGAGCATCGCCCCCGCCAACATTGTTGACCAACCCAAGAATTTAGACATTTTCGATTTCCTCCCTTTGCAGTCATTTAGACGGCGACCGCATTTTCGCGGACGGCTTACTACCGCCGGCAGGCGCCGGAACGGACCCGACCGTCCCTTGAACCGGCCGTCAATCGATCAGCTAATCGATTAATACTTATAGCGAAAGCTCGAGAAGCACGTCAACGACTCGCACCCTGGGCGATAAGGGGGCGCCGTCCCGGTCGCGCGCCTGGCCGCCGCCCGCCGACGGGCGCCGGCGGTGCGGCTTGGTGAGGGCCTTCCGCGGTGGCAGGATGCCGCAAGCAGTCCAGTCGCGCCGCACTAGGGAAAGCGTCCACGCCATGCCTGCAACGCCAAGTCATGACGTCGTCGCCCTCGGCGAACTGGTCATCGACCTGGTGCCGGCGCGCGACGCCGAAGGGAAGTCTTGTTTCACCCCCAAGCCCGGCGGCGCGCCGGGGAACGTCGCTGTGGGCGTGGCGCGGCTCGGTGGTCGCGCGGCAATGCTGAGCAAGGTCGGCGACGAGGCGTTCGGCCGGCTCTTGATCGCAACCCTCGCTGGCTACGGAGTTGCGACCGAGGGCGTGCTGACGACGCGCGAAGGCAATACTTCGCTCGCGGTCGTGACGGTCGCGGCGGACGGCGAGCGCGACTTCGTGCTCTATCGCAAGGGCTGCGCGGAATCGACCTACGCGCCGGCGGAGGTGGAGACCGACGTCATCCGCGCCTCGCGCATCCTCCACGTCGGCAGCCTGCTCCTAGGCGAACCGGTCTGCGCCGCAGCCCAGCGGTACGCCGTGCGGGTGGCGCAGGAGGCGGGCGTTCTCGTTTCCGTCGACGTCAATTTGCGCCCGTCGCTGTGGCGGGACCCGGCGGAGATGCGCGCCGTCGCTCTCGAGGCGGCCGAGGACGCCGATATTCTGAAGATCAGCGAGGAGGAGCTCACCTTCATGACCGGCGCGCGCGATGTCGAGGAGGGCCTGGCGCGATTGTGGCGGCCGCGGCGGCGCCTCACGGCCGTCACCTTCGGCGCCCGCGGGGCCTTGCTGGCGACCGCGGAACGCCGTGCGCGCGCGCCGGGTCTGGCCGTCGCAGTCGTCGATACGGTTGGCTGTGGCGACGCCTTCACCGCCAGCCTGCTCGCCGATCTCGCCGTGTCACAAACAGACCTGGAGTCCGCGGCCGGATTGGATGGACTGGCGCGCCGCGCCTGCGCCGCCGGCGCCCTTGCCGCGACCGTCGCGGGCGCAATGGAAGGTCTGCCGACAGCGGACCGCCGCGACGCCTTGCTGGCGGGTCGCGCACCTCCAGCGCGAGACGTTGCGGCCTCTGTCTAGTGTTCGAGAATTCGACGCTTCGCTCCTCGCGGTGTTCCCGGTCGTCTCTTCGGCCGACCCGTCTCCGGACCATCGACCGCGGGATTGGTTCAGCGTTCGCCCCTCGGGCGAGACGCGTCACTTGCGCGGCGGGGCGGCGCGGGCGGCCTGCCGGGTTTCTGGGCGGCCGGGGACAGGAGGCGGGAGGCACGAGGCAGGAGGCGGCGTTTTATGAAAATCAATTTTATTCGACATTCTCTTTGAGAAAATCAGAAGTCGTGTTATGGTCTTCCTCGTCGCTGGATCGAGGCGCGCCTGGCGCGCCGAGGGCAGCGGCCGCTTTAAGGCCTCACGCGGGCGGGTTGACACGCTGAACAACGGCAAGGGACGCGAAGTCTTAAGCTCTCGGCATGGTTTTGGGGCTGGCGCCTCGTTTGCTCGGATTCGAAACCGGAATCGGTTCCGAGCGGACGCCCATGCTGAGACGTCTTAAGCAAAGCCCAGTCCGGCTCCCGGTCCTTAATCCTTAGTCTTTAGGGATGATCGATCCGGGGGCGAAGCGCAGCTCACGGGTCTCGCTTAAGGGCAAGCGGTCGACGAATCGGCGCCGAATGGCGCCGCAAGCGATTGAAAAGACGCAATCCGCGGCTGAAAATGGCGCCAGCCCCTTAGCGGAACTTAAAAGAACGGATCGGGGGTCGAGAAAGGGAATAAAGGGAGCAACTGCCAGGCGCCTCCACTTTTGGAGGCCAAAACAGCGCGTTTCCGTTTCGCGGGGCGGCGATGCCGCCAACAAGGGTGAATCTCAATCGCGAACAAAGCCTAATCGCCAGCGGCGCACGCTGGTCGCTTTCCTGCTTTCCCGCCGAGCGGAGGGGGCGCTTGGGAGCCAACGAGCGCCTGCGGCGCGCCATTATGGATGGAAATGGTGGCTGTGCGTCACCCTCGAAGGCATGCTCACGCCGCATAACGCCGACGCATCCCATGATCATGGCAGTTAGACGCGCTATGAGAAGACGGACGCAAGCTATAGCGCGATGATCCACCTTGTCGGATCAGCACTCGCCATCCGATGAATGTCCGCACGCCCTAGACAAAGCCGAGAAGAGCGAGAACGAGAAGGACGATCAGAATCGTCCCCAAGCCTCCGACCGGATAGTAGCCCCAGCCGGCGCTGTAGGGCCAGGCGGGAAAAGCGCCGATCAAGAGGATGATGAGAATAATGAAGATCAGAAGACGCATTTTCTCGCCTCGCTCTGCCGCCGCTCGCTCTGCCGTTCCAGAACCGCCGCGATCGCGCGATTGTTCCCGCTGTTGGCACGTCCGCGATGCGTCAGACCGCTGAGGTTCTGAAGATAGCGACGTCAGGTCGCGGCCTCGTCGAGATCACGACCGAAGTTGCGGATTGGCTCAAGCGCAACGAGGCGCGATCGGGATTGGTGACGCTGTTTTGCCGCCACACATCCGCCAGTCTCCTCATTCAGGAGAACGCCGCGCCGGAGGTTCGCACCGATCTCGAGTTGTTTTTTGAAGCGCTGGCGCCTGAGGAACCCGGGCGCTATTTGCATGGCGACGAAGGGCCCGACGACATGCCCGCTCACATCCGTGCGTCGCTGACCGCAGTCCAACTCGCGATTCCGGTCATCGACGGCAGGCTCGCTTTGGGGACATGGCAGGGGATCTATCTCTTTGAGCATCGGCGCGCGCGCCGCCGCCGAGAAATCGTCGCGCATTTTCTGGGGGAATGATAAGCGGATCGCCGCGCTGGTTTGGCTGCGCGGCGATCCAAAGGGCTGAAAGGGCTGAAAGCGCAAATTGAGGCTGAGCCGACCACAGGGCCGGCGCCCGCGGGTTTCAGCGCCAGCTCTGCCTTCCGTACCAGTCGTCGATCTCCTTGCGCGCGATGTCCTTCTGAATGCCGTAGCGCTCCTGAATCTTGCCTTCCAGCTGGTCGCGCTTGCCATCGATGACGTTGAGATCATCGTCGGTCAGTTTGCCCCAATGCTCCTTGACCTTGCCCTTGACCTGCTTCCAGTTTCCTTCGACTCGATTCCAGTCCATAGATCGAACTCCTTTTTTTCGGGTTGGCGGATTGCGCGCCAAAACCCTGAGATTGAAACCTAAAGCGCCGGCGAATGTTCCCATCCGCCGGATCCGCGCCCGGGGAAAGCGAAAGGGCCATCTATTTTCTTGAAGGAACATAATAGGAAGCGCGCGAAGGCATGGACCCGCGTTTGAGCCGAACCCGGGCGGTTCCGCGGCGTTGTTCGGCGCGCTCGCCGCGAGACTTTAAGGCGCGCTTGCCGCGAGACTCTAAAACGTCAGCGCCGATCGCGCGCCGCGAAACCGGCTTTCCAGCCGAAACGATCCGCCGATCTGCCGAGCGAACGAATTCACGAATATCAGGCCCGCGCTTCGCGCCTCGCTCGATTCGAATCCGTCCGGCGGCCCCAGGCCATCATCGTCGATTATCAGACGATGTCTGGATCGCCCGTCGTTTGGATCCGATCACCGAGACTCGGCGTCAAACCCACGCGAATGGCGCGGTCTCGTAGTTCGAAACGAGAATCGGCGGCGGCCCGGCCTGGAACCGCCATCGGATGATTGTCCCGGCCTCCGGCGCTTCCGCACTCGCATCGAGCTGCAACGCCAGACCCGCCATCAACCTTGGATTGGGCTTGAGCCCGTCCAACGCGCCGTCGGTGGAAACGCGCAGTTCGACTTGCATGTCGTCAAGCTCGCCAACCCGCACAATCACGACGTGGGCACGCTCAGCCTCGATCCCGGCGACGACGCTTTCGACCAGCGCCAGCCCGAATGGAATGGCTCGATCGATCATCAACGCGGCGCGAACGTCCGCCTTCAACTCGAGCGCGAGGCCGGGTCGCTGAAAAGACTGCGAAAGGCTGTCGACGATCTCCGCAGCGAACTGGCGGATCCGGACGTCGCGCATCCGCCCCTCGGAAAGCGCCTTGCGATAGGCAATGGAGAGCACCCGAACGCGCGCCTCCAGCGCCACGATGCCGCTTTGATTCGCCGCCGCGGGATCCAATCGGCGGGTCAACGACAAGTAGCTCTGGATGATCTGCAGGCTGGTTTTCACCCGATGATGCAGTTCTCGCAGCAGGAATTCATTCTCAGCGAGCGAGGACTTCAGCGACTGCTCGCGCAACGCCGACTCCTGCGCCATCTCGTTGAATGCCGCCGCAAGGTCTCGCAACTCGTCCGGCATGTCATCATCTTCGGGGGCGAGCAGCGCGCCGGTTCCCAATTTGCGGGCCAACATCGCCGCTTTGATTCCGTCGAACCAACGCAACAGTTCCGATTGAATGGCGCGAGAATAAGCGAGATAGAGCGTCGCCAGCATGATCAGCGGCGCGAGCGCGAGCACCAGAAAGCGCAGCTTGGCGATCTGGCGGGCCGAATTGTCGAAACGGCTGAGAATATAGAAGTCCGATCCAAGCGCCGGCTCTGTCGCGTAGCTGAATGTCGCCCCTGACCGGGAGGGCGTCGATGTGACCTGGTAGCCGACGCCGATCGCCTCAGTCGCCGGCAGCCAGCGCGCGTCGGACGGAATTGGCCCGCTCGCCGCGACAATGATCTGGCCGCGCTCCATTAGCGCCACGATGTCGTGTCCATCGGGATTGAGTTCGAAGACCCGTGTCAGCAAGATTGGATTGACAATCGCGGTTGCGATCCATTTCTGCCGGGCTGTCGCAGGCGCGTCGATTTGGAGTGCAAACAGGTTGCGATCGTGAATTGGAAACACGCCCGCGGCGAGTTTCATGCCCGGCGAGAACTCCACCCTTGGCTTGGATCGCAACTTCGCACTGATTTCGCGCGCGACGCTTGCAAATTCGGGATCTTCCGCGCCGGCGCAAATTCGCCCGTCGCTGAAGTCGATTCGCAGCGCCTCGTAACCGTCGTTGCTGGCGACCACATCGCGGAGCATTGTGCCGCATAAGTCATCGTCGTCGCGTACGCTGGCCGCACTCGCCCCTGACGACAACAAGGTTCGCCACGCGCTTTTGGCCCAGATGCGGGTTCTGATTGCGTAGTCGCCGGTTGATTGTCGCCACTGACGGTCGATGCTGCTCGACAAAGAACGGTCGTTCGCGGACGCCAACGCGATCGTGACCAGTGCAACCGGCACAATAATCAATGCGACCAGCGCCAGCAGACGACTCTTGACATCGCGAAACAGGCTGAGAATTCTCATGGCTTAAGAATTAGAGAGCCGACGCCGTTCCCGTTGGAGCCCGGCGGTTGAAGTTCCCGGCTGGCGATCCGTGGCAGCTTGCTCCCCGCGGGCCACGCGCACCGGACTTGACGTTCGGCATCGGGGGCGCGCCGCGGCAGCCGGGCCATCGCCAAATTGATAAGCTCGTCCAAAGATAGAGTGATAGCAAAGGCTTGGTTAAGATTTGGTGTTTTCCGGCGATCGTCTCGATCGCGCGGCCAAGCGCTGCCGCGCACAGCCGCCTCCGCCGGAATTGGCGCTGACCCGCCGGTTGCGCGGCGGAGCCGATCCATCAGTTCCGCCCCGTCCATGTCGGCACCGTAACTCACTCAAATAAGAGGCGGAATGGCGTATGGATCTTCGGCCAAAATCAGCGCCCGCCTGCAGCGCTTTCCGCCGCTCGAAGTTAACCAACGACCGTCCAACCGAATTGTTCCCGAAAATACAAAAAATAAAATGCTTGCAAAGCCGGGCGCCCGAATGTTCCTTGGTCGGTCTTGACTGGAGGACCGGAATGTCGATCGCTCGACAAGTGGCGCCGGAATTGCCGGTGTTGCGCCGATTCGCGCGTCTGATCGCGGGCTCGCAGAAAGGCGGCGACGCTCACGTTGTCGCGACGCTCGAGGCCCTCAATGTCGATCCGGACGCGTTCCCGAAGGATCTGCCCGCTCGGCAAGCCCTGTACAAGGTTTTCCTCAGATTATGGAGTTCGACCGTTCCGCCGGCCTCGTCCAACAGCTTCGACTCCGAGCCAAAGAACGCGGTCGAGCGCAACCTCGATGCGATCACCCCCTTGCCGCGCCAGGCGTTTCTCTTACACGCCGTCGAGGGCTTCTCCGTTGTGGAAATCGCAGCCATTCTCGACCGTTCGCGCGAGTCGGTCGGCGCGCTGATCTCCCAGGCGGGACGAGAAATCGCTCAGCAGGTGGCGACCGACATTCTCATTATCGAAGATGAGCCAGTCATCGCCCTGGACATTGAAACGATGGTGCAGGAGCTCGGCCATAGCGTGACCGGAATCGCCCGAACGCACAAGGAGGCGATCGCTAGCGTCCGGGTGCGAGAGCCGGGTCTGGTCCTCGCCGACATTCATCTGGCGGATGGCAGTTCCGGGTTGGCGGCGGTCAACGAAATTTTGACCTCAATCGACGTGCCGGTGATTTTCATCACGGCTTATCCGGAGCGCCTGCTGACGGGCGAGAAGCCGGAGCCCGCGTTCCTGATCACAAAACCGTTCCAGGCGGATACGGTCCGAGCTACGATTAGCCAGGCCCTCTTCTTCGACCGCCGGGCGGGGGGCGGCCCTGCTGGCCGGCGCCGTCAGACCGGCTAGCCTTGGCAAATCCGACACGGGGCTCGGGGAACTCCCTGCCCCTCGGGAATGATTCTCTTATGCGAGAGCGGTCAGTTCGAACCCGTCGTCAAGGCGCGATCGGCGATCTTGAGGACGCTCGGCTGATCGGGGACGACGAGAGCGCGACGCGGGGGACGTTTCGTGGAGGCGCAAGCCAGCGCGCTGCCGCCGGGGCGGATCGGTGAGGACGCCTCGCCGGTCGCGTTGATCAGCGACGCTTGCCAGAGCGCGCCAAAGAATATTCCCGTCGCCGCGACGACGAGGGCCCGCCGATGCATCTGCCGCGTCTCGTAGTCCATGGCTCGTCTCCGCTCAGTCGCGGACAAGCTGCGCCGCCAAGCGAAATGGCCGCCACCCTCGCAAAGAGCTGCTTCGGGCCCGCCCGCGGCTTCCCCGGGGAAGCCGCGGCCCTCCACGAAGCCTAACCGCGGCACCAGCCGTAATGACGGTGGCCGTACCGGTCTCGATAATGGCATCGATGGCGGTAGTGGCCACCCATTGTAGTGCCCGGAGCGGTTACAACCGCGCCCGCCGCGCCGCCGACGACAGCGCCGACCGGGCCGCCGACAATCGCTCCGCCGACGGCCCCAGCCGTCGTGCCGGCGGTTTGTTCCGGACTGGCGCAGGCGCCCAAGGCGAGTGTCGCGAGCAAGGCGAATGCGATCTTGTTCATGGCGCGAACCCTGTGAAGGAGATTGACCGCTATAAACGCGAGGACGCGGGTTTTGTTCCAAACGTCGAGGAACCGACCTTGCCCATACCGCTGACGTAGCGCGGCCCGTAGGAGTTCACGGGAACGGGTCTCTTGCCTCCACGGCGGCCGAACCCCATACAGGCTTGACTCCAGGCGGATATCTCGATGGCCCAATCCCGGGCGACGTTCGTCAGAACCACGGTCGGCCTGGTGCTGGCCTCGCTGGGGGTCGTCGCCTTTATCGCCGGCGCCTCGATTTGGCTGTCATTGAACGCGGAGTCCAATTTCACCCAATTGCTGAGAGCGCGCGCCATTCGCTCCGCGACCGTCGATTTGATGTCTTTGATGCAGGACGCGGAAACCGGCCAGCGCGGCTATCTGCTGACGCACGATGAGGCGTATCTTGCTCCCTACACAAAAGCTGTCGCGCATTTTGCCGAGCGACTTGGCGCATTGAATGGCGAAGCCGGAGACTTGCCCACCCTTCGGCGCGCAATCGAGCGGCTTTCCCCTCTGCTTCAGAGCAAGCTCGCCGAATTGAAGACGACTGTTGACCTGGCGCGGAGCGGACAATCGAGCGCGGCGATGACGATCGTGCGCGGGAACGCCGGCAACGATCTGATGGACCAGGCGCGCGCCATTTTCGCGTCGTTGCTCGAGCGATCCGATAACGCGTTGAGAGACGGCATCGCTGAGCAACGGCAGGAGATTCAGTGGCTTCGCCTGGCGGCGGTCGGCGGCGGGATCGTTATTTTCGCCATGGCCACGGCCGCCGCATGGACAATCATCAGATATACGCGCGAGCTGCTTGACGCCCGCGGCGAACTCGAGACGCTCAATGCAGAGCTGGAACAGCGAGTCCGTCTGCGCACCGAAGCGCTCGCGCGCGCGAACGCCGAGATCCAACGCTTCGCCTATATCGTGACCCACGACCTCAGATCGCCCCTCGTCAACATCATGGGCTTCACCAGCGAGCTCGAAGCCAGCCTCAAAACGCTGGCCGCGCAGTTTGCATCAGAGGGTGAGGGCGCCGCGCCCGGCGTCGCCATGACCGAGGCCCAACTGGCATTGGCGGTGGATGTGCCGGAGGCGATCAATTTCATTCGTTCTTCGGCAGTCAAAATGGACAAGCTGATTAACGCGATCCTGAAAATCTCGCGCGAGGGCGGCCGCAGGCAGCGACCGGAACGGGTCAATCTCGAGGCGCTGCTGAAGAGAGCGGCCAACGCCGTGCATCATCAAACCAGCCTCGGCGGCGGCGGATTGAGCGTTGATTCGAAGGGGGGTGAAATCATCACCGATCGGCTATCACTCGAGCAAATCGTGTACAATCTGATCGACAATGCGATAAAATACCGGGCTCCCGGTCGGCCCATACAGATCCATGCGCGCACCCGACGGTTGCCCTCAGGCCAGGTAGCCATCGAGATTGAGGACAACGGTCGCGGAATTGCGGAGGGCGATCGCGAGCGGGTGTTCGAGCTGTTTCGTCGTTCAGGGCCGCAAGACGTGGCGGGCGAAGGCATCGGTCTCGCCTATGTGCGGACGATGGCGCGCAATCTTGGCGGAGAAGTCACTTTGGAGTCCCGATTGGGATACGGGAGCACATTCACGGTCCTGCTGCCGCCCAGAATTGAAATCGACATGAGGTCCAGCGCATGACGCCAAATGGAAATCTGGTATCGATCGTCATGATCGAGGATGATGAAGGTCACGCGCGCTTGATTGAGCGAAACATTCGCCGGGCGGGCGTGAACAACGAAATCTTGCCCTTTCGGACTGGCGGCGAGGCCCTGGAATTTCTGCTGGGCGCCGATGGTTCCGGCGAGGCGACATCCGGACGATCTCTGTTAATTCTGCTCGATCTCAATCTTCCGGACATGGCCGGCGTCGAAATTTTGCGACGGGTGAAGGCGAACGCTCACACCCGAAGCGCTCCGGTTCTCATCTTGACAACGACGGACGATAAGCGAGAAGTCCAGCGCTGCTACGATCTGGGAGCGAACGTCTACATAACGAAGCCCGTCGAATACGAAGGTTTCGCCAATGCGGTCCGTCAGCTGGGCCTGTTCTTCGCCGTCGTGCAAGTGCCGACGTTACCGTGAGGGCGGCTTATGAGCAGCGTCGCTGAGGACCGCGCCGACGAAGTGGTCCTCTGCATTGACGACGATATCGCTCTTGTCCATCTGATCCAGAAACAGTTCGCCCGCCACGGCCGCGCCGTTGAGCATGCGGCCGACAGTGCGGCGGGATTGGAGCGGGTGCAACGGGGCGGCGTCGCCGCGGTGATCCTGGATCATGATCTGGGCGCTTCGTCGGGCCTGGATTTTCTCCGAGTCCTTCAGGACCTGCAAGACGCGCCGCCGGTCGTCTATGTCACCGCCTCGTCCGATCTTTCCGTCGCGGTCGAGGCGCTAAAGCGGGGCGCCGCCGACTTCGTCGTCAAGACCGTCGGTTCGAATTTTAATGTCCAACTGCACGCCGCGCTTGAGCAATCCCTGGAACGGGCGAGGCAGCTGCGCGAGAGGAAACGCGCCGAAAGCGAAATTCGCGAGGAGCGCGACCGTGCTATGGCGCTTCTGGAAGAAGTCAATCACAGGGTCGCCAACAGTCTGGCCCTGGTCGTCTCACTGGTGCGGATGCAGGCCGCCGACGTTCCTGAAGCAAGCGCGAAGTCAGTGCTTGCGGAAACCCAAGCCCGAATCGCCGCGATCGCCAACCTTCATCGGACGCTCTATACCTCGGAAGATGTCGGTAGCGTCGACTTGGTCGCCTATCTGGCGGCGCTGGTCGATGAGCTTCGCAGGTCCATCGTCGCCGAGGCCCAGACAATCACTTTCTCAGCCAATGCGGCGAATGCCTGGACAAGCACCGATAGAGCGGTGGCGGTCGGCATGATCGCCACCGAGTTGATCACCAATGCAGTCAAATACGCCTATCCCGATGGTGGAGGGGGGGAGGTGCGCGTGCGCCTCGAGCGAATTCCGGCCGGCGGTCTGATTTTAACGATCGAAGACGATGGCGTCGGACTCGCCAAAGGCGGCGCCAAAGGCGGCGGACTCGGCGGGAGAATCGTGGAGGCCATGGCGCGATCGCTGGATGCGATGTTGGAATTTGACTCGCCCGCCGTCGGCGCGCGGGCTGTTTTGCGATTGAAGCCCGACCTTGTTGTCGATCAGCCGCCCAGCGCCAAAAACGCCTCCGGATAGCGGATGTCTCGCTGTGAGACAGCGCGACCCCGTTCGGCCTGAGGTTGTCAGCCATGTCTTAGGTACGTTCCGTCACCTATGTGTCCGGGTCGGACACGCCTCGAAGCAGTCCGGCGAACTGCATCGCCAGTCCGCGCATCGTTGCGAATTCCGCTAACGTCACCTTGAGCAAATCAACATTTGCGATCTGCCGGGGCGTCATCTCGCCGCGCGGTTTGACACAAAGCGCCGCCGCAATGAGCGACGAGATCCGCCGACCGGTCATCGGGTCCAGGGTCGCCATCTGCGGCGGTATCGCGGCCTCAGTCTCGGGCGGGGAAAAAGAGTTGGCGGGCATCATGGTGATCGCGGGGATCGCCTTTCGCCACGGCGCAAGGAAGCGCGCCAGATGGCTCTGGGATCCGGTGTAGCCGCGCTGGTTGATTTCTGCCAACAGCGCCTTCACCTCCGTGACGCCCTCGGCCCAGCGCCGCGCAAGATATCCGCCATGATAAGCGGGCGTGCACGGCTTCGGCGCCATGACGTTACGCGCGGGCAGCTCAATAAGACGCACCCAACGCTGAACCCGCCGGAGACCGAGACCCAACTCCTGGGCGATATCCCTGATCGTCACATCCGCGTCGTATAAGGCCCTGATCCGGTCGAACAGGGCCTGGCGATCAGCATCGCGGCTTTGCCGCCTCAAAGTTTGTCGCTCGGCCTCTGACATGCGGGACTGGTGACCGGTGACCGTCACCATCGGGTCGACGTCATCGTTCGCGAGCGAAGGCGGCCCTCGCCGGATCGGCGGACCCAACCCACCCAGCTGCCGCTCGACGGCTTCCCGGAAGTTCTGGAGCAGGTGAAACCGATCCGCGATTTGCCGTCCCCGTGGCGCTCCCTGCCGTGCACCATCGGCGTATAGCCCGGCTCGGTCGCGGCTGACCATTTCGACTTCCGGATGGACGCGAAGCCACCCGGCGGTCGAATCAGCCGAGCGATCCGCCAACAGGTCAACGACCTGCCGACGCTCGAGGTCGACGATCATCGTCCCGTAGGTCGTGCCTTTCTTCCAGGCCCAATCATCGATCCCGGCCACGCGGAGGGTCGCCGGCCCCCCGCCGTAAGATGGTGGTGTGGCCGACCGGCATGCCCAGTAAGGCCAGCAGCCGTTCGGACGGACGCCCACCCGCGGCATGGCCGAACGGCCGAACGATTCCGGCCATGCGCGTGGTGCGGCGTGCGAACGGGGCCGTGAGATCCGGTCGACGCCCGGCGAAAGTGCGGCGCTCACACTCATCATTTGCGCAACGCCACCGGGTCACCCGGGCCTGGATCAAGACCGGCGTCCCTTGTGCCGGCAAGTCCTGAAAAGACCGTGTATACGAGTCATGCTGGGAACTGGACCGCGTGCCACAAATCGGACAGTCTGCGTCACCTTGGCTGTCCAACGACACGGTCCAGCCGGGACCTTCGCGCTCTACAAGCGAGACTTTAAGTGACACTTTCTGCTTCGGCACGAGCACCCGCAACGCTGATTTTCCCATCCTTCCTGATGCCGTCTCGCCACCGCGCATGCGACATCGCCCGAGTTCCACAGAGAGTGAAGCAGAACCCGGTTATCTGGCGCGCTGTCTTGTTTCTGTCCTTGCGCCGCAATCCGCAGAGCATTGTCCGGCAGCGGGCGCTGGAGCGTCAGCGTGTCTTTCCCCGGCGCCGTCATCCAAAGGTCGACTTCCTCTTGCGTCGTCAGGATGACGGGCATTGCTTTGGCGTGGATCGGCGCGACAATTGCGTTCGGTTCCGTCGTCAGGAAGGCGAACAGGGTCCCTCTCGCCTCCGCGCGCCGAGCTCGATGATCTCGTTGGTGATCTCCTCCTGCCGCAACTGCCTCGAGCGGCCGATCAGGTCCTCGAGCATGGTCGTGACGTTGGACTTGGCCGCGGTCATCGCGCGCAGGCGCGCCTCATTTTCGGCGGCGAGCGAAAGCGTGAGGGCTTCGCAAAGCTCGGCGAACACATATTCCTGCGCGAGCTCGGCCAGCAGGATCTGCGGCGGCATGGAAATGATCGGCGGCGACGGATTCTTCACCGGCGGGAAGCGGGCGAAATCGAACGGAGCGAGCGTGCGCTCGACGACATGGATTTCGGCCAGCGCCGGGGCGGCGTGGACAACGCTGACCCGGGTCGCGCGCCCCAATTCGAGCCGGGCGTAGAGTTGCTCCGTCACCCGGTCGGCGAGCGCGCCGACCCCCTCGACATGCGCGACCATCGCCGCGCTCCAGCTAATCGCGAGCCCGCGCTCCTCCGCCGCCGCGAGCCCCCGGCCGCCAAGGAGAATGAGTTCCCGGCGGTGGGATCCGTTGGCTTTGAGGAGCGGCTCGGCGACGTCCAGCACCCGCCGGTTGAACATGCCGGCAAACCCCTGCTCGGCGCAGAGCGCGATGACGAGGTGGCCGTCGCGGCCGTCTTGCGACCCGGACGGAACGCCGCCATCCTCGGCGAGCGCCAGCGCCTGGCCAATCGCCGCGCCGACGGTCGCCGCATAGGCGCGCACGCCTTCGACCCGTTCGCGCGCCTCGCGGGCGCGCGCCGCCGCAATGCCGCGCATCGCCCCGATCACTGAGGAGAGCTGACGCACCGAGCCGATGCGCGCGACGACCTCGCTGAGGCGCTCGGTCATGACGGCCCGGATGCGCCGACAAGCGCGCGCACCGCCTCGATGAGGCTCCAGCGCTGCGCCTCGTCGCACGCGCCGGTCGTCATGACGGCGGCCACCGCCTGCGCCGCGAGTGCGTCGAGCTGCGCTGCGATACGGGCGCGCGCTTCTCCAACTTTCGCAACCGGCGCTTTATCGAACACGCCTTCCGACAGCGCCGACAGGAGCGCCACCTGATCGACCAGCCTCAGTGTCGCGAAGCGGGGTTGGGCGAGCGCCTCGCGAATGCGCTCGCCTCGAGCGATCGTCGAGCGCATGCGGGTGTCGGCGATGCCGCCGAAGCGGGTGAACATCTCGAGCTCGAGAAATTGCGCATAGTCGAGGCGCAGCCGCCCCGCCGCGGCGCGCAGCGCCGGCGCCTGCGCCTTGCCGCCGACGCGGCTGACGCTCAGGCCCACATCGACCGCGGGTCGCTGGTTGGCGGCGAAGAGGCGCGAATCGAGCACAATCTGGCCGTCGGTGATCGAGATGAGGTTGGTCGGAATGAAGGCCGAAAGATTGCCGGCGTCGGTCTCGGCGATCGGCAAGGCGGTGAGCGATCCGCCGCCGAGCTCGGGCGAGAGCTTGGACGCACGCTCAAGAAGCCGCGCGTGGACATAGAAAATGTCGCCCGGGAAGGCCTCGCGTCCGGGCGGCTCGCGGGTCAGGAGCGCGAGCTCGCGATGGGTCGCGGCGTGTTTTGTGAGGTCGTCGACGATGACGAGCGCATGGTCGCCGCGATCGCGGAAATATTCGGCGATGGTGAATCCGGAGAAAGGTGCGATCCATTGCAGCGCGGCGGAGGCGGAGGCGGAGGCGACGACGAACACGCAGCGCTCCGGCGCCCCGAACTGCCGCGCCAACTCGACCACGCGTTCGACCGCGGTCGCGCGCTGGCCGACCGCGACATAGACGCAGATCATGTCCGTACGCTTCTGGTTGATGATCGTGTCGACCGCGATCGCCGTCTTGCCGATGCCGCGGTCGCCGATGATGAGCTCGCGCTGGCCGCGCCCGAGCGCAAAGAGCGCGTCCACCACGAGAACGCCGGTTGCGACCGGCTCGGAGACGAGATCGCGATCGATGATCGCCGGCGCCGGCCGCTCGATCGGATGGAACGCCTCGGCCGCGACCGGCTCGTCGCGGTCGAGCGGGCGTCCGAGCGGGTCGACGACGCGGCCGAGCAGTCCGCGGCCGACCGGCACGCGCGCGACTTCACCGGTCGCCGAGACGAGCGAACCGACGCCGATCTTCTCACCCTCGTCGAAGATCGCCGCGTTGATTGTTTCGGGCTCGAGCGACAGGGCGTAGCCCATCCGGCCGCCCTCGAAGCGCAGGAGCTCGCCGAGCCGCGCCTCCGGCAGGCCGGACACCTGCGCGACCCCGTCGGCGATCGCCTCCACCCGTCCGACCGACTGCGCCTCGGCCTTAAGATCAACGCGGCTCAGCGCTTCGCGCTCGGCCGCGAGCCAATCGGGGCCGTCAATGCTGGACGCGGTCATGACGGGTCAGTTCCTCGACGATGCGGTTGAGGTCGGAGCGGATGCTGTTGCGGACGACGGCATGCGGCGTCTCGAGCTCCAGCCCGGCGATGAGGCCAGGGTCGGTCGCGACCACGAAATCCAGCGGCCGGCCGAGCGCCCTGGCGAAGGCGTCGCCGCAGGATTGCGCCTCCTGCGGGGTGAGCGCGCGCGGCGCCGACAGCCGCGCCTTCCCCGACACGCCGATCCCGTCCCGGCTCGCATCCGGGAGCGACGCGAGCGCTTCAGCAAGACCGGCGATGAAACCGTCGACGCGGACAGAGTTGGGCAGACGCGCGATCAGCTTGCCGGCGATGTCGACCGCGAGCTCGATGGCGCGGGCGGACGCCCCCGCAGCCACGGCGGCGCGGGCGCTACGCATGTCCGCCTCGGCGCCGGCGCGCAGCTGTTCGGCATCGGCGCGGGCGGAGGCGAGCGCCGCGGCGCGCTGGGTCTCCGCGTCCGCCGCCGCTTGGCGCAAGACCTCGTCCCGCGCCGCGGCGATTCGCGCCGCTTCCGCCTCTCCGGCCTCGCGCGCGGCAATCGCCTCAGTCTTCTCGGCCTCCGCATCCGAGAGGAGCTTCGCGGCAGCCGCGCGCCGCTCCTCGATAATCGCAACGACCGGCTTGAACAGGAAGCGGCTCAAAATCCAGATGAGGATGAGGACGTTGACCGTCTGCAGGGCCAGCGTCCACCAGTCGATCCGCATCTTGGGCGGCCTATTTGATGAACGGGTTGGCGAACAGCACAAGGAGCGCGATGACCAGGCAGTAGATCGCCATGGTTTCGATCATCGCGAGGCCGACGAAAAGGGTGCGCGAGATCGTGCCGGCCGCCTCCGGCTGGCGGGCAATCGCCTCCATCGCCGAGGCGACCGCCCTGCCCTCGCCCAGCCCCGGACCGATCGCCCCGAGGCCGACCGCGAGCGCGGCGGAAAAGATGCTGACGGCTTGAATGAGATCGTTCACTTATTGAGCTCCTTGAGGCGGCGGATCGGCGGCGGGCTTCCGCCGCTCGCCGACCGCCGCGCCGATGAAGACAGTCGCCAGCACGGCGAAAATATAGGCCTGCACCGTGCCTGTCAGCAGGTCGAGCGCCATCAGCGGGATCGGCACGAGAAGGCCCGCCAGCGCCAGGATGATGCCGATGACGAAGACGCCGCTCATCACGTTGCCGAAGAGACGCACGATCAGGGAGAAGGTGCGGGTGAACTGCTCGACGATGTTGAGCGGGATCATCACCCAGCTCGGCTCGGCGAAAGTCTTGAGATAGCCGCCGAGGCCCCGGCTCCTGACGCCCCAGGCCACGGTCGCGATGAAGATGATCAGCGCCATTGCTGCGTCGGTCTCGATATGCGCAGTCGCGGGCTCGACGCCCGGAATGAGCGACGACCAGTTCGACACGAGAACGAACAGGAAGATCGAGCCGATGAGCGCGCGGAACGGCGCCGGATCGCCCTGCATCGTGTCGCGGATCTGGCTGTCGATGGTCGAGACGAGGAGTTCGAGCGTCGCTTGGACCTTCGAAGGCATGAGGCTGAGACGCCGCGTCGCCAGCGCCGAGAAGCCGGCGAGGACGGCGATGACCGCCCAGGAGACGACGACCGGCTCGGTGATCACTACGGAGCCGATCTGAAACAGAGGCTCGAGGGTCAAAGGCGACTTCACGCGAGCCTCCGATAGCGCCCAATGAGATGAGCGCGGGCCGCGAGGAGTCCGAACGCCGCGGCGAGCAGGGGCGCGGCGCCTTCGCGCGCAACGAGCGCCAGCGCTACCGCGAGCGCCGCGAAGCGCAAGGCCTGGACGGCGACACCGAGAGCCGTCCGTCCATCGCGCATCAGAACGACGCTGAACCAGAGCGAGCCAAAATGCGCCGCTCCGAGAAGCGCGCCGCCGGCGAAGGCCACGAGGAGAGCCAGCGTCATTGCCGGTGCATCCATCGCCATGCTGTCCAAAGTCCCGCCGCGGCCCCGAGCATGATGAGCGGCGCGGTGAAGAAGATGCCGGTCTTCAGGGCCCAGTCGAGCCAGCGCCCGACGACGACGCCGATGAGGATTGGGGCGACGATCGCCCACCCGAGCACGCCGATCTGGCCGAGGCGCAAGGCGAACGACGGCTCGGGATCGTCGCGAAGCCGGCGCACGCGCTCGGCCGCAAGTCGAGCCGCGTCCTCCATTTTCCCACCGGGCCTTCCGCCGGGCGCGGTCATGGCGCAGCCTCGCCGGTGAAGGGCGTGTCGCCGTCGCCGAGCGGTCCCGCGCCCGCCGTGGGACGCAGGAAGCGCATGAGTTGGCGAAGCGCGCGCGCATGGAGCCGCGTCTGCTCGACTCGCGCGCGCCTGTCCGCATCGAGCTCAGCCGAGCGCTGGGCCACGACCGCGGCCTCGAGCGCCGCGAGATCGTCGCCGACCGTCCCGCGGCGGCAGGCGATCGAGACTCGGGCGCCCCTGGAAACCGTCAGCACGCCGCCGCTGACCGCGCAAAAGCGCTGAGCCTCGCCGCGCTTCGTCCAGCGCACAACGGAGGGAGGCAGCACGGTGAGAAGATCTGCATGGCCGGGCAAAACGCCGAAGGACCCGCTCAGGTCCTCGGCGCGTAGCGAGCCGACATCGCCCGCGTCGACCAGGAGCGACGCGGGCGTCGCGATCGTCAGATGCAGACCTTCCTTCATGCATGCGCCTCCGCCGGGGCTGGTTCGGCGTAGCGCGCCCCGTCCTCCTTCTCGCGCCCCTCGTCGAGCGTCCCGACCATATAGAGCGAGCTCTCGCGCCAGTCGTCGCATTGGCCGGCTAGGATCGCCTTGCAGCCAGCGACCGTGTCTGCGACCTTGACCGAGCGGCCGGCGACGCCGGTGAAGGCTTCGGTCACCGCGAAGGGCTGCGTCAGGAACCGCTGCAGGCGCCGCGCGCGCTCGACGATCCTGCGGTCCTCGTCGCCGAGTTCCTCCATGCCGAGAAGCGCGATGACGTCCTGCAGCTCGCGATAATGCTCGATCGCGCGGCGCGTCTCGGTCGCAACCGCCACATGCTCCTCCCCGACGACGAGCGGATCAAGGAGGATCGAGGAGGAGGCGATCGGGTCGACCGCTGGATACATGCCCTCGGCCGACATCGCCCGCGACAGGACCACCATGCTGTCGACGTGCGCGGCGATGGTCGTCACCGCCGGATCGGTGAAGTCGTCGGCCGGCACATAGACCGCCTCGATTGCCGTGACGGAGGCGTCGCCGACGGAGGCGATGCGCTCGTGCAGCGCTGCGACCTCGTCGGCCAGCGTCGGCTGGTAGCCGACGCGCGAGGGCGCGCGGCCGAGGAGGCCCGAGACTTCCGACCCCGCCTGGACGAAGCGGAACACATTGTCCATCAGGAGCAGCACGTTGCGATGGCGCTCGTCGCGGAAAAACTCGGCGATCGTCAGCGCCGTCATCGGCACGCGCCAGCGCGCGCCGGGCGGCTCGTTCATCTGACCGTAGACGAGCGCGGTGCGCGCGAGAACGCCCGATTGCGTCATGTTGAGCAGCATCTCATGGCCTTCGCGCGAGCGTTCGCCTACGCCCGCGAACACGGAAATGCCCTGATAGCTCTCGACCATCGCGTGGATGAGCTCCATCACCAGGACGGTCTTGCCGACGCCCGCGCCGCCGAACATCGCGGCTTTTCCGCCTTGTGCGAGCGGCGCGAGAAGGTCGATCACCTTAATGCCCGTCGCGAACAGTTTCGTCGCGCCGGTCTGCGCCGAGAACGGCGGCGGCTTGCGGTGAATGGGCCAACGTGGCGCCTCGGCCGGCAGCGGCGGCCCGCGGTCGCCGACGCGGCCGAGCACGTCGAGAAGGCGCCCGAGCGTCGCCTCCCCGACGGCGATCGTGACCGGTCCTCCGCTGGAGCGCGCGCCGTCGCCGCGCCTCAGTCCCGTCGTCGGCTCGAGCGCGATGGCGCGCGCCCGATGCCTGTCGAGATGCGCCTGGATTTCCGCGACAATGACGCGGCCGTCGGCGTCCACGATCTCGACCGCGTCCTCGATCGGAGGCAATTTGCCCGCGAACGCGAGGTCGATGACCGCGCCGCGAATCGCGACAACTCGCCCCTCGAACTGGGCCGCCGGCATCGAACCCTCCCGCTTCGGGCGCACAGACGCTATCTCGCACGCCTTGAAGAGACCGAAAAGCGCTCGCCCGATGGCCGCTATGGGGAGCGTCGGCGCGGTCGTGATAATCCATTCCGCGAGCGCTCGCTGAATTGGGCGTACTTCCCGGTCGTAGTCGCCCAGCAACGCCCCAAATGGAAGATGCAACTCAAATCGGTCGTCCGACGGCAGCTTGCCGGCTACGATGTCTGACAGCGGCTATGTGTCCGGGTCGGACACATGATTTTATTGGAGCGGGCGAAGGGATTCGAACCCTCGACCCCAACCTTGGCAAGGTTGTGCTCTACCCCTGAGCTACACCCGCGTCCGTCGACAGCGTCGTCGCCGCCGGTCGCGCTTATGGCGCAAGGGCAAGCAGAAAGCAACACCCGGTTTCAGAGCCGGCGACGCAAATCGCCGAGGCTCCCGCTGTGCTGCGCACGAGGGCGTGATTTGAAACTCCGGCTTTGCCGTGCGAAACGTCGGACTTGAGCGAATCCTAAAGATGAACGAAGCCCTCAAGCCTGAGACGACGAAAGGGTCGCCGCCGACCGCCCCGGAGGCGCCGGGGCCGCGGCGGCGCAATATGTTCGGCAGGATCGCGCTCGTCCTAGCGCTGGCCGCGGCGGCCGTTTTCGCCTGGCAAAAGGTCGAGAACATCGCCCCGCACAAGAACGAAACCTCCCGCAGTTCCGGACCGCCGCGGCAAACGGTGCGCGTCGCGCCGGTGACGCTTGGGGATATGCCGCTGACCATCGACGCGCTCGGAACGGTGACGCCCTTCGAAACCGTCACCATCCGCACCCAGATCGCCGGCAAGCTGCTGGAAGTCGGGTTCAAGGAAGGCCAGTTCGTCAAAGCCGGGGATTTTCTCGCCCAGATCGATCCCCGCCCCTATCAGGCGGCGCTGTCACAGGCGCATGGGCAGCTCGCCAAGGACCAGGCGCTGCTCGGTCAGGCGCAGGGCGACCTTGCTCGCTACGAAGAACTCATCAAGCAGGATTCGATCGCCAAACAGCAGGTCGCGGACCAGGCGGCGCTGGTCGCCCAGGACAAGGCCGCGATCGTGACCGACGAAGCACAAGTCCAGACCGCCCAGCTCAATGTCGACTATACGCGCATCGTCTCGCCGATCACCGGCAGGGTGGGCTTGAGGCTGGTGGACCCCGGCAACTATCTGCAGCCCTCCGACGCGACCGGCATCGTCGTAATCACCCAGATGGATCCGATCAGCGTCGTGTTCACGACGCCCGAGGGCAACCTTCCGCGGATCGCGGCGCGGCTGAATTCCGGGGCAAAGCTGAAGGTTACGGTCCTGGACAGCGACAACGTCAAAGAGCTCGCGACCGGGACGCTGACGACCTACGACAGTCAGGCCGACATGACCACCGGCACGATCAAGATGCGCGCGACCTTCGATAACCCGAATGGCGTGCTGTTTCCCAACCAGTTCGTCAACGTCCGCCTTCTGGTCGACACCCTGACCGGCGTCGTGCTCGCTCCCAACGCTGCGATCCAGATCGGGCCGTCTGGCAAATTCGTCTATGTCCTCAACCCCGATTCGACCGTCTCGAAGCGCGATATCGTCAGCGGCCCGACCGACAGCAAACGCACGACGATTTCCTCCGGCCTCAAGGCGGGCGAAGAGGTCGTCGTCGACGGCGTCGATCGGTTGCGCGACGGCGGCAAGGTCACGCTCGGCGAAGCCGCTCCGGCCGGCGACACGGAGAAAACGGAAGACCAAAGTCGTGGCCAGAGCCAGCCGCGCGGCGAAAGCGGGGCGCCGGGAGGAGCGGTCGGTCAAGCCGCCGGAGGTCATCGCCATCGCCACGGGCGTGGACAGGAATCCGGCGGCGGCGTCGGCGCGCGACCCGCTAACCTCGCCACGCCGAGCGGCCAGTCGGCGCCGACCGGCCCGCCGGCCCCGGGCGCGCAAAAATGAGTTTGCCGCCGCGTGGGTCGGGTCGGTGAACCCTTCCCGCATCTTTATCGATCGGCCGGTCGCCACCAGCCTGTTGATGATCGCGATCCTGCTCGTCGGCGTCGCGGCTTATCGTTTTCTTCCGCTTTCGGCCCTGCCCGAGGTCGATTACCCGACGATCCAGGTTCAAACCTTCTATCCGGGCGCGAGTCCGGAAGTGATGACTTCGGCGGTGACGGCGCCGCTCGAGCGACAGTTCGGCCAGATGGCGAGCCTCAGTCAGATGATGTCGCAAAGCTCGGCCGGCGCGTCGGTCATCACTTTACGCTTCGGACTCGACATCGCTCTAGACATCGCTGAGCAGGAGGTGCAAGCGGCCATCAACGCGGCCGGCAACCTGTTGCCCGCCGACCTGCCGGCGCCGCCGGTCTATTTCAAGGTCAATCCGGCCGACGCGCCGATCCTCACTCTCGGCGTCACCTCGGATTCGATGAGGCTGACCGACGTCGAGGATATCGTCGCGAGCCGCCTCGCGCCGAAGCTGTCGGAGCTTCCGGGCGTCGGCCTGGTTTCAATTTCGGGCGGGCAGCGGCCGGCCGTGCGCATCCACGTCAATCCGCTCGCGCTCGCCGCCTACGGAGTCAATTTCGATGATCTGCGGACCACCATCAGCAATCTTAACGTCAATACGCCCAAGGGCAGTTTCGACGGGCCGGCGCAGTCCTCGACAATCAACGCCAACGACCAGATCAGGAATCCGAACGACTACGAGAAATCGGTCATCGCCTACCGCAACGGTGCGCCGATCCGGCTCTCCGACGTCGCGGCGGTCGAGATCGGGCCCGAGAACAGCCGGCTCTCCGCCTGGATGAATACGACGCCCGCGCTCATCGTCAACATTCAGCGCCAGCCTGGCGCAAACGTGATCAAGGTCGTCGACAGCATCAAGGCCATCCTGCCGACGCTGAGCGCGGGCCTGCCGAGCGCGATCACGGTCAAACCCCTGACCGACCGAACGACGACGATACGCTCCTCGGTCAGGGACGTGGAATTCGAGTTGTCGCTCGCGGTCGGCCTGGTCGTGCTCGTGATCTTCCTGTTCCTGCGCAACATTCCGGCGACGGTGATCCCGAGCCTCAGCGTCCCGCTGTCGCTCGTGGGCACGCTGGCGATCATGTATCAGTTCGGGTTCAGCCTCGACAATCTGTCTCTGATGGCGCTGACGGTCGCGACCGGCTTCGTCGTCGACGACGCGATTGTGGTGATCGAGAACATCGCCCGTTTCCTCGAAGCCGGCGACAGCCCCTACGATGCGGCGGTCAAGGGGTCGGCGCAGATCGGCTTCACCATCATTTCGCTCACGGTTTCGCTGATCGCGGTCCTGATCCCGCTATTGTTCATGGGCGACGTCGTCGGGCGGCTGTTCCATGAATTTGCGATCACCCTCGCCGCGACCATCGTTATTTCGGCCTTCGTCTCGCTGACCCTGGTGCCAATGCTCTGCGCGAAGCTCCTACGTCCGAGGGGAGGCGGCGGCGAGGCGAGCGGCGGACGGTTCTTTCAGGCGCTGACGCGCCTCTACGCATCGACGCTGAGGGTAGCGCTCGACCATCAGGCGATCATGCTGACGGTCGCGCTCGCCACCTTCGTTCTGACCGGCTACCTTTACCTGACGATCCCGAAGGGCTTCTTTCCGATTCAGGACACCGGCGTCATCCAGGGCGTGACGCAGGCGGCTGAGGACATTTCCTTCGACCAGATGGCGGCCCATCAACAGGAACTCGCAAGGGCGATCGTGGCCGATCCCGATGTCGCGAGCCTGTCCTCCTTCATCGGCGTCGACGGCTCGAACGTCACCCTGAATTCGGGGCGTTTCCTCATCAATCTGAAGCCGCATTCCAAGCGCCAGGCGACGGCGAGCCAAATCATCCGCCGCCTGCAGGAGGAAACCGCCGGGGTGGCGGGCATATCGCTCTACATGCAGCCGGTGCAGGACCTTTCGATCGACACCGCGGTCAGCGCGACCCAATATCAGTTTACGCTGGAGAACCAGGATCTGGCGACGTTGCAAGCCTGGACGCCAAAGGTGCTCCAGCGCCTCGCTAAGATCGGCGCCATTGTCGATATCGCGAGCGATCTTCAGCCCAACGGCCGCTCAGTGACGGTCGATCTCAATCGCGCAACCGCGGCGCGCTTCGGCATCACCCCGGCGATTGTGGACAACGCGCTCTACGACGCCTTCGGGCAGCGCATCATCTCCACGATTTTCACCCAGAGCAATCAGTATCGCGTCATCCTCGACATTGATCCAAAGATGGCGCGCTCGCTGGATTCGCTCAACTCGATCTACCTGCCGTCGGCCGCCTCGGCCACAGCCCAGACGCCACTCGGTTCGGTCGCAAATTTCATCGTCAAGACCTCGCCGCTGCAGATCTCCCATCTCAAACAGTTTCCGGTGACGACGATCTCGTTCAATCTGGCGCCAGGGGCGTCGCTCGGCGAGGCCATCGGCGCGATCAACGCCGCGCTCGCCGACATCGATTTACCCGAGAGTTTCGCAGTCAGCTTCCAGGGCGCGGCGCTGGCCTTCCAGTCCGCGCTCTCGAACGAGGTGTTCCTGCTCCTGGCCGCCGTCGCCACGATGTATATCGTGCTCGGCGTGCTCTACGAGAGCTTCATTCATCCGATCACGATCCTCACCACCCTTCCGTCGGCCGGCGTCGGGGCGCTGCTGACGCTTAATGCGGCGGGCGCGGGCCTCGACATTATCGGCGTCATCGGCATCGTGCTGCTGATCGGCATTGTTAAGAAAAACGCGATCATGATGATCGACTTCGCGCTCGAAGCGCAGAGGGTGCAGGGCCTGCCCGCGCGCGAGGCGATCTACCAGGCCTGTCTGCTGCGCCTGAGGCCCATCCTGATGACCACTGTCGCGGCGATTTTCGGCGCGCTGCCGCTGATGCTCGGAACCGGCGTGGGCTCGGAGCTTCGCCACCCGCTCGGCCTGGCCATCGTGGGCGGCCTGGCATTCAGCCAGGTTCTCACGCTTTATACGACCCCGGTCATTTATCTGTTCTTCGAAGAACTCGGTGAGCGCTTTGGCCTCGGCGCCAGCGATTCGGCGCTCGCGACGGGGGCGCCGTGAGCATCGGCTTCTCCGAAATCTTCATCCGAAGGCCGGTGGCGACCACCCTGTTGACAATTGGCGTCGTCTTCGGCGGCCTGCTCGGCTATTCGCAATTGCCGGTCTCGCCGCTGCCGCAGGTCGATTTTCCGGTCATTTCCGTGCAGGCGAACATGCCAGGCGCCAGCCCCGACACCATGGCGACCTCGGTGGCGGCGCCGCTCGAGCGCCATCTCGGCCAGATCGCCGACGTCAACGAAATGACCTCTCAGAGCACGGTCGGCTTCACGCGCATCACGCTGCAATTCGGCCTCGACCGCGACATCGACGGCGCGGCCCGTGACGTCCAGGCGGCGATTGTCGCCGCGCGCGCCGATCTGCCCGCCAGCCTGCGCTCCAATCCGACCTACCACAAAGTCAACCCGGCTGACGCGCCGATCATGGTTCTCACCATGACGTCGACGACGCATACCGCCGGCCAGCTCTACGACCTCGCCTCGAATATACTTCAGCAGCGGCTGTCGCAGCTCCCGGGGATCGGCGAGGTCGACATCTCGGGCGCCGCCCTGCCGGCGGTGCGGGTGGAAATCAATCCGACCGCGATCTTTCATTACGGCATCGGCCTCGAAGACATCCGCGCCGCGCTGGCCTCGGCGAACGCCAACAGTCCCAAGGGCGCGATCGAGGACGACAACTTTCACTACCAGATCTACGCCAACGATCAGGCGACGAAAGCGGCGCAATATCGCGATCTGGTGATCGCCTACCGCAACGGCGCCGCGATCCGGCTTTCCGACGTCGCCGAGGTCGTCGATTCGGTCGAGGACCTGCGCCACGCCGGCCTCGTGAACGGAAAGCCGGGCGTGGCGGTGATCTTATCGCGTCAGCCCGGCGCTAACATCATCAAGGCGGTGGACGGCGTGAAAGCCGAATTGCCCCGCCTGACCGCGGCGCTACCGGGCGACGTCAATCTTACCGTCGCCGTCGACCGCTCGACGACCATTCGTCAATCGTTGCGGGACACCGAGAAGACGCTGATCATCGCGGTGACGCTGGTGATCCTGGTGGTTTTCGCTTTTCTCCGAAGCGTGCGCGCGGCCGCGATCCCGAGCGTCGCCGTCCCGACCTCCATCATCGGCTCGTTCGGAGTGATGTATCTGCTCGGCTTCAGCCTCAACAATCTATCTCTCATGGCGCTGACGATTTCGACCGGCTTCGTGGTCGACGATGCGATCGTGGTGCTCGAAAACGTCTCGCGCTACCTCGAACAGGGCATGTCGCGCGTCGAGGCGGCGATCAGGGGATCCAAGGAAGTTGGCTTCACCGTCGTGTCGATCAGCGTTTCGCTGATCGCGGTCTTCGCTCCGCTGCTGTTCATCGGCGGGATCGTCGGGCGCCTGTTCACCGAATTCGCGCTGACGCTGTCGGTCGCTGTCATGATCTCGATGGCCGTTTCGCTCACGACCACGCCGATGATGTGCGCCCTGATCCTGCCGCGCGAAGGCGAGGAGGGACACGGTCGCCTCTATCGCGCGACGGAGCGTCTGTTCGAGGCGATGCTGGCCTTCTACCGATCGACGCTGCGAATCGCATTGCGCCATCCGGGCGCCGTTCTTGCCACCCTGTTGGCGACCGTCGGGCTCAACTACTACATGTTCCGGTACCAGATGACCTACGGCCTTTTCCCGGTCCAGGACACGGGTCTCATCATCGGGGCGATTCAAGCCGATCAGAGCATCTCGTTCCAGGCGATGAGGACCAAGTTCACCCAATTGCAGACGATCGTGCAGGACGATCCGGCCGTCGCCAGCGTGGTCGGCTTTACAGGCGGCCGCCAGACCAACTCCGGATTCGTCTATGTTTCGCTGAAACCCTACGCGCAGCGCAAGGTCACCGCCGACGAGGTCGTCGCGCGCCTGCGCGGCAAGCTGGCTGAAGTCGCCGGCGCGCATTTGTTCATGATCGCGGTCTCCGACCTGAGAACCGGAGGACGCCAGAGCAATGCGACCTATCAATATACGTTGCTCTCCGACGACACGAAGGAACTCTACAAGTGGGCGCCGAAGCTGACCGCGGCATTGATGAACAGCAACATCGTCAAGGACGTCAATTCCGATCAGCAGGAGGGCGGGCTCGAAACCGACGTCACGATCGACCGCGACGCCGCCATGCGCCTGGGCCTCACCTTGAGCGCCATCGACAACACGCTCTACGACGCGTTCGGGCAGCGGCAGGTGTCGACCATCTACAACGCCCTCAATCAATATCACGTGGTGATGGAGGTCGCGCCGCGCTACTGGCAAAATCCGAGCACGCTCGACCAGATCTACGTCTCGACCTCCGGCGCCAATCCGACCGGCACACGCCAAGCCGGGCTCTCCGCCGGTCTTTTTTCGTCCTCCAGCGGAGGCGCCGCCACCGCGGCGTCGATCGCGGCCGATTCGGCACGCAATCTTGCGACCAATTCTCTGGCCGCGAGCGGTCACACGAGCGCCTCCGCCGGCGCGGCGGTTTCAAGCTCGCTGGAAACGATGGTCCCGCTTTCCGCCGTCGCCCGATTCTCGCCCGGTCTTACGCCGCTCAGCGTCAATCATCAGGGCCAGTTCGCCGCCTCGACGATTTCGTTCAATCTCGCGTCCGGCCGCGCGCTCAGCGAGGCCAAGACCGAAATCGAGAATGCGATCCGCCGCATCGGCATGCCGTCGACCGTCCACGGCGCCTTCGCTGGCACCGCGGCGACTTTTCAGAAGTCGCAATCGAACATGCCGTTGCTTTTTGGCGCGGCGCTGATGACGATCTACATCGTGCTGGGCATATTGTATGAAAGCCTCATCCATCCGATCACCATCCTCTCCACGCTGTTGTCGGCCAGCGTGGGCGCCGCGCTGGCGCTTTGGCTGTTCGACACCCAGTTCACCGTCATCGCCGCGATCGGGGTGCTGCTGCTGATCGGCATCGTCAAGAAGAATGCGATTCTGATGATCGACTTCGCCTTGGAGGCTGAACGACAGGGAATCGACACGCGCGAAGCGATCGAACAGGCATGCCATCTGCGGTTTCGCCCGATCATGATGACGACTTTCGCGGCCCTGTTCGGCGCGTTGCCATTGGCGTTCGGAACGGGGGAAGGCTCGGAGTTGCGCCATCCGCTGGGGATCACCATTGTCGGCGGCTTGCTCGTCAGCCAGGTCTTGACCCTGTATACGACGCCGGTCGTTTTCATTTATCTTGACACGTTTGGAAAATGGCTGGGGCGTTTGTGGAAGCGATATTATCTGCGCGTAAACCCCACGCCGCTGGCGCGCGCGCGATAGCGTTTTGCGCCGCGTCCGGCGTCGCGCTGGCCCTCGCCGGCTGTGCGCCGGTCGGCCCCGATTTTGTGCGGCCCGCGGCGATCCTTTCGTCGCAATACAAGGAGATCAAGGGATGGAAAATCGCAGCGCCGCGCGCCAACGAGCCGAAAGGGCCGTGGTGGACGGTCTTCCGCGATCCGGAGCTCGACCGGCTCGAAACCGCCGTTGCGGTTTCCAATCAGACCATCAAGGCGGACGAAGCCAATTATCGCGAGGCGCTGGCGCTCATCAACGAGGCGCGCGCCGGCCTCTTTCCGACGATCGGCGCTAACGGCTCGGCGACGCATGAGAGAATCGCCGGCCCGGTCGGGACCAATCTCACGGCCGAGGGCGCGGCGAACTGGACGCTCGACGTCTGGGGGCAGACGAGGCGGGGGATCGAGGCGCAGACCGCGGGCGCGCAAGCCAGCGCCGCCAATCTCGCCAATGCGACGCTCGCGGCGCAGTCGGCGCTGGCGGTCGCCTATGTGACGCTGAGACAGGCGGATTCGCTCGAGGACCTGCTCACCAGGACAGTCGACAACTATAAGCGTTCGCTGAAGATCACCCAGAACCAGTACGCGGCCGGCACAGCGGCCAAGTCCGACGTCATCACCGCGCAGGCGCTGGTGCTCAACGCCCAGGCGCAGCTCATTGCCGCCGGGGTGGCCCGCGCCCAGAGCGAACATGCGATCGCGGCGCTGATGGGTCGCCCGCCGGCTGGGCTTTCCATCGCTCGCGGTCCGCTCGCGAGCCGCGTGCCTTCGGTCCCGGTCGGCCTGCCGTCGGCGCTGCTGGAGCGCCGGCCCGACGTCGCGGCGGCTGAAGAGGCGATGCGCCAGGCCAACGCCGAGATCGGCGTCGCCTTTGCCGGATACTTCCCGGCTGTCTCTCTCAACGGCCTGTTCGGCTATTCCGGCGATCCGTTCATCCGACAGCTCGGCGCGGCCAATCCGGTCTGGTCGTTCGGCGGCTCGCTCGCTGAGCCCTTGTTCAACGGCGGCCTCACCACCGCCCAGGTCGAGGCGGCGCGCGAGACCTATCGGGCGAGCGTTGCGACCTATCGCCAGACCATATTGGCGGCGATCCAGCAGGTGGAGGATCAACTGTCGTCGATCCGGCTTCTCACCCGCGAAGCCAAGGTGCAGGCGGAAGACGTCCGCATCTCCCGTGAGGCGACGCAGATCGCCCTTAATGAATATCGGGCCGGCACCCAATCCTTCACGACCGTCGTCCAGTTGGAGACCCAGCAGCTATCGGTGGAGGAAGCCCAGTTGTCGACCCGGGCGCAGCTCCAGTCCGACGCGGTCAACCTCGTCGTCGCGCTCGGCGGCGGCTGGAGCCGGGCGCAATTGCCGGACGCCGCCGCTGCCGCGCCGCGCCCGGCGGCCCTTATTGACCAATAACGGCCCACCGGGGCGGGCCGGCTTTCCGGCGACATGCGCCGAATCATTGCGTCAGCGTGGCGGAATTCGAGGCGGCGTCGATTGTCTTTTCGTTCCTCGTCGGATCGGCGATTTGCGTCGGCGCGGTGACGGCGGTCGTCGCGACGTTGACGGCGCCGCGGGTGAAGTCGCCGAGCGATTCCACCAGGCCCGATTTCGAGTCCGTCAGCGCCTGTCCCCCGGCGAGGCGTTCGCCGATCGCGGTGACGACTTCGCTGGTGGCGAACTTGCTGTGATTCACTCTGTCGTTCGAGGCGAAGCCGGTCAGGTCGACGACATGGACCCTCGCCTGTTCGAGGATCGAAAAATAGGGCTCCTTGGTCGGATCCAGCGCGCCGAGCCGGGTCGTATCGCGAGCGAGAAAGCTCGACAAGCTAAGGGCGCGATCGTCGCGCGACACGAACAGGATGAAGTTGGCCGGGCGGGGTTCGGAATCGATCTCGGCGATCTGGCGGCGGAAAACGTCGACGTCGATGTCAGGCGAAGCCAGCATCACGTCCCTGATTTTCGGTGACAGTCCGCGATCGCGGATCGACATCTGCCTCAAGGCCTCGAGCGCGAGGTAGTTGCCCATTGAGTGGGCGAGAATGGATATTGAATCGACGGAGCGATCCTTGACGAGCGTCTGGAGCACCGCTTCGAGCGCGTCTCGCGAATAGACGGCGCTGTCGCGATCGTAGACGTAGTCGAGCGCGCCCCCTCCTGACGGCCAGGTGAACAGCACTGGCACGACGTCGACATGAG
The DNA here is from genome assembly GCA_963835955.1 of uncultured Alphaproteobacteria bacterium. Taxonomy (GTDB): domain Bacteria; phylum Pseudomonadota; class Alphaproteobacteria; order Rhizobiales; family Beijerinckiaceae; genus Roseiarcus. The sequence goes on along the minus strand of CAWIHZ010000011.1, from coordinate 73,316 downwards.
CGTCATGCACGATCTGAGCGAAGCGGTAGACCGCTTCCCCGAACCTCGTGTTGTAGCCGTGAATGAAGACGAGAACCTTGCGCCCTGGCGTGCGAGCGACCCGTGCATCGAAATTCGCGCGAGCCTGCGCCAATTGGAGACGATCGGCGCGAAGGGTGACGAAGTTTCGCTCCGGGTCGCCGGGCGGAGTCGAGGGCCACTGCACTTCGCCGGCCACGCGGTGGCTGTCCGGCGGGATCGACACCACGATATCCGCAAAGTCCAATCCCCGGCCGCGCTCGCCGCCGAAGATAACGCCCGGCGGCGCGGAGACTGCGGCGCGAGTCGTGGCCACCAGCATATCGACCTTGCTGGTCCCCGGCCCGGTCGCGCCGACGATGAGATTGCCATAGGGGCGGCTTGCGCAGCCGGCCGCCAGCGCCGCCAGTCCGATCGCTGCGAGGACCGCGGCGCGGGGTCGCCGCGCCGTGCTATCCTCGAACTTCACGCCCATGCGCCTGCTTGTGACCAGGCCGGCGCAAAGGCGCATCACGGACCGAATCCCCTCAGATCATCAGAGGCCGGGGCAGCGCCCGCATCACATATTCGACCGCGCCAGGCGCCTGGATCATGCCCTGCTTCGGCGGCTCTTCTTTTCTATGGCTCATGAACCAGTAAATCGCCGCCAGGACGATGATGACAAGCACGACGATGGCCCAGGTCGGGAATCCGCTCGACGCAGAGGCCGCCTGGACGCGATTGGCGGCGTTCGACGCTGTGGAGGCGGCCGAACTCGCCGCCGCGCTGGCGGCGCTCGAGGCTGTCGCGCTCGCAGCCTGGGCGGCGGCGCCGAGGCCGGCCAGTAGTCCTGAGGCGCCGAGGGCCTTTGACAATTCGCCCGGCAGCGCGGCGGAGATGGCGCTTTTCTGGCTCGCGAACAACGAGGCGATCGAGGAGGCGTCCGACCAGTTCGAGGGATCCTGCTGACCGAGCGCGCCGACGACATACTGGGAGACGGCGCCGATCGCGGATTGGGCTGCGCCCTGCGGGGCGCCGGAGAATTGGCTCAACGCGCCGGCGAGGGTGGAGAGGCCCGAACCGCCGAGGAGGCCGCCGAGCATGTTGGCGCCTTCGGTCAAGGACTGCAGGTTCCCGCCGTTGACTGCGCTGGTGATCTTGGTCACAATGTCCGGGTCCGAGTTGGAAATCGCGTCGGACACCTTCTGCGCCCCGCCAGGGGCCGCGGTGGTTGTCGCGAGCGCGGCGAGAATGGCGGGCAGCGCGGCGCTGACGAGCTTTTGGGCCACCGCCTCATTGACGCCGATCGCGCGCGCCAGAGCGCCGACCACTTGCGGCGTGAGATACTGGGACACGATGCTGACGAGATTGATTGCCATTGCTGTACCCCTCGAACCGAAAAAGGATGAACCGGGCCCTTCTGGAGCGACGTCGCGCCCATCCTTAAGCGCGCAGCGATCGGCGCAGTATATCTGCCAGATGGGCTAAATCCTAGTCGCGTTCTTGAACCAAGCGACTTTGCCCTGACCGACGGGCGACCAGAACGACGCTCGAGAAGATCAACACTTCTTCGCCACGTTGGTTGGCGCCGCGAAATCTGTTGCCGACGAGACCCCAAAGCGGCTTCGAGGTCTCGCGTTTCGAAATGATTTCGGCGGCGAAGGAGACGACATCGTCCTCACGCACGGGATGGGTCCAGCGCATGTCCCTGAATCCGGGCGAAACTCCGAGTTCCGGCACAGCCTCGCCGCGCGCCGCCATCGCGGCCCGTAGGGCGCTTCGCGTCTCGATGAGCCGGCGCATCGCCGCGCTCGCCACGTGCAGGCCCGAAGCGACGAGCGGCTCGCCCGCGCTCTGAAGCGCGGCGACCCGCGGATCGAACTGTCGCGCATAGGCGAGAATCGAGGCGCGCGAGAACGCGGTCGAGCCGAAATCGGTCGCCTGGCCGATATGCATGTCCTCGTAGTACATCCTTCACCCCATGCCGCCGCCGCGCCGCCGCATTCGCAGGACGCTGCGCTGCGACATTGCGACCGCGCCGCCTTGATCCAAGACCTCGTAGAGAAACTCGACCTCGCCCGCGTCCGCGCCGCAGTCGCTGATGCGGGCGGCGAGGGTTCGCCGGCGCACATGCAATCGGTCGCCTGGCCTGACCGGACGCGCCCATCGGACCTCTTCGATTCCTGGCTCGTCGACAATCGCGGCGCGCATCAGGAACGCGTCGCAGTTCATCCGCATGAGAAGCGCGCAGGTGTGCCAGCCCGAAGCGATCAGGCCCCCCGTGATCGCGCGCGCCGCCGCCGCGTCGACATGAAAGGGCTGCGGATCGAATTCGCGCGCGAAGGCGACAATGTCCTCGGCGGACACGGCGACATCGCCGTATTCCACGACCTCGCCCGGCGGAAAATCCTCGAAGGCGAGCGCGTCGGCCATGGCTCTCAGTTGGCGAACCGGAAATGCAGCACGTCGCCGTCGGCGACCGCGTAGTCCTTGCCCTCCAGGCGGAACTTGCCCGCCTCGCGCGCGCCCGCCTCGCCGCGGCCCGCGACATAGTCGTCGTAGGCGATGGTCTCGGCGCGGATGAAGCCCTTCTCGAAATCGGTGTGGATGACGCCCGCCGCCTGCGGCGCTTTCGCCCCCTTCTCGACCGTCCAGGCGCGGGCTTCCTTCGGGCCGACGGTGAAGAAGGTGACGAGATGCAAGAGGTCGTAGCCCGCCCGGATCACGCGATTGAGGCCCGGCTCGGTCAATCCGACCGCCTCGAGATAGCCCGCCTGCTCGGCCTGCGGCAAAACCGCAATCTCGCTTTCTATCTTCGCCGACACGACGACCGCGGCCGCGCCTTCCCTCGCCGCCAGTTCGCGGACCTTGTCGGAAAAGGGATTGCCCTTGTCGGCCGAGGCCTCCTCGACATTGCAGACATAGAGCGCCGGCTTCGACGACAACAGCCCGAGCGACTGGAACAGGCGCTGTTCCTCGCGTGAGACGCCGGCCGCGCGCGCCGGGCGGCCTTGGCGGAGTTCTCCGAGGCTGCGCTCGGCGAGCGCGAGCAGGTCCCTCCATTCCTTGTCGCCGCCCTTGGACTTCTTCTCCATCTGCCCGATCCGCCGCTCGAGGCTCTCGAGATCGGCCAGCATCAATTCGGTCTCGATGGTCTCGATGTCCGACAGCGGATCGATCCGGCCCTCGACATGGGTCACGTCGCCGTCCTCGAAGCAGCGCACGACATGGGCGATCGCGTCGCATTCGCGAATATGGCCGAGAAACTGGTTGCCGAGTCCTTCCCCTTTGGAAGCGCCGCGCACCAGGCCGGCGATGTCGACAAAGGTGAGGCGGGTCGGGATGATCTCCTTAGAGCTGGCGATTTGCGCCAGCGTCGCTAGACGCGGGTCCGGCACCGCCACGTCGCCGACATTGGGCTCGATGGTGCAGAACGGATAGTTCGCGGCCTGCGCCGCCGCCGTCTGCGTGAGCGCGTTGAAGAGCGTCGACTTGCCGACGTTGGGCAGGCCGACGATGCCGCATTTGAAACCCATGGTTGAGAGGCCGATTGCGTCGCTAAGGAGGTCGGGGGCGCCCTATGCGCGGTCGTTGGACAAAAGGCAAGGCGCGGCGCTGGCCCGAGCGCGCATGCTGTCTCAAATTCGACAATCGGCCCCGGCCTCGACTATAGACTGCGCTCGAAGCGGCTGGGCTTGACCGGTCCAGCGAGGGAGGGGCGACGCCGATGGGATTGGACCAACGCTTTGAGGGCATGGGCGCCATCATCACCGGCGGCGCGTCGGGCATCGGCCTGACGGTCGCGCGCCGCATCGTCGCCGAAGGCGGCGAGGTCGCGCTGTGGGACGTCGATCAGGCGAGCCTCAACGCGGCGACCGGTGATCTCGGCGGGAAAAGCCGAGCCCAGCGGATCGACGTCACTGATCCCGCCGAAGTCGAACGCGCGGCAAGCGATGCCGAGGCGGCGATGGGCCATGTCGATGTGCTGGTGTGCAGCGCCGGGGTCGCGGGGCTCAACGCCCAAGTGATTGACTATCCCGTCGCCGAATGGAAGCGGGTGTTCGACATCAACGTCAACGGCCTCTTTTATTGCAACCGGTTCGTCGCGCCTTTAATGCGGGCGCGTGGCTACGGCCGGATCGTCAATGTCGCCTCGATCGCCGGGAAGGAAGGCAATCCGGCGGCGTCGGCCTACAGCGCCTCGAAGGCGGCGGTCATCGGCCTCACCAAATCGCTCGGCAAGGAACTCGCCAAGGACGGCGTAACCGTCAACGCGATCACACCGGCGACGATCGAAACCCCGATCCTCAAACAGGCGTCGGCGGCCCACATCGCCTATATGCGCTCGAAAATCCCGATGGAGCGCTTCGGCACGGTCGAGGAGGCGGCGGCGCTGATCTGCTGGCTGGCGAGCCGCGAGTGCTCGTTCTCGACTGGCGCGGTCTTTGACCTGTCCGGCGGCCGCGCCACCTATTGACTCCTGCGACGCTCATGCCGAGCGGCGATCTCACCGAAGCCCTGCGTCGCCTCGGCCTGCTGGATCCCGGAGAAGTCGCCCGCGTCAGGCCATTGACCGGCGGCGTCTCCTCGGACATTTGGCTGGTCGAGGCCGGCCGTCGGCGTTTCTGCGTCAAGCGTGCGCTGCCGAAGCTCAAGGTCGCGGCTCTGTGGGAGGCGCCGGTTAAGCGCAACGCGGCGGAGGCGGCATGGATGCGCGCGGTCGCGCGCTGGCTGCCGCGTGCGGCGCCGCGCCTCCTCGGCGAGGACGCGAAGGCCGGCCTGTTCGCGATGGAATATCTACCGCCGGAGGACTATCCCTTGTGGAAGACGCGGCTCCTTGGCGGCGACGCCGAGCCGAAATTCGCCGCTTCCGTCGGGCACAGCCTCGCCCAGATTCATGCGTTGAGCGCCGCCGACTCTGACATGCCCGCCGCCTTCGCCCATGACGACACGTTCGAGGCGATCCGGATCGAGCCTTACTTGCGCGCGACCGCGCGGGCGCACCCTATGCTCCAAGCCCGCTTCGAGGCGCTGGCGCAAGCAACGCTGGCGACGAAGCGGGCGCTCGTTCACGGCGACGTCAGTCCGAAGAACATTCTGATCGGTCCCCTCGGGCCGGTCTTCCTGGACGCCGAATGCGCGTGGTTCGGCGACCCGGCCTTTGACCTCGCTTTCTGTCTCAATCACCTGCTCCTTAAGGGCGCGCGGGAAGGGGCCGGCAAGGCGCGCTACGCCCCCGCCTTTTCGGCGCTGACGCACGCCTATCTCGCTCGCGTCGACTGGGAAAATGCCGACGGTCTCGAGGCCCGCGCGGCGGCGCTGCTGCCGGGCCTGTTTCTCGCCAGGGTCGACGGCAAGTCGCCGGTCGAATACCTGACAAGCGAGCGCGAACGCGAGGCCGTGCGCCGCTGCGCCATCCCGTTGATCGTCACGCCGCCGCGACGCCTGATGGAGGTCGCGAACGCATGGGAACGGGTTCGATGAGCGAACCCGTCATTCAATTCGTGCGCGCGCGGCGCATCTGGGATTCGCGCGGCCGCCCGACGATAGAGGCCGAGGCCGCTCTAAGCGACGGCGCCCTCGGCCGAGGGATCGCTCCCGCCGGCGCGTCGCGGGGCAGCCGCGAGGCGGTCGACAGGCGCGACGGAGGCAAACGTCTCGGCGGCCTCGACGTGCAGGAAGCGCTCGCAGGGATTCGAGCCGAAATCGCCCCGGCGCTCGTCGGTCTCGATCCATTCGATCAGACTGGCGTCGACGCCAGGCTGATCGCGATCGATGGGACGGGGAACAAGGCCCGCCTTGGCGGCAACGCCCTGACCGCGGTATCGCTTGCCGTGCTTCAGGCCGCGGCGGCGAGCCGCGGCGTTCCGCTGTGGCGCTATCTTCTCGGAGACGGGCGGGCGCTGATTCCGCTGCCTGAAATCCAGATCTTCGGCGGCGGGGCGCATGCCGGCCGACGAATCGACATTCAGGATTTCATGGTCGTCGCGCCGAGGGCGAAGACTTTCGCCGAGGCGCTGGAGGTCACGGCGGAGGTTTATGGCGCCGCCGGACGGATCATGGCCGGTCGCGGCCTGCTGCAAGGCGTGGCCGACGAGGGCGGCTGGTGGCCCGCGTTCTCGAGCAACGAGGAGGCGCTCGACACGCTGATGCGGGCGATCGAAGGCGCCGGGCTCGCCCCAGGCGAGGACGTCGCGATTTCGCTCGACGTCGCGGCGTCGGAATTCGGCCGCGGCGGCCAGTATCGATTGGGGCTCGAGAGACGCGAGCTCGACCGCGACGGCCTCGCCGAACTCCTGCTCGGCTGGTGCGCCCGCTATCCTATCTTGTCCGTCGAAGATCCCTTCGGCGAGGATGACGATGAGGGGTTCAGACGATTCACCGCCGCCGTCGGCGAGCGCATTCAGGTGATCGGCGACGACTATCTCGTCACCGACGCGAGCCGTGTGCGCGAGGCGGCGCGCCAGCGAAGCGTCAATGCGGTGCTGATCAAGGTCAATCAGGCGGGAACCGTCAGCGAGGCCAAAGCCGCCTGCGACGAGGGTCTTCGCCGCGGCTTCGGGACCATCGTCTCGGCGCGCTCGGGCGAGACCGAGGACGTGTCGGTCGTTCATCTGGCGATCGGCTGGGGCGCCGGCCAACTGAAAGTCGGCTCTTTCGCCCGATCGGAGCGGATGGCCAAATGGAACGAAGCGCTGCGCATCGAGGAGGCGCTCGGACCGGAGGCGCGATTCGCCGGACTCGACGAAACGCCCGCGCGCAGGCAGGCTCGCGGTTGGGTCGACGACATGGCGGGAGACAGTTCTGAAATTGCGTCTTAAGGTTTGCGCATGACGGCGAATTCTTTTTCCATCGAATGCGGCGCGCTCGCAATTCCGGCCCCGGACGCCGATGGCGTGCGCGCCTTCAAGGGCATCCCCTACGCGGCGCCGCCCGTCGGGCCTTTGCGCTGGCGGCCGCCGCGGCCGGTTTCGCCTTGGCCCGGCATTCGCTCGACGAGCGCGTTCGGGCCGAATTCGCTGCAAGGGATCGTCTTCGACGACGTCGACCCGAGCGTCGCCGGCGTCTCCGAAGATTGCCTCTATCTCAACGTCTGGACTCCCGTCCCGCCGAACCAGGCGGAGCGGCTGCCGATAATGTTCTGGATCCATGGCGGCGGCTTCGTCGTCGGCTCCGGGGCCGAGCCGCGCTACGACGGCGCTCGCCTCGCCGCCCGCGGCGTGGTCGTCGTCACCCTCAACCACCGGCTCAACGCGCTCGGCTTTCTCGCCCACCCGGAGCTCAGCGCCGAGTCCGAACATCGCGCCTCTGGCAATTACGGCATGCTCGATCTCGTCGCTGCGTTGCGATGGTTGAGGCGCAACATCGCCGCCTTCGGCGGGGATCCCGATCAGGTCACGATCGCCGGCGAATTGGCCGGCTCGGAGGCGGTCAGCGCGCTGATGGCGTCGCCGTTGGCCAAAGGGCTGTTTGCGCGCGCGATCGGTGAAAGCGGCGCGATGTTCGAAACGCCCAGCCGCGCGCCGGCGCCGCTCGCGAAAGCCGAAGCCGCCGGGCTCGATTTCATGCGCAAGGTCGGCGCAAGAACGCTCGCGGAACTGCGCGCCGCGCCCGCCGAAGCAATCCTCGCCGCTGCGCCGGGACTCGGCTATCGCCCGATCGTCGACGGACACTTTCTGCCGCGCGCCCCCGCCGAGATTTTCGCCGCGGGCGAGCAGAGCGACGTGCCGCTGATGGCCGGCTGGAACAGGGATGAGGGCTTCAACTTCACCCTGCTGCAGGGCAATGACGCGCATCGCCCCTATGCCGATCTGGTTCGCGCCATTTTTCATGAACGCGCCGAGGCCGCGCTGCGACACTATCCCGGCGGGTCGCCTGAGCGCGACGCGGCCTGCGCGCGCGCCCTCGGCGGCGATCTTGTCATCATCCATTCCACCTGGGCCTGGATTGAAGCGCAGAAGCGCAGCGGCCAGGCCGAGATCTTCCGCTTCCGCTTCGACCGGGCGCCGCTGACGCCGCAAGGCTGGTTCGGCCAGCGCGACAGCCGCGACGCCGGCGCCTTCCACGCTTGCGAGATTCCCTACGTCTTCGACAACCTGCAAGCGCTTCCTTGGCTGATCGACGACGCCGACCGCGCAGTGGCGACGCTCGTGTCGAGCTACTGGATCAACTTCGCCAAGTCAGGCGATCCCAATGGCCCCGGCCTGCCGCCCTGGCCATCCTTTCGCAGCCCCGGCGCGACCGTGATGGCGCTGGATGCGCCGGCCAAGGCCGCGCCGGAAGAGGGACGCGAGCGGCAGGACTTCCTGAGCGAAGTTGTCGCGCGGCGTGTCGCTGAGCCGTTGTCGTGAGCGCGCCGGTGGCCGCACCCGCCGAACCGTCGGCGAGCGACTATGCGCTCGTCGCCAAGACCGCGGCGGAGACGCAGGCGCCGGAGCTTCCCTATCTGCCGCCGATGCCGAGAGATCGCGGCGTCGCCATCGCGCTCGTCGGCGCCGGCGGCATCAGCGGCGCGCATCTCGACGCCTACGCGCGGCACGGCCTGAACGTCGTCGCCGTCTGCTCGCGCAGCCTCGAGCGCGCCGCCGCCAAGCGCGACCCCCATTTCCCGCGAGCGCGCATTACCGACGATTTCGAATCCCTGTTGCGCGATCCGGGCGTACGGGTTCTCGACATCACGACCCATCCTGACGTTCGCGCCGATCTCATGCGCCGCGCCTTGGACGCGGGAAAGCACGTCCTGTCGCAGAAGCCGTTCGTCGAGGACCTCGGCGTCGGGCGCGAACTCGTCGAATTGGCGGATCGGCGCGGGCTGAAGCTCGCCGTCAACCAGAACGGCCGCTGGGCCCCCCATCTCGCCTACATCCGGGAAGCGGTCCGCGCGGGCCTGATTGGCGAAGTCACCGGCGTCCATGTCGAGATTCGCTGGAACCACAGCTTTATCGCCGGGACGGCCTTCGAGGCGGTGGACGATCTCATTCTCTGGGATTTCGGCATTCACTGGTTCGATTTCCTCGCCAGCATAATCGGCAGGCGCGCGCGTTTCGTTCAAGCAACCGTCGCGAGAGCGGCCGGGCAGACGGTGCGGCCGCCATTGCTGGCCCAGGCGCTCATCGCTCTCGAGGGCGGTCAAGCCTCGCTCGTCTTTGACGGGGCGACCAAGTTCGGCGCCCATGACTCGACCGCGGTCATCGGCGCCAAAGGCGCGGCTTTCAGCCAAGGGCCCGACCTTGGAAACCAGTCAGTCGAGCTGCACACCGAAGCCGGCGTCGCGCGGCCCGTCCTGCGCGGCGCCTGGTTCAACGACGGTTTCGCCGGGGCGATGGGCGAACTCCTGTGCGCCATCGAGGACGGGCGCGAGCCGCTGAACTCCGCCCGCGGGAATCTCGCCTCGATCAGGCTTTGCCAAGCGGCGCTGCGATCCGCCCTCGCCGGAGGCCCGTCGTCCGTTTGAAGCGCGCGGCGCCCCGGGCGGCTGGAAAAGTTCGCCGCGGTCTCGCATGATGGTTTGGGCGCTGGAGGAAACGTGATGGCCAACGAAAGCGGGGGCTCCTCGAAGGCAGCGCCGCGACCGCTGGATCTCAATCCGGAGCGAGCCAAGCGCGCCGCCCGACCGCACTATGCGATCGTCGACATCGGCTCGAATTCGGTCCGGCTCGTGGTCTATGACCAGCTCGGCCGGGCGCCGATGCCGCGCTTCAATGAAAAATCGCTTTGTCGCCTCGGCGAAGGGCTCGCCCAGACCGGCGCGATCGCGCCGGACGGATTTCGCCGCACCGTTGAAGCCGTGCGGCGGTTTCGCGCCATCGCAAACGCGATGGGCGTAACCAAGATCGACGCCACCGGAACCGAAGCTATCCGCCGCGCCGCCAACGGCCCGCAGCTGGCGGCGGCGATCGCAGAGGAAGCGGGCCTTGAGGTTCGCATTCTCGACGGCGCGGAGGAGGCGCGCCTGGCGACGCTCGGCGTCATCTCGGGGTTCTTCCGGCCGGTCGGGTCGGTCGGCGACATGGGCGGCGGCAGTCTCGAAGTCGCCGAAGCGCTCGACGACCATGTCGGAACGCGCTCGGTCAGTCTGCCGCTCGGCGCTCTGCCGGTCGAGGCGATGTTGTCGGACGGCCTTGCCGAGGCCAAGCGCGGGATTGACGCCGCTTTGCGAACCGGCCTGCCGCGCGCGCTGGGAATGGCGACGTTTTATGCCGTCGGCGGCGGCTGGCGCGCGCTGGCGAAAGCGCATATCGAAGCGGTTCAGGCGCCGGTCAAGGTCGTGCACGGCTACACGCTCCGCGTCCCGCAGGCGCGCGAGTTCGCCAAATCGATCTCGCGGCTCAGCCCGGCGAAACTGGCGGCGACGCCGGGGGTGCCGGAACGGCGGGCCCGCACGCTGCCGGCGGCGGCGCTGCTGCTGGACCGGGTCCTCAAACACTTGGGCTCCGAACGGCTCGTCTTCTCCGCTCTGGGCTTGCGCGAGGGCCTCCTCTTTTCGCAGCTCAGCAAGAAAGAGCGATATCTCGATCCCCTGGTCGAAGGCGCGCAGCTGATCGGGCTGCCGCTGGCGCGGGTTCCCGACTTCGCCCCCGAACTCGTGTCCTGGACCGCCAGGCTCGTCTCCGATGAGGCGCCGGCGGAGACGCGGCTCAGGGTCGCTGTGTGCGCGCTCTCCGACATCGCCTGGCGAGACGCGCCCGACTTGCGCGCCGAGGAGAGCTTTCGCCGGCTGCTGCAGTTTCCGTTCATCGGCGTCACCCATGCCGAAAGGGTCTTCATCGCCGCCGCCGTTCACGCCCGCTACTCCGGGCGTCCGGACGCGCCGTGGCTCACTCCGGCCATTACCCTGCTGGGGACCGAGGAGGTCCGCCACGCCCAGATTCTCGGGCGCGCGATTCTGCTGGCCTATCGCTTTTCCGGCGGCGTGCCGGGCGTGCTGGCGAGCGCCCGGCTGCGAATCGAACCGGATTTGGTCCGTCTCGAAGTCGCCGCGGCGGCTCGCGCGCCCGACAGCGAGGTCGTCGCCGACCGGCTGAAAATGCTCGCCAGCGCCGTCGGCGTAAAACGCAGCGAGATCGTCGCGATCGACGAGGCGCCGTAGCCGAGCGCCAAGACCCGCATGGCCTCGGGTCCGAATTGACACCTCATGAGCGGTCGTGAAGATTGGCGGCCGCAAGCGGAATTCCGGCCGCGGGCCGGCGAGGGCCTCTTCGAAGGCGGCGCGAAACGCGACCGCCCTCGAATGGGACGAAGGGGAGAGGAGCCATGCCAAAGTTCGAAATCAAACGCATTGACGCGCCGCGCCGCGCTTCAGGCCGGATTGGCCGCGGTCGCGGCTTCCGGCGGCCTCATCGCCGCGACGCGCGGCGCTTTCGCGGACAGCACGCTCGAGGCAGTCAAGAAGCGCGGAGAGCTCACGACCGCGACGGAAATGCAATTCCCGCCCTTCGATATCTCGGACAACGGCGTCTACAAGGGCGTCGACCGCGAATTGATTGACGCGGTCGCCAAGGAGATGGGCGTCAAGGTCTCGTATCTCGACCTGCCTTGGACCAGCGTGTTGCCCGGCCTTGAAGCCAAGAAGTTCGACCTCGTGATCGCGCCGGTCACGATCACCAAGGAGCGCATGAAGCGTTACAGCTTCTCGGTGCCGATCGCCGACGCGACCGCGGCGCTGATGAAGCGCGCCGACGACAAGAGCATCATGAAGCCCGAGGACATTGCCGGCAAGACGGTCGGCGGCCAGAAGGGCACTTCCCAGCTCGCGCAGCTCAAGGCGTTCGCCGCCAAGCTGCCGAAGCCGGTCGAAATCAAGGAATACGTCGACAACAATCAGTCCTACGCCGATCTCGCCGCCGGGCGCATCGACGCCTCGGTCAATTCCCTGCCCAATCTCGCCTACGCCGCAGCGCAGCGTTCCGACACGTTCGCGGTCGTGCATCCGCCGTTCGGCGAGCCGACTTATTTCTCCTGGGTCGGCCGCATCGAGGACAAGACCCTTCTCTATGCGATCAACGCGGCGATCCTCAAGGTCGAGGCCGACGGCACGATGGCGAAAATCCAGAAGAAATGGTTCGGCGAGACCACTGACCTGCCCAAGACTGTCCCAACGCCGACAATTTGATCTTCCGATGCTGAAGGGGCGGCCCGTCGCCCCTTTCGCGCCGTCCCATGCATCCGCAAGTCATCATTCATTCGCTGGGCTACCTTGCGCATGGCGCCGCGATAACCATCGCCGTCTCGTTCGCGGGCATCGTGATCGGATTCGCGGTCGGCGCCGCTGTCTGCGTCGCCAGGATGTCGCGCCGCGCCTGGCTCGCCCGCTTAGGCGGCGCCTATGTCAGCGTCTTTCGCGGCGTTCCGCTGCTGGTGCTGCTGCTGTTCATCTATTACTTCCTCGCCGAATTTGGCCTCGACCTGCCGGCGATCGTCGCCGCTGTCGGCGGGCTGGCGCTGTCGTCGGCCGCCTATCAGGCGGAGATCCTGCGCGGCGCCTTCAACGCGGTCCCGCGCGGGCAGGCCGAGTCGGCGGTCGCCCTGGGCTTCGCCGGCGGCGCGATCTGGCGGCGAATCCTGCTTCCCCAGGCGTTGCGTCTCTCGGTTCCCTCGCTCATCAACGAGTTCATTCTTCTCCTGAAAGCGTCTTCGCTGGTGTCGGTGGTCGGCATCGCGGAACTGACCCGCGCCAGCATGAGCATCGCGTCCCTCACCTATCGGCCGCTCGAAGCCTATATCGGCGGCGGCCTGTTCTATCTGGCGATCAACCTGACGATGGCGAGTTTGGGCGCGTTCGCCGAACGCAGGCTGGCGGCGGACCGCGCGCCATGAGCCCCGCCCTCCTGTGGCATTACGCCCCCTCGCTGGTCGGCGGCTTCGGCGTCACAATCCTGTGCTGGAGCGTCGGCGGCGCGCTTGGGCTGGCGATCGGGTTTGCGATCGCGCTCGCCCTTCGACTGCCGTTCCCGCCGTTGCGCTGGGGGCTCAGAGCGTTCATCGAGATTTTCCGCGGCACGCCCTTCCTCTTGCAGCTGTTCCTGCTTTACGCCGGCGGCCCCTTCGTCGGCTTGAGGCTGAGCGCGACGACGGCCGGCATCCTCGGCCTCGGCCTCTATTCCTCGGCCTATTTCGCCGAGATCTTTCGCGGCGGCTTCGACGGCGTGCCGGCCGGCCAGATCGAGGCGGCGATTAGCGTCGGCATGAAGCCGTTCGACACCTTGAGGCGGGTGATGCTGCCGGCGGCGCTGATCGCCGCCGTGCCGCCGATCGTCAACATGCTGATCGTGTTGTCGAAGGAGACGGTGGTTCTTTCGATCATCACCGTGCCCGAACTCATGTATCAGGTGCAGACGATGGCGGCGGAGACCTTCACCGCTTTCGACGCGATCTTCGCCATGGCGGCGTTCTATTGGCTGCTGGTGGAGACGGTCTCACGGGTGGGAACTCGGATAGAAGCGCGAGTCACCGCCTTTCTGGCGCGGGAAGGAAGCGCCGCATGAGCGCGCCGATGATCGAGATTCGGGGCGTGGGGAAAAGTTTCGGCGCGCACGAAGTGCTTCGCGGGGTGAACCTGAGCGTCGAGCATTCGGAAGTCGTCTGCCTGATCGGCCCCAGCGGATCGGGCAAGAGCACGCTGCTGCGCTGCGTGAACTTCCTCGAATCCTACGACTTGGGCGACGTGCGGATCGACGGCAGGCTGATCGGCTACGAGGACGCCCCCGATGGCGCGCGCCGGCCGATGGGCGCGCGAGCTTTGCGCGACATGCGGCGCGAGATCGGGATGGTGTTTCAGCATTTCAACCTGTGGCCGCATATGACCGCGTTCGGCAATGTCGCCGAGCCGCTGCGGCTGGTCCGCGGGCTCTCGGCGGGCGAGGCGCGCGAGCGGGCGCTGGCGATGCTGACCCGGGTCGGGCTTTCCGACAAGGCGGACGCCTATCCCTCGCGCCTCTCGGGCGGCCAGCAGCAGCGGGTCGCGATCGCCCGCGCGCTCGCCATGCAGCCCAGGCTGATGCTGTTCGACGAGCCGACCTCGGCGCTCGATCCGGAGCTGGTCGGCGAAGTGCTCGAAGTGATGCGCGGCCTCGCCGCCGAGGGCATGACGATGCTGATCGTCACCCACGAGATGGGCTTCGCCGCCCATGTGGCCGACCGCATCGCCTTCATCGACGCCGGCCGCATCGTCGACGAGGGCCCGCCGGCCCATGTGTTCCATGAAAGCGCCGAGCCGCGGGTGCGGCAGTTTTTGCAGACCTATCATGACCGCAACAGCTTTTGAGCGGAAGCGGGTCGCGGGAAGGGTCGAACAATAGTGAAGGACCTTGCGCCATGAGAATTCTTGTCGTTGGAGCGGGCGCTGTCGGCGGCTATTTCGGCGGGCGGCTGTTGCAGGCGGGCCGGAACGTCACGTTTCTCGTCCGTCCGCGCCGCGCCGCCCTGCTCGCCAAACATGGTCTCACGATTCAAAGCCGCTTCGGCGACTTCCGCCGGCCCGATCCGCCGCTTGTGACCGAAGACAGCCTCGCTGAGCCGTTCGATCTCGTCCTCCTCAGCTGCAAGGCCTACGATCTCGACGGCGCGATGGCGTCGTTCGCCAAGGCGGTCGGCCCGCGGACCGCGATTCTGCCTCTGCTCAACGGCATGCGCCACCTCGATGGTCTCGCCGACCGTTTCGGCCGCGAGCGGGTGCTCGGCGGGCTCTGCGTGATCTCGGCGACGCTCGACGCCGAAGGCGGCGTCGTTCACCTGAACGATATTCACAGCTTGACCTTCGGCGAGTTGGACGGCGCCCGTTCGCCAAGGATCGAGACGGTCGCTTCGGCGCTGCTGGGCGCGGGCTTCGACGCGCGGCTCAGCGGGGAGGTCCGGCAGGATATGTGGGAGAAGTGGGTCTTCATCGCCGCCGCCGCCGGGATAACCTGCCTGATGCGCGCCGCGATCGGCGACATCGCCGCCGCCGGGGCCTCGGATCTCGCCGCCGCGCTTTTGAGCCAATGCGCTTCGATCGCAGCCGAAGAGGGCTTTGCGCCGCGCGAGCAGTCCTTGGAGCAGGCGCGGCGGATCTTGACCGCCTCGGGTTCGCCGCTCAAGGCCTCGATGCTGCGCGACATCGAAGGCGGCATGCCGGTCGAGGGCGACCATATTCTCGGCGACCTGTTGCGCCGCGCCCCCGAGCCGGGCGACCGTTCGCTGCTCAGCATCGCTTATGCGCATGTGAAGGCCTATGAGGCGGGACGGACGCGTGGCCAGACGGCGAGCGAATAGCGGGTCCGGCTTGCGGCGAACAATGGCGAGGCTGGCCGTCACTCACGAAATGGGGTCCGCCGCCCAAGTCGCCGAGCGCGTCGCCTTGTTCTGCGCCGGCCGCATCCTCGAACGAAGGCCGCAGGCCCACCGATTCCACGAGAGTCAGGAACCGCGGGTGCGCGAGTTTTTGCAATCCTATAATGACCGGAATGGCTATTGAGACATGGTCCGGAAATGCGCGCGACGATTACCATTCTAACTACGCGATTACGGTCGATTACGAAGTTCGGCTGGTCAACCGCTCCCAATTCTCATGGGCGAACTTCTGCTTGTCCGCCTGGTCGAGCGCCGTCTGTTCCAGGAACCGACGGGCGTCTCGCCCAGGACGATACTGATAAGGAAAGTCGGTCGAGAACAGCACACGGTCGATCCCGACGATCTCAACAGAGCGCCGCAGGTACGTCTGGTTGAACATCCCGCTCGCAGTCACATACAGGTTCTGGCGCACGTAATCTGCAAACGGGCGATCGAGCTTTGCCGCCCTGTTCAGCGCCGCCAGCCGCTCGACATAGAAGAGAACGACCTCTCCCCAGTGCCCCAGGATGATCTGAAGGTTCGGAAAGCGATCGAAGACGCCCGCCAGCACCAGACGCACGAACTGGATTCCAGCCTCGTAGTGCCACCCGAGTCCGTAAGTCGAGAAGGCAAGGTCGACTTGGCCGCCAAAACCGGAATAATAGGCGTCGCGCACCGCGCGTTGTGGGATCTGCGGGTGAATGAAGATCGGCACATCAAGCTCGGCGGCGCACTCGAATATGGACCAAAAATCCTTGTGATCGAGATTCTTGTCGCGAGTTCGACCGCACAACATTGCCCCTCTCAGTCCGACGTCGCTCACGGAGCGCTCGAGCTCGCGCGACGCCTCTGAGGGCGCTGCGGTCGGCAGCGCGGCCAAACCTTGAAAGCGATGTGGCTGGCCAGCCACCGTCGCGCCAATGAGATCATTGGTGCGCTGAGCAAGCGCCACGCTGGCGCTGTCCAGACTGTGCAGACCGGGCGTGGTGAGGGAAAGAACCTGCACGTCGACGCCGGTCTCGTCCATAAGACGCACACGCTCGCGGCCGAGATCGTCGAGCCGATCCCCGATTTCTCCGAGATGCAAACTCAACGTAGGATCATCCGCAGCAGCGATGGCGGTCCAGGCGTCTCTTACCTCGCGGGTAAGAAAATGCTCCTCAATGGCGATCAGCTTCATCTGCATATCTCGCTGCGACTACGGTGATGGGGCGCCCCGCCAAAGCGCCACAATCAACGACCAAAATTCCCTCAAATCACCGGCGTCGGCAGCGGGCGGCCGGCGAAATGGGCGGCGAGATTGTCACGCACTAGCTGGCCCATCGCCTTGCGGGCCTCGATCGTGCCGCTGGCGTGGTGCGGCTCAACGATCACGTTCGAAAAGCCGAGCAGGCGCGGGTCGATGTTCGGTTCGTTCCAGAACACGTCGAGCGCGGCGGCGCCGATGCGTTTTTCTGCGAGCGCGGCGATCAGCGCTTCTTGGTCGACCACCGTGCCGCGCGAGACGTTGACGAACAGCCCCTCCGGCCCCAGCGCCTCGAACACAGCGCCATTGACGAGGTTTCGCGTGGCGGCGCCGCCCGCGGTCGCGGCGACGAGGATGCCGCTGGCGCGGGCGAGGGCGACCGGATCGGCATGATAGGCGTGCGGCGCATCGGGATCGCGCGCGAGGTCGCAATAGGCGACGCTCATGCCGAAGGCCGGCGCGCGGCGGGCGATGGCGCGGCCGATGCGGCCGTAGCCGATGAGGCCGAGAATCTTGCCGCGGAGACTCTTGCCCAGCGGCAGCGCGCCCTTGGTCCAGGCGCCGGAGCGCACGAACGCGTCGCCCTCGACGATGCGCCGGAAGCTCGCCAGGATCAGCGCCAACGCCATGTCGGCGACGTCCTCGGTCAGCACGTCGGGCGTATTGGTGACCCGGACCCCGCGCGCCCTTGCGCGCTCGAGGTCGATGGCGTCGAAACCGACGCCGAAACAGGCGATGATCTCGAGCCTGGGGCAGGCGTCGATCAGTTCGGCCCCGGCCCCGAGCACGCCGTTGGTGGCGATGGCGCGGACGCGCGGCCCGACCTCGCTCAAAAACTGCGCCCGGTCCTCGGCCAGCCACAATTTATGGACGACATAATCGCGTTCGAGGAGCGGCATCTCCCAGTCTGGATAGCGTCCGACCATCAGAACGTCCGGCTTCGCCATGCGCCCTCCCTCGCTTCATCTTAAGCCGCCACGCGCCGGAAGAGCTCCGCCCTTGGCGAGTATCCGCCGCGCCGGCGATTGCTGGCAAGCCGGGCGCGCGGCCGACGCGCCTCGCGCGGCCTGGCCTTTCGCCCAGTCCGCGTCAGCCTCTCTTGCGCGGCGGACGAAGAAATATTGTTTCTCAGAATTGACCTGAATTTTCTTCCATAAAACAGAAAATCGTGCTAATGTGGAATTTCTCCTCCTGCCTAAGGGGCCAGCCGATGTCCGAACCTCGAGCGACCGACAAGGAACCCGCCGCCCGCCGCGACAGGTCCCTCAAGGCGCGGCGCGCGGCGCGGCGGAAGAAGGCCGAGCGGGAAATGCGGATCGTGAGGATGCTCGCCTCCGGCGTTTCGGTCGCGGAAATCGCGGCGCGCGATGGGCTGACGCAGCGGCGGATGCGGGCGCTGGTTCAGGAGATTCTCGCCCGCCGCATGACCGAGACGCCGTCCGAGTTCCTGGCGTTGCAGGTCGGGCGTCTCAACGAGGCGCTGCTCGTTTCCTTCGGCGCGATGGGCGGCGGAAACCTGCAGGCGGTCGACCGGGTGGTCAAGATCGTGCGCGAACTCGATCGCTATCACGGCTTCGCCGCGAGTCCTCCCGCGGACACGCGCCGTCTCGCGCCGCCGGCGCAACGTTTGCTCGCGCTGGAGGCGCCGTGCGCCGACGCGGCTGAAAATGGCGCCGCAAGCGATTGAAACCAAAGAATCCGCGGCTGAAATTGGTTGGCGCCGCGTGGCGTAGCGCTTCAGCAGCAAGCCGCCCGCAAAACGCGCTCTCCCGATTGCGCCGCCAAGAGCGAGCGGCTCGCCGCGGTCATTGCGCAGCCGCACTTGGTGCCCAGGAAAGGACTCGAACCTTCACGGCTTGCACCGCTGGTACCTGAAACCAGTGCGTCTACCAATTCCGCCACCTGGGCACGGCGCGCTTCTTAGGAGCGCCGGCGGGCCGATGTCAATGCCGTCGGGCAGGGCCGCGCGTCCCTGCCAAGGCGCGACGATCGCCCGCGAGGCGCGCATGACAATCGCCGTCGCGCAGCGCTAAGATGGCCCCGGCGGGCGCGCGATCTTCGCGGCGCCGCCGGAGGAAGGCCATGAGCGCCGCGCGACTTTCGCTGCATGTGCCGGAGCCGACCGTGCGGCCCGGCGGCAGGCCGGATTTCAGCCATGTCGGCGTCGGCGAGGCCGGCGAGGTTCCCCGGCCGCCGATCGACGTCGCCGCCTCGGAAATCCGCGATTTCGCCTATGCGATGATCCGCGTGCTCGACGATCGCGGCCAGGCGGTCGGCGACTGGGCGGGCGCGCTCTCCGCCGACGACTTGCGCAAGGGCCTGCGCGACATGATGCTGACGCGCGCCTTCGACGCGCGGATGCTGTTGTCGCAGCGCCAGGGCAAGACGTCGTTCTACATCCAGTGCCTCGGCGAAGAGGCGATCGCGACCGCCCATCGCAGGGCGCTGTCGCCCGGCGACATGTGCTTTCCGACCTACCGCCAGCAGGGATTGCTGATCGCCGCCGGCTGGCCGCTGGTCGACATGATGTGCGAGATCTTCTCCAACGAAAAGGACCGGCTCAGGGGGCGCCAGCTCCCGGGACTCTATTCGTCCAGGGAAGCGGGCTTTTTCACCGTCTCCGGCAATCTCGGCACCCAATATCCCCAGGCGGTCGGCTGGGCGATGGCGTCCGCGATCGCAGGCGACACGCGCATCGCCTCGGGCTGGATCGGCGAAGGCGCGACGGCGGAGAGCGATTTCCATGCGGCTTTGGTGTTCGCGTCGGTCTATCGGCCGCCGGTCATTCTCAACGTCGTCAACAACCAGTGGGCGATTTCGTCCTACCAGGGCATCGCCGGCGGCGAGAGCGTCAGGTTCGCGGCGCGCGGCCACGGCTTCGGCATCCCGGCGCTGCGCGCCGACGGCAACGACTATCTCGCCGTCTACGCCGTCTCCCGGTGGGCGGTCGAGCGGGCGCGCGCCAATCTGGGCCCCACCCTGATCGAATGGGTCAGCTACCGGGCCGGCGCGCATTCGACCTCGGACGACCCATCGAAATACCGTCCCAAGGACGAGTGGGCGGCCTGGCCGCTCGGCGATCCGATCGAGCGGCTCAAGACCCACCTCGTTCTCAAGGGAGAATGGAGCGAGGACCGCCACAAGCAGATGCAGGCCGAGATCGACGCCGAAGTGCTGGAGGCCGCCAAGGAGGCCGAAAGCCACGGCACCCTGCACGACGGGCCGAAACCGAGCCTGGCGACGATGTTCGAGGACGTGTTCAAGGAGATGCCGCGCCACTTGCGCGAACAGCGCCAGCAGCTGGGAGTGTGACTCCATGGCGCGCCTGTCGATGGTCGAGGCGATCCGCGATGCGATGGATTGCAAGATGGCCGAAGACGAACGCGTCGTGGTGTTCGGCGAGGACGTCGGCTATTTCGGCGGCGTGTTCCGGTGCACCGAGGGCCTGCAGCGCAAATACGGAAAGTCTCGGTGTTTCGACGCGCCGATCAACGAATCGGGCATCGTCGGCGTCGCCATCGGCATGGGCGCCTACGGCCTGCGGCCGGTCGCGGAAATCCAGTTCGCCGACTATTTCTATCCCGGCTATGACCAGATCGTGTCGGAGGCCGCGCGCCTGCGCTACCGCTCAGGCGGCGAATTTTTCGCCCCGATCGTCATCCGCATGCCGTGCGGGGGCGGAATCTTCGGCGGCCAGACCCACAGCCAGAGCCCGGAGGCGCTGCTGACGCATGTCTGCGGCATCAAGACCGTCATTCCGTCCAACCCCTATGACGCCAAGGGCCTCTTGATCGCGGCGATCGAGGACGACGATCCGGTCATGTTCCTGGAGCCGAAGCGACTCTATAACGGGCCGTTTTCCGGCCATCCCGAGCAGCCGACGACGCCGTGGTCGAAGCATCCCTTGAGCGAAGTTCCGCCGGGGCGCTACGTCGTTCCGCTCGGGAAGGCGGCGGTGAGGCGCGAGGGCGCCGCCGTTACGGCGCTTTGCTACGGCACGATGACGCATGTGGTCGAGGCGGCGGCGGAAGAGACCGGCGTCGACGCGGAAATCCTCGACCTGCGCTCGCTGTTGCCTCTCGACGTCGACGCGATCAAGGCCTCGGTCGACAAGACCGGCCGCTGCGTCATCGTGCATGAGGCGACGCTGACCTCCGGTTTCGGCGCCGAACTCGCCGCGCAGGTGATGGAGCGCTGTTTCTACGCGCTCGAGGCGCCGATCGAGCGGGTGGCGGGCTGGGACACGCCCTACCCGCATGCCGAGGAATGGGACTATTTCCCCGGCCCCGCGCGCGTCGGGCGCGCGCTTCTCAAAGCGATGGAGGCGTGAAATGGGCGCGCGCTCGATCAGGATGCCCGACGTGGGCGAGGGCGTCGCGGAAGCCGAAATCGTCGAATGGTCGGTCAAGGTCGGCGATCTCGTCCGGGAGGATGAGGTCGTCGCCGCAGTGATGACCGACAAGGCGACCGTCGAAATCCCGACGCCAGTCGCAGGCACCGTCATCGCGCTCGGCGGCGCGGTCGGGGAAGTGCTGGCGGTCGGCGCCGAGCTCATTCGCATCGACGCGCCGGGCCTGCCCGATTCCCCCGCTCCGGTCGCGCTTAAAGCCGCACGAATTCAACCGACGCCGGTCGTCGCGGCGCAGCCTGAGGAAGCGGCGCCGCCGGCCGCCCCCCGCTCGGCGGAAATCCTCGCCGCGCCGCAGGCTCCTGCGCCGCCTCGCCCGCCGCTGACCGGACCGCCGCGGGGGGCGGGCGAGAAGCCGCTCGCCTCGCCGGCGGTGCGCCAGAAAGCGCGCGAGGCGGGCGTCGATCTGCGATTCGTCCGCGGCTCCGCACCGGCGGGGCGCATCACCCACGACGACCTCGACGCCTATATCGCCCGTCCGCCGGAGGCGCCGGCGAGGACTGCCGGCAAAGCGCCCAAGATTGCGGTCGAGACGATCAAGGTCGTCGGCTTGCGCCGGCGCATCGCCCAGAACATGGCCGAATCCTCGCGCCGGGTCGCGCATTTTTCCTACGTCGAGGAGGTCGACGTCACCGCGCTCGAGGAGCTGCGCGCCGCGCTCAACGCGCACCCGACGGCGGAGCGCCCGAAGCTGACCATGCTGCCGTTCCTGATGCTGGCGATCGTCAGGGCGGTCGCCGATTTCCCCCAGGTCAACGCGCATTACGACGATGACAACGACATCGTCCAGCGCTACGGCGCCGTGCATCTCGGCATCGCGACCCAGACGCCCAACGGGCTGATGGTCCCGGTGGTGCGCCACGCCGAGACGCTCACGCTGCGCGAATGCGCGCGCGAGATGCGCCGGGTCAGCGAGGCCGCGCGTCAGGGCGTCGGCGCGCGCGAGGAGCTTTCGGGTTCGACGATCACGCTGACCTCGCTTGGCGCGCTCGGCGGGATCGCGTCGACGCCGGTCGTCAACCGGCCGGAAGTGGCGATCGTCGGCGTCAACAAGATCGTCGTGAAGCCGGTATGGCGCGACGGCGGC
Organism: uncultured Alphaproteobacteria bacterium; assembly: GCA_963835955.1. GTDB lineage: Bacteria > Pseudomonadota > Alphaproteobacteria > Rhizobiales > Beijerinckiaceae > Roseiarcus. The sequence continues at coordinate 51,272 of CAWIHZ010000011.1, read as the reverse complement.
TTCTTTCCGCGCAAGGTCATGAACCTGTCGTCGTCCTTCGATCATCGCGTCGTCGACGGCTACGACGCCGCGACGTTCATTCAGCGCCTGCGCGGCCTTATCGAAGCGCCCGCCGCTCTGTTCATCGATGATTGAAGGCGAGGATTGAATGAATGAGCTCCGCTGCAAGGTTCTGGTGATCGGCGGGGGTCCGGGCGGTTATGTCGCGGCGATCCGCGCCGGTGAGCTCGGCCTGGATGCGATCCTGGTCGAGGCCGAATGGCTTGGCGGAACCTGCCTCAATGTCGGCTGCATTCCCTCGAAGGCGCTCATCCACGCGGCCGACGCCGCTTATGCGCTGACCGACGCTCACGCCCTGAACGCGATCGGGCTTTCGTTCGCCCGGCCGGCGCTCGATTTCGCCAGGACGATCGCCTGGAAGGATTCGATCGTAACGCGCCTGACCGCTGGCGTCGGCGCGCTTTTGAAGAAGGCGCAAGGTGCGCACGCTGAACGGGCCGGCGACGATCGTCGACGGCAAGACGGCGACCGTCCGCGCCGACACCGGCGACAGTCGCATCCATTGCGAGCATCTCGTCATCGCGACCGGCTCCGAGCCGCTTGCGCTCGACGCTCTGCCGTTCGGCGGCGACGTCATGTCCTCGACCCAGGCGCTGGCGCTGACTGAAGTTCCGCGATCGCTCGCCGTCGTCGGCGCCGGCTATATCGGGATGGAGCTCGGCGTCGCCTTCGCCAAGCTCGGGGCCAGGGTGACGATCGTCGAGGCGCTGGGGAAGATCCTGCCGCTCTATGATCACGAGCTGACGCAGCCGGTCGCGCGCCGGCTGGCCGATCTCGGCGTCACGACAATCCTCGGCGCGCGCGCTCTCGGTTTCGCCAAGGGCGCTCTTCGCATCGCCGGCGCGGACGGCGCCGAGACCACGGTCGAGGCGGAGAAGGCGCTCGTTTCGGTCGGGCGGCGCGCCCGCACGCGCGGCTTCGGGCTCGAGACGCTTGATCTGACGATGAGCGGCCCGTTCCTGCGCATCGACGACAAGTGCGCGACCTCGATGCGCAACGTCTGGGCGATCGGCGACGTGACCGGCGAGCCGATGCTCGCCCATCGCGCGATGGCCCAAGGCGAGATGGTCGCCGAAATCATCGCCGGCGAAAGGCGCGCCTTCGACAACGCCGCGATCCCGGCGATCTGCTTCACCGACCCGGAGATCGTCGCCGTCGGCCTGTCGCCTGAAGCCGCCAGGGCGGCGCACGGGGAGATTCTGACGGGCCTCTTCCCGTTCCGCGGCAATGGCAGGGCGATGACATTGCAGGCGGACGAGGGCTTCGTGCGCATGGTCGCGCGCGCCGACAACCACGTCGTGCTCGGCGTCCACGCCGTCGGCGCCGGCGTCTCCGAACTCTCGGCCGCCTTTTCGCTGGCGATGGAAATGGGCGCCCGGCTCGAGGACGTAGCCCTCACGATCCACGCCCACCCGACGTTGAGCGAAGCCTTCCACGAGGCGGCGCTGAAGGCGCTGGGAAAGCCGCTGCATATTTGAGGAGCCTTTCCACGCCGCGCCACATTCGCTATCCGTCATTGCGAGGAGCGGAGCGACGAAGCAATCCACGCGCCGCCCGGCGATGGATTGCTTCGCTGCGCTCGCAATAACGGCTCAGGACAGGCCCCCCATGACCTACGCCAACGTCATCGTCGAAACCCATGGGGCGGTCGGCCTCATCCGGCTCAACCGTCCGCAGACGCTGAACGCACTGTCGACGCCGCTGATCGAAGACCTCAACGCGGCGCTCGCCGCCTTCGAGGCCGATCCTGAGATCGGTGCGATCGTGCTGACCGGCTCGGAGAAAGCCTTCGCCGCCGGGGCCGACATCAAGGAAATGCAGGACAAGACGTTCGCCGACGCCTTCCTCGGCGACTTCATCTCCCGCTGGGAGAACGTGTCGAAGGGGCGCAAGCCGATCATCGCCGCAGTCGCCGGATTTGCGCTCGGCGGCGGGTGCGAGATCGCCATGATGTGCGATTTCATCCTCGCCGCCGACAACGCCAAATTCGGCCAGCCCGAGATCAAGCTCGGCGTGATCCCCGGCGCCGGCGGCACTCAGCGCCTGACCCGGGCGGTCGGCAAATCGAAGGCGATGGAGATGATCCTGACCGGCCGCATGATGGACGCCGCCGAGGCGGAGCGCTCGGGCCTCGTCTCCCGCGTCGCGCCCGCCGCGTCGCTGATCGAGGAGGCGCTTAAAGCGGCCGGGACAATTGCCGCCATGTCGAGGCCAGCCGTCTACGCCGCCAAGGAGAGCGTCAACCGCGCCTATGAGACGACGCTCGCCGAGGGCGTGCGCTTCGAGCGCCGCATCTTCCATTCGCTGTTCGCGACCGAAGACCAGAAAGAAGGCATGCGCGCCTTCGCCGAAAAGCGCCCGGCTTCGTTCAAGAACCGCTAGCGCCGAGGGGCGCCGATCATGACTTTGCGATGAGCGGGGGGGGGTTCATCGCGCGATCCGTGGCGCCCAGACGCCTTCGGCATGACGCGCCGGGCTCATTCCGACGCCCGAGGCCCGTCAGCCGCGCCGCTGGCGATGCCTGTCGATCGGCGATTCGGCGTATATGGCGATAGCTGTTGGGTGGCCCTTGGTTGGCTGCGCCTTCGATTGCGGCCGGCCAATGGCCGACGCTAAAAGCGCAACAATTTCTTCCGGAAAATAGAAAGCCGTGATAATGTGCCTCTCGTCATGAACGAGGGGACCGCCAGCGCAGGCCGAGGGACGAGGGCGGAAGCCGCCCGTTCAGCGTCCGCGGGCGCATATCACATGAAATGCATGGTTGTTATTGACGCTGACGATTTTTTTCGATTGGAATCGCCGTAACCCATTGAAAAGGCCCGATTCGGACGAGAAAAACCAAGCAAATCCAAGCCAATCCAAGGGTTTTTTTGCTTGGTTTTTCTTGGATCCGTTTGGTCCGGCTTGGATTGGCTTGGAAAAATTTGGCCGAAACGGGAAAGAACCCGGCGGGCGAGGCTTCATTGGGCGATGGCTAAAATCCATACAGTCTCAGTATAATCGGCGCTCGACCCTCGCTTACGAAGTCGCCCGCGCGCCCTTCGTCAGCGCCTTCGGCGGCGGCCGCCGCAGCTCCTGGTCGATGTCGAGCGTGCTCCTGACGCCGATGGCGTCGAAATTCGTCTCGAGCCAGGCCTTCGCGTCCTCGCGTCCGAGCGCGTGCAATTGCTGGAGGAAAGGCCAGGAGACGTCGAACTTGGTCGAGGCGTCGAAGCTTTCGAGCCGGCCGGCGCCGCCGATCCGGTGCAGCCGTTCGAGCCGGTAATCGTCGCTTTTCAGCACCCCCGAGCGGATCAGCCGGGCGACGAAGTCGGCAGCCCGCATTTCCGCCAGCAGGCTCGCGTTGAAGGTGACTTCGTTGAGGCGGTTGCCGATCGCATCCGGGGTCATCGGCGTCTCTTGGCGCTCGACCGGATTGATCTGCACGATGATCGCATCGTCGCACTCGGTCTCGTAGAACAGGGGCCAAAGCGGCGGATTGCCGGCATAGCCGCCATCCCAGTAGATCTGGCCGTCGATCGGCACCGCCTGGAATAATTGCGGCAGACAGGCGGAGGCCATGATGTGATCGGCGGTCAGAACGTGGCGGCGGAAAATCTCGCCGCGGCCGGTTCTCACGTTCGTCGCCGCCACGAACAGCTTCAGATCGTCGCTCGCGCGCAGCCGCTTGAAGTCGACGACCGCGGCGAGATGGGCGCTGAGCGGATTGACGTTGAGGGGATTGAATTCATACGGACTTGCGATCTGCAGCAGAGCGTCGGTCCATGCGCCGAGCGAACGGCTCGCCGGGAAGACCCGGGCCCAGGCGGCGAACCACGTGTCGACGAACCTGCGCGGCGCCGGGGCGAGCGACCCCTCTGCAGAGACCGAGCGCCAGAATCGCTCCAGCTTTTCGCGCGCGCCGTCGCGGCCGCCCTCGTCAAGGCCGGATGCAAAGACGACCGCGTTCATCGCTCCGGCGCTGGCCCCGCTGATCGCGGCGATCTCGATCCGCTCGTGCTCGGCCAGCGCGTCGAGCACGCCCCAGGTATAGGCGCCGTGCGAGCCGCCGCCCTGAAGCGCCAGATTCACGGTCTTGACCGTTTTCCGGGCTGGGGCGGCTTTCGTCGCCGCGGTCTTCAGAGGGGGGCGGCTCATGCGGCGGTCCATCCGCCGTCGATCGACAGGTTGGCGCCGGTGATCTGCGCCGCGGCGTCAGAGCACAGATAGACCGCCAGCGCGGCGACCTGGTCGACGGTGACGAATTGCTTGGTCGGCTGGGCGACCAGCATCACGTCGTGAATGACCTGATCGCGCGTCATGTTACGCGCCTTCATCGTGTCGGGGATCTGGTTTGCGACCAGCGGCGTCCACACGTAGCCGGGCGAGATGCAGTTCGCGGTGACGCCGAATGTCGCCAGTTCCAGCGCGACCGTCTTGGTGAGGCCGGCGAGGCCGTGCTTGGCCGAAACGTAAGCCGCCTTGAAAGGCGAGGCGACCAGCGAATGGGCCGACGCCGTGTTGACGATGCGGCCCCACTTGCGCGCTTTCATGCCTGGCGCGGCGGCTCGGATGGTGTGGAAGGCGGAGGAGAGATTGATGGCGATGATCGCGTCCCACTTCTCGATCGGGAAATCCTCGATCGGCGAGACGAACTGGATGCCGGCGTTGTTGACGAGGATGTCGAGCGAACCCATCTTGGCTTCAGCGTCGGCGATCATATCGGCGATCTCGGTCGGTTTCGACATGTCGGCGCCGTTGTAAAAGGCTTTGACGCTGAACTCCTTTTGGATCTTCGCCCGCTCGATCTCGATCGCCTCGGCGCCGCCGAAGCCGTTGATCGTCACGTCGGCGCCCTCCTTGGCCAGCGCCCGGGCGATCGCGAGGCCGATCCCGCTGGTCGAACCAGTGACAAGGGCGTGACGATTGGCGAGAGACATGGGCGATCTCCTGTCGACGCGCCGCACTCCACCTTGCAGCGCAAGAGGTCTATATTGCAACGCAACGAAAATATCGAGGGCCTTCGCAGCTGGCGGATGACAAACCGGCGGACTCTCCCTAGAACGCGACGCTGGTTTGAGAACGCGGCCGCGCTCGCGAGCGGCCTACTCTTGAGAATCGCCCCATGACCGCCGCATCGCCCCGATCGCCCTTCGGACCGCTCCCGCGGCGGGAGACCGTCGGCGTTCGGGTCGGCGAGGGCGCGGCCGGCGTCATGGTCGGCGGGGGCGCGCCGATCGTCGTCCAGTCGATGACCAACACCGACACCGCCGACGTCGAGGCGACGGCGCGCCAGATCGCGGCTCTTGCGGAGGCAGGTTCTGAACTGGTGCGCGTGACCGTCGACCGCGACGAGGCCGCCGCCGCCGTTCCGCATATCCGCGACCGGCTGAGAGCAAAGGGCGTGACGGCGCCGCTGATCGGCGACTTCCACTATATCGGCCACAAGCTCCTAAGCGACCACCCGGCCTGCGCGAAAGCGCTCGACAAATATCGCATCAATCCCGGCAATGTGGGCTTCAGGGCCAAGCGCGACCTTCAGTTCGGCAAAATCGTCGAGATCGCGATCCGGAACGGCAAGGCGGTGCGGATTGGCGCCAATTGGGGTTCGCTCGACCAGGAATTGTTGACCGGTCTGATGGACGAGAACGCGCGCAGCGCGGCGCCGCTGGAGGCGCGCGCGGTTACGCGCGAGGCGATGGTCCGCTCGGCGCTCCTCTCCGCCGCGCGAGCGGAGGAGATCGGCCTCCCGCGCTCACGCATCATTCTTTCGGCCAAAGTCTCGGCGGTGCAGGACTTGATCGCGGTCTACCGCGCGCTGGCTAAGCGGTCGGATTACGCGCTGCATCTGGGTCTCACCGAGGCTGGCATGGGGTCGAAGGGCGTCGTCGCGTCGTCCGCCGCGCTCGGCGTTCTGTTGCAGGAGGGGCTGGGCGATACGATCCGGATTTCGCTCACCCCCGAACCCGGCGGCGACCGAGCCATGGAAGTGAAGGTCGCGCAGGAACTGCTGCAAACAATGGGCTTTCGGGTCTTCGCGCCTCAGGTCGCCGCCTGTCCCGGCTGCGGGCGCACGACCTCGACGGTGTTTCAGGAACTGGCGCGCGACATCCAGAGCCATCTCGCTGCGTCCATGCCTCAATGGCGCGCGCACTATCCCGGCGTCGAGCGGCTCAATGTCGCGGTAATGGGCTGCATCGTCAACGGGCCGGGCGAAAGCAAGCACGCCGACATCGGCATTTCGCTGCCCGGGACGGGCGAGGCGCCGGCGGCGCCGGTGTTCATCGACGGCGTCAAGGCGGTCACGCTTCGCGGCCCTCGCATCGCCGAGGAATTCAAGGCGCTGGTCGAGGACTATGTCGTCAGACGTTACCGGCCGAAGGAGCGGGCGGCGGAATAGCCGAACGGAGTCATTCGCGCATGTATGAGCCGCCGCTTCACCGTGAAGAGGAACTGGCCCGGCTGCACGCGCTGATCGTCGCGCGTCCGCTCGGGCTCCTGGTCAGCAATGGCGCGGAGGGCCTCGTCGCCAACGCTGTTCCGTTTCTTGTTGATCCGGCCGCTTCGAAGCTCGGGACGCTTCGCGCCCATGTCGCGCGCGCCAACGGCCAGTGGCGGGATCTCATCGCGGCGCCCGAGACGCTCATCGTATTTCAGGGCCCGGACCATTACATCTCGCCCTCCTGGTACGCGACCAAGCAGGAGACGGGAAAGGTCGTGCCGACCTGGAATTACGTAATGGCGCAGGCCCGCGGCCAAGCGAAGGTGATCGAGGACGACGCCTGGCTTGCGGCGCAAATCGTGGCGCTGACAAGGGCGCAAGAGGCCGGTCGCGACAAGCCCTGGTCGGTCGGCGACGCTCCGGCCGATTTCATAGCGGTGCAGCGCAGGGCGATCGTCGGAATCGAAATCGAAATTCTCGACATCCGGGGCAAGTGGAAGGCGAGTCAGAACCGCAGCGCCGCCGACCGCGCCGGGGTCGTCGAGGGACTCGAGGCGCTTGGCGACGAGGAAGCGCTGGCAATGGCGGAGATTGTCGGGCGGAAGGGTTAAGGCGGAGTCGCGCGCGCCGGCCGTCGGGTTGCCTCTCGGCTCGCGCCGTGGTCTGAATCTCGTCGGCCGCCAAGGGCAGACGTCAACAGGGAGAAAGCAATCATGTCGAGCAACACGATCAAGCCGCTCTTCACCGCTCACGCGACCTCGACCGGCGGACGCAACGGCGATTCGCGCGCCGACGATGGCGTTGTCGCGGTCCACCTTTCTGTGCCGAAGGAAATGGGCGGCCCGGGCAAGCCGAATACGGCGACGCCGGAACATCTGTTCGCGGTCGGCTATGCGGCCTGTTTCGGCGGCGCGCTCGACTTTGTCGCCAAGCAGCACAAGAAAGATGCGTCCAAGGCGACGACCCGTTGCGCGGTCACAATCGGACCGCGCGAAGGAGGCGGCTTCGGCCTCGCCGTCAAGCTCGACGTTACCGACACGAGCCTACCGCAGGCCGAGTTGCAGGCGTTCGTCAACGAGGCGCACGAGAAAATCTGCCCCTATAGCCACGCGAACTCGAGGCAATATCGACGTGCAGGTGGTCGCGCACGGGGCGTGACGGGGCGGCGGGCGGCTCGCCGCGCCATTATTGCTCGCACGGCCAGTAAGCGAGAGTAAGCGAGACTTACGACTGCGATTTCCCTGTCGAACGCCAGACCTTTTGCGCCGAGGGCCGAACGCGCCGGATAGCCGGTCAGGGGCGATATATTCGAGATAGACGGCGTTGAACTCCGCCCAGCGGCGCAGCTCGGCGAGCACGACGAAGATGAGGCCGCGGTCCCGCGGAACCTGGCCGTCATTCTCCATTATGCGGCGCGCCTGCGCGGACGAGCCTCCCTCGTCCAGCGTCGGCGTCCCCGGCCGGTTGCCGATCGCGCCGGAAAGGAACAGGAACCCGCCGGCTCGGACCGCCTGGCGGGATGGCAATGCGAGCGGCTGGCCGCAGTCAACGTGATGCAATCCATAGTTGTCTCGCTGGGAATTGCGTCTTGATGGTGGGAATACGCTCTCTGTTGGATCATAACGCGAAAGCAAGACCTCCTGTCATCTTACGTAACGTGAGGCGGATTGCCTGCGGCGGAGCCTTGCCGGGGGCTCTCTCAATTGCTTGATTGAGACTTTTCCACAGTGGGACTTGCCTTTTGCATTCGATTCATTCGATAGTGCAGCGCTGGTCGTGGTTCCGGGGGCGGGGCGCGGGCGGCGAGATGGTCATGGGTTGAATTGGCGGCCTCCTTGGGATTGGGGGGGTCAGCGTAAAAAAGGGCACGTGATGAACCAACTCGGCTCCGCCCCCGGCGCCGCAGCGCCTGTCGACGCGGGCCTGCGCGCCCTATGCGGCATCGCGGCCTATTATCGCATCGGCGCCGACCCGGCAGGTCTGGAGCGCGAACTGGCGCTGAAGGGCAGGGAGGCCGACGAATCCGATCTCATCCGCGCTGCGGGGTTGATCGGGCTCAAGGCGCGCCTCGTCAGCGGGGTCAACGCGGCGCGGCTGGCGAAATTGCCGGCGCCGTCGATTGTGCGGGTCAAAAGCGGGGCGCTGTTGGTGTTCGGCGGGCTCGGCCCGTCGGGGGATTGCCGTCTAGTCGATCCGATCACTCACGCCAGCCGGATGATCCCGCTCGAAGACTGCGCGCGGGAGATCGGCGGCCAGGCGCTCCTTCTGGCCCGGCGGATCGGTGGGGCCGGGGTCAGTCCGAGACAGTTTGGCCTGCGCTGGTTTCTGCCGACCCTATGGCGCTATCGCCGCCCGCTCGGGCATGTGCTGGCGGCGTCGCTGTTCGTGCAGATTTTCGCCCTGACGACGCCGTTGATCTTTCAAGTGATCGTCGACAAAGTGCTCGTCCACAAGGGCTACGAGACGCTGTTGGTGCTTGTCGGCGGCCTGATGGCGATCGGGCTTTTTGATGTGGCGCTGCAATATCTGCGCAGCTACGCGCTGTCGCACACCACCAACCGGATCGACGTGGAGCTCGGTCAGCGGCTTTTCGCGCATCTGTTGCGCCTGCCGTTGAGCTATTTCGAAACAAGACCCGCCGGCCAGACGGTCGCGCGGGTGCGGGAGCTGGAGACGATCCGCGGCTTTCTCACCGGGCAGGGCCTGTTTTCGGCAATCGATCTCCTGTTCACCTTCGTGTTCATCGGGGTGCTGTTCGCCTACTCGTGGCGGCTGACGCTGATCGTGCTGGCGGGAGTTCCGGTCTATCTCATGATCGGCTTTGGAGTCCGGCCGCCGCTGCGCGATCTGGTCAAGGAGAAATTCAATCGCGGCGCGGCGAGCCAGCAGTTCCTGGTCGAGACGATCGTGGGCGCCGGCACGATCAAGGCGGCGGCGGTCGAACCGATCATGCGGGCCGAATGGGAGGAGAAGCTCGCCGCTTATGTGAAGACCAGTTTTTCGGCGACGATGTTGGGGTCGGGTGGGCAGCTGGCGATTCAATACGTCAGTAAGTTCACGACCGCGGCGCTGCTGCTGTTCGGGGCCATGGCGGTGATCGACGGGAGCCTGACCGTCGGCGCGCTGGTCGCCTTCAACATGATCGCCGCGCAGGCGGTGCAGCCGATCCTGCGGCTTTCGCAGATCTGGCAGGATTTCCAGCAAGTCCAAATCTCGATCGAGCGCTTGGGCGACATTCTCAATGCGGCCCCCGAACCGGCGCCGCTGACCCGGCTCGCTCCGCCGACGCCGCGGGGCGCGATCGAACTGCGCCGGGTCGGCTTCGCCTATCGTCCTGGCGGGGCGGCGGTGTTGAAGGAAGTTTCGCTCGCCATCCAGCCTGGCGAGACGATCGGAATCGTCGGCCCCTCTGGCTCAGGCAAGTCGACCCTGACCAAGCTGATCCAGCGCCTCTATCTGCCGAACGAGGGCCAGGTGCTGATCGACGGGGCGGATCTGAGCCAGGTCGATCCGTCGTGGCTGCGCAGCCACATCGGCGTTGTGCTGCAGGAGAACCTTCTGTTCAACCGCACCATCCACGAGAACATCGCCTTCGCCGAACCGGCGATGGCGCGGGCGCGGGTGATGGAGATTGCCCGGCTCGCCGGGGCCGACGAGTTCATCGACCGGCTCTCCGAGGGCTACGACACCGTGATCGAGGAGCGCGGGGCCAATCTGTCGGGCGGCCAGCGGCAACGCATCGCCATCGCCCGGGCGCTGGCGACGAACCCGCGGATTCTCATTCTGGACGAGGCGACCTCGGCGCTCGACTACGAGAGCGAGCGGATCGTCCAGCGCAACATGCGCCGGATCGTTCGCGACCGCACCGTCATCATCGTCGCCCACCGACTGGCGGCGGTGCGCGGCTGCAATCGGATCGTCGGCATGGCCGAGGGGCGGATCGTAGAAGTCGGTTCGCACGACGAATTGCTGCGCCGTCCGGGCGGTCTTTACGCCTATCTCTGGGGGCTCCAGGCCCAGCCGCAGCCGGCGGAGGTCGCCTGATGACGGAACTCGTGCGCGCCGCACAGGCGCTGCCGGCCAACCAAGAGCCGCACGCCCACCAGGCGGCGCCGGACGCGGCCCGGGCGCTGGCACGATGGCGGGCGCCGGGGGAGGCTCTCGCCGACAGGGAATTCCTGGCCCCGGCGCTGGAGATCCTGGAGACGCCGGCCTCGCCGGTCAGGATGGCGTTCCTGTGGATCATCTGCGCTCTTGTGGCGGTCGGGCTGGCGCTCGCCTATTTCGGCCGCATCGACATCATCGCCTCGGCCCAGGGCAAGTTTCAGCCGGCCGGGCGGGTCAAGGTGATCGAGCCTTTGGAGACCGGCCGGATCGCGGCCATCCATGTCTCCAACGGCAGCGTGGTCAAGGCGGGCGACGTCCTCGTCGTACTCGATTCCTCGGCCGCCGAGGCCGACGTCAAGGCCGCCGACGCCGAGTTGAATTCGGCGCGCGCCGAAGCGGCCCGCCGCAAGGTCGCGCTCGCCGCCGCGCGGGCGCGGACGTTCGAGCCGATGCCGTCCATCGATTGGCCAGATGACATAGCCTCCCCCTTGCGCGCGCGCGAAGAGAGGGTTTTGGCGGCCGACCTCGGCAAGCTCGCCGCGACGCTGGCTTCGTTCGACGCCGAGCGGGCGCAAAAGACGGCCGAGCGCGACATGCTGCGCCAGACCATAATGAGCCAAAAGGCCCTGGTGGCGACGCTGCAGGAGCGGGTCGACATGCGGGTGAGGCTGGTCGAGGTGAAGGCCGGCGCCAAGGCCGCGGTGATCGACGCCACCGAGACGCTGCAATACCAGATCACCCAGCTGGCGATGCAGGAAGGCCAGCTTGCCTCGCTTACCGCCGGGCTCAATGTGATTGCTCGCGACTCTCAGAAGGCGGTCGAGGCCTTCCTCGCCGACAACGCCCAGAAGCTCGACGACGCCGAGCGGCGGAGCGAGGACGTCCGGCAGCGCCTCGCCAAGGCTCGAGCCGCGCTCGACCGTCTGACCTTGCGCTCGCCGATCGCCGGCCGGGTGCAGTCCTCAGTCATAGTCAATGTCGGCCAGGTCGTCGCCAGCGGCCAGGAGATCATGCGGGTGGTGCCGGAGAATTCCAAGCTGGAGATCGAAGCTTATGTCATGAACCGCGACATCGGTTTCGTCAGCCTCGGGCAGGAAGCCGTGGTCAAGGTCGAAGCCTTCCCCTTCACCCGCTACGGCTCGATCACGGCGCATGTGACCCGCATCGCCAGGGACGCTATCCCCGAGCCCGACGCCAGCGCGATCGAGGGTGATCCTGCGCACGCTTCCAAAGCCGCCGGCTACGCCGGCGCCGAGCGTACCCAGAACCTGGTGTTTGCGGTGGCGCTGACGCCTGACCGGACGACCATGCCAGTCGACGGCGTCAATCAGCCCCTCACCTCCGGCATGGCGGTCACCGTCGAACTCAAGACCGGCCGCCGCCGCCTCATCGAATACCTGTTCTCCCCCCTGGTCGAAACCGCCTCGACCGCCATGCGCGAACGGTGACGGGGCGTCGTCATCGCGGGTCAGCCTCCATTCGGCAACCCATAGGCGACGATCTCATCGCTGACCTTCGGCAACAGAATGGAGTTTCCGCCGACAGCGAAAACGACATACTCCCGGTCCTTGTAGACGTAGACCGCAGGCATCGCGACGGCGGGAGCATCGACGAGGCTGCGCCACAAGACCTTTCCGCTCTTCAAATCGATGGCGCGCACTCTCGAGTCCATCGAGGCGCCGATGAAAATCAGGCCCGATCGGGTGACGACCGGCGCGCCGATCGTCACCGATCCCCAGGACTTCGGCATGTAGAAGCCCCACTTCTGGACCTGACCGAACGGCTCGTCCCAGAGAAGCTTGCCTGTGTTCAGGTCGTACGACGACAACGTTCCGTAGGGCGGCTTCCAGCAGGGCATGCCGATCGAATTGAGAAAACTCTTCAGATGGACGCCGTAGGGCGCGCCGGCCTGAGGGAAGTAGCCGGACTTCCCAGCGTCCTTCTTGTAATCCGCCCGTTTGATCAGCTGATAGATCTGCACGACGCGGGAAGAGTTGACGACGTAAGTGTCGGTCGCCGGGTCCACCGCGCCGCCGCCCCACTCCACGCCCCCAGTCGTCGGGGGAAAGATGATCGAGCCTTGAAGGCTGGGCGGCGTGAACCGTCCATCGTAACGCAGCTCTTTGGCCTCGCGGCTGCAATAGCCGAGGCTGGCGAGGTCGGCGAGCCTCGACACGCCCGGCCACCGGTCGGGAACGGTGGGCGCTGGCGTCGCCACATAGGGCTGGGTCGGCGCCGCCTGTTCTCCAGGAACGTTGGATTTCGGAACCGCCTTCTCCTCGATCGGGTAGATCGGCTCGCCGGTTTTCCGGTTCAACACAAAGAGAAACCCCTGCTTCGATGACTGCACCAGCGCCGGGATCGTCTTCCCGTCTTTCTTGATGTCGATCAGAACGGGGGCGGAATTTGTGTCGTAGTCCCAGATGTCGTGATGAACCAACTGTCGGCTCCACACGACCTTTCCCGTCTCTGAATTGAGCGCCGTGACGGATGTGGCGAGCGAAAGCTTCTCCTCGCGGGCGCCGCCATAAAAATTCGGGCTCGGCGAGCTAACGGGCACATAAAGCAGCCCCGTTTCCGGATCGATCGACATTGAAGCCCAAACGTTGGCCGTGCCGGTATTGGAAGCCACGCTTTTCGGCAGGGCGTTGAAGGTCCATTTGAGCCTCCCGGTTCGGGCGTCGAGGGCGAAAACCGAACCGAGCGGAGCGGCCGAGTCAGTCCAGTCCCTTCCGGCCCAACCCAGAAACAGCGTATCGTGGTACACCGTCGGCGGCTGCAGCAGCGACAGCGGCCATTTGTTATTGGTCGTGTTCCACTGGTTGACGTCCACCATTCCGTTCTTGCCGAAGCGCGGGCAAGGCTTCCCGGTGTCGGCGTCGACGCCGTAAAGTTTGGCGTCCATGGTGCCGATATAGACCATCTTGTCACAAGCCTTGCCGGCCTGCGGATCCGCAGCCTGCCAATAGGCGACGCCGCGATTCTTCAGGTCGGGCTGGGTCAGCGCCTTGAGGACGGCGTGCGGATTGAAGGTCCACTTCACCTTTCCGGTGTCGGGTTCGAGGGCGAGAATGCGATAGAACGGCGTTCCGAGATAAAGCGTATCGTTGACGAACAGCGGCGTCGCCGACCAGACCGTCATCGGCTTTCCGCCGCCGCCGTTCGAGACGTCGCCGGTATGCGTCTCCCAAACCTTTTTCAGCTTGCCGACGTTTTCAGGCGTGATTTGCGTTGCAGGAGAGAATTTTTGCGCCATCAGGTCGCCGTTGAAGGTCGCCCAAACGTCGGAAGTCATCCAGTTGTCGGGGCCGTGTCCGGCCGCTTCGGCTGGCGCAGGATGGACCGACGGCTGGCCGGAAGCCCCACCGCCCGTCGCTGCCTGTCCGGTTTGTGATGACGAAGCTGCGCGCGGCTGAGCTGGCGCGGTGTTTGATTGCGCAAAGGCCCCGCTCGCGGACAGAGCCGCGGACAAGATCGCAGTCAGGAAGGCCTTGTGGGTCATGACCGACCGCCCATGCCTGAAGCGCGGGTCGCGACGCTCACATTGGCTGAGCTGACGAGAAGTTGAGCCAGGCATCCGAGAAGGCCGATGATCATGAGCGCCATCAGCCAGTTGGAATTGAGAAACCAGGCCGCCAGGGCTGTGCCGATGAGACCAAGAATGATCAAAGCGTAAAGTACGCCGCCGAGCCACGCCGGCAGGCCAATATCGACAATGACAACCGTCGAAGCCGCCAGGATCAGGACGGTGGAAACCAAGACCAGGAGCGCGCCAGGCGAATACGCAATCCCGTCGCCTCGGCTTACATAGTCGAGCGCGGCCAAGCCCACGCCGATGAGGAAAGCCAAAATGAGCAACCAGCTCGCATAACTGTCTTTGCGAAAGAGGGTTCGAGACATGGCCAGTTCCTGTCGCCGCTTTAGAGGGGCGGCATATGGATGCGGAACGCCGGGGCGCTCGAAACGTTCCCTCGGTCGTGAGAAATGAAAAATTTGACCGGCGAACGCCGCGCGGTGCTTGCGCGTCTCCGTGCCGAACAGCCATGGCGCGCCTGCGGGCTTACGCTCTGCTATGATGATCTTGCACCAGGAGACCCCCGATGAAACTCGCCGACAATTCGCTTCTGAAAAGCCAGTGCCTTGTCGACGGCGCCTGGGTCGGCGCAGGCGTCGACCCGATCCGAAATCCCGCGACCGGGGCGCTGATCGCGAGCGTTCCGCGTTTCGGCCATGCCGAGACCGTCCGCGCGATCGAGGCGGCGCAAAGGTCCTTCGGGCCTTGGGCTAGGACGCTCCCCAAGCAGCGCGCCGCGATCCTGCGGCGCTGGTTCGATCTCATCATCGCCCATCGCGAGGACATCGCGCTGATCATGACGAGCGAGCAGGGCAAGCCGATCGCCGAAGCCCGGGGCGAGGTCGACTACGCGGCCTCCTTCGTCGAGTTTTTCGCCGAGGAGGCCAAGCGCGTCTATGGCGAGATCAACCCGACATTCCGCGCCGATTCCCGCATTCTGGTGATCAAGCAGCCGATCGGCGTCGTCGCGGCGATCACGCCCTGGAATTTTCCCGCCGCGATGATCACCCGGAAGATCGCGCCGGCGCTCGCGGTCGGCTGTGCGGCGGTCGCCAAGCCCGCGCCCGAGACGCCGCTGACCGCGCTGGCGCTGGGCGAACTGGCGATGCGCGCGGGATTTCCCGCCGGCGTTCTCAACGTCATTACCGGCGACGCTCCGGCGATCGGCAAGGCGCTGTGCGAGCACCCGGCGGTGCGCTTCGTCGGCTTCACCGGTTCGACCGAGGTTGGCAAGCTGTTGATGCGCCAAGCGGCGGGAACAGTGAAGAAGGTCGGGCTTGAGCTCGGCGGCAACGCGCCGTTCATCGTGTTCGACGATGCGGACCTGGAGGCCGCCGTCGAAGGCGCGATCGGCTCGAAATTCCGCAACATGGGTCAGACCTGCGTCTGCGCCAACCGCATCTATGCTCAAGACGGGATCCACGACAGCTTCGTCGCCAAACTGACCGAAGCGGTCGGTAAGCTCACGGTCGGCGAGGGAACGCAGGCCGGCGTCACGCAGGGACCGCTTATCAACGAGGAGGCGGTCGAGAAAGTCGAGGCTCATGTCGCCGACGCGCTCGCCGGGGGCGCCAGAGCGACGATCGGCGGCCGTCGGCACGCGCTCGGGCGCACCTTCTTCGAGCCGACCGTGCTTTCCGGGCTCAAAGCCTCGATGCGCATCGCCCGCGAGGAGACATTCGGCCCGGTCGCCCCGGTGTTTCGGTTCAAGGACGAAGCGGATGCGATCCGCCTCGCCAACGACACCCAATACGGACTTGCCGCCTATTTCTACGCCCGCGATCTCGGGCGGGTGTGGCGAGTTGCCGAGGCGCTCGAATACGGCATGGTCGGGATCAACTCCGGCGCCATCTCGACCGAACTCGCCCCGTTTGGAGGCATGAAGGAATTGGGTCTCGGCCGAGAGGGCTCGCGTCACGGGACGGAAGAATTCGTGGAGATCAAATACATGCTGATGGGCGGACTCGACCGCTAGGCCCGCGGGACGCATTCGCGGGCGGCAAACGCGCGCCCTTGCGAGAAAAAAGGGCCGCCTGGGGGGAGCGGCCCTTCTCCCGTCGAGCGGCGCCCGCCGATCAAGCTTCAGCGGAGGCCGTCCGCGCGGCCCGAGAACCGTGACGTGCGGCGATGCCTAGCAGGCGAAGACGAGAGGCGTGACCGCGCAATTCGAGGTCGATGCCGTGCATGGTGCTTCCCCCTCGTTGCGGCAACGCCCCACGCGACCGGACGTCCCCGCGCCCCGCTCTTTAGCGCTCCGCCTGGACTCACCTTGCGACGTTGTTGATTAGTTGTCAACCAGTATCTTAATCCTCCATTAGTATAGGAAGCGTATCCAATGCAATTAACGCAACTGTAGATTGCACATAGACAATGCTTCGCTAATTGCGTGTACTATTCAAATGCTATAATACTTGATATCGTTATTCCTTCAATTGCTATAGTTCATTCCCTTCGGCCAAATGAGTAAAATATTGCATGCTCCGCAACTCGAAGCCTAGGGGGTGATAAATCAAATGAAAATGCGGCTCGAATCGCCGGGTTTTACAATCTCTTGGTTGTAACAAGAGGTGAGGCGCTGGGCGAGCCAAATAGACCCCGGCCTCGGCGCCCTTTCCTATTTACGCCCGCGTCGAGCGCACCGACGCTGACGGACATGGCCGGCGGAAGACGCGGAAAGGGGGCCGGAGCGCGGCCTGGATCGATCGGGCGGACTCCGAACAGGGCGGCGCCGGAGGTTTCCGCCGGGTGTACTCGCGGCGTCGACCAACAGGCGCGCAGCCCGCGGCAAGCTTGCCTCAGCCGCCCTGGGCTTCGGCCGCCCTCGGCCGCCCCGCGCTTTCCTCCTCGCGGACGCGGTCGCGGAGCGCGATGAGTTGGGTCTCCAGGGCCTCGAGTTCGCTCTCCGACATGCGGCCCAGCGTCGATGCGATCCAGCGGTGCTGGACGGTGATGGCCCTCCGCGCGGTCGCGCGCCCGGCCTCGGTGAGATAGATCGCATATTGGCGCCGGTCCGAAGCGATCGAGCGCCGCTCGACCAGTCCGGCGTTTTCCAGCCGGTCGAGAAGCCCGGAAATGTTGCCTTTGGTGACGTAGAGCCGCTTGGCGAGCTCCTGCTGGCTGACGCCTTCCTCCTCGCTCAGGGTCGTCAGCACGTCGCACTGGGGGATCGAGACGCCGATCGCGCGAAGCCGCTCGGTGATCGCCGCCTCCATTCGCCCCACCAGGCGGATGATGCGAAACCAGACCCGAATGGATCGGTCCGGATTGTGTTGAATAGGCATCGGGGTCCTTAATCTTCCAGCGGCGAGCGCCTAGGCGGCGCGAGTTCAGGCGGAGGCCGAAAGTTCCGCTGGCGTGATTGCCAACCCGCATTCACGGCGCCAAGGTAAAGACATGAACAATACGTGCGGCGGGATCAAGCGCTGCGCGCCCAGTCGGGAGGACCGCCATGCTCGGACGGATGCAGGAATGGCCCCTGCTGATGCACAATATTATCGATTTTGCGGCAATCCAGTTCCCCGAGCGGGAAGTCGTCTCCCGCATGGTGGAAGGGCCGATGCACCGCACGAACTATCGCGAGATCCGCGACCGCGCGCTCAAAGTCGCCAAACGCCTCGACCGCGACGGGATCAGGCTCGGCGACCGCGTCGCAACGCTCGCCTGGAACGGTTACCGGCATCTGGAGGCGTGGTACGGCATCGCGGGGCTCGGCGCCATCTACCACACGGTCAATCCCCGTCTCTTTCCGGAGCAAATCGCCTGGATCGTCAACGACGCCGAAGACCGGATGGTGCTGACCGATCTGACTTTCGTACCGCTCCTTGAGGCGATTGCGGACAAGCTGCCGACCGTCGAGCGTTATGTCGTCCTGACCGACGCCGCCCACATGCCGGCGACCAAGCTCAAGAACGCGGTCGCCTACGAGGACTGGCTAGGCGAGGTCGACGTCGACTTCCAATGGAAGGAGTTCGACGAGCGCACCGCGGCCGGGCTCTGCTACACCTCGGGCACCACCGGCAACCCGAAAGGGGTGCTCTATTCGCACCGCTCAAACATCTTGCACTCGTTGATGGCGACCGGCCCCGAGACCCTGACGCTGAACGCCTTTGATTCGGTTCTCCCTGTGGTGCCGATGTTCCATGCCAATTCGTGGGGCCTTGCACTCGCGTGCCTCATCCGCGGGGCGCGGATGGTGATGCCGGGAGCGAGGCTCGACGGCGCGTCGGTCTACGATGCTCTCGAAACCGAAAAGGTCACCATGACCGCGGCCGTGCCGACCGTCTGGCTCGGACTGCTCCATTACCTGCGCAAGGAGGGCAAGCGGCTCTCGACGCTCAAGCTAGTCGTCATCGGCGGCTCGGCATGCCCGCCTGATATGATTCGCGCCTTCCAGGACGATTACGGGGTCGAAGTGCGCCACGCCTGGGGCATGACCGAAATGAGCCCGCTGGGCACGGTCGGCTCGTTCAAGCCGATCCAGATGTCGCTCTCGCATGAGGCGAAGCTAGCGCTTCAGGCCAAGCAGGGGTGGGCGCCGTTCGGGGTCGAAATGAGGATCGTCGACGAACAGAACAAGGAGCTGCCGTGGGACGGCAAGCGCTTCGGCCGGCTCAAGGTCAAGGGCTTTGCGGTCGTCGAGACCTATTTCAAGGACGAGGGCGGCAAGATTCTCGACGAGAACGGCTTCTTCGACACCGGCGACGTCGCGACTATCGACCCCAACGGCGTCATGCAGATCACCGATCGCGCCAAGGACGTGATCAAGTCGGGCGGCGAGTGGATTTCGACCATCGACATCGAAAATCTCGCGGTCGGCCATCCGGACGTCGCCGAGGCCGCCGTAATCGGCGTCGCCCATCCGAAATGGGACGAACGGCCGCTGTTGGTCGTGGTGCCGAAAGAGGGCCACAGTCCGAAGGCGGAGGAGGTGCTCGCGTACTTGAAGCCGCGCATCGCCAAATGGTGGATGCCCGACGACATGCAGGTCGTGAAGGAAATCCCGCACACCGCGACCGGCAAGATCAACAAGCTCAAGCTGCGCGAGACGTTCAAGGGCTTCAAGCTGCCGACGACGTAGGGGGCGGCGTCGTCGAAGCGCGCCGCTCGAACGCGGCAATGGACGCAAAACGCTTTGTCCTTGCGCTGCCCGGCAGACTGCACTATATGATTTTGGTAGACAGTCTCATAGCTCTTCATCGTCCTGATGAAGAGACTTCCTGAGAGTGGGCCCCGGCCGGGACCCGCTCTTTTTTGTTGCCGCATGGTCATGGTCGTAGCGTCGCCTCATAATGCTTCCGAGCCCGTCGGCGCCCTCGACGAGGCGCGCCTGATCGAGGACGCAGGGCCGGCCAAGCGCATCGCCCGCGTCGCGTCGCCGGTATTGCGCGATCTGGGCCTCAGGCTGGTGCGGGCCAAGCTGTCCACCGCCGGAGCGACGGTGCAGATTATGGCCGAGCGTCCGGACGGGACTATGTCGATCGAGGATTGCGAGCGGGCCAGCATCGCGCTGTCGCCGGTGTTCGACGTCGAGGAGCCGATGGCGCAGCCCTATCGGCTCGAGGTTTCTTCGCCGGGCATCGACCGGCCGCTGGTTCGCGAATCGGATTTCTTGCGCGCCGTCGGCCATGACGCGCGAATCGAGATGGCGGTTGCGCTCAACGGGCGCAAGCGTTTTCGCGGCCGGATCGAGTCGGTCGGGCCGGGCGCCGAGGGCCCGAGTGCGCGGGTGGCGCTCACCGCCGACGACATGAGCGCGACGGAGGTCGAACTGCCGATCCGCACGATGGCTGAGGCGCGCCTGGTGCTGACCGATGAACTCATTCGCGCCGCGTTGCAGCGCGAGAAGGCCGCTCACAAGAAGGCCAGACGCGCGGCGTCCGGGAAGCCCGGGCCCGAATTTCAGAAGACGCCGGGCGCCGCGGCGGGAACGAAATCGAAGCCGAGAAGAATTGCGGCCCGTGACGCGGCCCTGGAGCCGCGCGGGCCTGACGAAGGAGACGCCAATGGCCGTTAGCGCCAACAAACTCGAACTCTTGCAAATCGTCGACGCCGTGGCGCGAGAGAAATCTATCGACCGGACGATCGTTCTGGCCTCGATGGAGGACGCGATGCAGAAGGCCGCGCGCTCGCGCTACGGCCAGGAAACCGAGGTCCGGGCGGAGATCAATCCGAAGACCGGGGAAATCCGCTTTTCCCGGCTGTTGCTGGTTGTCGATGAACTCGAGAACGATGCGACGCAGATCACGCTCGCCGACGCCCAGAAGAAGAACCCTTCGGCGCAGATCGGCGACTGGATCGCCGAATCGCTGCCGCCGTTCGACTACGGTCGAATCCCCGCCCAGGCCTCCAAGCAGGTTCTGGTCCAGAAGATTCGCGAGGCCGAGCGCGACAAGCAGTACGAGGTCTACAAGGACCGCATCGGCGACATCATCAACGGCCAAGTCAAGCGCGTCGAATACGGCAACGTCGTGGTCGACCTCGGCGGCGCCGGCGCGGGCGAGGCAGTCGTGCGCCGGGACGAACTGATCCCGCGCGAAATGTTTCGTCCCGGCGACCGCGTCCGCGCTTATGTCTACGACGTCAGGCGCGAGGCGCGCGGCCCCCAGATCTTTCTTTCGCGCACCCATCCCCAGTTCACGGCCAGGCTGTTCGCTCAGGAGGTGCCCGAGATCTACGACGGCATCGTCGAGATCAAATCGGTCGCCCGCGATCCGGGCTCGCGCGCCAAGATCGCGGTTACCTCGCACGATTCCTCGATTGATCCGGTCGGCGCCTGCGTCGGCATGCGCGGCTCGCGCGTTCAGGCGGTCGTAAACGAGTTGCAGGGCGAGAAGATCGACATCATACCCTGGTCGCCCGACGCGGCGACCTTCATCGTCAACGCCCTGCAGCCGGCGGAAGTGATGAAGGTCGTGCTCGACGAAGACTCGACCCGTATTGAGGTCGTGGTGCCCGACGATCAGCTTTCCCTGGCGATCGGCCGGCGCGGACAGAACGTGCGCCTCGCCTCACAGCTGACCGGGTGGGACATCGATATCCTGACGGAGGCTGAAGAATCCGAGCGCCGCCAGAAGGAATTCGCCGAGCGCACCAACAGCTTCATGGAGGCGCTCGACGTCGACGAGACCGTCGCTCAGCTTCTCGCCTCCGAAGGGTTCCGAAGCGTCGAGGAAATCGCCTATGTCGAGCCGCGCGAACTGGCCTCGATCGAAGGCTTCGACGATGAGACGGCGGGGGAAATCCAGTCGCGCGCGCTGGCTCATCTCGCCCGGATCGAGGCGGAGTTCGATGACAGGCGCAAGGCGCTCGGCGTCTCCGACGCGCTCAAGGAGATCGAGGGCATGACCTCGCCGATGCTGGTTACGCTCGGGGAGAACGGCGTCAAGACGCTCGAGGACCTCGGCGATTGCGCCAGCGACGACCTCGTCGGCTGGGTCGAGCGCGGCGACAGCGGCGAGACCGCGAGACCGGGCTACCTCAGCGGCTTCGACCTCTCGCGCGCTCAGGCCGACGCCATGATTCTCGACGCGCGCGTGCGCGCGGGCTGGATCAGCGCGCCCGAGCCCACGTCCGAAGCCAAGCCGGAAGAGGGCGCGGGCGAGAGCGTCTGAGCGGAATAAGGGACGGCCGATTGCGGACGGACGCAACCAACGAGGAGCGCGGGTCGGAACGGACCTGCATCGTGACGGGAGTCAAGGAGGCTCCCGAGGCGATGCTGCGTTTTGCCCTCGCGGTCGACGGGTCGGTCGTCCCGGACATCCGGCGCCGGCTGCCTGGACGCGGGGTCTGGACGCGACTGAGTTTTGAGGTCGTTCAGCGCGCGGCCTCGAAGCAGGCTTTTTCGCGCGCCTTTCGGATCAGGGCGCAAGCGCCGGCCACGCTGGCCGAAACGGTTGACGGGCTTCTGGAGCGCGACGCGCTGCAATCGCTGTCGATGGCCAACAAGGCGGGACTCGTCGTCGTCGGTGCGTTCAAGGTCGATTCGGCGATCGCGGACGGCCAAATCGCCGTATTGGTTCAGGCGAACGACGGCGCTCCTGACGGGGCCGCGAAGCGAATCCAGGCCCTGCGCGCCAGATTCGGCGAGGCGGCCGACGCGATCGCGCGCGTAAATCTCTTTTCGTCCGATCAATTGGATTTGGCGTTGGGGAAGGGAAATGTGATACACGCTGCGCTCAAACCAGGCGCGGCGAGTTCGGCCTTTCTCGCAAAGGCGGGGCGTTTGCGCCGTTACCGCGCGAGCGCGGCGGTCGCGACAACAAGGACGGTCAGCGGAGTGGCGGCCGCCGACAGCGTCGCGACGCTTGGCTCGTCGGACAAATTGGCTGAAGGGCCAAGCGATTAGGAATGGGCATGAACGAAACGAGCAACAGTGACAATCCCGTTGGCGCGGCGCCGCCGAAAGCGACTTTGCACCTGAAGCGCCCGGTCGAACACGGCACCGTGCGCCAAAGTTTTTCGCATGGGCGCAGCAAGGCTGTCGTGGTCGAGAAGGTGAAGCGTCGCGTTCTCGGGCCTGGCGATTCCGCGCAGTCCTTGGCCCCCGCCCGCTCTGCTCCGGCCGCCGGCGCCGGCCCGGTTCCGGCGCAGAATGCGGGCGCGGCGACCAAGCCGATTTCGGTCGTCCCCGCCTCGCCCGTGAAGCCGGCTGCGCCGCCGCCGCCCAAGACCGGCGTGGTGCTGCCGACATTGACCGCGGAGCAGCGCGAGGCGCGAAACCGGGCGCTTCTCGACGCCCGCGTGCGCGAGGAGGAAGATCGCCGCCGACAGGAGGCGGAGGCCGAAGTGCGCCGGGAGCGCGAGGCGCGCGACCGGGTCGAGCGCGAGGCTGCCGAGGCGCGCAAGCGCGAAGAAGAACTTCGCCGAGCGCAGGAAGCCAATTTCAAGCGGCAGTCCGAGGACGAAGCCCGTAGGCGTCTCGCCGGCGGCGAGCCCGCGCCGACGCCGTCCGTTCCCCGCAGAACCGCGGCCGGCGCCCTCTCCTCCGTTTCTCCAGTTCCGGCCAGGACAGGAGCCGAGGAGGACGAGGCGAAGCGCTTTCCCCGCCGCGCGCTGCCGTTGACGCCGCAGAAGGTCGTCGTGCCGACGCCGCGCCCGGCGCGCGGCAGCGAGCAGCGCAACCGCGGGCGCCTGACCGTCGCCAGCGCGACTTCTGGTGAAGAGGAGCGCACGCGTTCGGTCGCCTCCTTCCGCCGCCGCACCCAGCGCCTCAAGGGCCACGGCGCGGACGATCAAAAGGAGAAAATCGCGCGGGAAGTCGTTCTCCCAGAGGCGATCACCATCCAGGAGCTCGCAAGCCGCATGTCCGAGCGCGCGGTCGACGTGATCAAGCTTCTGATGCGGCAAGGGCGCATGGTGACGCTGACCGACGTGCTCGACGCAGACACCGCCCAGCTCCTCGCCGAGGAAATGGGCCATTCGGTCAAGCGCGTCGCCGAATCCGACGTCGAGGAGGGCCTGTTCGACCGTCCCGACGATGACGGCGCGACGGCGCCTCGGCCGCCGATCGTCACCATCATGGGCCACGTCGACCACGGCAAGACGTCCTTGCTCGACGCCATTCGCCACGCCAACGTCGTGTCGGGCGAGGCTGGCGGCATCACCCAGCACATCGGCGCCTACCAGGTCGCGGCGCCCGGCGGCGAAACAATCACCTTCATCGATACGCCCGGGCATGCGGCCTTCACCGCGATGCGGGCGCGAGGCGCGAAGGTCACCGACATCGTTGTGTTGGTGGTGGCCGCGGACGACGGCGTGATGCCGCAGACGATCGAGGCGATTCGCCACGCTAGGGCGGCCAAGGCGCCGATCATCGTGGCCATCAACAAAATCGACAAACCGGACGCCGATCCCCAGCGCGTGATGCAGGAACTTCTGCAACACGACGTGCAGGTCGAGGCGTTTGGCGGCGACACGCTCGCGGTCGAGGTTTCCGCGGTTAAGCACACTAATCTCGACAAGCTGCTCGAAGCCATTGCCTTGCAGGCCGAGCTGCTCGACCTCGTGGCCGACCCCGACCGCAGCGCGGAAGGAACGGTCATCGAGGCGAGGCTGGACCGCGGCCGCGGTCCCGTCGCGACCATACTGGTGCAGCGCGGCACCCTGCGGGTAGGCGCGCTGGTCGTCGCCGGCTCGCATTGGGGCCGCGTCAGGGCGCTCATCGACGACAAGGGCTCGACGGTCGAATCGGCCGGGCCTTCCATGCCGGTCGAGGCGCTCGGCTTCTCCGGAGCTCCCGAGGCGGGCGACCGGGTCGCCGTCGTCGAGACGGAAGCGCGCGCGCGCGAAATCACCGAATATCGCGAGCGCCAGAGACGCGAAAAACTGGCCGCCCGCGGACCGGCGGCGCGCACGTCGCTCTCCGACATGATGAGCAACCTCAAGGCGGCGGGCCATAAAGAACTGCCCATCGTCCTCAAGGGCGACGTGCAGGGCTCGATCGAGGCGATCACCGCGGCGGTCGAAAAACTCGGCAACGACGAAGTCCAGGCGCGCGTCATCCACGGCGGCGTCGGGGGCGTCACCGAATCCGACGTCACGCTCGCGGAGGCCTCCAAGGCGGTCATCCTCGGCTTCAATGTGCGCGCCCACAAGGAAGCTCGCGACCTCGCAGAACAGGCCGGCATCGAGATCCGCTACTACAACATCATCTACAACCTCGTTGATGACGTGAAGGCGGCGCTTTCAGGCATGCTCGCGCCGACGCTGCGCGAGACGATGCTCGGCAATGCGCAGATTTTGGAGTTGTTCCACATCTCCAAGGTCGGCGTCGTGGCCGGCTGCCGGGTCACCGACGGCGTGGTGCAGCGCGGCGCGCAGGTGCGCCTCATCCGCGACAGCGTCGTCGTGCACGAGGGCAAGCTCTCGACGCTCAAGCGCTTCAAGGACGAACTCGCCCAGGTGCAGTCCGGCCAGGAATGCGGCATGGCGTTCGAGAACTACCAGGACATGCGCGTCGGCGACGTCATCGAATGCTACAACGTCGAAGAAATCCGCCGCACGCTGTGACCGGACGGAAGTCATGATGGCCAACGTTACCCGCGCCGCCGAGGGGTTCGACTGCCGTTCATTCACGGTGGCCGAAATTCTGCGCATGCAGGACGCCGGCGTCATCTCGGACGACGAGAATTTCGAGCTGATCGAAGGCGAGATCGTGCCGATGCAGGTCAAGACCCATGGCCCTGAGCTGGTCAAGTCGGCGCTCAAGCTCGATATAGCGCGCGCGTTGCCTGAACGCCAGGGGCTCGGGGTCGAAACCACGATCTATCTCAGCGCCAACACTTTCGTCGAACCCGACCTTGTCGCTTATCCGAGAGGCGTCAAGGTCGAGAGCGTGAATTGCTCGGACAATCTGCTGGCGATCGAGGTCGCGGCGGCCAGTCTCGCCTATGATCGCAGCCTCTATGCGCGCCACGGCGTCAACGAGTTTTGGGTCGTCGAAGCCGTGCGGCGCCGCGCGTTCGTTCGCAGCGGCCGCGAGGAGGCCGGTTGACAATGGTCGAGCGTGGTCCGAACGATGCGCTGACGTCGGTAGCGCCGCCGAAATTTTCGGCTCGGCTCAACTCGATTTGAGTTGCTTCGCGGCGTCCGCGCGAAGCCGACCTGCGGCCATCGCCCGCGCACCCCGCTCTCAGGCAAATCCGATGTCCCGCTCCTCCGCGAAATCCCATGGTCCGACGCATCGAACGGAACGGGTCGGCGAGCTGATCCGTCAGACGATCTCCGAGCTCCTCGCGCGCGGAGACATCCTCGACGACGCCCTCGCCTCCCATCCAATCACCGTCGCCAGCGTCCGCATGTCGCCGGACCTCAAGCTTGCGGCAATATCGGTGATGCCGCTCGGAGGCGAGGGCGCCGAGGCGACGATCGGGGCGCTCAACCAGCACAAGAAGGCGCTCCGGGCGCTGGTCGCGCGCCGGATCAATCTCAAATTCGCGCCCGAGCTGCGTTTTTCGCTCGATCCCACATTCGACGCGCAGGCGCGTATCGACGCTCTCCTGAAGTCACCGGGGGTGGCGCGCGACCTCGACCGCCGCAAAAACCGGAACGACGACGAGTCATGACAGACAAGACCTCCGATCACGCGGCGCCCAGCGACGGCGTGTCGGAAGCCCGGCGCATCAGACCGCAGCAGAAGAGGTCGACCCGGATCGAGGTCGACGGGTGGATCAATCTCGACAAGCCTGTTGGCGTCTCGTCGACCCAGGCGGTCGGGCGGCTCAAATTCCTGTTCAACGCCAGAAAGGCGGGCCACGCCGGCACGCTCGATCCGCTCGCTTCCGGCGTGCTGCCGGTCGCTTTCGGCGAGGCGACCAAGACCGTCCCGATCGTGCAGGATGGCACGAAGGCCTATCGGTTTCGTGTGCGCTGGGGTGAGGAAAGCGCGACCGATGACGCCGAAGGCGAAATCGTCGCGCGCTGCAGTCAGCGTCCCAGCACGCCCGAGATCGAAGCTCTCCTGCCGCGCTTCGTCGGCGTGATCGACCAGGCGCCGCCGACCTTTTCGGCGATCAAGATCGACGGCGCGCGCGCCTACGACCTCGCGCGCGAAGGCGAACTCTTCGAGATTGCAGCTCGTGCGGTCCGTGTCGACAGGCTCGCTCTCGTATCTGCGGAGCCGGACTCGGCGGTCTTTGAGGCGGAATGCGGCAAAGGCGCCTACGTTCGCGCGATCGCGCGCGACCTCGGCCGCGCGCTCGGCTGCTATGGCCATGTCGTCGAATTGAGGCGCACTCGCGTCGGTCCATTCAGCGCGGAGGATGGCGTTCCTCTCGACCGCCTTCCCGACGACGCCGAGCTCATGGCCCAAGCGATGCTGCCGCTTGAGGCGGGCCTGGCTGAATTGTCGCCGCTGCCGGTCGACCGCAACGGTGCGGCGACCCTGCGGCGCGGTCAGAGGCTGCTTCTGCGCGGCGCCGTTCCGCCGCGCGGCCCCGCCTGGGCCGCGTGCTTCGGGGCGCCGATCGCCTTCGGGGTGGTCGAGGATGGCTATTTCGTTTCGACGCGCGTCTTCAATGCGCGAAGATAGCGGCCAGGCTCACTTCCACGCCTCGAACGCTTTGGCCAGCATCGCCTCCCCCTCAGGCGATTTCTGGAACACGATCTTGGCGATGCGATTGTCGTTGAGCAGCAGGGGGAAGTCGAACCAGGCCCGTGTCTTCATCAGGTCGAGGTTGCGGGCGACGTCTTGTGGGCCATTGGCCAACGCGATCAGGAAATAGTCGTCGCTGATCTTGACTTTCACGCTGGTCAGCGTTTCCGACGCGGTCGAATCCAGTTTGCGCATCTGCGGCAGGCCGACATCCTTGAACCCGGTGATCGGCGCCCCGGGGGCGAAGGAGAATTTCAGATCGATGGTGTGTGTGGCTTGCAGCGTCGGATCCGTGTTCTTCCTCAGGGTCATTGTGGCGTGCATTTTGAGATCAGGGATATCGGCCTCCGCCTTCACAGCGACCGTGGCCGGCTGTCCCGCTACAGGGCGGATCGTCGACCAGACCGTCGATCCAAGGTTGACCACCGGCTTCTGCGGATCGTCGGCTGAAGCGATCAACATGGCGGCCCTGGCGGCGACGGGCGGCGGGGCGAGGGAATTCTGCGCCTGCTCCGCCGGAGCGGCTGGCGCCGGCGGGGCGGCGCCTGGAGCAGCCGACTGAGCTCCCCGCGTCTCGTCCGGGGCTGCCGGCGCAGCCGTCGGAGCGGCGCCCGGATTCGCAGGCGCCGATGGCACGCGTTCGGCGGTCTTCGCCGAGGCCGGCGGCGGAGCCTCCTTCGTTTCGGCAGGGTGCGGGGCGATCGCCAAATCCTGTGGCTTCTGGCGCATGACAAACGCCGCGACCGCCACCGAAATGACAGCGCCGGCGACAACCGCCAGCGCAAGCCACAGCCAGGTCCTCGACCTGCCGGCCGCGCCGCCCGGCGCCGCAGGGCGTTGGCCCTCCGGTTCCGGCCTCGCGGCAGGGTCGACGCGTTCGAAATCGCTCGGCACTTCCGGCGCGCTATCCAGTACTGACGGGCCTTCGCCGCGTCTGGCGACGATCGGCGGTGCGCTGGATGCGGCTTCGACGTCCACCCCGGCGGTCGGAATGACATTCGCCAAATTGGCCGGCGGCGCGCCTGGCGCACTCTCGATCTTCGCCCGGACCGCGGGCGCGGCCATGGTGTTCGAGCCCCTGGCCGGCTGGGGCCGTGGCGGCCCTGGACCGAGAGGCGGCCTCGCGCCGGAGGCGGCCTGGGCGGCGCGAGCGGATGCTAGACCGGCGACGGCCGCCGCTGCGGGCGGCTGGGTTCCCGAAGGCTGGATGGGCGGGCGCGCGGGCGCGGGACGTTGAGCGACGCCCTGTCCCGGGGCGACCGGAGCGGGCCTCGCGGTCACCCCGGGCGGGGGCGGCGCAGCCGGGCGGCCCTGCGCCGGACCGGCGGGAGATGGCCCGTGCGGCGTCGCGGGCTGGGCGGGCGCCGTCTGTGGCGCCTGCCTGGGAGGAGCTGGCGCCGGGGCGCTTGGACGACCGGAGGCGGTCGGGCCCTGGGCTGCGGGCGCGAACGAAGCCGGCGAGGGCGCCGGCGCGGAACCCTCGGGAAGAGGGTCTGGCGACGCGAATCCCGACTCAACCTGCGCGATCGCCGTGTCGAGCGCGCTCTCTTCGCGGGCGATGTCGCTGTCCGGCAACGGCGGACGCAGCGTCCTCAGCTGCGTCAATAGGGCCTTGCGCGCGCGGTCGTAAATCGCCTGACGGGCCGCCGACGAACTCGTGCTGGGCAGATTTGCGACGGCTCGCGAGAGCAGCGAATGATAGTCAGCCATGAAAGGTCCGCTCGCTCGCTCCGTCGGAAAGCGCGAAAATTCCCTTAGTCCTGAAACGGATCGTACACAAGAATAGTATCGTCGCGCTCGGGACTTGTGGACAATAAGGCGACCGGGGCGCCGACCAGCTCTTCTATTCGCCGCACATATTTTATCGCCTGCGCCGGAAGTTCGGCCCACGATCGCGCTTTGCTGGTCGCGCCGCTCCAGCCCTCGATCAATTCGTAGATGGGTTCGATTCGCGACTGCGCGGACTGGGAGGCGGGAAGATAGTCGACCTCTTTGCCGTCGAGCCTGTAGCCGACCGCAACCTTGATCTCTTCGAAGCCGTCGAGAATGTCAAGTTTCGTCAGGGCTAGGCCGTCGATGCCGCAGAATCGCACCGCCTGGCGCGCCAGCACCGCGTCGAACCAACCGCACCGGCGCGGCCGACCGGTGTTGGTGCCGAATTCGGCGCCGCGTCGGCCGATCCGCCGGCCGATGTCGTCGTCGAGTTCGGTCGGGAAAGGACCGCCGCCGACGCGGGTCGTGTACGCCTTGGCGATGCCCAGCACATAGCCGATCGCGCCCGGACCCAGGCCCGAGCCGGTCGCCGCGTTGGCCGCCACGGTGTTCGAAGAGGTCACGAAAGGATAGGTGCCATGGTCGACATCGAGCAGCGCGCCCTGCGCGCCCTCGAACAGGATGCGTTTGCCCGCCCGCCGCTCGCGATCCAGGAGCTCGAAAGTCGGCGCCATGAACGGCAGAATTCTGGGCGCGACGGTCAGGAGTTCCTCGCGCAGGGCGGCGGCGCTCGGCGCCGGCAGGCCCATGCCGCGACGGAGCGGATCATGATGCGAGAGCAGACGCTCGATCTTGTCGTCGAGCGCCTCGGGCTCCGTCAGGTCCATCAGCCGGATCGCGCGCCTGGCGACCTTGTCCTCGTAGGCCGGGCCGATGCCGCGCTTGGTGGTGCCGATCTTGGTCCCGCGCACGCTCGCCGATTTGCGATGAGCGTCGAGCTCACGATGAAGCGAGAGGATGAGAGGCACGTTCTCGGCGATTTTGAGATTGTCAGGCGTCACCTCGACGCCCTCGCCCGTCAGCGTCTCGATTTCCCCGACCAGATGGTATGGATCGAGAACGACGCCGTTCCCGATCACCGAAAGTTTGCCCGGCCGCACGATGCCCGAGGGCAGAAGCGCGAGTTTGAACACTTTTCCATCGATGACGAGCGTGTGACCGGCGTTGTGGCCGCCCTGAAAGCGCACGACGACGTCGGCGCCCACCGACAGCCAGTCGACGATCTTGCCCTTCCCCTCATCGCCCCATTGGGCGCCGACAACGACAACATTGGCCATCGCCGAATCGCTCTCCTCGTTCCCCAAACACGCGAAACCCCGACGCCAGCGACAATAAGCTGGAGCCGGGGCCCATCCGCAAAGAGGGGTAAACGATCGGCGGATGCGAGTAAAGCGCCGCCTTCGCCGCCGAGCGGAGCGCTCGCGCGACACCGTTTCGCCATCAAAAACTCACGGACGCCAGCCTTGGATTGGCCGCAACCGAAGCCCATATGCTCGTCGCGGCCGACTAGGCCCGCGTCGGAGAGCGACATGACCCCCGAAGAACGCCAGATGCTCGCCAACCTGTTCGAGCGCATCAACGCGACCGGCGCCACGCCGCGCGACGCGCAGGCCGAGACCTTCATCAATGACGCGGTTCGCGCCGTGCCGTTCGCGCCTTACGCTCTTGCCCAAACCGTGCTTATCCAGCAGCAGGCCCTCGAGGCGGCGGCGCAAAGAGTGTCCGAACTGGAGGCCGCCCAGCGCCAGGGCGCCGCGCCGCAGAGCGAGGGCAGTTTCCTCGGCAATTTGGGCAAGTCGCTGTTTGGCGCCGGCGCGGCTACCGCTCCCTCTCGCCCCGGCGCCGATCCTGCCGGCTATCCGCGCGCCCCGGCGCCGCCGCCCGGGCCCGGTTACGCTCCGCCTCCGCCACAATCGCAAGCCTACCCCGCGCCTCCTCCGGCCGGCCCATGGGGAGCGCCGGCGGGCGGCGGGTTTCTGCACAATGCGATGTCGACCGCGGCCGGGGTCGCCGGCGGGGTTGCGATCGGGAACCTGCTCGGCGGGCTGTTCGGAGGCCATCAGGCGAGCGCCTTTGGCGGCGGCTTTCCAGCCGCGGGCCTTTCCGGCGGCGGCGTTCCGGCCGGCGGCGAGACGATCAACAATTACTACGAGGCCCCGCCCGACCGCGGCGACGCGGACGCCGGCCAGTTCGACCCCGGGCAGTCGACCCAGGACGCGAGCTACGACGATGCGTCCTATACCGACGACGGCTCCAACATGGACGATTCGTCCTACGACGACGGCGGCGGAGGCGGCTACGACGACGTCTGATTAAAGCACGATCACCTTCGCGCCGACCGGCACGCGGTTGTAGAGCTCGATAACGTCGGCGTTCATCATCCGGATGCAGCCCGACGAGACGTTCTCGCCGATCGTCGAAGGGTCGTTGGTGCCGTGGATGCGGTAGAGAGACGAACCGAGATAGAGCGCCCGCGCGCCCAGCGGATTTCCGGGGCCTCCGGCCATATGGTTCGGGAGGTCGGGACGACGCAGCAGCATCTGCGGCGGCGGCGTCCAGTCCGGCCATTCGGCCTTGCGGGTGACGCGCTTGACTCCTGACCATTCGAATCCGGGGCGGCCGACGCCGATGCCGTAGCGCAACGCGCGGCCGTGCGGCTCGACGTAAAAGAGGAACTTGTCCGAGGTATCGATGATGATCGTTCCGGGGGCCTCGGGGCCTGAATAGGCGACCTCCCGACGCAGGAACTGCGGCTGCGGCTCTCCTGCCGCCTCCGTCGACGGATCGGTCGCGAGCGAGGCGGCCTGCGGGGCGGGATCCGCTTGAATTCCTTGCGAGGTCGGCGACCGGCCGCCCGTGATCAGCAATTCGATGAAGCCGCCGCCGTAACGCCCGCGACCCGTTTCGGCGGGCGCGTCCGGAGGCGCCTGCGTCTGCCGTTCCAGCCCCAGGACCGCGAGACCGCCATTGTCGGCGAAGGCCGGGCGCGACGATGCCTGCGCCCGGGCGTCCAGCCCCAGGACTCCGAGGCCGTCGCTGGCGGCGAAAGCCGTGCCCGAG
This sequence comes from uncultured Alphaproteobacteria bacterium, assembly GCA_963835955.1. Classification (GTDB taxonomy): domain Bacteria; phylum Pseudomonadota; class Alphaproteobacteria; order Rhizobiales; family Beijerinckiaceae; genus Roseiarcus. Next base: position 19,187 of record CAWIHZ010000011.1, on the reverse strand, counting down.
ACGGCGCATGCGACGGCGGCGATCAAGGCTCTGGCGACAGAGTTCATGCTGTTTTCCTGTTAGAGGCGCGGTTCGCGCCAAAACTAGCGCCGAATTGTTATTGGGCGCTGACCGGATATGCTTAACGGCCTGCGCGGAGGCGGATCGCGGCGCGCAAATATCCGGTCGCGCTTAGAGCCCGACCTGCAATTGCCTGACCGGTGTCGTTGGGCGTGATTCTCCGGAGTTTGCAAAGACTTCTGGAGATTCATGATGCCGTGGAGCGAGGCCGAACGGATAAAGCATGATTGGCTCCTTTCAACAGGAGACCCGCAATTGACGCTTTCGTCCCTGCCCGCTTCCGCCCGCCGCATGCTCTCGCCCGCCGCCCGCGCGATGCGCCTGCAACGCATCTTCGCCCGGATGCTGGAAGGCGCCCGCATTAGCGAGATCGCGGCCGAGGAGGGAATTTCGCGCGAAGGGCTTAGGCAGATCGTCCGCCGAGCAGTTTTGCGCCGGATGTGTCGGCGCCGGTCTGGCACCATGGGGCGGGATCGCCGCGCGCCTCGCCCCTTTTCAATGGGCCGCGCCGCCGGCCTTGCGCCATACGAGCATCGCCGCCGCCAGATCCTCGATCGCCGCCCCGACCGATTTAAACAGCGTGATCTCATCCTTTGTCGCCCGCCCCTTGGCGCCGCGGGCGAGCGCCGGCAGATCGGCGACAATGTCGGCCCTGGCGATCGCGCCCTCCGCCAGCCCGATCGCGACGTCGCCGCCTTCGGCGAGCGCGGCTTCGGTGTCGACGAAGATGCGGGCGCGTTTCAGCGCCTCGTCGTCGGCCTCCCGCATACGCATATTGAACGCGCCCACGAGGTCGAGATGCTGCCGCCTTCAGCCACCGGCCGGCGATCAGAGGCGCCGTGGCGAGGGTCGCGCAGGAGATCACGTCGGCCTCAGCGACCGCCGCCGGCAGGTCCTCCCGCGCGCGGGCGGGCAATCCTCGGACGGCCAGCGCGGCGGCGACGCGGCGAGCAGCCTCCGGGCGGCGGTTCCAGACCTCGATCGCCTCGTAGCGGCGCTGGCTCGCATGCGCCCGCGCGAGGAACGGCGCCAGCGCGCCGGCGCCGACAATCAGCAGACGTCTGGCGTCCTCGCGCGCCAGATGTTGCGCCGCGAGCGCGGAAGCGGCCGCGGTGCGCCAATGGGTCAGCCGCGTGCCGTCGAGCGCGGCGAGCGTCTCGCCGGTTCGGCCGGATTGCAGCACATAAAGGCCCCAGGACCGCCGGCAGGCCGCGGGCCGAGTTGCCGGGAAAGACATTGACGATCTTGGCGCCGAGATAGGCGCCCGAGTCCGCGCCGCTTTGCGTCCAGACCGGCATCAACAATTGCGTCGCCGCCGCCTCGCCCGCGCGCTCGATCTCGTGATGATGGCGGCCGGGCGCGACGAAGCCGCCGCGCATCGCCTCGTCCAGCGCATCGATCAATGAAGGGAAATCCAGCGCCGCGTCGATGTCCTCGGCCGAAAAAACCCGCATGGCAAGCGAGGCTAGCCGTTCCGGGCCGGCGCGGCGAGCGCGGAGGTCCCGCCCTGCGCGCGCCCAAGCGCTTCAGCCTGCGCGCGCCATTTGTCCGCCTCGGCCCGATTGCGCCGGGAGGCGTGGCGGTGACGGCCCTGCGACAGCCAGGTCGCAAACGCGCCCGCGATCACGCCCAGCATCGCCGATGCGATCACCACGACAAACAGCGGGGCGTCGATCGAGAACGCCGGCGCGTCCTCCGATCCGAACGGGTCGAACGACACCATGACGACGCGATGATTGGCGTATGCGAACAGAAGGAGGATAATCGCGACGAGGATGATGACCACGTATTTAAAGAAGCGAATCATGCCTGTCTCATTGGCTCCGGCTGGTGATCAGTTCGCAATCCCGCCCCGGTCGCCAGGCTCGCGCCGCCGGTCCTACGCCGGCTCGACCGCCGCGCGATTGAGGCGCTCGCGCATTTCCTTGCCGGTCTTGAAGAACGGCGCCAGCTTCTCGGTGACCGGGACCTTGTCGCCGGTGCGCGGATTGCGTCCGGTGCGGGCATGGCGCTGCTTGGTCGAGAAGGCGCCGAAGCCGCGAAGCTCGACCCGCTCGCCCCGCGCCATCGCATCCGCGATCTCACCGAGAATGGCGTCGATGATGGTCTCGACGTCGCGTTGGTAGAGGTGCGGATTTCTGGCGGCCATGCGCTGTACGAGTTCAGACTTGATCACGGAACCTCCCCAACTCGAATGTTCTCGAGGTTTCGCCTCGAACCTTATTGCCCTAAATCGTCTAACGAGATCAATACAAAATCGTCTCGGATTCCTGTGCCGGCGCCGCGCCTTCGGCCGGCAGCGGCGTTCTCTCTCAGGCCGACCGCAGAGCCTCGTACTGACCGGTTTTTCGAAAGCGCACGAGATAGGCCGGAACGATCGCTTCGGCCGCCTGCGGCTCGATGCCGAGGCCGCGCAAAACACGTCCGTCGGCCTGCGCCTCGGCGGAGACCACGTTGTCGGTCGCCAACAGATCGACCTGATCGCGGGTCGTCGTCAGGAGTTCTAGGATAGAGTCCGAGCGTCGACCTGCTTGCGAATTCGCTCGCCGCGGCGATCCATTTCGACAGACGATGCGGCGCGCCCACGAGCAAGCGACGGCGTTCGATCGAGCGCAGGGCGAGAGCGGCGGCTTCGCGCAGGGTCATCACTTCCGGGCCGCCAAGCTCATAAATCTCGCCCGGTTTCGCCGAACCGGAGAGAGCAGCCGCCGTAGCGCGCGCGACATCGCCGACATAGACAGGCTGCAGGCGCGTCTCGCCTCCTCCGAGGAGCGGCACGACCGGGAAGATGCGCGCGAGAGCGGCAAAGCGGTTGAAGAAGTCGTCTTCGGGGCCGAAGACGACTGACGGCCGCAAGATCGTCGCGCTGGGAAAGACTTCGCGGGTCGCGATTTCGCCGAGCCCTTTGCTGGCGATGTAGGGCGAGTCGGACTTTGCGTCGGATCCGATGCCCGACACGTGCGCGTATGCGCCGGCGCCCGCCGCCGCGGCTGCCACAGCGACCGCATGCGCGCCATCGACGTGGACGGCGCGATAAGTCTGCGCTCCGCTCTCAGCCTTAACCCCGGCCGCATTGACGACCATGTTCGCGCCTTCGAGCGCGGCGGCGATCGAGGCCGGGAAGCGCAAATTGGCCTGAACGGCCTGAATTTGCCCGACCCCGCCGATCGGTTGAAGGAAAGCGGCGAGATCGGGTCGGCGCACCGCCACGCGAACGCGCCAGCCCTCTCGCACCAACGCCCCGACGATGTGGCGCCCGAGGAAGCCGGAGCCGCCGAACACGGTCGCCAGGCGGCTTCGTTCGAACGCGTCGTCGGCCATCGCTATCGTCTCCTGACGGGCGGAGAGGTCTCAGCCTTCTCTATTCCAAGGCCAGCCGCCTGTACAGCCGGCGCGGCGGTTGCATGTCTCGCCGCCCGAGCCGCGGTTCAGGCGTTCGCCTTTTGCCGGGCCGCGATCACCTGGTCGGCGGGTCGACCCGAAAGCTCAGCCAAATGATCGAACTTGGTCTCGAAGGCGCCGACGCCCGAGGTCGCGGAGCGTAACTCGACGATGAGATCGCCGATCTCGGCCTCTGGAATTAAGGCCCGTAGCGCTTCCCAGCCCTTCCAGCCCCCCCGCGCCTCGAAGCCCAGGATCTGGCCCCGTCTTGCGCTCGCCAGGGCGCTGGCGCGCGCCAGCGCGTCGGACGGCACGTAGATCGTCACCGACAGGATCGGCTCGAGCAGCACCGGTCGCGCCTTGCCCAAAGCCTCGTCGAGCGCGTGCTTGCCCGCGGCGCGAAAGGCCATGTCGGATGAATCGACGGTGTGGTATGAGCCGTCGATCAGAGTCACCGAGACGTCGACCACCGGAAAACCCAGCGGTCCGCGCGTCATTGCGTCGCGCGCGCCCGCCTCCACGGACGAGAAATACTGCCTGGGCACTGATCCGCCGTGCACGCGCTCCGAAAAAGCGAAACCTTCGCCGCGCCCGCGCGGAGCCACCTCCACCACGACGTCGCCGAATTGACCGTGGCCGCCGGACTGCTTCTTGTGCCGCCCGCGCACGGTGACCGCGTCGCGAATCGTCTCGCGATAGGCGATGGAGGGCTTTTGGGTTTGAATGGTCACGCCGAATCGGTCCGCGAGGCGCTCGGTCGTGACCCGCAGATGCATTTCGCCCTGTCCGAGGAGTTTCAGTTCGGACATCTCGGCGTCCTGGACAAAAGACAAGGCCCGATCCTCTTCGCACAGCTTGGCGAGCGCGCTCGCGAGCCGCACCTCGTCCTTGCGGTCTTTGACGTGGATGGCGAAAGCCTGCGTCGGCGGCGGCGGCGTGGGAATCTCGGCGGCGGCTGGCGCGATTTTGCCGTCGGCGAAGCGATCACCGGTGGCGAGGCTTTCCAGGCGGGCGAAGGCGATGGTGTCGCCATCCTCGGCCCGAGTCACCTTCGAGGAAGTCGCGCCGATGAGCCGCGCTAGGCCGCCGATACGTTCCTCAACCCCATGCGAATTGACCACCGTGGCGCCGTCGACGAACTGGCCGCGCAGAACGCGCGCCAGGGAAAGCTTGCCGCCATGAGCGGTGTGGATGGTGCGCACAACCTGCGCCAGCGCTGGCCCCTTGTCCTCGATGTTCAGGCGCCGGCGCATATCGGCGACGGCCGGCGCTTCATGCCGGACGGCTTTCAGGAGTCTCGTGACGCCGTGGCCGCCGGTCGCCGAGCCCATCAGCACCGGGACCACGTGCCCCTCGCGCAACTCGCGCGCGAGGTCGTCGAAAACCCGGTCTCTGGGAGGGTCTATGTCGCTGATGAGCTGCTCCATCAAGGCATCGTCGTAGTCGGCGAGCTTTTCGAGCATCGAATATCGCGCCTCCCTTTGCTCAGGGACGGCGCCGACGGGCATTTCGACCACGCTGGACGGCGCCGACTCTCGGTAGACGAAGGCGCGCTCGAGCGCGAGATCGATGAATCCGGTCGCGACGCCGTTTTCCCACACGGGAATTTGACGCAACAGCAGCGGCGTTCGCGACGCCGGCTGCAGCATCTCCAGCGTCTCGCGCAGACTCCCGCTCGCTTGATCGATCTTGTTGAGAAAGAGGATCCGCGGCAGGCCGTGCTCCTCCAATTCGCGCAGAATCACCTGCAACGCGGGCACTTTGCGCGGATCCGCCTCGCACACCACCACCGCGGCGTCGCAGACCGGCAGGGCGAAGCGCATGTCATGGATGAATTCGATCGAGCCGGGGCTGTCGAAAAAAGTCAGCCGGTCGCCCATATAGTCGATGCTGGCGATGTTGGGCTCGACGCTCATGGCGTGGCTGCGCGCCTCCGGGCTCGAGTCGCCCACGCTCGTTCCTTCCCGGACCGACCCCTGCCGCGCTGCGCCGCCGCCACGCGCCAGAATTCCCTCGAGAAGGCTGGTCTTTCCGCTCTGAAAGGGGCCGACGATCGCGATCAGTCGGGGTCCGGCGACGCGGTTCTCGTGATTGGCTGCGGTCAAGGTCGGCCTCCCTTAAGCGTTTCTCGACGCAACTGAAGCCGTGCGTCGTCTGTTACAATTTTCAGTCCCAGCGTATCGGCGAAGGCATGGCGGCCTCGCCGACGGCAGTGGCAGGTTCCTGTCGCGCGTCCGTCATGGTTGCAAGAACCGAAGCGGCGCGCAAGACGTTCGAAAGCACGAGAAAGTAAGGGTCGGAAAGCCTACCGCTCCGCAGTCGCATTGGCCGCCCGTTTCCTGTAAGGGACGCTGCGAAAATCAGAATAGACGAAGTCGAGGGTCCATGGTTCAAAATGAGCCGGCCGACGCCGGGCGGGTGGCGGCCGCATTGGGCGGCCGCTCGGTCGTGCTCGTCGGAATGATGGGGGCGGGGAAGACGTCGGTCGGCAAGCGGCTTGCCGCGAAACTCGGCTTGCCTTTCGTCGACGCCGACGCGGAGATCGAGGCCGGCGCCCAATTGACGGTTCCTGAGATCTTCGAGCGCTTCGGCGAGGCCTATTTTCGCGACGGCGAGCGCAAAGTGATCGCCCGCCTGCTCAAGGCCGGGCCGCAGGTTTTGGCGACTGGCGGCGGCGCTTTCATGAACCGGACAACTCGTGAAAACATCGCGGCGCACGGCGTTTCGATCTGGCTTAAGCCGGACGTCGAGGTATTGCTGGCGCGCGTGCGCAAGAAACCGAACCGGCCGTTGCTGCGGACCGCAAATCCTGAACAGACATTGCGTCGCTTGCTGGAAGAACGCTCGCCGACCTACGCGCTCGCCAACTTGACGATCGATTCCCGTGAGGGACCGCATGACGCCGTGGTCGACATCATTTTGCGCCGTCTCCCAGAGGTCCTGTTTGATAACGGCCATTCGGCTTTGGCCGAGAGGCGCAATGTCGACGTCGCGCTCGGCGCGCGCGCCTATTCGATCGTCATCGGCCCCGGCCTCATTGATGCGGCCGGCGCTGAAATCGCCAGGATCGCGCCGGACGCGGCGTGCGCAATCGTCACCGACGCCCATGTCGCGCCGCTCTATCTCAGCCGGCTGCAGGCGAGCCTCGACAACGCCGGACTGCGTTCGACGTCGATCATCTGCGCGCCGGGCGAGGCGAGCAAGTCATATTCCGAATTTACGCGTGTTTGCGACGCGCTGATCGAGGCGCGCATCGAGCGGCGCGACGTCGTGATCGCTCTAGGCGGCGGCGTCGTCGGCGACCTCGCCGGATTCTGCGCCGCCAGCGTGCGCAGGGGCGTGCGTCTCGTCCAGATCCCGACCACGCTGCTGTCGCAGGTCGATTCGAGCGTTGGCGGCAAGACCGGAATCAATTCCCGCCACGGCAAGAACCTGGTCGGGGCCTTCCATCAACCATCACTCGTGCTGGCCGACTTGAGCAGCCTCGATAGCTTGGACGGGCGGCAGTTTCGCGCCGGATACGCCGAGGTGGTCAAGTACGAACTCATCGGCGACCGGGATTTCTTCGAGTTCCTCGAGGCAAATTGGCGCGAGGTGTTCGCCGGCGGCCCCGCGCGCGCCGTGGCGATCGCGACGAGCTGCGCGGCCAAGGCGCGAGTGGTCGCCGCCGACGAAACCGAGCAGGGCGAGCGGGCGCTGCTCAATCTCGGCCACACATTCGGCCACGCCTTCGAGAGCCTTACCCGCTACGATTCGCAACGCCTTGTGCATGGAGAGGGCGTCGCCATCGGCATGGCCTCGGCCTTCCGTTTTTCGCGCGATCTGGGCTTTTGTCCGGGGCAGGACGCGACGCGGGCGGAAGCGCACTTGCAGGCGGTCGGCCTGCCGACCCGCATCCGCGAAATTCCCGGCCTCGGGACGAGCCCGGAGGAGATTCTGGGCGCTATGCGGCAAGATAAGAAAGTCGAGCGCGGCAGGCTGACATTCATTCTCGCCAAGGGTATCGGCAAGTCGTTCGTCGCGCGCGGCATAGACGAGGCGGATGTCTCGGCGTTCCTGACCCGCGAACTCGTCCTTTGAGCCAACAGAAGGCCTCTCTCGCGCTGCTGGCGCGCCGGGGCGTGCTATAAATCGGCGATGGTCTACAGCCTCGACATCCTCGTTGTCGTCTTGAGCGTGGCGGCCGCGGCCTTTTTCGCCGGGGCGGAGACGGCCTTGACCGCCGCGTCCCGCGCGCGGATGCATGCGCTCGAAATGGCCGGCGACGAGCGGGCGAAGCGGGTGACGCGGCTGATCGGCATGCGTGGCCGGCTGATCAGTTCGATGCTGCTCGGCGGCCAGATCGTGACCATCGGCTCGTCGGCGATCGCCACCAGCGTTCTGCTCGAACTTTACGGCGATCGCGGGGTGTGGGCCGCGACGGTCATCATGACCACGGTCATCGTCGTGTTCGGCGAAGTGATGCCCAAAACGATCGCTATCGCCTATCCCGATCGGGTCTCGCTGCTGATCGCCCCGCTCGTCCTGTTCTTCGTTCGGGTGTTCGGTCCGATCGTCAGCACGGTCGAGGCGATCGTGCGCGGAGTCCTGCGCCTGTCCGGCGTCTCGCTCGGCGAGCAGGATCCCGGCGTCTCCGGCCACGAGGAGTTGATGGGCGCCGTCGACATCTTGCACCGCGAAGGCGAAGTCGAGCGCGCCGAGCGCGACATGTTCGGCGGACTGTTGGAGCTCTCGGAAATCCCGGTCTCGGACGTGATGGTGCACCGGACGAAGATTCAGCTCATCGACGCTGACCTTCCGCCCGAAGAGCTCGTGCGCGAAGTGATCGCCTCGCCCTATACGAGGATGCCGCTTTGGCGCGGCGATCCCGACAATATCGTCGGCGTCCTGCATGCCAAAGATCTGCTGCGCGCCTATGTCGCGGCGGGTGGCGACGCCAGCAAGGTGAACATCGCCGATCTGACGCTCGAACCCTGGTTCATCCCCGAGTCGACGACGCTGCGCGACCAATTGCAGGCGTTCCTGCGCCGCAAGACCCATTCCGCGCTGGTCGTCGACGAATATGGCGTCGTGCAGGGACTGGTGACGCTCGAGGACATCATCGAGGAGATTGTCGGCGACATTCGCGACGAGCATGACCTGGCGGTGCAGGGCTTGCGCAAGCAGCGCGACGGCTCAGTCGTCGTCGACGGCTCCGTGACGATCCGGGATCTCAACCGCGCGATGGATTGGAGCCTGCCCGACGAGGAGGCGGCGACCGTCGCAGGCCTCGTCATCCACGAAGCGCGCTCCATCCCCGAGCCGAAGCAGACCTTCAGCTTCCACGGGTTCCGCTTCGAGGTGCTGCGCAGGCAGCGCAACCGGATCGCCGCACTGCGCATCACTCCGCTCGCGCCGCCAGAAGCCCGGACGCGCGCGCTCGATCACAAAGGCGAAGCCGCCGCGCTCGACTGAAGTCGAAATCTCATGTCTTGCCGGCCCCAACGCGGCCGGGCCGGCGCATGCGTCCGTTGCCGCGCGGCCAGACTTGCCTATATAAGCGCGCGGACCAGAGGCCGGCGGCCGACAAGAGGATTGGATGTCCTGGAATAATCAAGGCGGCGGACCGTGGCGCTCGCCGGGTCGAGGCCCATGGGGGCAGGGGCCCTCCGGGGGTCAACCTCCCAGCGACCTGGAAGACATTATTCGCCGGGTCCAGGAGGCTATTGGCAAGCTGACGCCAGGTCGACCGGGAAGCGGCGGCGGCGGCAATGGCTTCGGCGGCCGCGGCGTATTGCTTCTCGCGCTGGCGGCGCTTCTGCTCTGGTTCGCCTGGGGCACGTTTTACACCGTCCAGCCGAACGAGGTCGGCATCAATCTCGTATTCGGCCGCTATACCGGCAAGACGACGGCTGGACTCAACACAAATTGGCCCTGGCCGATCGGCTCGGTGATCAAGGTTCCGGTCTGGGATCAGCAGATCACCGAGATCGGCTACAGTAGCGTCGGCTCGAACACGGACATTCCCGAAGAAAGCCAGATGCTGACCGGCGACAAGAACATCGTCGACGTTCACTTCCGGGTCATCTGGCAAATCGATCCAGCCAAGCCCGAGGACTACGTCTTCAACATTCTCAACCCTCGCGAGACGGTCAAGGCGGTCGGCGAGAGCATCATGCGCGAAGTCGTCGGCAGACAGACCATCGACGGCATTCTCACCACCGACCGCAGGTCCGTGGAGACCGACGTTCAGAAACGGATGCAGGCGGTCCTCGACAAATATCGAGCGGGCATCCTCGTCAAGCAGGTTCAGTTGCAGTCGGTCGACGCGCCGAGCCAGGTCATTTCCGCCTATCGCGACGTCACCGCCGCCCAACAGGACCAGCAACGCGCCGTGAACGAAGCCGAAACCTACGCCAATAAGGTGGTGCCGGAGGCCGAGGGCGGCGCGGCGCGCATCCTCGCCGAGGCCAAAGCGTATCGCGAGCAGACGATCCTCGACGCCAAAGGCCAGACGGCGCGCTACGACCAGATTTACGAACAGTACAAGAAGGCGCCTGGGGTGACGCGCGAACGCATGTATCTCGAGACGATGGAACACGTGCTCGGCTCCATGAACAAGACGGTCATTGACACGAAATCCGTCAGCGCCCCTGTGCCTTATATCGCCCTCGACCCGTTGCAAGGAAAGTCGGCGGGGGGCGCGAAATGAGACCTAGCTTGAACGGAGTGGTCATCGCCGTCCTGGCGGCGATCGTTCTTTTCGTCGCGTCGCTGTCGACGTTCGTGGTCGATCCGACCGAGCAGGCGCTGGTGCTGCGCTTCGGCAAGCCGATCCGCGACCTGATCGGCGCTCCTGGCCTTTATTTCAAATGGCCGTTCATCGATACGGTCGTCTATATCGACAAGCGCATCCTGGCGGTCGACGACGAACGCCAGGAGGTGCTCGTTTCCGACAACCAACGCCTCGAAGTCGACGCCTTCGTGCGCTACCGCATCTCCGATCCGCTGCTGTTTTATCAATCGGTTTTCAACATCCGCGGCGCGAACGCGCAGTTGGGCGGCATGCTGAACTCCGCGCTGCGGCGAACTTTGTCGGAGGCCTCGATTACCGACATCGTGCGCGACAAGCGCGACGCGCTGATGGCGGACATCCGCGACCAGATGATCGCCGGCGCCAAGCGATTCGGGCTCGACGTCATCGATGTTCGTATCAAGCGCGCCGACCTGCCGCCCGAGAATTCGGAGGCCGTGTTCCGCCGCATGCAGACCGAGCGGCAGCAGCGCGCGGCGTCCTATCGCGCGAAGGGGTCGCAAGAGAGCCAGACGATCAAGGCCGAGGCCGATCGCAAGGTCACCGTCATCACCGCCCAGGCTCAGCAACAAGCCCAGCAGATCCGCGGCGAGGGCGACGGCGAGCGCAACCGCATCTTCGCGGAGGCCTACGGCGCCGATCCAGAGTTCTTCGCTTTCTACCGTTCCATGCAGGCTTACGAGAACAGCTTCAAGGGCGGGGCACAGGCGCTGATCAGCCCCAAGTCAGACTTCTTCCGCTATTTCTCGACGCCGACCCCCGCGCCGGAGACCGCTCCGGCGCGGGAACCCGCTTCGGCGCCGTCGGCGAAGGCCAATTGACGTGCGTGACCTCGGCGCGGCGATCGGGCTCGTATTCGCAATTGAAGGATTGTTGATGGCCGGCTTTACGGATTCAATGCGCAAGCATATGGCTGCCGCCGCGCGTGAGGATCCGAGGAAGCTGCGCGGGTTCGGTCTCGGCGCGGCGTTCCTGGGCGTAGCGATCGTCTGGGCCGCGCGCTCAATTCTGTGATGCATATCTTCAGCCGCGCGGCCGCCCGCGCGATTGGGCGACGACGAATTTGAGGAGGATTCAATGCTGAACCTGGTCAAACGGATTCCCGTCGCGCGCGGCCGCTCCCGCTCGACGTTGGTCGTGGCGGTCGCATCCGCGCTGATCGTCGGCGCCCCGCTGACGCTCGCGCCGGCGACACCCGCTGCGGCTCAGGCGCGCCCGACCAATCTGGCGGACCTCGTCGATTCGGTCGCCGCCGCCGTCGTCAACATTTCCGCGACCCAGACAATCGAAGACAACGGCGCCGCGCCGGATTTGCCGAAGGGCACGCCGTTCGACGAAATGTTCGAGGAATTCTTCAAGAATCACGGCATCAATCCAATGCCGCGCGCGCGCAAGGCTCAATCGCTTGGCTCTGGTTTCGTCATCGACCCGAGCGGCATCGTCATCACCAACAATCACGTCATCGGCGATGCTAACGATATCGTCGTCATCTTTACCGACGGCCGCAAGCTCAAGGCCAAGGTGATCGGGAAGAACTCGAAGGTCGACGTCGCGGTGCTGAAAGTGCAGAGCGACAAGCCTTTGAAAACTGTCAAGTTCGGCGACAGCGACAAGATGCGCGTCGGCGATGGAGTCATGGCGGTCGGCAATCCGTTCGGCCTAGGCGAGACCGTGACCGCCGGCATCATCTCCGCGCGCAACCGCAACATCGACAGCGGCCCCTATGACGATTTTCTCCAGACGGACGCATCGATCAACAAGGGGAACTCGGGTGGCCCGCTGTTCAACATGCAAGGCGAAGTGATCGGCATAAACACCGCGATTTTTCGCCCTCGGGCGGGTCGATCGGCATCGGTTTCGCGACGCCATCGGCAACCGTGATGCCGGTCATCGCCCAGCTTGAGGAATTTCACGAGGCGCGGCGCGGCTGGCTCGGCGTGCGCATTCAGCCTGTCGACGACACCATCGCCGATAGCCTTGGCTTGGGCAAGGCGCGCGGCGCGCTGATCGCGGGCGTCGACGAAAAGGGTCCGGCCAAGCCCGCGGGGCTGTTGCCCGGCGACGTCATCGTCAAGTTCGACGGCAAGGACATCAAGGAATCGCGCGATTTGCCGCGTCTGGTCGCCTCCATGCCGGTCGGCAAGTCGGTCGACGTCGTCGTGGTGCGGAACGGAGCGGAGGTGACCAAGACCGTCAAATTGGGGCTTCTGGAGGATAGCGAAAAGAAAGCCGCCCTCGCAAAAAATGAGGAGGATAACGCGCCCCCGCAGCAGGATGCCGTCGCCAAGGCGCTCGGCATGGAGTTTACGGCTCTCGGCGAAGAGGCGCGCAAGACATTCAAGGTCAAGGACAGCGTCAAGGGCGTGCTCGTGACGTCGGTCGATCCGGGTTCCGCCGCCGCGGACCGGGGGTTGCGTCCTGGCGATGTCATCGAGGAAGTCAACCATCAGGCGGTCGAGCATCCGGCCGACGTCGCCAAGGCGATCGAGAGCGCCAAGAAGGATGGCAAGAAGCCGGCGCTGCTGCTGGTCTCGAACGGCGAAGGCGTCGTGCATTTCGTCGCCGTGCCGCTGAACTGAGCGGGCCGGCGGGTGAGCGTAGAGAGAGCAGGCGGGTCGACCGAGACGATTGACAAATCGTTGGCTGCTGCGCGCGAGATCCTTCGGCGCGCGCCGTTGTTTGACGGGCATAACGATCTGCCCTGGGTCATCAGGATCGACAGGGCAGCCCGCGGCGACGTGCTCGCTTATGATCTGAAGCGGGTGCACGAAGGCGCCGACACCGACATCCCGCGCCTGCGCGAGGGCATGGTCGGGGCCCAGTTTTGGGCGGCGTTCCAACCGACCAACGCCCCTCATCCCGCACGCACCGCTTTGGAGCAGATCGACCTCATCAGGCGTCTGGAGGAGGCGCATCCGGACGTGTTCTTCCCGGCGCGGGGAGCGGCGGACTATGCGAGGGCCAGGGCCCAGGGCAAGATCGCCTCATTCATTGCGGTCGAGGGCGGCGTCGGGCTGGAGAATTCGCTTGCGCCTTTGCGCATTTGGCGCGCGGCGGGCGTGAGGCTGGTGACGCTTTGCCACAACGAAAGCCTCGACTGGGTCGATTCCGCCACCGACGCGCCGCGCAACAATGGGCTCAATGCATTCGGCCGCGCGGTCGTTGGCGAACTCAACCGGCTCGGCGTCGTGGTCGACCTCGCCCACACATCCCACGATGCGATGCGCCGCGTGCTCGACGTAACCGAGGCGCCGGTGATGTTGTCGCATTCGAACGCGTATTCGCTGTGCAACCATCCGCGCAACGCGCCCGATGACGTGCTGCGGCGTCTCAAAGCCAATGGCGGCGTCGTCATGGCGACATTCGTTCCGGGCTTTGTTTCGCAGACCTTGCGCGACTGGCTGCGCCGGTCGCGAGACGGCTACGGCAAGGCGCCGCTTACGGCCGATCCCAAGGCTCAATTGGTCGAGATCGAAGCCGCCCGCGGCCCGGCGCCCAAGGCGACCCTCGAGCAGGTGGCCGATCACGTCGCGCATCTCGTCGAGACGGCGGGTCCCGATCATGTCGGCATCGGGTCAGACTATTTTGGCGGCGCTTCGCCGGTCGGACTCGAGAACGTGAGCCGGTTTCCATACCTGTTCGCCGAACTCCTGCGGCGGGGGTTTTCGGAGCGCGATCTCGAGAAGATGGCGTCGCGGAACGCGCTGCGGGTGCTCAGGCGGGTCGAAAAGATCGGAAAGACGCTGCAAAAGTCCCGTCCGCCGGCGATCGGTCGGCTTGAGGACTATCCCGGACTGTGACGCGCGCAACTGGATGCTTAGGGGTTTCCCTCTATCGCTTCTGCTATGCATTTTTGTTTTGATCTTATAATTCCATTCACCTTAAAATTCTTATCTTTTGATATTAACATCTTCTATCTCTTCTTCCTACACTTTTATACCTACTTGATATACTTTTATATCTATTTCTCATCTCACTTTGATACCTATCTTCTTCTTTGTTGCTTCTATCATTTATACAATAACCTGATAGCTAACTAGCTGCTTTCCGCACCATTTACCTTTGTTGAACTAGAACATGCGTTGCTCTATCCTGTTCCATTTACTTTTACCTAGCTGCATGTAGCATACATTGATCTGCACACTGAGTTCTTCTGCTAGCTTCTGCATTTCCAGCTTCCACAGCCGCACGCTTGAGCCTTTGCTACCTCCACCTTCTACCTTGATCAACAAACTGCTTGCTTTCTGATAGCGCTCGCGCCCCTTGAACCTCCACCAAGCGCGAATAGCTTTGACCGCGAAGACCACCTTGTCTTGTTCGACACCGACACTGACCCAACCAGCGTTACCAGCGATGTCTTAGACACCTTAAAGCACAGCCCACCCTAGTTCCTAGATGACGAAGTCATAAACGCTGACTTCCTCAGGCGAGCCCTGCAACCACCATTCACACCCAGCTTTCTTAAAATCACCAACCAACTCCTACTTCTTTGTATCAACAGAGATTGCTATTTCACCTGCAGCGAGCGCTTCCTTCACACTATCATTGATATAGTGAAACTGCGCGTCGCTATCAAGATAGTTCAAACCTTCCCACATCTTGCGATTAACTGCAAACTGTAATCAAGCTTGCGCAAAAGATCACCCACAAACTTGCACCCAACATTGTGACCCATATCCCACAAACTCTAACTGAGCTTGCGAAAACTCTTACAAATCCACAATAGCAGCGATTGCAGATCACCGCGCATCATCAGCTCAAAAAGAGAGCGCAGATCATCAGCAAACTCACATCCATCTCACTCACCAACTTACGCCGCCACCCACCCAACACACACACTCCACATCAACCTTCTCACCACCACACAACTCACTCAGCACCCACCCAATCATACTACGCACAAACCCCATACCCACAAAACGCACATCCCACCACATCCCACACTCAGCACTACCACCACCACAAACCATCACCACCACACTCAACAACACCAATCAACTCACAAACCACAAACAAAACCAATAAAACAATCAACCAACAACTAAAAAACCACCCCACAACACCACTCAACACCCCTTCGTTCGCTCGGCGATTCCCGTATAGCGAGATATCGTGATATATGATCATGAAATGATAGACGACATGACGTCCCCTGGCGCACTCGAGCCAAAGATCGATGTCAATCTCATGGCCGAGTACGCGCGCGAGGTCAGCGGCTTTCTGAAGGCGATTGGACACGAATCACGGCTTTTGATCCTCTGTTATTTGCTGGCCGGCGAAAAATCAGTTGGTGAACTGGAAGACTTCTTGTCGCAGCGTCAGTCGACAGTGTCACAGCAATTGGCTCGGCTGCGGATGGATGGTCTGGTCGTAGCGAGGCGCGACGGCAAGACCATCTATTACAGCATTGCTACCGGGAAGGTGCGCGCGGTCCTCAGCGTGCTCTTCAACATCTTCTGTGTCGTGAAGCCGCCGGGCGTCGTCTAGAGCAATCCCACTCAGGCATATCCGGATGGATATCCTGCGTGGATGAAGAAGTTGCGGCAATCTTCGGGCTTTATCTCCTCGGTTGCGATGGCGCAGGCGCTCCAGAGGCCTTCGAGCGTCCGCCTGGCGATTTTGCGCAAAATGTTTTTGAACTTGGCGAAGGCTTGTTCGATCGGGTCGAGATCGGGGCTGTAAGGAGGGAGAAACCGAAGCTTGGCTCCGGCGGCTTCAATCGCGATTTTGACGGCGGCGCTTTTATGAGCACTGAGGTTGTCCATGATCACGATTTCGCCGGGGCTCAGCGTCCCGGCCAATTCCTGTTCGATGTAAGCTGCGAACTTCTCTCCGTTGATCGCTCCATCGAAGACGCAAGGCGCGGTCAGGCCGTCGTGGCGCAGGGCGGCAAGGAAGGTTGTCGTTTTCCAATGACCGAATGGCGCGTAGCCGATCAGCCGCTTGCCGATCTCACACCGGCCATAGCGCGGCGTCATGTTCGTGGACGCCCAGGTTTCATCGATGAAAACAAGCTTCCGAGGGTCGAGTGTCGGCTGCTCCTCCCGCCATGCGGCGCGGGCGGCGGCTACGTCCGGACGCTTCTGCTCGGCCGCGCAAAGCGTTTTTTTTATAGCTGATCCGCAAGCGTTTCAGAAACCGAGCGATGGACGACTTCCCGACCTCGACGCCTCGCTCGCTCAACTTCTTCTGCAGTTCGAGCAGGGTCGCGCTCGGCGTTTGCTCGACGAGTTCACGCACGACGGCCTCGTGCTGGGCCAGCTTCGGCTCCTTGTGGCCGCCGAAATCACCCGGCTTGAAACTTCCCGTCGCTTGAAAACGCTGCATCAGCTTGACCACGAAACTCACGCTGACGTCGAATTGGCCAGCCGCTTCGTGGCGCGAACTTCCCCCCTCCACGGCGCCAACCACACGCTCGCGGAGATCGTCGGAATAAGGTTTCGCCATCCCAGCCGGCCTCCAGCCCGGCCTCAATGGTGAATCCGATTTATACTGATTTGGGAATCCCCCCCCAATTCCGTCCATGCGGAACCGCTCTAGGCGTCGGAAAGCCCCAACGCCGCCTGGGCATCTCCCTTCCCCGCTCATCAAACCGGACGTGCGGATTTCCCGCATCCAGCTTTCCGATTGCCATGAAGGGGTGAACGGCGCCCCGAACGGCATCGACCGTGCCAAGATGGTCGTTGCCACCAACCCATCTGAAGGGAAGCCGTCGATTGCGCAAGTCTATCCGGAATATCGCCGCTGTCAGGCGGGTCGGGCTCGATCTGGCGAAGAACGCGTTTCAGGTTCACGCCGTCGACGCGAGGGGCGAGGTTGTCGCGGCGCGCAAGCTGAGGCGGGGCCAGCTTGTCGCTTTCTTTGCCGAGTTGGCGCCGTGCGTGGTGGCGATGGTGGCGTGCTCCTTGGCCCATCACTGGGCGCGGGCGCTGATCGAACTCGGGCACGAGGTTCGATCGCTGCCGCCGGCGCATGAGAAGCCCGGAGCCTGCCCTCGGGCTTGACCCGAGGGTCCGGCGCAACAAGAACGACGCGGCCGACGCGGCGGCGATTTGCGAGGCCGCGGGGCGTCCAGGCCAGCGGTTCGTGCCGGTGCGTTCAATTCAGAACCAGGCCGAGCTGATGCGCCACCGGGCGCGTGAGCTGCTGGCCGGCCAGCGCACCTCGCTTCTCAACGCCTTGCGCGGGCACATGGCCGAGATCGGCGTGGTCGCGCCGCAGGGCGCGCAACACGCCTATGACCTGAAGCGCCTGGCCGCCGACGGCTTCGACAAGGATGGCGAGATCGTGGTCCCCGACTGTGTGCGCGTCGCGCTGCGTCCGCTCATCGATCAGATCGACGCGCTCGACGCGGCGGTCGGCGCGATCGACAAGGAGATTGCGGCGTCGGTCAAGGCCGACGAGACCGCCCGGCGGTTGATGACCATTCCCGGCGTCGGCCCGGTCACCGCCTCGGCGATCACGGCCACGATTAAGGACATGAGCGCCTTCGCCTCGGGGCGCGAGTTCGCAGCCTTACTCGGCCTCACCCCGCGCCAGAGTTCGACCGGGGGCAAGGAGCGGCTCGGGCGCATCACCAAGATGGGCGACCGCTACCTGGATCGACCACCGCCATCTCGGGTCCGGGCCGGTGCACGCATTTTCCCGACGCGGACAAAATCGTTCTGGTCCAGGACAATCTCAATACGCACACGACCGCCTCGCTCTACGAAGCCTTTCCCGCCGCCGAAGCGCCTCGCCTCGTCGAAAGGTTCGAATGGCATTACACGCCCAAGCACGGAAGCTGGCTCGACATGGCCGAAGCCGAACTCGCCGTCCTCTCGACCTAGGAGCCTGTCCAGATAGTGTCCGCCGTTAGGTGGGTTTGGAGAGTGTTAGCGGGTCTGGACGCGGATTCGGGGTTGTTTGGCCGTTTGACGGGGGTCAGGCGGTTGCGATCTCGGCGGCGGACGGAGTCCGCCCTTGAGCGAGTTTGAGGATATTGTGGGCGAGGCAGACGAGGCCCCATTCGTGGGCGACCTTGTCGAGCCCGCGCATCAGGAACTGACGGAAGCCGCGGGCCTGCTTGATTTGCCCGAACACCGGCTCGGGCAATTGCTTGCGCAGTCGATAGGGGGTCTCGTGGCCGCCGGCCCTGATCTTCTCGCGCATGGCCGCTACGCGCTTGCCTCCGGCTTCGCCGTCGGTCGGATGCTTGGCGCGTCCGGCGGCGATGTAGGCGTCGATGTTGCGGCTCTCCATCGCCTCGAGATTGGCGTGCGAGCAATAGCCGGCGTCGGCCGAGACCTGCTCGGGCTTGCGGCCCATATTGGCTTCGACCGCGTCGACCATCGGCGTCAGCTGATGCTGGTGGCTCGCGTTGGCGTCGAGGCCATGGGCGACGATCACCTGTGCCTCGGCGTCCACCGCCGCCTGGGCGTTATAGCCCTGGATGAAGCCGTCCTTGGTTTTCATGATGCGGCTCTCGGGATCGGTGAAGTTCTTCTGCGCTTTCGGGTCGGGGTCTTCTGAGGGCGGGGCGGCGGGTCTTCCGGGTTTCTTGCGGCCTTCGGCTTCTCGTTTCTTCTCCGCCTCGGCCCGCGCTTGCCTTTCGGCCTCGGCGGCGGCTTTCGCCTCGGCCTCCAGTTCGGCCTTGGCGGCGCGGATCTTCTCGGCGCGCCGCTTCTTGTCGGCGACCCAATCCGGCATCTCGTCGCCGCTCTTGTCGCGCCCCAAGGCGGCGTCCTCGCTGGCGTCCGTCGCCGCCGCGGCGTCCATCCAGCCGGCGACCTCTGCCTCCAGTTCCGCCGCGCGCTCGGCCATCCGCGCGTAGCTCATGGCTTTGTGCTTGGAGGCGTTGGCCTTGATCTTCGTCCCGTCCAGCGCGACGTGCCCCAGCTTGACCAGCCCGGCTCGCTCGCACAGCCGCAGCACCTGTGAAAACAGCGCGGAAAGCGCCTGCAGATGACGCTTT
>CAWIHZ010000010.1:0-166167 GCA_963835955.1 uncultured Alphaproteobacteria bacterium | reverse complement strand
TGAGCGGCGCTTATGTCACGGTCGACGATACCGGGGCGCGCCAGGCCGGCAAGAGCGGCTACACCACGCAGATCGGCTCTTCCCACTTCACGGCGTTTCGCACTGGACCCTCCAAGTCGCGCCTGGCGTTTCTGTCGCGGCTTTGCGGCGGAACGTCGCTCTATGTGATCAACGACGCCGCGCTCGCCTACGGGCTAGGCTTGTGAAAACGCAGGGCTTTTTGTGAAAACCCGGGATCCGCTTTTTCGCATCCCGCTCTAGCCGAGCGGATAGGCGGCCTCGACGACATAGGGGCCGCCGCCGGAGCCCGCGCGCGCGGAAAAGAGCACGAAACGTTCGGCGGCGAAGGGTTCGACGCCAAGCGCGCCGCGCGAGGCGAGATAGGCGGCGACCGCCGCCGCGCCGACGCCGCGCAGGCGCGCCAGCGTCACATGCGGCGTGAACTTGCGCGTCTCGGGCGCAACGCCGACTCGCCTCAGCCTGCGCTCCTGCTCCGCTTGCAGTTCGATCAGGGCCGGATCGGCCTTGACCCGGGCGACGATCGCGCGCGGCCGGTCGGCGCCGAACCAGCTTAGGTCATCGAAACCCACCTGCGCCGCTGGTCGGTGTATCTCGCCGAGCGTCTCGACGATGTCGCGCGCGAGACGGCCATCCACGTCGCCGACGAAGCGCAGCGTGATGTGGTAATCTTCGGGATCGAGCCAGCGCGCCCCAATGACGCCGCCGCGCACGAGCGAAATTTGGCCCGCCACGCTTGCCGGCAGTTCCAGTCCCGTGAACAGGCGAGGCATGTCGGCGTCCTCCTGCGTGCGCGCTTCGCGCCGCGATGCCTGCGCCCCCTTCCACAACGCTTGAGACGAGAGCATGATGCGATTTCCGAGAATCGCATCATGCTCTAGAGTCCCTTAAAGTGCGGGGCCTTTGCGAAAAACCGGTATCCGCCTTTTCGCATCCCGCTCTAGCCGCGGTCCTTGGCGATGAACTGGCGGAACCGCTCGGATTTCGAATCGCCGAACAGTTCGTCCGGCGGCCCCTCGGCCTCGACCAGCCCCTGATGCAGGAACATCACCCGCGTCGAGACGTCGCGCGCAAACCCCATTTCGTGAGTGACGACCAGCATGGTGCGGCCTTCCTCGGCGAGCGCCCGCATCACCCGCAGCACTTCGCCGACCAGCTCCGGATCGAGCGCAGAGGTCGGCTCGTCGAACAGCATGACTTTCGGCCGCATCGCCAGCGCGCGCGCGATCGCCGCCCGCTGCTGCTGGCCGCCAGAGAGATGGGCGGGATAATGGCTCCACTTGTCGGCAATCCCGACCTTGTCCAATAGCGTTCGCGCCTCCTCGACGCATTCGGCGCGCGGACGTTTCTGCACGTGCACGGGCGCCTCGATCAGATTTTCCAGCACCGTCATATGCGACCACAGATTGAAGCTCTGAAACACCATCGCCAGCTCGGCGCGGATGCGGTCGACCTGGCGCCGGTCCGCCGGTTCGGACGCCCCATCGCGGCGCCGTCGCATTTTGATCGTCTCGCCCGCGACCGAGACGACGCCGTCGTCGGGCGTCTCCAGGAGATTGATGCAGCGCAAAAACGTGCTCTTGCCCGACCCGGAGGAGCCGAGGATCGAGATCACGTCGCCGTCGTTCGCCGTCAACGACACGCCCTTGAGCACTTCAAGTGAGCCAAACCGTTTGCGCAGGTCGACGACGGACAGGGCGGAGACGTCTGCCGGCATGGTTCTCGACCTTCAGTTCGGGCGTCGGCGCAAATGCGGCGACAGCCGGCGCTCCAGCGCCAGGAACGCGGCGCCGATGGCGTAGTTCACCGTGAAATAGATGGCTCCGGCGACGAGGAGCGGCGGATAGGTGACGAGGGTGTCGTTCCGGATCTTAAGGGCGACGCTGAGGACGTCCCAGAGCGTGACCAGCGACACCAGCGCCGTCGCCTTGACCATCGAGATCATTTCCGTCGAATAGGCGGGCAGCGCATGACGAAGCGCGATCGGAAAGACGATTCGCCGAAACAGGAGCAGGCCCGACATGCCGCATGCGCGCGCGGATTCGATCTGTCCGTTCGGGACCGCGAGCAGCGCGCCGCGAAAGATCTCGCTCTGGTAGGCCGCGGTGCAGAGCGCGAACGACAGGACCGCGCAGCCGAAGGCGTCGCGCAGGAACGGCCAGAAGACGCTGGCGCGCACCGCCGGAAACGATGACAGTCCGTAATAGACGATGAACAGCTGGATCAGAAGCGGCGTGCCGCGAAAGACAGAGACGTAAGCGCGCGCGATCAGCTCCAGCGGCTTTGAGCCGCTGACCCGCATCCATGTCACGCCGGCGGCGATTGCCCCGCCCAGGACGACCGACAGCGCCCACACTTCCAGCGTGAGCGGCAGCGCGCCGATGAGGCGGACGAAAATGCTGGAAATGAGCCCCCAGTCCATCACGCCCGCCCAGGCGCGCGGCGCAGGCCGCGGGTCGCGCGCGCCTCCGCCAGATCGAACAACTGGTTCGATATCATCGTCATCACAAGATAGAGAACGGCGCCGCCGAGATAGAAGGCGAAGGGCCGGTGCGTCGATCCCGCGCCGACCTGGCTGACCCGCATCAGCTCCGACAGTCCGGTGACCGAAATGAGGGACGAGTCCTTCAGCGCCACCTGCCACAGATTGCCGAGTCCGGGCAGCGCGAAGCGTAGGACCTGCGGCGCGATGATGCGCCGGAACATCAGTGGGCGAGTCATGCCGACGCTGACCGCCGCCTCCAGCTCGCCGCGGGCGATGGCGATATACCCGGCCCGGAACACCTCGGCCTGATAGGCGCCGGAGATCACCCCGACCGCGAGCGCGCCGGCAGCGAATGAGGGAACCCCGAGGAAGCCTTGGTAGCCGACGGCGTGCGCCGCGTTCGTCAGCAGCGTCGAACTGCCGAAATAGACGAAATAGACCACTAGAAGCTCAGGCAGGCCGCGAAACACCGCAGCATAGGCCTCGCCGATCCATCCCGCGATCCGCGCGCCCGAGAGTCTCGCCCACGCGACCAGCGCGCCGAGCGCAGCTCCGATCGCCAGTCCGCAGGCGGAGACGAGCAACGTCATTACGGCGCCCTGAAGCAGGGCCAAACCCCAGCCGCCGGGGCCAAAACCGAAAATGCTCAAGCCGCCCACGCGAATGCCGCTCCACGCAAACCCGCCGCTCCGACGACGATCTCAAGAGATTCGGCGGAGCGGCTCCCCTGATGGCCTCACGGGGTGGTGTCGATCTTGAACCATTTCATGCTGTATTTCTTGACCGAGCCGTCCGCGAAAGCCGCGGCGAGCGCTTTGTTGAACTTCGCGGTCAGATCGGCGTCCGACTTGCGAATTCCCATGCCCTCGCCCACGCCGAAGGGGCCGCCGGTGAATTCGGGGCCGACGATGGCGAAGTCCTTGGCGTCGGGCATGGCGACCGCCGCCGCTATGGTCGGATAGTCGTCGAGGACCGCGTCGATGCGCCCGGACTTCAGATCGAGGTCGCGCTCGTCGGTGGTCTTGTATTCCTTGACGGTGGCGACGCTCTTCAAATACTTGTCGGCGAAATTCGCGTGGGTGGTCGAGACCTGAACGCCGACGGTCTTGCCCTTCAACGCCGTTTGGACCTCCTTGATCGCGGCCTCGGCGGCGGCGGGGTCTTTGTTGATGTTGAAGACCTTGCCGGAATCGGCCAGCTTGGCGAGCGGGCTATCCTTCGGCGCCATGAAGCCGGCGGGCGACGCGGCATAGGGGCTGGAAAAGTCGATCGTCTTCAGCCGCGCTGGGGTGATCGACATGCCGTCCATGATGACGTCGAACTTGCCGGCCTGCAGGCCGGGGATCATGCCGTCCCAGTCCTGGGCGATAATCTTGCACTCGAGCCCGGCGCGCTTGCACAGGTCGTGCGCGAGGTCGACCTCGAAGCCGACGATCTTCCCGCTCGAATCAGTCAGGTTCCAGGGGGCATAAGCCCCTTCCATTCCGATGGTGACGGTCTTCCAGTCCTTGGCGAAGGCCGTCGGCGCGACGCCAAGCGCCACAGCGAGCATTGCGCCCAGCAAGGACGACTTGAGGAATTTCCTGCCCATCAATCTCTCCCGTTGGCTTTCCTACGTTCTTGCGACCCCGGTGAAATCCGCGGGCTTATGCCGAGTCATACAGGCCGATTGGCCTATTGTGAACTTGGGCGTCGTGCAATTTCGCTCCTTTCCCGCCGCCGACCGCGCCTAGCCGGCGAAGCCGGTGAGCAGGCGATTGCATTCGGTTGCGAAGCGTTGGTTCGGCCAACTGCCCTCAGGGTCGCGCGAAAACTCCGGCCTGAGGCGATTGAGAAAGAACATCTCGTGGGCACGATCATGCTTCGCGACGATTGGTCCGCGCCGCTCCAAGTCGAAGAGCGTCTTGACGTGGCCCGCCACGGTCTCCGAGACATTGATCCGGGCGGGCGCGCCGTTCGCCTCCATCAGCGCAGCTGTGTTGACCGCGTCTCCCCAGATGTCGAACGTGAACTTGTTCTTGCCGACAACCCCGGACATCACGGGTCCGCTATGGATTCCAACGCGGAGATCGAGCGCCGGCAGCCGCATTTTCTCGCGCAACGCCTTCATGCGAGCCACGGTGGCTTGCATTTCGAGCGCCGCAAGACACGCATCGATCGCGTGCCGGCGACTGGCCGTCGGCACGCCGGCGACAGCCATGTAAGCATCGCCGACCGTCTTGAGCTTTTCGAGTCCGCAGCGGGCGACAATCTCGTCGAAGGCGGTGAAGTACTGGTCGAGCAGTCCGATCAGCGCGGCCGGCTCGGTCCGCTCCGCAAGAAGGGTGAAGCCTTTGAAATCGGTGAACAGGACTGTCGCGGCGGTCGTGTATCTGGGCTGAACCTTGCCGGTCTTCTTGAGTTCGTCGGCGATCGACGGCGGCAGAATATTGATCAGGAGCTCCTCTGTGCGAGCCTTCTCGGCCGCCGCCTCTGATCGCGCTTGGTCCAGCTCCCTAATCGTCTGGTGATATTCGATTAGCCTCCTCCGCAACTCCAACTGCGACAGCACTTGGCGCGACAATCGGCGCATCGATTGGGTCTGCTCGAAATCGAGCTGCCGCGGCGCGAAGTCCATCACGCAGAGCGTGCCGAGCGCATAGCCTTCATCTGTAATCAGCGGCATGCTGCAATAGAATTGCATGTGCGGTTCGCCAGTGACGAATGGGTTCCCGCTGAAGCGCGCATCCTCGCGCAGGTCTGGAACCGTGACCAGTTCCGCGCCGCAAATCGTCGTCGAGCAGAACGCGATCTCGCGCGGGCACTGATTGAAGTCGGGCGGCAGGCCGTATTTGGCTTTGAACCACAGGCGCTCGTCATCGATAAAGCTGACGTACCCGACCGGGCAGCGACAAATCTGCGCCGCAAGCTCTCCGATATCGTCATAGGCGACGTCCGGCGGGGTGTCCAAGATCTCAAACGCACGGAGAGCCGCGACTCGCTCGGTCTCGTTGGCGGGCACGGGAAATGACAAGGGGCCTCCCATCGATTTGCCGCTCTCCTCAGTTCTCGAGCCCTCGCCGCGAGACGCGCCCGCTTACGCCGCCGCTCTGATCGACGCCGCGGTCTTCTCCATGACCTCGCCGATCTGGTTCTCGCTGATGATGAGCGGCGGGGTCAGTTCAATGGTGTCGCCGGAGAGGCGCAGCATGATTCCCGCCTCGTGGAACGAATGCTCCAGCACCTTGTAGCCGCGCAGGCCGGGGCCGGCGCTGCCCGGCGCCAGGTCGATCGCGCCGGTCAGGCCGACGCAGCGGATGTCGACGACGTTGGGCAGGCCCTTGAGGCTCATGATCGCGTCCGCCCATTTCGGCTCGAGCGCCTTCGAGCGCTCGAACAGCCGCTCGTCGCGATAGACGTCGAGCGCGGCGAGCGCCGCCGCGCAGGCGAGCGGATGGCCGGAATAGGTATAGCCGTGGAAGAGCTCGATCGCGTGTTCGGGCCCCTGCATGAAGGCGTCGTAAATCCCCTTGCGCACGATCACGCCGCCCATAGGCACGGTCCCTGAGGTCACCCCCTTGGCGAAGGTGATCATGTCGGGGACGACGCCGTAGCGTTCCGAGGCGAAGGCGTGGCCCAGGCGGCCGAAGCCAGTGATGACCTCGTCGAATATGAGCAGGATGCCATATTTGTCGCAGATTTCGCGCAGGCGCTTCAGATAGCCCTTGGGCGCCGGCAGGACGCCGGTCGAGCCCGCCATCGGCTCGACGATGACGGCGGCGATGGTCGAGGCGTCGTGCAGCCCGACGATCCCCTCCAGCGCGTCGGCGAGATGGCCGCCCCACTCCGGCTCCCCCTTGGTGAAGGCCTGATGCTCGAGATTGTAGGTCGCCGGCAGATGGTCGACGCCCGCGAGAAGCGAGCCGAAGAACTTGCGGTTGTTGACCATGCCGCCGACCGAAATGCCGCCGAAGCCGACGCCGTGATAGCCGCGCTCGCGACCGATCAGCCGCTGGCGCGAGCCCTGTCCGCGCACGTTGTGATAGGCGATGGCGATTTTCAGCGCCGTGTCGACGGCTTCCGAGCCAGAGTTGCAGAAGAAGACGTGGTCGAGATCGGCCGGCGCCAGTTCGGCCAGCCGCGAGGCGAGCTGAAACGCCAGCGGATGCGCGAACTGGAAGTTCGGCGAGAAATCGAGATCAGCCGCCTGGCGCTGGATCGCGGCGACGATCGGCGCCCGATTGTGGCCGGCGTTGCAGCACCACAACGCCGCCGCGGCGTCGAGAATCTCGCGCCCCTCTGGGGTGAAGTAGTGCATGTCCTTGGAGCGAGCGATCAGGCGCGGGCGCTTCTTGAATAAACGATTGGGCGTGAACGGCAGCCAGAACGCGGCCAGATCGTTGGGAACGTCGGCGCGGACGGCTGGGCTGGCGGCGGCGAGCGTCGACATGAAATGTTCTCCATGGGCTATTGGTTTTCCCGAACGATGGCAGCCGCCTCAGGGTTTGTCTAGTTGCTGACGCTGTCGATGGCGCCTGTCGACGGCGCCTTGGCGACGGGAGGCGCAGCCTATAACATAAGCGGGATGGACGCGACGCGTCCGGCGCGTAGGGGTGCCTGGTGGCCAGATTTCTTTCTCGATTGCGTGCGCTGGTTGTTCTCGCCCTGGTCGCAGTGACGGTTTCCGCCTGCGGCTACAACGTCATCCCGACCAAGGAGGAGGCCGCTAAGGCGGCGTGGTCCCAGGTCGAAAATCAGTACCAGCGCCGCGCCGATCTGGTTCCCAATCTGGTCGCGACCGTCCAGGGCTACGCCAAGCAGGAAAAGGACGTGCTGACCGCCGTCACCGAGGCCCGGGCGAAGGCGACCTCGATCCACATCGACGCCAAAGACCTGACCGATCCGGCGAAGATCAAGCAAATGCAGGACGCCCAGAGCGCGCTGAGCGGCGCGCTCGGCCGCCTGCTCGCGATCAGCGAAAACTACCCAGACCTCAAATCCAACCAGAATTTCCTGGCTCTGCAGTCCCAGCTCGAGGGAACGGAAAACCGGATCGCCGTCGCCCGCAAGGACTACATCGCCGCGGTGCAGGACTATAATACCGCGCTGAAGACGTTCCCGACCATTCTGTGGGCCTCGACCTTCTTCCACGGCAACAAGCCGATGGTCGCATTCACCGCCACTCCGGAAGCGCAGACCGCGCCGAAAGTGAAGTTCTAGCGCGCGAGGGAGCGCCCGGATGCGAGGGATCTGGCTGCGCGCGCTCGTCCTTCTGGTCGCGGCGCTCAGTCTGGGCGCTGCGCTGGCGGCCGCGAATTTCCCCCCGCTTACTGGACGGGTGGTCGATCGGGCGAGGATTCTCTCGCCAGTCACGGTCGCCGACCTCGAACGCAAGCTCGCCGATCTCGAGCAGAAATCCGGCATTCAGCTCGTGGTCGCGACGGTGCCCTCGCTTGGCGGCGAGGAGATCGAGCCCTACGCCAACGAGCTTTTCCGCTCCTGGAAGCTGGGCGAGGCCAAGAAGGACAACGGCGTTCTGCTGCTGATCGCGCCGAAGGAGCATCGCGTGCGCATCGAGGTCGGCTACGGCCTCGAGGGCACTCTGACCGACGCGGTCTCGAGCGTCATCATCGCCAACGCGATCGCGCCGCGGTTCAAGGCCGGCGATTTCAACGGCGGCGTCACCCGCGGCGTCAATGACATCATCACCGCCCTGACGACCGACTCGGCCGAATGGAAGCCCAAGCCGATCGACGCGCGCGCCGAGCATAACGCGTCGCTGCTCGATGCGCTCGCGCCGTTCCTCATTTTCCTGTTCATCATGTTCGTGCTGTCGCGCGTGGGCCGGCGCCGCGGCGGCAATGTCGTCTTCATTCCGATGGGCATGGGGGGCGGTTTCGGCGGCCGCGGTTTCGGTGGCGGCGGTTTCGGTGGCGGAGGGTTCGGCGGCGGCGGCTTCTCGGGCGGCGGCGGCTCGTCGGGCGGCGGCGGCGCCTCGGGAGGCTGGTGATGCTCCTCGATCCGGCGGCCGGCGCGCGCGTCGAGGCCGCCTACGACGACACGCAACTCAAGACGCGCGCGCCGGTCGTCTGCGTGGTCGCGCGCGCCTCTCAATCCCGCGAAGCCGAATTCCTGCTCGGCGCCTGCGTTCTCGCCCTCGCCACGCCATTGCCGCTGCTGTTGTTCACCCAGCTGTCCGCGCAGCGGATCTACATCGCCCAGCTGCTTGTCGCCATTCTCGCGGCGGTGCTGGGTTCGCTGCCCTTCCTCAGGCGGGCGCTGACTCCCAGACGCCTCCAGCGCGCCGCCGCGCACAGCGCAGCGCTGGCGCAATTCGTCGCGCGCGGGCTCGACCGCTCGCAATGCGGCGTGCTCGTATATGTCTCATTGGCCGAACATTATATCCGCATCGTCGCCGCCGAAGACGCGGCGCGGGTCATCACTCAGGATCAGTGGCAGGAGGCCGTCGACGCGGCGTTGGGAGCGCTCGCCGCCGGCGCAACCGAGGCTGCGCTGGTTGGCCTGGCGGCGCGGTGCGGCGATCTTCTGGCGGGTCCCTTCCCGCGCGACGCGCTCTCGGAACCGCCGCAGCGGCGGCGGTTCCATATGATCTGAATTCTTCTGAGTTCCACCGTCCTGGGCCCTCACCAGGTCGAAAACTTCGCCTCGACCTTGCTGAGGAACGCCGCCCTGCGGTCCGGGTCTGTGTGATCCATGTCGTAGTGCGCGACATAGTCGCAGCGCGCGCCCGGCGCGCAGTTGTAGAGCATCGATCGCTTGAGGAAGCGGCGTGGCGGATCGCCCGCCAGAAAGGTCGTCAACCGCGAACCGCCGTAGGTGGTCACCACGCCGAGACGCTTGACGTTGTGCAGGCGCGGAACGTAGCCGCCGTCCTCCCTGATGATGAAGCTGACGCCGGGCAGGAACACCCTGTCGACGAACCCTTTGAGGATCGCCGGGAAACCCATATTCCAGACCGGAAACGAGAATACGAGCGCCTCGGCGGCGAGCAGCCGGTCGACGAAAGGGGCGACGCGCCGGCGATTGACGCTCAGATCGTGATACTCGATCCGGTCCTGACGGGTCATGACCGGATCGAAGCCTTCCGCATTGAGATCGCAGTCGTCGACCTCATGGCCGCGGGCGCGCAAGGTTTCGACGACCTTGGCGTGCAAGGCCGCGCCGAAGCTGGTCTCGACCGGATGGGCGAAAAGGACGAGGACCTTCACCGCCGGTCAGCCTTGCGCCGCCAGCGCCCGCGCCTCAAGACCGGGAAACAAAAAATTCTTGCCGGCCGAGAAATCGAAGTCCGGATCCTCGAACGCGATCATCTTGCCGGGATTGAGCAGGCCTTGGGGGTCCGTCTCGCGCTTGAAGGCGAGCTGGATCGCATCGGTCTGCTTCATGCCGCCCTCCTCCAGCGTATAGCGATGGGGGTTGAAGATCGTCGCCCCCATTGTCTCGTGCTCGGCGATGATTTCCCTTAGCCGCTCCTCGGTCGAGAAGCGCACCAGCGGCAGGCCCGCGAAGCCGATTCGGCCGTTGAAGCGGATCACCTCCAGGTGTCCGATGACCTCGGGTCCGAAATGGTCGTGAATGCGCTTTACGGTCGCCAGCGCGCCGTCCTCTGGGTAGCGCGCCTGCAGATAGGTCATGGCCGGATCAACTCTGAGCGCACGCAGGGTCGTGTGGTTCCATGCGAGCTCGTAGATCGGGGGCAGGCGCGTCAGCGTCTCGGCCGCCGCCCGACTGGAGATGAACAGGACTTCAGCGGTCCTGAACGGCCTCGTGAAGGTCTCGAGCGCGTCCAAGGCGTGCGGGGCGATCATCGCCAGAACGACGCTCTTGCCGGCGGGAATGAGGGCGCGGTGGCGAAGGAAATAGTCATGCGGCGCCGGCGCCGCGACGACGGTCACCAGCTTCTTGAGGATGCCGTCCTGCTCGCCGAGAGCGAGCGCATAAGCAGTCGCGGCGTCGAAGGAGTCGAAGCCAACGATGACCTCGACCCAGCCGTATGACGCCGTCAGCGGCATCTCGACCTCGGTGATGACGCCGTTGGTGCCATAGGCGTGCACCGCCTTGTGCAGGTCTTCGCCGGTCAGCTCGAGCCCGCGCGGCTCCGCTTCCATCGTCAGGACGCGCAGGCGCAGCACGTTGCCGAAATCACGCAAGCCGCCCCAGGTGATCGAACCGACGCCGCCAGACCCGCCGGCGACGAAGCCGGCGATCGAGGCTGTGGCGTGGGTCGAGGGAAACATGCGCAATTCCTGGCCGGAGGCGGCGGCCGCCCCGTCGACGTCGCGCAGGATCGCTCCGGGCTCGCAGACGACGCGGCCGGTCGAGATCGATAGGACCTTATTCATTTCGATCAGGTTGAGGAGCACTCCGCCAGTCAGCGGCATCGCCTGGCCGTAGTTGCCGGTTCCGCCGCCGCGCGCGGTGACCGGGATGGCGAGCGCGTGCGCCGCCGCCAGCACGGTCGCGACCTCGGCCTCGGTCTTTGGCGAAACCACGATGTCGGCAGTCACCGCTTCGAGCTCGCGCTTCAGGACCGGCGAGTACCAGTAGAAGTCTCTGCTCTTCTGTCTGACAAGGACGGGATTGTCTTCGCGCTTGACCGCGCCGATCCGCTCCCGGAACCCGGCGATATCATAGGCTGGGCTCATGATGAGAGGCCCTCCAGGGCGTCGATGTCGGCATAGTCCGGCGGCCCAGCGCTTAACGCCACGCCGTTCCGAAGCACAATGCGATCGTTGTGGGCGCGCGCCATCAGTTCGGTGAAATCGCGCGCCCGGGTCAGGATCATATCGGCCGGCGCGCCGGAGCGGAATCCCTCCATGCGCAGTCCCATCGCTCGCGCGGGGCTCTCGCGCACGACCGACGCCCAATCGGCGAACGGGTAGTCGAGGTGAAGGATCCTGACGCCCTCGCGCCAGACCTCGAGCATGTCGTGATCGCCGTAGGCGTGGAAGGGGTCGCGCACATTGTCGCTGGCGATCATCACGTTGACGCCCGCCGCTTTCAGCTCGTGCAGCGCGGTGACTCCGCGCCAGCGCGGGGTACGGCCTGCCTTGCGGTCTTGCAGAAACATGTTGCACATCGGCAGGGAGACGACGCTCAGGCCGGCGCGCGCGACCGCCTCGATCGTACGTCGCCGTTCATCTTCTTCCTGCAGGCTCAGCGAGCAGCAATGGCCGGCCAGAATGCGGCCCCCAAAGCGGCGCTCGATCGCCATTTCCGCGATGAAGCGAAGCGAGCGAGCCGCGGGATCGGCGGATTCGTCGACATGGAAATCGAGGTCCCAGCCCTTACGTTCGGCGAGCGCAAACAGCACGGCGAGACTCTCCCGCAGACGCGGAATCATATAGGGGACGGCGCCCAGTATATTCGATCCATAGGCGTCGAGCGTCGTTTCGATTTCCGCCATGTGCTTTTCGTCGAGCGCGAATTCGATACTGAACAGCGGCGTGGCCTGCAATTCGATCCTGCCGCGCCACCGTTCGCGCGCCTCGGCCACGACAGGCCAGCTGATGGCGGTCTGCGGTCCGATGCTGTCGACATGGGTGCGGATAGCCGCGACGCCATGCGCGTGAGCCGAAAGCAGGCTGAACTCCATGCGCGCCGCCACGTCGCGGGCGTTCCAGTTGGCGGCGCGATCGTCGGCGACCGCCTTCAGCGCCCCGGCGAAGTCGCCGGTCGGGTTCGGGGCCCGACGCCAGATATGTGCCTTGTCGAGATGGGTATGGGCGTCGACGAACAGCGGCTGGACAACGCGGCACGATAAATCAAACCGGGGCGTTTCGCCGAAGTCGCCGGCGCCGCCGGGCGCGATGTCGCCGATCCGGCCATGGTCGATGAGGATGTCGACGGTCGAAAATCCGTCTCGGTCGACGCCCCCGGCGCTGCTCGGCAGGTGCGAGGCGAGAACGCGAGCCTCGACCAGCGCATAACGCTTCCCTGCTGGCGTCGAGAAGGCCGTGTTCACGCCGCGCGGCTCCTCGCGCCGGCGCGCCAATGTCGCGGCGGCAGGCGGGGGATTCGGAAGCCCCCGTGCATGGCGCGCGCGAGCGCCGGCCGCTTCACTCTTCCCGCCCGCGTCGCCGGCTTCGTCTCGGGAACTGCGGCGGTTTTGGACATCGACGAGAGGCGTTCCCGGCCACTGGCGGGTTTGCTACTTCGGCCGCAAGTCGAGACCGACGCCCTTGTCGACGAACTGCAGCGTATAGGCCTTCGCGTAGTCGAGGCCCGACTTGACGACCCCCGCCTTGACCATCTGCTCGTAGAAAGATTTGACGCGATCGTCGGTCATGGCGCCGATGCCGAGCTTCAGGGTGTCGCCGGAGTCGACGAGACCGTATTGCTTGATCTTGGCGATCGAGAATGCGATCTGCTCGTCCGTCATTTCCGGATTGTCCTTCTTGATCCGAGCGTTGGCCGCGGCGTTGTCGCCATAGAGATAATGGTACCAGCCGATGGTCGAGGCGTCGACAAAGCGCTGCACGACGTCGGGATGCTTGGCGATCAGGTCGGCGCGGGTCTCGATCGTCGTAGCATAAGTGCTGTAGCCATAGTCGGCGAGCAGGAAGATATTCGGTTTGAAATGGCCTTCGCGCTCCACGGCGAAAGGCTCCGAGGTGACGTATCCCTGCTGAATTGAATGCTTGTCGGCGATGAAGGGGCCAGGATTGAAGGTATAGGGCTTGACGTTTTCTTCCTTGAAACCGTAAGCGCTCTCCATCCAGCGATAGAACGAGGCGAGTCCTTCCTTTCCGATATAGGCGGTCGCCTTGGGCAACTCGGACCACTTGTCGAGCCCGACGTCCGGATGCGACATCATGATCTGCGGGTCTTTCTGGAAATGGGCGGCGACGACAACGATCGGGACGGTTCGGGCGGCGGCGTCGAAGGCGAGCAGCAGGTTGCCGCCCATGTAGAAGTCGAGCTTGCCGGCCGCGAGCAGAAGTTCGTTGTCGGCCTGCGGACCGCCCGGCACAATCGTGACGTCGAGGCCGTATTTGGCGTATGTTCCGTCGACGAGCGCCTGATAATATCCGCCGTGCTCGGCCTCGGCGAGCCAGTTGGTTCCAAACGTCACCTTGTCGGCGGCGAGCGCCGACGTCGCGGCCAGGGACAAGCTTGCCGACAGCCAAAGACCAAGCCGTTTCATGACTGTTCCCCAAATCGAGAGACCACCGCCAAGTCTGGCAACTTCCACGCCAATGCGCAAATCTTTGTCAGAGACGTCCCGCTCGAGCGGGATGCGAAAGAGCGGATACCGCTCCTTCGTAAAAAATCCCGCGTTTTCAAAAACTCTAGCGCCATGATGCGATTCCGCGAAGTCGCATCATGCTCTAGTGAAAACTCGCAAAGCGCAGATCGAAGGCCGCCCGATCGCCTGGCCGGACTCGCGCCCAAGGGTCGAACTCGGCGAGGTCGTGATCGCGCGTCCCCTCGCCGACAGGGCGGCAGAAGAGCGGCGCCTCATGTTCTAGCCGACCGCCCTGCAGCCGGCGTCGACCCGGCGGGCCCGATGATTTTGGACCGCGGCCTGCCCTTTGTCGTACACGCGGCGGCATGGGTGAGGCCGGCCCGAGCGCGGTGCGTTGCCGGTGGTTTTTCGCCAGAAGTCCGACTTCCGGACGAGCGCTGGCGCGCCTGCCACGTGCTCGGTTCTCGGACCAGCAGCTTCACGCGTTCAGCTCTTCCCGCGTCACCCCCTCGAAGCCGAGGATGTAGTCGGGGCCGAAGGCGAGGCTCGGCGTCTGGAAGCCGGGCTTGAACTCTCCGACCAAGACCCGCATCGCGGCGTCGAGGCTGGTTCTGGCGGTGAGCGTGTAGCCTTCCGGAGTTTTCAGGCGCGTGCGGACGGTTTCGCCCTTTTTGTTGCTCGCGCTCCCGACCAGCACGCATCGCCCGTTGAGCCGCGCCTTGTCGCTCGGTCCTTCGGGCTGACGGTCGATGAGGGCCTTCAAGAAGCGCTGCGCCGGCGAAAGCGCCACAAGTGAGCGGATGAGGCCCGGAACCCGCGCCAGCGCGTTCAGCGCCGGCGACGCCTCGAAGTGAACTTCGATGTTGGGGATTCCGGTCGAATGGAAGGCGGTCGAGACGTCGCCCCAGCCGATCTGGATCGTCGGCCTCTCTCCCCGCCCGAAATCGCACGAGCCCGCGTTCGGTGGTGCTAGCGTGACGATCCGCCCATTGCGGCGCGCCCGCGCGCCGTCGGCGATCCCTTCGACCATCGTCTTGGCGGTGCCGCGCGAAATGTTGCGGCCGAGGGCGATATAGAGTTTCAGATCGCTCGCGTCGGGAAGCCGTCGCTTCAGATGCGCGGCCAGGCAATCGCTTGGAACCACGTCGAAGCCGACGCCAGGCAGCAGGGTCACCCCGGCCCGCTTCGCCTCGGCGTCGCGCGCCGCGAGCGCTTCGAACACGTCGATCTCTCCGGTGATGTCGAGATAATGCGCGCCTCTCCTCAGGCACGCGTCGGCCATGGGCCGCGCCGTGGCCGAGAACGGGCCGGCGCAGCATAGGACCGCCGCGACGTCTTTGAGCCCGGCGTCCAGCCGGGCCCGATCGGCGAGATCGAACGCCCGCCACGGCAAATCGAGCGGCCCTGCTATGGCTTTCAGCTTGTTGGGGCTTCGGCCCGCGAGAACGACCCTCGCTTTTTTCGCGCGCGCCTCGCGCGCGATCAGCTTGCCGGTGTAGCCGGTCGCGCCATAAATGAGGATGGTTGCCGTCATTTGCCGCCCCCCGCATGCGCCGATAAATCGCGTCACGCGCTATGCCGCCAATTCGTAAAGCGCCCGCCAATTGTACTCGGGAAGCTGCAGGGAATCGGCGATATCCCTGCCGACCGCGAGCCTGGCCAGTCCAGGAATCGTGAAGGTCCTGATCACGAGGTTGCGGAAGCTTTGGCCCCAGCGGGTCCGCGGCGCAAAGGCGGCGGCGAAGCGCTCGGCGCCGCGCTGTTTGCCGGCGATGTAGTCCCGCAGACGGCCTTCGTACCTACCAAAAGCTTCGTCATGGCGCCCGCGCGCGTTGGCGAGCTCGCCCGCCAGCACGTAAGCCGAAATCATGGCGAGGGCCGAGCCTTGCCCTGCCGCCAGCGACACGCAGAACGCGGCGTCGCCGATGAGCGCGACTCGGCCTTTCGACCAGCGCTCCATCCCGATTTGGCTGACGCTGTCGAAATAAAGTTCCTGCGTGCGATCGAGTTCGTCGAGGACGCACGGGCATTCCCACTTGCCGTCGCGATAGCGCCGGCGCAGCGTAGCCTTCTGCTGGTCGAGCGTCGCCGGCAGGGCGCCGCCGTCGTCGGCGAAAACGAACAGGAAGAGCGTCCGGTCGTCATTCAGGGTAAAGCGCCCCAGCATGAGGCCGGGCCGGCCATACATCATATAGACGTCCTCGTCGCGCGGGCGGTAATGATCGACCTCGAACGCCGCGACCGAGTAGCCGAGGCGCTTTTCAAACTGTATCTCTGGCCCGAACGCGAGCCTGCGAACGTCCGAATGCAGGCCATCGGCGCCGATAACAAGATCGAACCGGCGTTCGCCTCCATGCTCGAGTTGAACCTCGACGCAGTCCGCCCGCTCCTGAAGGCCGACAATCTCATTGTCGAAAATGACTTCGATCCCGCCTTTCGCTTTGTCGAACAGCAATCGCGACAACTCGCTGCGGGCGAGCGTCACATAGCGTCCGCCTGTCAGCTCGCCGAAGACCTTGGTCCCAAAGCCGGTGACGCGCCTGCCATCATCGCCGACAATCCGCAGCTCGCGCATGTGATAGCCGACGCGATTGACGTCTTCGATCAGACCCATGCGCTCGGCGATGTCGTATCCGAGGCCCCAGAAGTCGATGACATAACCGCCGCCACGCAGCGCGGGCGCACGCTCGATCAGGGTGGGCTCGAACCCCGCCGCCTTCAGCCAGTAGACGAGCGTCGGTCCGCCGATCCCGGCGCCCGCGATCAATATGGTCTTATCGGACATGACTTTCGCGCCTCCTGCGGTCGAAGCTTCGCGCGGCGGAATCGTCAGCAAGGGCGCTACGACGCCGCTGCGCTTTCGAGGGAATTTAAGCAGGATTTTTGTCGGAAAACCGGTCGTCGCTATTGCGAAATCCTGCCCAGCCTCCCGCGTCGCCGAGCCATGCGGCCACCGCCGCCCTATGAGAGCCATCGCGACGCAGTGGAATTCGGCCCCGATGCGCCCAAGCTTCGTGAGAAACGCGGACGGGCGACATCAACAATGTCAGGCCTCGACCGTGGCCTTCGCCTTCAACGAGCGCCAGCGGATCGCGGCCGCTTCGTCGGCCGCGGCCTCGGCGGCGGCCATCGCGGCGATGCGGGCGTGATGGGGCGACTTAAAGCAGGCCGGGTCGGTCGCGCGCGCGTCGCCCACCAGCGCCAACGCCTGGCAGCGGCAGCCGCCCCAGTCGATCTCGCGCCGCTCACATGAACGGCAGGGCTCCTGCATCCAGTCGACGCCGCGGAAGGCCTTGAAGGCGGGATTGTCGCGCCAGATTTCGCTCAAGGAATGCTGCCGCACGTTCCAGAATTCGAGGCCCGGAATCGATTCGGCCGCATGGCAGGGCAGCGCCTTGCCCGTGGGCGAGACATTGATCGCGACCCGCCCCCATCCGCCGGCGCAGGGCTTGGGATAGCGGGCGTAGTAATCGGGAACCACCATGTCGATGACGAGCCTGCCCTCGAGGCGCTTTCGCGCCTCCTCGACCAGCGCGATCGATTCCATGACGTCTTTCTTCGGCGGCATCAGGGCGGCGCGGTTCAAGAGCGCCCAGCCATAATATTGCGTGTGGGCGACTTCGAGTTGGCGCGCGCCGAGTTCGAGCGCCAGACCGATGAAAGCGCCGACCTGGTGCAAATTGCCGCGATGGATCACCGCGTTGATGGTGAGCGGCAGGCCGGCCTTTGTCACCATCGCCGCGAAGGCGCGCTTGCGCTCCCACGAGCCGTCATAGTGGCCGAGCCGGTCGTTGGTCTCCTTGTCGGCGCCCTGGAAGGAGAGCTGCGCATGATCGAGCCCGGCCTCGACGAGTTCGTCCATCAGCTTTTGGCCGACCCCGACGCCCGAGGTGATGAGGTTGGTGTAGAGCCCGCTTTGCGACGCATGCCGGGTGAGCTCGGCGATATCGCGCCGCGCCGTGGGCTCGCCGCCGGATAAATGGACGTGCAGGGCGCCGAGCGCGGCGGCCTCGGTGAACACGCGCTTCCACGTATCGGCGTCGATCTCGGCGCCCGGTCGCTCCAACGCCAGCGGGTTCGAACAATACGGGCAGCCGAGCGGACAGCGGTGGGTGAGCTCGACCAGGATGCCGATCGGCGGCGCGGGCGGGGGCGGGGCGTAGACGGTCATGTTTCAAGCACTCTCTTGGCCTTGAGGTCGCTGAGCATGGCGACGACGTCCTTCTCGATCACCGCCGGCGACGCTTGATAGCGCTGGGCGAGTTCGGCGACGACCGCGGCCAGATCGCGCTCGCCGTCGCACAGCTGCAGCACCGTCGCGGCGGTGGCGTCGATCTCGAATATCCGCTCCGGGGCGAGCAGCGTCCATCTTCCGCGCACGTCGTCATGTCTGAGCCTGACGCCTCTGGGCAGGCGCGGCCGCGAACTTAAGTCGATTTCCGTCGTCATATGGTCATGGCTCAGCCCGGGCGGAAGGCGCCGGGCGGAATGGCCCCGGTCACATAGGCGTGGTGCAGCGCGTCGAGCTGGGCCCACAGGACATCGGTCTTGAATTTCAGCGCGGCGACGACGCCCCGCTGCTCGGCGAGCGTGCGCGCGTTGCGCTTGACATAGTCGAGGGCGAAATTCGCGTCCCTGGACGCCTGATCGAGCCGACGGCGGAAATAGGCCACCACCGTCTCGTCGACGAAGCTGTAATTGGCCAACATGCCTGCGATGCGGCGCTTATGAATCGAAGGGGCGAAAAGTTCGGTCAGGCTCGACGCCACCGCCTCAATCAGCGGCTTCTCGCGCACGAAATGGACGTAGGCCTCGACCGCGAATTTGGTCGCCGGCAGCGCGCCTTCCTGAGAGATCACGTAGCCGCGGTCGAGTCCCAGCCCGTCGGTCAGGATCAGCCAGCGCTCGACGCCGCCGATGTCGTCGCCGAAGCCGTCGTGATCGGCGACCCGATGCAGCCACTCGCGGCGCAATTCGCGATCGTCGCAGCGGCCGATCAGGGACGCGTCCTTGCGCGGGATCGCCGCCTGATAGACGTATCGGTTGAGCGCCCAGGCCTGCACCTGGCCCTTGTTCAATTTGCCGTCGTGCAAAAGATCATGGAACGGGTGCAGGTCGTGATAGCGCTGAGGTCCGACCGCGCGCAGCTCGGCCTCGAGGCCCTCCGGGCTTAGGGGTTCGGACGGCGAATGCCTATTCATGGCGCAACCTCCATTCCGTCATACGCGATTTCCCATCCCGCCGCCTTCACCTTCGCTTGTTCGGGCGAGCCTTCAATGAGGATCGGGTTGGTGTTGTTGATATGGGTGAATATCCGGCGCAGATCTGTGTGACGGGAGAGCGCTTCGAGCGTGCCGTCCTGCCCCGACACCGGCATGTGGCCCATGCGCCGGCCAGTCTTCTCTCCGAGGCCGTCCTTGATCATCTCGTCGTCGGCGTAGAGCGTGCCGTCGAAGAACAGCGTGTCGGCCCTGCCGATCCGTGCGTGCAGATCATCAGTCGCGTGCGCGCACCCGGGAGCATAGACCAACCGGCGGCCCGCCGCTTCGATTGCGACGCCGACTGTGCCCTCGCCGACCTCATCGGTCTTGACCTCGCCCTCCTCGAGCCACAGCGGCGCTTTGCCCGGAACGGGAAACAATTCGAGACTGAGGCCTGGCAGCGGCTCGAACCTCTCGCCAAGTCTTGCCGCGCGGCGCGGCGCGACATCGCGATCGACGACGTCGAAAATCCGGTTGGCGCCGATCGTGTCCAGGGTCGAATTCGTCGCCCAAATCGTGAAGGGCTGGCGCTCGCGCAGCGCCAGAAGGCCGGCCGCGTGATCAACGTCGGCATTGGTCAGCAGCACGCCGGCGATCGGCGACGAGCGGCCCTCGCCCCTGGGCTGCAGAGCGGGCGTCGCCAGGATCTGCTGACGAAGGTCGATCGAGGCGTTGAGCAACAGCCAGCGCTCGCCGTCGACGCTGACCGCAAGACTCGACTGAGTGCGGGGCTTGACCCGGCTGTCGCCTTGCCATGCGAGGCGGCACACGCGGCAACCGCAATTCCATTGCGGTACGCCGCCGCCCCCGCCCGAACCGAGCACGAGCGCCCTCAGGCGCGGCGAGGCGCCGCTAGCGGGGGACATAGTTGAAGCTCGTGGAGACGTGGGCCGGGCCGTCCGGCGGCGGCGGGAAATGGGTCGATCGCACCAGCGTCCGGGCGGCCGCGTCGAGTTCCTCGTCGCCGGAAGAATGAGTGATCGTGAACGACGTCAGAGCGCCCGAGGAGGAGATGGTGAAGCTCACGCCGACGACGCCCTTCGCGCCGCGCGCGCGGGCGGCGGGCGGATAGAACAGGCGGCCGCGGATCGCAGCGCTGATTTCCGCCATATAGGCCGAAAGCGACGCGCCGCCGGCTGCGGCGGGCCGGGACGGGTTGGTCGACGCGGCGGCCCGTGTCGGCCGGGCCGCAGCTGGCCTGGCTTCCACGGGCTCGCGTCGCGGCGCTGGCCTGGGCCGCGGCGGCCTTCGAGCCTCCACGCGCGGCAATGCCCGGGGAAGTCTGGGCGGGGGCGGCTTCGCCGGCGCAAGCTCGACCGGCGCCGGGGCGGGCGGAGGCGCGGGCGGCGCGGGCGGCGGCTGCTCGGGTGGCGGCGGAGTCTCCGCCACCGGCGGCGGGGGAGGCTCGGGCGGCGGAAGCGGCGGTTGCTCGGGCGGCGGCGGAGTCTCTGTCGTGGGCGCAGGCGCCCGGACGACGGGCGGGGTCTCATTCGGCGGCGGCGCGATCGCTTGCGGCGGCGGAGGAGGCGGCGGTTCGGTCACGGCGCCGGGTTGCTTCGGCGCTTCGGGAGGCGGCGCCGGCGCCTCCGCAGGCGGCGATTCCGGCTGAATGTCGACGATGACTTCCATAGGCCGCTCGGGCGGGCTCGGCGCCAAATACAGAAATGTGGCGAGCGCAGCCGCGTGGAGCGCAATGACGAACGCGACGACCGCCGGGCGCTGCCAGGCCGGATTGAACGGCGGCGAACCGAAGGCGCCCCCGCCGAACGCGGCGTCGGTCATGGCCGGGGCGAAGGCGCCGGCGCCGGCGCGGAAACCGCGTGACGGCCGCTCGACACAATGGCGATGCGGGCGATCCCGTTGGCCGCGAGTTCGTCCATCACCGAGACGACGTCGCCGTAAGCCGCTTCCCTGTCGCCCCGCAACTGAACGATTCCGTTGGAATCCGCGAGCTTCGCCTTGACCGCCGCCGCCAGCTGATCGGGCGAGACCCGATCCTTCCCGACCGAAATGGCTCCGTCCTTGGCGACCACGACGACGACCAGGTTCTTGCTCTCGAGCGGCCGGGCCGTCCGGGCGCTCGGCAAGTTGATCTTGATCCCGGCGGCGAGCATCGGCGCCGTCACCATGAAAACGATCAGCAGCACCAGCATCACGTCGACCAGCGGCGTCACGTTGATGTCGGCAAGCGGCTGGTAGAGGCCTTCGCCGACCTTGCCGGGCTTCATCGCCATCAGGGCGCCTCCGCCCGACGGCGTTGTCCTTCGTCGCGCGTCACCTCGGCCGGTCGCGAGATGAGCGCGATCGCGCGTTCCTCGACCAGCGACGCCATCTCCTGCCCAAGGCGGGCATAGGCCGCCCCGATCCGGTTGTAGCCGATAGAGGCGGGGATCGCCGCCGCGAGGCCGTAAGCCGTCGCAGCGAGCGATTCCGCAATCCCCGGCGCGACAGTGGCGAGACTCGTATCCTGCGCCTGCGAGATGGCGGCGAAGCTCGTCATGATGCCCCAGACGGTGCCGAAAAGCCCAACGAACGGCGCGACTGAGGAAATGACCGCCAGATTGGGCAAGCCGCCCTCAGAGCGCGTCAGCAATTCGCGCGCGGCGCGCGCCATTGCGTCCGAAACCCGCGCCCTCAATTCGCTGACCGATTCGCCTGGAATCCGCCGTCGGACCTCCTCGTCCCCGGCGATGGCGACGACGGCGAGCGACTTGGCGACGTCCCGACCCGCGCGCGCTTCACGAACGGCGCGACGAAGACGAACGACCGAAATCACGCCCTCGATTATCAGCACCCAGCACCACAGCGAGGCGACGAACAGCACTCCCATCACGAACTTGCCCACGAGGCCCGCCTCGAGAAACAGTCCGATCGGGGACAGGTTCAAACCTTCCATGCGCCTCGCCTCTTACGCTTACGCGACATTTTGCGTCTCACATCGTATATTTCAACCCGGCGTAGATTGCGAACGGCATCGCGTTTCCGAAATTGCGCGGGTCAGTCAACTGGGGGGCCGTTGCGGGCAACGCGGTCACGTCGAACAGGCCGCCGGACGTATAGTAGCGGGCGTCGAAGACATTCTGGACGAGCCCATAGACCTGAAGCTGCTTGCTGACCTGGTAAGAGGTATGAAAATTGAACACCGCGTAGCCGGGGACCGGCGGCAGCGCGCCGTTCTCGTTGCCGGCGATTTGCTGGGGGCTGGCCGCGACCATGTCTGCGCCGATCTTCCAATTGTCAGTCACGGCGTAGTCGACGCCCAACTTGAGCGTCTGCCTCGGAATGCCGGCAATCTGGGTTCCAGGCGTGATCGGTATTAGGCCGTTTGCGTCAGCCGTCGGATTGAACGGCGAAGGCTCGAGGAAGTTCGATTCATAAACCGCGTCGATATAGGTGTAGTTGGCGTAGGTCGTCCAACGAGCGTCGCGCCAATTCGCGCTGAGTTCTAGGCCCTGGCGAAGGGTCGAGCCGACATTGGCGTAATAGCCAAAACCGCTGGCGGGGCTCTGCAACGGCAGGATGTCGTTGGCGAGCATGGTGTGGAATAGACCCGCCGACCATTGCAACTTGCCGTCGTACAGGGGTTGACTTCCGCGAAAGCCGGCCTGGAAGGTCCGCGCCACGACTTGATCGAGATGGGGATCGGAGGTGAGGAAATTATCGATGATGCAGGGGTGGTTCGGATCGGCGCATCCGAGTTCGAGCGGGGTCGGTGCGCGATTGGCCTCCGAATAGGAGGCGTAGGCCGAGATTGCCGGCGTGATCTGATAGGTCAGGCCGACGACCGGGTTGATGCGCGAGTAAGTCGAGAAGCCGGTGACGAGGCCGCCATTCCGGTCCGTCAGGTCGATGCCGGCGTAATTGGCGCGAAATCCCGCCGTCAGGGCAAAGGCCTTCGTTATGTTGAACGTGTCGACTCCAAAAAGGCCGGCGTAGAGATTGGTCGCCCGGACCGACACCGGGGAGAGAAAACTGTCAGGCTGATCGATGATATAGCCGTCTCCGGAGACCGGAAAGGAATTGCCGGCGTCGCTGATCACGCCAAGTTCGCTATTGCCGGAAAAATTGGTCCAGCCGTAGTCGAGCGACACGCCGACCGTCAGCTGATTGTCGTGGCCGAACAGCTTGTCGGTGTCGACCGCCTGAAAGTTGCCGCCGACGGATCGGGACTGAGTTCCAGGAGCGGTCGATCTCGCCCATGTCAAATGCGCCGCCCTGCGAGAGATCAGGAATGACAAAGCCAAGGGTGTCATGCGCCGGGGCGCCGTTCAGGCACGAGAAGGGCGGGCAGGACTCCACGTCGGTCGTATTGCCGTCGACATGGGCCTGATTGAACGCGCGGAAATAGACGTTGCCCTGAAATTTCAGCGTGCTCGATTTGGCGTAGGTCCCGGTCAGCCCAAACATCGCCAACTGGTTCTTGTACGACTGTGGAACCGTATAGACGTTGCTCCAGCTCTGCTGCAGCATCTGGAGCGGCGCCGCCGACGCCGCGCCGAAGAAGTTGTCGCCGGCGGTCAGGTTGAAATGCACCTCTGCGCCGTTGGCGCGATAGCCGACGTCGCCGTAGACACGGCGTATCTGCGACATTCCATTGGTGCGCCAGCCTGCGTCGCCGATCGCCTCGCCGGCGAGATAGGCCGAGTAGTCTCCCACCTGCTTGCCGTATTGAAACGCGCCTTGCGCGCGCCCGAACGAGCCGCCGCGCAGGTCCGCCTCGAAGCCCTGCCAGGTGAAGCCGTTCTTCATCGTCACCAGCACGGCGCCGCCCAGCGCGTTGAGGCCGTAGGCAGGGTCGGTGGAGACGATCGTCGTTCTGTCGATTGCGTTGGCGGGGATCAGGTCCCAGTTGACGGTGTCGCCGAACGCCTCGTTGATGCGGACGCCATTCTGATAGACCGCCAGGCCGATCGGGGTTCCACTGACCGGCGTCGCGTCGAAGCCGCGGTAGCTGAGGTTGGGCTGGAAGTCGTTGCCGGAGACGTTGCCAACCGTGACGCCTGGCGTTTGGCGCTCCATAGCTTGGGTCAAGGTGGAGTCATACCAGGTTCGAATGTCGCTCGAGTTCGACGGTCTGAGTGGCGCCGGGGAATTTCGAGAGATCGATCGTCCCGCCGGCCGGAGTCGTGGCGACAACGTCGAAGGTCGGGAGCACGATCGTATCGGCGCGGGCGCAAGCGGTCGCCGCGGCGAGAAGGGCGGCGCCTAGCGGAACGCAACGCCACCCCAACCAAAGCATCACGCGCATACCCTCCCTTATTGCGCGCTGCGCGCGGCAAGAAAGTCGCGGGCCGGCTTGCCGGGAGGAGCAAGACGCGCAAAGTCTTCAACGCCAGCCCGCGACCTTGGAAGGATAGACGCTTCTCCCATCGCCCAAGACTTCATTAATTCGAAAACTTCCCCGCGTCAGCTCCCGAATCTGGCGGGAATTCTTCCTGACCGCGCGCCGCCGAAGCCCGGAGCTCGTCTCGACAATCGCGCCGCTCCCCGCCCGGAGGAGGAGAGCGCCCTCTGCAACCCTTTGTCCGAAGCCGAGTTCGATCGCGGTCTCCGGGCAGGGTTAAAAACGTCAAATCGTCGCTTCCAAGTCGACGATTCAATCAATCGATTGATTAATTTGGGCGACGCGGCTATTCTGCCTTATGCCGCGGCCTCGCTCCCTTTCATCCCCGCGCGTCGAAGCGACGCGATCCGCGCTGATCCGCTCGGCGCTCGAACTTTTCGGCGCCAAGGGTTTTGAGGCGACCTCGACGCGCGCGATCGCCGCCGCGGCCGGCGTCAACATCGCCTCGATCGCCTATCATTTCGGCGGCAAGGAGGGCTTGCGCGCCGGATGCGCGGATTTCGTGGTGGCGACGATCAGCGATGTCTTCACCCGCGCGGAAGGCGACGCCACGAAAATCGAGACGCTCTCGCAAGAACAGGCGCGCTCTCGTTTGGCGCGCATCGCCGACGCGCTGATCGAGGCGATTGTCGCGCGCCCCGAGGCGCGGCCGATCGCGCGCTTCGTGCTTCGAGAGATGTTCGAGCCGTCGGGGGCTTTCGAGCGCCTGTTCGTCGGCGCAATGGCGCCATTGCACGCGCGTGCCTGCGCGGTCTGGTCGCGCGCGACCGGCGCGCTGGCCGAGAGCGAGGCGACGCGTCTCGCCGTGTTCGCGCTGATCGCCCAGATCGTCTATTTCCGCCTCGCCCGCCCGGCGGTCTTGCGCCGGATGGGCTGGGGCGACATCGGCGCCGCCGAGACCGCGGCGATCAAGCGCCTCGTCAACGGCAATCTCGAGGCCGCTCTCGACCGCGCGCGAGGGAGCCGGCCGTGATTCTCGAAACGATTTGCGCCGTCAGGCTGATCGCGGCCATCCTGCCCGCCTGCGCGCCGCCGACGAACGCCGCCGTCGGTTATATCGAGGGGGAATATGTGAACGTCGCGCCGATCG
Source organism: uncultured Alphaproteobacteria bacterium (assembly GCA_963835955.1). Classification (GTDB taxonomy): domain Bacteria; phylum Pseudomonadota; class Alphaproteobacteria; order Rhizobiales; family Beijerinckiaceae; genus Roseiarcus. Next base: position 140,781 of record CAWIHZ010000010.1, on the reverse strand, counting down.
AGGTCGCGCGGATCGCGACCGAATATGTCCGGCGCGGCGACAAGCTGAAAGCGGGGGACCGGATCGCGACTCTGGAGACGGCCGACGCCGAGATCGCCGTCCACAACGCAGAGGCCGCGCTCGCCGTGGCGCAGGCCGATCTCGCCAACATCCTCTACGGCCGCCGCCCGGAGGAAATTGCCGCCATCGCAGCCAGTTTAAGGGCCGCGCAGGTGCAGGCCGACGACAGCAAGCGCACGCTCGAACGTCGTAAAGACCTGTTCAATCGGGGCTTCGCCTCCCAGGCCGATCTCGATACTGCCCAGACCGCCTACGACGTCGCCGCCTCGCGCGTACGCGAGCTGACCGCCAATCTCGCGGTCGCCAAGTTGCCGGCGCGCGACGAGGAAATCATAGCCGCCCGCAACAAGGTCGCCCAGGCCCAGGCGGCGCTCGACAACGCCAAATGGCGGCTCGAGCAGCGCCAGCTCGTCGCGCCGGCGGCGGGCTACGTCTCCGACATCATCCGGCGCGTCGGAGACGTCGCCGGTCCCTCGGCGCCGGTCGTTTCGTTCCTACCGGAGAACGCGGTCAAGGTGAAAATCTATGTGCCGGAGGCCGCGCTGAGTTCGCTTGCACTCGGCCAGAAACTCGACGTGCGCTGCGACGGCTGCGAAAAGGGCCTCACCGCCTTCATCACCTATATCGCGCGCGAGGCCGAGTTCACGCCGCCGGTCATCTACTCGCTCGAGAGCCGCCAGACGCTCGTCTATCTGATCGAGGCGCGCGCCGCGAACGACAAGCCGCTTCGGCTGCAGCCGGGACAAATCGTCGACGTTGATCTGCCACGGCCACGACCATGAATGTCATCGATGTGACGAACCTCACCAAGCGTTACGGCGATGCGACCGTCGTCGATCACATCTCGCTGAAAGTCGCGGCGGGCGAGATCGTCGGCTTTCTGGGGCCGAACGGTTCGGGCAAGACGACCACCATCCGCATGATCTGCGGGCTTCTCACCCCTGACGCGGGCGAGGGGATGGTGCTCGGCTACGACGTCATCCGCGAGAGCCGCCGCATCAAGGCCGAGGTCGGCTACATGACCCAGAGATTTTCCTTCTACGAGGATCTGACGATCGAGGAAAATCTCCTTTTCGTCGCTCGCCTCTATGACCTCGAGCCGCGGCGAACGGCTGTGGCGTCGACTCTCGCCGACCTCGGCCTGACCTCGCGGCGAGGCCAACTTGCGGGCACGCTGTCGGGCGGATGGAAGCAGCGCCTGGCGCTCGCCGCCTGCATCATGCACCAACCGAAGCTGCTTCTGCTCGACGAGCCGACCGCGGGCGTCGATCCGAAGGCGCGCCGCGAATTCTGGGACGAGATTCACCGCCTCGCCGCTGGCGGCGTCACCGTCCTCGTCTCGACCCATTACATGGACGAGGCGGAGCGCTGTCATCGCATCAGCTACATCTCCTACGGCAAGATGCTGGCGACCGGAACGGTCGAGCAGGTGGTTCGCGAATCCGGCCTTGCCACCTTTGTCGTTCACGACGACTCGAGTCCGGGGCTGCTGGCGGAACTCAAGGCGCTCGACGGCGTCAGCCAGGTCGCCCCCTTCGGCGCGACGCTGCATGTCGTCGGCGCCGAAGGCGGAAGAATGGCGGCCGCGGTTCACGCTTTCGCCGCCGAGCGAGGGCTGGCGGTCGAGCCCGGCGCGACCAGTCTCGAGGACGTATTCATCCATTTCATGAGCGGCGCGAACGCGTCGCCCCCTCCGGCGAGGGCCGCATGATCCGGCTCTTCTTCGTGCGTCTGGGCGCGGTTCTCGCCAAGGAATTCGTGCAGATGCGGCGCGACAGGGTCACCTTCGCGATGATGCTGGTCATTCCAGTCCTGCTCCTGATCCTGTTCGGCTATGCCATCAACACCGATCCGAAGCGGCTCGACGCCGCCCTCCTCGCGACCGGCCAGGATCACTATTCGCGCGCCATCGTCTCGGCGCTGGAGGTCAGCAACTACTACCGATTCGTCGCCCGGCCCAAGACCTTCGCCGAGGCCGAGGGGCTGATCCAGAGCGGCCAGGTCGCATTCCTCGTCATCATCCCCAGCGATTTCGGCGCGCGGGTCGACCGCGGCGACAAGCCGCGGATTCTGGTCGAGGCCGACGCCACCGATCCGGCGGCCGCCAGCGGCGCGGTCGGCGCACTGGATCAGATCGGGAGCCACGCCCTGCTGCGCGAACAGGGGCTGGAAGCGCAGGCGGCGGAAACCAAAGCCTCGCAGCTTTCGATCGTCGTGCACAAACGCTACAATCCGGACGGCATTTCGCAATATTTCATCGTGCCCGGCTTGCTCGGCGTTATCCTGCAGATGACGATGGTGATGATGACCTCGATCGCGCTCACGCGTGAGATCGAGCGCGGCACGATGGAGAACCTGCTGGCGATGCCCGCCAACGGGTTCGAGATCATGCTCGGCAAGGTGCTGCCGTTCTTCATCGTCGGCGCGGTGCAGGTGACGGTGATCCTGACCGCCGCGCACTTCCTGTTCCATGTGCCGTTCGTCGGCGATCTGGCGATGCTGCTTGGCGGCGTCCTGGTGTTCGTGCTCTCGATGGTGCTGCTCGGCTACACCTTCTCGACCCTGGCGCGCTCGCAGATGCAGGCGATGCAGCTGACCTTCTTCTTTCTCCTGCCCTCGATCCTGATGTCGGGCTTCATGTTTCCGTTCCACGGCATGCCGATGTGGGCGCAGGACCTCGGCAACCTGCTGCCGATGACGCATTTCCTGCGCGTCGTGCGCGCGGTGATGCTGAAAGGCGCCAACTGGAACGAGATCGGGTTCGAATTCGCGATGCTGACGACGTTCATACCCGTGTTCGCGATCCTGGCGCTGCTGCGGTTCAGAACGACGCTGGATTGACGCTTGCGGGGCTCGAGGGGGCCTTTGATCATGCGATTTCGCCGCGGCCGAACCGTGATGGCCCGACCTTCGCGCCTTTCCCTCCTCCGCGTCCGCCCGCTCGCCGGCGACCGCGCCCGCGGCTGGCTGACGGCCGGGCCGTTCCGGGTTCCTTGCGCGCTCGGGCCCGCCGGAATCGTGCGGGCCAAGCGCGAGGGCGATCGCGGCACTCCGGCCGGCCGGTTCGCGCTGCTTTGGGGCTACTACCGGCCCGACCGCCCCCGGCCGCAGGCGGGCGGCGCGCCCCTGAAGCCGATGCGGCGCGACCAGGGCTGGTGCGAGGACCCGGCGAGCCGGCGCTACAACCGCCCGGTGCGCCTGCCCGCCGACGACTGCACCGACAGGATGTGGCGAAACGATCATCTCTATGATCTGACCTTCGTGCTCGACCACAATTTCTCGCGCCGCTCGAGAGGCCGCGGCAGCGCGATTTTCTTCCATCTCGCCCGGCCGGGCCTGACCCCCACCGCCGGCTGCGTCGCGATTGCGCCCGCCGACATGCGCAAGCTCGCGCCCCGCCTCGCGCGCGGCGCGGTGATGGCGATCGGTTAGGTCGCCGCGCAATCGCGCGGGCCCCTGGATCGCATCGCTTCGCTCGCGATGACCCGCTACGATTTGCGCTACGCTATGATCGCGGGTTCAACCGCCGCCAGGAGACCGACGCCTTGAGACTGCTTCGCCTCGCCGCCCTCGCCTTCGCCTTCCTCGCGCTCGCGCCGGCCGCGGCGATCGCCGATCCGGCGCCGATCTTTTCCCGCTTCGCCACCGCCTTGCCGGTCGAGGCCAGGCACGGGATGGTGGTGACCCAGAACGCGGCTGCCTCGCGGATCGGCGTCGAGGTGCTGAGGCTCGGCGGCAACGCGGTCGACGCCGGCGTCGCGGTCGGCTTCGCGCTCGCGGTCACCCTGCCGCGCGCCGGCAATCTCGGCGGCGGCGGCTTCATGCTGATCCACCGCGCCGATCTCGGAAAGACGACCGCGATCGACTATCGCGAGGCGGCGCCCGCCGGGACGACCGAGAACGTGTTTCTCGACCCCAATGGCGAGGCCGATCCGTTCAAGTCGCGCTTTTCCGGTCTCGCCATCGGGGTGCCGGGCACGGTCGCGGGGCTGGAGCTCGCCTGGCGCAAATACGGATCGGGCAAGTTCTCCTTCGCCGATCTGATCGCGCCCGCCGCCGCGCTGGCGCGTCGGGGCCTGACCGTCGACGACGATCTCGCGGCCTCGCTCGCCTTCGCCGCCCCGATGCTCGCCCGGCATCCCTCCTCGGCGCGCATCTTCCTCAAAGCCGACGGCGGGCCGCCCCAGGTCGGCGATCACATCGCGCTCGACGATCTCGCCGCGACCCTGGAGACGATCGCCGCCGAGGGGGCGGCTGGCTTTTATGCCGGGCCGGTGGCGCAAAAGATCGTCGACGCGGTGCGGGCGGCGGGCGGGCGGATGACGATGGACGATCTGGCCGAGTATCGCGCCAAGGAGCGCGCGCCGGTGAGCGGAACCTATCGCGGCCATGACATCGTCTCGATGCCGCCGCCCTCGTCCGGCGGCGTGCATATCGTTGAGATTCTCAACATTCTCGAGGGCTATCCCCTGGCCGAGCAGGGCCTCAATTCGGCGGCTTCGCTGCACGAGATGGCGGAGGCCGAAAAGCTCGCCTACGCCGATCGGGCCGAATGGCTCGGAGATCCCGATTTCTTCAAGATTCCGCTCTCGGGGCTGATCTCCAAAGCCTACGCGGCGCATCTGCGCTCGCTCATTGCGCCCGATCATGCCCGACCGGCGGCGGAAATCCGCGCCGGCGAGCCGCAGCGCTACGAGAGCGATCAGACGACCCATTTCTCGATCGTGGACGGCGCCGGCAACGCGGTCTCCAACACCTATACGCTCAACTTCTCCTTCGGCTGCGGGCTCGTCGCCGACGGCACCGGCGTTCTTCTCAACAACGAACTCGACGATTTCGCCGCCAAGCCCGGCGCCCCCAACGCCTATGGCCTGCTGGGCGGCGAGGCCAACGCGCCGGGGCCGAGAAAGCGCCCCCTGTCGTCGATGAGCCCGACCTTCGTCCTCAAGGACGGCAAGGTCGAGCTCGTCACCGGCAGCCCCGGCGGCTCGCGCATCATCACCACTGTTCTGCAGATCATCGTCAATGTGATCGACCACGGGCTCAACGTGGCCGAAGCCGTGGACGCGCCGCGCGCCCATGACCAGCTCTGGCCCGACGAACTCAGGATCGAGCGCGGGATCTCGCCCGACACCATCCGCCTCCTGGAGGCGATGGGCCACAAGGTCGTCGTCGGCGAGGCGATGGGCTCCGCCAACACCATCGCCCGCGCGCCCGACGGCCTGCTGACCGGCGCCTCGGACCCGCGGCAGAGGGGGACGCTGGCGGTCGGGTTTTGAGGACCGTTCAGAAGGCGCAACCCGAACGGCAATGACCTTGTCTGCTCGATGCGCGCGGCGCGGACGAGCGGATGGCTCTCGGCAAACTCGACGCTCCCCGCGCCCTCGACCTCTTGCTTAACCCCGATCCAAGCCAGCGGAAATGGGAGCAAAGCCAGCGGAAACGGGAACAAAGCCAGCGGAAGCCGGAGCAAAGCCAGCGGAAGCGGAATCCAAATGAATGTCTTCCGCGAATTGAGCCTTTTCAAGGGTTTAGGCGCGAATCCAAATGATTTTTTTCTCCGGCTCCTTAATCCCGCCAAACCCGTTCCCGCCGCCGGCGAGACAAGCGGCGCCGGGTTCGTCGCCGAGCCGACCCTAACACAGGTTCGGCTTTTCAGGAAGAAAATGTCGGCTCTTTTCGCGTTGGCTATTGGTCGGCCGCAATTGCTTGCTTGCCTTCGATCCCCCGTCGTCATGGCCGGGCTTGTCCCGGCCATCCACGCCGCAGCGCTGCAAGGACCTATGGTCTCGAGGCTCTTCGCCTTCGCTTGTCTCTCCGGGTGCTCGACGCGCCCAACCGCGTGGATGGCCGGCACAAGGCCGGCCATGACGCGTTGAAGCCTTGCAGGTCTTCGGCCCCAACAGCCCGAATTTTTGGGAACCAACAGCTACCGCGATAAGAGCCAAAATGTCGCCATCGGCCGGAAGCGCTTTCGACCGGGACGGCGGGCCGTCGGCGCCGGAATGCGTCGACGCGGCCATTATGCCGAAACCGTCCGCGCAGGGCTGCCTCGAAATTACGGTCATGGGGTGGACGGCGCCCCGAACGGCGTCGACTGCGCCAAGATGGTCGTTGTCGCCAACCCATCTGAAGGGAAGCCGTCGATTGCGCAAGTCTATCCGGAATATCGCCGCTGTCGCGCGGGCAGGGCGCTCGCAGCCTGCGCCGACATATTCAAGTCTGCCGAATGCACACATTACTTCGCAGGCCGCGGCTATGACCCATCTTGATTGGAGACTCTAGCGTTTCAACCGCTCGGCGATCGCGTTGACAGTCTCGGCGTTAGCTTTCGCATTGCACGCCGGCGTCGTCGCGATCAGGGAGTTCTCGATGTAGCGCTTGGCTTCCCCCGACAATGTCCAGTCCATTGGCGGATCGTATTTTTCGAGCCTTGCGCCTCTTTCGACGGCGCCTTCGCACAGAACGATCGCCTCGTAGTCGACGCCGCTCTCGGAGAGGCGCGACTTGTAAGGGTCCGCGTCGCCGAGCGTCTTCTGGTCGAATAGCTTCATCTCGCGCGCCAGGTGTCTCTCGTGCGCCGGTAGACTTGCGAACACGCCGAACAGCGGCGCGAAGACGTCGTTGGTCGCGACGGCGGGCGTGGGCGCTGAGGTGTTGGGATCTCTGTACCCGATCAGCACGAAGATGATGTTGAGCTTGTCCGGGTCCTCGGATTCGGCGCGGATGGCGCGCACCAGTTCGCGCAGCGTCTCGGCCCCGGCGCTGTCGAAATACCCGCCGTCGAGAATATGGTCGCTGACCCCGCCGACCGGCGGGCCTTGATCGACCCAAAACGTCCCGCCCGGGCTGACCCAGGGAAAACGTGCGCCGTTCAGGATCGCCGTCGAGGCGGCGACGTCATGCCCGACGATGCCAAGGAAGTCTTCCGCGTCGATCTCCTTGGGAACGAAGCTTACGCCGCTGGTCAGCACGCGGCGGCCGCTGTTCTCGCTCGCGCCCTGCACGATCAGGATCGGCCGCCACGGCTCGCCTGCTTTCGGCGCGAGGTTGAGGAACGGTTCACGCATGACGCCGGCGACGGCTTTCGGCGCCCCGCTCGAGGCCCAGGCGTCCTCCCACGCCCGCTCCAGCGCCTCGGCGCGATCCGGCAGGAACGGCCACGGCAAGAAGCGTTGCAGCAGGTCGGGAAACATCATCCCGGTCATCGTCGGTCCGAGCGCATCCTTGCCGGCGAACGCCAACAGCCACGCCGTGAAGTTGGAAGCGTCCGGCGCCGATTGCAGCATCGCCGCGTAGCCCACGGCGCCGACGCTGCCGCCGGAAACCGAGCTGATCGCGAACAGATGCGCGTCAAAGTCAGCGTTTTTCTTCTTTGCGGCGTCGCGCAAGCTCGACAGCGCCAGCGCCGTCCAATAGCCGGCGCGCGAGGCCCCGCCCTGCGCGGCCACCAGCACCATCGTCCTCTTTCCGTCCTCGTCCGGCGTTTGCGCCGTCTTCCACAGCGCGTAGGCGTCGCTCAGGCTGAGCCGCGCGATCGGGCCGGTCGCCGCGCCCCCGAAGGCGCGCCGCCCGACGGCGTGGTTGTCGACCCATATGCCCATAATGGCGGCGAACAGAAGCATGGAGCCGACGACAGGAATGCGAAGACTGGATCCAATCTGGATTCCGATCGCCGCCACCGGAATGACGAGGCCGAGCGCGATGGTGACGATTGCGGGCGCGCCAAGCCAGACGCCGAGTTTCTCGGGAATGACGGTCGCAACCGTCATCAGGACGGCCGCCATAATCAAGCTGAAGATCACCCAATAGCGCTGGATGTGCGCGAATTGACGAGCCCTGCCGCGCCGCGCCGCGCGAGCGGCCGCGCGCTCCTCGAGACCTTGACGGGCGATGACGAAAAAGAAGAAGGCCGCGCAGACCGCGACCAGCGCCAGGACGAAGTCCGTATTGCTCGCCGGATTGCGCCACAGCGATACGGCGGCGGCGACGAACGTCAGAGCGCCAAGAATGCGCGGCGACCAGACGAGCAGCCATCGTGGGCGCCACCGGCTGCGGTCGGCGCCGTAGTTCGACGTGACTATGATGCGCGACCAGCTCCAGGCCTGGAGCGCGAGGAAAAGCAGCCCGAGGGCGAATGCGATCTGCTGGAGTCCAGATGGAAGCTGCCAGAAATAATCTTCTCCGACGCCGCGGATGAGGTCCTTTCCCTGCTGCATGAAGACAAGGACAAGGGAGACGCCGATGGTGAGCGTCGCAATGAAGGGAATGCCTTTGGTGCGGCTGAACACGTCGCGGAATCGATGCCATTCCCCGATAACGCCAGGGCCGTCGGCGACGGGCGCGGGCGCGACGCCGCCTTGGCGCAGCCGAAGCGTGATGGAGCCTTTGTTGTTGGAATATCCGTTCGGCGTGTCGTTAGCAAAAACGACGAGCGTCCCCGAGGACTTGAACTTATGGGTGCAGCCTGTCCCGATCGGGAAGGCTGACCCTGGCTGTCCTCTGATCTCGCCCATCAGCGAGAACCACGGCCGCCCGGGCGCGCGAGGCGCGACCTGGAATACCTCCGCGAGAAAATTGCGGTAGCCCTCGGGCCCGCAGCGGATGAAGCCGTTGCTCCATTGGCCCGACGCGGAGAAGGACCATGTTTCACCGGCTGCAACCGTCCTGACCTCGACCTCGAGCCGCTCGGATCCGACTTGAATTTCGCGCTCCGCGTTTAAAGGTTCGACCCCGGCCATGTTGCTCTCCCTGTATTGCAATCGACCGCTCTCGTGGGCCTCCGCCGCCGGTCGAAGAAAAGACTCGATCACATCGCACTCGGCGCGAGTCGGACGGAAATTTCAACCGAAGGCCCGCACAGGACCATGCCCGGCTCCAGCGCGTTCGTCCGCCCGCCCGGCGGGCGGGGCGGCGCCCGATCAGTCCGCCTCGTTCCAAGCGGCCGCGAAGGCCCGCGCAGCATATTCGACGTCCGCAGCCGTCGCGCCGGGCCTATAGAGCGCTCCGCCAACGCCAAAGCCGTCGGCGCCGGCTTTTCGATAGGACTTGATCCGCTCCGGCGTGACGCCGCCGACTGGAATCAGCTGCGTCCCTTCGGGCAGGACGGAGCGCCAGGCCTTGACGACCTCCGGCGCCATGCCTTCGGCCGGGAACAGTTTCAAGCCCGAGGCGCCGAGTTTCAGCGCCTGGAACGCCTCGGTCGGGGTCGCGACGCCCGGCAATACGAAGAGGCCAAGCGCGAGCGCGCGCTCGATCACGGCCGGATCGGCGTTGGGCGCGACGACGAGCTTCGCGCCCGCGCCCGCGACACGATCGACAGCGTCGGCCGAGAGCACCGTGCCCGCGCCGACCAGCGCCCTGTCGCCCCATTTTCGGGCGATCGCCTCGATGCTCTTGAGCGGGTCCGGCGAATTGAGCGGCGCCTCGATCGCGCCGAATCCGGCGCCCACGATCGCCGAAGCGATCTCCTCGGCTTCCGTGGGCCGGATTCCCCTTAAGATGGCGACAAGCGGGGTCGGAGACATCGGGATCATTCCACAAGTCCTCCAGCGCGCGCGATGAGGTAGAGCCCGCGCGCCGCGGCCTTTGACGGCGCCGCGCGGGCGCGCTCGCCGAGCGCGGCGAAGGCTGCGAGATAGCGCGCGACCAGCCCCTCCGCCCCGGCGACATGGGCCTCTTCATCAGGAAAGAGGCGCCGCCCCTCGGCGATTTCGGCGCCGATGATCAATCCAGACAGATACTCGCCCGCGTCGTCCTCGGCGAGCTTGCCCATCAGCGGCAGGCTTCGCGCGCCGAACAGGGCGCCGAGCAGACCGGATTGTCCCCCGCCGCCGCGAACCGCCTCGGCGCCGCGCGCCGCTCCGAGCAAAAAGCTAAGTCCGGGACCCTTGGCGGGCGCGGCCCGCGCGAACGCGCCGATGATCGTGTGGTCCTTGATCGCCGAGAACAATTCGCCGGTGACGAAGGTCTTGAAGCGCATGACCCGGTCATGGTCGAACGCCGCCCATTTCGAGTGCGAGCCTGGCAGGACGATCAGGCGCCCGCCTTCGTGCGCGACGCCGAGGATCTCGACCTCCTCGCCGCGCATCACGTCCGGAACGCCCGCATCGTCCTCGTAAGCAAGGCCGGGCGCGAGATGAACCAGGCGGCCGCCCGCGTCAGCCGTCGTCAGGCGAGCGGCGATGTCGCGCCGACCGGCGGGACATTTGACGTAAGGCGCCTCGACCCAGCCGTGCCGGCTCCCCACCATCCCCGAGGCGATGATCGGCAGGTCGGAATAGGCGCTGAGCCATCCGCCGGTCAGACGTTGGAGCGTCGCGGGGAACGCGCCGCTCGCGACGGTCGAGACGCCGTCAGCAGACGCGATCTCCTCCATCACCTCGCCGCCGCGCGCCATCAGATAGGCGCGAAAGCTCGAGGAACCCCAGTCGACGGCCATCAGCGACGGCGGCATGGTTCTAGGCGCCTTTCAGATGACGGCGAGCAGCCCGCCGTCGACATAGATGATCTGCCCGTTCACATAGGCCGAGGCGGGCGAGGCGAGGAAGACCGCGACGCCCACAAGATCGTCGGGCTGGCCCCAACGCCCCGACGGCGTGCGGGTCTTGACCCAGGCGTCGAATTTGGCGTCGTCGATCAGGGCCCGATTCATCTCGGTGACGATGTAGCCTGGCCCGATCGCATTGGCCTGAATGTCGTGCCGCGCCCACTCCGCCGCCATCGATCGGGTCAGCATCTTCATGCCTCCCTTGGCGGCGGTGTAGGGGGCGATGGTCGCGCGCGCGACTTCACTGGCGAGCGAGGCGATATTGATGATCTTGCCGCCCTTCCCGCGCGCGATCATGCGCCGCGCGGCCTCGCGGCCGATCTGGAACGCGGCGGTGAGGTGGGTGTCGACGACGCGCCGCCATTCGTCGCTCGAAAGCTCGAGCATCGGCTTGCGCAACTGAACCCCGGCGTTGTTGACGAGAATGTCGATGGCGACGCCCTCGGCGTCGAAACGCTCGAACGCGCGCAAGACCGCGGCCTCGTCGGCGACGTCGAACGCGCGCGAAGCGGCGCTTTTGCCCGCGGCCTCGAAGCTCTTGGCCGCCGTCGCCAGCCTATCCTCGTCGCGCCCGTTGAGAACAATCGCAGCGCCGGCCTGGGCAAGGCCCCGCGCCATCGCCAGCCCCAGACCGCCGGAAGACCCGGTGACCAGCGCCGTCTTGCCGGAAAGGTCGAAGAGTTTGGATGCGGTCATGGCTTGCTCTGAATCAATGCCTGGCGCTTTCCGCCGCGGCGAGGATCACGTCCGCCGCCTTCTCGGCGATCATGTAGATCGCGCAGACGATGAAGAAGCCGGGGATGCGGGGAAAGACGCTGGCGTCAACCACCCGCAAGCTCCGCGTTCCGTGCACTTTAAAATCCGCGTCCAGAACGCCTCCGCGCTCGACCGGGCCGATCGGACAGGTGCAGGACGCGTGGTGGCCCCAGGCGTTGGCGCGGATGAACTGCTTGAGCGCGGCGTCGTCCGCCAACGCCGCGCCAGGGGTGTCCTCGGCATGAAGCACGCCGAGCCGCGTCAACGCCGCGGTCATATCGCGGACGCGACGAACGCCGTCGACGACGGCCGTGAGATCGTCGCCGCTCTCGTCCGTCCCTTCCTCGAAATAATTGAAGTCGATGCGGGGCGGGTCGCGCGGGTCAGCGGACGCCAGCCTCACCGTTCCGCCGCGGTTGTTGGTGTGCGCTTTCAGCACTGAAAACGTGAGGTCGTCGCGACTGGCTCGGATGACGTCCGAATAGCCAGGGAAATAGCCCGAGAAGCGGGTCAACAGGGCCATGACGAACAAATCCGGGTTGTCCCGAGCCGCCTTCGAGCGCAGGGAGAAGGCGATCGCCGCGCCGTTGGTGACATACATGCCCCGGCCCCGCAGCCATTCGCGGTAGACGGGATCGCCGACCGCGAGTCGCGCGCCCGCGAGGCACGCCCAGGGCCGCGCGGCCTTGTGGATGACGCCGATTTCATAGCGATCCTGCAGGTTGCGGCCGACCCCTTCCAGGGGAACGCGCGCTTCGACGCCAAGCGCGGCGAGTCGATCCTTCGGCCCAACGCCGGAAAGCATGAGAAGCTGGGGCGTATTGAACGCGCCCCCGGCCAGAATGACTTCGCGGCGCGCCTCGACGCGCCTCGGCTCTCCGTCTTGGCGACTGGCCTCGGGCGAGGCGCGATAGAGATTGCGGCCCTTGAGGTATTCGACTCCGACCGCGCGATTGTCGGCATCGAACACAACCCGCGTCGCCAATGCGTCGTATTCGACGCGGAGCCCATGTTCGCGCGCCGCGGCGCGCACGCGCTCGCGCGCGCCGCGCCGCCGGCCGTCGCAGGTCGAGAGCGGAACCTTGGTGAGCCCCTCGCCGAGCAGCCCGCCCGAGCGCTGGTCATTCGGGTCGTCCTCTCCGATGGCGATCCGCGCCAGCCGCTCGACGACCCGCCTCAGCCCGGAAATCGCGCGCGCGAACGCGGTCTTGGGCGCGCCGAAGAGATCGGCTCTGACGGCTTCCCAAATCACCGACATCAGCGCGATGTCCGCGAAGGCTTTTGCCGGCAAGGGCCGCTCGGCGCTTAGCCATCCATCCCAGCCGTGGCCGGATGGGTTGAGACGGCCGGCCGTCGCCAACGCGAGCAGCCGTCGCCAGGGACGATACCGGCAATCCTCGATGCGTTCGAAATAGCGGCGCATGTTCTCGGCCCGCCACGATTCGTCGCCGGTCAGCTCGGCGATCGCGTTCCAGTCCGAATCGTGGGGCGCCATCAGGATCATCGCGTTGTGGGCGGTGCAGCCGCCAAGCGTCGAGGCGCGGGGGTAAAGGGCGCCGGGCGGCGGATCGTCCGCGGGACGGCTGCGGCGCTCGCCATCGTCGCCAAAGTCGTGAACCATGAAGTTCCACGCCATCGCCTTGTTTTCGGAGGCGAACGGATGGAACGCGGGAACGTCGTAATCTTCCGGCAGGCCGGGGGCGCGGACGTCGGACGCCTCCGGATCGGCGCCCGCCTCGAGGACGAGCACCTTCATCCCGGCTTCGGCGAGACGGGCGGCGAGCGTGCCCCCGCCCGCCCCGGAGCCGACCACGACATAATCGAAGGCGTCGGCCGTCGGCGCCGCCATTTTCAGAACGTCTTGATGAATTCGATCAACGCGCGCTTGTCGGCGTCGCTCAGCGGCGGTTCGGAGCCGAAGGCTCTTTCGTCGCGACTGAGGCCGGCGGTGTTGTTGAATTCGGCGGTACCGAAATAATGGCCGCGATTGACCACGAAATCAGGGCACTTGAGAAGCTGCAACAGCGGTCCGCGCAACTTTGCAGCCCACGCCAGAATCTGCGTGTCGTCGGCGTTCAGGTCGAGGCTCGGCCAATTCAAGAGGAACTTCCCGATCAGTTGGGTGAAGTTCACTTCGTGGGACACCCACTTGTCGAAGCCGACGTCAGCCAACGGCTGGTAGTTCGCGGCGAGGTTGATCGGAAAGCCCTTCGGGATCGGCCCCAGCACGAAATCTCCGTCCTGGTCGAAAAGCTTCCTGAATGGCGCCGCCGGCAACGAGCGGACGAGGTTCTGCAGTTGAATCGGAATGCTGCGCGCGGGAATCTTCACATAGCTCCGCTCCGTCGTGCGCGCGATGACGCCATCGAAGCCCTTTTCGCGCTCGCGCTTCTCCGGCCACAGCAGCTGTTCGATCGCCTCGTTGAAGACTTTCATCCGCCCGTCGACCGAGACGTCGTCGGAAAACCGCCCCAGGCGGTTGTTGAGCAGCAACGGCGCGCTCGACCAGACGCTGACCAACGACGGCACGCGGGTAAAGCCGCGTCCGCCGCCAGGCATCGTGTATTGCCAGCGCGCCCCGGTGAACGGGTCCTGCACGGTGACTTTTCCGACCGAGGGCAGGTCCTTGTAGGTCTCCGAAGAGAAATTATCCCAGATGTTGTTGCGGATCGCGTTGGTGGCGAGCGGGCTGCAGGCGTTGGTGCGCAGCAGCGTGACCGGAATGCGCGCCTCGTTGGAGAGGAAATTGTCCTTGAGGAAATCGGGCGCGGCGACGATTGCGCGCATCTTCGCCTTGAATTCGTCCTTCTTCGTGTAGGCCCAGTAACGATTGAAGCAGGCGAGATAGTTCGGTCCCGAACAGCCGCCGGGCGCCATTTTGGCCCTCGCCTCTTCGGGCAATTTGCTGGAATGGCAGCGCGCGCAGGTCTCTGCGAACACCTTCTTGCCGCGATCAAGCGTCGCGGCGTCGGCGGTCAGATATTTCTGACCGCCCGGCGCCTCCGCCAGCGGGTCGGGCTGAGCCGCCTTGAGAAGAAACTTCGCCATGTCGGGCGTGCCGGCCTCGGTCGCACGCCAATAGGCGGAATTCTTCTCCGCGGTCGCGATCTCGATCGCGGTGATCGGCGCCCCGCCGAAGAACGGATTGAAATGCCGCATCCATTCTTCGCTGTAGAGTCCGATGTTGATATAGACGCGATTGAGCGCGCCCATGACGCCGACCGAATCGGAGCCGTCCTTGAGCACCCGTGGCGACCACGAGGTGTCCGGCGGGTCAAAAAAGCCGGCGAGCTGTTTGTTGTTGAGCTCGCCGCCCTTGAGGGTTTCCTTGCCCCAGACCTTCGCCTCGGCAAGCCGCGGCCCGAGCAAATAGATCGCGTTCATCGTGCGCGGATTGTTGATGTAGTCGGTCGAGACCAGCGAGGTGTCCATCGTCCCTGGCGGATAAGAATGGACCAGCTGATACATGAAGGTCTTCAAATCGGCGGCGTAGACGAAGACGCGATCCATCCATAGATACTGGCTGCCGACGGTCGAATTGAGGTCGGCCCATTGCGGATGGGCCGGATCGGCGGGCGGGTGGATCGGGCTCGGCCCGACATGACAGAATCCGCACGCCATGCCGACGCGATAGGGACGGATGAGATCGGGATCGTTATAATAATTCGGGTCAGTGTAATAACGCTTCGGGTCCCACTTTTCCTCGGCGGCCTCATTGAAGGCGGGATTGGGAAATAGGCGCAGGCCGAGAATCCCGGTGTCGTAGCCGAAATAGGAGCCGACCGGCAGTTTCGACCCGTCCTTGAACGTCGTTCCGCGCGCGCCGATTTTCACGCCTGGATATTTGGTCTCGTCTTCGAATGGATCGGGGGGGCAGTTCGCGCCGCGCACGTCGAGCCAAAGCCCAAATCGCCGCGGATCGGGCGCGGTCGGCTTTTCGAAGCACGGTTCGCTGACCGCGCCGAGCCAATGCCAGCGCGAGTCGCGGTCGCAATGCTGGCCGCCGCAATAGGTCTGGCTGGGGTGTGAAGTTACGATCTTGAGCAGATCGAAGGTCGCCAGACTGTCCTTGGTGACCTCGTCCCAGAAACGGTCGTCGCCGCCGGTCCAGACCAGCCACATGTTGCGGCCCCGGACCTCCTCCGGCGTCAACTGCACGCCGTTGTCCATGTCGTGGAAAAAATCCTCGCCCGCCTGCGGCAAGCTCGCCTCGCTTCGGCCGACCAATTGCGCCTCGTCGAGCGGCGCCGCGCCGGCGTCCGCGAACGAGCGATCGCCGCCCGTTGCGGTCAATGCCAGGATCGCGAGCGCGAGGAAGCGGGCGGACACTCTCCAATTTGGCATAGTCCCCTCCTCGGCCCCAAAGACGCTCCGACGCTGACCTTGGCGATTCGGCGCCGCGATTCGCCGGCCAGCGCCGCGCCTCAGTTAGGACAATTATTTTTGCGCCTTTCAAAGCTGCGCGCAATAGCGCCCGTTTTCTCGGGCCGCTTGAATTTTGGTTTCCCGGCCGGCTTATGCCAGACTGCGCCGTCGGCGGCGGCTGGGCTCGAGACGTCGGCGCCCTAAATTGTGCTCGAGCTCGACGTTGTACGCTCGCGCCCCTTACGCCGCCGGTCATCGAGCAGTGGATTTGCGATGCTCCTCAGGCTCATTCATCGCATGTTCGAGATTTTCCTGCATTTCGAGCGCCGGATCGAGCAGCCGTTCCTGCGCCCGGCCTTCAACGCGGTTTTTCGGGCGCCGCTGGCGCAGCTGTTGACGGCTCTCATCAATCTCCGGCGGAGCCGCGAGAACGTCGGGCTCGCCGAAGAAACGCCCCAACTCGGCGAGGAGCAGGACGTCCAGACGATGATCGACGAAATGCGTCGTCATCTTGTGCGCGATTTCCCGCAAGGAGGGTTCGAGCGCGCCGGCAACACCAAGACGCACGGGCTCGTGCGCGGCGAACTCACGATCCACGATGGGCTTCCCGAGAACTTTCGTCGCGGCCTCTTCGCGACGCCGAGGACCTATCGCTGCTGGGTTCGCTTTTCAGGCCCCGGCCCGCACATCGAACCCGACATCAACGACGTCGGCTTCGTCAGCATCAGCGTGAAAGTGATGGGCGTCGAGGGGGACAAAGTCTGGGACGATGAAAAGCACACGCAGGACTTCACCGCCGTCTGCACACCGAGCTTCGTCACTCCCGACGTGAAAGCCAATGCGAGCCTGCAATATTGGAGCCGGCGCCATCTGCCGTTTTTCCATTTCATCGACCCGCGCAGTCCGCACCTGCTCGACATGCTGATGCAGTCGCTGTGGAACGAGACTCAGACCAATCCGCTCGGAGCGACGTTCTACTCGTGCGTCCCCTATCTCTTGGGGCCGGGGCAGGCGATGCAATATAGCTTCTGGCCAAAGACGAAAGTGCCGCTGAAGATTCCTGGACTGCCGTTTTCGCCTCCGGATAATTACTTGCGCGACAATATGATCCGCACCCTCGATCAAATGGACGTCGAGATCGAAATGCGCCTGCAATTGCAGACCGATCCGTTTCTGATGCCGATCGAGAACAACGCGGTGCTATGGCCGACGCAACTCTCCCCGCGGGCGCCAGTGGCGACGCTGCGCATCCCCCGACAAAAGTTCGACACTCCTGGCCAGTTCGCCTTCGCGCGCAATTTGCGCTTCAACCCATGGCACTGCCTGCCGGACCATCGGCCGCTCGGCAATCAGAGCCGGGCGCGCAAGCGCATGTATGACGAGCTGGCGAAGTTCCGGCAGAAGATGAATGGCGTCGACCATATCGAGCCGACCGGCGACGAAAGGTTCGGAGAGGAGGAGGCTCGGGTTCGCGAGGACGCGTGAGCGAGCGGCGGCGCGAGCGGTTCATGCGTCGGACGTTCGATCTTCGCTTCCCGGTCAGTCGCTCGCGATCCACTTCAGCGCCGCCAGACCCGGCAGGAAAAAATATGCGCCGCCGCGCACGAAAACGAATTGCGGCACGCCGGTTGCGCGTCGGCGATTCGGCTCGGCGCCAGGTCGAGTGAAGCTGTCGGTGGGCCGCGGGGCCACGCTCACCGGCGGAACCGGGAACGGCTCGCGATTTCCGAGCAACGGGTCTTGTTCGCCGCTCAATCCGGCGAAAGTCGCGTTCGCGAGCCACGCGCCCTGAACGAATTCGAACTGGCGCGCGATGTTCGCGTTGAGGCAGATGAACTGAATCCCGCTTTCCGGCTCGGGGCTCGTGGGGGCGAGCGCGGCCGCGCGGTCGATCATTCTGCCGTATTCGCGGCCGCGACGCAGGAGGCGGTGAAAGCGCGCCGAGGCGATCGCGTCGTCCTGCGAGCGCAGGTATGGCCAGACGGTTGTGTTTTTAGGCCAAGGCAGGGTTGAAGACGTCGGCTTGCGCAGGCGACGGACCGTGAGGCCCAGCATGGTCAGCAGATTGTCGATCGGTCCTTCGTCGACCGCAGGCGCGTCGCCGGTGCGCGGATTGGCGCGCCGGATATGGGCGCCGATCGGGCAAGAGAGGCCGTCCGGATCGGCGTCGAACACGAAGCCGTTGCGGCCGAGATCATTCGGGTCGACGCCGGGGATGGCGATCCCGACCTCGAAATCGTGCAGGGGCGCGCCGTTCAGACCGCGGCCGACCGCGGATTCGGCGAGCGATTCCGCAGTGGCGCCGGTCCGAGCCGATTCGGACGCCATCCAGCGCCAGAAGCCGAGCACGTCCTGCGACAATTCGCGGTAGACGAGATAGGAGCCGTTGCGGCCGAGGTCGCGGGCGCCGGAGGAATGCGCGGCAACGGGAAGCAGACCGGCGTTTCGCTCGCTCTCCTCGAGCGTCGGCGTCTCGGCGGGATAGCCGTATTCGTTATGATAGCCCAGCAGCAGTTCGCCGAGCGCGATGAGGTTCGTATAGGCGTGATCGGCCTTGGCGCCGGGCGTGCGCGCGCGATCCCAGTCGAAGTTCGGCTGCGACACCCCATCGACGAAGCCGAAGGGCTCCCGGCCGCCCATGTCGCTGGTCGGCCGAAGATCGAGCGTCGCCATGCCGCCGCGCTCGGCGGCCGCGCGCGTCTCGGCCTCGAACCCGGCGAGGCGATCGGGTTCCGCGAACAACATCAGCAAAACATGCGGCTCTCTCTCGCCGACCCCCCAGCGCCAGTTCGCCGGCGCGTTGGCGCCGATGTCGCCGAGACGCCGCGAGCGGTTCTCGCTCGCCGCCATGCCCTCGACGAATTCCGGACCGAAACGCTCGATGATTCGTTCCTCGACGCCGAGCGCCCGCAGTCCGGCGGCGGTGACGGCGACCTGCGTCGCCTCGGTGAGGCGGACGCGAACCCCGCCTGACGACAGATCCGCGAGCGACGCGGGCCGGAGGCCGCCGAGCCATGGCCTCGCGGCTCTCGCGTCGGCGACGCGCAGCAGCAGATAGCTCGCGCCCGTCAGCGCGCCGAAGGCCGTTCTGGCGATCGCCTGGATGTCGGCTCTGTCGACGTCGGCTCGCATCATTTCGCCCCGCGCCCGCTATATTTCCGCGAGCCAGCGCCGAATTTCATCGTCGCTCATCGCCGCCTTCTCGAAACCGTTGCGGATCCGTGAGTTGCGCGCGAGATCGCGCGCGGTCAGCCCTGGATAGGCTTTGTACCATACGTCCGTCGGGATCTGGTGGCGCCGCTGGAACCGCTTGAAATCCTGCTCGCGCCACGCGCCCTTCGCGATGAGCCAATCGGTTTGCGGATAGGCGATGTAGCTTGAAAACGAAAGATTGAGGCCGAATCCGGCCTTGTTGATGAAATCGTCCATATAGGCTTCGTGGCCGCCGTCGTAATTGCTGCAGAAGAAGCCGCGGCGGCGCGAATCGAGAAAGACCCAATGGGCGAAATGGATGGTCGCGATGCGTCCCAGCGCCCCGCGGGTGGCGACATGGCGCGCCGCCCAATTGATCCCATAGAGGACGACGAGCTCGAGCCAGAGCCGGAACCGGCCCGGTTTGATCGAGCCCATGGCCGTATATTGATTGGTGACGTCGTGATCTTCGCCAAGGCGAAGCTTCGCCACCCAGGCGGAGTCGTAAGCGTCGACGACGATCGGATCGCTCAGCTCGCGCCGGCGCAGCGCGATGAGAAAGACGACGACGACGATAAGCGCCAGCGTGACCGTCGTTCGCGGGAACAGGAACAAGCAGGCCGCCGCAATGACGATCGGCGTCAGCAAATGGGCGAGATCGCGCAGCCGCCAGTCGAGCGGGGTCGGCGGAATTGGGGTCAGCGGCGCGCCGGCGCCGACCGCGCGCCGCAATTCCGCGAGCAGGCGTTGCGGTTCGCGCTCTCCCGCTTGCGCCAGGGCGTCGCGCAGGAGATCGCGCAATTTCGACTCCTCGCGCGCCTGCACAACGCTGCGCCCGACCCAATTGACATAGGACGCCGAGGCAGGGACGCGATGGGCGTTGAGCCAGCGCTCCAGATCGGCGTTCGGGTCGAAATCCGCGCAGAAGGCGAAAATCTGTTTGAGGCCCGGCCATTCTCTCGCCATGCGCGACAGCAGAGCCGTCGCCTCGCCGTCGCAATCGACCATCAGGCAGAGATAGGTCGGCTCGTCTGCCGGCAATCGAGGATAAGCCGCTCGGTCGCCGAGCGTGTTGTCCGCGAGCACGACAAATCGGGCAAAATGGATCGTATCGAACGCGCCGAAAGGCGCCAGCGCGTTGGCGGGGTCGGCGGCGCCGGGGACGCCGGGCAACGTCATCGTCGCCAAGAGCGCGCGCAGCGCCTCGACTCGATCCGGCCGCACTTCGGCCAGGATGACGAAATTGTCCTGCGGGATCATGACGGCGCGCTCAACGCGTCGGCAGCGCCGCCTCCGCCGGCGGCTTCGCCCCGCCGCCCGCGCGATGCGGCGATGCGCTGTCGTTTCCAGGCAGCGTCCGGCGGATCGACGCAACGAGGCTGCGCGGCGCGCGTCACCCGGGCGCCCCCGTCCTCCGGAAATCGAGCGAAAAATCGATCAGCCGATTGCTGTCCCAATAGACCTTGCCGAGATAGAAGCCGGCGTCGACGAGTCGGATTTCATCGCGGACATGCGACGCCACGAGCGAGGTCTGGGAATAGTCCAGCACGATGCATTCCTTGCCGTCGAGCCAGCTCGGCGCTTTGTAAATGCGCGCCACGATCGCCTTGATTCCGAAGGGGAGTATTTCGTTGCGCAGGAAGCCGTCCTTGGCGTCGAACACTTTGCCCTTCCAGGCGAAGATGTTGATGATGGCGGCGATCTCTTCGCTGAACGGCGTGCCTGGGGCGATGATCGCGGTGCCGTGCGCCTCGCCATCGGGAATCGGTCCGGCCTCGTGGGCGCTGAACAGCGCGTCGAGCTCGGCTTGCGACATCCCCAGCAGTTGTTTTGCGTCCAAGGTCGTGGCCTCCTCTAGATCGTGGTTAACCGGATTTGCGTGGACTGATCCCGGGACCTTCGCGCGCGTCGTCGTCGTGACTTAGCGGCTGCGCGACAAGGCCGGCCTCTTGCGCCGGGACGCGATTGTCGACCGCCTGCTCGGACGAATTTCGGCAAGGCCGCCTCGATCGCGGCGCGGGCTTCGGCCCGGTTCCCAAATTTTCCGCGCCCTTCGGCCAGATAGGCGAAATCATCCTCCTGGTCGAAGAAATGTTCTGCAATGTGAAACCCGAGCGCGCGATACGCCTCGAATTGCTCTTCCGAAAAAAACTGGTCGCCTGTCGTCTCGTGCGGAAACGCGGGATTTCGCCTCTTGTAGTCGAGAATATAGTCCTTCTCGTCGCCGGTCATCGACGCCTTGAGATAGAGCAGAACGCCCACTGCGCCGTCGGGATAGAAGATGCGCCCGACCGCGCAATGCGGTCCCGCCCGCCCTTGCGATTGATCCGGGCGAGCGTCGAACGCCAGCGATGTCGCAGCGATCGATTCCCAGGGCAGCTCGATGCGCACGCCGAAGTCGATGCGCGCATAACGTTCGACAGTTTGCAGAGATCCAAAGGACATCGCCGGGTCCGCCTCCGCGTCGACGGCGACGATGAGCTTGCAGCCGCGCTTCAGCAACTCGTAAAGGCCGAGATTCTCGATGTGGCCTCCGTCGGTCAGATAGACATGCGCGCTGGTCTCGTCGAGGAGGCTGAATATCTCGACGAGCAGATAGAGCTTCGAGACGACGAATGACGCAGCCTTCGTTAGGGCGCGCGCAGAGAGCGGATTTCGGGCGAGATAGCGTGGATTGCGCAGCCAGTACCCGAGCCGGACGTTGAGCAGCGCGAGCGTCGGCGACAGCGCGCGTACGGTGCTGGCCCCCATATTCGCCGAGACGGCGGCGCCCGAAATCGCAACCGCCGTCGGAAGGTCGAGCGCGGGCTCGATGTCCTCCATGCCGGGCGCGCGGTCGTCTTCCCGCTCGGTCGAAGCGTAGAGGGTCAGATCGCTACCGACGAAATCGGGGGTGAACATAAAGAAGTCAGCATTCCGGCCGCGCTTGTTGGCGTTCTTGGACCCCTCAATATTCAGCGCGGAATTGATAATGGGGTACGGCCCCAGACTTGGCTTCAATCCGGAAAGCTTAAGATCATCCAGGTATTCGGGCGTCTGGACTCCCGTCGCCGGGAACCAAAAGAGGAACGCGCGGCTCAGCCGGTCACGGTAGAAGCGGAGCAGCGAATAGGCGTTAGCGTCAAGCGCGAAGGCGCAAAGCGCAAGAACGAGAAAAAGGACGATCGGCCCGGCCGCTCCCAACAGAGGAAACCAGCTCCATTTCTGAATGAGCGTGACGCTCAGGTAGAGATAGGCGCCCCAGAGCGCCAATGGCGCGAGCATCGCCCCAAGCGCAATGAACGCGGTATTGGCAAGGAACCGCGCGCTTAGCGCCATCCAGCCCTTGGCGTTTCTGGTTTCGGCGAGAAACGTGCGCAGCACGTGCACCGCTGCCGAAAGCGCGGCTGCGGCGCTGGCGAACGAGACGCCGCCGCCTATCTCGCGCACCATCGTGAACGGCTTGAAGGCCCAGTACAATACGCTCTCAAGCGGCGCCTCGAACTGGCTTCCTGCGACCGCCGTGTTCGTCTTTGCGAGGCCGAGAACGGTCGCAAGCGCGTGAATCGCCACTGGTTGGAGGTCGAGAAAGGCTGATACCAAAACAGCGCCGACGAGGATTCCCGAAATCGTGAGCGCACGACTGTTGGCGTCGCTCCATGCGCGCGCCCGGTCGGACGCTGACCTGGCGAGCGCCCAACCGATGAGGACAAACGCCAAGAAGCACAGGAGCCAGAAAGTGAACGCGAACGGCCACCGCCCGACGGCGGCATTAAGCGGCAAAATCCCCAGGCTGAAGCGTTCGACGACGCTCGTCAGGTAACTTCCCCTGGTCAGGGCGTCAAACGTCGGATCCGGATAGGCGAAGGCCGTGACGAGCGCGAGCAGCAGGAGGGTCGCGAACACTGGAATGGCGTTGGCGATGAGGCCGCGCGCCAGGATCGCGATCACGTCAGTCCAGTTGCGCAGGGCGCTGCGGCCGCGCGGGAAGAGATAGTTCGAATAGTCGCGCAAATGCGCGACCATCGGGCCATCCTCGATGCCGTCGCCGAACGGAGGTCGGATTGCCGCCGGCTCACGCGCTTTAGCGAGTCCCGCCGTGAGCGCGCCGCCGATGTAGCCGCCCCCGGAGACGGTCGACAAATAATCGAACGAACCCAACACCCCGACGGAAGAGAGCGCCTGCACAACGCCGAGCCCCAGCGCCGCCGAGCGTATCCCGCCGCCCGACAGCGCCAGGCCGGTGGCGTCGCACGGAACCGGCATCGGGCGCTGCTTGTCCTCCTCGATCGCATCCGGCCGGGCCCGCGGGACCGAGTGTGGATCGCCGCTGACGCGCTCGTCCAGAATCGCGTCGACCTTGGCGAACAACGCATCAGGATCGGGGGACCGATTTCGGTTGGTCCGGGCCGTCTGTGCGCCCGCCGTCGCTTGCGCTTCGGCGGCCGGCGGCGATTCGAAAGGAAGATTGCGCGCGACCCGGCCCTGGCGCAGCCCGTTCGGCCGCTGCGCGCGCCGTTGCGCGATCGCCGCAAATTCGACCGCGAGCACATCCTCGAAATAATGGAGGCTGATCCGCGCGCCTGAATTGGCGTCGACCGACATACCGCACCCCGCCGAGGCAAGCCGTTCACGCGTCAATCGGCGCATGATGGCGGTTTTTTCACCGTTTGCAAGCGCGAACGATTGAAGCTTGGCGACGCGCGACCACGGTTCCGGTCTTGCGCGCGGGCCCCGTCCGAGATTTTGGAACCCGCCGCCCCGAGGCGCGGCGCTGGTCGCGCGCGATCATATGCGCTGAGCAGGACTCCCTTGCACGTCGCAAGGCGCCGCGATGAACCCAGCCCGCCTTGTCGTCGCCGTCCTCGCACCCACGCCGCCATAACGATGTCCGCACTGTCATCGCAGCCTGCGCAGAGCCCTCGAATGAATCCGCCAAAGCAGTGATAGGAGGATCATGTTCCTGAGGCGATGGGCGACCTGCGCGCGTCCTCGACCTCATCGACGGCGCCGAACCTGTTCCCGAGGGTGGTTCATTGAAGATCGGCGAGTTGACGCGGAACGGTGCGCGATCGCCAGACGAACGACGTCGCCTTTCCTTGGCCCTCCTTGCAAGGCGGCTGCGGCGCAAAGCGGTATTCGCACCCGGCGCCGTCCGTCGTCAGTTTTGAGGACCCATCTGCCAGCTGGAATGCTCGGCGCAAAACACGTGATTATGGAGATTGGCGATCCATTGTCGGCCGGAGGCGGTCAGACTCAAATATTTTATTCCCTCACCGATATGCAATGACGCAATATTCCAGAAAAATCCCGGATACTTGTCAAGAAGGTCGGCCGGCGATGAATATCCGAGCTGCCGGTTGCTGCCGATTTCCTCAAACTCGTAATAAAGCGCATTGGCTTTTTTCGGATACATTGGGTCGCCCAGTTGTCCAATAAGATCGGCGGCCCGAACCAGTCTCGGTTCGAGATCCGCCCCGCCGAACTCCGGATCGCGCGGGGGAAAACGGGTGAGTTCGATCGCCTCAGCCACTCGGGCCGCATCGATCGTCGGGGAATTCGCGAGCCGCTCGAAAGCAAAGAGCTTCGATCGGTCGACGTGGTAGGCGGCGAGGGATGCGTCCGACGCCCCGCGGGGAAGCGTGACCGTGTTTCCGTTCTTGTTAATGACGAAATCGGTCTTGGTGTCGCCACTGAGCACTCCGCGCACTAGGCCGATATCGTGAAAAAGGCACGCGACAATGAGGTGAGTGTAGTCGGTCGGCTCGATCCGATGCAGAAGCGTGCGTCCTCGAAGAATATCGCGGCCGACGACCGTCACCAGAAGCGTATGCTCGAAGTTGTGATAGAGAGCGTCGCTGCCGCCAATGCACTCAATCGTGATGCGCGCGAGAGAGCCCAGGCGCTCTGCTGATTCGTTGTGGGCCGAGCCGAAAATCTCCAGGAAATCGTTGGCCAGGAACTTGCCCAACTTCTTGGCCGCCACCGTAGCGATGGATTCCATCGTCGTTTGCCCCTTCGAAGCCGGCAGCCCCGCAATGCTCGACCGAACGCGCCGCGTCCAAACATAGATTTAGCGCAAGATAGGCTTCCGCGCCAGTGCGCGCCGGGCACAAGTCGGGCGCTCGGCCCTCATCGCTCCGTCGCAACGCTCAATCGACTGAAGCGAGAACTTTCGACCGATCAGATTGTTCCCATTGCCAGGGGAACTACTTGGCATGAGCGCATCGTATACGCATGTTTTCCTCACTTCGAGGACAAACGCGAGGCGACGACGAATTCTCGAGTCGTCGTTGAACTCGGCAGCGCTTACGAAGATTTCTCGTCAATCAGTCGCGCAAGACGCCGCAGAGCCAAAGTGTAGCCTTGCGTCCCCAAACCCGCGATAACCCCATCCGCACGTAACGTCACATAAGAATGGCGCCGGAAGGCCTCGCGTTGGTGCACGTTGGAAATGTGCACCTCAATGATCGGAAATTCGCAGGTGATCAGCGCATCCAAAATCGCGACGGATGTATGCGTGAATGCGGCTGGATTGATGACGACGCCGCCCGCGGCCTCACGGGCTTCGTGAATCCAGTCGATGATTTCGTATTCGCGGTTGCTCTGATGGAAGCGAATGTCAAGTTTCAGTTCCGCCGCGGTCGCCCGGCAATGGCGCTCGACGTCGGCCAGCGTCTCGTGACCGTAAATATCCGGCTGGCGCTTACCCAGCAAGTTGAGGTTGGGGCCGTTCAGCACGAAAACGATCCGACTCATTGGCGCTCCTGCCCCCTCGGAAAATCCATACCATGCAACATTATATCGATCGTCCGCCCGGTTCCAACTTCCCCAAGCTCTCCGCGGAGGATGTCGCCGTTTTCGACGAGCCGGCGCTCGAGCGCGGACTGCGCGGCGCGGAAGTACGTCCGGGCGTCGTCGGGGCTCCAACGGTCGTCGAGGCGCGGATTTCGGAGCTCAGGTCCCGGGCCTATGCGACCCCGCAAGGCGGCCGCTGGACGGCCCCATTCGAGTTTGACATCGTCAGTCGCGGCGACTAGAAGCGCGCACTTCGTCAGGTTCTGGCCTCGTCGATCAGCCGACTGTCCCCTGGAGGCCAGCGGTCCACGTCCGGCAGCGCGTCGCGCCCCCGGGCGCGTTTAGCGTTTTGTGGAGGGCGCGAGGCGGTGAGCAATAGGCGGTAGGGGCTGGGGCGGCGGGCGGGCAGGCCGCTTCTCGTCGCGTTGCGGCTGCGAATCGCCCACCGCCCACCGCCTCAATAAGGAGCGAGCCCATGTTCGAGAGCCTGTCTGAAAAGCTCTCCGGCATATTGGATAAACTCACCGGCCGCGGCGCGCTCTCCGAGGAGGACGTCAACGCCGCGATGCGCGAGGTCAGGCGCGCGCTGCTCGAGGCCGACGTCGCGCTCGAGGTCGTGCGCTCCTTCGTCGACCGCGCGCGCACCAAGGCGGTCGGCGCCGCCGTCATCAAGTCGGTCACGCCCGGCCAGATGGTGGTCAAGATCGTCCACGACGCGCTGATCGAGACGCTGGGCGGCGAAAGCCGAGCGATCGACCTCAATGCGCCGGCGCCGGTCGCGATCATGCTGGTCGGCCTGCAGGGCGCCGGCAAGACCACGACCGCGGCCAAGATCGCCAGGCGCCTGACCGAGCGCGACCGGCGAAAAGTGCTGATGGCCTCGCTCGACGTCAAGCGCCCGGCGGCGCAGGAGCAGCTCGCGGTGCTGGGCCAACAGGTCGGGGTCGACACGCTCCCGATCGTTCCCGGCCAGGACCCGGTCGACATCGCCCGGCGGGCCGAGACGACCGCGCGGCTTCAGGGCTACGACGTCGTGCTGCTCGACACCGCGGGACGCACCCATATCGACGAGCCGCTGATGGCCGAGATGGCCGAGATCCGCGACGCCTCGCACCCGCATGAGGTCCTGCTGGTCGCCGACGCGCTGACCGGCCAGGACGCGGTCAATCTGGCCAAGAGCTTCAACGAACGGGTCGGCCTCACCGGCATCGTGCTGACCCGCATGGACGGCGACGGGCGCGGCGGGGCGGCGCTGTCGATGCGCTCGGTCACCGGCAAGCCGATCAAACTCATCGGCGTCGGCGAAAAGATGGACGCGCTCGAGGATTTCCATCCCTCGCGGCTCGCCGACCAAATCCTGGGCATGGGCGACATCGTCGGCCTGGTCGAGAAGGCGGCGCAGTCGATCGACGCGGCGCAGGCGGCCAAGATGGCCGAAAAGATGCGCAAAGGCGTGTTCGACCTCAACGACCTTTCCGAGCAGCTGGCGCAGATCGAGAAACTCGGAGGCATGGGCGGCATCATGGGCATGCTGCCGGGCGTCGCCAGGATCAAGGACCAACTCGCCTCCGCCAATCTCGACGACAAATTCGTCAAGCGCCAGCGCGCGATCATCTCCTCCATGACCCCGAAGGAGCGGCGCAACCCGGAGCTATTGAAAGCCTCGCGCAAGAAGCGCGTCGCGGCCGGCGCCGGCACCACGGTGGAGCTGGTCAACCGCCTGTTGAAGCAGCACCGGCAGATGGCGGACATGATGAAGATGATGGGCGGGTCCGCGGGCAAGCGCGGCGGCATGATGGGCAAGCTCGGGCAGATGATGGGCATGGGCGGGGGCATGCCGATGCCGACGCCCGAACAGATCGAGGCGATGCAGAGGCAGATGGGCGGGAGCGGCCCGCCGCCGGGCCTGCCCCAGCCGCCGTCGGGCATACCGACCGCGCCGCCGCCGGGCGCCTTCAACCTGCCGCCGCAATTTCCCGGCCTCGGCGGCGCGTCCAAGCCGCCCGGCCTCGGGGGCGGCTTCAACCCGTTCGGGGGGAAGAAGAAATGAGCCCTCGTCCGACCCTTCGGGGCGCCTTTTCCCGCATGGCCCGTCGAAAGACGGGCGTTCTAGCGAACGCCCTATGCGGGAGAGGGCAGGGGCGAGGGCAAGCATCGAATGAAATCTTGATCCGCGATCGACTCTGAAAGGAAAACCGCAATGTCCCTCAAAATCCGCCTTTCGCGCGGCGGCGCCAAGAAGCGTCCGTTCTATCGCATCGTCGTCGCCGACGCGCGCATGCCGCGCGACGGGCGCTTCGTCGAAAAAATCGGCGCCTTCGATCCCTTGAAGGCCAAGGACGACGCGAGCCGTCTGGTGCTCGACCAGGAGAAGGCCAAGGCCTGGCTCGCCAAGGGGGCCCAGCCGACCGACCGGGTGCTGCGCCTCCTCGACGGTCTCGGCCTCGCCAAGCGCGAGACCCGCGTGAACCCGGAAAAGGCCAAGCCGAGGAAGAAGGCGCAGGAGCGCGCCGCCGCGGCAGAAGCCGCCGCCGCCAAGGCCGCCGAAGCGCCCGCGGCCTGAACGCCCGCGTCAGGGTCGAGGCGTTGCGCGCGGCGGACCGCCTGGTTCTGCTCGGCGTATTCGGCGCGCCGAGAGGCGTGGGCGGCGAGACGCGGCTCAAATCGCATACCAGCGACCCTTTGGCGATCGGCGGCTATGGGCCGCTGACCGACAAGGCGCGCGCGCGCGTCTTCGCCTTCGAAAGCCTTCGCCCGCTCAAGGGCGACATGCTGACGGCGCGGGTGAAGGGCGTTGACACGCGCGAGGCCGCCGCGGCGCTGACCGGGGTGGAGATTTTCGCCCGCCGCGACCAATTGCCGCGCCCAAGCGCGGACGAGTTTTATTATGACGATCTGATCGGCCTCGAAGCCGTCACCGCCGCGGGCGAGCGCCTGGGGCGGGTCGCCTCGTTGAGCAACCACGGCGCCGGCGACATCCTCGAGATCGTAGCCGATGGCGGCGGCGAAACGTTTTTGGCGCCGTTCACCAGGCGAATAGCGCCGACAATCGATTTCGAGGCCGGCCGGATCGTGATCGAGCCGCCGCGGGAGGTCGAGGGCGAGGACTGATTTGGCGCTGAGGCCGCGCGCGGCCGAACTTTGGGTTCGCGCGCGGCGGAAACGCTCGACGCCGCGTCGAATCGACGTTATGACCCTTGGTTCGTGGAGGCGCATGACATGACGAGTTCCCATACCCTCTCGGACGGACCTGAGACGGCTTCGGCCTCGCGCCGCGACTTCCTCTACCTCGTCACCGGGTCCGTCGCCGCGGTCGGCTTGGGAGCGGCGGCGTGGCCGTTCATCGCCCAGATGAATCCGGACGCGGCGACCATAGCGGCCGCGGGCCCGGTCGACATCGACATCAGCCAGATTCAGCCCGGCCAACGGGTGGTCGCGCTGTGGAGCGCGCGGCCGATCTTCGTCGTCAGGCGGGGGAAGGCGGAGCTCGAGGAATTGCGCAATCCCAAACTCCTCGCGAATCTGCGCGATCCCAATTCGCAAGAGTGGCAGCAGCCGCCCTACGCGGCCAACTGGCATCGATCGATCAAACCGGAGATCCTGGTTCTGGTCGGGATCTGCACCCATCTCGGCTGCGTTCCGCTGTTCGATCCGAAGCCCGATCCGACCAACCCCGCGCCCAATTGGCCGGGCGGTTTCTTCTGCCCGTGCCACGGCTCGAAATACGACCTGGCGGGCCGCGTGTTCGACGGCGTTCCCGCGCCCTACAACCTTCCCGTCCCGCCCTATCATTTCCCCAACGAGAAGACGGTGCGGGTCGGCGAAAATCCGCCGGGCGGGACTTTCGATTTCAACTCCATCCTGCAGGTCTGAGGCCTGCGGCGATTGGAAATGACAGCAGCCGGGCGAACGCGGTAAGCGTGGCCCCGATGTTCGCCTGCACCATCCTCACCCTGTTTCCGGCCGCCTTCCCAGGCCCGCTCGGTCAGTCGCTGGCGGGCGAGGCGCTGGCGCGCTCGCTCTGGTCGCTGGAGACGCGCGACATCCGCGAGCACGGCCTCGGGCGCCATCGCGCCGTCGACGACACTCCGGCGGGCGGCGGCCCGGGCATGGTGATGCGCGCCGACGTCCTGGCCGCGAGCCTCGACGCCGCACTCGCGCCCGGCGACCTGCGCCCGCGCCTCATCATGAGCGCGCGCGGCCGGCCGTTCCGGCAGGACCTGGCGCGCGAATGGGCGATGGGGCCCGGACTGGTCATCCTCTGCCCGCGCTTCGAGGGGGTCGACGAGCGGATCGTCGAAGCGCGCGCGCTAACGGAGCTGTCGATCGGCGACTATGTGCTCTCCGGCGGCGACGTCGCGGCGCTCGCCGTGCTGGACGCCTGCGTCCGGCTCATTCCCGGCGTCATGGGCAAGACGGAATCGGGGGTCTCCGAGAGCTTCGAAAATGGCTTGCTCGAATATCCTCAATATACGCGCCCGCGCGAGTGGGAAGGCCGCGCCATTCCCGACGTGCTCTTGTCGGGCGACCACGCCAAAATCGCCGAGTGGCGACGCGAACAGGCCCGACGCGTCACGCTCGCGCACAGGCCCGATCTGATCTAATGCGAGGCCCGTGGGCGCACGATCGGCAAACGTTCGAACTTCGAGGTCTGGTCCCTATAACCAGCTCGGGGATGTGATGAAGCATTGTCCAGTACGGGGTAATATTTCAACATGCGGATAATGACTTTGGTTTGCGCCGGAGGCCTCTCCCTCTTTTCCGCTGGCGCCGCTATAGCCTTCGACGCCGCCGCGCCGGACGCCACGACCGCCCCGAGGGACGCAAGCACCGCCAATACGAAGCCCAACAACGCCGCTCGCGCGCGCAATTCGGACCCTGGCGAGAGGTCCGCCAGGTCGATCGAGTGCTCCCAGAAGGCCGACGCCCAGGACTTGCACGGCAAGCCGCGCAAACACTTCATGAATCGATGCAAGAGGGCCCATTGAGCGCACCGCCCTTGGTGGCCCTCCGATTGCCCTTGGCCACGTCCGGCTGGATTCGCTTCCAGCCGCGGCAAGGGGCGCTGGCGCGCGCGACGTGATCCGAAGGGAGCGGCGATTGCTTGGCTAAACCGGAATCCGAACAACGCCTCGATCTCTTTCAAACGCCGCGTGACTGGCTGCGCTACGCGGTCGCCCGCTTTCTCGCCGCCGGTCTGGCGTTCGGCCACGGCGCAGACAACGCCTTCGACGAAGCGGCCTATCTGATCCTGGAAGGGCTTAGCCTGCCGATCGACAGGCTCGAACCATTTCTCGACGCGAGATTGCTGCGCCGCGAGCGCGAACGGCTCGACGAACTCGTCGAGGCGCGGGTCGCGACCCGAAAACCCGCCGCCTACCTGCTCAAACGGGCCTACATCCAGGGCGTGCCGTTCTATGTCGATGAACGCGCGATCGTGCCCCGCAGCTATATCGGCGAATTGCTGATGACGGTCTTCGCCGAGGATAACGCGCTGACCGGCGATCCGCGCGACGTCAAGAAGGTGCTCGACCTCTGCGCAGGCGGCGCTTCGCTCGCCATTCTCGCCGCGCGCGTCTTTCCCAATGCGCAGGTCGACGCCAGCGAGCTTTCGCCCGAAGCGCTCGCAGTCGCCAGGCGCAACGTCGAAGACCACGGGCTTGGAGATCGCGTTACGCTAAAGCGCGGCGATCTGTTCGCAGCCTTGAAGGGCAAGCGCTACGACCTGATCCTGGCCAATCCCCCCTACGTCGACGCCGAAACCCTGGCCGAATTTCCGCCCGAATTCGCGGCCGAGCCGCGCATGGCTCACGCCGGGGGCGAGGACGGCCTCGATATCGTGCGCCGCATCCTGCGGGATGCGCCGGGGCATCTGACCCGCAAGGGGATGCTCGTGTGCGAGATTGGGCGGGGCCGCGAGCGGTTGACGCGCGAATTCCCGCATCTGCCCTTTGTCTGGCTCGACACCGAGGAGAGCGCCGGCGAGGTGTTCCTGCTGCGGGCGGGCGACTTCGCCTAGCCGTAGCGCCGGGCCTTCAGCTTTATTCCGCCGCTTCGCGCATTGCAGCGCGCATGTTCGCGCGCAGATCGTCGATCGGCGTCAGCCGCCCGGCCCGCTCGATGTGCCAGAACGTCCAGCCGTTGCAGGCCGGCAGGCCCTGAACGAGTGCGCCGATCTTGTGGATCGAGCCGACCGCCGGCCCGGCGGCAAGCGTTCCGTCAACGCGCACCAGCGCGTTGTGGCGGCGCCGGGCGTCGACCAGTTGTTCGCCCGGCCGCACCAGCCCGGCCTCGACCACGCTGGCGAAAGCGACCCGCGGTTCGCTGCGCCGGGTCGGCGCGGTCGCGACCGCCTCCTCGACGAGCGGTTCGACCGCGGCGATGCGCCTGCGCGCCGCGGCGGCGTAGGCGGGATCGCATTCGACGCCGATGAACGAACG
This sequence comes from uncultured Alphaproteobacteria bacterium, assembly GCA_963835955.1. GTDB lineage: Bacteria > Pseudomonadota > Alphaproteobacteria > Rhizobiales > Beijerinckiaceae > Roseiarcus. Next base: position 108,642 of record CAWIHZ010000010.1, on the reverse strand, counting down.
GCGCAGGCGGCGCGCGACCGCGCCGGTGGTGCCGGAGCCGAAAAACGGATCGAGAACAAGATCTCCGGCGTTGGACGCCGCGACCAACAGGCGCGCCAGCAGCGCCTCGGGCTTCTGCGTCGGGTGGGTCTTGCGCCCGCCCTCGTCCTTCAGCCGCTCGGCGCCGGTGCAGATCGGCAGGAACCAGTCGGATCGGGCCTGACAATCCTCGTTGCCGGCCTTCAAAGCCTCGTAATTGAACGTATAGGCTTTGGCCTCGGCGTCGCGACTGGCCCAGATCATGGTCTCGTGGGCGTTGGTGAAGCGACGCCCGCGGAAATTCGGCATCGGATTGGCCTTGCGCCAGATGATGTCATTGAGGATCCAGAAGCCGAGGTCCTGGAGAATCGCGCCGACCCGAAAGATGTTGTGGTACGAGCCGATGACCACGATCGTGGCGTTGGGCTTCATCACCCGCCGGACCGCGGTCAGCCAGCCCCGAGTGAAGGCGTCGTATTCGGCGAAGTCCGCGAACTTGTCCCAGTCGTCGTCGACCGCGTCGACCAGACTCTGGTCTGGACGCGAAAGGCCGCCTTCGAGCTGCAGATTATAGGGCGGGTCGGCGAAGACCAGGTCGACGCAGGCTTCGGGCAATCTGTTCATTTCAGCGACGCAGTCGCCGATCAGAATTACGTCGCGCGGCGGGGCATCGCCATCGTGCCGAGCCGGAGCAAATGCGGCCGGGCGTCTCGTCTCGCCGGCGCCAGTACGCAAGACCTGAATCTGGGCGGGGGGACTTAACGCTCCGGCACGCAAAATACGCATGAACGCAACCACTCGGCGCTACAGCCGGATCGTTCGAGCCGGCGCGTCGTTTATGACTGATTCGAAGTAAAGGCTCGGTTATGCTTCCGCAGATGCCGTTGTGTCGTTTTTGTACGGCGCAAGACTTTGAGAGGACTGAGTCGGAATCAACGCTTTTGAAACCTTTTGCGAGATCGGCCGGATTCTCGCGTCAAACGGTCTCGATGGTCAGGCGGAAAGTGCGCCGGTGGTAGGGACAGGGGCCCGAGACCGCGATCGCCCGACGATGCGGGGCGGTGGCGTAGCCCGCATGATCGGCAAAGCCGTATTGGGGATAGTCGCGCCCGAGGTTGCGCATCAGAGCGTCGCGCGAGGTCTTGGCGATGATGGAGGCGGCCGCGATCGACATCGACAGGCCGTCGCCGCCGACGATCGGGCGCGCGGGGCAAATGAGCCCGTCCGGCGCGTCGCGCCCGTCGATCAGCGCGAGGTCGGGATTGAGGCTCAACGCGGCGACCGCGCGCGCCATCGCGCGCAGAGTGGCGCCGCGGATGTTGTAGGCGTCGATTTCCGCAACGCTGGCGAACGCGACCGAGACGCTGAGGGCCTTGGCGAGAATCACTTCGCGCAAAGCCTCGCGTTGCGCCGCGCAAAGCGCTTTCGAATTGTCGACGCCGTCCGGCAGATTGTCGGGATCGAGAATGACCGCCGCGACTCCGACCGGGCCCGCGAGCGGGCCGCGCCCGACCTCATCGACGCCGGCGACCCGCTTACGCCCGGAGGCCATCGCCGCGCGCTCGAAGTCGAAATGCGGCCTAGTCATCGCAGAGAACTCGACTGGGCCCGGCGCGAGGCGCGAAAGATCGAACGCATGAGCGTCGCGCAACAACGCGAGGAATTGCTCGACGCCGTAATCCGCCGCAGCCATCCCCTTGGCGGCGCTCGCCCTGTCGGCTTCGCCGACCGCCCCTTCCGGGTTGAGGTCGCTCGCCATCCAGGCGAAGCCGAGGGGCGGCTTGGCGCGCAGCAGCGCGAAATCGCGCTCCATGGCTTCGGCGGCGCTTAAGAAATCGCGGACCTCGCCCATTCGCACCGTCTCCGGCCGGAAGGCGAGCGTGAGCGAAGTCTCGACGTCGCCGCCGTGAATTCCGTGCGCCGCCTCGCGGGCCGAGAACAGGCCGTCGGGATAGCCGAGGCGGCGCCACGAGGCGTTGATCGCCAGCATCCGCCAGCGAACGCGCAGATCGAGGATCACCGCCTCGATCGCCGCGACATTGCCGCCATGCGAATTGATGACGATCAGCTTGCGGCAGCCGGCGCGCGCGACGCTGTCGCCGATCTCCCGCCAGGCGTGGATCGCGGTTTCGGTCGAAAGCGTCAGCGCGCCTGGATATCCGAGATGCTCGCCGGAGACGCCGATAGCCTGCAAGGGCAGAAACAGAACCGGCAGGTCGTCGGGAATTCGCGCCGCCGCGCGTCCGACGTAGCCCTCATTGACGATAGCATCGACGCCGACCGGCAGATGCGGGCCATGCTGTTCGATCGCCGCCACCGGCAGGACCGCAACGACCTCGCTCATGTCGGCGCGCTGGAAGTCCGGCCAGGTCATGTCCACCCAGAATTTCGTCGGCAGCATCGCAATTGACCTCGTCTTCGATCGCGCGCCGTCTCGCGCATTAGCGCACCGCCGTCGCCAGCGCCAGAAGCCGGGAGCATGACTTCGCCGGGCTCATGGGATAGAGCGCCCGCTCGAGGCCGAAGACAGCATGATCTTAACCGGAAAGGCGTCAGAGGGGGCGGGAACACTGGACCCGCTTCTATGTCGTGTGGCTCCCGCCCTCGCAGCGGTTCCGGGCGTGGCGGCCGTCGTGCTCGGTGGATCGCGAGCCAGAGGCGTGGCGACGCCCAGCTCCGACTGCGACATCGGCCTCTACTACAGTCGGGGAGCGCCATTAAACACCGTCCGACTGCTCGAAGTAGCGAGGGACACGGTCGACGATCCCGATGCGGCGGCCGTGACCGAGGTCGGCGCCTGGGGTCCGTGGATCGTCGGCGGCGGCTGGTTGTCGATCGGCGGCAGGAAGGTCGATCTCTTGTATCGTTGCGGCGAGGCGGTGGGCGAGATTATCCGCGCCTGCCGGGACGGGCGCGTCAGCATGGACTATCAGCCCGGCCATCCGCATGGTTTTTGCTCCGCGATCTGGATGGGGGAGATCGCGCTGTGCCGGACGCTCGATGATCCTGAAGGGATGATCGCGGACCTGAAGGCGCTGACTTCCCCCTATCCCGAGCGGCTGCGCGAGGCGCTGATTGGCCGCTTCCTGTGGGAAGTCTTGTTCAGCATCGACAACGCCCGGACCGCCGTTCTCCGGAGCGATCAGACGCACATCGCAGGTTGCGTCTATCGGGCGCTGTGCTGCGTCGGCCAGGTCCTGTTCGCGCTCAACAGGCGCTACCTCGTCAATGAGAAGGGGGCGCTGGAAGAGGCCGCGACGTTTCCGCTCACAATTGCCGGCTTGACGGAACGGACGTCCGGAATTTGGCGGGCTCTTGGGCGCGGCGCGTTCGCCGCCGCCCTCGACGGTCTGAGCGCGGTCGAGCGCGAACTGAGAGCCATTGTGATAAAATTTCATTAGCCGCGCCGTCCGCCACGCGGGCGCCAGGCCTCGATCGCCGCAATAGCGCCGAGTACGGCGGATCGCGTTCGGCGAGATTTGGTATATGAGACATTCCATGAACATCGGCGTGATTCGCATTCTCGGCGTTGACCCCGGCCTGCGCAATACCGGCTGGGGATTGATTGAGGCCGCCGGCTCCAGGCTGAGCTTCATCGCTTGCGGCTCGATTGAGACCGACGCGGCGACTTCACTCGCCGAACGGCTGGCCACGATCCATCGCTCGCTGGCGGGGCTGGTCGAGCGCGAGCGTCCGCACGAGGCGGCGGTCGAGGAGACGTTCGTCAACCGCGATCCGCAATCGACGCTGAAACTCGGCCAGGCGCGCGGCGTCACCTTGGCGTCGCTGGCGCTGACGGGCCTGCCGGTCTCCGAATATGCCGCCAACTTGATCAAGAGGACGGTGGTTGGGGTCGGCCACGCGCAAAAGCGCCAGGTGGCGATGATGGTCAGGATGCTGCTGCCCGCCTCGAACGCCTCGACTCCGGACGCCGCGGACGCGCTCGCGGTCGCCATCTGCCACGCGCAGCATCGCGCCGCGCGAGCGAGGGGGGCGGCATGATCGGCAAATTGAAGGGGATCGTCGACAGTCTGGAGGAAGACGCCCTCATTCTCGACGTCAATGGAGTCGGCTACCTGGTGGCGGCTTCGGCGCGAACCTTGCGCGCGCTGCCCCCTCTCGGCGAGGCGGTGGAGCTCCTGATTGAAACGCAGGTGCGCGAGGACGCGATCCGGCTCTACGGCTTTCTGACCGCGGTCGAACGCGACTGGTTCCGGCTGCTGCAGAACGTGCAGGGCGTAGGCTCGAAAGTCGCGCTCGCAATTCTCGGCGCGCTGACGGCGGAAGCCCTCGGCGCGGCGATCGCCCGGCAGGACAAGGCGATGATGGCGCGCGCGCCGGGCGTCGGACCCAAGCTCGCCGCCCGGCTCGTGCTCGAGCTCAAAGACAAGGCGCCGGCCCTTGCCGTCGCGGATCTCCGCGGTCCGGACGGGCGCGCCGAAATCCCATCGAAACTGCCGAAGGCGGCCGAGGATGCGATCCTCGCCCTCGTCGGTCTCGGCTATGCCCGCCCGCAGGCCGCGGCCGTCGTAGCGCGGAGCACTGCCGAGCTTGGGCGCGAAGCGCAGACGGCGACGCTCATTCGGGCGGGCTTGCGGGAACTGTCGCAATGACCGAGCAGCCTTCCCGCGGCTTCTTCATGCCGATGGTCGGCCTCGTGCTGCTGTTCGCGGTGCTGGGGCCGCCGATCGGCGCGGGGCTGTTCGTTCCTCTTGCTTTGGTCCTGAAGCCGCCGGCCGGCGCCGATGCGCTGGCGCTGCTGGGCTTCGTCGCCGCGCTGGCCGGCCATACTGTTGGACTGATCGCGGCCTATGCCGTCGGAATCGGGCCGGCCGCGGCGACCGGTTTCTTCTACGCGCTTTGGGACGCCGCAGCGCCCGAGCGGGCGCCGCGCGCGCTCGTCGCGGCGCTTATCGGCGGCCTGATCGCCTATGGCTTCGCGCTTAGGATCTCTTCGCTCGCCTCGCCGTTCCAATTGACGATCCATGCTCATGCCGGGTCCTCGATCGCCGACTGGACCGAAGCGACGTTCTCGGGCCGGATCGACGCCGCGTTCAGGCAGGCTTTCGTCGCCTGCGGCGCCGTCGCCGCCCTCGTCTGCGCGTTCGCCGCGAGCCTCCTTGGCCTGACGATGCGGCCGGGCGCGGCGCCCTCGCGGCCTGATACTCCATCGCGCGGAGGCGCCTGACATGGCCGACGCCCCCCGACGTCTCATCTCCGCCGAAAAGCGCCCCGAGGACGACGCCGCGCTGCGCCCGCAGACGCTGGCCGACTTCACCGGCCAGGAGGCGGCGCGCAAGAATCTCAAGATCTTCATCGAGTCGGCCAAGACGCGCGGCGAGGCTCTCGATCACGTGCTGTTCGTCGGACCGCCCGGCCTCGGCAAGACGACGCTGGCGCAGATCGTGGCCCGCGAACTCGGCGTGAACTTCCGCTCAACCTCTGGACCGGTCATCGCCAAGGCGGGCGATCTCGCCGCGCAGCTCACCAATCTCGAGCCCCGCGACGTCCTGTTCATCGACGAGATTCACCGCCTGAATCCGGCGGTCGAGGAAATCCTGTATCCGGCGATGGAGGATTTCCAGCTCGACCTCATCATCGGCGCCGGGCCGGCGGCGCGTTCGGTCAAGATCGATCTGGCCAAATTCACCCTGATCGGCGCCACGACTCGCGCCGGGCTCTTGACGACCCCGCTTCGCGATCGCTTCGGCATTCCGGTCCGGCTCAACTTCTATACGCCCGAGGAACTGCAACTCATCGTCGGCCGCGGCGCCAGAGTGATCGGGCTCGCGCTTGCCGAAGACGGGGCGAACGAGATCGCGAAGCGCTCGCGCGGCACGCCGCGTATCGCCGGGCGCCTCTTGCGCCGGGTGCGCGATTTCGCCACTGTCGAAGGCGCGAGCGTGGTCACGCGCGCGCTCGCCGACGGCGCGCTGCGCCTGCTCGACGTCGACCCGATCGGCCTCGACCAGATGGACAGGCGCTATCTCGACGCAATCGCCGTCAAGTTCGGCGGCGGCCCGGTCGGGGTTGAGACGATCGCCGCCGCGCTTTCCGAACCTCGCGACGCGATCGAGGACATCATCGAGCCCTATCTCATCCAGCAGGGCTTCATGCAGCGCACGCCGCGCGGACGGCTGCTGACGTCGCACGCCTTCCGCCATCTCGGCCTCCCCGAGCCGCGGCGCGACGGGCCGGAGCCCAACCTGTTCGAGGAGGATTAAGACGCTGGAGCACGTTTCGATCGAATTGAACCGTCAATGCAAGGAGCGTAGCGACGCGGCGATCCAGCGACGAAGGATCGCGGCGGTCGCCGCTGGATTGCCTCGTTTCGCACCCAATGACGCTAGCGTATGGAATCGATCGAAGGGCGCTCCGACCGAGCGCGCCAGCGACTTCCTCGAGATCGCGCCTTGCCGAGCCTGATCCGCTTCCTGCTTTACGTGGCCGTGCTGGCCGGCCTCGTTTACGGCGGCCTGTATGCGCTGGCGAATTATGTCAGGGTCGCGCCACGCGAAATCACTCAGACGATCACGCTGCCGAAGGCTGGCAAATGAAGACGCGCGAGTCTCCGCTCGTCGTCGGCTTTCTGGAGGCGCTTGCTTCCGAGCGCGGCGCCAGCGCCAATACGATCGAGGCCTATCGACGCGATCTTTCCGACTATGAGGCTCGTCTTCGCGACCAGGGCGCCGACCCGCTGAAGGCCGGTCAGAGCGACATTCGCGCCTATCTCGCCGCGCGTGGCGCGCGGTCCTTGAGCGCGGCCTCGCTCGCGCGCGGTCTGTCGGCGATCCGCCAATTCCACAAGCACCTCTATGCCGAAGGCCGGCGCCGCGACGATCCGACGCTGGCGATCGAGGGCCCGCGCCGCGCGCGCCCTCTCCCCAAGGTGCTGAGCGTCGATGAGGTGGAGCGGTTGATCGCGGCGGCGCGCGAGGGACTGAACGCTTCCGAGCGCCCGTTGCGCGAGCGCCTCGCAGCGGCGCGCACCGCCTGCGTGATCGAGTTGATCTACGCCTCGGGCCTCAGGGTTTCGGAAGTCCTGAGCTTGCCGAAAGCGGCGGCGCGGTCCAAGGAGCCGCTGTTGACCGTGCGCGGCAAGGGCGGCAAGGAACGTCTCGCGCCGCTCTCCGGACCCGCCCGCGCGGCGATGGCTCTCTATCGCGCGCTTCTCGGCGAGGCGCTCCCCGGCGCGGCGGCGGCGCCGTGGCTCTTTCCCGCCGACAGCGCGGCCGGGCACATGACCCGGCAGGCTTTCGCCCGCGACCTCAAGCTCGTCGCTTCCGCGGCGGGAATTTCGCCCGCGCGGGTGAGCCCGCATGTGCTGCGTCACGCCTTCGCCAGTCACCTGCTGCAGAACGGCGCGGACCTGCGCGTCGTCCAGGACCTGCTCGGCCACGCCGACATCTCGACCACCCAGATCTACACCCATGTGCTCGACGAGCGCGCCAAAGCGATGGTGCGCGATCTGCATCCGATGAATGACGCGGACGACGAAGCGTGACGCCGCGCGACGAGCCCTGGCGGGCGACGCTGGAGGGCGTCGTCGTCGCCTGCCGGCTGACGCCAAAGGGCGGGCGCGACGCGATCGACGGCGCCGCGCGGCTCTCCGACGGGACGCGCGTGCTGCTCGCGCGCGTGCGCGTCGCGGCGGAAGAGGGCCGAGCCAACGACGCGCTTTGTGCGTTATTGGCTGAAAAGCTCGATCTCCCCATCTCGCGGGTGCGGCTCACGGCGGGGACAAAGAGCAGGCTGAAGCAGGTCGCGGTCTCCGGCGACCCTGAGATGTTGATCGCGAGACTGAGAGCGTTGTAGGAGCGCCCGCAAATCCGTGTGGCGCGTCTTGCCCGCGATGGCGGGCCATTGCGCTCGACGGGAAAAAGAGCTTCGATGGAAGGATGCTTTTTTGGCGCGAAGATGTCCTTCCGACGCGGCGGGCCGGTCTGCGCCGCAGCGGCGAATTATCGGCAGGAGGAGACGCGTGAAAGCCATCATGTTCTTGGGCGTCGCCCTGATCGCCTCCCTCATCGGCGCGCGCGCGGTCTCGGCCAAGACGCTGGTCTATTGCTCCGAGGGCAGCCCCGAGAATTTCACGCCCGCGATCAACACGACCGGCACCAGCTTCGACGCGGCGCGCCCGGTGTACAATCGCCTGACCGAATTCAAGCGCGGCACGACGGAGGTCGTCCCGGGTCTCGCCGAAAGTTGGGAGGTCACGGATGGAGGCAAGATCATCACGTTCCACCTGCGCAAGGGCGTCAAATTCCATTCGATGAAGGATTTCAAACCGACCCGCGACTTCAACGCCGACGACGTGCTGTTCTCGATCGACCGGCAGTGGAAGCCGGACAATCCCTATTACAATGTCTCCGGCGGCAAGTACGACTATTTCAACGACATGGACATGCCGAACCTGCTCAATTCGGTCGAGAAAAAAGACGACTACACCGTCGTCATGAAGTTGAAGACGCCGAATGTCGCCATCCTCGCCAATCTGGCGATGGACTTCATGGCGATCGGCTCGAAGGAATACGCCGACTTCCTGCTCAAGAAGGGAACGCCGGAGCAGTTCGACCAGGCGCCGGTGGGCACGGGCCCGTTTTCCTTCGTCGCCTATCAAAAGGATTCGGTGATCCGCTACAAGGCGAACAAGGACTACTATGGCGAGAAGGCGCTGGTCGACGACCTGGTGTTCGCGATCACGCCCGACGCGACATCGCGCTTCGCCAAACTGAAAGCCGGCGAATGTCACATTAACGCCTTTCCCGAACCTGCGGATCTGCCCGAGATGCGGAAGGACCCTTCCCTCAAGGTGATCAGCGAGCCCGGCCTCAACATCGCTTTCTGGGCGTTCAACGTCACCAAGCCGCCGCTCGACAAGAAAGAAGTGCGCCAGGCCCTCAGCATGGCCATCGACCGCGACGCGATCATCAAGGACGTCTATCTCGGCGCCGGCGTAAAGGCCAAGACGCTGATCCCGCCGACAATGTGGGCTTACGACGACAAGATCGCCGAATATCCCTATGATCCGGCGAAGGCCAAAGCGATGCTGGCGGCGGCGGGCGTGAAAACGCCGCTCGACATCGATCTCTGGTACATGCCGGTCCAGAGGCCCTACAATCCCAATGGCAGGCGCATCGGCGAAATGATGCAGGCAGACCTCGCCAAGATCGGCGTCAACGCCAAGCTCGTGACCTACGAGTGGGGCGAGTATCGCAAGCGCGCGCAGGCGGGCGAGGACATGACCGCGCAACTCGGATGGACGGGCGACAACGGCGACCCGGACAATTTCTTTTTCCTCGACGGCTGTCCGGACGGGAGGCCGGCCTCCAACAACATCCCCAAGTGGTGCAACGCCGAATTCAACAATCTTCTGGTCAAGGCCCGGGTGATCGCCGATCAGACCGAGCGCGCGAAGCTCTACCGGCGCATGCAGGAGATCGAACACGAGGAAGCGCCGGAACTTCTCCTCGCCCATTCGACCGTATACGAAGCCATGCGCTCGAATGTCACCGGCTACAAGCAGAGCCCGCTCGGGACGCATGCGTTTGAAGGCGTCGACCTCAAGTAAGGCCTGTCCCGGCCCCGCTGCCGGAAATGGGCGGGGCGGGCGCCACTCGGATCGGCCATGCTCGCCTATTTTATTCGCCGCGTCGCGCTGACGATCCCGACGTTTCTGGCGCTGATGTTCCTGACGTTCGTCGCGATCCGCCTCGTCCCCGGCGATCCGGTCGAGGTCAGGGTCGGCGAGCACGGCATTTCGCCGGAGCGGCTTGCGGTCTTTCGCCACCAGCTCGGGCTCGACCAGCCGGTCTGGAAGCAGTTCCTCGATTATGTCTGGCGCCTCATGCACGCCGATTTCGGCGTGTCGCTGGCGACGCAGCAGAAAGTGCTGACGGAGTTTCTGACCCTTTTTCCCGCGACGCTCGAACTGTCCTTCTTCGCCATGCTGTTCGCGGTTCTGGTCGGCGTACCCGCGGGCGCGATCGCGGCGGTCAAGCGCGGCAGCGTGTTCGACCAGGCGCTGATGACGGTCTCGCTGTTCGGCTATTCGATGCCGATCTTCTGGTGGGGTCTGCTGCTGATCATGTTCGTCTCGGTCAGGCTCGGGCTCCTGCCGGTCTCGGGCCGCATCGATCTGGTCAAATACTATTTCGACCAGCCGACCGGATTCATGACCGTCGATGCGCTGATGTCCGGTCAGCCGGGCGCGTTCCTCGACGCGCTGCGCCATCTCGTCCTGCCCGCGACCGTGCTCGGCACCGTGCCGCTCGCGATCATCGCGCGCATGACCCGCTCCTCGATGCTCGAGGTTCTGAACGAGGACTATGTGCGCACCGCCCGCGCCAAAGGTCTGTCGCCGGGCCGCGTCGTCGGCGTTCACGCTCTGCGCAACGCGCTCCTGCCGGTGGTCACGGTGATCGGCCTCTCTGTGTCGGGGCTGATGGCCGGCGCGGTGTTGACGGAGACGATCTTTTCCTGGCCGGGCGTCGGCAAATGGCTGATCGAATTGATCGGGCGGCGAGACTATCCGGCCCTGCAGGGCGGCGTGATGCTGATCTCCGCAATTGTCATCCTCGTCAACCTCATCGTCGATCTCGTCTACGGCGCGATCGATCCGAGAATCCGCCATGGCCGGTGACGCGGCCGCGCTGCGATCGCTTCCGGCCGATGAGAGCGCGATCGCGGTTCTGGCCCAGCCTACTCCGCTCGCCGCGTTCTTGGCCGCCTTCCGCGAGAACAAGGGCGCCCTTCTCGGCCTTGTGATTTTCGCGCTCATTGTCGGGCTCGCGCTGACGGCGAGCGTCGTCGCGCCCCATTCGCCGATCGAGCAGTTCCGCGACGCGGTGCGCGCGCCGCCGGTCTGGGAGAAGGGCGGCTCCTGGCGCTTCGTCCTTGGCACCGACGGCGACGGCCACGACATGCTGTCGCGGCTCATCTTCGGGGCGCGGGTGTCGCTGTTCATCGGCCTTTCGGTGATGAGCGTGTCGTTCGTCCTTGGCGTCGTTCTTGGGCTCGCGGCCGCAATGGCTGGCCCGATCATTGACGTCGTCGTCACGCGTTTGATGGATTTGATCATGGCGGTGCCGAGCCTGGTGCTCGCCATTCTGGTTGTTGCGGTTCTCGGGCCGAGCCTCGCCAACACCATCGTTGCGGTGACCATTGTCTATCTGCCGCGCTACGTGCGGCTGATCCGCGCCTCCGCGCTCGGCGAACTCGGGAAAGATTATGTAACCGCGGCGCGCGTCGCCGGGGTCGGCCCGTTGCGGCTCGCATGGTCGACCGTGCTGCCCAATTGTCTGGCGCCGCTCATCGTGCTGGCGGCGCTCGGCGTTTCCGACGCCATCCTCGAGGCGGCGGGGCTCGGCTTTCTGGGCCTCGGCGCCCAGCCGCCGACGCCGGAATGGGGCTCCATGCTGGCGGATTCGCGCGAATTCATCCGCTCGGACCCCTGGATCGTCACCTTGCCTGGCCTCGCCATTCTCATCACTGTCGTTGCGATCAATCTTGCCGGCGACGGCCTGCGCGACGCGCTCGACCCCAAGATGCGGCGGAGCTGACGGTGTCCAAACTGCTCGAAATCCGTAACCTCTCCGTCGCCTTCGCCACCCGGAACGGCGCGTTCACGGCAGTGGACGGGATCGACGTCACGCTCGATCGCGATGAGGTGCTCGCGATCGTCGGCGAATCCGGCTCGGGCAAGTCGGTGGCGATGATGGCGGTGATGGGGCTGCTGCCGCCTGGCGCGAGCGTCGCCGCCGACCGCATGGCGTTCGAGGGCGCCGATCTCCTCTCGATGTCCGCGCGCCAGCGCCGTCGCCTCGCCGGGGGCGACATCGCGATGATCTTTCAGGAGCCGATGTCCTCGCTGAACCCTTGCTTCACTGTCGAGTTCCAGATCGGCGAGGCGCTGAAGACCCATCTCGGGCTTGACCGCAAAGCGCGCGACAAGCGCGTCGTCGAACTCCTGGCCGAGGTCGGCATACCCGATCCCGAGCGGCGGGCGCACGCCTATCCCCACCAGCTCTCCGGCGGCATGAGCCAGCGCGTGATGATCGCCATGGCGCTCGCCGGCCGTCCCAAGCTCCTGATCGCCGACGAGCCGACGACGGCGCTCGACGTGACCATTCAGGCGCAGATTCTCAATCTCCTGCTGGCGCTGCGGCGCGACAACGGCATGGGAATGATGCTGATCACGCACGACATGGGCGTCGTCGCCGAGACGGCGGACCGGGTTCTGGTTCAGTATGTCGGCCAGCAGGTGGAGGCGAACGTCACGCGCGAACTATTTGAAGATCCGCATCATCCTTACACCGCCGCCCTGCTCGCCGCCTTGCCGGAACGGGCGACAGGACGTCGCCTGCCGGCCATTCCAGGCGTGGCGCCGGGGCATTTCGACCGTCCGCGCGGCTGCCTGTTCGCGCCGCGCTGCGGTTTTGCTATCGCTGAGTGCCATCATGCCGCCCCGCGCCGCGCGCCGCCGGAACTCGGACTGGCGCTCTGCATTACGCCGCTCGCGCGCGGGGTTCCGCGCCCAGCCGAGTTGCATGGAACGACCTCGTGAGCGCGGTTCTGGAGGCCAAGAGCCTCAGCCGTGATTACGCGGCGGCGCGCGGCCTGTTCGGGCGGGCGGCGACGGTCAAGGCGCTCGCCGGCGTGTCGTTCTCGCTGCAGGCGGGCCGGACGCTCGCCGTAGTCGGCGAGTCCGGTTCGGGCAAGTCGACGCTGGCGCGGCTCCTGACCCTGATCGAGAGGCCGACCGCCGGCGCGCTTCTGATCGATGGCGAGGACGTGGCCGACGCCAGCCCGGCGAGGCTGAAGCGCCTGCGCCGGGAGATCCAGATCGTTTTCCAGGACCCTTACGGCTCGCTCAACCCGCGCCGCACGATCGGCAAGGCGCTAGAGGAGCCGCTGCGCGTCAACACCCGCATGAGCGGGGCGGAACGCAAGGCGGCGGCGCTGGCGATGATGGAGAAAGTCGGCCTGCGCTCCGAATATTATCACCGCTATCCGCACATGTTCTCCGGCGGCCAGCGCCAGCGCGTCGCCATCGCGCGCGCGCTCGTGCTGAGGCCGAAGATCCTGGTGCTCGACGAGCCGGTTTCGGCGCTCGACGTCTCCATCCGCGCCCAGGTCCTCAATCTGCTGGCGGGCTTGCAGGAGGAATTCAGGCTCGCCTATGTTTTCATTTCGCACGATCTTTCAATCGTGCGCCATATCGCCGACGAGGTCCTGGTGATCTATCTCGGCCATGCGATCGAACTGGGCCCGCGCGACGCAATCTTTCGATCGCCCCGGCATCCCTATACGTGCGCGCTCCTCTCGGCGACGCCGATCGCCGACCCGACAGCCAGACGCGAACGCGTCCTCCTGGCCGGCGAGCCGCCCTCGCCGATTGCGCCGCCGCCTGGTTGTCCGTTCAATCCCCGCTGTCCCCTGGTCTTCGACCGCTGCCGCGCCGAGAAGCCGCCGCTCGAGCGCAAGCAGGGGCGCGAGGTCGCGTGCTGGAGCGTCGCATCGTGAACGCGGCCGAGACATACGATTACATCGTCGTCGGGGCCGGCTCGGCGGGCTGCGTGCTGGCCAACCGGCTGACCCGCGATCCGCGCAATCGGGTGTTGTTGATCGAGGCGGGCGGGAACGACAATTGGATCTGGCTTCACATACCCGTCGGATATCTTTACGCGATCGGCAATCCGCGGGCGGACTGGCTGTTCAAGACCGCCCCGGAGCCCGGCCTCAATGGCCGTTCGATCGCTTACCCGCGCGGCAAGGTCATTGGCGGGTCGTCCGCAATCAACGGCATGATTTATATGCGCGGCCAGGCGGCCGATTACGATGGCTGGCGCCAGCTCGGGCTCAACGGCTGGAGCTGGGAGGACGTGCTGCCCTACTTTTTGCGGCAGGAGGATCACCACGCCGGCGCCTCGGACCTTCACGGGGCAGGCGGCGAATGGCGTGTGGAGCGTCCCCGCGTCTCCTGGCCGATCCTGGACGCGGTGCGCGAGGCTGGCGTCGAGATCGGCATCCCCAAAATCGACGACTTCAATCGCGGCGACAATGAAGGTTCGGACTATTTCGAGGTCAACCAGCGGCGCGGCCGCCGCTGGAGCGCGGCCGCCGGATTTCTTAAGCCGATCCTCAATCGGCCGAATCTGCGCCTCGTCGCTCACGCCGGGACCGAGCGCATCCTGTTCGACGAGCGCCGCGCCGTGGGGGTGCGCTATCGCCGCGATGGCGCGAGCCGCGAAGCCCGGGCGCGGGGTGAAGTGCTGCTGACCGCCGGCGCGATCGGCTCGCCGCATCTGTTGGAGCTCTCCGGCGTCGGCAACCCGGCGACGCTAGCGGGGATCGGCGTACCTTTGCTGCACGCGCTTCCCGGCGTCGGCGAGAATCTGCAGGATCACCTCCAGCTTCGCACGATTTTCCGCATCGAGGGCGCACGAACGCTCAACGTCGACTATCGGTCCTATTTCAAGCGGGCGATGATGGGGCTGGACTACGCGCTGCGCCGGCGCGGTCCGATGACGATGGCGCCGTCCCAGCTCGGCATGTTCGCCAGGTCCTCGCCCGACTTCGCCACCGCCAACGTCGAGTTTCACGTGCAGCCCTTGTCGCTCGAACGCTTCGGCGAGCCGCTGCACGACTTCCCGGCGATAACGATCAGCGTTTGCAATTTGCGACCGACGAGTCTCGGTTCGACCCATGCGATCAGTTCCGATCCGCGCGCCGCGCCGAGCATCCGGCCGAACTATCTCTCCACTTCGCAGGATCGCCGCGTCGCCGCGGACTCGATCCGCCTCGCGCGCCAGCTCGCCAACGCGCCGGCGCTTTTCCGCTATGCGCCCAGGGAACTGAAGCCCGGCGCCCATTTGCGTTCCGACGAGGAACTCATGAAGGCGGCCAGTGATATCGGGACGACGATCTTCCATCCTGTCGGCGCCGCCAAGATGGGCCGCGCCGACGATCGGTCGGCGGTGGTCGACGATCGTTTGAGGGTTTTCGGTCTAGACCGGCTGCGCATCGCGGACGCCTCCGTCATGCCGCGCATCACGTCGGGCAACACCAACTCGCCGACGATGATGATCGCGGAAAAGGCCGCCGAAATGATCCTCGCCGACGCGAAAGGCCGTTGACATGCGCGATTTGCGGACCGTTCTCCCGGCCGACGGCCGCCAGTCAGGGCCCGCGTTGATGATTGCGCGCGGGGTCAGGCGGCTCCTGAGGGCGCGCGGCTTTTCGAGCCTGACCGAACTGCCGCTCGTCGACGGACGCCGCGCCGACATTGTCGCGGTCAACGGCGAAGGCGAGGTGCTGATCGTCGAGATCAAGTCCTCGCCGGCCGACTTTCGCGCCGACCGCAAATGGCGCGACTACGCGGCCTGCTGCGACCGGCTCTACTTCGCCATCTCCGAGCATACCCCGACGCGTATCATGCCGGTCGAGGCCGGCCTCATCGTCGCCGATCCCTATGGCGCGGAAATCCTGCGCGAGGCGGACCTCCAGCGCATGGCGCCCGCGAGCCGCCGGGCCGTGCTCTTGCGTTTCGCGCAGGCGGCCGCCGACCGTCTTCATCGTCTGGCCGATCCGGCTGGCGCGCCGGAGTCTTGAAACCGGGCCGAAACGCCTCGCCAAGACACTGCCGCATCTTGACGGAATCCGCGCCGGCGCGACGCCGCGCCGAAGTCACAAATCGACGATGCGCCGACAGGGCGCCGCCAAATATTTCCAAGGCGATCCAAACCCAACCAAACAAAACCAAACAAAACCAAGGAAAACCAAATAAAAAAAACCTTGGATATCCTTGGATTCTCTCGTCCGAATCGGGACTTTTCAATGCCTTAAGGCGATTCCAAAGCAAAAATTGTTCGATCGCGCGCTACAATAACATAACATCAACGTTATATTCGCCCGCCGAACCCCAACCATCGCCGCCCTGCGCCGTCACCGCGCGTCGGCCGGCGAATAGCGGTCGTTGACGACGAGAGACAGGATACCATGATTTTGGATTTTCAGCAAAGAATTGTTCGCGGCCCGAGCCTCGCCAAGCCGACGAAACGACCGGATGCGAGCCGACGCGCTCCTCCGTCCGTCCGGTGGCGTTTGGCGCTTGCGGGCGTAACCCTCGCCGCAGGACGGGCCGCGCCCGTGGCCCTACGCATCTTTTCGCTGACGCTCGCAACGGCGGCCCCGCTTCCGTCTCAACGAAGCATGCTCTCGACGCCCTGCCGGGCTTGCAGAAATCGACCTCGAGCCGCAGCTTCGCCAGCCGGCGCGGAAAGTCGGTCAGGTCGAGCAAGCCGGCCGTCGCCTCATGAGGCCACCGCTTGTTGTGCATGCGCTTCAAGCTGCTCGACCTCGAAACGCCCGTAGCGAAGCGCCAGCATCGGCAGGACCAGGAGATTGAGCGCCATAGAAGTCATGAGGCCGCCCAAGATGACGATCGCCATCGGGCCTTCGATCTCGCGCCCAGGCTCGCCCGCGCCGACCGCGAGCGGAAGCAACCCGAGGCCCGTCACCAGAGAGGTCATCAGAATTGGAACGAGGCGGTCCGAAGCGCCTTCAATCGCCGTTTCGAGCCCCCATGCGCGTCCTTCAACATCAACCAGACGCTCGTAGCGCGAGATCATCAGGATGGAGTTGCGCAGAGTGATCCCGAATAGGGTCACGAACCCGACCAGCGACCCGAGCGAAAGCAGACCGCCGGTCAGCGCCACCGCGAAGACTCCGCCGACGAAAGCGAACGGCAAGTTGATTAGAACCAACGAGAGGTTGCGCCAGTGGCCGGCGACGATCGAAAGCAGAAGGACGATGCCGATTCCCGCGAGCGACGCGTTGACGAGTAGATCGCGCCGCGACCGAGCCTGGGCTTCCGCGGCGCCGGCGAACTCCACATGCGCGCCAGGGGGCAGGACGACTTCTCTGGCGATCTTCTTCCTCGCATCGCGGACGAAAGAGACGACGTCGCGTCCCGTCACGTTTGCTGTTACGGCCGCAACGCGCTGAGCGTTCTGATGGAGCACCTGATATCGGCCGGAAGTCTCATAGACGTCTGCGACCTGCTTCAAGAATATGTAAGTCCCACTCGATGTCCTTAAAGGCAAATCGCCGATCTGATCGACCCGGGCGCGAGAGCGCTCATCTAGAATCACGATAATATCAAACGCTGAGTCGCCTTCATATCCTTGACCGACGACGTCGCCCTGATAAGCCGTACGCACGAGCTCGAGGACTTCGACTGCGTCGAGCCCCCATCGCTGCAGGTCCGCCGGGCGCAAGGTGACGTTGATTTGCGGCATTCCAGGCGGGGATCGTTCTTGGACGTCGATAGCGCCTGGAACTTCGCCGAGTTTTCGCGCGACCGCGCGCGCGGTGCTCTCCAGCTGGTCGAGATCGGCGCCGTACACATTCACCGCGACCGCGTCGGTGAAGCCCGAGACCGTCTCCTCCACGCGCTCGGTCAGGAAGGTCTTGAGCGAATAAATTACGCTCGGGAAGTTCGCCATCGCCGCTCGCATCCGCGTTTCGGCCACAGCTTGTGCATGGCCTGAGAGTCCCGGCTCCAGATCGATCTCGAACTCACTATAATGAGTGCCCTCGGTGTCCGGACCGGCTTCGGCGCGGCCGACATGCTGCGCCACGCTTCGAACGCTGGGGACCTCCAGAATCGCCTTGGTGATCAGCTTCCCCATCCGAAGCGATTCGTTAAGCGAAGTCCCGGGCGTCAGCGTAACATGCAGAATCAAATGGCCCTCTCTGAGATCTGGCAAGAATGTCCCGCCAAAGAACGGCAACATCGCCGCGGCGAGGGCCGCGAGCGCGATCGTCGTCCCGAGGACAATTTTCGGAAAGCCTTCGATGCGCCTGAGCGCCGTCGCGTAGGTCCTGCGTGACCAACGAATGACCGGGGGATCGCTATGCCGCTGTCGACCGCTTCCGGTCAGCAGCAACATGGAAAGCGCAGGAGTTACCGTCAGGGCGACTGCGAGCGAAGCCAACACCGCAAGGATGTAAGCGATGCTGAGGGGCCGAAATAGACGACCCGCCACCCCCGAGAGCGCAACTACCGGAAGGAACACCAGCAAGGCCGCGAAGGTTGCGTAGACGACAGCGCCGCGGACCTCAAGGATGGCGTCAAGCACTACGCGAGGTTCGGATTTCGGTTCCGCCAATCGGCGGTTTTCGCGCAGTCGGCGCGCTACATTCTCAACGCCGATCACCGCGTCATCGACCACCTCCCCGATGGCGATGGCGAGACCGCCCAACGTCATGGTGTTGAGGGTTTCGCCGATCCATTGCAACGCGAGCGCCCCGGCCACCAGGGATAAGGGTATTGCGGTGCAGCTAATGATTGAGGCGCGCCAGTCGAACATGAAAAGGAACAGAACGACGATCACCAGCGCGCCGCCGATCATAAGAGCTCGCAGGACGTTCTCCGTCGCCGTGTCGATGAAATTGGCGGGGCGGAACAGATCGGGGTGGAGTTGAATCTTTTCGCGTTCGAGGGCAGGTCGCAGGTCTCGCAGCGCAGCTTCCACTCTGGTTGTGACCTCGCGCGTATTGGCGCCGTATTGCTGACTTATCATCAACATGACGCCCGGAATCCCGTTGATGAGAGCGGCGCCGATCGGCGGCACGGGAGCGGTGACGACATTGGCGACGTCGCCGAGCACGACGCTCGCGCCGCCTTTATGAAACAGAACCGTGCGGGCGAGTTGCTCCGGCGTCAAAGACTGGCCCCGGGTCTCGATCGTAATGCGCTGATTGACCGTATCGACAAAGCCGGCGCCCAAAACGCCGGTCGCCTTGCGCGCCGCGCTCAAGACGTCGTTGATGCCGACTTGAAAGCGAATTAGGTCGTCGGGGCGCACCTGCACCTGCAGCGACTTTACGTCTCCGCCATAGGTCGAGATCTGAGCGACCCCTTTCACCGCGAGAATCCGCCGGCTCACCGTCCGGTCCGCAATCGTGCGCACGTCCATGAGCGAGCGCTCGCCGGAGGTGAGTCCGATGATCAACACTGTGCTCGTTGACGAGGTCAGCGGCGTCATTTCCGGAGGCCGCACGCCCAGCGGCAGTTGAGCGGTCGCCGCCGCCAGGCGCTCAGTCACCAGTTGACGCCCTCGATAAACATCGCTCCCGGGCTCGAAGTTGACGGTGACCACGGACAGGCCCTCGATCGAGACCGAGCGCATGCTCTCGATCCCGTCGAGGCCGTTGATCGAATTTTCGATCGGCTGGGTCACGAGAACCTCGACCTGTTCCGGGCTCAAACCCGGCGCTTCGGTCTGAATCGCCACTTGCGGGGGCGCGAATTCGGGAAAGACGTCGTACTTTGCGGCCCCAAGCGAGAACAGGCCGTAGCCCAAGAGCGCACACGCCAGCGCAAGCACAATTCCGCGGAAGCGTATGGCGAATGCGATGAGAGCGGTCTGCGGTCCCGACGGGGTTGGGATGGTCCCGCTAGTCATCGTCGTCGCTGCTCGGTTGTTCGCTTTTCGTTTCCTCGGACAAGAGGGCCTGCGCGCCTTGGATCACGATCTCGGAGCCTGACGGAATGTCTCGCGCCACGTAGGCGTCGTCCGAGACCGGCTGGTCGGTGCTGATCGGATTTCGCCTGAAAGTGTCAGGGCCGACACGCAGATACACCCACGGCTGCCCCTGCCAATGCACGATGGCGGCGCCTTCAACGATCACCCCCTCGTATGTCTTGCCGTAGGGGACATAAACTATAATATTCATCCCCGGAAGCAGACCGCTGTCTCCAGACGCTGAGTAAAAGTAGCTCACCCCCTGAATGCGCGAGTCCATGCGGGTCGCCGGCGAGAGATACTGCAATTCGACATTCGTTTGCCCAGCGGGCGCTTCCGCAAGAGCGGTTGAAGGAGGGTCCGCCAACACGGCGCCGGGCGGCAGCGTCACCTGAACAAGAAACTGCTCACGTTCGATCAACCGCACCACCGCCGGCGCGCGGTCTACAATCGCCTTGCCTATCAGTGGACCCCATTCCTGCTGCGCCGTGGCCGCGAGGGTCCTGAGTTGAGACTCGGCGGCGGCCAGCGCGGCTTGGTCGACGCGGAGAGTCCCCTCCGCCGCTTCGACTTGCGCCGCTGACATCGCGGAGGACTGGCCGAGCCTCTTGGCGCGTTCGAACGCGCCCTTCGAGACCTCGAGCTTGGCCTGCGCCATCTGAAGTTGCGCGCTCGCGTTGGCGTAGCTGTTCGTCAGCTCGGTGATCCGGGCAATGTCGAGGACGGCGCCGTAGGCCCGGAGCTGATCACGATGGGGAGCGGCTGTTACGGCCGTGGTCTGCAAATCAATCTGTTTTTGTTGACCGGCGGAAAGCTTTACGGCCGCCGCACTTGCGCGGGTCTCCGGGCGCGGCGATTGGCAGCTCGGCTCGCACTGATCGGGGTGCGACGCTTCCTGCGACGCTTCCGAGGCGAATTGCCGGAAGTGACCGGTCATAGTCCATAGGACGACGATGAGCCCCAGAGCGCAGACGCCGGCCGCCGCGATTCGAGCCGCGCGCCACGAAAGATTGAGCCGGTGGCGCTTCGACATGCAGATCGGGTCTCGATTAGTGCGACATCAAAACCGGCAGCGACTGCTGGCGCATCAGATCGAGGCTCACGCCGCCGAACAGCCCTTCATACAGCCGCGAGTGGCCGAAAGCTCCGGCGACGAAGAGGTCGGCGTCCTGAGTGTCGAGGCTCGCGAACAGGGCCTCGATCGCCGTCAAGTCGCCAGTGTTGGTCCAATCCGACAGATGCGCCGCGACGCCGTGCCGCTCGAGGTGCTGCGCCAGCAAGGCCGCGGAAGCCCGCAGATCGCTCGGCCGCATGGAGAAGGCGAAGACGGTGATCTTGCGCGCCCGCTGGAGCAACGGCATCGCGTCATGCACGGCGCGCAGCGCCTCCCGTCCGGCGTTCCAGGCGATCACGATATTCTGACCCACCGGCCCGGGCTTCCAGTCGGGCGGCAGGATCAGCATCGGAGCGCCGGATTCGAGGAGCGCTCGGTCAAGCGCGCCGTGGCGAATGAGGTTTCGCGCCCGTCCTCCCGGCGCCGGAGCAATGATCAAATCGACGCAATGCGTGAAAGCGTCACCCTCGGCCGGCTTTTCCGCCGGCACGAAGACGCTCTTGATGGCGGCGTTTTTTGTCGCCTCGTCGTACATCCGCCGAGTCGTGGACAATGGGTCGATCCCTTCCGCCTCGGCGAGCGTGCTTGCGTCGACGGCGATTAGCTGCGCCCCGTGGGTTTTGGCCATTTCGGCGGCGAAACGAACGCGTTCGACGGCTTCGGCCGTCGGATCGAGATAGACAAGAATATCCTTGTAGGCCATTGCGACCTCCGCTCGCGTTGCTCCCCGCGCCGGCGGCGGTCGGCTTCGCCCTGGCGGCGAGCCCGGCCGGCCCGCCCACTGTAACATGCGGCAGGCTCTTGTCGAACATCCGTGTAGGATCGGGAAGCCGCGATGTCGAAATTGTGCTAGGGCGTGTGGATATTCATCGGATGGCGATTGCTGATCCGACAAGGTGGATCATGGCGCTATAGCTTGCGTCCGTCTTCTCGTAGCGCGTTGCGATTCTGCGGAATTCCTTGAGCTTGCAGAAGAAGTTTTCGATCGGATGGCGCCATTTGTACATCTCGAAGCCGCAATCGATGGGGTCCTTTTAAACTCGCTTTGGGCGGAATGACGCCGATGGCGCCCCGGCGGTTGAGTTCGGCGCGCAGCCAATCGCTGTCGAAGGCTTTGTCGGCGACCAAGGCGCCGATGGCGACGCCGGAGATCAGGGTTTCGGCGCCGACGCTGTCGTGTCGCTGACCCGGCAGCAGGATGAAGCGCGCCAGATTGCCGAGCGCAGACGCGGCGGCCATTACCGTCGCGGAGGCCAGGCCGATCAAAGGCATTCCTGCACCCGTGCTTTGCCGCCGGTCGCCGACGATCCGATCGAGCACTATCGACGCCAGGTCACGCCGATCAGAAATCCGAGCCCGAGAGCGAGCGCGACGGTCGACAGCGGACGCTCTTCGATAATGTCCTGCAATGTGTCGCCGATTGACGTGGCCTGCGTCTGCGCCGCGCTGGCCACGGCGCCGACGCGGTCGGAAGCGTCGGAGACCATAGAGTTGACATGCGAGCGCGCGCTTTTCAGCCCCCGCCTCGCCTGGTTCTGCGCAACGGCGCCGATGTCGGTCGCGGCGTCCGCGATTTGACCCGAAAGATTTCCGATTGCGTTCTTCATCTCGCTCATTTCCTTCTCCAGTCGGGCAAAGGCGTCATCGTTCGAAAGGTCCGGCGCCGGGTCGTCCGGCGCCGCGTCGCGTGGAAAATCGGCGGTCATCTGTTCCTCCGGAACATTCCTGCTGATGCAAAACCCACGTCCGTGGCCGAAGGTTCCCGGCCGACGCGATTTAGCGTTCCTCGTCGGTGTAGAGGCGTTCCCTCAAAATCAGCGCGACGATCAAGATCGGCGACGACAGCAACGCCCCGATCGGTCCCCACAGCCATGTCCAGAGCGCTAGCGACAGGAGAACCGCCAGGGCGTTGAGCTCGAGCTGGCGGCCGATGATCGTCGGGGTCACGAACTGCCCCTCGGCGATGATCAACAGAGCAAATCCCGCCGCGGGGAGGAGGCCGAGGGCGAAGGTCGGCGCGTCCACGAGTTCAACCAGCAGGAGAACCAAGAACATCGCCAACGGCCCGAGGATCGGGATAAAGTTGAGCGTGGCGGCCAAGGCGCCGAAACCGATCGCGTGCGGCGTTCTGGTCAAAGCGCAGATTACGGCTGTGATTGCCCCGACGCACAGGTTGATCACCGTGACGGTCATCAGGTAACGCGCCAGTCCGGCCTCGATATCGTTGAGGATTTTCAAAACCGTCAGGCGCGAATTGCGGCTGGCGAACGTCATGACGAGGCCGCGACGCAGGTCCGGCCATTTAGAGATGAACAGCAGAAGCACAACCAGAAAGTACAGAAAACCCGTGATCGGCGGCAATAGAATGGAGAGCGTCGATGGAACCCAGGTGATGCTGGGGAGAGGAAGCGCGGTGGCGTCGCTTTTCGGGTTCTCCCCCATTTCCCACATGATGCGACGCCAGAAATCGGCGACGCCATCGAACGCGCGCAGCTTTTCTTTCAACGCCGCGGCGAAATCCGGCAGGCCCGTCGCCAATTCGGACACGCGCGGAACAATCAACGTGATCACGAAAGCGATGATCAAGGCCACGCCGCATACGAGCAGCACCGCTACGAGCGGCCGCGGCACACGAAGCGCCTCGAGTCTTCGCGCCGCCGGTCCCAGCATGACGCCGACAACGAACGCCGCGACGGTCGGCAGCAATACTTCCCGACCAATATACAGAACGAAGCCGATCGCGATCGTCGCCAAGATCGCGAGCGACCACGCCGAGATTAGGCGAAGCGGCTCCGTCGGGCGCTCGGCCCCAATCTCTTCCACAGGCGCGGCCGCTCGCGGACGACCTTCACGCAAAAGCCCCTCCCCGCATCCTGGCGCGCCGGCTCCACGGCGGCCAACTGGACCCAACAGGCTAGCGATCGAAACGTTCCCTTAAGCGCGCGGATTGTTGGGCGTCAGGCAAACGGAAGACGGCCTATTTCCCCCGCCCCGGCGCGACAGCGTCCGATCGGGCAGCGGCGAGCGCGGCACGAGCGTGCGCGCCGGAATTCGGCGCATTGAGCCCCATGAGCTCGGCGAGCTTGGCTCGGGCGCGGCTGAGACGGCTCTTGATCGTCCCGATCTCGACGCCGCAGATCGCGGAGGCTTCCTCGTAGGAAAGCCCGCTCGCTCCGACCAAAGTCAACACTTCACGTTGCTCCGCCGGAAGCCTGGCGAGGGCCTTGCGAAAATCCAAAAGATCGAGATGGCTCTCCTGATTCCCCGCTACCGCGATCCCACGCGAGAAGACGCCGTCACTGTCCTGGACCTCGCGGGCCCGCTTGCGATATTGCGAATAATAGACGTTGCGTAGAATGGTGAACAACCACGCGCGCATGCTCGTTCCCGGCTGGAATTTGTCGGCGTTGCTCCATGCTCTGAGCAGGGCCTCCTGGACGAGGTCGTCCGCAAGCGTCATGGAGCCGCAGAGCGAAACCGCGAACGCCCGCAGGCTGCGGATTTCGCTGACCAGCTCGTCCTTGAAACTGCCTTTAGTCATCACGCCCGTCTTGCGGCTTCGAGGATCGCTCCCTGGCTTCCAAAAGGTCCAGCAACTCTAAGAATTTGTCGGGAACCGGGGCACGGACGAGATCGTCGTAGTGTTGCCTCAGGGACCTTCCGATCGCCTCTTGCGAGCGGGCGTCGAGACCGCGGCCTGCGCCCATGCGGGACTTTCCCGCCAAAGCCGAGTCTGTCGCCATCTTCGCCTGCTTGCCCTCGCCGCCATTTAGGTCCGGAGGATTTTCTTGTTCGCCATTGGCCGGTCCGCTCGTGAGTGCAAAAGGCTTGCCGGCGTGTCTATATCGACCCCTCGCAACGACGTCGAGCGTGGACCGCCGGCCGGCGGCGCCGGTCGCTCAATGCGTCCGTCTCATGAGCCCGAACAGCGCCGACACCGCAAACGCGACCAACGCCACGACGAATATGAGCTTCGCCGCCACGATCGCGGTTCCGGCGACGCCGCCAAAGCCGAGAACCGCGGCGACCAGCGCGACAATGAGAAAAGTGATCGCCCAACCGAACATCTCTCAATCTCCCTCGTGGTCTGCTTTCCGTGTTCGCCTTTTCAAACGCGCGGCGCCGACGATAGTTCCCACCGGCGGCTCAGGCCCGTCAAATTCAGAGGCGTCTTGTCGCGCCCTCGCCTTCGTTTCTCCGGCGTCTCGCGATAGCCCGCGGATTTCCGCCTCGCGGCGGTTTCGGCCGATGGGCGGTTCTTGGCCCGGGCGGTCTCCAAAACAGGGGCGCTTTGCGGGGCGTCTTCCATCTGCCCTGAATTGGCGGCCTCCTCGTCGACCATCGCTTCCGCGGCCAGCCAATGGCGATCGGCCTGATCGTCGGGGCGGCCCCCTGTCGCCAAAGATGCTAGGCGACTTCCCGAATGCGCTGGCTCCTGTCGCCCATTCGCGTCTCCTGGTCGCGCTTCGTTCCATCCGGCGCCCGGTTAGATTGACCGGCGAATCGAATCGCAAAATTATTACATGCGCGCTAGGATCATTTATGGATATGGGCGCTAAATTCGGCGTTGACTGACTCTCAATCAGCCGAGGCAACGGAACTCCCAAATTTCATATGTAATGAGCAACGACAAGGCCAGCGTCAGGAGAGACCAGACATGGACTTGACAAAGGGGAGGCGAGCCACCAGATTGGAGATCGAAATTCGGCTGGAAGAATCTTGCTTCGAGCGACGTTAGTTCGCTTGTTCTGACGAACTCCCTCCAAAGATCGAAATGTGATAGCGGCGCCGGTTCGCGGTGTCGCGCCTTAAAACGCGCATCCGAAAGGGATCGTCATGGCGGTAGGCACCGTAAAATGGTTTAATCCACAAAAAGGCTTTGGCTTCATTCAACCCGATGATGGCGGCAAGGACGCCTTTGTTCATATCAGCGCGGTTGAGCGGGCAGGAATGAACGATCTGCGCGAAGGCCAGAAAATCGCCTTTGAGCTGGTGACGGACCAACGCTCGGGGAAAATGTCAGCCGACAACCTCCGAGCCGTCTGAGCGAAAACGAAGGACTGTCCCGAACGCCGACCGCGGATGTACCGGCGGCGGTGGTGACCGGTCCGCCCTTTTGCAGGACATGGGAAGGGTCAGGGTTTCTCCTGGCCCTTTTTCTTTTCGGTCAACGGGAGCGAGAGCATGGTATTGCATAAGTTTGCGATCGGGCAGCTCGTCGACTTCGACGGCAGTTTCGAGCTCGAAAGAAGGATCGCTCCAACCCCGAAATCCAAAGGACCCTTCGAGGTTCTGCGCGTGCTGCCCGCGGACGACCTCAAGCCGCCGGTCTATCGCATCAAGAGTTCCGCCGAACCTTTCGAGCGCAACGCCGAGGAATACGAAATCGTCGCGGTTGAATAGGCGCTGAGCTGCTCACCTGAAGCGTGTCGATCGGGAGCCCGTGCTTTGGTCGGCGGGCGTCAATGGAAGCCGAGTTTTCGCGCAAATCGTCTCGGTATGCCGGCGATCCGCTGTGGTCCGAACGATCTTGATTGCCCGCGCGCCGAACTGGCGAGGCTACGCCGCAGTCGACCCGATGTGGTCGCGCTCCCCCTTGCGCCGGCGGCCAAAGGCCGTCCACAGTTCGCCCGATTTTCGCGACGGGAGGAACGGCATGAAGCGCATGGGCATGGTGATCGGCATCAAGCCGGATCGGATCGCCGAATACAAGCGTACGCACTCGGCCGTCTGGCCGGAAGTCCTCGCCAGGATTTCGGCCTGCAACATCCGCAACTACACGATCTTCCTGCGCGAGCCCGAGAACCTTCTGTTCGCCTACTGGGAATATTACGGCGACGATTGGGCCGTCGACGCCGAAAAGATGGCGGCCGATCCGCGCACTCAGGACTGGTGGGCGATCCACGACCCGATGCAGGCGCCGCTCGCCACTCGCAAAGAAGGCGAGCGGTGGGCGATGGCCGAGGAAGTGTTTCATCACGACTGAGGCCGGCGCCCTTGCGCGCCGGGCGTCTGATCTTCCGCTGACCGGCGACGATGCTAGGGACGATCGTCTGCGGATATCCGGTAGACGTGAACCTGGTAGCCCTTATCGAAGGCGTCGCTGAATTCGCCGTTCGACAGCCGCAGCCGCCGCTCTTCATCGAGCGCCTCGACACGGCCATTCGAAGCGCCCTCGATCGAGAAAGTGACCGCGCCCGTTTTGGCCGCCGTCGATCCCGCGAACAGGTAGAGTTCGCCGTCGTATTGCTTGAGCGTCGTCGCGATCGGGACCGTCCCGGAGAGGGTGATGCGACCCTCGATCGTAGGGCTGTTCAAGACCGGCGCGAGGAGCCTTACGAAGGCGTTCGTGTCTTTCACGGCTTGGACGATTTCCGGATATCTGAACAGGCCGTCCTCGCGGAACCCGCCGGTCCATTCGTGGGCGAAGTAGACCAGTCCGTCGGCGCCTCGAATGAGCGCCAGCAGGGCCTCGGACCGCAACTGGTCAGGGGTGACCCGCGACCGGAGCGAATTGATATGCGTGGTCTCGATGAACGCCCAAACGCGCTGACCGTTCCGCGCCGCGGCCCGCAATCGCTTGACGCCGCGCGCGGGAGCGTCCAGCTGACCGGCCAGAGCGAGCGTATCCGAGGCGACCGGATATATGTCGAAGGAAAGGATGTCGGCGCCGACGGCGGCCTTGTCGTAGTACGCCATGTCGCCCGTGCACCATCCTCGCCCGCGCCAACTGGGATCAGCCACGCCCCGACCAAACGTGATCATCACGGGTCGGGTTGGATCCTTAGCTTTGATCGCAAGCGATCGCATCGCCACTTCGCTCGCGGGTATGCATGAGCGCCAGAATCCCCACATCGAGGAATGGGCGTTATCGGGCTCGTCCGCCTGCATCCAGCCGCGGATCATCTTGGCGTTGGGCGACGTCAACCCGACGCGGTTTTGACTCGCGATAACCGGCATGCCGTACCTGGCGAGCTCGGCAAGCTGATCCTCCGTCGGACCCTTATAGAGACCGACGAACAGGTTGACCCCGATCGCCCGGTATTCGGGCGCAAGCCTGGGCGATTGCAGCCAGACGCCGATCGGAAAATACGACGGATCGGTCGGAAGGCCGTTTGCGTAGGCCGCTTTGTGACCTTGCTCCGCCGCCGTCGCCGGATCTGCCGCCGCGTTCGTGGCCGCGCCGCCGAGGAATGCAGCCGCCAGAAGCGCCCTCGCCGTGAGCTTCATGTTCGATCTAGAAGCCACGACGGCAAGCTTCCCCGATTTCGGTTGGCGACGGTGATCGAGGGACGCAATCATGGGTGACGATGCGGTTCGGCCGGTCGCGCTCCCTACCCCAGTCGCTGTTCCAGCTCATGCAGGACCCGGTAGCACGGCAGCACCTGGCCGACGCTGGCGTTGGGCTCGCGTCCCTCGCGGATGGCGGTGAAGAACTCACGGTCCTGCAGCTCGATGCCGTTCATGGAAACGTCGACCTTGCTGACGTCGATCTTCTCGTCCTTGCCGGTGAAGAGCTCGTCGTAGCGGGCGATATAGGTCGCGGTGTCGCCGATATAGCGGAAGAAGGTGCCGAGCGGCCCCTCGTTGTTGAACGACAGCGACAGGGTGCAGATCGCGTCGTTGGCCGCCTTGAGTTGGACGCTCATGTCCATGGCGATCCCGAGCGTCGGGTGAATCGGTCCCTGGAGCGCGTTGGCTTTGACGATCGGCGCGCCGCATTGATAGGCGAAGAGGTCGACGGTGTGCGCGGCGTGATGCCAAAGCAAGTGATCGGTCCATGAGCGCGGCTCGCCCAGCGCATTCATGTTGGTCCGGCGGAAGAAGTAGGTCTGCACGTCCATCTGCTGGATGTTGAACTCGCCTTTGAGAATTCGCTTATGGACAAACTGATGGCTTGGATTGAACCGGCGAGTGTGCCCGCACATGGCGACGAGCCCGGTGCGCTTCTGCATCGCGACAACCGCCTCGGCGGCTTTGAGGTTGTCGGCGAGCGGAATCTCGACCTGCACATGCTTGCCGGCCTCCAGGCATTGCAGCGCCTGCGCCGCGTGCATTTGCGTGGGGGTCGCGAGTATGACTGCCTCGAGGCCGGGCAGCATGAGGGTCTCGGCGAGATCGGTCGTAACGTGCCCAACGCCGTATTTGGCGGCGGCCTGCCTGGTCTTGTCGAGTTCGCGGCCGACCAACGAGACTGCCTCGACCCCGTCGATCAGCTTGATCGCGTCGAGATGCTTGAGGCCAAAGGCGCCGGCCCCCGCCAGCGCGACTTTGATCGTCTTGACCATGAATGCTTCCCTCGGGCGCGCCTCAGGCGTCGTTTTCCAGGATGAGATGACCGACGGCGGTGTTCGACGCGGGCACGTGAAAGAAGCGGTGCACCACCTTGGGCTTGGGCCCTCCGGCGATGTCGGCCATCGCGCCTCGCGCGATCAGCCACATCACCAGTTCGATGCCCTCGCTGCCCGCCTCGCGCACGTATTCGATGTGCGGCATCTTGGACAGGCCCGTCGGATCGGCGATCAGCCGGTCGAGGAACCTGTTGTCCCACTCGGCGTTGATGAGTCCGGCGCGCGGGCCCTGCAATTGGTGGCTCATGCCGCCGGTGCCCCAGATCTGGACCTTTAGGGGTTCGTCATAGCTCTCGATCGCCCGCCGGATCGCCTGACCGAGCGCGAAGCAGCGCGCGCCCGAAGGCACGGGATATTGCACCACGTTGACGGCGAACGGGATCACTGGACAGGGCCACGCCTGCGGCTGACCGCACATGAGGCTCAGCGGCACGGTGAGGCCGTGATCGACGTCCATCTTGTTGACGATGGTGAGATCGAAATCCTGCTGGATCACCGACTGGGCGATGTGCGCCGCCAACTTCGGATGGCCGATCACCCTGGGAACCGGACGTGGTCCCCAGCCCTCATCTGCGGGCTCGAACTCCGGCGCCGTGCCGATCGCGAAGGTCGGGATGAAGTCGAGGCTGAAGGCGTTCGCGTGATCGTTGTAGACGAGGAAGATCACGTCCGGCTTGTGATCGCGGAGCCATTGCCTGGAAAAGTCGTAACCCTTGAACACCGGCTGCCAGTAAGGCTCGTTCGACTTGCCGAGATCGAGCGCCGCGCCGATCGCCGGGACATGCGAGGTGTAGACGGAGGCGGTGATCGTGGCCATGTCAGGCTCCCCTCTTCTGTCCCGCCGCGCCCTGCGGCTGGCGATGCGCCTGGGCGTCGCCGCCTTCGCCGACATGGCGGTTGCCCTCGATCGAGCGGCCGCCCTTCACCATCATGTCGCGGTATTCCTGTTCGGTCATGCCGGTCATGCTGCCCGCCATCTGCTGGAAGCTCTTGCCGTCGGTCGCCCCGATCTTGGCGAGAAAATAGATATTGCCGCCGAGCGCGATGCAGCGGTTGAGATCGCGATCGAGGACCGCCTGCTTCTGCTCCTCGCTCATCGCCCATTCGTCCAGGTATGCGCGCTCGTCGGCCTTGAACCGCGCCCGGTTCTCCGCCTTCATCAGCGACATGCAGAACTGGTTGAGCCAGTAGCCCTGGCGTGATTGTTCGGCGTCGAATATCGTCGTGCCGGGAACGTCGAGATAGGGTTTTTCGAGCGACATGGTCCGCCTCTCCTTAATTCCGGCTCCAATAGAGCCGCATTGGATTGTCGACCAGCAGCTTGCGCTGCAATTCAGGCGTCGTTGCGATATGGGGGATGAAGTCGACCAGCAGCCCGTCATCGGGCACATGGTCCTTGAGATTGGGATGCGGCCAGTCGGTTCCCCACAGCACGCGGTCGGGAAATTCCTCGATCACGCGCCGTGCGAAGGGAACGACGTCGCGATAGGGGTTCAGTTCGCCGTTGAGGGCCGGCGGACCGGAAATGGAGAGGCGCTCGGGACAGGAGACCTTGCTCCAGACGTTTGCGTGCTCGCGCATGAACTTGAGAAACAGTGAGAATTCCGGGCCGTCGATCGGCTTTCCCACATCCGGGCGGCCCATGTGGTCGACGACCACGGCCGCCGGCAGTGCGGTGAAGAAATCCCAGAGTTCCGGCAGATCGACGGCCTCGAAATAGATCACGACATGCCAGCCGAGCCTGGAGACGCGGCCGGCGATCTCCGTCAGTGCGTCTTTCGGGGTGAAGTCGACCAGGCGCTTGACGAAATTGAAGCGCACGCCGCGCACGCCCGCGCGGTCGAGCCGCTCCAACTCGCCGTCGCTGACCTCGCGTTTGACCGTCGCGACGCCGCGCGCCCTGCCGGCGCTGGAGAGGCAGGCGTCGACCATGGCGCTGTTGTCGGCGCCGTGGCAGGTCGCCTGCACGATCACATTGCGGGAAAAGCCCAACTGGTCGCGAAGCGCGAACAACTCGGCCTTGCTCGCGTCGCAAGGCGTATATTTTCGCTCTGGCGCGTAAGGAAATTCAGAACCCGGCCCGAACACATGGCAATGCGCGTCGACGCTGCCCGGGGGCAGCCGGAAACGCGGGCGGCTCGGCCCGTCGAACCAGTCGAGCCAGCCCTTGGTCTTTTCGAACGGCCCGCTGACGGCCTTGGCGACATCGTTCACGGAACGTGCTTTCAGTCGATGTATCTGAGGCCCGCCTTTTCGAGCGGTTCGCGCATTTTATACATATCGAGGCCGAGCGCGCCGGAGGCGAGCTTGGCCCGCTTGTCGGCTTCGTTGGCCTCCCGCGCGGCGGCCGCGTCCGCGGTCTTCCCCGCCCAACCGGCCGGCACCACCACCACGCCGTCGTCGTCGGCGACGATCGCGTCGCCCGGATTGACCAGGGCGCCGGCGCAGACGATCGGGATATTGACCGAGCCGACCGTCGCCTTCACCGTGCCCTTGGCGCTGACGCATTTGCTCCAGACCGGAAAACCCATTTCGGTCAGGGTCCTTACGTCCCGCACGCCCGCGTCGATGATGAGCGCGCGCGCCCCGCGAGCCGTGAAGCTGGTCGCCAACAGGTCGCCGAAATAGCCATCGGTGCATTCGGCAGTGATCGCGGCGACAACGATGTCGCCGGGCTCGATCTGTTCGGCCGCGACATGCATCATCCAGTTGTCGCCCGGATGCATCAGCACCGTGATCGCCGTACCGGAGACCTGCGCGCCGGCATAGATCGGCCGCATATAGGGCTTCATCAGGCCGACGCGGCCCATCGCCTCATGCACGGTGGCGACGCCCAGCGGCGCGAGCGCGTCGACGGCGACGCGCTCCGCCCGTTTGATGGCGCGTCTGACGACGCCGAGTTCGGTCATGCCTCCTCCTAGCGGCCCTTGGCCTTCAGCGCCGCGTCGAGACGCGGATACACCCGCCGCGCGTTGCCTTCATAGACTTTGCGACGCTCTTCGGGGTTGAGATTGCCGGTCGCCTCGATGTAGCGCCTAGTGTCGTCGTAATGATGGCCGGTCTCGGGGTCGATCCCGCGCACCGCGCCGATCATTTCACTGGCGAACAGGATGTTGTCGACCGGAATCACCTTGGTCAACAGGTCGACGCCCGGTTGGTGATAGACGCAGGTGTCGAAGAAGACATTGTTGAGCAGGTGCTGCTTGAGCAGCGGCTTCTTGAGTTCCTGCGCCAGCCCGCGATAGCGGCCCCAGTGATAGGGCGCGGCGCCGCCGCCGTGCGGGATGACGAAGCGCAGGGTCGGGAAATCACCGAACAGGTCGCCCTGGATGAACTGCATCACCGCAGTCGTGTCGGCGTTGATGTAATGGGCGCCGGTGGTGTGAAAGCACGGATTGCAGCTGGTCGAGACATGCACCATCGCCGGGATGTCCCATTCGATCATCTTCTCATAGATCGGATGCCAGCTGCGGTCGGTGAGCGGCGGGCTCGTCCAGTGGCCGCCGGACGGATCGGGATTGAGATTGATCCCGACGAAGCCGTAGTCCCTTACGCATCGCTCGAGTTCGGGTATGCAGGTTTTCGGGTCGACGCCGGGGCTCTGCGGCAGCATGGCCGCGCCGATGAAATTGTCCGGGAAAAGTTTCGAGACCCGATGGCAGAGCTCGTTGCAGATCGACGCCCAGGTCGAACTGACGGAGAAATCGCCGATATGATGAGCCATGAAGCTGGCCCGCGGCGAGAAGATCGTCAGATCGCAGCCGCGCTCCTTCATGAAGCGCAACTGGTTCAACTCGATCAATTCGCGAAGCTCGTCGTCGCTGATCTTCAGCTCGCTGACTTTCGGCGCCGCGGCCGGATCCTTGATGCCGGCGATCTGACGGTTGCGCCACGCCTCCAGCGCCTTCGGGGCGGTCGTGTAATGGCCGTGGCAGTCGATAATCATCTGGAAGCTTCCTTAGACGCGAATTCAAACACCCCCTCAGGGGCGGTTTATGGGGGCTCCATGCCGTAGCGGCGTTTTGTGTCGCCGGATTCGGCCGAAGCGAGATAGGCGACGAGAGCGTGTGCGGCCTCACGGTGGGCGGATGCGCTGGACACCCCGGCCGAGAACACGGTTACGGCCTGAATTTCCGGCGGCAGAGAGCCAACGATCTCAATGCCGGGTTGGCCTATCAGTTCGCTCAGTTGCTGAAACCCGAGATCGGCGTCGCCGCGCGCGACCAAACTGGCCACCGGAACGCCCGGCGAAGCGATGAGCGCGCGCCCGACCACAGATTCGGTCACGCCCCATTTTTCGGCCAGCGCCTTCAGGTGATCGCCGCTCGGACCCGTCGAGTAGCAAATTCTTCTCGCTTCGAGCATGGCCTGCCTGACGGCTAGTTCGCTTTCGACGCCAGGTCGAGGCGAGCCGGAGCGGACTGCAACGGCGATCTCGGATCGCGCGAAGTCCACTATGCTGCCCTTGGCGATAAGGCCTTCCGCCTCCAGACTCTCCATGACTCGCGACGCCAGCACGACGACGTCCGTCGGTTCGCCGGCCCGCACCAATTTCGCCGCTTCGACGCCGCCCATGGATCGGATTTCGACCCGTATCCCATTTTGCAGCTCATAGTCTCGAGCCAGATCAGCCAGGATGTGCCGGGTCGCCATCGATGACAGGCCCGCGATCCGGCCACTCATCTGCGTCTCCGCGTCAGGATGCAGAACGATCTTGCGTCTCCGCGCGGTCTGGCCATCCCGGTCTCAAGCGCGAAGGGCGCGACAGCGGCCAGCTTGGATGCGCCGCCGCGCATGAATGGAGAGGGA
Organism: uncultured Alphaproteobacteria bacterium; assembly: GCA_963835955.1. Lineage (GTDB taxonomy): Bacteria > Pseudomonadota > Alphaproteobacteria > Rhizobiales > Beijerinckiaceae > Roseiarcus. The sequence goes on along the minus strand of CAWIHZ010000010.1, from coordinate 74,818 downwards.
ACGGCCGTCTGGGACGTCTTCGTCATCGAGGGCCGTTTCCTCCCTTGGCGCACGAGCGGCGCAACGCGAACACGGGGCCAAGCGGCCCCCGCGCGTCGATCGACCGTCGGGCGCGCATCGCGTTCGACCGGCGATTGCGCCCGGGAGGCGGATATTAGCCGACCAGCGTCGACCCGCAAGCGGGCCCGCCGAAGCGTGGCCGAACGGCCGTCACACAGGCGAGATCACACTCTCTCCTCCGCGGCAATCGAGGGCTTGTAGTCCGCTTCCGGGAGACGCAAAAGTGGGCGCGACAGAGAGGGGCGCATGCAGGGTTCAACGATCGTCGGCGGCTCCATCGCCTTCCTCGGATTCGGCGAGGCGGCGCGTGCGTTTCTCGACGGCTGGCGTACCATCCCCGGTTTCGCGGCGCGGGTCGCCGCCTATGACATCAAGACCGAATCCCCCGACCCGGAGGCGCGAGCGGGCAAACGGGCCGATTACGTCGCCGCCAATGTGATCGGGGCCTCGAGCGCGCCCGAGGCGGTCGCGGGCGCCGAGGCCGTCTTTTGCGTGGTCACCGCCGATCAGGCGCATGAGGCGGCGTTGGCGGCGCTGCCAGGCCTGGCGAAAGGGGCGTTGTTCTTCGATTGCAACTCCTGCGCTCCGCAGACCAAGGCGCGGAGCGCCGAGAAGGTCGACGCAGCGGGCGGGCGCTATATCGACGTCGCGGTGATGGCGCCGGTGCACCCGCGCCTCAACCGGACCCCGCTCCTCATCAGCGGCCCGCATGCCAAGGCCGCGGCGCAGACGCTCGCCGCGCTCGAGATGCCGGCGAGGATCCATGAGGGACCCGTCGGCGCCGCTTCGGCGGTCAAGATGACCCGCTCGATCATGATGAAGGGGCTCGAGGCGCTGGTCTGCGAATGCGTGCTCGCCGGGCAAAAGGCCGGCGTGATCGAGACTGTGCTCGATTCGCTCGACGACACCTATCCCGGCTTCGACTGGAAGAAGCGCTCGGCCTATATGCTGGAGCGGGTGATGACGCATGGAGTCAGGCGCGCCGCGGAAATGCGCGAAGCGGCGACGACGGTCGATCTGCTCGGGCTCGACGGCGCGATGTCGCGCGCTTCGGTCGGATGGCAGCAGACAATCGGCGAGCTGGGTTTGCGCTCCACAGCGAGCGAGGCCGCCGACTATCGCGCATTGGCTGAGAAAATCCTCGCTGGTCTCGATCGGCCGGAAAGGCGTTGAGGGCGAGCCGGCGGCTCCCCTCTTTCGCTTCGCCTGCGGGGAGGCTAACGTCGCGCGGAGATTGCCGGATTCAAGAATCCAACGATCGCGGTATGTGCGGGAACGGCCGCGCGCGCCAACGCTGCGCCTGGCGGCCTTACGGGAGGAAGATTGATGCTTTTGAAACGCTGGACGCTGGGCGCCGCCCTCGGCGCCGCCTTGTTCGCCGCCCCGGCGCTCGCCGACGACAACACCGTCACCATCGGCATGATCCTGCCGATGACTGGCCCTTTCGCCTCGACCGGCAAGCAGGAACGCGCCGCCGCCGAACTCTATATGCAGCAGCACGGCGACACGGTCGCGGGCAAGAAGATCGTGCTCGAGGTCAAGGACGACACCGGCGCCCCGGAGGTGACCAAACGCCTCGCCGAGGAACTGATCGGCAACGACCACGCCAAGGTCCTGATGGGCTTCGGTCTGACGCCGCTGGCGCTGGCCGCGGCGCCTGTTGCGACGGAAGCGAAGGTTCCCGCGATCGTCACCGCCGCCGCGACCGCGATGATCACCGAAAAGTCGCCCTATATCGTTCGCACCTCGTTCACACTGCCTCAGGCGTCCAAGCCGATGGCCGAGTGGGCGCTGAAAAACGGGATCAAGAAGGTCGTCACCATCGTCGCCGACTACGGCCCCGGCGTCGACGCCGAGAAATGGTTCAGCGACACCTTCGAGAAGGGCGGCGGAAAGGTGACGCAAAAAATCCGGGTGCCGCTGAAAAACCCGGATTTCGCGCCCTTTCTGCAGCGGGTTAAGGACGACGCGCCGGACGCCGTATTCGTGTTCGTGCCGTCGGGACAAGGCGCGGTCTTCATGAAGGAGTTCGTCGAGCGCGGGCTCGACAAGTCGGGCATCAAGCTGATCGGCACCGGCGACGTCACCGACGACGACCTTATCGCCGGCTTCGGCGATGCGGCGCTTGGCGTGATCACGACGCATCACTATTCGGCCGCGCATAATTCGCCCGAAAACAAGGCTTTCGTCGCCGCGTTCGAAAAGGCCAACAACGGCATGCGGCCGAATTTTATGGCGGTCGGGGGCTATGACGGCATGGCGCTCGTTTACAAGGCGCTGGAAAAGACCAAGGGCGACGCGAGCGGCGGGGCGCTGATCGGCGCGATGAAAGGCATGAGCTGGATGAGCCCGCGCGGGCCGGTCTCGATCGACCCGGACACGCGCGACATCATCCAGAATATCTATGTCCGCAAGGTCGAGAAGGTCGACGGCGCCCTCTACAACGTCGAGTTCGAGACCATCCCCAACGTGAAGGATCCCTACAAGGCCGCGAAACACTGATCGGCGAGGGGGCCTTATGAAGCGATGAACGGCTCAGGCCCCCGATGCTGACGATCCTCTTCGACGGCGTGGCCTACGGCATGTTGCTGTTCGTGCTCGCGTGCGGACTTTCGGTGACGCTCGGCTTGATGAATTTTATCAATCTCGCGCATGGCGTCTTCGCGATGGTCGGCGGCTACGTGACGGCGCTGATGATGAGTTGGCTCGGCGCGCCGTTCCTCGTCACCCTGCCCGCGGCCTTCCTAGTCGCGGCCATTCTCGGCGTCGCGCTCGAGCGCACGCTCTATCGGCGGCTCTATGGCGCGAGCCCGCTCGATCAGGTGCTGTTCACGATCGGCCTGGTGCTGATGGCGATTCCGATCGCTGACTTCTTCCTCGGCGACGAGCCGCGGCAGGTCAATCTGCCGGACTGGCTCAACGGGCGCATCGATTTTCATGGCGTCGGGATCGGCGTCTATCGGCTCTTCATCATCGTCGTCTGCGGCTTCATCGCCGCGATCCTGCAGGCCTTCCTGGTCAGGACCCGGTTTGGCGCGCAATTGCGGGCGGCGGTCGACGATCCGCGCGTCGCCGCCGGTCTCGGCATCAACGTCGACCGCATCTTCGCGATCGCCTTCGCCGTCGGCAGCGGCCTGGCGGGGCTGGGCGGCGCGCTGGCCGCCGATGTCGTCGGCGGCATCGATCCTTCATTTCCGGTCAAATTCCTGGTGACCTTCCTCATCGTCGTCACCGTCGGCGGCGTGAACGGAATCCTGGGCGCGTTGTTTGGCGCGCTGCTGCTCGGGGTGCTCGACGTCGCGGGCAAATATTACGTCCCTTCGATCGGCGCCTTCATCATCTACGGCGTGATGGTGGTCACCCTCATCTTGCGCCCGCAGGGCCTGTTTGGGCGCAGAGAGGGGCGATGAGCGCGGCTGGAGCCTCCGCGACCGCGGGGCGCCTTGCCGCCCACCTCCATCGGCGGGCGCGCTGGCGCTGGCCCGAAATCGTGTTCTGGCTCGGCCTGCTGGCGGCGATTGTCGCCACGCCCTCGCGCGCGGCGCTCTTCAACGAAATCCTGATCGCCGGCCTGTTCGCGCTATCGCTCGACCTCATTCTCGGGCTGGCGGGAATCGTGTCGCTCGGTCATGCCGCGTTCTTGGGCCTCGGGGCCTACGCCGTCGCCATTCTCGCGACCAGGGGTTTGGCTGATCCGATTCTCGGGCTCTTCATCGGCGCCGCGGTCGCCACCCTGGTCGGGCTCGCGACCGCGCCGCTGCTGCTGCGCGGCGCCGATCTGACGCGGCTCATGGTGACGCTGGGCGTCTCGCTGATGCTGGGCGAACTCGCCAACCGCATGAGCTGGCTGACCGGCGGCACCGACGGCCTCAACTTTTCGATCGGACGGGTGTTGGGCCGCTACCCGATCGACTTCACCGGACAGCGCAACGCGGCGCTCTACAGTCTCGCGATCGTTTTCATCCTATTCGCCATCGCCCGGCGCCTCGCCCAGTCGCCGTTCGGACTCGCGCTAGCCGCGATCCGGGAGAACCGGCTGCGCGCGGGCGCGCTCGGCATCGCGACCAGCCGGCGCATCATCGCCATCTATGCCGTCTCGGCGGCCTATGCCGGCGCGGCCGGCGCCCTGCTCGCCCAAACCACGCAGATCGCGTCGCTCGATCTGTTTGACTTCCACCGCTCGGCCGACGTGATGCTGATGCTGATAGTCGGCGGGGCCGGCTATCTCTATGGCGGCCTGATTGGCGCGGCGCTGTTCATTGTGCTCCGGGACGTGATTTCGGCCGCGACGCCCGAATATTGGGAATTCTGGATCGGGGCGCTTCTGGTCGCGCTGGTGCTGATCGGCCGCGAGCGCGTCCGCGAGACCGTCGTTCGCGCCGCCTCAGTGATCATGCCCGCAAGCAAGGGCGGGGGCGCGGCGTGACCGCGCCGGCGCTCGAGGCGCGGCGCCTGACGCGGCGCTTCGGCGCGCTCACCGCCACCGACGACGTATCCTTCAGCCTGCAGCCCGGGGTTCGTCAGGCGCTCATCGGCCCCAACGGCGCGGGCAAGACGACGCTGATCAATCTCCTGACCGGGGTCGTCAGGCCGAGCGAGGGCCAGGTCTTCCTGCAGGGCCGCGACGTCACGGCGCTGGCCCCGAACCGCCGGGTGCGGCTCGGCCTGTCGCGAACATTTCAGATCAATCAGTTGTTCCCTCATCTGACGCCCGCCGAGTCGCTTGGTCTTGCGATCTCGGAGCGCAACGGATCGGGCGCCGATTTCTGGCGCGTGGCCGGAACGCGCCCGGCGATCGTCGCCGAGATCGAGGCGCTGCTGGCCCGCTTCGGCCTCGAGCCCGAGATGGACCAGCCGACTCACAGCCTGCCCTACGGCAAGCAGCGGCTCCTGGAGATTGCGCTGGCGCTCGCGACCCGCCCGCGCGTGCTGCTGCTCGACGAGCCCGCCGCAGGGGTGCCGGAAGAGGAGCGGCAAGACATTCTCGCCGCCCTCGCCGCCCTGCCGTCGGATGCCGCGATCCTTCTCATCGAGCACGACATGGATCTCGTGTTCAATTTCGCCGACCGGATCCTGGTGCTGGTCGCCGGACGGCTCCTCACCGAGGGCGAGCCGGAGGAGATCGCGGCGGACGAGCGCGTGCGCGCAGTCTACCTCGGCGAGGACGCGCATGGCTGAGCTGTTGCGGGTCGAGAATTTGATCGCCGGCTATGGCGAGGCGAGGGTCCTCCAGGGGCTCAGCTTCGCGATCGAGAATGGCCATTCGCTCGCGGTGCTCGGACGCAACGGCGTCGGCAAGACGACGCTGATCGACACTCTGGTCGGCGTGACGGATCGCTTCGGCGGGCGAATCTTCATTGCCGGCGAGGACGTCGCGCCGCTTCCCCCGCACCTGCGCGCCAGGCGCGGGGTCGGCTGGACCCCGCAGGAGCGCAATATCTTCCGCTCGCTGACGGTCGAGGAAAACCTCACCGCGGTGGCGATTCCCGGCCCCTGGACGGTCCGGCGCGTCTATGCGCTTTTTCCCCGGCTCGAGGAGCGTCGGACCAACATGGGCCGGCAATTGTCGGGCGGCGAGCAGCAGATGCTGGCGATCGGCCGCGCGCTGGTTCTCAACCCGCGCCTGCTGCTGCTCGACGAGCCGACCGAGGGCCTGGCCCCGATCATCGTCGACGAACTGCTCCGGGCCTTGCGCGAACTTGCGCGCGAGGGCCTGTCGATGATCATCGTCGAACAGAAGCCGAAAAAGATCCTGCCCTTCACCGATCATGCGATCGTGCTCGACCGCGGCTCAATCGCGCACGCCGCGCCGAGCGCCGAACTTCTCGCCGACCCGGCCGCGCTCGACGCCCATCTGACCGTCTCGACGACAGCGTCGGGGTGAAGGGACTTCGCGCTCGGTCATTTCGCGCCGCCGCGCGGCGCGGGGACGCCGACGCGAATGAGGCGCGAGAAATCGGGGGAATCGTCGGCCTTGTTGGCGGCTTTGTCGATTTGGGCCAGCGCCTTCAGTTCAGTCAGCGAATAGGCGGTATCGAGCGCGCCGAGGGTATAGAGATAGCTGGGAAGATAGCCATTGACGATGAGACGCCAGTCGAGCGGCAAGGTTCCGCCGGCGGCCCGGATCATTTTCGCCACCGCCGTCGTGCAGTTGGTGGTGATCGAATTGTAGAACGCGGGTTTCACCGCGAGCGCGTTCGAATCCTCGACATATTGCCTGAGAAGCACGCGGGCCTCATCGGGCGGGGTCCGCAGCCGATAGAGCCGGACGTCCTCGCGGCGAATATTCGTGCGCAGCCGAACGATGTCGCGCTCGGTCGCGGCGATGACGACGACGGGGCTGGTCTTGAAGGCGTCGGCGACGGGCGAATAGACGCCGTCTCTCGCGCGTCTGACCTCGACCGACCAGGCCAGGAAGTCGCCGCCCTCGAAGCCGAAGCTGAGAATGAGGTGGGCGATCCGGGGTCCGGACCAATAAGAGAGAAAAAGGTCGAGCGTGCGCAGCTTGGCGAGGTCGTAAGTCCGCCTGCTCCATCGCGGGGTGAAATCTTTGTCGCTCCTCCAATCGAAGTCGCGCACGTCCGAGAGCGTCAGAATGTCGCCGTCGAGCGCGCCGGTCGTCTGGCGCGCGACGTCTGGCGCCCAGTCGCCATTCGCCGGAGGCCTGATTCCGTCCCACCAGACCAGCAGTCCGCCGAAGGCCAGCGCAAACACGATCAGCGCGGTCAAGCCCCGGCGCGAGAAGAGCGCTGCGATTGTCGCAAGCCCGAGGACAATGAACAGACCCGCGGCGAGAGCCCTGAAGCCTTCCGGCGCCGGGAGCCTGAACCACAGGGCGAGCGCGGCCCACAGGCTCAACGGAACAATGATCAGAGCCGAAACGAGGCTGGCGCTTATTCGTATGCCCCAGCCTCGTCGCATCGCTCGCCCGCCCTGCCCGGCCCATCGTCCGACACCGTAGGGCAGGCATGCGCTTCGGGGAAGCCGGCGGAGTGGCTCTCATGCTCCGAGGAGATCGAATGGGGATCGCGGTATCGCGAATCCAAGAGCTGCTGACGCTCGCCGCGATCGCCTCGCTGGCCGCGGTGCGCCGGTCCTGTCGGCGCGTTATGGGACCGAAGCGCGGGAAGCAACAGCAGCGGATCGCGCCCCGCAGCCTGACGTTTTCAGGCCAGACCTTCGAACGGCTATCACAAATTGCTCCGCGCCAAAGGCGCTGAGCCAAGAAAGACTAACGCTCTAAGGTAAAAATGGTGCCGCAAGGAGGATTCGAACCCCCGACCCCATCATTACGAATGACGTGCTCTACCAGCTGAGCTATTGCGGCCTTTTGGGATCGAGCGCGCGACGGCGCGGGCTCGATCGCGCCGCTGTGTATGCCAGTTTGCGGCGTCTTGGCAACTCGGCCGGCGGGCCGGCGCAGGTCAAGCGTCTCCGGCGGGTCGTCGGCTGGCGCTAGGAAGGCGCCGCGAGGTCGCGTACAACCTCGGCGCGGACGTCCGAGGGACGGCCGGATCAATCTCGGGAAGGAGCGTCGCAATGGCGGGACGATTGGCGGGGAAGGTCGCGTTGCTGACGGCGGCGGCGGCGGGCATCGGCCGGGCGACGGCGGAGGCGTTCGCGCGCGAAGGCGCCCGCGTCGTCGCGACCGACATCGACGTCGGCGGCCTCGCCGGGCTCGACGCCGACAAGCGCAAGCTCGACGTGCGCTCGACGCCGGAAGTCGCCGCGCTCGCGCGCGAAATCGGCGCGATCGACGTCCTGTTCAACTGCGCCGGGTTCGTGCACCACGGGACCGTGCTCGACTGTTCGGATGAAGACTGGGATTTCTCCTTCGATCTCAACATCAAGTCGATGCATCGCACGATCCGCGCCTTTCTGCCGGGAATGCTCGAAAAAGGCGGCGGCGCGATCGTCAATGTCGCCTCGGGCGCCTCCTCTGTGCGCGGCATCCCCAACCGATATGTCTATGGCGCCTCGAAGGCCGCGGTGATCGGGCTCACCAAATCGGTCGCGGCGGATTTCATCCGCAAGGGCGTGCGCTGCAACGCCATCTGTCCGGGCACGATCGAGAGCCCGTCGCTGGAGGGACGCATCGAGGCGCTCAGCCGCTCCAGCGGCAAGCCGACCGCGGCCGTGCGCCAGGATTTCGTCGACCGCCAGCCGATGGGCCGGCTCGGCAAGCCCGAAGAAGTGGCCGCGCTCGCGGTCTATCTCGCTTCCGACGAAAGCGCGTTCGCAACCGGGCAGATCTATCTCGTCGACGGCGGGTTTGCGCTTTAGGCTTTCCCATCGGGCGACTGGTCGCGCCCCGGCCCGACCCCACACGCATTGCGTCCGGGCGCGCCCTCCCTCTAAGGTGCGGCGGAAGGCGGCTGAGGAGACGATGGCGTGAAGATCGGCGGGCGCGCGTATCGGACGATCTGGCTCAACGCGGACGGCTCGAGCGTCGACGTCATCGACCAGCGATGGCTGCCGCATGAATTTAGGATCGCGACGCTGCGCGGACTCGACGACGCCGCGACGGCGATTCGCGACATGTGGGTTCGCGGCGCGCCCCTGATCGGCGCGACGGCGGCCTATGGCGTCGCGCTCGCCATGCGCGACGATGCCAGCGACGCCGGTCTCGACGCGGCGTGGGAACGCCTCCACGCGACCCGGCCGACCGCCATCAACCTGCGCTGGGCGCTTAACGCCGCGCGCGCGCGCCTGCGGCCGCTCCCGGTCCCGCAGCGCGCCGCCGCCGCCTACAAGGAGGCTCAGCGCATCGCCGACGAGGACGTCGAGATCAACCGCGCGATCGGTCGCAACGGCCTCGACATCCTTCGCCGCCTGGCCGCGCTGAAGAGGCCCGGAGAGCCGGTCAACGTGCTGACCCATTGCAACGCCGGCTGGCTGGCGACGGTCGATTACGGCACCGCCACCGCTCCGGTCTATCTTGCGCTCGAAGAAGGCCTGGCCGTCCATGTCTATGTCGACGAAACCCGCCCGCGCAATCAGGGCGCGCATCTGACCGCCTGGGAGCTCGCCAATCACGGCGCGCCGCACACGCTGATCGTCGACAACGCCGGCGGCCATCTGATGCAGCATGGCCTCGTCGACATGGTGATCGTCGGCTCGGACCGGACCACCGCCGACGGCGACGTCTGCAACAAGATCGGCACCTACCTGAAGGCGCTGGCGGCGCGCGACAATGGGGTGCCGTTCTATGTCGCGCTGCCGTCGCCGACGATCGACTGGACGGTTCACGACGGGGTGAAGGAAATCCCGATCGAGGAGCGCAGCGCCGACGAAGTGGATTTCGTTCAGGGCCGGGGCGAGGACGGCGCGGTCACGCGGGTCAGAATCTCGCCCGAGGGCGGCCGCACGGCCAATCCGGCGTTCGACGTCACGCCCGCGCGCCTGGTGACCGGCCTCATCACCGAACGCGGCGTCGCCGCGGCCTCGCCCGAAGCCCTGAAGGCGCTGTTTCCCGAGCGCCAAGCAATCAATGAGCCCATCCGCGCTCCTCTCCGGTCGAATATTTCTTGAGCGGGGACAAGCTCTGTCCTCCCGCCGACCGCTGTGTAGACTGGCCCTCCGGGGGGACGCGGGTCGAGGGGGGATTGCAGCATGATTCGGCCGCTTGAGGGATTGAGCGTGGTCGAGTTCGAGGGCATCGGCCCGGGACCGCTGGCGGGGCGCATGCTGGCCGACCTGGGCGCCGACGTAGTCGCGATCGTTCGCCCGAACAAGCCGGCGATCGGGAACCCCGACAACGGCGGCGCCGACGAGGCGCTGCGGCGCGGAAAGCGGAAGATCGCGCTCGACCTCAAGCGCTCCGAGGCGGTCGAACAGGCGCTGGGGCTGGTCGAGAAAGCCGTCGCGCTGATCGAGGGCGCCCGGCCGGGCGTGATGGAGCGTCTCGGCCTCGGCCCCGCCGACTGCGCCAAGCGCAACCCGCGCCTCGTTTATGGCCGCATGACCGGCTGGGGACAGGATGGGCCGCTCTCCCAGGCCGCCGGCCACGATCTCAACTATCTGGCGCTGAGCGGCGTGCTGTCGCTGGCCGCCCGCGAGGGCTGCGCGCCGATCGCGCCCCCGACCGTTCTCGGCGACGCCGGCGGCGCCCTCGGCCTCGCCTTCGGCCTCATGAGCGCAGTCTTCGCCGCGGGCCGGACGGGTAAGGGATGCGTCGTCGATTGCTCGATCGTCGACATCGTCGCCGCTTTGAGCGGCATCGCCCTGTGGGCGCGCGCTGAAGGGATGCTGGACGCGCAGAGACCCAGCATTTTTCATGATTCGCCGTTCTACGACGTCTACGCCTGCGCCGATGGCCGATACGTCAGCATCGGGGCGCTCGAGCCCCGGTTCTATGCGCTGCTGATCGAAAAGCTCGGCCTTGCGGACGTCGATCCGCAGGCGCAATACGACATGGCCGCCTGGCCGGCGCTGAAAGCGCGTTTTCGCGCGCTGTTCTTAAGCCGGCCGAGCGCGCACTGGCGCGCGCTGCTGGAAGGCGGCGACGCATGCTTTGCTCCCGTGTTGAGCCTCGCCGAGGCCGCCGCCCATCCGCAAAACGCGGCGCGCGGCGTCTACCGGCTCGGGCCCGGCGGCCGATTGGACCCCGCCGCCGCGCCGCGCTTCTCCCCGCTCGGATGAGGCGGCCGGGCGCCGTTTCGGAATTGAGGACCCAATGTCGACCCACGCGATGCCGGAGACGCTGGAGTTTCCTCGTTCCGCGCCGCCCAAGACCGGCGAGACGATCGAGATCCGTCCGGGCGTATTCTGGGCGCGGCTGGCGCTGCCGTTCCGGCTCGACCACGTCAACGTCTATCTGATCGAGGACGGCGACGGGCTGGCGCTGATCGACGCCGGGATCGACGACGAGCGCACCCGCGCCGCCTGGGAGGCGCTGCTCGCCGGGCCGCTCGCCGGGCGAAGGCTGACCCGCGTCATCGCCACCCATTTCCACCCCGATCACGTGGGCCTGGCGGGATGGCTGTGCGAGCGGTTCGACCTCAAACTGGCGATGAGCCAGACCGAATATCTGATCGCGCTCAACATCCGCCTCGACCCAGCCGCGCTCAAGTCCGAGCCCTATCGCGGCTTCTACCGCTCGCACGGCCTCAGCGAGGAAGGGACGGAGACCCTGCTCGGCAACGGCCTACAATATTTGCGCATGGTCTCCGCCCCGCCGCGAACCTTTCTGCGCCTGATCGCCGACGACCGGCTGAAAATCGGCGGGCGCGAATTCGAGGTGATGACAGGGGCCGGCCATTCGCCCGAGCAGGTCATGCTCTATTCAGCCGCCGACAATCTCATCATCTGTGGCGATCAGGTGATGGCGAAAATCTCGCCCAACGTCAGCGTCGAGGCGATGGACCCGGACGGCGACCCGCTCGGCGCCTATCTGCGCTCGCTCGGAAAGCTTAAGAGCGCGTTGCCCGACGACGTTCTGATCCTGCCCGGCCATAATCTGCCGTTCGTGGGCTTGAAAACGCGGGCCGACGAACTGATCGCGCACCACGAGGCGCGCTGCATCGCGATTTTCGAGGCCTGCCGGGCCGAGCCGCAGACGGTCGCCGAACTGGTCCCGGTCATTTTCGGCCGCAGAATCGAGGACCCGCACCAGATGGTGTTCGCCTTCGGCGAGGCTCTGGCGCACGTCAACTTTATGCTGCGCCGCGAACGGCTGCGGGTCGAGTTCGACGTCGCGCGGCCTGGCGCTGGCGGCGGCGTGAGCCGCGGTCGGGCCGCCGTCGTGTTGCGGGTCCGGCAAGAGCTGCTGCAGTCGCGTGAGCGGAAGGCGGAAAGGCGTCGTTCAGCGGTCGCCAAGCGGACTCATTCAACAATATGGCGAGCGCCCTTCTCGGCCGCCGAGTGTTTCATCACCAGCACCACGGGCGCCAGCGCGAGCATCACGGCGGCCATCGGCCAGAAGCAATCGAAATAGGCGAGGGCGGAGGCTTGCTGCTGGCGCGGATTCTCGAGCGCTTGCCAGGCCAGCCCTTTCGAGACAACCGGATCGCCGGTCTGGAACAAGGCCCCGCGCCTACGCGATGAAGGAACGCACGGCAGGATTGAGCTGATCGAGATGCTCGCCGGGACGCAGGCAGCGGAATTGTTCGCGGCGCTCGTGCGTCGTCTGGGCCGCCGACGTCCCGACGTCGCCGCCTACGTTGCGCGGCAGACTGAGCAAGCCGACAGCCGCTCCAGGCCGCGCCACGGGTCGCCTCGGCGTTGTTCTTCCTTGGCGCATCCGCGAGCACGCCGCCAAACGAATTCAGGCTGCCGCTTGTGAGCGGCGGAGCCATTCGTCGAGACCGATGCGGCCGAGGCGCGCTTCGCCCAACGGCACCAGCGAGCGCTCCTCGACCCGGCCGCCCCAGTATCGGGCTTCGGGGTCGCGCACGACCTCCCGCGGGTCGCCGACCGCCTTCAGATAGCGGGCGATGATTGCGTTGAGCGGCGCCCGCTCCGGGCCGGCGATCTCGATGACGCCGTTTCGCGGCGGCGCCAGCGCCGCCTCGGCGATGATGGGAGCAACGTCGTCGGCCGCAATCGGCTGGAACAGGACGGGCGGAAGCCTCACCACGTTTCCATCCGCGCTGGAAGCGGCGATGCCGCCGAGGAATTCCAGGAACTGGGTCGAGCGGATGATGGTGTAGGGGATGCCGGAGGTCTCGATCAGTTTCTCCTGGGCGACCTTGGCCCGGAAATAGCCATTGTCTGTCCGGTCGATTCCGACGATGGATAGCGCGACGTGGCGCCGGACCCCGGCCGCGGACTCGGCCGCGAGAAGGTTGCGCCCGGAAGTCTCGAAGAATTCCAGCACCGCCTTGTTCTCAAATGAGGGCGAATTGGTGAGGTCGATCACTGCCTGCGCGCCGGCCACGGCCTCCTTGAGGCCCTCGCCGGTGATGGTGTTGACGCCGCTTTTGGGCGAGGCGGCGACGACTTGGTGGGCGCCCTGGCGCAGGATGGCGACGGTCTTCGAGCCGATCAGGCCGGCGCCGCCGATGACGACGATCTTCATGGCAAACCTCCCTTGTCGACGACTGGAGGCCCTTGAATGGGTTCCAATGAGGAAAATATCTCGGCCTCAACGCGCGTGCATGATGCACACCCGTGCGGCCTAAATGGGTTTGAACGAGGAAAATATCTGGGCCTCAACGCGTTTGCACAATGCACACGCGTGAGAAACGGCGGCGCCAAGGCGAACGTCGCGGCCGGCGAGATGTAGCCGAGCGCCCACCCTGGACCCTCGGGCGTTCGCGGGGTCAGGATCAGATGGACGTGGTTAAGCGTTCGGGAGAAGGGAGGGCTCGCCGACGAGAAGGCGCGGCCCGGCTGGAGTCGGTATCCTGGCTCGACGTCGGCCGTCAGCCGCCGAAGATCACCTTTCGGAAGCGGCTCATCGCCACGGCGTAATAGACGGCGCCGATGATCAGCATCGCCACCATCGGCCGCCAGACGAGGGTCAAGTCGGCGCCGCGGAACAGCACGGCTTGCGCGAAAGCGACGAAATGCGGCGTCGGACTGATCGTCTGCATCGTATATTGCAGCCATACCGGCATGCTCTCCATCGGCGTGCTGCTGCCCGACAGCAGCTGGGTCACCATCAGCACCGGCATCGCGAGCAGGCCGAACTGGCCCATCGTCGTCGCCAGGGTGCCGAGCATGATCCCGAGCGCCGCCACCACCAGGGCGTAGATCGCGGCGCCGAGCAGGAACAGCAGCAAGGACCCGTTGATCGGCGAGCCGATCCACCAGTGGACGACGAACTGCAGCGACAGCATCGCCGCCACCACGATGACGAGGCCGTTGGCGATCATTTTGGCCAGCATGATCTCGGTCGGCACGACCGGCATGACCAACAAGTGTTCGACAGTGCCTTGCTCGCGCTCGCGGATCAGCGCCGCGCCGGTCAGGATGACCGTTAGGAGGGTAATCTGGTTGACGACCTGGGTCATCGCCGAGAACCACGACGTTTTCAGGTTCGGATTGAAGGCCGCCCGCACCACGAGATTGATCGGGGCGCCGGTCGAATCCTCCCTGCCGGAGATGAACCTCTGGATTTCATTGGCGATCGCGGTCCGCAGGTAGCTGGCGCCGTTGCCCGCCTGGGCGACCGCGGTCGCGTCCGCATTGATCTGGATTCCGGTCTTGCGCTGGGAGCGGATGTCGGACTCGAAATTGGGGGGAATCTCCACCACGAACAGGAGCTTGCCCTGATCCATCATCGGGTCGATGTCCGAGGACGTGATCTGCACCGGCGGCTGGAAGGTCGGGCGCCGTAAGCCCTCGGCGATCCGGCGCGACAGGTCGGACTGATCCTCGTCGACGATGCCGACCGAGAGATTGGTCGCCTCGGTGACGGCGCCGGTCGCCACCGTGTTGACCGAAATGCTGAAGGCATAGACGACCAGGATCAGCATGGTCGGGTCGGCCCGAATGCTTCTGAGCTCCTTGATCACGAGGCGGAAGATGTTGACGACATGACCGGCTAACGTCAGCGGCTTCGCCTCTGCGAGCTGGGGAGCCGGAGGAGACGCGGGCTTCGCCATGTCAGTCCTCCTGCTTGCGGAGAAGGACGAGCGACAGAGCGAGGTACGCGAGCGCGATGATGGTGATCGCGACGATATTGCGCCAAAGGTCGATCATCCCGAGCGCCTTGGCGAACACGCCGACCGTGACCGGCTGATACCAAGCCGAAGGAAAGGACAGCCCCAAGACCTTCGCCGTGCCGGACAAGGACGACACCGGCGCGAAGAGCCCGGAAAAGTTGACCGCCGGAACGATCGAGAGAATTGCGGTCGCGAACACCGCCGCGACCTGCGTGCGCACGAACGAGGAGATGAGCTGTCCGAAGCCGGTGGTCGCGAAGACATAGACGATGGTGGCGATGAGCAAGGTCAGGAACGGCCCCTTGATCGGCACGTTGAAGATGAAGATCGCCATCAGGAACAGGAAGACGAAGTTCACCATCGCGACCGCGACATAGGGCAGTTGCTTGCCGATCAAGAACTCGAATCTGGTGATCGGCGTCGAGCGGAAGTTGGCGATCGAGCCGGTCTCCTTCTCGCGCACCACCGCGATCGCCGACATGATCGCTGGGATCAGACACAGCATCAGCATGAACACGCTCGGCACCATGGCGTTGACGCTCAAGAAGGCTTGGTTGTAGCGAAAACGCGTCTCTATATTGTTCTCGTTCCACGCGTTCGGCGTGCCCGGGCGATGCACTTCGCGCTGAAGCTCCTCGCCCTGCTTTCTCACCACCCCGCTGACGTAGTTCTTCGCCGTCTCGCCGCGAAAGGTCATGGCGCCGTCGACCGTCGCGTCGACCTCCGGTTTGCGGCCGTTCAGCAGATCGCGGCCGAATCCGGGAGGCGCCTCGACCACGATCTGGGTATTGCCGCTCCTGAGGCGCCGCTCCGCGTCTGCGGCTGACGTAATCGGCGGCTGCATGGAAAAATAGCGGGATCCTTCGAAGCCCTGAAGCAGCTCGCGGCTTTGCGGCGTGTCGTCCTGATCGAAGGCCGCCGTCGCCAGGTTTTCGATATCGAACGAGATGCCGTAGCCGAAGGCGAACATCAGGATGATCGGGCCGAACACGGCAAAGGCCATCCGGATCGGGTCGCGCAGCAGCTCGACGGTTTCGCGCCGCGCATAGGCCCAAAGCCGGGCGAGATCGAAGTGTTTCGGGGGCCCGAGCGCTTCCATCTCGATCGTTTCCGCCACCGGAGACGGGGCCTCGGCCGTCTTCGAGCGGTCGATCCCGGCTGCGTCGGCGAGATAGCCGACAAACGTGTCCTCGAGCGAACCGCCGCCGCGCTCCTTGACCAAATCGTGCGGCGCCCCGACCGCGAGCACCTTGCCCGCGTGCATCAGCGAGATGCGGTCGCAGCGCTCCGCCTCGTTCATGAAATGGGTGGTGACGAAAATCGTCACGGCGTCGTCGCGCGACAGGTCGATCAGCGTGCGCCAGAACGCGTCGCGCGCGATCGGGTCGACTCCGGACGTCGGCTCGTCGAGGATGAGAATGGAGGGCTCGTGCAGCACCGCGACCGCGAGCTGAAGGCGCTGCTTGATGCCGAGCGGCAGGCTGTCCGGCCGGGCGTTGACGAAGTCCTTCAGATCGTACCGCTCCAACAGCTCCTTGATCCGAGGCGCGATCTTCTCAAGCGGCAGGTGATAGAGCTGCGCGTGCAGCTCCAGATTCTGCCCGACCGTCAGTTCGCCGTAGAGCGAGAAGGCCTGCGTCATGTAGCCGACGTTGCGCCGCGCCTCCATGTCGCTCGAGCCCATCGGCTGGCCAAACAGTTGGCACGTGCCGCTGGTCGCCGGCAAAAAGCCGACGAGCATTTTCATCGTCGTCGACTTGCCGCAGCCGTTGGAGCCGAGAAAGCCGAAAATCTCGCCCCGCGCGATCTTGAAACTGACGTGATCGACCGCGACGAAGTCGCCGAACCGCCGCGTTAAGCCCTCCGCCTCGATCGCCGGCGTCTCGTCCGGCGAAGCCACGCGAGCGCGCACCACGACCTTCTTGTGCAAGGCCCGCTTGGCCTCGGGCATCATCGCGATGAACGCATCGTCGAGATTGGGCTCGCCGGTCTTGGCCAAGAGCTCCTTCAGCGTCCCGGTGGCGATGATCTTGCCTTCGTCCATCGCCATCAGCCAGTCGAAGCGCTCGGCTTCGTCCATATAGGCGGTGGCGACGATCACGCTCATTTGCGGCCGCCGGGCGCGGATGGTGTTGATGAGGTCCCAGAACTGGCCGCGCGACAAGGGATCGACGCCGGTCGTCGGCTCATCCAGGATGAGAAGGTCCGGGTCGTTGATCAGCGCGCAGCAGAGGCTCAGCTTCTGCTTCATGCCGCCGGAGAGCTTGCCCGCCGGGCGGGCCTCGAACTTCTCCATCGCGGTCGCGGTCAACAGCTCGGTGATTTTGGCGCGGCGCTCGGATTCCGACTGACCGAATAGTCGGCCGAAGAAGTCGATGTTCTCGAACACGCTCAGCGTCGGATAGAGATTTCGGCCGAGCCCCTGCGGCATGTAAGCGATGCGACCCCGGATTTCCCTGAGGTTGCCTCGGTCGGAGACGTCCTTGTCAAAGACGGCGACCTCGCCCTGCTGAATTTTCCGCACCCCGGCGATGAGCGCCAGAAGCGTCGACTTGCCGACGCCGTCGGGCCCGATGACGCCGACCATGATCCGGGCGGGAATATCGATGGTGACGTCGGCAAGCGCGATCGAGGCCCCGTATCGGTGCGATACGTTTGTCACCTTCGCGATCGCCGCATCGGTCATTTGGCGTCGGGCGCCTTGGGGAGCTTGACCTGAAGGTCGGCAGGCCATTCCACGTCGGGCTTGGTGCGGACGAATCCCAGGCCGCGGACGCCGGTCTTCACCCTGGCGTAGTACCGCTGAAGCACCCCGGGATCGATCTTGAGCTTGATCCGGAACATCAGCTTGGCCCTTTCGTCCTTGGTTTCGACGGTCTTGGGCGTGAACTGCGCGTCGGCGGCGACGAAGCTGACCTTCGCCGGCACGACGTAGTCGGGCACGGGGTCGAGGATGATGCGCGCCTCGTCGCCGACGCTCAATCTGCCGGCGTCCGCCGCCGGCAGGAAAAGGGTCATGTAAACGTCGGTCAGGTCGAGGATGGTGAGGATCGGCGCCCCGGCGGCGACAACCTCTCCGGCCCGCGCGAGCTGGTATTGCACCCGCCCGAGCCGCGGCGAGACCAAGGTGAGATCGCTGATGATCGACTGGATTCGTTCGACCTCCGCTTCCGAGTTCTTGATCTTGGACTGGGCCTGGTCTCTCTGGGAGGTGAAGCTTTGCACCGCCGCGACCGCTGCGTCATAGTTCCGCTTCCGTTGCTCGAACGACTGTTTGGTGATGAACCCGGTCTTCATCAGCTCCTGGCCGCGCTCGAAATCGGACTTGGCGAATTCCAACGCGCTCTTGCGGGAAGTGATCTCCGCCTCGGCGGCGGCCAGAGCGTCCTTGGCGTTCTGCACGTCGGCCTGCGCCGCGCGCAACTGCGCTTCGTATTCCGGCGAGGTGATCTTAGCCACGACCTGGCCCTGGGTGACGTTGGAGCCCTCCTCCACCGTCACCTCGGCGAGGCGTCCCGGGTACTTGGAGGAAACATCGACCTGCGTCGCCTCGAGACGTCCGTTGGACTTGACGATGCCCGCGGGCAGTTTCTCGCCGCGCAGGCGGGCGATCAGGTTGCGGATTGGCTGGGCGTGGGCGGAAGCAACGAGCGGGTTTCCGCCCGATTGTCCGAAGTCACCGGTCAACAGCGGCGCGCCGCCAAGGACCAGGAGCAACGCGGCGGCCGCCGCAATGCGCCGATGGTTGGTCATCACTGGTCTCCTGCGCAAATCATCCGCAACCGGCGTCTCGCCGACAGGACCCGAAATGTCAAAGCGCAGCAACCAATTCGGCCGTCTCGCGACGCGGCCCGCGAACGGAACGTCTTCGCGTCGCCGCCCCTGCGTCCAGACCCTTGCCGCTTTACTAGACACGCACGCCTGTGTTGTAAACAGCGAACACGGGAGGGACGCATGGCTGCGACAAAACGTAAGGGCAAAGCCGGCAAGCCCAAGAGCGAGGACAGCGCCGCCTCGCAGGAAAGGCTCGGCAACAAAGTCTACGCGAAAGAGCTCGAACGCCTGCACGCGGAGCTGGTCAAGCTGCAGCTCTGGGTCATCGCCAGGGGCCTGAAGATCTGCGTCGTGTTCGAAGGTCGCGACGGCGCCGGCAAGGGCGGCGTGATCAAGGCGATCACCGAGCGCGTCAGCCCGCGCGTGTTCCGGGTCGTGGCGCTGCCCGCACCGACAGACCGGGAAAAGTCGCAGATGTACGTCCAGCGCTACATGCGGCATTTTCCGGCCGGCGGCGAGATCGTCATCTTCGACCGCAGCTGGTACAACCGCGCCGGCGTCGAGCGGGTGATGGAATTCTGCTCGATGGAGCAGACGAAGCGCTTCCTTGATGTCGCGCCCGAGATGGAGAAGGCGATCGTCGAATCCGGAATCGTTCTCATCAAATACTGGCTTGAGGTCAGCGAAGAGGAGCAGACTCGCCGGCTTAAGTCCCGTATCGACGATCCGCGCAAGATCTGGAAGCTGTCCCCGATGGACCTGAAGTCCTACAGCCGCTGGTACGACTATTCCCGCGCCCGTGACGACATGTTCACGGCGACCGACACCCCCTGGGCGCCGTGGCGCGTGGTCCGGTCGGACGACAAGAAGCGCGCGCGGCTCAACGTGATCGCCCATCTCCTGTCACAGATCCCCTACCAGGAGCCGCAGCGCGAGAAGCCGGTCCTGCCGAAGCGGCAGAAGTCGAAGGGCTATACGGAGCCGAACTACCCGTACAAGTTGGTGCCGGAACTCGAATGGGGAGAAAGTTAGAGGCCGAACGCTGTTTGCGGTCGGCCTCTGGGCGAAAGCGCGGGCCGACCAGAACTTATATTACAATGTTACGGTGATGCACTCAATTCCCTCTTTGCCAGATTGGACGGCGCCTCTCGAGTGAGATGCGTCAATAGAGCGACGGGGCGGCGGGAGCGGCCTGCCGGGTTCCGGGATGGCGGGGCAGGAGGCGGGTGGCGCCGATTTTGGTAAATCAATTTTCTGCGACAATCTCTTTGAGAAAATCAGAAGCCGTGTTATGGTCTTCCTCGTCGCTGGATCGAGGCGCGCCTGTGCGCGCCGAGGGCAGCGGCCGCTTTAAGGCCTCACGCGGGCGGGTTGACACGCTGAACAACGGCAAGGGACGCGAAGTCTTAAGCTCTCGGCATGGTTTTGGGGCTGGCGCCTCGTCTGCTCGGATTCGAAACCGGAATCGGTTCCGAGCGGACGCCCATGCCGAGACGTCTTAAAGCAAAGCCCAGTCCGGCTCCCGGTCCTTAATCCTTAGTCTTTAGGGATGATCGATCCGGGGGCGAAGCGCAGCTCACGGGTCTCGCTTAAGGGCAAGCGGTCGACGAATCGGCGCCGAATGGCGCCGCAAGCGATTGAAAAGACGCAATCCGCGGCTGAAAATGGCGCCAGCCCCTTAGCGGAACTTAAAAGAACGGGTCGGGAGTCGAGAAAGGACGGAACTTCCAGGCTGGGGCGAATCCAGGCGACAGATCAGGCTATCAATCATTGTCGTCCCGCGACAGCGGGGGTCGAGACCGCCGCAACACGTTCAACAACCATCGCTTTCGACCCCATCCTGGGCCGATGGCGGCGGCGCCGTGGATGCCCGCTTTCGCGGGCGTGACAGAGAATGATGCGATTTCGTTGAATCGCATCATGCCCAGAGGCCCTGAAAGCGCGGGATTTTCGCGAAAAACCGGCGCCTGCCTTTTCGCATCCCGCTGTAAGCCGAACCTCAGAGCGCCGTCGCGCTTGCTCGGGCGCGAAACCGCTCGGGCCGACTTCGTCTCACCCCTCCATCTTCCCTCTCAGCCAGAAGGCGTAGAGCGCGGCGGCGGTCAGCGACGCGGCGCTCATCACCGCGCCGATCGAAAGCGGCGAGGCGTCGCGATAGAGCGCGGCGGCAAGCGCGCCGCCGAGCGCGCCGAACAGCATTTGGGTGGCCAGCAGCACCGCCGAGGCGACGCCGGCGATCTCCGGCAGCGGTTGAACCGCCTCGTGCGCGGCGTTGGGGAAAACGAGGCCGAAGGAGGAGATGTAGACCATCACGATCGCGGCGTCGATCAGCGCCGATCCGGCGCCGGCGAGGCCGACCGCGAGCAGCGTGAGCCCGGCCAGGCTGACCAGCGCCAGCGCCGCGTCGAGCACCCTCTTTGGCCGCGCGTGGCGGCGCAATAGCCAGGTGTTGATCGACGAGCCGACGATGACGCCCGACGCCGTGATCGCGAACAGGCCCGCAAAGCCCGCCTTCGACACTCCGTAGCCTTGCATGAACAGAAGCGGCGACACGTTGACGTAGGCGAACAGGCCGGCGAAGACGAGACCGTTGACGATCGTGAACCCGAGGCAAAGCGGGGTGGTCAGCGCCTGCCGGTAACCGGAGATGACCGTCTTCGGCCTCAGGCTTCGGCGTTTGCCGACGGGGTGGGATTCTTCGAAGCCAACGAGGGCTGCGATCGCCAGAACGGCTGCGAACGCGGCGAGCGCGGCATAGATCGCGCGCCAGGAAGCGACGGCGAGGATAGCGGCGCCCAGCGTCGGCGCGATCAGCGGCGCGACGCTGAACACGAGCGAGACCGCGGCGATGCTGAGGCGCGCCTCCCGGCCCTCGAACAGGTCGCGGATGATGGCGCGCGGCAGCACGCCGACCGCGCCGGCGCCGGCGCCCTGCACCAGGCGAAACGCCAGCAGCGTCTCGATCGAGGGCGCGCGCGCGCAGCCGACCGCGCTCAGCGCAAAAACCGCGATGCCGGCCAGCATCACCGGCTTGCGGCCGAAGCGGTCGGCGAGCGGGCCGACCGCGAGCGGCGCGGTCGAAAACCCGGCGAGAAAGATCGCGATCGCCGCCGCCGCAGCGGCCTGGGTCGCGCGGAGATCGGCCTCGACGAAGCCGAGGCTCGGCAGCGCCATGTCGATCGACAGCGGCGGCAGGGCGGACAGCGCGCCGAGAAACAGCGTGAAGGCGAGCCCGTGAGGATTGATGCGCATCGGTCAGGAGGGCGGCGACGAACAACCCCGCGCTCGCCGCCGCGAGGAAAACCTGACATTGTCCCAGTCCATGGGGCGCTCTTAGCACGGTCTCGCGCCGGCGTTGCGCGATCTCTTCGGTTGCTGTGCGTAATATCCTCCGGCATAAAGCGCCCAACAGGCCACGACCAAGGGAGCGGAACATGATCGAATACGGACACTTTATCGGCGGCAAGAACGTCGCCGGCGCGTCAGGCCGGATGGCCGACGTGTTTCAGCCAATGGACGGCACGGTGCGCGCGCATGTCGCGCTCGCCTCCAAGGCCGAGGTTCGGGCGGCGGTCGAGAACGCCAAGGCGGCGCAGCCCGCCTGGGCGGCGGTCAACCCGCAGCGCCGCGCCCGGGTGCTGATGAAGTTCATCGACCTGATCGCCAAAAACAACGACCAGCTCGCCGAGACGCTGGCGCGCGAGCACGGCAAGACGATCGCCGACGCCCGGGGCGACATCCAGCGCGGCGTCGAGGTGGTCGAGTTCGCGCTCGGGGTCCCGCATCTGATGAAGGGCGAATACACCGACGGCGCCGGACCGGGAATCGATCTCTATTCGATGCGCCAGCCGCTCGGCGTCGTCGCCGGCATCACACCGTTCAACTTTCCGGCGATGATCCCCTTATGGAAACTCGCGCCGGCGATCGCCTGCGGCAACGCCTTCATCCTCAAGCCCTCGGAACGCGATCCGGGCGTGCCGATGGGCCTCGGAGAACTCTTCGTCGAGGCGGGCGGCCCTCCTGGCATCCTTAACGTCGTCAACGGCGATAAGGAGGCGGTCGACGCCATTCTCGACGATCCCGACATCCAGGCGATCGGCTTCGTCGGCTCGACCCCGATCGCGCACTATATTTATTCGCGCGGCACCGCGAGCGGCAAGCGGGTGCAGTGCTTCGGCGGCGCCAAGAACCACATGGTGGTTATGCCCGACGCCGACATGGACCAGACGGTCGACGCGCTGATGGGCGCCGGCTACGGCTCGGCCGGCGAGCGGTGCATGGCGATCTCGGTCGCGGTGCCGGTCGGCCAGAAGACTGCCGACGACCTTGTGAAGCGTCTCATTCCGCGCGTCGAGGCGCTGAAAATCGGCCCATCGACCGACTCTAGCGCCGACTACGGCCCGCTGGTCACCAAGGCCGCGCTCGAGAAGGTGCGCGGCTACGTCGACATCGGAATCAACGAGGGCGCGAAGCTCGTGGTCGACGGGCGCGGCTTCAAGATGCAGGGCTACGAGAACGGCTTCTATCTGGGCGGCTGCCTGTTCGATCGCGTGACGAAGGACATGCGAATCTACAAGGAGGAAATCTTCGGCCCGGTGCTTTCGGTCGTGCGGGCGCATGATTACGGCGAGGCGCTCGGTCTCTGCAACGACAACGAATACGGCAACGGGGTGGCGATCTTCACCCGCGACGGCGATGCGGCGCGCGACTTCGCCAGCCGGGTCAAGGTCGGGATGGTCGGCGTCAATGTGCCGATCCCGGTACCGGTCGCCTATTACACTTTTGGCGGCTGGAAGCGCTCGGGCTTCGGCGATCTCAACCAGCACGGGCCCGATTCGATCCGCTTCTACACCAGGACCAAGACGGTCACCGCGCGCTGGCCGTCAGGGATCAAGGACGGCGCGCAGTTCAGTATCCCGACGATGAACTGAGGCGCGCCGCGACAGGGGGTCCGGAGGGGCGTATATTCCGCTCTGCGCGCTCCAGCGATCGATTTCGGATGAGCTCGGGATGTCTACGGCGCTGAAGCAAACGATGACCGCCGACGAGTTCCTTGTCTGGGCCGAGGGAAAGGAAGGCCGGTGGGAACTGCACGACGGCGTTCCCGTGATGATGTCGCCGGAGCGCCTGGCCCATGTTCGCACGAAGGGCCGAGCTCGCTCGGCGCTGAACGATGCGATCGCCAAATCAAGGCTGCGATGCGAGGCCTTCGCCGACGGCGTTGCGATCAAGATCAACTCCGGAGCGATTTTCGAGCCGGAAGCAACGGTGGCCTGCGGACCACGACGGCCTGACGATGCGATCGTCTTGGATGATCCCATCGTCGTCGTCGAGGTCCTGTCGCCGAGCACGGCGGCGATCGATCACGGCCGTGAGCTCAGCGGCTATTTCTCGCTGCCGAGCGTCGAGCACTATCTCATCCTCGATCCTGACCGTCGCGTCGTCATCCATCACAAGCGCGGACTGGGCGAGGCGATCGAAACCAGAGTTCTGTCGAACGGCGTCGCGCGGCTTGATCCGCCAGGATTCGAGGTCGCGGTCGAAGCTCTGTTTCCCGCGCCTTGAAGCGTGGCTCGATTTGAGCGGAAAGAAGCATTCGCCGCGAACGCGAGCGAGGGGTTCAGACAATCCTTGCCGGCGCTAGAAACGGAACAGCACCAAGCCCGGACCCGGGTTGTCGAACCGGTTCAGAAGCCGCTCCTGGCCGCGCATGCCGGTGAAGGTTCCTTCGTTAGGCGTCGGCTGGTTGAAGGTGTCGGTCACATATTTGTTCTGCGATCCGACAGTGGCGCCGGTTCCGGCCGTCAAGTAAGACTTGCCCGGCCGAACGGTGATCTGGCGACCGGCCGCGGCCTGATGTTTCGCCGGCCTGTGGGCCGTTTGCGCGCTCGCGTCCGATGACCAGACGAGCGCGACCGAGAGCAAAACGGCGCCCAGAAGTTCAACCGAACGAACCATGCTGCTTTCCTTGCGCCCGGTAACGCGCTCGACAACAACAACGACAACGTTCCGGGACACGCGGTCGCGGCGCCGGGCTGCGGCAGGCCGCCCGGCCCGCAAGATCAGTGGCGATACGGAGTCGCCGTGCGGAGGTCAAGTTTGAAACTGTCGTCCAGCTTCCGCACCGGTTGTCGCGGGCGGAAACCTGGGGCAGTCTTGCGCGATCCGCGCCATCAAGGAACCAGAGCCGGAAACTTGTGATGTTCGCCCTGACGTCCGATCACCTCGCCGTGCGCGACATGGCGAAGACTTTCGCCGACGAACGCATCGCGCCGAACGCGCTTCGCTGGGACGAGACCGAGCATTTTCCCGTCGACGTGCTGCGTGAGGCGGCCGCTCTCGGCATGGCGGCCATCTATGTGCGCGAGGAGCATGGCGGCAGCGGCATGACACGGCTCGACGCCGCGCTGATTTTCGAGGCGCTGTCGACCGGCTGTCCCTGCGTCGCGTCCTTTCTCTCGATCCACAACATGGTGGCCTGGGTGGTCGACCGGTTCGGCTCGCCGGAGTTGCAGGAGCGCTATCTGCCGCGGCTCGCGAATATGGAGCTCATCGCCAGCTACTGTCTGACCGAGCCCGGCGCCGGCTCGGACGCCGCGGCGCTGACGACGCGGGCGCGGCGGGAAGGCGATGCTTACGTGCTCGATGGCGTCAAGCAGTTCATCTCAGGCGGCGGCGCGAGCGACGTCTATCTCGTTATGGCGCGCACCGGCGAGGGCGGCCCGGCCGGAATCTCGGCCTTCATGGTCGACAAGGGAACGCCGGGCCTGAGCTTCGGCGCCAACGAGAAGAAGATGGGCTGGAAGGCGCAGCCGACCCGGCAGGTGATCCTGGAGGGCGTGCGGGCGCCAGCGGCCAATCTCGTCGGCGGCGAGGGCGAAGGCTTCAAGATCGCCATGGCCGGGCTCGACGGCGGACGACTCAATATCGGCGCCTGCTCGATCGGCGGGGGACAGGCGGCGCTCGACAAGGCGATCGTCTATATGCGCGAGCGCAAGGCGTTCGGGCGGCGAATCGCGGATTTTCAGGCATTGCAGTTTCGCGTCGCCGACATCGCGACCTCGCTGGAGACGGCCCGCTCGATCCTGTGGCGCGCCGCGAGCGCGCTCGACCAGCGCTCCCCCGAAGCGACGCGCCTGTGCGCCATGGCCAAACGGGTGGCGACCGACGCCGGCTTCGAGGCCGCCAACGACGCGCTGCAATTGTTTGGCGGCTACGGCTATCTCGCCGACTACGGGGTCGAGAAGCTGGTGCGCGACCTTCGGGTGCACCAGATCCTCGAGGGCGCCAACGAGATCATGCGCGTGATCGTGGCCCGCGGATTGATTGAGAATTGAGGGTTCGCCATGCAAACTCCTTTCGATCTCGGCGCCTATTTTTCCCGGGTCGGCTACGATGGCCCAAAAAAGCCTGATCTCGCCAGCCTTAGCGGCCTCCTTGCGGCCCACATGAACGCGATCCTCTTCGAAAATATCGATGTCCTGCTGGGCCGCCCGATCCGGCTTGATCTCGAGGCGTTGCAAAGGAAGATCGTGACCGACCGGCGCGGCGGCTATTGCTTCGAGCAGGCCACGCTTTTCCTCGCAGCCCTGCGTGCGCTCGGCTTCGAGGCGTCGGCTCGAACCGCGAGAGTGATCCTCGTTCTCAAG
Organism: uncultured Alphaproteobacteria bacterium; assembly: GCA_963835955.1. Classification (GTDB taxonomy): domain Bacteria; phylum Pseudomonadota; class Alphaproteobacteria; order Rhizobiales; family Beijerinckiaceae; genus Roseiarcus. The sequence goes on along the minus strand of CAWIHZ010000010.1, from coordinate 48,726 downwards.
CCGGAGGCCGCGCCCCGTGGCCACATGTACATCACCGTCCGCTTGTCGGAGGGCGAGTTCGTCGCGGATCCTGGACTCGGCGGAATGGGTTGCCGCGCGCCGATCCCCCTCGATGGGACGCCGGTGCGGGAAGGCGACGAGGCCTACTCCATCGAGACGGATGGTCGCCGACGACTGCTCAGTATTGAAAGCTCGGACCGGCGCGTCGATGCCTGGATTGCTGGACTTGACGAGGACAACTGGATCGATTTCGAAGTCGCCAACCACTGGTTCTCGACCCATCCGGCCTCGCCCATGGTCAATCGCGTGATGCTGCGGGCGATGATTCGCGGCGGGCGGCTCACGGTCATGAATCGGGACGCAACCATCCGCGCCAATGGCGAAATCCAGCGACACGAGCTTGCCGATCGAGCCGACCTTCGCCGCCTGGTGCGGGATACCTGCGGCTTCGATTGCCCAGAAATCGAGACCATGCGCGTCCCTTCGGCGCCCGACTGGCGCTGAAGACGCGACATTTCGCCGGGCCGCCGCGCCGCGAGCCACCCTGATCGGGAGGAACCATGTCCAACATCGCATTTCTCGGCCTCGGCAACATGGGCGCTCCGATGGCCGCCAATCTCGTCAAGGCGGGCCATGCGGTGCAGGGCTTCGACCTCGTTGACGCGGCGAAGACGGCGGCCGCCGCATCCGGGGTCGCAATTGCGGCCAGCGCCCGCGAGGCCGTCGCAAGCGCCGAGACGGTCGTCACTATGCTGCCGGCCGGGCGCCACGTGCTCGCGAGCTGGTCCGAGTTCCTCGACGCGGCGCCGAAAGGCGCGCTCGTCATCGATTCTTCGACCATCGACGTCGAAAGCGCCAAGCGCGCGCACGGGGCCGGCGCCGCGGCGGGCGCGCTGACGCTCGACGCTCCGGTCAGCGGCGGGGTCGGCGGGGCGATCGCCGGGACCCTCACCTTCATGTGCGGCGGCTCGGACGAGGCGTTCGCGCGGGCAAAGCCGATCCTCGAGAATATGGGCAAGCGCATCGTCCATTGCGGCGGCGCGGGCGCGGGCCAGGCGGCAAAAATCTGCAACAACATGATTCTCGGCGCGACCATGATCGTGACTTGCGAGGCGTTCGCGCTTGCCGAAAAGCTCGGCCTCTCGGCCCAGGCGCTGTTCGACGTCGCCTCGACCTCGTCGGGGCAGTCCTGGTCGCTGACGAGCTATTGCCCGGTTCCGGGTCCCGTCTCTGCGTCCCCCGCCAATCGCGATTACAAGCCGGGCTTCGCCGCCAGCCTGATGCTCAAGGACCTGCGGCTGGCGCAGGAGGCGGCGGCAGGCGTTGGGGCCGCTACGCCGCTCGGCGCCGAAGCCGCGCAGCTTTACGCGTTGTTCGTCTCGGCCGGCCACGGCGGCGACGACTTTTCAGCAATGATCAACTTTTTGCGCGGCGGTCGCGGCGCGGCCTAGGAAAAGCGACATTCGATGCATAGTTTTTGACCCATAAGGCGGTTCGGGGTCCGATATCGAGCAGGTTGCGAGGTCGGCTCGGGACTTTTTGAAGGGGGCGTGGTCCGATCGGGGCCGATGCCGGCGCCGGCGACGCAGACGTTTGGAGGAAGCCGATGCGCGTTTCAATGTCCAGGTCCTTTGTCGTCGCTCTGTCGGCGCTCGCTCTGTCGGCGACCGTCAGTTTGACTGCGACTCCGGCCGCCGCTCAGTGGCATGGCGGCGGGTGGCATGGCGGCGGATGGCATGGCGCAGGCTGGGGCGGCGGGTGGCATGGCGGCGGTTGGCGCGGCGCTGGCTGGGGCGGCGCAGGCTGGGGCGGCGGATGGCGCGGCGCAGGCTGGGTCGGCGGATGGCGTGGCGGCTGCGGCGGTTGGGGCTGCGGCGGCTGGGGCGGTCCGGGCTGGGGCTTTGCCGGTTGGGCCGTTCCCGCGTGGGGCTGGGGGTGGGGCCCCGGCTGGGGATGGGGCCCCAACGTCGTTTACGCCGGCGACAATGGATGCTGGGTGTATCGCCGGGTCTGGACCCGCAGGCGCCGCTACCTCGGCCGGCGTCTCGTAAACATCTGCATGTAGGCGGCCGCCGGCCAGCGGCTCCAACGGTGGCGGGAAAGAAATCGAGCTTCGGCGCCGGGTCGCCCATTTTTGATCAAATTGCGACCGAAGAATAAGATGACGAGACGTGTCGAGCGTCACTGCGCGCGGCACTGCATGGGCGTATAGGCGGCCCTGCGCCCGATTAGGGCTCAGGGCGGTTTATGGAGGCGGAAAATGCGTAACTCGGTTTCCAAGACGATTATAGCCGGGGTGGCGGCGCTGGCGATGTCGGCGGGAGTCGTTTCCTCGACGGCGCCGGCTGCGGCCGGTGAATGGCATGGCGGCGGAGGCGGCTGGCACGGAGGCGGCTGGCACGGAGGCGGTTGGCATGGCGGTGGCTGGCATGCCGGTGGTTGGCATGGCGGCCGAACCTGGCATAACGGCTATTGGAATGGCGGCCACTGGTATGGCGGTTGGTGGGGGCCGGCTGTCGCCGCGGGCCTCGCCGCCGGCGCGATCGCGACCTATCCGTACTGGGGCGGCTATGGCTACAACAACGGCTGCTGGGCCTATCGGCCGATCTATGATGCCTACGGCCGTTACCTCGGCCAACGCTACGTGAACATCTGCTGACCGGCGCGCCGCGGAGCGCGCTTGTCGGAATCGATGAAGGCCTCGCGCGGGCGGGGACCCTTATTGCTTGCGCGCCTTCCAGAAGGCTCCACCCGTCAGCGGCGCCGGAACGCCGGTGGTGGTGGGGAGTGAGAGCGGCGCGCCGCGCTGCGAGCGTAGCGCAAGATAGGCGAAGCACTGGGCCTCAAGGCCGTCGCCGTCGAATCCGATCGCCTCGATCGGTTCGACCGCGACCTCAAGCCTGGCGGCGAGCTGGCGCATCAGGATCCGATTGCGCCGCCCGCCGCCGCTGACGAGCCAACGCGACGGCGGCTGCGGAACCAGCTTCAAGGCCGCGGCCGTCGCCTCGACCGTGAACGCGCTCAGCGTCGCCGCTCCGTCTGCGTCGTCGAGCCTGTCGATGCAGGCCGCGGCGGCGCCGAAGTGGTTGCGGTCGAGCGATTTGGGCGCGGGGCGCTCGAAGTAGGGGTCGCTCATCAGTTTCTTCAGCGCCCCACTGTCGACGCGGCCGCTTGCCGCCAGCGCCCCGTTCTCGTCGAAGGCGAGGCTGCGGCGCCGAATAAGGAAATCGTCGATCAGCGCGTTGGCGGGCCCGGTGTCGAAGGCGATGATCTCGCCCGCAGCCCCGAGATAGGTGACGTTGCCGACGCCGCCCCAATTGAGGATCATCAATGGCCGCGTGAGCCCGGCGGCGATTGCGGCGTGGTAAAGGGGCGCGAGCGGCGCGCCCTCGCCGCCCGCTGCGACGTCCGCTGAGCGGAAGTCACAGACGACGTTGATCCCGAGCGCGCCAGCCGCGCGCGCGCCATCGCAGAGCTGGCGCGTCAGCCTCGCCTGGGGCAGATGCAGGATGGTCTGGCCGTGCAGGCCGACGAGCGCGACGCTCTCGCGGCGAATCGCAAACCGCCTGAGGAAGGCCTCGACTGCGGCGACATGGGCGTCGGTCACCATGCGCTCGAGGTCGACTTGCGGCTTCCGCGCCTCGCTCGGGTCGGCGACGACCGCGCGCAGGCTCCTCGCGACGCGCTCCGGATAGGGAAAGGTCGCGCCCGGTCCCGTCTCCACGCGCGCCTGGCCGTCGCTGCGGATCAGCGCCACATCGATTCCGTCCATCGACGTGCCGCTGATGACGCCGATCGCGGTCTGCAATTCGCCCGGGCCTTCGCTCATCGGGACTCGGTCTGATGCGCGCCGGGCGCCCACAGGACGTCGGCGGCGCCGCGATCATTGGCGGCGCGCGCGGCGACGAACAGGTAATCGGACAGGCGGTTGACATAGGAGAGCGCGGTCTCCCCAATGCGCTCGCCGTCGCTCGCGGCCAACGCCACAACGCTGCGCTCGGCGCGTCGGCAGACGGCGCGCGCATGATGCAAGGCGGCCGCGGCCGCCGAGCCGCCCGGCAGCACGAACGAGCGCAGCGGCGCGAGATCCTGATTGAGCGCGTCGATGGCGCGCTCCAGGGCCTCGACCTGCGAAGTGGCGACCCGTAGCGCCGCGCCGGGCGACTCGTCCGCGCGCGGCGGCAGGCAGAGGTCGGCGCCGAGATCGAACAGGTCGTTCTGGATCCGCGCCAGCATCGGCTCGATCGCCGCCAGCGCGGCGTCGTTCGAAGCGCGGGTCGCAAGCCGAGCGAGGCCGATTGCGCAATTGGTCTCGTCGACGTCGCCGACGGCGACGATCCGGGGATCGGTTTTAGGGCGGCGCGAGCCGTCGCCAAGGCCCGTCTCGCCCTTGTCGCCGGTGCGGGTGTAGATGACGTTCAGTCGAACCATGGTCCCCTCGCGGTCCGAGCGGCGAATCGCGCCGGCCGCCGTGAGCTGCCGCTCCCCCGCCTATCCCGGCTGAAGGCGCGCGTCCACCCGAGGCGGATTTCCGAGCGCCGATTAGGCGGGTTTGGTGAGGCAAAGGGGTTGAGATCGCTGTGACCGCGCCCCGTAGGTCGGCGCTACATGGGGTTTGCTTCGACGGCAGCGGTCATCTTGGGGCGGCGGTTTGGCGCAAAACAGATGGCGCGGCATTGTTCACAGATCGCTGATCGCTGCTTCAAAAAATACCCAAGGTCGGCGCTACAGCCGCTTTCGGCCCCTTCTCCGACTTCCACGTAAGCAATATCAATACTTTGCGCGATCAGAAAATCTCAAAATCGCGAAAACCAGAGGCGAATCGGCTAGTTTCGGTTCGGTAACTGAAACGATTGAGTCGTTGACGAAAGTGCGGCCAACCGCACCCCTCCACCCGTAGCGGGAGAGGCGCTGGGGCGAGTGGTCGAATGCCGACGGCGGGCAGCCGGCCGAGGAGGCCGCGACGCGGCCGTTATTCGAGCTTGCTGCGGCCGCGGATCCTCTCGCTCTCCCGTTTCTCGCGCACCGCCAGGCTCCAGGCGAGAACGACCGCCAGCAGAACGCCGAGCGTGATCATCAGCTTCATGAACGTCTCGGGCGCCCATAGTCGGAGCCACAATTGCGCCAGCCCCGCCGCCGCGCCGGCGAGAAACAGGCCGAAGCCGACCGGAACCGTCCAGTTCATGCGCTATAGCCTCTCGGCGACGACGGCCGTTCCGTAGCAGATGACCTCGGTGACGCCGCTGAGGATCTCGTTGGCGTCGTAACGCATCATCAGGATCGCGTTGGCGCCGTTGCGCTCCGCGTGGCCGCACATCATGTCGTAGGCGTCGGTCCGCGTCCGTTCGCACAGGTTGGTGTAGACGGTGATGTTGCCGCCGAACAGGGTCTGCAGCCCCCCGGCCAAGTTGCCCACGACGGACCGCGAGCGCACCACGATGCCGCGGACGATTCCGATGTTGCGTGTGACCCGGTAGCCCGGCAGTTCGAGCGCCGTCGTAACCATGTCCGGCTGCATTGCGATCCCACGATTCCTAAAGTTGTCCTACATCCCCCCCAAAAGGTCGGCCACCGCGAAGATGTCCTTGTCGCCGCGTCCGCACAGGTTCATCACCATCAGGTGATCGCGCGGGCGTTCGGGGGCGAGTTCGATGACTTTCGCTAAGGCGTGGGCAGGCTCCAGCGCCGGAATAATACCCTCGAGCCTTGAGCAGAGCTGGAATGCGTCGAGCGCCTCCTTGTCGGTAGCCGAAAGGTAGGTCACCCGGCCGACGTCGTGCAGCCAGGAATGCTCCGGCCCGACGCCAGGATAGTCGAGACCGGCCGAGATCGAGTGGCCTTCGTTGATCTGGCCGTCCTCGTTCATCAACAGATAGGTGCGATTGCCGTGCAGGACGCCAGGGCGGCCGCCCGTGATCGAGGCGGCATGACCGTTGGGCGTGTCGAGCCCGTGACCGGCGGCCTCGACGCCGAACATCTCGATCCCTCTGTCGTCGAGGAACGGGTGGAACAGGCCAATCGCGTTAGAGCCACCGCCGATGCAGGCCACCAGGCTGTCAGGCAGGCGGCCCTCGAGCTCGAGCATCTGCGCGCGCGTCTCGTTGCCGATGACGCACTGAAAGTCGCGCACCATGGCCGGGTAGGGATGAGGACCGGCGGCGGTGCCGATGCAATAGAAGGTGTCGGCGACATTGGTCACCCAGTCGCGCAGCGCCTCGTTCATCGCGTCCTTGAGCGTGCGCGCGCCCGCCTGCACCGGCCTCACTTCCGCTCCCAGCAACTTCATGCGGAAGACGTTCGGCTTCTGCCGTTCGACGTCGACCGCGCCCATATAGACGACGCACTGCAATCCGAACCGCGCGCAGGCGGTGGCGGTCGCAACGCCGTGCTGCCCGGCGCCCGTCTCGGCGATGATGCGCTGCCTGCCCATGCGGCGAGCGAGCAGAATCTGGCCGAGCACATTGTTGATCTTGTGCGCTCCGGTGTGGTTGAGTTCGTCGCGCTTGAAATAGATCTTCGCGCCGCCCAGTTTTTCGGTCAGGCGCTCAGCGAAATAGAGCGGGCTCGGACGGCCCACGTAATGTTTGAGGAAATGATCGAGTTCGGCCTGGAACGACGGGTCCGCTTTCGCCGCCGCGTAGGCCTCCTCGAGCGACAGGATGAGCGGCATCAGCGTCTCGGCGACGAAGCGTCCGCCGTAGATTCCGAAACGGCCGCGCTCGTTCGGTCCCTCGCGAAAAGAATTGGGTTGCTCACGCTTGCTCATTCACTCGACCCCTTCGGTCGCGCTGGCGAAGGCTTGGCGGGCGGCGGCGACGAACGCCTCGATCCTGTCGACGTCCTTGACGCCGGGCGCGCTCTCCACCCCGGAGGAAACGTCGACGCCGCGGGCGCCCGTTCGGGCGATCGCCTCCGCGACATTGACGGGATCGAGGCCGCCGGAAAGCAGCCACGGCCTCCGCGGCGAAAAGTCGCGCGCCAGCCGCCAATCGAAGGCGAGGCCGTTGCCGCCAGGCAGGATCGCGGCGCTGGCCGGTTTGGCGTCGATCAGCAGGAAATCCGCGACGCGCTCGAAGGACCCGGCAGCGGCGAGGTCGTCGGCCGCCGCGACGCCGATCGCCTTCATGGTCGGCCGCGCGCAGCGCTCGCCGATCTCCTTGACCCGCGCCGGACTTTCCCGGCCATGCAGCTGCAAAACGTCGGGCGACAGCGCCTCGAGAATGCGCGAAAGCGCATCATCGTCCGCGTCGACGCTCAAAGCGACAATCTTTGCGCGCCCTCTTGCCTGGCGCCCTAGAGCGCGCGCACATTCATAGTCGACATGGCGAGGGCTTTTGGGGAAAAAGACAAATCCGACCATGTCCGCGCCGGCTGTCAGCGCGGCCTCCAGGGTCTCGGCCGTCGAAAGACCGCAGATTTTCACGATCGGCGCCATCATCGCCTCTTTCGGCCAACACGGCGCGGCTGTCAAAGGGGGCCGTCCCCTGGGATCGACGTCTTGACAGATGGACGAGCATTGGGTCTCTTCGATGATGCAGGACTTATAGGGCTGGCGTCCGGGCCGGCTCGCTTCGATCGCGCGTCTCGCCCAATTCGCGCTTGCTCGACAGGAAATGCACGGGAGGGAAGAGTGATGCGCTTTGATGTCGCCTTGATTGCCGCCTTGACTTTCGCCGCCTCGGCCGGCCCGGCCTTCGCCGACGGAGACGCCGCCAAGGGAGAAGCGACGTTCAAGGTTTGCAAGGTCTGCCATCACATCGGCGAGGGCGCTAAAAATTTCGTCGGCCCGGTGCTGAATGGCGTCGTCGGACGCAAGGCTGGAACTTACCCCGGCTACAACTATTCCGACGCGAACAAGGACTCCGGCCTGACCTGGGACGAGGCGACGTTGAAGAAATACCTCAAAAACCCGCAAGCAGTGGTGCCGGGCACCAAGATGGCCTTCCCCGGGATGACGAACGAAGCTGACATCGACAACGTCATCGCCTACCTCAAGCAATTCGACGCCGACGGAAAGAAGAAGTGATCGGAACTCAAGGGCGCGCGCCGCGCGCGCGGATGCCGGCTGGGCGACTTTTTCATTGTCCCGCCTCCACCGCTGCCTCGGCGAGTTCGTGCTCGATCGCATCGATTTCCTTTTCCGCCGCGGCCCGCATCTTCGTTTCCGCGTCTCGATAGAGCGCGACAATCCGCCGGCCTTTGTCGGTCAGCGAGGCCCCGCCCCCCTTCGCGCCGCCCTGTTGCGCGGCGACGATCGGTTTCGAGAACAGCCGGTTCAGTTCGTCGACCAGTAGCCATGCGCGGCGGTACGACATTTTGTGAGCACGCCCGGCGCCGGAGATCGACCCTGTCTTGTCGATGGCTTCCAGCAGAGCGATCTTGCCGGCGCCCAACCGGCGCCCGGATTCAAAATCGAGCCTGATCGTCAATCGGGTCCCCATCCCTCGCGCCTCCCAAGCGACGGCGCGCCGCGGCGGGCGCGGCTCTTCACTGCCCGTGGGCAAACTCCCAATAAAGCTGGCGCGCGCGCCGATAGAATGGCCCGGGTTGCAGTTCGCGTCGGTCGATGCGTCTGACCGGCGTCACCTTGCTGTAATTGCCGACAAGGAAAATTTCGTCGGCTTCGTCGAAATCGGCGAAGCGAAGCGTCGCCTCGCGCGCGTCCGCGCCGTCGGCGCGCAGAAGTTGCAGCACCCGCCGGCGTGTGACCCCGCTGAGGAACGTCCCGTTGGCCATCGGCGTCATCACCACGCCGTCCTTGGCCAGGAACACATTGGCCGTCGCCAGTTCCGCGACATTGCCGAGCAAGTCGCAGAGGAGACAATTGTCGAAGCCGCGCGAGCGCGCCTCCAGAAGCGCGCGCGCATTGTTGGGATAAAGACAGCCCGCCTTGGCGTCGGTCGGCATGGTGCTCGCAAGCGGCTTGGCGTAGGTCGAGCGGGTGATCGAGACGCCGGTCGGCTCCGGCAGCGGCGCCTCGTAAACGCTGAGGCAGAACCGGGTCGATTCCGGGTCGGGGGGGACCGAGCCCGCGCTTCCCTCTTCAGCCCAGTACATCGGCCGGATATAGAGTTCAGCGCCCGGCCTGAATTTCTTCACGCCGTCGCGCGCGAGCTCGACGATCGCCTCTTCGCTCATGGTCGGCTTCAGCCACATGGCCCTCGCCGAGCGGTTGAGGCGCGCGCAGTGCTGGTCGAGATCGGGGGTCACTCCCTCGAAGGCGCGCGCGCCGTCGAAAACGCTCGAGCCGAGCCAGAAAGCATGCGTGCGCACGCCGACGATCGGGCGATTGCCCTCAATCCATTCGCCGTCGAGAAAAGTAAAGGTTTGCGACCACGCAGGCATCGTATCCAGGATCCAGGGCGGGAAAAATTTCGGCAAGCGGAAAGGGCGAAGGATCGCCGTGTTGGCGGGGCCACTCTAGCCGGGCGCGAGGCGTCGACGCCAGCCCAATTCGTGCGGCCGTCGCTTCAATCGAGCGGCGCAATGTCCGCCGCTTCGACGCCGAGCCGCGCGGCCGCGTCGCCGACCCGCTTGCCGTCGATCGCGAGGCCTGGCGCGATCTCGGCGAGGGGCACGAGAACGAAGGCGCGATTGAACAGCTCTGGATGCGGCAGCGCCAGGCGTTCCGTGCGCAGCGCCAGGTCGTCGTAAGCGATGAGGTCGATGTCGATGACGCGCGGGCCCCAGCGCTCGGTCGGCGTTCGGCCGAGTTCGACTTCCAGCGCCTTGACGCGGTCGAGCAGCGCCTCGGGCGTCAAACTCGTGACCGCAAGGGCGCAGGCGTTGACGAACCAGTCCTGGTCGGTCTTTCCCCAGGGCGGCGTTCGGTAGAGGCGGGAGACGGCTGTGAGCTCGATGTCCGGCGCGCCGTCGAGCGCGCGGAACGCGCGCCGCAATGTGGCGGATTTGTCGCCGACATTTCCGCCGAGCGAAAGGACGATGCGCGCCCTTCCGTCACTTCGAGGTCCGGCGGGCGCCGCCGGTCGGACGGCGGCGCTGAGCGCCTTAAAGATTTCGAGCGCGACCCGGTTCTCCGCGATATCATGCACGCGCAGGACCGAGACGCCCTGAACGAGCCCGATCGTGTTGGCGGCGATCGTCCCGATAAGACGCTGATCGACGTTCGCGTCGAGAATCTTGCCGATGAACGACTTGCGCGACAGGCCGAGGAGGATCGGCGCGCCCAGGCGCCGGAAGCGGTCCAGATTCCAGATGCAGGAATGATTCTGCCGCGAGGTCTTGCCGAAGCCGACGCCCGGATCGAGGAGAATGCGGCTTAAGGGCACACCCGCCCGCGCCGCAAGGTTGAGCGAGCGCTCGAAAAAACGCTCCACGTCGTCGAGAATATCGATCGAATCGTCGACTTTTTCGCGATTGTGCATGAGCACAGCCGCGGAGCCGGTCTCGGCGACGACGTCCGCCATGCCGGGGTCGCGCTGAAGTCCCCAGACGTCATTGATGACCGAGGCCCCGAGCCGGGCGGCCTCGCGCGCCACCGCCGCCTTGCTCGTATCAATCGAGATTGGCGCCTCGATTTCGCCCTCCAACGCCGTCAGCACCGGGACAACGCGCCGCAGTTCTTCGCGCTCGCTCACCGGCGTGTGGCCAGGCCGGGTCGATTCGCCGCCGACATCGACGATCGCGGCCCCTTCGGCGACCATCGCCTTGGCGCGCTCGACCGCGGCCGCGGTCTCGACGTGCCGTCCGCCGTCGGAAAACGAATCCGGCGTGACGTTGAGGATTCCCATCAACGCGGGCCCGTGTTTCAGGGCGGCAAGAAACTGTTCGCGTCGAGCTGCGCGCAGGCTGTCGTTCACCAAAATCCCTCCCTCACGCCAACCTCCCGCGGAACCAGGCCCCGGATCGATCGCGGGCAAGGAATGCGCGACAGCGCTTCGCTATGGCCTCAGCGCCAGAATCGCCTCGCGAGCCGCCTGCGCCAGCGGGTCCGGCGGAGAATCCAGTGGGTGCCATGCGACCGCCTCCAGTTTGTCCGGCTCGCGATTGAACGCGACGCCGCGCTCGACCTCGGCCAGATAGACAGGCGAAAGCCAATGCTGGCCGTCCTGGCCGATCATTTGAGTGAGTTGCAAGAGCCGCGCGAGGCGAATTGCGAGGCCAGTCTCCTCCAACGCTTCGCGGCGGATCGCGTCCTCGACCCGCTCCAAATAGCCGACCTTGCCGCCTGGCAGGCTCCAGCATCCGGCCTCCGGCGGGCCCAAGCGCTTCACCAGGAGGATGCGCGCTTCGACGAGGATCGCTGCGCCGCAGCCGACCGCGACCGCGCCCTGGCTCATGCCGCAAGCGCGGCGAGAACCCGCGCCCAGGAACGGGCGCCCTTATGAAAAGAGCTGCGCTCGTACTTCTCGTTGGGCGAATGGATCTGGTCGTCTTCGAGCGCAAAGCCGACCAGCAGGCTGTCCATGTTCAGATCCCGCTTGAACGAGCCCACGATTGGGATCGATGCGCCGCTGCCGATGAGCGCCGCCGGCTTGCCCCATTCGGCCTCCAACGCGCGCCGGGTGCGGCGCAGAGCCTCGTTCTTGATCGGAAGGGAAATGGCGGGGCTGCCGCCGCGGCTTATGAATTCAGCCTTCACGTCCGGAGGGAGGCGGGAGGCGACGAAAGCGCGAAACGCCTGGGAGACGCGCTCCGGGTTCTGCTTGCCCACCAGTCGGAACGACAATTTGGCGCTGGCCTTTGCCGGCAGGACCGTCTTAACGCCCTCTCCGGCATAGCCGCCGGCGATTCCGTTGACCTCGCAGGTCGGGCGTGACCAGAGTTGTTCAAGCGGCGAGCGACCGCGCTCGCCGGCGGGGGTCGTCAGGCCGACGGCGCCAAGGAAGGCAGCGGCGTCAAAATTGAGCCCGTTCCATTGCTCCTTGATCTCGTCCGGCAAGCTCTTCGACGCCGTCGTAGAAGCCCGGCAAGGCGACCGCCCCGGCGTCATCGTGCAGCGCCGCGAGGATGCGCGTCAGGACATGGATGGGGTTGACCGCCGCTCCGCCGTAGATCCCGGAGTGCAAATCACGCTTGGCTCCTCGTAGAAGGACCTCCTCGCTCACGATGCCGCGCAGCGACGTGGTGATGGCCGGCGTCCCGCGGTCCCACATGCCGGTGTCGCACACAAGCGCGATATCGGCCTTGAGCGTCCTGGCGTTCTGGGCGAGAAAGGCCGGCAGCGAGGGCGAACCGGTCTCCTCCTCGCCTTCGAACAGGGCCGTGACCTCGCACGGCGGCCCGCCGATGGCCTTGTAGGCGCGGCAAGCCTCGAGAAAGGTCATCAGCTGGCCTTTGTCGTCGGACGCGCCGCGCCCGACGATATGCTCGCCATTGGGTCCAGATTCCAGCTTCGGCTCGAACGGCGGATTGCGCCAGAGACTTAGAGGGTCGACCGGCTGCACGTCGTAATGGCCGTAGAACAGCACATGCGGCGCGTCGCGGCGATTGGCCTTGACATGCCCGACCACCATCGGCCGTCCTTCGGTCGGATGCTTGACGGCCTCGAAGCCGAGGTCGGCGAGTTCCGCGACCAGCCAATCCGCCGCACGCTCGCAATCGGGAAAATGGGAGGGCACAGCCGAGATTGAGGGAATCGACAGAAAGGCGAACAGCCGGTCGAGCGCCGCGCCCTGATCAGCGTCGATCGCGGAAAGAATGTCGTCGATCATGGCCATTCGCGCGCCGCTCCCCCTTGCCGGGCCAATCCGCCTCGCCTCGGATGCATCTTCTAGCAGGCCCGACGCCGCGCTTCCAACCGGGGCCGCGCGAGCGCTTGATTTGCGCTGTAGTTCGCTCTTGCAATAGCCGACGCCGGCGCTGCGAATCCACGCCGTGTCCCTTGTGTCGTTCGCGGTCATTCCTTCGGCAGTCCCGGCGCCGGCGCCGCGGCAGGCCGGGAGTCGATTTCTGCGCGCGCGTCCATACGAACCTGGCCACGGAAAAATGCGGCGGGGCATTGCCAAACGGCCGCGGTTGCGCAATTTTAACGCCGGTACCGTGGGCGAATGGCGTTCAGGCCATCGCTGTGCGGGGGCGGAGGACGTGAACGCGTCCCGCAGCAGAAAAAGGGAGGGCGCGCTCGATGAGCCTGTTATCGATCTTGGACCGCAGCCATTCGGTCGCTAAACCGGGCTTCAGTCGCTGGATGGTTCCGCCCGCGGCGCTGTGCATTCATCTGTGCATCGGTCAGGTTTACGCGTTCAGCGTGTTCAATCTGCCGATGACCAAGCTTCTCGGCATCGCGAAATCGGCCCCTGGCGACTGGAAGCTCACCGAGCTCGGCTGGATCTTCTCCATCGCTATTTTCTTTCTCGGCGCCTCGGCGGCCGTGCTCGGGCGCTGGGTCGAGGAGGGCGGGCCGCGGCGCGCGATGTTCGCCGCGGCGTTGTGTTTCGGCGGCGGGTTTCTGGTCAGCGCCTTCGGCATGTCCGTGCACAAGCTTTGGATTGTCTACCTCGGCTACGGCGTGCTGGGCGGCGTCGGGCTTGGACTGGGGTACATTTCTCCGGTGTCGACATTGATCAAATGGTTTCCCGACCGGCCCGGCATGGCGACCGGGATGGCGATCATGGGCTTTGGCGGCGGAGCGATGATCGCCTCCCCGCTTTCGGTATGGCTAATGAAGTTTTTCTCGACGCCGACCCATGTCGGGGTCGCCCAGACATTCGTCGTTCTGGGGCTCGTCTATGCGTTCTTCATGCTGGTCGGGTCGGCAATCGTGCGCGTGCCGGCGCCGGGATGGAGGCCCGAGGGCTATGTTGCGCCGAAGCAGGCGGGAAAACTCATCACCGTCAACGACGTTTATGTCTATCAGGCGTTGAAGACGCCGCAGTTCTGGCTCATCTGGTGGGTGCTGTGCCTCAATGTGACCGCCGGGATTGGCGTGCTCGGCCAGGCTTCGGCGATGAGCCAGGAAATGTTCCCGGGGCGCGTCACCGCGATCGCCGCCGGCGGTTTCGTCGGACTGCTCAGCATCTTCAACATGGGCGGCCGCTTCTTTTGGGCCTCGACCTCCGATCTCATCGGCCGCAAGAACACCTACTTCGTGTTCTTCGCGCTGGGGTTCGTGCTATACGCGCTGGTGCCGTATTTCGGCGGAACAAACAATCTGCTACTGTTCATCCTTTGCTTCCTCATCATCATCAGCATGTACGGCGGCGGCTTCGCCACCGTGCCGGCCTATCTCAAGGACATGTTCGGGACGCGCTATGTCGGCGCGATTCACGGTTGGCTCATCACCGCCTGGTCGGCGGCGGGGGTGTTCGGTCCGGTGCTCGTCAACTACATCCGGCAGTATCAGATCGATAGCGGCGTGCCGAAGGCGCAGGCCTATAACGTCACCATGTACATCATGGCGGCCCTCCTGGTCGTCGGCTTCATCTGCAATTTCCTGATCAAGGCGGTCGACGAAAGACATCACATGAGCCTCGAGACGGCGGACGACGTCGTCGGCGTGGCCTGAAGGAGGCGAGCATGAGTTCGGACAATCAGAATGGCGGCACCACGACGCTGGAGCTGGCGCTCGCCTGGGGCTTTGTCGGGATTCCTCTGCTCTGGGGGATTTACGGGACCCTGGAGAACGCGATGAGGCTCTTCCACTAGAGGGAGATCGGCGGTCGGATCGCGCCGCGGCTTCAGGTCGCGGCAAGCCGGAGGGCGGCGTCAGCTCGCCTCCGCCAGCAGCGGCAACTGCTGAGGCTCTGTTTCGTCGCGCCGGTCGACGAGGCGGGTCGGGTAGTCGCCGGTGAAGCAATGGTCAGTGAACTGGGGCTGTCTGGCGTCGCGGCCGGGATAGCCCATGGCGCGATATATGCCCTCGATCGACAGGAACGCCAGAGAGTCGGCGCCGGTGAATCGCCGCATCGCTTCCAGGTCCATCCGCGCCGCGAGCAGTTTGTCCCGTTCGGGCGTGTCGATGCCGTAGAAGTCGGGATAGGCGATCGGCGGCGAGGAAATCCGGAAGTGTACTTCGCGCGCACCAGCCTCGCGCATCATCCGGACGATTTTGACGCTCGTGGTTCCGCGCACGATCGAATCGTCAATCAATACGATCCGCTTTCCTTCGACCACGGCGCGGTTGGCGTTGTGCTTCATCCTGACGCCGAGCTCGCGGATCGACTGAGTCGGCTGAATGAATGTGCGCCCGACATAGTGGTTGCGGATGATCCCGAGCTCGAACGGCAGCCCGCAGGCGCGCGCGAAGCCGATCGCCGCGGGAACGCCGGAGTCGGGCACCGGCACCACGACATCGGCCGCCGCCGGCGCCTCGAGCGCCAGCTGCGCGCCCATGGCCTTGCGGGCGTCATACACGGACCTGCCATGAACGATCGAATCCGGCCGGGCGAAATAGATGTACTCGAATATGCACGGCCGCATCGGCTGCCTGGGCGAGGGGAAGAAGCTCTTCACGCCCTCCGCGTCGATCACGACGACTTCGCCGTTTTCGACGTCACGAACAAATTTGCCGCCGATGATGTCGAGCGCGCAAGTTTCCGAGCACAGGATCGGGCAGCCGTCGAGTTCGCCCAGCACGAGCGGCCGGATGCCGAGCGGATCGCGTGCTCCGATCAGTTTCTTGTTGGTGAGCGCGACCAGGGCGTATGCGCCCTCGATCTCGGCCAGGGCCTCGACGAAACGGTCGACAATCCTGGGCCTGCGCGAGCGAGCGGCAAGCAGCAGCACAACCTCGGTGTCGGTCGTCGACTGGCAAATTGCGCCCGCGTGAATGAGTTCGCGCCTGAGGGCCAGCCCGTTGGTCAGATTGCCGTTATGAGCCACCGCCAGACCGCCGGCGTCGAGTTCGGCGAACAGCGGCTGGACGTTGCGCAGCGCCGTTTCGCCGGTCGTCGAATAGCGCACGTGACCGATCGCGGCCCGGCCGGGGAGGCGGTCGATCGTCGCGGCTTTGGAGAAATGATCGCCCACCAGCCCCTGACGGCGCTCGGAGTGGAATCGCGCCCCGTCAAAGGCGACGATGCCAGCAGCTTCCTGGCCGCGATGCTGGAGCGCGTGCAGGCCCAGCGCGACGATCGCGGCCGCGTCGGGGTGACCGAAAACGCCGAAGACGCCGCACTCCTCGTGCAGCCGGTCGTCTTCAAAATCGACGCCTCGGGCGTCGGCCGTATCGCGGGTTAGGTCGATGGGGTCCTCGTTCGATTTGCTCCCGGTCAAGGCCCTTGAGTTTATCAATGTTTCGGGACTTTCGCCGGCGCCGGCGGGGCTGGCGGGGGAACGTTCTTGTTGATAAGCGCGTCGAGCTTCTGCTTGTCCATTGTCGACCCATCGGCTTTTTTCGGCGCCGCCGGCGGGAAGGCGTCCGCGGGAGCCGGCGCGGTCCCAGCATCGGACCGATTTTCCGCGCCTGTCGGACCCGGCTCCTCTGCTGGCGTCTCGTTTACGACAGCGTTCGCGCGCGATTTGATCCAGGCGTCGATCGTTGCGGCCGCGTCTGCCGGCAGCAGAGCGACGATGCGGTCGGCGGTGTCAATCAGCACTGGGCGCGTCCTGGCGTTCTTGACCCATTCGGGCTGCTGCTTCTCAGAGACCAGCCAGTTGAAGATCGCGAACGCGACGACCGCCAGCAGGAAGCCGCGCGCAACGCCGAACAGGAAGCCGAGCGACCGGTCGAGGGCGCCGATCTTGCTGTCGAGAATGGCGTCCGACAAGCGCACGGTGAAAAGCGAAACCACGATCAGCGTCGCAAAGAACACCAGCGCCGCGGCGGCCGCCTGCGCGAACACCTCCTTATGGATATAGGGCGTGAGATACGGCACGACCACAGGGTAGAAGTAATATGCCGCCGCCGCCGCCGCCACCCAGGATCCGATCGCAAGAACTTCACGGCTGAAACCGCGCATCATCGACAGGAGCGCGGAGACAAGCACGATCCCAAGAACGGCCAGGTCGAGATAAGAAGGCATCTAGGACAAACCTCGTCGCGACGGCCGAATGGAATCGCCAAGTCTGGCGGCCGGCGCGGTCCCGCGCAGCGCCTTATACCCAAGCCCCCTCAATTCGTCACCCTGTCGCGCGGCCAGGCCGGCCTTCGACCCCGGCCGCCGCGATCAGCGCGACCAGCGAGGCGACCGAGCCGATCGGCGTCAGGGCAATTTTGACCGCTTCGCCCTTCGCCCCTGCCGAAGCAGGGCCGAAAGCGGCCGAGAATCCGAGCTTGGCCGCCTCCTTGAGGCGCAAGCCGGTGTGGGCGACGGGGCGCGCCGAGCCTGAAAGCGCGATCTCGCCGAAATAAACCGCGTCATGCGGCAGGCTCGCGCCGGTAAGCGAGGAGACGAGCGCCGCCGCTGCCGCCAGATCGGCCGCGGGCTCGGCGATTTTGAGACCCCCCGCGACGTTGAGGTATACGTCGTATTGCCCGAGCTTCAGCCCGGCGTGCGACTCGAGAACCGCCAGCACCATCGCGAGTCGGCTCGGCTCCCAGCCGACCACCGCCCGGCGCGCCGTGCCGAGCGTCGTCGGCGCGACCAGCGCCTGAATTTCGACCAACAGAGGCCGCGCGCCCTCGACCCCGGCGAAGACCGCCGCGCCCGGGCTCGCGCCGCTGTCGCGGCCGGCCAGGAATAGCTGAGACGGATTCGGCACTTCGGCAAGGCCGCCGCCGGTCATCTCGAACACGCCGACCTCGTCGGTCGCGCCGAACCGGTTCTTGGCGGCCCTGAGCAGGCGAAACGCGTGCGCTCCATCGCCCTCGAACGAGAAAACCGCGTCGACCATGTGCTCGACCACGCGCGGCCCGGCGATCTGGCCGTCCTTGGTGACATGGCCGACGAGCAGCAGCGCCGCGCCGCTCGCCTTGGCGAAGCGGATCAGCGCCTGCGCCGAGCCGCGCACCTGACTGACCGTTCCCGGCGCGGATTCGATGGCGTCGCTCCACATGGTCTGAATCGAATCGATGACCACGAATTTCGGCGGGTCGCCGGAACCGAGAGTCGCGACGATATCCTCGACCAGCGTCTGCGCGGCCAGTTGCACCGGCGCGTCCGCCAGCCCGAGCCGCGCCGCCCGCAGGCGCACCTGGGCGGTCGATTCCTCGCCGGAAACGTAGACGACCCGTGCCCCGGATCGCGCCACCGCGGCGCAGGCCTGAATCAGAAGCGTCGACTTGCCGATGCCAGGCTCCCCGCCGATCAGCGTCGCCGACCCTGGAACAAAGCCGCCGCCGGCGACCCGGTCGATTTCGGCGAGGCCGGTGACCACGCGCGGTTCGGTCCTGGAGGCGCCCGCCAGATCCTCGAGCGCGAATGGCCGACCCCCGGCTCCGCGCCGCGCCGCCGCGCCGCCGACGCCGAGCGCCGCCGCCTCCTCGATGATCGCATTCCATTCGCCGCAGGATTCGCACTTGCCCTGCCAGCGCTGGGTGATGGCCCCGCAATTCTGGCAGACATAAGTGGAACGAAATTTGGACATGGCCCCGAACTGGCAGTTTTGTCCGCGCGTGTCGAGAGGCCGCCGCCAGGCGCCCACAGTCTGTTTTATTCACGGCACGATGACCGCCGCGCCTTCGAGCCTGCCCGCGCGCAAGTCGTCGAGCGCCTCGTTGGCCCTGTCGAGCGGATAAGGAACCGTCGTCGTCCGCACCTGGGCGCGCGGCGCGAGCGCGAGGAACTCCTCGCCGTCCGCGCGCGTCAGATTGGCGACCGAAACCACGCTCCGCTCTTCCCACAAGAGACGGTAGGGGAACGAGGGGATGTCGCTCATGTGAATGCCGCCGCACACGACCCGCCCGCCCTTGCGCACGGCGGCGAGCGCGTTCGGAACCAGCGCGCCGACCGGCGCGAACAGAATGGCGGCGTCGAGCGGCGAGGGCGGCCGATCGTCCGATCCGCCGGCCCAATCGGCGCCGAGCGACAGGGCGAAGCGTTGGGCGGCGAGATCGCCCGGCCGGGTGAAGGCGAAGACGCGCCGTCCCTGCCAGCGGCAGACCTGCGCGATGATATGCGCCGCCGCGCCGAAGCCGTAGATGCCGATCGTCCGGCCTTCTCCCGCGGCTTTGAGCGAGCGCCAGCCGATGAGGCCGGCGCACATCAGCGGCGCGGTCGCGACCGGGTCGAGGCCTTCGGCCAGCGGGAAGGCGAAAGCGGCGTCGGCGATCGCGTGGGTCGCAAATCCGCCGTCGCGGGTGTAACCGGTGAACAGCGGCGTGTCGCACAGGTTCTCCCGCTCGCTGGCGCAATAGGCGCAATGCCCGCACGCATGGCCGAGCCAGGCGACGCCGACGCGCGAGCCGAGCGCGAGGTCGACGCCGCCGCCGGCCGCCTCGACGCGGCCGACGATTTCATGCCCCGGAACGATCGGCAGCTTGGGGTCGGCGAGGTCGCCGTCGACCACGTGCAGATCGGTGCGGCAAACGCCGCAGGCCTCGACCCGAACGCGAATCTGCCCCGGCCCCGGCTCGAGTTCGGGCCGTTCCTCCAACATGAGCCGATCGCCGGCCCGGCGCAGGACCATGGCGCGCATTTCGCCAGACTAGACCATGACTGAGTTTGGTGGAAACGCCCGCGATGATCGACCTGTCGGATTCACATCACGTCTCCTTTCGGGGCCTGATCCCTCGCCAAAGGGCGTTCGAAGAACGCGCGTCTTTCGACGGGCTATGTGGGTCGAGGCCGCGCGAAAGCGCGCCCGCGGAGCCCGACCCGCGTGACACGGCGGAATTCTGGATAGACTTGCGCAATCGACGGCTTCCCTTTCAGATGGGTTGGCGACAACGACCATCTTGGCGCAGTCGATGCCGTTCGGGGCGCCGTCCGCCTCATCGCCGTAATGCGGCATTTGCTCGCGAACGGGCTCCGGCAACAGCCTCGCGGGCTTCCCTGTTCCCGCTCATGAGGCCACGGACGTGTCGATTAGGCGGTTTCACCCTCTGGTAATAGACAAGCAAGTTGGTCGACGGCCCGGCCGGCGCCCGGCGGGCATTCGAGCCCTGCATGCGCGGCCGCGATCGCCTGCACGCGCTCGAGGATCGCCGCCGGCGCCGGCGTCGCGCTCCCCGCCGTCCCGTCGGCGTGAATCAGAATCTGCTCCGCCGTGGCGATCTCCCGGGCCGGCGTCCCGGCGAAGAGGCGGTGGAACACGTGGATGCGCTTCTCATCGGCCGATAGAATCTGGCAGGTCGAGGTCAGCGCCTCGCCGAGACGCGCCTCGTCCAGGCGTCGCAGATGGGTCTCGACCGCGTAGTAGCCGTAGCCGGCTTCCGCGCAGGCCATGTCGACCCCGATCAGGCGGAGCAGCCCGTCCGTCGCCTCGCCGAACACCTGCCAGGTGCGGCGCTCGGTCATGCGCCCCTTGTAGTCGATCCAGGCCGGCCACACTTTCGCCTCGACGAGCCGGAGCGGCGCCGTCAGGTCGGGAGCGGCCGGCGGCGAAGCGCTGGCGAGAAGCCGCTTCTCGAAATCCGCGAGCAGCTTGCCGGCGCCCCAGCCCTCGCCGCCGCGACTGGCCTTCAGCGCCTGGATGACGCCAACCAGGTTCTCGTCCCGGATCCGCTCGAGTTCGCGGATGGACAGGCCGGCCGCCTGTTGGTCCGACTGGGAGCCAATCTTCTCGACCAGGGCGTCGTCCAGGTCCACGACGTCGGTGAGCCTGGTCCACGGCCATTTCAGGCAAGGGCCGAACTGGGCGAGGAAATGGCGGATCCCGGCTTCGCCCCCGGCGATGCGGTAGGTCTGGAACAGACCCATCTGCGCCCAGCGCAGGCCGAAGGAATAGCGGATTACGTCGTCGAGCGTCTCGACGTCGCAGATATCGTCCTTGATCAGCCAGAGCGCCTCGCGCCAGAGCGCCTCCAACAGCCGGTCGCCGACAAAGGCCTCGATCTCCCGCGCGATGACGACGCCCTTCATGCCGATGGCGTCGAGTGCGGCGCGGGCGCGGTCGATTGTCGCGGCTGTGGTCGCCTTGCCGCCGACGATCTCGACCAAGGGCAGGAGGTAGACCGGATTGTAGGGATGGGCGACGAAGAGACGCTCGGGATGGACGAACCCGGCCTGCAGGTCGGAGGGCAGAAGGCCGGAGGTCGACGACCCGATCAGCGCATCCGCCGGGCAGGCCGCCTCGATTTCGGCGAGCGTGCGGCGCTTGAGGTCGAGGCGTTCCGGCACGCTCTCCTGGATCCATTCCGCATCGGCGACCGCCTCGGCGAGGCGCGCGCAGAAGGTCAGGCGGCCGCGTGGCGGCAAGGGAGCGGCGGTGAGCAGGCCATAGGCTCGCTCCGCGTTGGCGATCACTTCGCCGACGATGCGTTTCGCGTCGGGATGCGGGTCGAAGACTTTCACATCGATCCCGGCCAGGAGGAGGCGGGCGATCCAGCCGCCGCCGATGACTCCGCCGCCGACGCACGCAGCCCGGGAAATTGGGGCCAGGCGTTTCGCCAACGTTTTCGTCGGACTCATTTTCGGTTTCCTCAGCGCTTGATGAGCTTGAGTTTCTCGCGGACCTGCCGCGGGCCGATGAGCCGGGCGCCCATCCCCGTCACGACGCTCGCCGCTTTCTCGACCAGCTGCGCGTTGGTCGCAAGGGCGCCCTTGCCGATATAGAGGTTGTCCTCGAGCCCGACCCGGACATTGCCGCCCGCCAGCACCGCAGCGGCCGGATAGGCGAGCGCGTTGCGGCCGATCGAGAAGGCGGAGAAAGTCCAGCCCGCCGGTATGTTGTTCACCATCGCCATGTAGGTGTTGAGGTCGTCGGGCGCGCCCCATGGGACGCCCATGCAGAGCTGGATCAGCGCCGGGTCTTCGATCAGCCCCTCCGCGACAAGCTGCCGCGCGAACCACAGGTGCCCGGTGTCGAAGGCCTCGATCTCCGGACGCACTCCGAGCGCCGTCATCCGCCGCGCCATCTCGCGCAGCATGGAGGGCGTGTTGGTCATGACGTAGTCGCCAAGATTGAAGTTCATCGTGCCGCAGTCGAGCGTGCAGATCTCCGGCAGGCATTCAGCGACGTGCGCGACGCGCTCCGTCGCGCCCGCCATGTCGGTGCCCTTTTCGTTGACGGGAAGCGGCGCTTCGAAGCTGCCGAAGACAAGGTCGCCGCCCATGCCGGCGGTGAGGTTGAGGACGACGTCGACGCTGGCCGAGCGGATGCGGTCGGTGACCTCGCGGTACAGGTCGCGCCGGCGCGAGGCCGCGCCGGTCTGCGGGTCGCGCACATGGCAATGCACGACGGCGGCGCCGGCCTTGGCCGCATCGACGGCGGATTCGGCGATCTGCCTTGGCGTGACCGGCACATGCGGCGAGCGGCCGACCGTGTCGCCCGAACCGGTGACGGCGCATGTGATGAAGACGTCCTGATTGATCGATAACGGCATGACGGCCTCCGAATCGGCGCCCGAACTTGACGGGAAAGGCGAAGCGTGACGCAACTCATTGCGCAAGCCGTTTTCCACTCTGCGCAGCCATGATCTTCGCCCACGCCGACGCGCCTCTGAAAGTCACGCTACTGCCGTTCACCGGCCTGTCGCTAATGTCGCTGGCGGCGACGCTGGACCCCATGCGCGGCGCCAACCGGGTGCTGGGCCGGCCCGCCTATCGCTGGAAGCTGGTGTCGATCGACGGAAAGGCGCCGGTGGCGAGCTGTGGGATGCCGATCCCGGTCGAAGGCGCCTTCGATCCCGCGGAGCCGCAGGATGCGCTGATCGTGATCGCGGCTTTCGACGTGATGCAATATGCGACCCGGCCGATCCTGAAATCGCTCCGCGCCGGCGCGAAGCGCTCGGCCATCGTCGGCGGCGTCGAATCCGGCCCCTGGCTGATGGGCTTTGCAGGGCTGCTCGACGGACGCCGCGCGACCACGCATTGGGAGGATCTGGAGGATTTCGCGGCCCGTTTTCCCAACGTGGACGTGCAGCCGGACCGGTTCGTGGTCGACGAACCCGTCTTTACGACCGGCGGCGCGACGCCCGCGCTCGACTGCATGCTGTCGCTGATCCGGGCGCGCAACGGCTATTCGGCGGCGCTCGACGTCGCCAGCCTCTATATCTACGAGGAGGCGCGAACCAGTTCGGACGTGCAGCCGATCGTCTCCCTCGGCCGCATCCGTCAGCACGAGCCGCGGGTCGCGGAGGCGATCCGCATCATGGAGACGCATATCGATCGGCCGCTGACGATCGCCGCCATCGCCCGCCGGGTCGGCGTCTCGACCCGGGCTCTGGAGACGCTTTTCTTGCGGATCGTCGATGCCTCGCCGGGCGCCTATTGCGCCGCCCTGCGCCTGAACGCCGCGCGTCGCCTGGTGCTGGACACCAATCTTCCAATCGCCGACATCGCCGAGCGGACCGGCTTTTCCGCGATCGCATCGCTATCGCGGGCGTTCCGGCGGCATTTCGGCGCGCCGCCCTCCGCTGCGCGCCGGGCGAGGCTATAAGGGCAAACGCCGTCGGCTCAGCGTCAAAGGCCGACCCCGCTCTTGACCGCGGCGAGCCCCGGCTTTCCGTCGAGCGTCGTCACCCCGTCGAGCCACTTCGCGAGCACGGCCGGATTCTCCTTCATCCACGCGCGCACCGCGGCGGCGGGTTGCATGCCCTTGTCGAGGACGTCGCTCATCAGGCGATTTTCCATCGACGAGTTGAACTTCAGGTTGGAGAGCAGGCGTCCGACGTTGGGGCATTGCTTGGTATAGCCGGCTCGGGTCAGGGTCAGCACCGTCGCGCCGCCGTCGTGCGGCCCGAAGACGTCGTTGCCCTTCTGGAGATAGACCATCGGCAGGTTGACGTTCATCGGGTGCGGCTGCCAGCCGAAGAAGACGACGGGCTTGTCTTGCTTGATCCTGTGAGCCACCTCAGACAGCATCGCCTGCTCGCTCGACTCGACCAGCGTGAAGCCACCGAGGTCGAACGTGTTCTTCGAGATCATCTTCGAGATGGTGGCGTTGGCGCCGCTGCCGGGCTCGATGCCGTAGATCTTGCCGCCGAGCTGGTCCTTGAAGCGGGCGATGTCGGAATAGGTCTTGAGGCCGCCGTCATAGGCGGCCTTGGAGGTGGCGAAGCCGATCCGCGCATCGTCGAGATTGGTCGCGGCGACATCGATCTTGCCGGCCTTCACGAGTGGCGCCTGGCTCGGCTCCTGGAGCGGCATCCAGTTGCCGAGGAAGACGTCGATGTCGCCGTTCACCAGCGACTGAAAGGTGATCGCGACCGAGAGCACGTCGATCTCGGGCTTGTAGCCGAGACTTTTGAGGATCTGGTTCGCGATCTGCGTCGTCGCGGTGATGTCGGTCCAACCGACATCGGAGAAGCGCGGCTTGGCGCAGGAGGCCGGATCGCCGGCATAGACAGGGGATGAGACGAAAGTCGCCGATAGGGCCAGGCAGGCGGCGAGAGCGCGTAAAATCATTGCTGTTCCCTCGTAATCGGGGCAACGCCGCGGATTCGGCGCCGCAGGGAAAGTCTAACCCCGTGCCGGGGCGCTGCTTGACCCATTTCAAAGCGCGGATGACCATTTGCGAAGGACGGCTCCGGTCACGCCAGGGGGCGGAAATCAGGACGGCGCTGCGGGGCCTCGCGCTTCCGGCGCTCCTAGGGCGAGGCGCGTCAATTGAGCGATCAGGCGGCGCGAGCGGCCTGCCAGGCTCCCAAGCAGCCGGCGCGGCGCCGCCATTTTCCAAAATCAATTTTCTGCGACAATCGCTTTGAGAAAATCAGAATCCATGTTATGGTCTTCCTCGCCGCTGATCAACGCGCGCCTGGCGCGCCGAGGGCAGCGATCGCTTTCAGCTTTCACGCGGGCGAGTTGACGCGCTGAAAAACGGCGCCTGGCCCTTAGCGGTACTTAAAAGATCAGGTCGGGGACCTCAGGAGGATCAAAGGACGGGCAGGGACGTAAGGAGGGCCAAGCGCCAGTAAGAATTTTTTATTTGGAATCGCGTATAAGCCCTTGAAAATTCTCGATTAGCGGAAACAAAAAGCTTTCCTTTGCTTCCCTCTAACTTTCCCTGACTTCACTTTTGTTTTCTTCTGCTTCCACTTTTGCTTTCGCTGGCTTCCCCCTGATTTGCGGAGCTATCCCTGGCGGCGGGCGGCGGCCGCCCTCCTGCTTTCCCCGCCGAGCGGGGGCGCCTGGGCGTTGAGAGGTTGCAGAGTTTTGCGCCCAAGCGATTGAAAACATTGGGTCGTTCACAGAACTGACGCCCCATCGAGCCAGGTCAGAAGCGCTTCGAGCCATTGCGCCTCGACATGCAGCCGGAAGCCGTCGCCGGTCCGCGCCAACAGGCAGGCGAACCCCGCGAACAGGACCGCCGCCGAGGGCGAACCGGCGGCGAGGTCGGCCGAGGTTCCTTGCGCCAGCGCCGAGGCTGCGTCGGCGCCCGCGACGTCGATCGCCGCCCAGCCGTCGTCGAGGCCGGTCGCGCACCAGCCTTTGCGCCAGCCCTCAAGCGCGCCGAGCGGCGCCGGCGTCACCAGAAGCGCGCGGTCGCGGCCGATGCGCAGCGCATGCGCGCCTTCGGGCGCCCGGCCAAAGAGGCCGAGCGTCGGCGCGCCCGGCGCCAGCGCTTCGATCGCCGCCTCGAGGTCGCCCGAGACCAGCGTCTGGCCGCGCCCGCTGACCGCGTGCGCCTTGAGGCGCGGCCGGTCAATCAGCAGCCCCTCGGTCCGCCGCGCCGGGCGCCAGTTCATCTCACGCATGGAGCCGCCTACCCTCCGGATCGAACGTGACGCTCGGCGCGATCGTCGCCGGCCGCTCCGCGCCGAGATGATAGATCGCGATCGTCTCGCCCATCCGCGACCGACCGCCCTCGATGAGGCCGAGCGCGATCGGCCGGCCAAGGCTCGGGCTCATGTAGCTCGAGGTCACATAGCCGAGCGAACGGCGCGCCTTGCCGGCGCCTTCGACCGCATGGGCGCCGGTCGGCAGCGGGGCTTCGCCCGACCCGACGCTGAGGCCCACCAACTGCTTGCGGCCCCTGTCCTTGGCCGCGGGCGTGAACAGCGACCGCTTGCCGATAAACTCGTCCTCGCGCGCCTCACGCGGACGACTGAGGCCGAGATCGTGCGGCATCGTCGTCCCGTCGGTGTCCTTGCCGACGATGAGATAGCCTTTCTCGGCCCGCAGGATCGTCAGCGCCTCCAATCCGAGCAAACCGCCGCCCAGCGCGGCGAGCTTGCCGGCGATCGCCGAATGCAAGGCGCCGGCGCGGCCGGCCGGCACGGAAAGCTCATAGGATCGGTCGCCGGTGAAGCTCACGCGCGCGATCCTGAGCGGCGCGCCCTCGAACGCCGCCGTCGCGAACGCCATGTGCGGCAGACTCTCGTCGTCGAGCGCCGCGCCGAGGTCGAGGGCCGCGACGAGATCGCGGGCGCGGGGACCGGTGACGGTCAGCGTGGCCCATTGCGCGGTCGCGTCATGAACGAAGACGCGGCGCGGATCGAAGCGATCCTGGCGCCAGAGCTCAAGGCGCATGCGCGCCGCATCGGCGTGCCCCGACGAGCAGGAGACGAGAAACCGGTCCTCCGCCAGGCGCAGGGTCACCCCGTCGTCGAACACGATTCCGCTCTCCGACAAGAGGAGGCCATAACGGATCTTGCCGGGCGTGAGGCTCGACAGACGGTTGTAGCTGTTGAAGTCGGCGAGTTGGGCGGCGTCGGGGCCGATGATCTCGATCTTGCCGAGCGAGGAGCCGTCGAACAGCGCGACCGCTTCGCGGGCGCGGACGGCCTCGCGCGCGATCGCGCGCTCGGGATCGTCCGGCCCATACCAGGCGGGCCTGAGCCAGCCGCCGTATTCGCGCATCTGCGCGCCGGCGGACCGGTGCTCGGCCTCCAGCCGCAGCCGCTTCAGCGGATTGAGAAGCGCGCCGCGCCGCCGTCCGCCGATGACGCCCATCGGCACGGGGACGAAGGGCGGGCGATAGGTCGTTGTCCCGGTCTCCTCGATCGAGCGGCCGGTCAGCGCGGCAAGGGCGGCGAGGCCGTTGACGTTGGCGGTCTTGCCCTGATCGGTCGCCATGCCGAGCGTGGTGTAGCGCTTGAGGTGCTCGACCGAGACGTAACCCTCGCGCACGGCGAGCGCGACGTCCTTCAGGGTGACGTCGTTCTGGAAGTCGATCCAGCGCCGGCCCTCGGCGTTGGGCTTCGGCCACGCGGCCGCGACGCGATATCGCCCTGCCGGCGCGTTCGGCGCCGGCCCTTCTCCGCCGCCTGCCGCGTGGCCTTGGCGCAAGGCCTCGGCGAGGGTGAAAGCGCCGTTGGCGGCGCCGGCGACCGCCATGTTTTCGACGCCGCTATTCGGCACGAGCGCGGCAAGGCTCTCGTCGTAGCGCAGCTTGCCCCGCGCCTGGGCGTAGAGATGGACGGTCGGCGTCCAGCCGCCGGACATCAAAAGGACGTCGAAATCGCGGCGCCGCCCGCCGACACGGACGCCCTCGACGCCAGAGGCGCCGTCGACGCCCTCGATCTCGACCTCGGCAGTCGTGCGGACCGCTGTGGCGGGACCGTCCGGTCTCGTGTCGAAAATCTCGACATCCGCCCCGGCCTCGGCCAACGCCTCTGCGACCGCGTAGGCGCTGTCGTTGTTGGTTGCGACCGCTACGCGCCTGCCAACCAGGACGGCGAAGGTCCTAAGATAGACGAGCGCCGCGTCGGCCGACATCACGCCGGGGCGGTCATTGTCGGGAGTCACCAGCGGGCGCTCGATCGCGCCGGCCGCGACAACGATTCGCTTCGGCCTGATGCGCCACAACGCGTCGGGCCGCGGCGCGCGCCGCTCCCAGGCGCAGACGAGATTATGGTCATAGACGCCGTAGGCGGTGGTCGACGTCATTGTCCGTCCGCCGTTCGCCTCGATCGCCTCTCGGACGCTCTGCGACCATTCGCGCCAGCTCCCGCCCTCGATCGCGCCGCCGCGATGGATCTGCCGCCCGCCGAGTTCCGCGTGATCGTCGATGAGGAACACGACGCGCCCCGAACGGGCGCCGGCGTTCGCCGCTGCGAGTCCGGCGGGGCCAGCGCCGACGACCAGAAGGTCGCAGCGCGCGTTGATCTGAGGGTTCTCCGCATATGGGCGGTTGTCGGGATCGACGCAGCCGAGGCCGGCCATGGCGCGGACAGTCGGTTCGAATGTCTCCCAGCGCGGCCAGAAGAAGGTCTTGTAATAAAAGCCCGCCGGCAGGAAGGCCGAGAGTTTGTCGACGAGCGCAGCGCGATCCTCGGCGGCCGTCGGCAAGGCGTTGACAGACCGAACGGCGATGTCGTTTTCCAGCGCCTCCGTCGTCGCGCGAAGGTTCGGCGTCGTCGCGCCCGAGCGCGTGATGTCGACGATCGCGTTCGGCTCCTCGGTCCACGCGCCCCAGATTCCGCGCGCACGGTGATACTTGAAGCTGCGGCCGACGATTCTGACGCCATTGGCGATCAGCGCCGAGGCGATGCTGTCGCCCTTGAAACCGAGATAGGGCTTGCCGTCGAAGGTGAAGGCAAGCGGCTGGCCGCGGTCGACCCCGCCGCCCGCCGCGAGACGAGAGCCGCTCATGTCGCCGGCCTGCGCAACGACTCGCTGCCCATGACCGCGCCGGTCGCGGTGTCGCGGGTCATCGCGAAGGATTCCATGCAGGTCAGGTGCAGCCAGATCTCGCGGCTACCGCCCCTCGGGTTGTCATTGAACCACAAGTACTCGGCCCACTCCTGATCATCGACCGTGGCGGCGGGCTCGGGCCGCGCCTTCGGCTCGCCGACATAGTGGAATTCGGTCTCGTCGCGGGGCCCGCAGAAAGGACAGGGGAAGATCTGCATGCGGATTCTCTAATGGGCGATTCCGGAGCCGGCGGCCTCGTCGATGAGGCGTCCGGCGGCGAAACGGTCGATGTCGAAGGGACGGCTGATGTCGTGGTGATCGCCGGTCGCCATCAGATGCGCGAGCAACGCGCCGCCGGCGGGAATCGCCTTGAAGCCGCCGGTGCCCCAGCCGCAGTTCAGGAAGATGCCAGGCGTCGGCGAGGGGCCGATGATGGGCGAAGAGTCCGGGACGACGTCGACGACGCCGGCCCACTGGCGCATCACTTTCAATTGGCCGAAGGCGGGGAACATCTCGAGAAGGCCCGAGACGACAGTCTCCTGAACCGGCGGATTGCCGCGCTGACCATAGGAGGGGACGCGGTCGAGCCCGCCGCCGAATACGAGTTCGCCCTTGTCCGACTGGCTCGCGTAGACCCCCGTTCCCAGATGCAGGAGGACGATGTCGAGGCATGGCTTGACCGGCTCGCTGACCATCGCCTGCAAGGCGTAGGAATGGATCGGCAGCTTCACGCCCGCCTGGGCCATCAATTGCGACGAATGGCCGGCCACAGCGACGCCGACGGACTCGGCGCGGATTTCGCCCAGCGCCGTCTCGACGCCGACACAGGCGCCGTTCTGCATCGCAAAGCCAGTCGCCTCGCAATTCTCGACGATATCGACGCCGAGCCGGTCGGCGGCGCGCGCATAGCCCCAGGCGACGGCGTCGTGACGGGCGGTGCCGCCGCGCTGCTGCCACACGCCGCCATTGGGCAGGAAGCGGGAATCGAGCGATTGCGTCATCAGCGGCAGGCGCTTGCGGATTTCGTCCGGGCCCCAGAGTTCGGCGTCGACGCCATTGAGTTGCATGGCGTTGGCGACCCGCGCGGCGATTTCGAGCTGTGCCGGCGTGTGCGACACGTTGAGAATCCCGCGCTGGCTCAGCATCACGTTGAAGTTGAGCTCACGCGACAGGCCCTCGTAGAGTCTGAGCGCGAGGTCGTAGAGCGCGACCGATTCGGGATAGAAGTAGTTCGAGCGCACCGCGGTCGTGTTGCGTCCGGTGTTGCCGCCGCCGAGCCAGCCTTTCTCGATGACGCAAACGCGCGACCGGCCGTGCTTCTTGGCGAGGTAATACGCGGTTGCGAGACCATGCCCGCCGCCGCCGACGACGACAAAGTCGTAGGCCGGCTTCGGCTTTGCTTTCCG
This sequence comes from uncultured Alphaproteobacteria bacterium, assembly GCA_963835955.1. Taxonomy (GTDB): domain Bacteria; phylum Pseudomonadota; class Alphaproteobacteria; order Rhizobiales; family Beijerinckiaceae; genus Roseiarcus. The sequence goes on along the minus strand of CAWIHZ010000010.1, from coordinate 18,800 downwards.
CCAGGCCCGCGGCCAGCCGTTGTGGCCGCCGATCCCCTCCCGCAGGAGCGCGAAGGCGGAATAATTCTTGTTCATCGCAGATCACGAAACGCATGGAAATCAACAGTTGCAGCGTGCTGCGTCGCGTAGGCGCGGAACGAGGCGAATTCGGCGTCGCTAGGCCTGACGCCGGTGAAAGCCTCCAGGTAATGCGGCGTCAAGGCGAGTCGCTTCTCCATCGGTTCCTGGATGTCGAGCGCGTAATAGCCGATCTGCATGTAGTAGAGCACGCGCGCCCGCACCAACGCGTCGCGTTGCTGATAGCCGTGTCGTTCGAACATCGTCATGATCGCCGCCGTCCGCTCTTCGTCGGAACGGTCGAGCGCCGTGCGCACCCGCGTCGAACGGCGGGCCCATTCCCGGATGGCGAAATCGAGGCGTGGACTGAAGATCTCCGGATTGACCCAGCAGCGAAACACGTTGCAGACGGCTTCGTTGATCGAACCTGCCGGCGCCTCCGCCTGGGCGACGATCGAGCGGGTGTTGAGCCCCTTCCAGCGGGTCAGCAATGCGTCGAGCAACTCCTCGCGATTCTTGAAGTACCAGTAAAAGCTCGATCGCGATACGCCGAGCCGTTCGCTCAAGTCCAGCACTGTCACATGCGCGACACCCCGGGCGGCCAGCACGTTCAGAGCGAGGCCGATCCAATCGCCGCGCGTCGTTTTTCTGTTGCCAAACGGAGCGGGCCCGTCGATCGGAGAGGAGCCTGGCGCGGCGCCGCTCATAGCCGCATCGCCTTGCCGGCGGGGTCGTAGGGTGAGGGCGGGATCACCCGCGCCTTGCGTTCCGCGCCGACGATGTGGACCATAAGTTCCTCGCCGATCGCGGTCGCTTCAGGCGCCACCAGCGCCATCGCGAGGCTCTTACCGATCGTGTGCCCGTAGCCGCCCGACGTCACGAAGCCGACCATCCGCCCCTGGCGCCAGACCGGCTCGTAGCCCGCGGCATCCGCGTCGAGGGCGTCGATTTCGAGGGTGACGAGTCGGCGCCGGGGCGGCGGCCCGTCGCGCTCGGCGAGCGCCGCCGTCCGGCCGACGAACTCGCCCTTGTCCCAGGCGATCCATCGATCCATTCCCGTCATGCGCGGGGTATAGGCCTGAGTGAATTCGGTGGACCAGACGCCAAAGCTCTTTTCGAGCCGCAGGGCCAGCAGCGCGTTGTATCCATATTCCTTCGCGCCCAGATTCGCTCCTGCTTGCAACAAGGTCGTGCGCAGGGCCGCATGTTCCAGGGCGTGGCAATTGACCTCGTAGCCGAGTTCGCCGGTGACCGAGAGGCGGGCGACCTTCGCCCGCACGAGCCCGATGTCGAGGATCACCGAGCCCATGAACGGTATTGCGGCGCCGGAGACGTCCTGGTGGGTGACGCGCGCCAACAGCTCGCGCGACCTCGGTCCCGATAACGAGAAACCGATCATTTCGTCGGAAATGTCGCGCACGTGCGCGCCCTCGCGCCCATGGTCGGCGAACCAGCGCATGTGCCATTGTCTGAGGTAGTAGGAGCCCTCGATCCAGAACGTTCCGTCGCCCCAGTTGATGACGATGAGATCGCCCTTGAGCTTGCCGGTCTCCGACAGCATCGGGGCCAGCCGCGCACGCCCGGGCTTTGGGGTGCGAGCGACGATCAACCCGTCGAGCCAGCGCTCGGCCTCCGGGCCCGTGACCTCGTAGCGGGAGTACGGCGCGATATCGAGGATGCCGACGCCCTCCCGCACGGCGCGGCATTCGGCGCCGACGATAGCGAAGGCGTTGGAGCGCTTGAGCGTTGGTTTTTCCTTGAATCCGGGAGGCGCGAAAAACAGCGGAACCTCCAGACCCCAGGAGGTTCCCCAATGGACGCCGGCCGCGGTCATTGCGTCATGGGCCGGAGTCGTTTTCAGCGGGCGCCCGGCGGGCAATTGCTCGTTCGGATAGGTCATGACGAAACGCCGGGCGTAGAACTCGCCGGTCGTCTGCCTGATGTATTCGCGGTTCGAGGCGAACGGGCCGTAGCGGGCGATGTCGAGGCCGAAGACGTCCGTCGACGCTTCGCCGTGGACCATCCATTCGGCGAGCGACTTGCCGACGCCGCCGCCCTGCAGGAACCCCGCCATCACGCCGCAGGCCAGCCAATAGCCGCGTTTGCCCGCGACCGGGCCGATCAACGGATTGCCGTCCGGAGAAAAGGTGAAAGCGCCGTTGATCCATTTTCTAACTCCCGCGGTTTGCAGCACGGGGTATCGGCGATGAACGAGTTGGAGCTCGTCAGAGATGCGGTCGATGTTCTCCTGAAGCAGTTCGACGCCGTAATCCCAAGGGGCGCCGTCCATCGACCAGTGTTGAGGACGCGTCTCGTAGATGCCGACCAGCATGCCCTTCTGGTCCTGGCGCATGTAGGTGAATCCCTCGAGGTCGACCACCATCGGCATTTCGGACTTTAGCGCCGCGACCTCCGGGATCGTCTCGGTCAGGAGGTAGTGGTGCTCGATCGGCGATATGGGAAGGTCGAGGCCGGCCATGCGTCCGAGCTGTTTCGCCCACAGGCCTCCGGCATTGACCACATGCTCGGCGTTGATTGTCCCGTTTTCGGTGACGATGTCCCAGGTCGAATCGGCTCGTTGCCGCAATTCGAGCGCTCGATTGTGTTCCACAACCGTCGCGCCACGCTTCCTGGCCGCTCCTGCGTAAGCCCATACCGTTCCCGTGGTGTCGACATAGCCCTCGCGGTCGGCCCACATGCCGCCGAGCACGTCTTCGACGCTGATGATCGGGCATCTGGCCTTGATTTCGTCGGGAGTCACCAGCGTCACGTCCTCGATGCCGATCGCCTGAAAGCGGCGATAGGAGGATTTCAACCACTCCCATCGCTCCGGGGCCGATGCGACATGGATGCCGCCGGTCATATGCATGCCGATCGACTGGCCCGATTCGGCCTCGACCTCCTTCAAGAGGTCGATCGTATAGGCTTGGAGGATCGCCATGTTCGGATTGGCGTTGAGCGCGTGGAAGCCGCCTGCCGCATGCCATGACGAGCCCGCCGTCAGGACTGACCGCTCGAGGAGCGCAACGTCGTTCCAGCCAAACTTGGCAAGATGATAAAGAACCGAAGCCCCAACGACGCCGCCGCCGATGACGACGGCTCGATAATGAGATTTCATGCCAAATCCCGCGAGACTTCTTGTCAAACGAGGATTCGAAGCTACCGAAATCTCGGACAGCCGTCTAGACAGGATTGTCTAGTGGGGCTCGAACCCCGCACTGTGTTAGGAATGCCACGGCGCTCGCATTATGGCCGGCTGGCGAATGAGAGTATGGATTTTGCAACCTGCCTCAGGCAGGATTATCGGACCGCGTAAGCGCGCATACGCAGCGTCTGCAGCGTTGTAACTCGGAGGCAAAGGTTTACGACTGTTTAACGTAGACGGCATATCAACTGTTAGTGACTGCGAATTCCGCAGAGCAGCGTTAAGGTTGTCGAGAACGCCAATTCGCGGGAGGGCGAATTCGGCGTGTGCCACTCGTTGCGTTCTCGACGGCGATGGCTTGCCGCCCGCGCCAGTTTGGGATTTCAACGAGCGCGCGTTCGGGAGCGAAGGGGTTTAATGATTCGGCGCGGCGCGTTGACGCTCGGAGCGGTGTTGATCCTCGGCGGCGGAACCGGCGCGCGGGGCGATGACCTTTCCGGTCCGGTCGCCGTGACAACGACCTCTGGAACCCTTTCGTCATGGGGCGGCGTATTGCCGACCCTTCCGGAGAATTGGAGCGATCTGCCTGTGCGATTCAAAGTGTCGGAATCGGTAGGTTATAACAGCAATGTTTTGAATTATCCTACAAATTTCCCGGCGGCGGGTGGTTTTTCCAAGGGCGACTTCCAGTCTTCATCAAGCTATGGCGCGTCGACGAAGATCAATTGGAGCGGTCAACAAATATTTATGGATGGGTCGGTTGGATTGACGCGGTACTTGCATGATGTTAGTTTGAATTCGATTCAATACAATGTAGATGCTGGCGTAAATTGGACCTATACATCACGATGCTCTGGCGTACTCGTCGCTTCAGAATCAAAAGTCCCCTCAATGCCAGGGGTGGGTTCGTTTGCGACGCAAAGCACTTCCGCATTGGGTCAACCGACGTCTCAAATCCCCTCAATCGCTGGGCAGCAGGCTGGCGTCTCCACGTTGGGACAACAGGTCGGATTTGGCTTCATCAATTTTGTGACCGTTACGTCATTCGATGAAAAAGCAACATGTCGCGCCTCCGGCGACTACTCGTTGATCTTCAATAGCGGTATTTCGAGATCGACCAACTCGACAGTGCTAAACAGGCCAAATGATTATCGTAGCGTCTTTGCGTCAGCTGGCGTTAGATACTCTGTCGCAGAAACAGATAGCCTCGAGGCGCTTGTGACTGTTACAGGTACGGACTATAATAATAGATCAGTAGCTTTGAATAATCTTGGATTGGTTAACAATATAACACAGGATCAATTTAATCTGACTTATACCAAGCAATTCAGTCCTAAACTGAACGCGATCGTATCCGTCGGCGCGGTTGGTGTGAGTAACTCCTCTTTCAATTTGTCGCTGCCGTCCGGGATCGTACCGCAATATTCTGTTTCAGTCCTCTGGCTTCCGACCCCGAGAGTGTCCGTAACGGCTTCGGCCGCAAGAACTGTCAATCCACCACAATCGGTTATCGGCAACGCGCAAATTACAGAATCAGCCAGCCTAACAATGGCCTACCAGCTCTCGCCCAAGATGTCGCTTTCCGCCGGCGTCTTGAGCGCGCTTTCGAACAGCGCGTTCACTCAATTTGGGGGCGCAGTCGTGAATGGCGTTGCGGCATCCACCGTCACGTCGGAAAATTCCTACGGCGCACACGCCAACTTATCGTATGCAATAACACCGTTCCTTGGCGCCAATCTCAATTATCAGTACCTCAGAACGGTGCAAGGCGATCGGGTGACCCCACAAAGTTTGGTCATGTTGAACGTGAATTACAGTCCCTACTGAGACGCCGAAACTGGAGCGGGAAACCATGCGAATGGCTCGATTTTGGATCTTCTGCATCGCGGCACTGGTCATGGAGGCGGTCGGCGCCGTTCCAGCCCGGGCCGCTGGCGGCCGCATTCTGACAAAGTCGGATGTGGTCGTCATCAAGGTGGTCAATCAACCTGATATGGATACGACCACGCGCGTCGAACTCGACGGCACGATCAATTTTCCGTATGTGGGTCGGATCAGAGCCGCCGGTTTGAGTGAGGACGGGCTGGCGCATGCCATTGAAACGCAATTGGCGTCGCGCCAGATTGTCACAAATCCGCATGTCCTGGTCGAAGTCACCGGCTTCGGCGCCCAGGTCTCGGTTCAGGGCCAGGTCGGAACCCCTGGCGTCTTTGGAATCGACCGCCCGACCAGCCTCACTCAGATATTATCCAGAGCCGGCGGACTCAGGGAAACGAGCGGAACGGTCATCCTTAGGCGCAGGGGAGCAAGAGGCATGATCACCATGCGCTATCCCGGGAAGGCCCTGGTCACCGGGAAAATTGACGGCTCGGGGATACAGATACAGAATGGCGACGAAATCTACGTCGATCTTGTGCCCTTCTATTACGTCTATGGCTATGTGCTTAAAGCGGGCGAGTTCCCTCTGACCCGTCCTTTAACGGTGCAGGAAGCCATCGCGATCGCCGGGGGTCTTGCCCCGCTCGGGTCCGACTGGCGGATCAAGATCAAGCGTAGACAAGCAGACGGGCAAACGATGGAAATCCCGGCCTCTCTGGACGACGAAGTTGAGCCGAGGGACACGATTGTGGTCAACGAACGGATATTCTGATAACCTCTTCGTCCTAGGAGCCGTCGAGGGCGAGGACGGCGGAGCCGAAATCGAGTCGGTTGGTCACGAGTCAACGCGTGGGGCTGGAGCTAGTCAGGAGGCTGAACCTGACCTCGAGGTCGCAGGCGGTCGCGAGCTGCGAGCCGCCTGACGCGCAATTTGGCGCGAAGATCGCTTTTCAGGGAAGAAGCGAACGTGTGGGCCGCGCGGCGCTGGACTGCTCGGTGTGGGGAAGTGTCAAGGATTCTTGTCAAAGTCGTTCGTGACCCGCGACAGACCGCGCATGGTCCCAAGACCGTCTAATGAGAACGTGAGCTGATGTCGATAAATTCAAATCTCCGCAAGGATTCCGAGGTCGTCGCCGTCGCCGCCTCCAAGGACCCAATCGAGCAACAGATCTTGGCTGCCGGCAATCTCAGCGAGGCTCAGGTCGAAGCAATCCGCGGCTTTCAGCGTCGCAAGGGCCTGACCTTTGGAGAGGCCGCGATCACCTTGGGCCTGGTGCGGCGCGACAGCCTTTTTCTGGCCCTCTCCAAGCGCTACAATTATCCAGTATTTAATTTCGGCAGCGACGAGCCTCGTTTCTCGCGCGAGTTGGTCGTGGGCTTTCAGCCTTTCAGCGCCGCGGCTGAGGCCTACCGCTCGGTGCGCTCCGGGTTGGCGACCGGCGCGCTCTCGCAGGGGAAAAACGCCTTCGCGGTGATTGGCGCGCGCTCCGGGGACGGCGTAACGAATTTCGCCGCAAATCTTGCGCTGTCCTTCGCACAAATGGCTGTACCGACCCTTCTTGTCGACGCCAACTTGAGAAAACCTAGGCTCGCGGCGCTGTTCGGCGCCGACCCGAAGTCTGAAGGTTTGGTCGAGGCGCTGACCCTTAGTCCGGCGGACTCCCCTCACTTCGCTCTGGAAATGGTGCCGGGTCTGTCGCTGCTTGTCGCCGGAGCGACCGCGCCCAATCCGCAAGAACTCCTGATCTCGAAGGAATTCCTGACTCTCTCGCAACATTGGCAGCGAAACTACGGCGTCGTGATTTACGACACGCCTTCGGCGCTGGAAAGCGCCGACGCCTATGTGGTGGCGTCGCGCGTCGGCACTGCAATCTTAGTTGCGCGCAGACATCGAACGAGAGTCAAGGACATCAAGCAAATCTCGCATGCGCTCGAGAACTTCCAATGCGAGATCGCCGGCACGGTCCTCAGGCGTTCTTGATCTTCCTGTCGTGAATCTAACGCTTCATTCCGCCCGTCTTAGCTGGCAAGACCTGCGGCCGTCGTCCCCGGGCGGTTGACCGGAAGGTTGGTTCGGGGTTCGCGCGCATGTCGCGTGAGCCACGCTGGATTGCGCTCGCGATTGCTTAATTGCGCCGAGCCGCGAGGGAAGGAGACGCAGGCTCGAAACCTCACGGGCCCCGGCCGAATTAGCTTCGGCGCGGCGAGCGATCGGGGTTTGGCGCCCGGCAGGGCGGTACGAACGCGCGTGGGCGGAACCTCGTCGCCGACGCTACTCCTCTCGCATTTCAGGATCGCCTTGGTCGGCAACTGGCCCGCCGCCGTCCGGCAGACACTGGGCCCGGCGGACCCGATCTTGATCGATTTGCAAGCTGAGCAGGAGCGGCGGCTGAGAAGCGTCGGCTTGGCGCCCGAGCGGCGCAAGTTCCTCGCTGGCGGGTCGCGATCGAAACTTTCGCCGCCGAGCGTTTCGTGCTCCCTTTCGCCTGCGAAGGGTCCGGCGGCGGCCCCTGCGTCGTTGAGGCGGCCGACCCGCTCGGCTAGAAGGTCCGGCATGACGCCGATTATCGACGCCGCGCGCCGCCGCGTCTCCCTAAGTCCGCGCGATTTGGACTTCTTCGAGGATCCCTATCGCGCCTATCGCGTGATTCAGGCCGAGGCTCCGGTTTTCTTCTGGGAGGATTACGGCTTCTGGTGCTTCGCTCGCCACGCGGACGTCTCGGCGCTGCTGCGCGACCGCCGGTTTGGACGGCAAATTCTGCATGTGATGAGTCGCGAAGCGCTTGGCTGGGCGGAGCCTTCCCCTCGCCTCGCCCCTTTCGACGCGATCGAACGCTCGTCACTTCTGGAACTGGAGCCGCCCGAACACACAAAGCTCCGCAAACTCGTGAACCGCGCTTTCGTCTCGCGACAGATCGAAAGGCTCGCGCCTCGCATCTCGGCCCTGGCCCATGAGCGGATCGACGCCATCTCGGGACAAGGCTCGGCAGACCTGATCGACGAATTCGCGACGCCCATCCCCGTCGCTGTCATCGCCGATCTTCTCGGCGTGCCGCGAGAGATGGCGCCCCAGCTTCTCGACTGGTCACATCGCATGGTCGCGATGTATCAATTCGGCGTCTCGCGCGCGGTCGAGGACAGCGCGACCGAGGCTTCGAGCGCGTTCGCCGAGTTCATTCGCGGTTACGCTCGCGCGCGGCGCGCGGATCTTCGGGACGATCTCATCAGCCAGCTGTTGATCGCGGAAAGCGACGACGGCAGGCTGAGCGAGGACGAGCTGATCTCGACCGCGATTTTGCTGCTCAACGCGGGCCAAGAGGCGACTGTCAACGCCGTCGGCAACGCCGTGAGGGCGTTGCTGGAACTCGGCGCTGATTGCGACGGCTCCTTCATGACCGCAGAGAGCACCGCTGCGACCGTCGAGGAACTGCTGCGTCTCGATCCGCCGCTGCATCTGTTCACCCGCTATGCGCTCGAAGATGTCGAGTATGCCGGCGTCAGCCTGAGGAAGGGCCAGAAGGTCGGCCTGTTGCTGGGCGCCGCCAATCGCGATCCCGCGCGCTTCGCGCGGCCCGAAACTTTCGATCGTGCGAGAGCTCCGAATCCGCATTTGAGCTTTGGCGCCGGAATCCACTTCTGCATCGGCGCGCCGCTTGCGAGGCTCGAAATCGCGACAGCGCTGCCGATTCTTTTTGAGCGTCTGCCCGGATTGCGACTCGCCGCGCCTCCGCGGGTCCGCGACGCCTTTCACTTTCGCGGTCTTCAGGCGCTGAGGGCGGAATGGCGGCGGTAGACATCCGGGCAGGCCGGGGCTTTCGCCACCTTCTCGGCGCCATCCAATGCAATTTCGTCGATGGGAGGTTTGCGGCGCGGGCCGCGGAGGCTATAGGCATGGATGAGGACGCGCGCTGACGGCGTCGGGCTCGCCTTGCGCCCCGAAAGCGACCCGCGACACGTCAGCCATGGAAGAGAGAGGCAGTGCGAACCGGTAATGGTGTTTTCCTCGATCACGTTCCTGTTTTATTTCCTGCCAATCTTCATCGCGAGTTACTTTTTAACTCCGACAATTGTCGGCAAGAATATCGTCACTCTGGCGTTCTCTCTTGTCTTCTATGCGTGGGGCGAACCGAGACATCTGCCGATCCTTCTCTTCGCCATCGTATTTAATTACGTTTCCGCCATTCTGATCGATAGCAACACCGGAAAGAGGCGCAAGCTTGCACTCGCCGTCGCGGTGACGGGCAATCTACTGGTGCTCGGGGTGTTCAAATACGCCAATTTCGTCACCGCAAATTTCAACTCCTTGCTTGCTCCGCTCGGTCACAGCGTCTGGGAAACGAAGATCGAACTTCCGCTCGGGATCTCGTTTTTCACCTTTCATTGCCTATCTTACATCATAGACGTGTATAGAAGGCGCTTCAAGGCCAATCGCAATCCGATCGATGTCGCCCTGTATATTTCGCTGTTTCCCCAACTCGTCGCCGGACCGATCGTTCGCTACAAGACGGTCGCCCGTCAGCTCGACGTACGAAGGCTTTCGCTATCCCACGCTTCAGTCGGCGCTCGCATTTTCATCGTTGGCCTGGCGCAAAAAGTGCTGGTCGCCGACGTGGTCGCCCCCTTGGCCCAAGTCGCGTTCGATCATGTCCCCCATCGCTCGATGATCGAGGCGTGGATCGGGCTCGCAGCCTATTCGATCCAGATATATTTCGATTTCGCCGGCTATTCGAACATGGCGATCGGGATGGGCATCGTCCTCGGCTTTACGTTCCCCCGCAACTTCCGCATGCCATACACGTCGCTGTCGATCACCGAATTCTGGCGCCGCTGGCATATGTCATTGTCGTCCTGGCTGCGCGACTATCTCTACATTCCGCTCGGCGGCAACCGCGGAAGCAATATTCAGACCTACCGCAATCTCGTCATGGTGTTCCTGTTATGCGGGCTGTGGCATGGCGCGAACTGGACCTTCGTCTTATGGGGCGTATGGCACGGCGCTTTTCTCGTTCTCGAAAGACTTGGCCTGCGGTCGCTTCTCGCCCGGATCCCCGCTGGGGTGCGTTGGCTCTACGCGCTCCTCGCCGTCATGGGCGGGTGGGTGCTGTTTCGCGCCGCCGACCTCACCAGCGCGCTCGGTTATTTTGCGAGTCTGGCGGGACGAAACGGCGTGACCCAAATCGGCTTCGACATGCATGACGCGTTGAGTGAACGTGCGCTCGCGACCCTCGTCATCGGTTGCGTGCTCGCGGTGCTCCCGCGATGGCTCCCTCGATGGTCGCCCCCGCTCGTCCTGCGCGCCGCGACCGACACCGGCGTGACCTTCGCGCTGCTGATCTTTTCGATGGTGACCGTCGCGGCCGGCGCCTATAGCCCGTTTCTCTATTTCAAATTCTAACTCCGGCATGCTGTTTCGCTATCGACGATATTTCGCCCTGCTGAGGGTTCCTGCTTGCTGGCGACGCCGCTGCTCGCCGGAATGATCGCGCCCGGACGGCCCGGCTTCGATCGTCAAATGGGAGGGGCGCCGGCCGGCCCCAGCGCCAGCGCCGCCTCAAAGCTGGGAAGGATTGATGGCGCTTCCCGGCCAGGTCGACGCTTATCTCGCGGATCGTTTCGGCTTGCGCGAAAAGATGATCCGGCTGCACAATGATCTGACCAAGCCCTTGCTGGCCAGAGGGAATCACAGCCGTTCTCATCGGCCGCGACGGACGCATGTTTCTATCAGGGCGACAAAATGTTGCGCCAAAGCGCCGGGCTCGTGCTGCGCGACGAAAATATCCGGCGACCGAAGTCGCCGATCTGATCTGCACAAATGGCGACCGAACTCAAACGGAGGGGCGTCAAGCTTTTGTCGCCGTGCCGCCGAATTCCTCCACCATATACCAGGACGATCTTCCGATCTGGGCGCAGAGACACGGCAGGACCACCGAGTACGACCTGCTTCTTGAGGATCTTGCCAAGCGCGGCGTCATGGCGATCGATCTGAGGCCAGCGCTGATGGCGGCCCGCTCCGGGGGGAATGTGTACCTCATGCACGACTCCCATTGGACCTACCGCGGCGCGCTCGCCGCCTTCAACGCCATCGTCGAGGCCGACGGCCACGCCGGACTGGCGGCTCGATCCCGCAGACCGCGTTCTGGCGCCGCCGACCACTCGCAAGGGCGGCGATCTCGCCCGCATGCTTGGCGTCGAGCGACAAGGCGACAGAGCCCGTCCAGGGGTTGCGCTTGACACCGAAAGGAAGGCGGAAGACTTGTCGGGGGCGCCGTTCTCCGACTATGCCCTCGAGACGTCGGACAAGCCTGGGCCGACCATTCTGGTCGTCGGGGAACTCCTTCACCGATGGGTTACTTTCGCGCCGATGCTGTCGCAGCATGCTCAGACGGTCGTTTGGCTGCATATCGGCCTTGCGCCTTCGACGGGAATTGGATCGACAAGTTTCGTCCCGATGAGTCTGGTGGATGCCGACCGAGCGCGGACTTTAACTGCGAGCCGGGCGCGAGGCCGCTCAATTTCGTCGACCGCAGCGCGAGGTTGCGTTAGCGTGCGCCGACAGTCTTGGTCTCCGGCGCCGTTGCCTGGATCGGGCGGCGACAACCGCCTCGTTCCGGTTGCGGACTGAACCGGCATGGTGCGCCGTTATCGTCGTTGGTTCGCCGCGCTGAGCTTTCTCCTGCTCGCGACACCGTTGGTCTGGGGGATGATCCTGCCAGACAGCCCGGAACTGGTCTTCAAGGAGGGGCGTAGGCTGGCGCCGGCGCCGTCCGAACCCGAGAGCTTGACGGATTGGCTGGCGCTGCCCGGGCAGATCGACGCGTTTCTGAAGGACCGCTTCGGCCTGCGGCACGCGATGATCAGGCTGCACAGGGATTTGACCCATCCTGTGTTCTTCAAGGTCAACACCGCCATCCTGTTTGGCCGTGACGGACGCATGTTCTATCAAGGCGACGAGATGGTGCGTCAGAGCGCGGGGCTCGTTCTGCGCGACGAGAGAGTGGCTGAGACGGCCGCCATGCTCGTCGCGATGCGCGACGCGCTGGCGAAGCGCGGCATCGGCTTTCTGGTGACGGTGCCGCCGAATTCGTCGACCATCTACCAGGACGATCTTCCAGTCTGGGCGCAGAATAATGGAAAAAAGACTGAGTACGATCTCCTGCTCCAGGATCTGGCCGCGCACGGCGTCAAAACGGTCGACCTGCGACCGGTGATGAAAGCGGTGCGAACAGAGGGCGAAGCCTATCTCATGTACGACGCGCACTGGACCCCGCGCGGCGCATTGGCCGGCTTCAATGCCGTCGTCGAGGCGGACGGCCACCCCGAATGGCGCCTCGATCCCGCTACAGCGATCGGGCCGCCCGCGAAGCGCAAGGGCGGCGACGTGGCGCGCATTCTCGGCGTCCAGGACGACGTCAGCGAGGAAGCCGAGACGTTGACGATCGCTCCAATCGGAACCGACAGGGCCCTGTCGAAGGGGGTGATGCCGGACCATGTCGTCACCACCGGGAAGCCCGGCCCGACGATCATGGTGATCGGCGATTTGTTCACCACGGGCTACTTCCCGCTGATGCTCTCGCAACATGTCGGGCGCGCCATATGGCTGCATCATCATCGTTGCCGTTTCGATTGGAAGTGGATTGACAAATTTCATCCGGATGAAGTCTGGTGGGCGCCGACTGAGCGATTCTTGATTTGCGACCCGGGCGCTCGTCCGATCGGCTTCAAAGGATGAAGCAAGCCGGGTCTGGTCCGAATTGGTCAGTTGATCTGACCTACCGTTCGCTTTTTGCGTGCGTCGGCGGCGGCGCAGGCGGAGCATTGGTGATGATCCTGTCGCCGATCGCAGCCTCGGCCGGCTGGCATCGTCCGATCGCGCGCATCTGGTCCTGATCGGATATGCTGCTGCGATATCGTCGGTTTTTCGCCGTTCTGGCGTTTCTGCTCCTCGCCACGCCGCTCACCGTCGGAATTGTGCGGCCTGACGGTCCCGCTGCGATCCTGAAGGAAGGACGCAGACTCGCGCCGGCGCCGCGGATTCCCGTCACGCGCGGGGACTGGCTTGCGCTGCCGGGGCGCACCGACGACTTCCTGAAGGATCATTTCGGGCTGCGGCAGACCATGATCCGCGCGCACAAGGATCTGACCAAGCCCTTGCTCGGCCTGGGCAACAACTCGGTCCTCGTCGGCCGTGACGGACGAATGTTCTATCTCGGCGAAGACATGGTGCGCCAGAGCGCCGGACTGGTTCTGCGCGACCAGGCGGTATCCGATACGACGGCGTTGCTTGCCCGGATCAAGGCGGCTCTGGCGCGCCGCGGGATCCGATTTCTCGTCGCTGTGCCGCCGAATTCGGCGACGATCTATCAGGCCGATCTCCCGGACTGGGCGCAGAATCGCGGAAAGCTGACCGAATATGACCTGTTTCTCCATCAACTCGCCGCGCTCGGCGTTCCAGCCGTCGACCTGCGACCGGCGATGCGAGCGGCCCGAGCCCAAGGGCCCGCATATTTCATGCATGACTCTCATTGGACCGCACGGGGCGCGCTGGCGGGGTTCAACGCCATCGTGGAAGCGGACTCCCATCCCGACTGGAGACTTGATCCCAAATCCGCGCTCGGGCCGTTGACTGCGCGCAAGGGCGGCGATCTGGCGCGGCTGCTCGGCGTCGAAGACAATGTGACCGAGCAGAGCGAAAACCTGACCCTGCCCTCGGGGACAAAGAAGCTCCTGACTTCGGACCCTTTCGGCGACTATGTGGAGGCGTCGGGCAGCCCTGGCCCCACGATCATGATCATTGGGGATTCGTTCACCGGGGGCTATTTTGATCAAATGCTCCTCCAACATGCCGCCCGCGTCGTATGGCTGGAACGGCGTCATTGCGGTTTCGACTGGAAGGCGATCGACAAATATCGCCCGAACGAGGTGTGGTGGATGCCGACGGAGCGCTTTCTGATCTGCGGGCCGGGCGTCAGCCCGGTCGACTTTACCGGGTAGAGCGCCGCGCTTTCACCGGGTTGCGATCCATCGGCCCGGCCATCGCTGAAGCGGGCGGCAAGAAAGGGGGAGCAAGGAATGGATGAAGAGGGTCGGTCCGTCGCCAGGGCTCGCGCCGCATTGGTTCTCGGCGGCGCTCGCTCGGGCAAAAGCGCCTACGCGCAGGACATGGCCGAGGCCGCCGCCTCCGAGCGGATTTATCTGGCGACCGCCTCGGCGGACGACGCCGAAATGGCGGCGCGCATCGCGCGCCACCGGTCGGCCCGCGGCGCGGGCTGGACAACGCTGGAGGAACCGCTGGATCTCGCCAAGGCGCTGGCGCTTAGCGCACGCCCCGGTTGCGTCGTTCTTGTCGATTGCCTGACCCTGTGGCTCAGCAACCTGATGGTCGCAGGTCGCGATCCCGAGGCCGAGATCGCCGGTCTGGCCGTGGCGATCGGCTCGCTCAGCGGCCCAGCGGTCTTAGTATCCAACGAGGTCGGAATGGGCATTGTGCCCGGGCACAGGCTCGGCCGCGATTTCCGCGACTGGCAGGGCAACGTCAACCGGGGGATCGCCCGGGCCTGCGACGCGGTCGTCTGGGTAGCGGCCGGGCTTCCAGTCCTGCTGAAGCCGGGACCGCGACCGGCGCTGCGTCTAGGCTGAGGCGGCGTCGCTTTTTTTCCACGAAAATGGCTGGCGACTCAGGTGGGGGCTGGATTAGAATTTGTTTGGGCCGGGCGTTGGCTCCAGGGCATAGGCGAGGTTAACCCCCTAGTGAAGGGAGTTGGCGGAATGCTGCGTCTTTTCGAGCGCCATGCGCCGGAGCTTTCGGCGCGCTTTGACATCGCCCACGGCGGCGAAGTCTATCGCGTCGCGTTGAGACGCGTCGCCACCTCGCGCCGCTTCACCTTGCGGGTGCGGGCTGCGACCCGCGACGTGCTGTTGACCATGCCGGCGCGCTCTTCGCTCAAGGCGGCGCGGGAATTCGCCGAGCGTCACGCCGCGTGGATAGGCGTGAGGCTCGCGAGGCTTCCGCCTCCGGTCGCCTTCGAGCCGCGCGCGACCACGCCGCTGCGCGGTGTCGATCATCGCATCGTTCATCGGCCAGGCCAGCGCGGCGTCGTTTGGGTGGAGAAGGGCGAGCATGGTCCGCTGATCTGCGTGTCCGGAGAGCGGCCGCACGTGCCGCGCCGTGTCGCGGATTTTTTGAAGCGCGAAGCGCGCAAGGACATCGAGGCCGCGGTCGCGCGCCACGCCAAGCAGCTTGGCGTGACGCCGAAGCGCATTGTCCTGCGCGATACGGTCAGCCGCTGGGGCTCCTGCTCGTCAACCGGCGGACTCAATTTCTCCTGGCGCCTGATTCTCGCTCCGCCGTTCGTGCTCGACTATCTCGCCGCGCACGAAGTCGCGCATATCAAGCACATGAATCATTCGCCGCTCTATTGGAAACTCGTCCGCCGGGCATTCCCTGAAACGGACCGCGCCGAGGCTTGGCTCAAGATCCACGGGGCGAACCTGCACCGCTTCGGGGCGGCGTCGGAGTAACGCCCGCCACGCCCAGGCGATCGACGGGTTTCTCCGCGGCGCGTTGCCGAGCGCTCAGATCAGCCGCCCCAGCGCGTCGAACATGAGCTGCAGATCCTGCGGGCGCGACAATCTGTGATCGCCGTCCTTGATCAGCGTCAGGGTCGCGGGATCGCCGCCGAGCCGCTCCATCAGCGCGAGCGCGTGGCCGTAGGGCACGTCCTCGTCGCGCATGCCTTGCAGGACGACCACGGGACAATGGGTGCGGATCATGCCGCCGAAGAGCAGGTGGCTGCGACCGTCCTCGATCAGCGCGCGCGTGAAACAATCCGGCTCTACGGAATAGGCCGAGGGCCGGCGCCATGCGCCTTCCTCCATGATCGCGCGCCGCGCTTTACGAGACGCCCGCCCCCAGATCAGCGATTCGGTGAAGTCAACCGCGGGCGCGATGAGGATGAGCCCAGCGAGCCGATCTGTCTCGCCAGCCCCGTGAAGCGCGCGCGCGGCGAGCAACGCGAGATAACCGCCCATCGACGAGCCGACAATCACTTGTGGACCCTCGCTCTCGGCGCGCACAATCGCGAGCGTCTCCTCGAGCCAGCGCGAAATCGTGCCGTCTTCGATCCGCCCGTCGGAGCCGCCGTGGCCCGAATAGTCGAAACGCAGGAGTCCGAGGCCCCGCTGCGCCGCCTCAGCATCGAGCGCGCTCGCCTTGGTCGAATCCATGTCGGAGCGAAAACCGCACAGCCAAATGAGCCCCGGCGCCCCGGTTCGCACTGGCGCGCGGCGGCGAAAGGCGATACGCCGTTGATTCGGGGGATTCCCCACGATGAAGTTCTGCGGCTGCACGTTCGACAAACCCAGTTCGCCCCAATGATGCGCCCCACCGATTGCGCCCTGACCGACTGCAGCCTCGATGCAAGCGACATCGGCGGCTTGGCCGGGCTTGCGGCCGCTGTCAATCGGGCCTTCGTTCCGACGCGTCTTTCTTCGCGGCGAATTCGCGCGTGAACGTCGATCCGCTTTCCCCTTTTGGACGCGGGACGAACGCCCCGCTCGCGGGCCGCACGATCCTCCAGATCGTACCCCCCCTTGCCGCCGGCGGCGACGAAGGCTCGACGCTGGCGGTCGCCGAGGCCCTGGTCGAAGCCGGCGCTCGCGCGCTCGTGGCCTGTGATCCCGGCCAACTGGCGAGCGAGCTGCACGCGGTTGGGGGCCTGCATGTTCCCTTTCCGGCGGCGACGAAGAATCCGCTCGCCCTGTCGCTCAACGTGCGGCGTCTGACGCGAATCATGGAATCCGAACGGGTTGAACTCGTGCACGCGCGCTCGCGAGCGGCGGCGTGGACGGCGCTCGGGGCCTGCCGCAAATTGAAGCGCCCGACGGTGACCTCGTTCTTCGGCGACAGTACGGGCTCGTCCACGCGCACGAGTTTCGAATCGGCCGTCGCCGACGGCGATCTCGTCATCGCGTCGTCGCAATACGCGGCTGACCGCGCGGCCGAGATCTTCCCCACCGCGCGGATGCGGCTCAGGGTGGTGCGGCCGGGAATCGACCTCTCTCGACTTGGCCGGGAAAGCATGGCCCGCGAACGTGTGACCGAGGTCCGCGAGGCCTGGGGCGCTGCGGCGCATGTGCGCGTCGTGCTGGCGCCCGCCCGGCTCGCAGCCGGCCGAGGTCAGAGAACGCTGATCGAGGCGGCCGCGCTGATCAAGGGCCGTGGCGTCGACGACGTCCGTTTCGTGATTGCTGGCGAGGCGGCCAAACCCGCCTTCGCAAAGGAGTTGGATACGCTCGCCGCCGAGCGCGGCGTCAATTCCCTGATTGTGCGGACCGGCGCGCCGGGCGATCGTCTAGCGGCCTTCACCGGGGCGACCGTGGTCGTTTTCCCGGCGACCGACAGCGAAGGCGTGACGCGCACGATCATCGAAGCCGCCGCGACGGGGGCGCTGACCATCGCTTCCGACGTCGGCCCGGCGCGCGAAATGATCGCCGCGCCGCCTTACGCCGCAACCGCCGCCCGCACGGGTTGGCTGGTTCCTCCCCAGGACGCGACGGCGCTCGCCGAAGCGATCGAAGCCGCGTTCACGCTTGGCGCGTCGGCGCGCGAAGCGGCCCGGCGCCGCGCGCGCGCGCATATCGCCCAACGCTATTCGATCGAAAGCATGGCGCGGGACACGCTGAGCGTCTACGCCGAGGCTCTCGGCCGGTGATCCGGCCGGCCGGCCGCCGGGCGCGCGGCCTAAGCACGATAGAAAACAGTGTTATCCTGGCGGCGCCAAATTTTTCCAAGCCGATCCAAGCCGGGCCAAGAAAAACCAAGGAAAACCAAGCAACAAAATGCTTGGATTTGCTTGGAATTGCTTGGATTCTCTCGTCTGAATCGAGACTTTTCAAGGGGTTACGGCGATTCCAATATAACCGGGACAGATTTCCGGGCAAGCTTGGGTTGGCTCAAGCGGGGGCGGGCCTGACGAGGTTTGCGAGGTGTGGGATTTTGGGGCCTGGGATTCCCAGTCGGTCGCCGATGAAGTCGTAGAACGACAATTTCAATTTCATGCAGGTTTTGGCCAGACCGAGCATGATGTCGCGGGCGTCGCGGCCTTGGTCGCTTACGGTTCGGCCGGATATTTTTCGCTTGGTGACGAAGGCGCGGATGTCGTTTTCCGAGGCGTTGGCGTTGAGCGGGATTTCCGGCCGCTCGAGCACGCGCAACAGTTCGTCTTTGTGGCGATGGAGGCGTTTGAGCAGGCTGTCGAGCGTGGCGTACCCGGTTCGGGCGCGCTTGAAGATGCGCTCGAAGCGGGCGCGCAAGAGTTCGGCCTGATCGGGGCTGGGGGAGAGCTTGTCGTCTTTCAAGCAACGATAGAACCACCAGATCATCCGCTTGGCGACCTCGACGGCGTTGCGCTGCTTGTCGTTGGCGGGAATGAGCTTGTGGACGAGCCGTTCGGCGTGAACCCAGCACAGAGCGTGCGCGCCGACGCGGAACTGGCCGGCGTCGTCAGAGACGATCACCGTGTCCTGCAGCAAGCCCTGATGATGGATCGCGCCCCACAGCGCCGCCTCGCTGGCGATCAAGACGGGATCGGGCAAGACTTTCGTCTCGCTCAAGGCCAGCGCCCGCAGATGGCGCTCCCAGTCGCTCGAGGAGGCAAAAATGCGCGCCCGATGCGCGATCAACTTGTCGATCACGATCTGCGACAGATTGCGCCCTTTCATG
>CAWIHZ010000009.1:25000-77312 GCA_963835955.1 uncultured Alphaproteobacteria bacterium | reverse complement strand
TAGGCGAGCGCGGCGTCGTTGATCACATAGAGCGACGTTCCGCCGCAAAGCCGCGACAGAAACGCCAGGCGCGACTTGGAGGGTCCAGTGCGAAACGCCGTGAAGTGGGAAGAGCCGATCTGCGTGGTGTAGCCGCTCTTGCCGGCGTGGCGCGCCCCGGTATCGTCGACCGTGACATAAGCGCCGCTCAAGCCCGCCTTCAACACCGCCGCATCCTCGGCGCGGAACGTCTCCAGCTTGACCGTCAGCAGGCGAACCACCTGCCGCTTCGAAATCGCCACGCCCATCCCCTTGAGAAGCGCCACCATCCGCTCGCAGGTCATTTGTCCGGCAAAGTGCAGCGCCAAGACCAAGCGATTCAGGTTGGGGCCGTAGCCTCCGACAATCCCGGAATCGAGTTCGGCGATGATCGTTTCGCCGTCCGGCGTTTCCCACCGCTCGCGCCGATAGCGCGTCACCAGCGGGCGCAGGCTCAGGTCCTGAACCACCATGTCTTGGTAGCCTTTATGGCGCGAGCCCGCCGGAGCCTTCGCCCTCACCACCACCGTTGCGCCAATCGTCAGCTTGTCGAGTTCGACCGCCGCGCCGCCGCGTCGAACGCCCGCCCTTCTCACTGCCGCCGCCCTCCGGCCCTTTCGCGTCCCTCGCCTTGTCCATGCCCGAAGGCATGTGCGGCGGACGCGGCGGAAGATGCTTCAGCCGCGCAAGCTCGTCCTTGACCGCCTGATGCTCGATTTTCAACCTGGCCAGGGCGCCGACGAGTTTCTCGTTCTCCGCGCGAAGCCGCGTCACTTCATGGATCAGATCGCGCACCAGGCCGACCAAGTCCGGATGCGAAAGCCGCTCAAGCGAATCAGGGATGCGCGCCGTCATCCAAAGCTTGAATCACGTTTTGCCGGCCTTGACTCCCCCCTCCGCCCGGAAATCTGCCCCGGTTGCGATTCCAATCGAAGAAAATCATCCGGGGCTAATAAAGACCATACATATCGCGTGATATGCGCGCGCTGGCGCCGAACAGGCCGCTCCCGCCTTCGTCCCTCGGCCCGCGCTGGCGAATGCTTTGCCCATCACGACAGGCAGACTAACACAGCTTTTGGTTTTTCGGAAGAAATTGTTGAGCTCTAATCGCCGCGGGTTTTGGTCGGCCGTAACCGCTGGCAAGACTTCGGCCCTCTGTGATCATGGCCCGCCTGTCCCGGCCATCCAAGCGGCGCTGGCGCACGGCGCCTTGCGCGCGCGAAGCCGTCCGGCGCCGGTCGCGGGCGAAAAAATCGCCAAAGCCTGCTCGATCGAGCGGATGGCCCGCGATACGCTCAGCGCCTGCGCCGAGGCGCTGGTCCGATGACGGAAGATATCCGAGCTGGCTTCAATCCGGCAAGGCTTCGGGCGTGCGCACGTGCTCAGGACGAATGCCGAGGCCGATCAGCCGCGCCGGAATGCGGCGCAGGACCGGAAAGCTGTTAAAAAGCTTGAAAAACAACGCCGGCTTCGGCCGCTCATGTGTCTTGAGAACGCGGTTGATGATCCTCCGCTGGATGGTCAGCTGCAGCCACTGAGTGAACCGCATGGGCAGAGTGCGTCGCTTCTCGATGGCCTGAAGATCATCGTCCGTCACCCCGCCGGTCCGGAGGGGTACGGCGAGCCGGTTGGCTGCAGCGACCGCGTCTTGCACCGCCATGTTGATGCCCACGCCGCCGATCGGCGACATCGCATGCGCCGCATCGCCGATGCACAGGAGCCCGGGTCGCCACCATTTCTTCAGCCGGTCGACCGTGACGCTGAGCAGTTTGACGTCGTCCCAGCTTTTCAATTCGCCGACGCGGCCGGACAAAAACGCCGACATTTCAACAATCCGCCCGCGGAAGGCTTCGAGACCCTCCGACTTCACGCGCGCGATCCCGCCTTTGGGAATGACATAGGCGCATTGCCAGTAATCGCCGCGATCGAACATGACCATCAGCTTGCCAGCTTCGATATGGCCGAACGTGTCCGGACTGTCGCCCTCCTTGCGCGAGAGACGAAACCACAGCACATCCATCGGCGCCCCATAGTCGTCGCTCTTGAGTCCGGCTTTCTCGCGTATGGTCGAACGACGTCCGTCGCAGGCGACCACCAGGCCCGCGCGAATTGTGAGCGCCCCGTCCGGCGTGTCGGCGATCAATCCGACAATGCGCCCGTTCTCGTCGATCAGGTCGGTCGCCTCGGCCTGCATGCGCAGGTCGAAGGTCTTGTAGCGCTTGCCCTGCTCGGCCAGGAAGTTGAGGAAGTCCCACTGCGGCATCAGCGCAACGAATTTGCAGTGCGTTGGCAGATGGCGAAAATCCACGAACTGAAGGTGTTCGGCGCCGACCTGGCCGGTCAGCGTTTCGACCTTCTGATGCGGCAGCTTCAAAAACTCGTCGAGCAGGCCGAGCTCGACCATCAACTCGAGCGTCGAAGGATGAACCGTGTCGCCGCGGAAATCGCGGAAGAAATCGGCGTGCTTCTCCAGCACCACAACGCGAACGCCGGCGCGCGCCAGCAGGAATCCAAGCATCATCCCGGCGGGGCCGCCACCGCCGATGCAGCACTGCGTCGCGATTATTGAATCAGGCATTTCAGCTCGGCTCCGTCCGGCACGGTGCGCCAGCCTTCACGATCGCAAAACGCGAAAGTCAGGGTTCGCGTTCCGTCCAGGCGGAGCGGTTCTCGGCGGAAGCCGCGGCGATCGCCGGCTCCCGCCGGTCCTCGTTAGGCCTTGATGAACTCGCCGGACCGCAAGTCGGTCAGCGCCTGGCGGATTTCCGCCTGGGTGTTCATCACGATCGGCCCATGCCAGGCGATCGGCTCGCGCAACGGTCTTCCGGAGACGAGCAGGAAGCGCACGCCCTCATCGCCGGCCTGGACGCTGATCTCGTCGCCCGGGCCGAACACGATGAGCGAGCGGTTGCCGACCGCGTCGCGCACCAGAACGTCCTCGCCGCCGACTTGAGCCTCCCGCAATACGCCAAACGGTTCGGAGGCGTCGGCAAAACTGGCCGAGCCCTCGAAGATATAGGCGAACGCCTGCCGGAAATCCTCGACCCTGAGGCGCTTGCGCTTGCCCGCAGGCACGAACACGTCGAGATAGCGCGGCTCGGCGGCGACGCCGTCGACCGGGCCGCTCTTGCCCCAGAACTCGCCGCAGATCACCCGCACCCGCGTGCCGTCGTCGTCGACGACCTCGGGAATCGCCGCCGCCGGCACGTCCTGGTAGCGCGGCCTGGTCATCTTCAGCCGGGAAGGCAGATTGGCCCACAGCTGAAAGCCGTGCATCCGGCCCTTCGCGTCCCCGGTCGGCATTTCCTGGTGCATGATGCCGCTGCCGGCCGTCATCCATTGCACGTCGCCGGCGGCGAGCTTGCCGCGGTTGCCCAGGCTGTCGCCGTGGTCGACGCTGCCCGCCAGCACATAGGTGATGGTTTCGATGCCGCGATGCGGATGCCAGGGGAAGCCCGCCTGATAGTCCTCGGGCCGGTCGCTGCGGAAATCGTCCATCATCAGGAACGGATCGAAGTCGGACGTGTCGCCGAAGCCGAAGGCGCGGCGCAGTCTTACGCCCGCGCCCTCCATGGTCGGCCGCGATTGGGCAATGCTCTTGACGGGACGGATGGACATGAAAAGCCTCCTGCTCGAAATACAATGGCTGCGGGCGCCGAAATACTGAGTCGCCACGCAACCTAGGAACGACGAAGCTCAAGAAGTTCTTTGACCCAACGCCGCGTTGAGCAAGAAGATAGGAATAGGCGGCGTGCGCCGCAAGTCTATCAGCCGGACTGAACGTTCATATCAGTCCAAGCGATCACGGGTTGGCCTCGGCCTTCCGCCGACCAGCGCGGACGCGCCCGCTCCGGCGGCGGCTGCGCGCTCCAGCGCCGCTTGCACGTCAGCGCCTTGGAGGCGGGCGGCGAGAAAGGCGGCGACAAAGGCGTCGCCGGCGCCGGTGGTGTCGATCGCCTCGACGCTCGGCGCCGCGGCTCGCCAGCGCTGCGCGCCCGCCGCCGCCTCCGAGCCGGAAGCGCCGCGCTTGACGACGACCAGCGGATAGCGGACCGCCAGGCGCGCGCACTGGGTCTCCGGGTCGTCCGAGCCGGCGAGCGTCGCCGCTTCCTCTTCGTTGGGAAACAGGATCGCCGCGCCGCGGGTCCAAGCGAGAAATTTCTGCGGCCCGACCTCGCGCAAAAACTCCGCCGACGCCGGGTCGACGCTGATCGGCTTTCTTCGCGCGCGGCGCATGACGCTGAGCACGGCCGCGCGCGGCGAGGGCTCGAAGAAGGAATAGCCGGAGAGGTGAATGATCGAGGCGCGGGCGATCAGCGCGTCGGGAATGTCGTTCGCCGACAGCGCCTCGTTGGCGCCGCGGTCGGTGAAGAAACTGCGCTCGCCATTTGGATCGATCAGCGCGACCAGCCGTCCGGTCGGTCGATGCGGGTCGCCGACAAGCCGCGGCATGACGCCGATCTCGATCAGCCGCGCCGTCTCGCGCCCGACGTCGGCCGCGCCGACCCGGGCGACGAAATCGACCGAAACGCCGAAGGAGGCGAGCCACGCCGCCTGATTGGCCGCCGACCCGCCCGGCTCGAACGCGATCGACGCCCGCCGGTCCGATCCCTTCGCCAGCGGCCCCTCCGGCCGGACAATGACGTCGGTCATCACGTCGCCGATGACGAGGACGCGGGGGGTCGAACCGCGCGGCGCTGATCCCCCGGAGGTCGACATCTCAAGCCTACTCCCGCGTTCGAGATCGGGCTCGGACGTTTGTCGGCCGCCGGCGCATCGTGGGCGGGGTCACGTCATCGGCTGCAGCGCTTCGCTCACCGCGGACGGGTTGCGCCCGATCACCACCAGGTAAGCGCGGGCGGCGGCGTCGGGCTCCTTGCGTCCCTGCTCCCAGTCCCGAAGGGTGCCAAGCGGGATCCGAAACCGCGTCGCGAATTCTTCCTGCGACAAGCCGAGCGCGCGGCGGATGATCTTCACCTGCGGCGTCCGTTTCATATGCTTGAGCCGTTCCGGCGTCAGCGGCTGGGCGTGCGGATCGGCAAGCGCCGCGGCATGGATGTCCTCATCGGTCATCGCGTCCGCGCGGCGCCAGTCATGGCTCGCCTTCTTCATGATATTTCCTTCGCTCAAACGGCGTCGCCTGTCGCGCCGAGATGATTCGAATCGAGTTGCGCCTCATCGTGTAAGCGACAAACAGCAACCGTCGCTCGCTCATGCCGACGACCGCAAATCGGTGTTCGCCGTAGTCCTCGCTCGCGTCCAGCCAGTCGAGTGCGAAAGGGTCCTTGAACGGCGCGCGCGCGGCCTCGAAGGTGACGCCGTGATGCGCGAAGTTCGAGGCGGCTTTCGCGTCATCTCATTGGAAATGTCCGTCATTCATCTGTATACGGCGTAGCCGTAGCGCGGTCAAGGGTCAAGCGTCGTCGCGATTCCCCCTCGCAGCCGGCAGGAGGGGGTCACTCCAGATCGAGCCGCTGTTTCCGATGAATGCGGAGTGGACCGGAGCGCTGGCCAAGATGCGGCCATCCGGTCCCCACTCCTCCATCCGGTTGAACGGGATCGTCTCGCGTTCGGCGAGGCGCGGCAGGGCGGCGCGGAACTCGGCGACGATTTCCCTTAAGCGATCTTCGATCGCGGCGGGGTCGGAATAGCGCAACCCCGCCTCGACGCCATAGGCCACATAGGGGGCAAGCACCTCGAAGCCGACATAGGCGAGCGTGAAGTGCACCGGCCACAGCATCAGGTCGATGTCGCCGCTGCGGCCGTCATGTTCGTAAGTCGCCCGGCTGGTGCCGACCGTCACCGAAAGCATGGCGCGCTTGCCGACGAAGCGGCCGTTCTCGAACCGCTTCTTGCTGGTATAGGCGGCGCCATAGGCGAGCACCCGGTCGAACCATCCTTTCAGCATCGCCGGCGGCAGGTGCCACCACATCGGATATTGCAGCACCAAGAGGTCCGCGCGGTCCATCCGAGCCAGCTCGTCCGTCACCGGCTTCGGCAGGCCGCCTGTTTCCGACGCGCGCCGCTGCTCGACCTGCGCGTCGAAGCGCGCCGGAACGGCCCGGTCGGCGTAATGCTCCGGACGTTCGCAAGGGTCGAAGCCCATCGTATAGAGATCGGAGACCGAAACGGTCCAGCCCTCGCCTTGAAGCGCCGCCGATCCGGAACGGACGAGATGCGCGTTGAATGATTGCGGCTCGGGGTGCGCGAGAACAAAGTGAGCGTGCATCATGCGGCCTTCGAGTTCGCGGGGAGGGAGCCAGAGCGCTAGGCTCCGCCCCTATAGCCGCGCCAACTCCACCGCCGTCTGCGCCGCGAGCATGGCGTTGTTCTTGATCAGCGCGATATTGGCCTCAAGGCTGCGTCCGCCAGTCAGCTCGAACACGCGCTTCAACAGGAACGGGGTCGCCTCCTTCTTGGCCACGCCCTGCTCCTTGGCCTCCGCCACCGCCTCGACGATCCTCTCTTCGATCGCGCGCTCCTCCATCGCGAAGCTTTCGGGGATCGGATTGGCGATCAAAAGGCCGCCGGGGCCGATGTCGCGCTGCAGGCGGATCATGCGGGCGAGATCGCGCAGCCCGTCGCAACGGTGCTCCAGCTTGAAGCCGGATGAACGGGCGTAGAAGGCGGGGAATTCGTCGCAGCGGTAGCCGACGATCGCGACCCCCTGCGTCTCCAGGAACTCGAGGGTCTTCTCGATGTCGAGGATCGACTTGGCGCCGGCCGAGACGACGGCGACGCGGGTGCGGGCGAGCTCCACCAGATCGGCGGAAATGTCGAACGTCTCCTCGGCCCCGCGGTGGACCCCGCCGATGCCGCCGGTGGCGAAGATTTCGATTCCCGCGAGCTCCGCCACGAACATCGTCGCCGCGACCGTCGTGCCGGCCGAGCCTTTGCGCGCCGCGACCAGGGCCAGATCGCGGCGCGAGGCCTTGACGACGCCGCCGGAGAGCTGGCCGAGCCGCTCGATCTCGGTTCTATCGAGGCCGACCTTGAGCGCGCCGTCGATAATGGCGATCGTGGCCGGGACCGCGCCCATCGCGCGAACCGCCTCCTCGACGCCGCGCGCGGTTTCGACATTGTGCGGGTAGGGCATGCCGTGGGTGAGAATCGTCGATTCGAGCGCAACCAGCGGCTTGCGGCCCGCGCGCGCGCTGGCGACCTCGGGCGAGAACTTCATCAGATCGGCGGCGCTCATCGCTGAACTCCTTTCGCGAACGGCCGCGACCAGCGGAAAACCCGATTATCGGCAATCGGCGGCTGGCGATCAATGGCGTCTCGCGATTTGAAGTCGGCGGCGATTGCGTTAACTTGGGCAAAAGAACGGCCGACGTTGCGGCGAGTCTATAAGGCGCGCGCCAGAGGTTCAGGAATCTTGGGAACCCACACGAAGGACGAGAAGCCGGCGGGCGCTCCTCCGCCGCCGTCCGATCTGGCGGCCGCCGTCAGGCGCGCGCGGGTCGAAAACGCCGAGCGGGCAGAGGCGATCACCGATCTCAACGAGATCGAGCGCGCCCGGCTCGCTTTGCTCGAAAGCGCGCTGAAGCCGGTGGTCGGCCAGGCGCCGCCGGGGGTCGATCTGTTTGATCTGGCGCTGGCGCCGGGCGACCATCCGCGCCTCTTCATCGACATGATCGCCTTCGTCGACATGGCGCGCGACCGACGCACCTATCGTTTCTATCAGGATACGCGGCACGGCCGGGTGCTGATCGCGGAAAGCCCGTCGATCGACAAGACCGCGGCCGCGGTCACCAATTATGTCGCACGCCGGCTGGTCGAGCGCGAGCGGGCGCTCGCCACGGCCGATCCGGGCGACAGTCGGGCGCAAGCCGCTCCCGCCAGGGGTGCGCGGACGCGGCCGATTGCGAATGGCTTGGAGCGCTCGCCGCCGCGGGTCGAGGACGAGACGACTGCGCCCGCCCCCGCGGCCGCGGCGCCCAAGGGCCGTCCGAAGCGCCGTCTCGCCGCCAGGCTCGGCGACGCGCTCAGCTTCGTCCTGATGACGCTCGGCTCGGTCACGCTGATCTTTCTCATCGCCCTTGGCTTCTATCTCGCATGGGCGCTGCGCCTGCGCGAACTCTGGGCTCACTGGTTTGCCGCGCCGCCGGTCTGAAACCGCCTTGATTCGCGCTTGATCGCGGATGACAATCCGTCCTGAACCGTCGAGGCGGCGCTGCGCCGCCGCCGGGTTCAGGGGCCGCTTCGGCGAGAGCGCATGACCAACGCCTTCTTTTCCGATCTTCTGGCCTCGATCGCCGATCGCGGGCGCTCGGTCCTCAAGCTGACGCCCTGGCCGAAGGAGGCGGATGGCCGCGCAGGCTCTCTCATCGCAATGTGCGGCGCTCTGCTGACGGGACGCGGCGAAGCCTCGGGGGTCGCGCTCGCGAGCGAATTTCTCCGCCGCTATCGGGCCCTCGACGCTTCCGACAAGATTGCGGTCTTTCGCGCGCTCGCAGACGAATTCGGACCCGATCGCGAGCGGATGAGGGAGGCGGTGGCGCGATGGGATTCGAACGGCGACAAGGCGGCCGCGAGCGAAATTCACTACGCCTCCGAGCCGCGCCGGCAGGAACTGTTCCGCCGGCTCAATCGCTCGCCCGGCGGCACCGCCGCGCTGGTCGCCATGCGCGCCGAGCTGCTTGAATTCATGCGTGAGGACGGCGATCTGGCCGTGGTCGATCGGGATTTCGCCCATTTGTTCGGGTCGTGGTTCAACCGCGGCTTTCTGGTTCTGCGCCGGATCGACTGGTCCTCGCCGGCGGCGGTCCTGGAAAAGATCATCCGCTACGAGGCCGTGCACCAAATCCGCGACTGGGACGATCTGCGCCGGCGCATCGATCCCGACGACCGCCGCTGCTACGCGTTCTTTCACCCCGCGCTCATCGACGAGCCGCTGATCTTCGTCGAAGTCGCGCTGACTCAAAGCGCGCCGGAGGCGATCGCCCCGCTGCTTGCGGAAAAGCGCTCCCGTCTCGCGAAGGAAAAGGCGCGGGTGGCGGCGTTCTATTCGATTTCCAACTGCCAGCAGGGCCTCGCCGGCGTCAATTTCGGCAATTTTCTCATCAAACAGGTGGTCGAGGAGATCAGGCGGGAGCTGCCGAGGATCGAGACCTTCGTCACGCTGTCGCCAGTTCCGGGCTTACGGTCCTGGCTGGAGGCATGCGAGGATCCGACTGTCGAACCTCTGGCGAGGGCGGCGCGCGAACTGGCTTCGGACGAGAGATGGCCGACGGGGCCGGAGACTGCGGCGCGATTGCGCAAGGCGCTGGAGCCGCTGGCGGCTTGTTATCTGTTGAAGGCCAGACGTCCGGACGGTCGGGTCGCCGATCCGGTCGCCCGTTTTCATCTTGGCAACGGCGCGCGGCTGGAGCGCATCAACTGGATGGGGGACCTGTCGCCAAAAGGGCTCGCCGAGTCCGTCGGCGTGATGGTCAATTATCTCTATGACCTGAACGAGATCGAGCGCAACCACGAGGCTTTCGCCAACCAGGGCGTCGTCGCCGCATCGAGCGCGGTGAAAAAGATGCTGCCGAGCGCGCGGGCGCGTTCGGCTGCGCCGGAGGAGCCCGCGGTCAACCCGTGATCGGTGGCGGCGCGCCTTAAGGACGCGCCTCGAGCGAACGAGGCTGAATGGCGTCTCCGTCGCCTTGCGCACTTTGCTGAATCCGCCTTGCGTGATCGCGGACGAGACCTTTGCGAAGCCTGCCTGCGCGCCGAACGCCATTCCGACCGGTTGATCGAGCGAGGTTGGCACGCAGATCATGGTGGAGGCGGCGTAGAACATCCGGCTCACAGGATTGATGTTGTCTTCCAGCCTATCCCCGGCTGCAGGCTCTACGATCATCCAGTTTCCATCTGGCTTCAAAGTTTGTCGCACATGTCGCGCGACGCCGACCGGATCGCCCATGTCATGCAGGCAATCGAAGCAAGTCACGAGATCAAGCTCCTTGCCGGGAAAATCACTCGCCGTGGCGACTTCGAACTTCGCGTTCGCGCTCGCCCCGTGCTGCTCGGCGTGGACCCGAGCCTGCTCAACCGACGCAGGGTGAAAGTCGTACCCGACGAAGGTCGATTTCGGGAACGCCTTCGCCATGATGATGGTCGAAAACCCGTGACCGCAACCAACATCAGCCACATTCGCGCCGCTTTCCAGTTTAGCGGCGACGCCGTCCAAGGCCGGCAGCCACGAGCCCACGAGATTGTTGTGATAACTGGGTCGGAAGAAGCGCCCGACCGTGCAGAACAGGCACTGCGCCTGATCGCCCCAGCCGACGCCTTTGCCTGAGCGAAACGCGGCCTCGACCTTCGGCTGGTTCTCCACCATCGCCACAGCGAGATCGAAAGCCCCTTGCAAATAGACGGGGCTGTCAACATCAGCGAAAACCATCGCCTGTTCCGGGCGGCAAGGCGAACTTGCCCGTGACAGGGTCGTACTCGAGATAACCGGAAGTCGCCTGGTGCGACATCCACTCTCGCGAGTAGCGTTCCGCGACGTTTGTCGTCGGCAGCCAGTTCACCCGGCGTCATCGGACCCTTCTCGTTGAGAGCCTTGTACAGGCCGAGCTTATCGCCCATGCGCACCATGGGCACACTGAACGCGCCGCCGAGGTCGCCCAATATTTTGCCGATGAACGCGTTCAACTTGGCCTCGTCCATGTGCCTCTTCCCTCGTTCTCTCTACCGTCCGTTCCCGGCGCGGCTTTGTCTCCACGCGCGTCCGGTAGGGTGCCGCTCTTCAGGAGAGAGCGGAAACGAATTGTGCTTCTGGCCCATTAGCGAATATTATGGGTCATGGGCTCGCCCTCGGCTCTCGACATTGGCCTATTGCGCAGCTTCGTGCTGATCGCAGAGGGAGGGAGCTTCACGCGCGCGGCGGAGCGTTCGGGCGGTCTCAGTCCGCGGACTGCGATAAATGCGGCGGCTCGAATCGCTGGAGGGCCATCGATGCTTGGGGCGGCAAGGGCGCGGCGCGCAGCTGACGCGGCAAGGCGTCTATCTCTTGAGACGCGCGCACGAGCTCATTTCTCTCAACGACGACATCGTCGACTCGCTGCTCGACTTGCCGCGCGATGCGGGAGGCTCTCGATTCCGTCGAAGCGCGCTCGGACATGCGTCCCCCTCCGCGCCCGAAGCCCTCTGTTGCCGTGTTGCCGTTCGAAAACCTCACGGGCGATCCGGCTGAGGAGTTTTTCGTTGCCGGGGTGGCCGGCGCCGATCGTCAACGCGCTCTCGCGGGTCGGGTCGATTATGGTCATCGCGCGCCATTCGACGCCCCACGATAAGCGCGGTCCAACGCACGCTCGGGAAGCCGGGCGTTCGCTCGGCGCGCGCTATGTTTTGGAAGGGGGTGTGCTCAGGGCCGCGCGCCGCCTCCGGATCACCGCGCGCCTCACGGAATTGGAAGCCGGCAAGCTTCTGTGGGCCGACCGATACTACAGCGCGCTCGAAGACATTTTCGATCTCCAGGATCAGATCGCCGAGCGCATCGTCGGCATTGTCGAGCCCAGCTTGCAGAAATCGGAGATCGAGCGGGCGTTGTGGAAGAGGGTCGAGAACCTCGACGCCTACGAGCTTTATCTGCGTGCGCTGCCGCACGTCGCCGCTCACATGCCAAGCGACGCCAAGACGGCGCTCGCGCTTTTGGAGAAGGCGCTTAAGCTCGATCCGGACAACCTGACCGTCCACGCCCTTGCCGCTTGGTGTCACGAGCTGTGCTTCACGCGGGAGGGGTTTGACAAGGCGCGCCGCGACGCCGCCTTGCGTCACGCGCGCATGACGGTCGGCGGCAATCCTCAGGACGCGACCGCGCTCGCCGTCGCCGGCTTCGTCACCCGTTTTTTTGTCGGCGAGCAGGAGAGCGGACTTGCGACCATTGATCGCGCTCTCAAGCTCAACCCCGCCTGCGCGACCGCGCTTTATCTCGGCGCGCAGGCCCATGGGCTTGCCGGCGACGTTGTTGGCGCCGCCGCCCTCGCGTCTCGCGCGCTTGGGCTCAGTCCCTTCGACCCCCTCGCTTTCGAGGCGCACATGGCGTTGGGAGAGGCGGCGTTGGCGGAGGAGCGTTTCGACGACGCGGCCGCTTGCTTCAGCAGAGTGGTCCATCGCAGCCCGAATTTCAGCACGGGAATTTTCTTCCAAGGGCTGGCGCTGGCCGCCGGCGGGCGCACGGCCGAAGCGGCCAATCATCCGGCGCGGCCTGGAGCTGGAATCAGGCTTCCGCGGACGCATCGTCCATGAAACCGGCATGGGCCGCGCCGTCGGCGAGAAATTCCTGGCCGGCGCACGCATCCTCGGGCTGCCTGAGTGAGCGCACTAAAGACGATCGCCAAGAGTAGGGAGGATGTCATGTACGCAGCCATTCGTCAGGTGAAGGCAAAGCCGGGCGCGGCGGACGAACTCGCCGAGCGCATCAAGGGCGCCGTCCCCATCATCAGCGGCGTGTCTGGGTTCATGGGCTACTACGTGATCTACGCGCCCGACGACACCGTGACCGCGATCAGCATCTTCAACACCGTCGCCGAGGCAGAGGAATCAAACCGGCGGGCGTTGGCCTGGATCGAAGACAATCTCGGACCGCTGGTCGTCGGATCGGCGACCGCGACCGCGGGGCCGGTGATCGTCCATTCGCTCCCCTGAGCCGGTCAAGCGCGCCCGCCTACTTCTCCAGGAAGTCGACGATCAGCATTGTGGTCGCCGCCGGGTTTTCCTCCATGACCCAGTGGCCGGAATCGGGAATGATTCCGCCCCTCACGTCGCTGGCGACAAATTCGAGCTCGGTCGCCATGCCCGCGCCGTAGGACTTCTCGCCGCCGAGCGCAAGCACCGGAATCGTGAGCTTGCCCTTGGCCAGGAGCGCCCGGTTGTCGACGCCGTCCTGCGGGAAGGCCTTGAATTGCTCGAAGGCGTCGTGCATCGCGTGGGGCTGCGCGTAGAGCGCGGCGTAGTGCTCGCGCGTCGCCTCGTCGATCACGCCCGGATCGGCCGACAATTCGTCCCAGAACCGGTCGAGATAGATGCGCTCGCGGCCGGCGACCAGCCGCTCTTCGTCGGGTCCGTAAAAATTGAAATGCCATGTCTTCGGATTGCTGAGCTGGGCCGCCCAATTGCCGAGGCCCGGCAGCGGCGCGTCGATGACGGCCCATTTGGCGATCCGGCCCGGATAGCCCGCCGCCAGCGCGTAGCCGACCATGTTGCCGATGTCGTGGGTGACGAGGTCGGCTTTCCCGACGCCGAGCGCGTCCATCACCCCGGCGATGTCGGCGGCCTGATTTTTCTTGGCGTAGCCCGAGTCGGGATGGGCGGAGAGGCCCATGCCGCGCAAATCCGGAACGATGACTGTGTGATCCTTTTCCAGCGCCGCCGCGACCGGCGCCCACATATCGCCGCTGTCGCCGAATCCGTGCAGCAGCACCACCGCGGGGCCCTGCCCGCCGACCCGCACATAGAGCGTCGTTCCATTGGTCGCGATCTCCCGGCTGTGGAAGCCGTCCGGAAACGGCGTGACCGCATAAGCGGGAACCGCGACCGACAATGCGGCGAGCAGACCGGCGAGGATTCTGAGCATGGAAATCTTCCTCAAGTTCGAGGACCGGCGTCCAGCGCTTTCGGACCGCCGCCCGTTCTCACCCAACCGCCCGATCGATACGTTAGCCGAGAGCGGAATGACGCGCGATCGTTTGTTTGACCCTCGAAGCGAGGTCTCAGCGCGAGGTCGTCGCGGAGGTCTTCGTCGGCGACCCCTGCGCCATGATCACCGTCGCGTCGCCGCCGTCGGCGAATCGAATGCCGGCTTGCGCGCAGGCCGCGATTTTCTGCACGACCCCGAGCGGATCGCCGGCTGAGGCCGCCATGAGGACCGCCGTCTGCGCCGCTTTCGCGCAAGCCGAGGTCGGCGCCGGCATCGGCTTTTGATCGGGAGGCGTGATGCTGCCGCCCGACCAGGCGGCGGCGAAAGCGAGCCAGGTCGTGGCGACGCGTTGATCCGCGGCGTTGGCGACGGCGAGGGCGGCGTTGCGATGGTCCTCCTCCGGCGCGCGCACCCAGGCGTCGGCGGCGCGAAGGGCCCCGTCGTCGGCGCTTGCGCCGAGCATGGCGCGAACGCACTGGATCGCCCACCATACCGCCTCCCGGCGCGGAAGCAGATGGGCGATAAAGACGATGGCGTCGGTCGGGCGCGGCGAGGCGAGAAGAGCGCGCGCGTAGTCCAGCGGCGCGGAATCGTCCGCGGGCGGCGCCGCGGCGTAGCTCAAGTCGCTGAACGCCTCGAACACGTTGCGCGCGGAGCCGAAGCGGATGCGCGAGGACATCTGCGGCCCTTTACACGAGCGGCGCCACGCCGCCGACCGTTCCGGCGCCGATGTTGGCGAGCGGAATCGTCACCGGCCCGGCGAAAATCGCCGGGCCGATTGCGAAGTTCAGCATCGGGGTCATGGTCTGAATGCCCGTGGATTGGACCATCAACTGCGAGACGGGAGTCCCACTGATCGTCACGCCGCTCGCGTCCATCCTGATTTGGGCCGCCAACCCGCCGGGCCCGACGCTCAGCGTGATGCTCGACGCGTCCATCGTGATCTGGGTTCCCGCGCCGACCGGGCCGACATTGATCGTCGCGGTCTGGAAGGCGTTGAGAGTGAAATTCCCGCCGCCGGTAGGCCCGCCGACGTTGATGGTCTCATCGCCGCCGACGTTCTCGGTCTGGCTGCCGCCGATGTCGCGCTGCTCGTTGCGGAGGGCCTTGAACATCAGATCCCTCTGCGAGCGAAGCTTGACGAATTCCTGGCCGGCTTTGTCCTCGAACAACAGCATGTGGTAACCTTCGGGGCTATTCGGGCTCGAAAGGGTCAATATTCCCGAATGCGTCTTATTGTCTGGCAATTTCGTAGGCACTGTGTTGTTGCCGTTATAGACCGAACCGACGATGATCGGCCGGTCGGGGTCGCCGTTCTCGTATTCGACCATCACTTCATCGCCGACGCGGGGAATGAATAAGACGCCGCGAACGGCGCCCGCCCAGAACTGGCCGACGCGCACCCGGCGCGACGGCGTTTTGCCGCCGCTGCGCGGGGCGTCCCAGTAGAATTCGACCAGCACGCGCCCCAGTTTGTCGACGTCGATTTCTTGATTGTCCCGGCTGACGACTTTGGCCGGCTGCGAACCGATGATCACCGGACGTCGCGTGCGCAGCGGCATGCGATAGGGAATCGAGCTGCGGGAAAGTTCGAAGGTCCCCGAATAGGAACCGTCGGAATCGCCGGCCGCGGCGCCGGCCGCCGCGTAGGCCTGGTCGCCGTACCAATGGCTGCAGCGCAGGATGAGGTAGTTTTCGTCCTGCGGGTCTCCGTCGGTGGACGTTCTCTGGATCGTGAATCCCGGCGTCAGCGACGGCGCATAACCGCCGGCGGTGCAGCGCTCCCCATGCCGCTCGGCGTCGAGCCTCACCTGCGTCAGCCGCTCGCCGAAATCCTTGTCGTCGTAACCGCCGGCATAGTCGTAAACAAAGCTCCCTTTGTCATAAGCGTAGGGAAACGACCGGTGGGCCAGGAGGTCTTTGTCGGGCTTGTTGTAATCGTAGTCGTTGAGCTGAAAGACGCCCGCCGCCATCCCCTGCATCCTGCTCCAGGTGTTGAGCTGCTGGATGTCGCGGCGACCGACCGCGGTCGGCGGCAGATAGAGGACCGAGGTCGGCGCGGGCAGAGTTTCGTGGGTGGTCGAGTCGGCGAGCACGATGGAGTGTTTGCTCGGGGAACTCCCATCGCCCTTGTCGAATTTGAAGTAATAGTAAATTCCATATTTCTCCATCAGGCGCAGAGCGAAATTGAGATCCGTTTCGCGGTACTGAACCGTGTATTCCAGCGTCGGGTATTCCTCCGACATCAGGTCGACGATCGGGCCGAAAGCACTGTCCCCGAGAGCTTTCTTGATGATCTCCTTGGGCGACATGTTCGAGAAGATGCGGCAGTCCGAGCGCAGCGACATGAGCCACGGCCAGGGCCGCAGGACGAGACTATAGACGTGAAGGTCGAGGCGCGTGCCAATCCACCGCGCCTCGGTCAGGACGCCGCTGAAATCGCGGCCAACGTTATCCGCGGTCTCGAGATGAACGCTGCAATTCTGGCCGAGCGCCTGGTTGAAATCGATATTGGCGTCCGGACTCACCGCTTCGATGCGGAATTCGAACAGTTCGCCCATCGCTTCCGTTCCCTCGAAGCGCGTCAGGCACAATTTGTCCTTGCCGAGCGGCGTCGCGAGTTTTCCGGTCCGCCCGTCCTGCGTCGGATTGTCAGCCATGAAGACCTGCCCTCCTGATGTTTCGTTGCGCGCCGCAATGCTTTACGCCCCGGCAAAATAGTTACATCATTCGCCCGAAGACGCTAGCGAGGCGCCGCGCTCCATGGCCGAATCCACGCCCGCCGATCCGCTCGGCCGACCGGCCTCGCTGAGCCGGAACGCGCCCCCGGCGGGTCTTCAGGGCAGCGGCGCCAAACCTGGCCCAATCGGATTCGTGCCGCCGCAACGTTTGCCGACTGGGCCCGCGGCCACGCAGGAACTCAGCCTCGTCGGCGACTTTCCGAAGCCCGCGAGTTGGACCCCGCAGAAGGAGCTGCAGCAGATTCACGCCGGCAAATGGTTCCCGAGCACCCCGGATTTTCTCGCCGTGGCGGGCGCGGGCAGCATCGCGATCGCCGACACGTGGGACTTTCTGCTCAAGATCGTGAAGGCGCCGAAGAAAATCAGCCGCCTCAACTTTTTTTCGCATGGGACGACAAGCCTGATCGCGCTCCAGGGCCAGGTTCTCGATGACGGCAGCGATGTTATGCTCGCCACCCATCCCGACACCGGCTGGACGCAGGTCTTCTCGCCCAAGGCGATTCTGGATCCTTTCGCCCTAAAATGGGGCGGCGCCGGAGAAAACAGCGGCTCCGTCTCGATCACGGTCGACACGACAACGTTCACGCTCGACGACGTGCGCAACAAATTCGCCCCGGAGGCGACGCTGTGGCTCTATCTTTGCCATAGCGCGGCCGATCCGCGGCTCTTCCAGGAGGTCGCGAACACCTTTCAGGTGACGGCGAAGGGCTTCTCTCACGAGCTCGTCTATTGCGCGCCGGCCAATTTTCCCGCCAGCCGGCGGCACACGATCGCGGTCGTCACGACGCCGAATCCCGCCGACTCCTGCTCGAGCGGCAGCACCAACTTCAAGGCGCTCGACACCAACGCCAATGTCAGGACCGCGTCGCCGCAGAAGTGACGGCGGGAATGGCGAGAGGCGCTCCGCGGGATCGCGGCATGGCGGAAGGATGCGCCGACAGGATTCGCAGCAGGGGCAAGCTCGAACCAGGCGCCCCTCGTCAAGCGCGGCGAAGCCCAGTTTCGGGCGCAACTTGCCGAGCGGGCAAGTCAGTTGAGCCGCCAGATCGCCAAATTGAGCAGGCCGGCGAACGCAACCCATGCGAGGAGCGGACAAAGGCAGAGCGCCGCGAGACGGTCTATCCGCCAAAACGCGACGATCGCCGCGATGATCAAGGCCAGTTGCGGAATGATGTCGATGAGCCCGAGCAAAGGGCTGCGCGCCGCGAAAAACAGGAACGGCCAAGCGACGTTGAACGCCAGTTGAGCAAGAAAGACGCCGATCGCCGCGTTCCGGCCCGGGGCAGCGGCGGGACGGCGCATAATTCTCCATAGGGCGAAAGCCATCAGTGCATAAAGCGCCGTCCAAACCGGCCCGAACACGGAATTCGGCGGACTGAAGAACGGTTTCGCCAGCCCCTCGTACCAGGGAGCGAGATTGGGAAAGGTCGCAATATTGCCCAGCGCCGCGGCGGCGGCCACAAGCGCGATCGCCAACGCGCCAAAGGCGGCGCTGCGTCCGAGCGAAGGACTTTCGGTTAGCGTCATCGTCTAGATCCGAAACCCGCTGTTAAGGCCGATGGCCGCGTCTCGATCGGCCGCCTTGTCCACTCCGCTCCGGATGCAATGAACGCGGCCCTTCCCGTGACGCAGTCCATATTACGCCAAGTCGGGTCACGTGTCAGCGCGCAGCGCTTGACGGAGATGTCGCTGACCGCGCTGGATCGCTCTTGCTATTTTGCTCAAAACCCGCGAGACCGCGCGAATCGGCGGGCTCCCGCGGCCGCGCGCGTGATTGGCCCCTGGTCCGAGGCCGGGGCCGCCGGTCGACGCCTCGACTGTCTTGGCCGGGGCGCATCGGTCTCTCGACGTCGTGGGACCAGATGCCGCGCCGCGCGCCCGCGCCCGTGATCATGGCTTTCGCCCTCCTCACGCCCTTCGAGCCCGTTTGGTCAACGAACCCTTGGCAATTTGGGAGTCCGCCCTCGGGCGAGCCGTTCATTGCAGCTTGGCCAAGTTTATGGGATTGTACAGGCAAGCGGGGTCTTGCCCGCCCGCGCGGGCGCCCGGACGCGACCGCGGAAATCGAATTCGAGCCGACTGCGCCGCCCCCTTGGGCGAGAGGGATAGGAGACGGATCACATGATGAGAATTCTCACGGTTTCGCTGGCTCTTGCCGCCGGCCTCTCGGTCGCGGGCTGCGAAACTCCGCAACAGCAGAATGCCCTCGTCGGCGGCGCGCTTGGCGCGGGAGCAGGCGCTCTCGTCGGCTCGGCGGTCTCCGGCGGCAACGCCGGCAGCACGCTCGCGGGCGCGGCGATCGGAGCGGGTTCCGGAGCGCTGATCGGCGCTGCGGCGACGCCGCCTGGGCCCTATTACGGCGGTCCCCACCGTTGCGCTCAGTGGTCCTATGACTACAACGGCAACCGGGTTTGCACCGCCTTCTATTGATCGCCCAGGCGTTGACGACGGCCCGCCGCCAGGAGCGCGCGGGCCGTTTTCGTTCAACCGGCCGGACCGCGCCGCCCGGCCATTCGACCTTCCTCCGGCCGCCGGGAATCGGCTAAGTCCGGCTCATGCCGCACGCGCGCGCCCCCGACAGCCTCCTCGCCCGGCGCTTCATCGCCTCGCCCAACTACGGCCAGCGCCGCGGCCACGCTCGGCCCGACTGCCTCATTTTGCACTATACCGGCATGCCGACCGGCGAAGCGGCGCTGGCGCGGCTCGTCGATCCCGCCTCCGAGGTGTCGGCGCATTATCTCATCTGGGACGATGGCGCGATCGATCAGCTGGTCGCCGAGAGCGCGCGCGCCTGGCACGCCGGCCGGGCGCACTGGAAGGGCGAGAGCGATCTCAACTCCGCCTCGATCGGGATCGAGATCGTCAATCCCGGCCACGACGGCGGTTCGCCGCCCTTTCCGGATCGTCAGATCGCGGCGACGATAGCGCTGGCGCGCGAGCTCTGCGCGCGCTTGCGAATAGCGCCTGAACGGGTGCTGGCCCATTCGGACGTCGCCCCGGCGCGCAAACGCGATCCGGGCGAGGCCTTTCCCTGGGAGAGGCTGTGGCGCGAGGGCGTCGGCTCATGGACCGAACCTGCGCCCTTGCGCGGCGGCCCCATTTTCGGCCATGAGGAGGAAGGCCCGCCGGTGCGCGCGCTGCAGGCGATGCTGGCGCTTTACGGCTACGGCGTGGAGCTGACCGGGATCTATGACCGTCAGACCCGCTGCGCGCTCGCCGCCTTTCAGCGTCATTTCCGTCCCGGGCGGGTCGACGGCGAAGCGGATGCCTCGACCGTGGCGACGCTGAAGGCGCTGATCGAGCGGCTTGGCGTCGACGGATAGCCGAATTCAGGCGCTCGGGCGCCTTGTCGCAATTCTAAGCCTTTCGCCGATGCCGACGCCTTTCGAGTCCGGGCAAGCCGCGCCGCCCCTTAAGCCTGGCCAGGTCGTGGACGCCTTCTTCGCCATCTCGCGTTGGCGTCCCATCGCATCGATCGCGAAATGCGCGCCGGTCTGGCGAAAAAGAGAAGTTCCGGCCTAGCCGCGGATCGGCTCGTGCGCCAGCGCCGCGCGCAGGAAATAGGTCAGTCCGGTCAGCGCGGCGAGAATGAGTACGCCCTCGAGGATATGGGTGATCGGCTCGCCGAGCTGGAACAGCCCTCCGATCGCCCATCCGGCGGCGGCGCCCGCGCCGATGAGTTCGGTGCCGACGAGAATGGCGACGCTGAACAGCGTCACGGCGTTGGTCCAGTTGATCGGCGCGGCCTCGGGCAAGCGCTTGCTCCTCATCCCATCGAAAACGCACGCCCCTAGTTCAAGAATGCGCCGGGCGCAAGCGTCGAGTCCTTCAACGCGATCGCGCTGGTTGGCTGCTCAGGTCGGACTGGGTCGCAAGGCGACCCTGTCCGCCGTCCGCCCCTGCGTTCGGCCATGCGCCGTCTTTGCCCAATGGTGGGGTCGAACCACAAGGTCGAAAATCGCCGCCCAGGCCGCGGCCGACACGAGGAGATAGTAGATCGGCATTAAGGCGAGCGTCCGTGGCGCCACCCGAAGTCGACGCTGTTCGGCGGCGACGATCGTCGGAAGGACAATGGCCCAAACCCCGGCAAGCGCGAGGATATAAGTGAAAACGTCGCTTGCCTCGCGCCAGGGCGTGAGATCGCCGACTCTAACCGACAGCAGGCGCCAAACGACGTCAATCGCGAACGCCGGCCAGAACAGGGCGCTGACGACGGCGCCGCCAATCAGAGTCGCTGCGGCCGCGGCCCGGCCTGAGCCGAGGTCTCGCACGAAACGGGCGGGCTGGCGCGAATGCACGATGCAAGTCTGCATCCAGCCCTTCTGCCAGCGCACGCGTTGCCGAAACCAGTTCGCGAATTCATGCGGCGCCTCCTCCGAGGTGTCGGAATCGAGACTTTCCACGCGATAGCCGAACCGCGCCAGCCTAACGCCGAGGTCGGCGTCCTCCGCCACGTTCCACTCGTCCCAGCCGCCGACGCTCTCGAGCGTGAGCGACGCGGAAATGGTTGGACGTGCCGCCAAGGGCGACCGGCAGCCCGAGCGCGCACAGTCCGGGATTGATCAGATCGAACAAGGCCGCGTATTCGAGCGAAAAAAGCGTCGACAGCCACGAATCGTCGCAATTTCGAATCCTCAACCGCGCCTGCAGACAGTCGAGATTCTTCTTCGCGGCGAAGCGCGACGCGGCAAATCGCAATTGATCTGGCGACGGCGCGTCTTCCGCATCGTAAACGGCCAGAAGCTCGCCGCGCGCGCACGCCAATGCGATATTGAGCGCCCGCGGTTTTGTCGAAGGGTCGCCTGGCGGCGCAACGATCACTTCATAGCGGGCTGGCAACCGCAATTCGGCGATGCGGGACAAGGTCTCAAGGTCGCGTCGCTCGACCACCAGCTTGATGTCGAGTTTGCACTTTGGATAGTCGAAGGCGTCGAAGGCCGTGATTAGATCCTCGACAACGTCCGCTTCCCCGTAAAGCGCGGCGACGACAGTATAGACTGGAAGCTCGTCGTCGGAGAGCAAGGCGGGTCGAATCTTCTCGTCGTTGGCGACGGAGGCCATCGAGCGGGCGACGATCGCCGCGGAAAAAACCAGCCAAAGCGCGGCGGACGCAATCGTGTGCAGGACGCTGAAGTTTCCCACAGCGATGGCGAATCCGATTGCCGCGAGCGCGGCGGCCGCGCCAGTTTGCCTGGCGCTCAATCCGCTCCTTGCCGAGAGATCGCGCGGCAAACGGCCGAGCGCGTCATCAAGGACCGCCTCGCCGCGATGCTGGCGCACCAGAGCGGCGAAACGTTGCGGCGAGGTCACCGCGAACGAGCCGGAACGAATTCGCCCGGACTGCGCCATTTCGATCAGCGGCCGCACCGATTGCGCGCGCGGCGCGATGACCGCGCGGGCGCCCTGGCTTCGCCACTCGAGCGGGGCGACGCCGCATCGCAACCCCCGCGCGGCGTCGAAGTCGGTCGAGAACGGCGACTGGCCGGAATAAAATTCGCACCCCAGATGCCGCGCCAGGGCTCGATAATAGTCCTCTTCCCGCACGATCCCTTCGCCGAGCAGACTATCGACCGGGCGCACGCCCTTGGGCGCCGCGCCAATCGCCTCGAGCAATTCCTCGGGGGAAGCCCCTTGCCGGGCGAGAAATTCAAGTTCGGCCGGCAACGAAGACGCGCCGCGTTCGACCGGTTTGTCGCTTCGAAGCGCGGCGCGGTCGAAAGGCTGATCAGCGTTCGCTTGACGAAGCGCGCCGGGCGAACGCGCGAACTCTTGCGGAATCCTCGCCATGACGCTACGCCGTTGCGACTCCCCCGACGCCTTAAGTCGCGCGGCGTCTGCGACACTATACACACGCTTGATCGAAGATATCTTCGTCAATCGCACCCTAGGGTTTCTTATCCGTCATGGGAAGACCAGATCTACACAAATTTATTTTTGCCGCCGCGCCGGTTGTATTCTGCGCTTTCCTCAGTGCAACGGCGCAATGCGCCGCGCTTCCGTCAGTCGCCGCGCCGAGCTTCTGGGATCCGGCTCTTCGCCTCGACCGGCCGGATCTTTCTAGTCTTCGCGCCATTCGTTTCTTGACCGATGATGATTATCCTCCGCTGAATTTTGCGCTTGCCGATGGAACTCTGATGGGATTCAATGTCGACATCGCACGCGCCATCTGCGAACAGTTGGAAATAGCCTGTACGATTCAGACCCGCCCCTGGGATACTTTGCTCGAATCGCTGGAGGCCGGCAAAGGGGATGCCGTTATAGCCTCGATCGCCGCGACCAGCGCAACCCGGGCCCGTGTGGATTTCTCCCAGCCTTACTACCAGACGCCCGCCCGATTCATCGTGCGCAATGGCTCTCCGCTACGGGATGCGGGTCCGAACGTCCTGAAAGACAAGACCATCGGCGTCGTCGCCGGATCCGCGCATGAGGCCTATCTCAAGGCCTTTTTTCGCGACGCGAAACCGAAAACCTTCGCCAGCCTTGCGGCGCTGCAAGACGCGTTGCGCGGCGGGACGATCGACGCCGCTTTCGGCGACGGCATGACCTTCGCCATATGGCTGGGCGGCCAGTCCTCGGAGGATTGTTGTAAATTCCTGGGCGGACCGTATTGCGAAAGCCGATTCTTCGGCGAAGGGGTCGGCGTCGCGGTGCGCAAGGGAGACACAGACCTGCGCCGCGCGATGGATTGGGCGCTGGCGCGTCTGGCTTCGCGGGGCGTCTACGCCGAGATCTATCTCAAGTACTTTCCGATCGGGTTTTATTAGCCGCTCCCCTCGGCGGATCGGCCTTCGGGCGGCTCGAATCCGGGCCGGCGCCGGCGGCCCGCCGGGCGGCCGGCGCGGCGGCGGCGCTTTTCGAGAATTCACTTTTCTGCGACAATCTCTTTTAGATAATCAGAAGGCGTGTTATGGTCCTCCTCGTCGCTGGATCGAAGCGCGCCTGGCGCGCCGAGGGCGGCGGCCGCCTTTGAGCCTTCAGGCGGGCGGGTTGACACGCTGAACAACGGCGGGGGCTAAGGAGGGCCAAGCGGCGGAGAAAAAATTCAATTTGGATTCTGGCCTAAGCCCTTGAAAAGCCTCAATTCGCGGAAGACAATTGCTTGGATTCCGCTTCCCCTGGCTTTGCTCCGGCTTCCGTGGGCTTGGATTCCATTGCCGCTGGCTTGGCTCGGCTTCCGCCGGGGTTCCTCGAAAGCCGCAAAAGCCCGCCGACCTCATCCTGAGGCGCTCTTGCGAGAGCAAGAGCCTCGAAGGATGCTCCAGCGGGGCGAAGCGTCCGAAGCGCGGCTCAGCGCGTGCTTTCGCCGTCTACCTCCGCGGTCGCCTCGTCCAAGAGCCGCCCCAGCGTCTTCGGGTCCTTGGGGAAGCCCGCCCGAATCCATAAAGCCTGCAGGGAACGGAGGATTTCGCCGACCCGTCGTCCGCTGGAGACGCCGCGGGCGACGAGATCGGCGCCGCCGAAGGGCAGCTTGGGCTCGGCGGCGAGCGCGAGAAAGCTGTCGGCCTCGGCAAAGGCGCGATCGTCCGGATCGGCGACGGATTTGGCGTGCGCGAGCGCGAGCGCGTCCCGCGCGGCCCGGCGCTTGACCTTGAACAGCAGGACCAGCAGATCGTCGAGCGAAGGCGGCGCGGCGACGCCGTGCAACCCAGCGAGCGCGGCGACCGCCGCGGCGACACGCTCAAATTCGCCGTTTGCGAGCCGCAGCCGCTCCCGAAGGCGATCGGCGTCCTCCACAATCGCGGCGCCGAGCGCCGCCAGACGCAACACCGCGTCGGCGGTTCCGCCCCGCGTCGATTCGATTGCGATCAGACGCCGGAGGCGCCCCGGATAAGCGGGGCCGCCCAGCAGCGGCTCCAGAAACCCGCATTCTCCCATCGATTGAACGATCTCGCCCGCGCGGGGCGCTATGAGAAGCTTGAACAGTTCGGCCCGCACCCGTTCACGCGACAAAAGCGCCATGCCGGCTCGATTGCGGATCGCGGCGGCGAGGCTATCGGCGTCGAGCGCGCCTCGGGCGAACCGGGCGGAAAAGCGGAAAAAACGGAGAATGCGCAAGTAGTCCTCGCGAATGCGCGCGTCGGCGTCGCCGATGAATCGCACCCGGCCGGAGGCGAGGTCCTCGAGGCCGCCCACGGTGTCGTGGACGACGCCGTGGTTATCCAGCGAAAGCGCGTTGATGGTGAAGTCGCGGCGCCGCGCGTCGACGGAAAAATCCCGCCCGAACGCCACTTTCGCGCGGCGCCCGTCGGTCTCGATGTCCTCGCGCAGGGTCGTCGTCTCGATCGGCCGGCCATCGACGATGAGGGTCACCGTGCCATGCGCGAACCCGGTCAGCGCGACTTTGAAGCCCGCCGCGCGGGCGCGGCGAACCACTTCGTCAGGCGTTGCGGTCGTCGCCAGGTCGAAATCGTCGACCGCGACGCCGAGCGCCAGATCGCGCACCGCGCCGCCGACGAGGCG
The DNA here is from genome assembly GCA_963835955.1 of uncultured Alphaproteobacteria bacterium. Taxonomy (GTDB): domain Bacteria; phylum Pseudomonadota; class Alphaproteobacteria; order Rhizobiales; family Beijerinckiaceae; genus Roseiarcus. The sequence goes on along the minus strand of CAWIHZ010000009.1, from coordinate 52,466 downwards.
CGTCTCCTCGCCGTCGCGGTTGAGAACGTCGAGCGCTTGCGCGAGCGGGCTCTCGCTGAGCGCCGACAAATCTCTCAGCCTTCGACCCCTCAATCCCGGCAGGACGATCACTCGATCCGCCCCGGCACGAGAACCCCGTTCTCTTCGTGCGCTGGCACGTAGACGCCGTGGCCGCGCGGCGCGAAAATATTGAGCGCGGCGAGGCCAAGGACAGCGACAGCCAATCCGACGAGCGTCAATATCGACACGCGCGAGCGCGTCCAGTGCTCGAACTCGAGCGGATAGCGAGCGCGCAACGCGAGATAGACGGCATAAGCCGCGAACGGGCTGAGAAAAAGCGCCAGCGGCTCAAAAACCTCCCGTCCCATCAGGAAAACAACCTCTCATACAGGTTGCGCAAGATTCCGGCGGTGGCGCCCCAGATATAGCGCTCCTGGTGCCGCATGACGTAGAATTTCCGGTTTCGTCCCTGCCACATGCGCTCTTCGACCAGGTGGTTGGCCGGATCCATGAGGAAAGAGAGCGGCGTCTCGAAAATCTCGTCGACTTCGAATGTGTTCAGGGTCGCCGTGAATGATGGGTCGATCAGCGCGACAAGCGGGGCGATGCGGAAGCCGGTGCCGGTGAGGTAGGGATCAAGCCAGCCGAGCGGCTCGACGAATCGTTCCTCGAGTCCGATCTCCTCGCGCGCCTCCCGCAGCGCCGCCTCGGCGGGGGCCTCGCCGGGATCGATTTTGCCGCCCGGAAACGCGACCTGGCCGGAATGGGCCCGCAAATGCGAGGCCCGCAGGGTGAGCAGAACATTGAGTCCCTGCCGCCGCGCAACGATGGGCGCGAGCACGGCTGCCGGGCGAGCCCGCGCGAGAACGTTGGGCTCGGGCGGAGGACCGTTGAGCGCGTAGTCGCTCGCTTTCGGAGCCCCGACGCCCTCGAGGTCCGCCGAAACGAGCGCCGGTGTGAGCCTGCGCCTCGCCACGGCGCGCAACAGGTCCGGGCTTGGATCGGAGGCGAAAAGATCGCTCAAAGCGCCTCGATCTCGCTTGCCAGGCACATGGGAAAGAATACGGCGCCGGAGCGCACGCCGAACCAACGGCCATTCTCCCATATTTCCGTCCGCCCAAGCGCCGCCAGGTCGTAGAACAGCGCCCGCGTGACGAGCGCCCACAGGTCGCCCCGCACCCGCACGTAGGGCTTGAGGCCCCCCGAGGCGCCATGTTCGAAGCGCATCGGGTGTTGTTCGTCGACCGTCACGACATCCTCGACATTGGTTCGAAATGTAAGGCGTGGGTCGTTCGCGTGGCCCTCGACCTGCAACTCAATCGCGAGGAACGGCGCATCGTCGACCTTCACGCCGACCTTTTCATACGGCGTCACGAGAACGTACTTGTCCCCGTCCTTGCGCAGAATCGAGGAGAAAAGTTGCACGAGCGGCGCCCGGCCGATCGGAGAGCCGCAATAAAACCATGTTCCGTCGGCAGCGATGCGCATGTCGATGTCGCCGCAATCGGGCGGATTCCACAAGTGGACCGGCGCCGGGCCGCGCGCGCGCTGCGCGACGGCCTCGCCGAGCCCGCTCAACGCTCCTTCGGGGGCGCGGGACGGCTCCACCAAAATGTCGCGCTTGCGTGTGGTCGAATTTGACATCGGCATGCTATGGGTTCGCGAGAGGGACGCCCGTTCAATCTAGTGCGCCCGGGGTCAAAACAAAACCGGACGCCGGTCATATGGCGCAAAGGATAGACGGATGAGTGTGACCGATATCGCCGACCCGAATCAGTTGACCCGGGATGTCGACGCGGCGCTGGAACGGATCGCCGCGGCGCGCGCCGAGATCGGCGCCGTCATTTTCGGCCAGGAGCGCGTCGTCGATTTGACGCTCGCCACCTTGCTCGCCGGCGGCCACGGCCTTCTTATTGGCGTTCCCGGCCTCGCCAAGACCAAGCTGGTCGAGACGCTCGGGACGGTGTTCGGGCTCGACGCCTTGCGGGTGCAGTTCACGCCCGATCTGATGCCGTCCGACATTCTCGGCTCCGAGGTGATGGAGGAGGGATCCGACGGGCGAAGGGCTTTCCGCTTCATCAGAGGCCCGATTTTCGCCCAGCTGCTGATGGCCGATGAGATCAACCGCGCCAGTCCAAGAACCCAATCCGCGCTGCTGCAGGCGATGCAGGAGCATCACGTCACCGTCGCCGGCGCGCGCCACGACCTCCCGCGCCCGTTCCATGTTCTGGCGACCCAGAACCCGCTCGAGCAGGAAGGCGCCTATCCGCTGCCCGAGGCGCAGCTCGACCGCTTTCTCCTGCAGATCGACGTCGGTTATCCCGATCGCGCGGCCGAGCGGCGCATATTGATCGAGACCACCGGCGAGCGCGACGCTCGGCCGAAAGCCGCCATGACGGCCGAGCACCTGATGGCCGCACAACGCCTCGTGCGCCGCGCGCCGATCGGCGACAGGATCGTCGAGGCCATTCTCGATCTCGTTCGCTCCGCCCGGCCCGGCGAAGGAGACCCGGATCTGAGCAAGGGGATCAGCTGGGGACCGGGTCCGCGCGCCGCCCAGGCGCTGATGCTGGCGGCGCGCGCCCGCGCGCTGGTCGACGGTCGTCTTTCGCCTTCGCTCGACGACATCGCGGCGCTTGCCGAGCCCGCTCTCAAACATCGGATGGCGCTGAGCTTCGCCGCGCGGGCGGAGGGGGAAACGATTCCGACGGTAATCGAGCGGCTCGTGGCCAAGACGGTGGGCTGATGCTGGACGCTCGCGGCCGCGCTTTGCGCGATGGGCGGACCTGTCGTCCCCAGGTTCCCGCGAGCCGCGGCGTTGGCGAGAACGCCGTCCGGCTCAAGTTTTGCAGGAAAGGGAACCTCGGAGGGCGGAGTCAGGACTTGAACGCACCATGACAATTTCCGCTTCCATCCGGCAGGACGCGGCTTTCCTTTCGGCTCGCTTGCCGAGCCTCGTCGTCGCTGCGCGTCAGGTCGCTCAGACCGTGCGCCACGGCGTGCACGGGCGACGCCGGGCCGGATCGGGCGAGACGTTCTGGCAATTTCGGCCCTTCATTTCGGGAGAGCCGTCCTCGCGCGTCGACTGGCGGCGCTCGGCCCGCGAAGAACGCGCCTTCGTCCGCGAACGGGAATGGGAGGCCGCGCACACGGTCTGGATTTGGTTCGACCGCTCCGCCTCCATGCGCTTTGGATCGAGCCTCGCACCGGTGGCGAAGATCGATCGGGCGGCGGTGATCGCCTTGGCCTTCGCTGATCTGTGCGTGCGCGGCGGCGAGCGCGCCGGCCTCACCGGACTGACCCGACCGCTCGCCTCCCAGGGTGTCATCGAGCGATTCGCCGAGGCGATCGCGACCGACGAGCGGCTGCACGGCTCCTCGGAGGCGGTGCTGCCGCCCGCCGCTCCCGCCGCCCGCCGATCGATGGCGCTTCTGATCGGCGACTTTCTCTGCGACCCAAGGGAGACCGAAAGGACGCTGAGAGCCATCAGCGCCGAGGGGGCGATCGGCGAACTGGTTCTGATCGCCGATCCGATCGAGGAGGCCTATCCTTTTTCCGGCAATACGGAATTTCTCCATCCCGCGGGCGCCCTCCGGCTGGTGAGCCCGCGCGCACAAAATCTGCGCGAGGCCTATCTCGAGCGCCTTGCCGCGCATCGCGATGCGCTGCGGCGGATTTGCGCGCGGCTGGCCTGGGGAATCAGCCTGCACCGCACCGACGCTTCGGCCGCGGAAGTTTTGCTCGCCCTTCGCATGCGCCTTTCCGCGCCCGAATTGGGCGAAGCGTTTCGGAGCGCGTAAGTCATGCTCGGTCTGCCGCTCGCTTTCGCCGCGCCCGCCGTCCTGGCGGCGCTCGCCGGGCTGGTCGCGCTCTATTATCTGCTACGGGTCACGCCGCCGAGCCCGCGTCGGACGCTGTTCCCGCCCCTTAGGCTGTTGATCGGCCTCGATCCGAAGGAGACGACGCCGGCGCGCACGCCCTGGCCGATCCTGGCCTTGCGCCTCGCCATTGGCGCGACGATCATATTCGCCATGGCCGGTCCCCTATGGAACAGCGTCGCCGCGCTGTTCGGCTCGGGGCCCCTCCTGGTGGTGATCGACGACGGTTGGGCCGCCGCGCCGACATGGAACAAGCGCCTCGACTTCGTCCGGGAAAGAATCAACGCCGCGGCCCGCTCCGGACGGATAGTCGCAATTCACCCGATTTCTGAGGGCGCACGCGACATCGCCCCGCTCGACAGCGCCGGCGTCGCCGGCCGGCTGCGCTCGTTGGCGCCGGTCCCTTACGCGCCGGCGCGTGGCGCCGCGCTGCCGGCCATCGAGGACTTCCTCGCCAGGGAGCCCAAGACCGACGTCTTGTGGATCGCCGACGGCGTCGAGATCGGCGGCGCGGCCGGCTTTGCGGCCAAACTGGCGTCCGCCGCGCGCTCGGTCGAGGTGGTGACCAGCGGAACGGGCGCTCGCGCGCTCGCAGGGGTCGATAACGAGGCCGGCGCGCTCAAGGTGCGCGTCACCCGTTCGGACGAGCGCGCGCCTGCGACCGGCGCCGTTCGCGCGCTCGACGCCCAGGGACGCGAAATCGGCCGCGCGGCATTTGATTTCGGCGGCAAACTTTCGACTGACGCAGGTTTCGATCTCCCAGTCGAGGTCCGCAACGATGTCGCGCGCATCGTCATCGACGGGGAGCGCTCCGCCGGCGCGACCTGGCTCGTCGATGAGCGCTCGCGCCGGCGACGCGTCGCCATCGCATCGGGCGCGAGCGCCGACGTCGCCCAGCCCCTGCTCGCGCCGAGCTACTATCTCAAGAGGGCGCTGCAGCCGTTCGCCGACATCACCGAATGGCGCGATTCGTCGAGTGATCCGATCGTCTCGCTGCTGGCCGAGAAGCCCTCGGCGCTGGTGCTGGCGGACATGAGCGTCGCGCCGGGGCCTGAGCATGACGCGATCACGAAGTTCCTCGACAATGGCGGCTTGCTGCTGCGCTTCGCCGGCACGCACCTCGCCGCTGGCGACGACGACCTAACGCCGACCGAACTTCGACGCGGCGACCGCCTGCTCGGCGGGGCGCTATCGTGGGAGAGGCCCAAACATCTCGCCGCCTTCGAGGTCGGCAGCCCATTTTTCGGCCTCGCCGCGCCGGACGACGTCACGGTCATGCGCCAGGTGCTCGCCGAGCCCGAGCCGGGGCTCGCGCAAAAGACCTGGGCGCGCCTCGCCGACGGCACGCCGCTGGTCACGGCGGCGCGGCGCGGGAAGGGGCTGATCGTGCTGTTCCATGTGACCGCCGACACAACTTGGTCGAATCTGCCGCTGTCGGGTCTGTTCGTCGAAATGCTGCGCCGGGTCGTTGCAGAAGCCAATGCGCCGAGCGAGGCGGCGGCAAAGGCGAAAGTCACGGACCACGGGACGGTCCGGCCGCCCGTTCGAACGCTCGACGGCTTCGGCGTCCTGGGCCCCCCGCCCGCACAAGCGGAGCCCGTCGGCGACGACTTTTCCGGCGCCGGCGACGCGCTTCATCCGCCCGGCTTCTACGGGCCGCGGGATTCCTTGAGAGCCGTTAACGCGTTGACGCCCGGGCAGACGCTGGCGCGCGCCGACTTCGGCGCGCTCGTCGTCCATGAAGGGGCGCTCTCAATCACGCCGCCGATCGATCTGCGTCGCTGGCTGCTGCCGGCTGCGCTGATCGGCCTCATGATCGACGCGCTGATCTCGATTTTGCTGCGGGGCGGCGCGACGTTGCGCCGGCCGGGCGCGCTCGCAACCCTTCTTTTCGCCTGCGCGCTCGGCGCGATTTCGACGCCTAATCCGAGCCGGGCCGCCGAGGCTGCGCCGGTCAGCCAACGCGACATGAACTCGGCGCTCTCGACGCGACTCGCCTATGTCCGGACAGGCGACGCTGCTGTCGATGAGACCACCAGACTCGGACTGACGACCCTGACTCGCGTGCTGGCGGCTCGCACGTCGGCCGAACTCGCGGAACCGATCGCGGTCGATCCGGCGCGCGACGAGCTTGCCTTCTATCCGCTCATCTATTGGCCGATCGTGGCCGGCCAGCCGCAACCCAAGCCCGCGGCGCGCGCGCGCATCGCCGCCTACATGAAGAACGGTGGCACAATCGTCTTCGACACCCGCGACGCTCTCACCGCCCGTCCGGACGGCCCGCCGACGCCAGAGACGCGTTGGCTGCGCGCGTTGCTCGACGGCGTCGACGTGCCAGAGCTCGAGCCGGTGCCGCGCGATCACGTGCTGACCAAGACATTCTATCTGCTCGACCGCATCGTTGGCCGCACCGAGATCGGTCAAACGTGGATCGAAGCGCTTCCGCCGCCTGATCCGAACGATCGCGTCCGACGGCCCGCGCGCGCGGGCGACGGCGTCTCGCCGATCATCATCGCTACCGACGACCTGGCCGCCGCCTGGGCGGAGGACGCCGACCGGCGGCCGCTCTATCCGCTCGTTCCGGGCGGGGCGCGCCAGCGCGAGCTCGCCATGCGCAGCGGAATCAATCTGGTCATGTATACGCTCACCGGCAATTACAAGGCTGACCAGGTGCACGCCAAGGACATTCTCGAAAGGCTCACGCGTTGAGCGTCTGGTCGATCGCCTTTTCGCCTCTCATTCCGCTGCCCGCGATTTACGCGCTCGCGGCGCTGGCGCTCGCAATCTCGGCCGTTCTGTTCTGGCGCGGCGCGCGCGGCGCGTGGCTGCGGACGTTGGCCTTCGCGCTGCTGCTCCTGGGGCTGTGCGACCCGAACCTCGTGCAGGAGAACCGTCGCCCGCTCAAGGATATCGTCGCCGTCGTCGTCGACCGTTCGGGCAGTCAGGACATCGGCGAGCGCCCACAACAGACCGATCGGGCCCGCGACGTGCTGGTGGAGCGCCTGAAGGCGCTTGGCGACGTCGACCTGCGCGTCACCGAAACCTCGCGGGCGGAATCGGACGACGACGGCACCAAGCTGTTCGCCGCCCTGCGGGGCGCGCTCGCCGACGCTCCGCCCGAGCGGGTCGGCGGGGCGATCCTGATCACGGACGGGGTCGTGCACGACATTCCCGCTTCGGTCGCCGCGCTCGGGTTCAGCGCGCCTCTGCACGCGCTGATCACCGGCCATGGGGGCGAACGGCAGCGTCGCATCGAACTGATCGAGGCGCCGCGCTACGGCATCGTCGGCAAGGATCAGATCATTTCGGCGCGGGTGCTCGACAGCGCAGACCGCGGCGAACCGGTGAGAACTCGCCGTGCGCCGCGACGGCGAGACCATCGCCAATATCGAAGGAAAGGTCGGCGAACGGATCGACGTCAAGGTGCCGATCGAGCACGCCGGCCCGAATGTGGTCGAATTGGAAGTCGCCCCGGTCGCGGACGAACTGGCGACCGACAGCAATCGCGCGGTCGTCAACATCGAGGGCGTGCGCGACAAGCTGCGGGTGCTGCTTGTCTCCGGCAAGCCTCATCCGGGCGAGCGAATGTGGCGCAATCTGCTGAAGTCGGACGCCAACGTGGATCTGGTCCATTTCACCATCTTGCGCCCGCCGGAAAAGGGCGGCGACGGCACGCCGATCAACGAATTGTCGCTGATCGCCTTTCCGGTCGCAGACCTGTTTGGCCGCAGGATCAAGAACTTCGACCTCATCATTTTCGACCGCTACGCGCAGCAGTCGATCCTGCCCGACGTCTATCTGCAAAACATCGCCAATTATGTGCGTGAGGGCGGCGCGCTGCTGATGTCCGAGGGGCCTGAATTCTCCACCCCGGACGGCCTCTATTATTCGCCGCTGGGCGCGATCACGCCGGCGGAGCCGACCGGGGAAGACGTCGAGACCCCCTTTCGGGCCAAGGTGTCCGAAGAGGGCCTGCGCCATCCGGTGACGCGCGGCCTCGCGGGGTTCGACGGCGATAACGGCGAGCCGGCCTGGGGCCGGTGGTTCCGAGTCATCGGCGCGAAGACGACAGGCGGCGAGACGTTGATGAACGGCCCGGACGGCAAGCCCCTGCTCGTGCTCTCGCGCGTCGACAAAGGGCGCGTCGGCCTGCTGCTGAGCGACCAGATGTGGCTCTGGGCGCGGGACTACGATGGCGGCGGACCCTACCTTGACCTCCTGCGCCGGCTCGCCCATTGGCTGATGAAGGAGCCGGAGTTGGAGGAAGAAGCGCTGCGGGCGCGATCGAAGGGGCGCGAGGTGACGGTGGAGCGCCAGAGCGTGAGCGGCCAGGAGAGGGAGACCGATCTTGTCGCGCCGGACGGAACGAAGACCAAACTCACTCTGACGCCGGTCGCGCCGGGCCTCAGCCGGGCGCATGTGAAGGTCGATCGCTTCGGCCTCTATCGCGCCCAGGACGGCGCGCATGTGGCGCTCGTCAACGTCGGTCCTGAAAACGCGCTCGAGATGCGGGACGTCGTCTCGACGACGGAGAAGCTGCGCCCGATCGCGGAGGCGACTGGCGGGGGAGCGCGCCGCCTCGCCGCGGGCCCCGGCGACGCCATCGTCGTCCCCCGGGTCGTGTCCCTGAACCCGTCGCCGAGTTACAGCGGGAGCGATTACATCGGAATCAAGCGCACGGGATCGAGCGAACTGATCGGCTCCCGCTCGACTTCGCTCGCGTCGGGCTTCTTCGGCTTGGCCCTGTTGCTGGGCATGACCGTCGCCGCTTGGCTCGCCGAGGGTGGGGGGTTGAAGCGCAACGGGCGGTGAGGGGCGCGCGATTTGCGCAAAGAAGTTGTCGGTCGAAAGCGGAAATTGCTCGGCACTTGCGGCGGGCGCGCGGGCCGGGTAGGGAAGCTGCGACTTCCCTTGGATTCCGCTCATGAGAAAAGTCTACGCCACCGCAGACGACGCTGTCGCAGGATCGATCAAGGACGGCATGAGGCTGATGGCGGGCGGCTTCGGACTGTGCGGCATCCCCGAGGCGCTGATCGACGCAGTGCATAGAACGGGCGCCAGGGATCTGACCGTCATTTCGAACAACGCCAACGTCGACGGGATCGGCCTCGGCTTAATGCTTGAGGATGGCCAGATCAGGAAGATGATCTCGAGCTACGTCGGCGAGAACAAGATCTTCGCCAATCTCTATCTTTCCGGCAAACTGGAGCTCGAGTTCAATCCGCAAGGGACGCTTGCCGAACGCATTCGCGCCGGCGGCGCCGGAATCCCCGCCTTCTTCACCCGGACGGGCGTCGGCACGATCGTCGCCGAGGGCAAGGAGATCCGCGACTTCGACAACGAGCCGTTCCTCATGGAAACCGGCCTCACCGCCGACATCGCCCTCATCCACGCATGGAAGGGCGACACCGAAGGCAATCTCGTCTACCGGAAGACCGCGCGTAACTTCAATCCGATGATGGCGACCGCGGTGAAACTCACGATCGTCGAGGTCGAGCATCTGGTGGAGCCGGGCGAAATCGATCCCGACGCCATCGTCACCCCCGGCATCTACGTTCACCGTATCGTTCACGTGCCTGGCGCTGAAAAGCGCATCGAGCAGCGCACGACCCGCGAACGCGTTACGACCTGAATTCTGGGGAGAATCATATGCCTTGGACTCGCGACCAAATGGCTGCGCGCGCCGCCAAAGAGTTCAAGGACGGCTTTTACGTCAATCTCGGAATCGGCATTCCGACGCTGGTGTCGAACTACATCCCCGCCGGCGTCAGCGTGCAATTGCAGAGCGAAAACGGCATGCTCGGCATGGGCCCGTTCCCGTATGAGGGCGAGGAGGACCCGGACCTCATCAACGCCGGCAAGCAGACCGTCACCCAGCTGCCCTCAACGAGCTTCTTTTCCAGCGCCGAGTCCTTTGCGATGATTCGCGGGGGTCACATCGATCTCGCCATTCTCGGCGCGATGCAGGTCTCGGAGGCGGGCGATCTCGCCAACTGGATGATCCCCGGCAAGATGGTCAAGGGGATGGGCGGAGCGATGGACCTCGTCGCAGGCGTCAAGCGGATCGTGGTGGTAATGGAGCATGCGGCCAAGGACGGACCAAAGCTGTTGCATCATTGCACGCTGCCGCTGACCGGGGCCAAGGTCGTCGACCTCGTCATCACCGATCTCGGCGTCTTCACCATCGACAAGCACGGGTATCGCGGCATGGCGCTGATCGAACTCGCTCCCGGGGTGACGCTTGAGGATGTCGCGGCCAAGACCGAGGCTACGTATCGCGTGGCGCTCGCCGCCTGAAAGCTACCCTCTCGGCGCGGCGGCGCGACGCAGCCGGTCGTTGATCGCCGCGCCGAGCCCGCGTTCCGGAATTGGCGCGACTGCTATGCGCCGCGCTCTGGTCTGGTCCAAGGCCCTCAGATAGGAAAACAGGTTCGCGGCGGCTTCGATCAGGTCGCCCGCGGGCGAAAGATCGAGGCGGCGCTTCGCCGCGCTCCCCGAGAGTGCGCCGGCGAAGTCGAGGGCCGCGTCGTCGGCTGCCGCGTCCCGGGCTTCGAGTCGAAGTTCGGCGCGCGGGGCGTAGTGCGACTTGAGCCGCCCCGGCGCGTTCGGCGCCGCGTCGACCGCGGCGGACGAGGCCAGCGGCTCCCCGAGCGCGGCCTCGATCGCCTCTTGCGGGATTGCGCCTGGGCGCAGCAGCGTCGGCCGATCGGCAAGGCAGCCGACGATCGTCGATTCGAGTCCATGCCGAGACGGGCCGGCGTCGACGATCAGGTCGATAGCGCGGTCGAGATCGGCAAGCACATGCGCGGCCGTCGTCGGGCTCACACGGCCCGACCGGTTGGCGGAAGGCGCCGCGAGCGGGACGCCGGCCGCTTCAATGATCGCGCGGGCGGTCGGGTGCGACGGCGCGCGAAGCGCCACGGTCTCCAAGCCCGCGCGCGCCAGCAGGCTGACGCGGCACGTCGCCGCGACAGGCAAGACCAGCGTGAGCGGTCCGGGCCAGAAGGCGCGCGCCAGCCGCTCCGCTTCGCGATTGAACGTCGCCTGCTCGTGCGCCGCCTCGACGTCGAGAACATGCGCGATCAGCGGATTGAACGGCGGGCGTCCCTTGGCGGCGTAGACCTCCGCAACCGCCGCGTCGGAAGTCGCGTCCGCCGCGAGGCCATAGACAGTCTCGGTCGGGATGGCGACGAGGCCGCCCGCCCGCAGGCATGACGCGGCGGCGGCGATCGCCTCGGCGTTCACCGGCGCCAGGCGGGTGTTCCGGAGTCGCGGCGCCATCGGATCTCCTTTTCGCGCATTGCGCGCTTCAGCGTCCCTATCTAGACTGTTTCCGCGCCGCCTGAGCAACGAGGCGGGGCGCTCGGGAGCCGCGATGCCCTATCGTTCGCCAGTCGCCGACATTCTGTTCTCGCTCAAGGCCGTCGCCGGCCTCGACGATGCGATTCGGTCCGGGCTGCACGGCGACCTCGACTGGGACACCGTCGCCTCCGTCGTCACCGAGGCCGGACGGTTCGCCACCGACGAGATCGCCCCCCTCAATCGCCCAGGCGACATTGCCGGCGCACACTACGAGAACGGCGTCGTCGCCATGCCCGCAGGCTTCGGCGACGTCTATCGCCGCTGGGCGGAGGCCGGCTGGGGCGGCGTCTCGGCGCCGGCGGAATTCGGCGGCATGGGGCTGCCGCATCTCGTCAATACCGCCTGCACCGAAATCTGGAACGGCGCCTCGATGGCGTTCGCGCTCTGCCCGCTCTTGACCGAAGGCGCAGCGAGCGCGCTGAAGGCTTTCGGCTCGCGCGAGCTGCTCGATACGTATCTGGCGCCGATGATTGCCGGGCGCTGGACCGGCACGATGAACCTGACCGAGCCGCATGCCGGTTCTGACCTCAATGCGGTCAAGACCCGCGCCGAACGCGCTCAGGACGGAACCTACCGGCTTTTCGGGCAGAAGATCTTCATCACCTATGGCGAGCATGACATGGCCGAGAACATTGTCCATCTCGTGCTCGCGAGGCTGCCGGGGGCGCCCGCCGGAACGCGCGGCCTGTCGCTGTTCCTGGCGCCGAAATATCTCGTCAGGCCGGACGGCTCGCCGGGCGAGCGCAACGACCTGCGCTGCGCCAGCATCGAGCATAAGCTCGGCATTCACGCTTCTCCGACCTGCGTCATGGTCTACGGCGACAGTGGCGGCGCCAAGGCCTGGCTGATCGGCGAGGAGAATCGCGGTCTTGCAGCCATGTTCGTGATGATGAACGCGGCCCGCCTCGCCGTCGGGACGCAAGGGGTCGCCGTCGGCGAGCGCGCCTATCAGCAGGCGCTCGCCTTCGCCCGCGACCGCCGTCAGGGGCGGGGCCTCAGGGGCGGCGACGCGATGGCGCCGATCATCGAGCACCCGGACGTGCAGCGCATGCTGATGACGATGAAGGCGAGCGTGCAGGCGGCGCGCGGCATCTGCCATTTGACCGCCGCGGCGCTCGATCTCGCCGGCCACGGACGCAGCGAGGAGGAGCGGGAAGCAGGCGCCAACCGCGCCGCGTTGCTGACGCCGATCGCCAAGGCGTTTTCGAGCGACGCCGGCGACGAGGCGGCGACGCTCGGGGTGCAGGTCCATGGCGGCATGGGCTTCATCGAGGAGACCGGCGCCGCGCAGCACATGCGCGATTCGCGCATCGCCTCAATCTACGAAGGCGCCAACGGCGTGCAGGCGATCGACCTCGTGCAGCGCAAGCTCGCGCTCGAAGGCGGAGCAACGGTCAGAGCCGAGATCGCCGGCATTCGCCAGATCGTGAAGGACGTCGCCGCGCACGGCGGGGCGGAATTCGGCGCCGCGTCCGCGCGGCTTGCCGAGGCGACGCGGGCGCTTGAAGACGCGACGGGCGCGATGCTCAGGTGGCTTAAGAGCGATCCGCAGTCGGCGCTCGCCGGCGCCTCGCCCTATCTTCGCCTGTTCGGGCTGACTCTGGGCGGCGCGTGCCTCGCCAAGGCCGGGCTCGCGGCGCAAGCGCTCGCCGCGGCCGGCGATCAAGGCCAGCGGGCGCGCGTCGGCCTCGCGCGCTTCTTCGCCGAGAAACTCACGACCGCGGCGCCGGGACTCAGCGCATCGATTGCATCCGGCGCGGCGGCGCTGCAACCTTATGAGACAGTCCTGGCGGATAGCGCATGAGCGACGGAATTGAGGTTAGCCGCGACGGCGCGGTGATGTCTGCGGCGTTCGCCAGGCCGGAGAAAAGGAACGCGATCACCAGCGCGATGTACGAGGCGCTGATCTTGACCTTCGACGAGGCCGAGCGCGACGAGAGCGTGTGCGCACTTCTTCTCAGCGGCAAGGGCGGCGTCTTCACCGCCGGCAACGACATCGGCGACTTTCTCGCCGCCGCGATCGCTGCCGCCGGCGCGCGCGACCCGCGCGGCTCGCCGGGCTGGCGGTTCGTCAGCCGGCTCGCCGTGTTCGAAAAGCCGCTGATCGCCGCCATCGAGGGCAATGCGGTCGGCATCGGAACCACGCTTTGCTTTCACTGCGATCTCGTCTACGCCGCGCCGAGCGCGCGCTTTCAAATGCCGTTCGTCAACCTCGGCTTGGTGCCGGAAGCCGGCTCCTCGCTGCTGGCCCCGCAGCGTTTCGGACGCGCCATTGCCGCGGAATTCCTGCTGCTGGCGGAGCCGTTCGACGCGACAAGGGCGCATGCGCTCGGCCTCGTCAACGAAGTGCTGCCCGCGGCGGACCTCTTGGCGCACGCGATGACGAAGGCGCAAGTCGCTCGCCGCCAAGCCGAGCTCGGCGCTGATGGCCGCCCGCCGCCTCATGCGCGGCGACCCGGCGGCGCTGAAGGCCAGGATGACGGAAGAGATCGAAGCCTTCGGCGCCGCACTCGCTTCCGGCGAAGCGCGCGCGGCCTTCGAGGCGTTCCTGTCGCCGACGAGGGCGTAGGGGCAAGCCAAGCGCTTTCGGCGGCTAATGAGGAAGGAATCGTCCGGCGAAGAGGGCTCAACGGGGCCAACGCCCGCCGGATTTGTCTAGAGCCGCGCAAGGTCGCTAGCCGGAGTTCGCCATGGCTAAAACTCTCGCCGATCTGTCGATTGCCGACGATCAGGCCGTCGCTGCCGGCAAGCAGCTGATGCGGCTCGCGCGCGCTGCGGCCCTGGCGACACTCGAGCCCAATGGCGGAGCGCCGCTGACCACCCTGGTCGGAGTCGCGAGCGACTTCGATGGCGCCCCGCTGTTCTTGATGTCGACGCTCTCCCGCCACACGAGAAATATTGCGCAAGACCCTCGCGTCTCGTTGCTGCTGTCGGAACAGCGCGGGCGGGGTGATCCCCTCAACCGCCCGCGCTTGACCCTCAGCGGTCGGATCGAGCCATGCGCCGAGCCGCGGGCGCGGGAGCGGTATCTGCAGCGAAATCCCAAGGCCGCGCTTTACGTCAATTTCGCCGATTTCGCCCACTTCCGGCTGAAGATCGAGAGTGTCCATTTCAACGGCGGCTTCGGCCGCGCCAATGCGCTGACCCCCGCCGACATACTCGCCTCAAGGGAGGGCGAGGCCGAGCTCGCCGCGGCGGAACCGCGCCTCATCGATGAAATCAACGCCCGCGGGGCCGCCGTGACCGCGCGACTGGCGGGAATCATTCTTCGGGGCCGCAAGTGGCGCGCGATCGGCCTCGACGCCGAAGGTCTGGATCTCGCCTCTGGCGGCCGCGCGGCGCGGGCCCAGTTCCCCCTTCCGGCCCGGGACGCGGGGACCTGGCGCCAGAGGCTCGAGGAGTTGCTGGCCGCGGGCTGAGAAGGGGGGCCTGGCGATGGCGGGCGCGAGGTCAGATTGACGAAATGCGGCGACGGGGTGGTGGATTGCGCCCCCCTTCGCCGTTCGCAGCGACGCCGACGAACATAAATCTGCACGTCCGGTTTGACGAGCGCGGAAGGGAAACGGAGCGATTGGCCAAGCCTCAAGCTCCGCGCCCTTCCTCGACTCTACAACTCCGTTTCTCGATGGGCGCCGGCGGCCGACCGGTCGCCCATTCTTCCCCGCAAGGCCGGGAGGGGCGAGCGGGCGGGCGGTTGTGTAACCGGGGCAGATTTCCGGGCAAGCTTGGGTTGGCTCAAGCGGGGGCGGGCCTGACGAGGTTTGCGAGGTGTGGGATTTTGGGGCCTGGGATTCCCAGTCGGTCGCCGATGAAGTCGTAGAACGACAATTTCAATTTCATGCAGGTTTTGGCCAGACCGAGCATGATGTCGCGGGCGTCGCGGCCTTGGTCGCTTACGGTTCGGCCGGATATTTTTCGCTTGGTGACGAAGGCGCGGATGTCGTTTTCCGAGGCGTTGGCGTTGAGCGGGATTTCCGGCCGCTCGAGCACGCGCAACAGTTCGTCTTTGTGGCGATGGAGGCGTTTGAGCAGGCTGTCGAGCGTGGCGTACCCGGTTCGGGCGCGCTTGAAGATGCGCTCGAAGCGGGCGCGCAAGAGTTCGGCCTGATCGGGGCTGGGGGAGAGCTTGTCGTCTTTCAAGCAACGATAGAACCACCAGATCATCCGCTTGGCGACCTCGACGGCGTTGCGCTGCTTGTCGTTGGCGGGAATGAGCTTGTGGACCAGCCGTTCGGCGTGAACCCAGCACAGAGCGTGCGCGCCGACGCGGAACTGGCCGGCGTCGTCAGAGACGATCACCGTGTCCTGCAGCAAGCCCTGATGATGGATCGCGCCCCACAGCGCCGCCTCGCTGGCGATCAAGACGGGATCGGGCAAGACTTTCGTCTCGCTCAAGGCCAGCGCCCGCAGATGGCGCTCCCAGTCGCTCGAGGAGGCAAAAACGCGCGCCCGATGCGCGATCAACTTGTCGATCACGATCTGCGACAGATCGCGCCCTTTCATGTAGGCGAGCGCGGCGTCGTTGATCACATAGAGCGACGTTCCGCCGCAAAGCCGCGACAGAAACGCCAGGCGCGACTTGGAGGGTCCAGTGCGAAACGCCGTGAAGTGGGAAGAGCCGATCTGCGTGGTGTAGCCGCTCTTGCCGGCGTGGCGCGCCCCGGTATCGTCGACCGTGACATAAGCGCCGCTCAAGCCCGCCTTCAACACCGCCGCATCCTCGGCGCGGAACGTCTCCAGCTTGACCGTCAGCAGGCGAACCACCTGCCGCTTCGAAATCGCCACGCCCATCCCCTTGAGAAGCGCCACCATCCGCTCGCAGGTCATTTGTCCGGCAAAGTGCAGCGCCAAGACCAAGCGATTCAGGTTGGGGCCGTAGCCTCCGACAATCCCGGAATCGAGTTCGGCGATGATCGTTTCGCCGTCCGGCGTTTCCCACCGCTCGCGCCGATAGCGCGTCACCAGCGGGCGCAGGCTCAGGTCCTGAACCACCATGTCTTGGTAGCCTTTATGGCGCGAGCCCGCCGGAGCCTTCGCCCTCACCACCACCGTTGCGCCAATCGTCAGCTTGTCGAGTTCGACCGCCGCGCCGCCGCGTCGAACGCCCGCCCTTCTCACTGCCGCCGCCCTCCGGCCCTTTCGCGTCCCTCGCCTTGTCCATGCCCGAAGGCATGTGCGGCGGACGCGGCGGAAGATGCTTCAGCCGCGCAAGCTCGTCCTTGACCGCCTGATGCTCGATTTTCAACCTGGCCAGGGCGCCGACGAGTTTCTCGTTCTCCGCGCGAAGCCGCGTCACTTCATGGATCAGATCGCGCACCAGGCCGACCAAGTCCGGATGCGAAAGCCGCTCAAGCGAATCAGGGATGCGCGCCGTCATCCAAAGCTTGAATCACGTTTTGCCGGCCTTGACTCCCCCCTCCGCCCGGAAATCTGCCCCGGTTACATTATATTGGCGGAAGGAGTGAGATTCGAACTCACGGTTGAGTTGCCCCAACGGCGGTTTTCAAGACCGCTGCCTTAAACCACTCGGCCATCCTTCCTATTTTCCGCCGGGACGCCAGCCCGCGAAGCGCCGGCGACGATCCAGATGGTTCAAAAGCTTCGTTCCGGCCTCGGATCGCGACGGCGATCCTTACCCTATCCGTCCGCCCGTGGGCAACGTCCTTACACTAGTCGGCTTTGCGCCTTCGCCGCGGCGATGAAGCTCGCGAACAGCGGATGCGGCTCGAAGGGACGGGATTTGAGCTCGGGATGATATTGCACCCCGATGAACCAGGGATGATCGACGAGTTCGACCGTTTCCGGCAAGAGCCCGTCGGGAGACATGCCGGCGAAGACGAGGCCCTTTTCCTCAAGCGCCGCGCGATAGGCGGTGTTGACCTCGTAGCGATGACGATGCCGCTCGGAAATTTCCGTTTCGCCGTAGATCGTGGCGATCCGCGAGCCGGGCTTGAGGTTTGCCCGATAGGCGCCGAGCCGCATGGTGCCGCCGAGATCGCCCGCCGCCTGGCGCCGCTCCAGGTCGTTGCCCCGAAGCCACTCGGTCATCAGACCGACGACTGGTTCGGCGGTCGGGCCGAATTCGGTGGAATTGGCTTGCGTCACCCCGGCGAGGGAGCGGCAGGCCTCGATGACCGCCATCTGCATGCCGAAGCAGATGCCAAAATACGGCACCTTCCGCTCGCGGGCGAAGCGCGCCGCCAAAATCTTGCCCTCCGCCCCGCGCGAGCCGAAGCCCCCGGGCACGAGAATGCCGTTGACACCCTCGAGACGAGGCGCCGGGTCGGCGCTTTCGAAAATCTCGCTCTCGATCCAGTCTAGCCTCACCCGCACCCTGTTGGCCATGCCGCCATGGTTCAGCGCCTCGATCAGCGACTTGTAGGCGTCCTTGAGCCCGGTGTATTTGCCGACGACGGCGATCGACACCTCCCCCTCGGGATTGTGATACGCCTTCGAAACGCCTTCCCAGCGGCGCATGTCGGGCTTGGGCGCCGGCTCGATGCCGAAGGCGGCGAGCACTTCGCGATCGAGCCCCGCCCCGTGATAGAGAGCGGGCACGTCGTAGATCGATCGGCTGTCGCGCGCCTCGACGACGGCGCTCTCGCCTACGTTGCAAAAGAGGCCGAGCTTTCGCCGCTCCTCTCGAGGAATCTCGCGGTCGCAGCGGCAGAGCAGAATGTGCGGTTGGATGCCGATCGAGCGCAGCTCCTTGACCGAATGCTGCGTCGGTTTGGTCTTGAGTTCGCCTGCGGTCGGGATGAAGGGCAGCAGCGTCAGGTGAATGTAGACGACATGGTCGCGCGGCAGATCGTTGCCGAGCTGCCGGATAGCCTCGAAAAACGGCAGGCCCTCGATGTCGCCGACGGTGCCGCCGATCTCGACCAGGACGAAATCGGCCCCCTCGTTGCCATCGAGTATGAAGTCCTTGATGGCGTTGGTGACGTGCGGAATCACCTGCACAGTCGCGCCGAGGAAATCGCCGCGGCGCTCCTTGGCGATAATCTCCTGATAGATGCGGCCGGTGGTGATGTTGTCCTGCCGGTTGGCGCTGCGCCCGGTGAAGCGCTCATAGTGTCCCAGGTCAAGGTCGGTCTCGGCGCCGTCGTCGGTGACGAACACCTCGCCGTGTTGGGTCGGGCTCATCGTGCCCGGGTCCACGTTGAGATAGGGATCAAGCTTGCGCAGGCGGACCGTGTAGCCCCGCGCCTGCAACAGCGCGCCCAAAGCCGCCGAAGCCAGACCTTTGCCGAGGGAGGAGACCACGCCGCCGGTGATGAAGATATACCGCGCCATGGGATTCGACCCATAGCGGATCGCGCCCGATTCGGCGAGGAAGAATTTTCGGGCCCGCCAACGAACCTGTGGGCTCGTCGACAGCTTCTAAACCCGTCCGGATGAGACGCCTGGTCAAATGTCCGGCTTCTTCTTCCGCTCCCCGCGTCCGATCCGCCCCTTGCGTCCCGTGGCGTCATGGTCCACATAGGCGGCGGGAGGTTGGCGAAGGACGTACCGCTCGCCAACCGGGTCAGGTCCGGAAGGAAGCAGCCCTAACGAGACAGGGCGGGTCTTTGTCCAACTTCCCGCTTTTGTCCAACCTCCCGTTTTTCGTCGTTATCGCCGCTTAGGCTCGCGGCGCGGGTCTTCTATAATCGCGCTTCACCGCCGCGTTATTTGAGCGAATTCCGGATGCTTCCAGACGGTCGATCCCTGCGGGGCAAGAGAGAGGCGGGCGATGAATGATTCGCTTTTTCCCGCCGAATCCTCCTCGCTCGCGCCGACCCCGCCAGGCTCGCCCTATCGGGTGCTTGCGCGCAAATACCGTCCCCAACGCTTCGAGGACCTCATTGGCCAGGAGCCGATGGTGCGCACACTGGCCAATTCCTTTGCCGCCAGCCGCATTCATCAGGCCTACATCCTGACCGGCGTGCGCGGCGTCGGCAAGACGACGACGGCGCGCATCCTGGCCCGCGCCTTCAACTATCACGTGCCCGGAAAGATCGATCGGCCGAGCATCGACATGCCAGAACTCGGCCTCCATTGCCAGGCGATCATGGATTCCCGCCACGTCGACGTTATCGAGATGGACGCGGCCTCGCACACCGGCATCGACGACGTGCGCGAAATCATCGACAACGCGCGCTACCGGCCGGTTTCAGCGCGCACCAAGGTCTACATCATCGACGAAGTTCATATGCTCTCGAAGCCGGCCTTCAACGCTCTCCTCAAGACGCTGGAAGAGCCGCCGGAACACGTCAAGTTCCTGTTCGCGACCACCGAGATCGAAAAGGTTCCAGTCACCGTGCGGTCGCGCTGCATCCGCTTCGATCTGAAGCGCATCGGTTCGGTCGCGATGATCGAACATTTAAGCAAGATCTCCGCGGCCGAGGGCGTCGCGGTCGAATCCGACGCACTGGCGCTGATCGCCCGCGTCGCCGAGGGCTCGGTGCGCGACGCGCTGTCGCTGCTCGACCAGGGCATTGCGCGCGGCGGGCCTGAAGGCGTCACCGCGCTCGCCGTTCGCGACATGCTCGGACTGTCCGACCGGGGAGACGTCGTCGCGCTATTCGAACACACGATGAAAGGCGAGATCGCCGAGGCGCTCGAGCTGATGCGCTCCCTCCATCGCGCCGGCGCCGACGCCGCCGACATACTGATCGAACTCGCCGAGTTCTGTCATTATGTCACGAGCGCCAAAATCGCGCCCGGCGCGGCTGAGGATCCGGCGGTCAGCGAGACCGAACGCAGCCGCGGCCGAGAGTTCGCCAGCACGCTGGCCATCGGCGCGCTGACGCGCGGCTGGCAAATCCTGCTCAAAGGCGTCGATGACGTGAAGAATTCTCCGCGCCCGCTCGCCTCGGCCGAGATGGCGTTGATTCGTCTCGCCTACGCGTACGACCTCCCCCCGCCTGAAGAGGCGCTTCGCAAGCTCGCCGAGGCGAGCAACGGGAGCCCTCGCCACGCGCCGTCGCTTCCGCCCTCAGGCGCGGCCCCACGGGCGCGCATCGGTCTCGCGGCGGCGGTCGCGGCCCCATTCGAGCGCGCCGCCGCGCCTAAGGAATTGGCACCGCCAGAATCCGCCGCGGTTCGGCTCGCGCGTTTTGAGGATCTGGTCGCGCTCGCGCGCGCCAAGCGGGATATCCAGCTCGTTCAGGCTCTGGAGCGGGACGTGCGGCTGGATCGATTCGAGCAAGGAAGCATCTCGTTTTCGCTGGTCGAGGGCGCCTCGCCCGCGCTCGCGCAGACTCTGGCCAGACGCCTGCAGGATTGGACCGGCGAGCGCTGGATGGTGGTCCTGGTCGCCGAGGCGGCCACCGCGACCTTGCGCGAGGCGGCGAACGCGCGCGAAGCCGATCGCGCAAGCAGCGCCGCCGCGCACCCGCTGGTGCGCAAGGTGCTGGAGCGGTTCAAAGGGGCGCGCATCGTCGACGTGCGGGCGCCGGAAATTTTGCCGTCGTCGGTCGCGACGCAATCCGATGACGAATTCGGTTATGCTGAACCCGATCTCGCGATCGACGACGATCCTTGAACCCAGTGAGGCCCGCCATGGATATCATGAACATGATGAAAAAGGCCCAGGCTGTTCAGGCTAAGCTTCAAGAGGCGCAGGACGAACTCGGGCGAGTCGAAGTCGAAGGCCAGTCGGGCGGAGGCATGGTGAGCCTGAGGCTGACGGCCAAAGGCGAGTTGAAGGGCGTTCGCATCGATCCGACGCTGCTGACGCCGCCCGACAAGGAAATGCTGGAAGACCTGATCGTGGCCGCCTTCGCCGACGCCAAGGCCAAGGCCGACCGCGCCGCGGCGGAAAAAATGCAGTCGCTCACCGCCGGCCTGTCGCTTCCGCCCGGCATGAAGCTGCCGTTCTAGCAAACCGATGTCCTCGAGCGTCGCCGGGCCCGATATCGAACGTCTCGTCCAGCTTCTGGCCCGCTTGCCCGGGCTCGGGCCGCGTTCGGCCCGCAGGGCGGCGTTGCACCTCATCCGAAAACGCGAAACGCTGCTCGCCCCGCTCGCCGAGGCGATGCGGATCGCGCAGGAGCGCGTCGTCGCGTGCTCGGTCTGCGGCAATGTCGATTCGTGCGATCCCTGTACGATCTGCTCGGACGAGCGGCGCGACGCTGCGACGATCGTCGTCGTCGAATTGGTCGGCGACCTTTGGGCTCTCGAGCGCGCGGCCGCGACCAGGGCGCGCTATCACGTGCTCGGCGGCGCGCTGTCGCCGCTTGACGGGGTCGGCCCCGTCGATCTCAACATCGACGCCCTGGTCGACCGCGTCGGCAAAGGGGACGTGAGCGAGGTGATACTGGCGGTCAACGCGACCGTGGACGGTCAGAC
This sequence comes from uncultured Alphaproteobacteria bacterium, assembly GCA_963835955.1. Classification (GTDB taxonomy): domain Bacteria; phylum Pseudomonadota; class Alphaproteobacteria; order Rhizobiales; family Beijerinckiaceae; genus Roseiarcus. The sequence continues at coordinate 30,894 of CAWIHZ010000009.1, read as the reverse complement.
GACCGCGCATTACATCACCGATCTGCTGGCGGGCCGGGCCGTCAGAGTGACGCGGCTTGCCCACGGCGTGCCGGTCGGCGGCGAGCTCGACTATCTCGACGACGGCACGCTCACCGCAGCCATGCGGCAGCGCACGACGGTCTAGGCAGACGTTTGTTGGCTCGCTCGCGAATGCCTGCAGTGAGTCCTTTGAAGAAACAGGATTTTGTCGGCGGCCCGGCAGCCACTTTTCCAGAACCCCGCTTGGCGCGCCTCCGCCGCGGGAGGGACAGTCGTCCGGGCGCTATAGGGCTGGGTTCTCAAACGCGAGGTCTCGCAAAAAGGCGGTATGCATGTCGGCGGCGTTCAAGGCCTCAAAGCTCTTCGTCCCTCCTTATCCTCCGCGATCCGAAAGATCGCGCGGCGCGCTCTCCACCATTTTCGCGCTGAGGCGCAATCCGATCGAAGTTTGGGGCAAAATGGATTTCGAGCGACCGATCTCGCTCGGACGATCCATTCTCGGCCTGCGCGGCGCGGCACATGACCCGGCCGCGGTTCGACGGATCTTTCTCGACAATGTCGCCAATTATCGCAAGGACGATCTTCAGCTCAGCATCTTGCGGCCTGGACTCGGCGACGGGCTTTTGACCAGCGACGGCGACCATTGGCGCCTGCAACGCCGCTCGATCGCGCCGGTCTTCTCGCCGCGGCATGTCGCCGATTTCGGCCCGGCGATGCAGGAAGCGGCGCAGACCACGGTCGAGCGCCTGAGCCGACGGCGGGACGGCGCGGTCACGGATGTCGGCGAACTGGCGTCGCGCATGACGCTCGAGGTGCTCGAGCGGACGCTTTTTTCTCAGGGGCTCGGCAGGGACGCCGGCGCCTTTCAGCGAGCGGTGTCGAGTTATTTCGACACGTTCGGCCGCGTCGATCCGCTCGATCTCTTGCGCGCCCCCAGTTTTCTGCCACGCATCGGGCGCCTGCGCGGACGCCCCGCGCTCACGTTTTTCGATTCAGCCGTCGACGCCATCGTCGATGGCCGCAAGGCGCTACTCGACCGCGGCGCCGAACCGCCGCCGGATCTCTTGACCTTGCTTCTTGGCGCGAGGGACCCAGAGACCGGACTTGGCATGCGCGACGCCGATGTTCGGGCCAACATTGTGACCTTCATCAACGCCGGCCACGAGACCACCGCGAATGCGCTGACCTGGACCCTTTATCTCCTCTCGCAAACGCCCGAGTGGCGCGATCGCGCCGAAACGGACGCCGATCAGGCATTCGACCCACAACGTCCCGCCGCGCTGGAGCGGTGCGAAACGCTCCGCGCGGTGTTCGAGGAGGCGCTTCGCCTCTATCCGCCGGCGGCGATACTGAGCCGTCAGGCGATCGCCGACGACGAGCTGTTGGGCGTGCGTATTCCCGCCGGCGCGATAATCGTGGTGTCGCCCTATGTGCTGCATCGGCGGCGGGGTTTGTGGGACGATCCCGACGCCTTCGACCCGTCTCGATTCTTGAGCGACCGGCGGGAGCGTATCGACCGCTTCGCCTACATTCCCTTCGGGGCGGGACCGCGGGTATGTATCGGTATGTCGTTCGCAATCCAGGAAGGGATCATTCTTCTGGCCAATCTCCTTCGCGCCTTCCGATTCGATCTGGTCGAAGGACACCGCGTCATGCCGCGGCAGCGCGTGACGTTGCGCCCCCAGGGCGGAATGAAAATGCACGTCACGCCGCGCCGAATTGCATAAATTTCAACGGGCTGAAATTTCTTAGACGAAGTGCGTTGACAGACCTGCAGGCCAGGCCTATATGCGCTTCCTCCAACGCTGTGGCGCGCTTCCGTAGCTGTCTGGGCGGTTGGTTTCGGGACTTCCTTGAGCGTACTCCTCCCGGCTCAGAGGCGGGACGGAGCGTTTTTGGTCGTTCTCGCTTCGCGAAAGCGGGGCAGTGTGTCGATTTCGAGTTCGAACCGACGTTCGCGGCGAAGTGCCGTTGGATGCGGTCGGCGCTCGTGAGGTTTCGGATTCGGCTGGTGAGCCGAGTTCGGTCTGCTGTTTGACAATTGCATCGGAAGGAAGAGAGACGTGGGCGGCGTTTTGTCCTTGCGTTGCTTTTCTGTCGGGCTGGATTTTGGGCCTGAGCTGAATGGCTTAGGTTTCGAAGTTTGGTTTGGCGGGAGGGCATTTGAGAGACAACTGACGGTCACGTTTCAAGGAAATCATCGTGCTTTTGGGAGAGTTGGCTGGTTGGATCGTCGTGAGGCGGGCTGGCAGGTTTGGTCTTCTCAAGAGCGGATGTGTTTGGAACTCGTCAAGAATGGGTGGGGCCTTTCGGGGCTCTGCCGAAGTGACCAGTTGAAGTGACCAGTCAGGCATCGAGGATCTCAATTGAACTTGAGAGTTTGATCCTGGCTCAGAACGAACGCTGGCGGCAGGCTTAACACATGCAAGTCGAACGCCCTTCATTTTCAGCAATGAGGATGGGGGGAGTGGCAGACGGGTGAGTAACGCGTGGGAACATACCCTTTGGTTCGGAATAACTCAGGGAAACTTGAGCTAATACCGGATACGCCCCTGGACGAGAGTTTAGGGGGAAAGATTGATTTGCCGAAGGATTGGCCCGCGTTCGATTAGCTTGTTGGTGGGGTAACGGCTCACCAAGGCGACGATCGATAGCTGGTCTGAGAGGATGATCAGCCACATTGGGACTGAGACACGGCCCAAACTCCTACGGGAGGCAGCAGTGGGGAATATTGGACAATGGGCGCAAGCCTGATCCAGCCATGCCGCGTGAGTGATGACGGCCTTAGGGTTGTAAAGCTCTTTCGCTCGGGACGATAATGACGGTACCGAGATAAGAAGCCCCGGCTAACTTCGTGCCAGCAGCCGCGGTAATACGAAGGGGGCTAGCGTTGTTCGGAATTACTGGGCGTAAAGCGCGTGTAGGCGGGTGTTTAAGTCAGGGGTGAAATGCCAAGGCTCAACCTTGGAACTGCCTTTGATACTGGGCACCTTGAGTCCGGGAGAGGTGAGTGGAACTGCGAGTGTAGAGGTGAAATTCGTAGATATTCGCAAGAACACCAGTGGCGAAGGCGGCTCACTGGCCCGGAACTGACGCTGAGACGCGAAAGCGTGGGGAGCAAACAGGATTAGATACCCTGGTAGTCCACGCTGTAAACGATGGATGCTAGCCGTTGGGGAGCTTGCTCTTCAGTGGCGCCGCTAACGCTTTAAGCATCCCGCCTGGGGAGTACGGTCGCAAGATTAAAACTCAAAGGAATTGACGGGGGCCCGCACAAGCGGTGGAGCATGTGGTTTAATTCGAAGCAACGCGCAGAACCTTACCAGCTTTTGACATGTCCTGGACGGATTGCGGAGACGCGATCTTCCCTTCGGGGCCGGGAACACAGGTGCTGCATGGCTGTCGTCAGCTCGTGTCGTGAGATGTTGGGTTAAGTCCCGCAACGAGCGCAACCCTCGCCCTTAGTTGCCATCATTCAGTTGGGCACTCCAGGGGGACTGCCGGTGATAAGCCGGAGGAAGGTGGGGATGACGTCAAGTCCTCATGGCCCTTACAGGCTGGGCTACACACGTGCTACAATGGCGGTGACAGCGGGAGGCGAAGGGGCGACCCTGGGCCAATCTCGAAAAGCCGTCTCAGTTCGGATTGCACTCTGCAACTCGAGTGCATGAAGGTGGAATCGCTAGTAATCGCGGATCAGCACGCCGCGGTGAATACGTTCCCGGGCCTTGTACACACCGCCCGTCACACCATGGGAGTTGGTTTTACCCGAAGGCGTTTCGCTAACCCGATGAGGGGGGCAGGCGACCACGGTAGGGTCAGCGACTGGGGTGAAGTCGTAACAAGGTAGCCGTAGGGGAACCTGCGGCTGGATCACCTCCTTTCTGGATTCGGAAATCAGAAAACAGAGGACTGAAAGGGATGAAAGGCTTTAAGGGCTTTTTGTTCCTCCCGGTCGGCATGTTTTGATTTGCGGCTTTGGAATCAAGCGGCCACAGTCGAGGCCGCATTTGGCGGGATGAGCGCCGCCTTCGTCTCTCTTTCTTTCAGATAAGCGGAGAATGGACGACAGAGGACGGAAAAAAGCCCTTTTCTGTCGCCTGTCCTCTGACCTTCGTTCTCTGGCAAGGGCTTGTAGCTCAGTTGGTTAGAGCGCGCGCTTGATAAGCGTGAGGTCGGAGGTTCAAGTCCTCCCAGGCCCACCATCAGTGATCGTAATCGGGGATTGGAACGTCATAGTTCGCAGATTCTAAATTGATCGCTGGGCACTGTTTTCGTTGATCGCGGCTTCGGGGCCATAGCTCAGTTGGGAGAGCGCGTGCTTTGCAAGCATGAGGTCGTCGGTTCGATCCCGTCTGGCTCCACCATTCGGAGGACGGGCGGCGCGGGAGCCCAGCGGGAGAGATAGAGCGAGGGGGCCCTCCTGGTTCTTCGGATCTTCGGGGAATGATCCTCGCCTTTCGTCTGGCCCATTTAGACCTATCCTTCCGATGCAATTTTATCAGTTTCGCCGGGCGCCTCAAGCGTCTGGCGTTTGGAAGGCCGGAAGGCCGGCGCGAGGACTTATTCTGTCCGCTGGCGCCTGTTCTCTGTCTTCCGATCTCTGACATTGTGAAGAGGGAGCGCATTCGGTCGAGGGCCGGATGAGATGAAGGCTTGCAGGCGCGCCCAAAGGGGTTTGGCTGTGGGAGGAACGACGAGTGGCGGGGCGCTAAGCTTCGATCCGTTCGACGTTTTCCGTCATCCGTCGTCCGGCCCCGAGCAACCAGTCGTGGGTCCAAGAGCCTGACCGCTCAGATCCCCGGATGCGTTTGAAGCAAAACTGGTCTTTTCAACGCTAGAAGGGCGTTCGGAATTGGGAATGAGACGATGGGATTTTAGACGGAACGTTCGTGTTCCGGTTTTTATTTTCCCCTATTGTCGTTTTCTGTTATTTCGAATCGCGCTTTGGCGATGAGAGCAATCAAGTGTCTTAAGGGTATCTGGTGGATGCCTTGGCGCTGAGAGGCGATGAAGGACGTGGTACGCTGCGATAAGTCATGGGGAGCCGCGAACAGGCTTTGATCCGTGAATTTCCGAATGGGGAAACCCACTTCCAGTGATTAGTAATCAGTGAATGGTCGTCAGAAGGGATTCTGATCACGGGTCATTGGTTACTGGTCACTGACACGAAGTATTTATTCTCTGAATTCATAGGGGAATAAAGGCGAACCCGGGGAACTGAAACATCTAAGTACCCGGAGGAAAGGACATCAACGAGAACTCCGTTAGTAGTGGCGAGCGAACGCGGATCAGGCCAATGCTTTTGCATGGACTTACCAGAACCGGCTGGAAAGCCGGGCCGCAGCGGGTGACAGCCCCGTATGGATAGGGTTCGAGCAAGAGATTCGAGTAGGGCGGGACACGTGCAATCCTGTCTGAACATGGGGGGACCACCCTCCAAGCCTAAGTACTCCTCAGCGACCGATAGCGAACAAGTACCGTGAGGGAAAGGTGAAAAGCACCCCGACGAGGGGAGTGAAACAGTTCCTGAAACCGGATACCTACAAACAGTGGGAGTCGGTTCGCTTCGGCGAACCGGTGACCGCGTACCTTTTGTATTATGGGTCAGCGACTTAAAGTATCGAGCAAGCTTAAGCCGATAGGCGTAGGCGCAGCGAAAGCGAGTCTGAACAGGGCGACGAGAGTTCGATGCTTTAGACCCGAAACCGAGTGATCTAGTTATGAGCAGGTTGAAGGCAGGGTAACACCTGCTGGAGGACCGAACCGGTGCCTGTTGAAAAAGGCTCGGATGACTTGTGATTAGGGGTGAAAGGCCAACCAAACTCGGAAATAGCTGGTTCTCCGCGAAATATATTTAGGTATAGCCTCGAGATTAAGGCTCCAGGGGGTAG
>CAWIHZ010000009.1:0-22500 GCA_963835955.1 uncultured Alphaproteobacteria bacterium | reverse complement strand
TTCGGGTTCCCTGCCTACGGCGAAAAGACGATATGGTCGACAAGCGCCCGGAGCAGATCGGCGGCTTCTGTGCGCCTTTCTGGTTCGTTGAAGGCCTCGATCAAACCCGTGATCTGCGTTCGATAGCGTTCGCCCATGTTCGGGTGAAGGCGCACCGGCGTGGGCGCGCCCTGCTCCAGTTCTGCTTCAAACTTCCTCTTGCGGGCCTCCAGCTCCGCCATTTTTTCCTTCACCTGCGATCCGCGTACGCCGTCGAGGAGCGCCTCCACCAGCCGGTCGAGATCGCGGGTGATTTTGGAAAGCTCCGCTCTTTGCTGCACCCGCGCCGCGTCCTGGATGGCGCGCAGCTGGTTCATGTGGCGGGCGTATTCAGCGGCGAATTCGGCGCAGAGATCGGGGTCTGCGAGAAAACGATCGCGCAACGCCCCGAGAATGGTTTCCTCAAGATCGGTGACCGCCATCCTGGCCCCGTTGGTGATCACGATGGAGGCCGGCTTCTGCGTCGAGGCTCTTGAGGAGGCCATCGGCAAACATGGCAAGCCCGAGATTTTCAACAGCGACCAGGGCAGTCAGTTCACCAGCGAGGCGTTTACCGGCATCCTCGAGAAGAACGGGATCGCCATCAGCATGGACGGCAAGGGCTCCTGGCGCGACAACGTGTTCGTCGAGCGGCTCTGGAGATCAGTGAAGTACGAGGAGGTCTACCTCAACGCCTACGACACCGTCGCCGAGGCGCGCGCTTCGCTGAGCCGGTATCTCGACTTTTACAATCGTCAACGCCCCCATTCGAGCCTTGACCGGAAGACGCCGGACGAGGCCTACTTCACTCCGTCGCCCCTCGCGGTGTCATTTTTCATGGAATAGGGACCCCGCTTTGGGGGTGATTTTCATCCAATCGGGACCCCGGGGCTGAGGGTCCACAGTGGCCTCCTGATTCTGGGAGGCCGAGATTGGAATGTTGGTTGTGGAGACGATCGCCAAGATACGCCGGGCGTATTTTTCGCTTCGAAAGCCGATTAAGGAGATTTGCCGGGAGCTGCGTATATCTCGGAAGGTCGTCCGGAAGGTGATCCGGTCGAACGCGACCGAGTTTCACTACGAGCGGTCGATGCAGCCGCTTCCCAAAATTGGGCCCTGGCGGGGTCAGCTGGATTGGCTGCTTTTAGAGAACGAGGGGAAGCCGGCGCGCGAGCGTCTGACGCTGATCCGGGTGTTCGAGGAACTGCGCGGCTTCGGTTACAGCGGGAGCTACGCCGCCGTTCGGCGCTAGCTCTCAGCTCGCGCATGGAGCGCGGTGCGACGTTGGCGATAGCCTATGTTCGCTGACCTTTGCGCCGGGCGAAGCCTACCAGTTCGGCTGCAGCCACGAATTTCTTGCTGGAGGCCGTGACGACGACCCTGAAGGTCGCGGACGTCCGGATCTGCCACAGCGGGATGATGTTCGTGCGCCCCTATCCGCGCGAGACCCAGGAAATGGTGTTCGACGCGCACGAGCGGGCCTTCGCCTTTTTCAAGGGCGCATGCACGCGAGGCATCTACGACAACATGAAGACGGCGGTGGAGGCGATCTTCATCGGCAAGGACCGGCGATATAACCGTCGCTTTCTCCAGATGTGCTCGCATCACCTCGTCGAGCCTGTGGCCGGCACGCCGGCCTCGGGCTGGGAGAAGGGCCAAGTCGAGAACCAGGTCGGTCTCGTGCGCGAGCGCTTCTTCACGCCGCGATTGCGGTTCAAGAGCTACGACGAGTTGAATGGGCGGCTGCTCGACAAATGCTTCGCCTACGCCAAGGCGCACCCCCATCCCGAACGTCCCGACCAAACGGTGTCGGAGGCGTTCGAGGAGGAGCGCCCCAAACTCGTTCCCTCATCGCGGCCGCTTCGATGGATTCCACGCGTTGCCGGCGTCGGTGTCGAAGACATGCCTGGTGCGGTTCGACACCAACAAATACTCGGTCAACGCCAAGGCGGTGGGCCGTCCCGTCGAAATCCACGCCTACGCCGATCGGATCGTCATCCGACAGGATGGGATTGTCGTGGGCGAACATGCGCGCGCCTTCGGGCGCGACAAGACGATCTACGATCCCTGGCATTACGTGCCCGCCCTGGCGCGCAAGCCGGGCGCGCTGCGCAATGGAGCGCCGTTCAAGGACTGGGTGTTGCCGGGGGCTCTGGAGCGGGTGCGCCGCAAGCTCGCCGGCTCCCACGACGGCGATCGGCAGATGGTGAAAATCCTCGCCGTCGTGCTCACCGACGGATTGCCGGTGGTCGAAGCCGCCTGCGCCCAGGCGCTGTCCGAGGGCGTTCATTCGGCCGACGTGATCCTGAACGTTCTCGCGCGCCAGCGCGATCCGGGACCGGCGGCGACCATCCTCGCCCCCGACGCGCTGAAGCTCCGGCACGCGCCGATCGCCGATTGCGCCCGATACGATCAACTCAGGAGCGGCTGATCATGGAAAGAACAGAAGTTCTCGACCTGATGGGCGAACTCAAGCTCTATGGCATGAAGAGCGCCTACGACGAGACGCTGGCCATCGCGCTCAAGCGCAAGCACGAGCCCCAACGCTTCGTCGGCGACCTGCTGAAGGCGGAGATATCGGAAAAGCAGGCGCGCTCGATCCGATATCAGCTCGCGATCGCCAAGCTGCCCTTGGCCAAGGACGTCGATGCCTTCACGTTCAAGGAAACGCCGATCAACGAGGCGCTGGTGCGCGATCTCGCTGGCGGCGCGTTCATCGCTCAGCAGCGCAACGTCGTCCTGGTCGGCGGCACCGGCACGGGCAAGACCCACTTGGCGATCGCGATCGCGCGAAGCTGCATCCGCGCGGGCTCGCGAGGTCGCTTCTTCACCACCGTGGATCTTGTCAATCGGCTCGAAGCCGAGGCGCGCGCCAGTCGCCAGGGACGGCTCGCCGATTACCTGACCCGCCTGACTTCGTCATTCTCGACGAACTCGGCTATCTCCCCTTCGCCCAGGCCGGCGGGCAGTTGTTGTTCCACCTGATCAGTCGCCTCTACGAGCGCACTTCGATCATCGTCACCACCAATCTCGCCTTCGGCGAATGGCCGAGCGTGTTCGGCGATCCCAAAATGACCACCGCGTTGCTCGATCGTCTCACGCATCATTGCGATATCGTCGAGACCGGCAACGAAAGCTGGCGCTTCAAGAACCGCGCCTGACCCTCAAAAGAACCGTCCCTCACCCACCGCGTTCGCCCCGGCTGCGCAACCCCGACCAGCTCCGCCGGGGCGAACGCTCCGCCAGTGCGCGTCACCAAAGGGGGTCCCTATTCAATGCAAATCAGGGGTCCCGTTTCCATGATTATTGAAATCCGGTGCTATACGTCCGGCTAAACGAGAACCCGAAAATCGGCGCGATGGATCACGCGGAAATTGTCCGTGATTTGGTCGCGGAACCGCTTCCATTGTTTGGGCACGGTATGCCGGAGGAACATGATGATCTCCAGGCGGAATTCGTTGAAGGTCTTGTAATCCCGGTTGTGGGTGACGTTTTCGTGCATCAAGCCCCACAACCGTTCGATGGGATCGAGATGGGGACAATAGGGCGGAAGGAAGTGCAGCACGATTTTGCGCCCGACCGCCGCAAGCCATTGTTTGACGACGTCAGCCTTGTGATAGCTGGCGTTGTCGACGAAGACGTGGATGAGGCGCATCGCGGTATGCGTACCCTCGATCTCGCCCAATAGCTTGATGAAGGTCAGCGCGTTGACCTTCTCGACGGCGAGATTTGCGTCTGGCCGGTTTCAAGATTGATGGCGCCGTGGATGTTGAGCCGGTCACGGCCCGTCGTCTGCTCCACCGCAAGGGCGACGTCCTTGCGGGCCCAGCAACCGGCCGGCCTCACCTGATGGGTCGGATGAACCGCATCGACGAAGACGACGGCCTCATCGACGCCCATTGTGTTGAGCAGGCTCTCGTATTTGTCGATGAAGGCTTGCTGCTTGGCGTCGTCGAGGCCGCGCGGCATGGCCTCCGGCTTGCGATAGTCAAAGCCCAGGCGATGCAGCAACGCGATCAGCCCCGAGCGGCTATAGCTCAGCCCAAATGAGCGCTTTAGCCAAGCCCCGATCTTCCGGGTGCTGCGGGGGCAATGGGCGTCGATCCAATCGCCCAGAGCGATTGCCTGCTCGTCGGTGAGGTGGCTGCCGCCGCCTTCGTGGCCAAAGCTCTTCAGCCCCTCGACGCCACCTCGCTCATAGGCCCGATGCCAATCGCGAACCGTATCGTCGTCCAGCAACAATGCCGCCGCAACCCGCTCACAGCTCCAGCCCCGATCGAGAAGGACGATGGCGTTGGCTCGGCGGGCAACCCGATGCTCCTCAAGCCCGTCCCGCGCAATCCCGATCAGGACTTGCCGGTCTGATGCTGAGAGAAACCCGCCGCGAATCATGCCTCCAGCCGAATCCCGTTCGGCCGTCCCGTCAACCCTTTTTCGCCTCCTCAATGAGTTGGCGTATAGCGCTGCTTCGGCGGCTGCGGAACGAACGCATCTGACCCGACCGCGGGACTTCAAACTAAGTGTCTGTCCGGGAAGATATTGAATCGGTTGAGTCATTTGTGATTCAAGGGAGGCGGCCTGATTCTTTGGGGAGCCGCCGCCGATGTGGACGAAGGAAAACCGCGCTCGCTACGATCGCAGCCGCCTGCGCTATCCCTCTGACCTGACCGACGAGGAGTGGCCGCTGGTCGAGCCGCATATTCCACCCGCCAAGCGCGGCGGCAACAAGCGAACGGTCAAGCTGCGCGAGGTCGTCAACGGCCTGATGTACATCCTGAGCGCCGGTTGCCAGTGGCGGGCGATCCCGAAAGACCTGCCGCCACGCTCGACGTTGTACGATTATTTTGATCTGTGGAGTTGGGACGGCACGCTCGATCGGATCCATGACGCCCTCTATGTCAAATGCCGCGAAAGAGCAGAGCGCGAGGCTTCTCCGACAGCGGCCATCATCGACAGCCAGAGCGTGAAAAGCGCTGAAAAAGGGGGGCTCACGACCCGCATGGCTACGATGCGGGCAAGAAGATCAAAGGCAAGAAGCGGCATATTCTCGTCGACACGCAGGGCCTCCTGATGCACGCCATCGTGCATGGCGCCGATGTTCAGGACCGCGACGGCGGCGTGCTCGTGATGGCGACCTTGTTCGGCCTCTATCCCTTCCTTCTGAAGCTCTACGCCGATGGCGGTTATCAAGGGGCGCAGTTCCAGGATGCGCTGGGGGCCATTCTCAAGCGCGTGAACGTCGAGATCGTCAAACGCTCCGATCAAGCTCAACGCTTCGTCGTCTTGCCCAAACGATGGATCGTCGAGCGAACCTTCGCCTGGCTCGGACGATGCCGAAGGCTCGCCAAGGATTGGGAGTGCCTCAATCGCAAGGCGCTCGCCTTCCTCAAGCTCGCTTCTATCCGCCTCATGACGCGAAAACTATGCAATTCCAGATGATGTTCCCGGACAGACTCTAAGAGCCGCTCCAAGAAGTTGTTGAGTCGGATGAATTGGATGTGATTCCCTTGCGGATGGTTGATTTGCAGGAGCGCCCGATGTGGAAGCCCGAGCACCGTATTGCCGCAGCTCTGGCGCGACAATCAGGATGAGAATCCAGCGACAATCAGGATGAGAACGCCGATGGGGCCGGACCGAAGGGAGGGCGAAGCCCGACCGTAGGGCCGGCCCCATCGGCGGCGCGGTTTTCGAAGGCCCGCTGGCGGCCGGGAACGGCCTGCGCAAACTGTTGATTCGTCTCGATACGAGGGGGAATCGACGGTTTGCCGGGCGTCCACATCACCGACCGCCAGATGAGGCTTTACATGAGGTATCGAAAGAGGCTTTCCGTCGAGGCCGCCGCGGCCAGGGCGGGATTTTCCACCGCGAGCGGCTATCGGAGCGAAGCCGATCCGCGCCTGCCGTCGGCCAAGACGGAGCCGAGGGGCCGGCGGCGGCCGGATCCGCTCGAGCCTTACTGGGACGCCGAGGTCGCGCCGATCCTCAAGGCCGCGCCCGGCGTCCGGGTGATCGGCGTGCTCGAGGAGTTGCGCCGGCGCCATCCAGACCTCAATCCCAACATCCGCCGCACGCTGGAGCGACGCATCCTGGCCTGGCGGGCGCTCCACGGGCCCGAACAGGACGTGATCTTCCGCCAGACGCATGAGCCCGGCCGGCTGGGACTGTCCGACTTCACCGACGCCAGCCGTCTCGCCATCTCCATCGCCGGGGAGCCGCTCGATCACCGGCTCTATCACTTTCGGCTCGTCTTTTCCGGCTTCGAACACGCTCACGTCGTGCTCGGCGGCGAAAGCTTCGCGGCCCTGGCCGAGGGCCTGCAGAACGCGCTATGGGCGCTCGGCGGCGCGCCGAAGGAGCACCGCAGCGACAGCCTGTCGGCGGCGTTCCGCAATCTGGCGGCCGACGCGCGGGAAGACATCACCGAGCGCTACGCGGCGCTGATGGGCCATTACGGCATGACCGCGACGCGCAACAACACCGGCGTCGCGCACGAGAACGGCTCGATCGAAAGCGCGCACGGCCATCTCAAGCAGACGCTCGAGGACGCCCTGTTGTTGCGCGGGGCGCGCGACTTCCCCGATCTCGACGCCTATCGGGCCTTCGTCGACGCCATCGTCGGACGGCGCAACGCCAATCTCGCCAAGCCTATTGCGCTCGAAAAGGCGGCGCTGGTCCCGCTGCCGAGAGCCCGCACCACCGACTTCGAGGAGAAGGTAATCCCGGTGACGTCGTCGGGCGGATTCATCCTGCGGCGCGTGTTCTACACCGTGCCCTCGAGGCTGATCGGGCATCGCCTGCGCGTGCGTATCTTCGACGACCGGCTCGAATGTTTCCTCGGCATGACGCCGGTGGCGACTTTGAGGCGCCGGCCGCCCCGTCTCGGGCAGCCAGGGCGGACATGTCGTCGACTACCGCCACGTCATCCGCTCGCTACGGCGCAAGCCGATGGCGCTCGCCAATCTCGTCTACCGCGATCAATTGTTCCCGCGCCCCGCCTACAGGCAAGTCTTCGACGCCTTGCAGGAGCGCGGAGACCTCCGCAACGCCTGCAAGGTCACGGTCGAGCTCCTGGCGCTGGCGCACGAGCGCGCCTGCGAGGCCGAGCTCGCCGAGGCGATTGCGGCGGATCTCGACGCTGGGCGCCTGCCCGACCTCGCCGCCCTGCGCGCCCTCTTTCGCCCTGCAGAGATCGCGATCCCCAATGTCGTCGTCGAGCTCGCGCCCCTTCGCGTCTACGACGAACTCGCCGCCGTCGGAGCTCTCGCCAACGCCAACAAGGGAGCGGCGGCATGACCGGCTCAGTGACCTCGATCGACGCCGCGCGCGTCGAACTGCTGCTCAACGAGCTGCGCCTGCCGGGCGTGAAGGCGATCTGGCCAAAAATCGCCGTCCAGTCCGACAAGGAGGGCTGGCCGGCGGCGCGATTCCTCGCGGCGCTCGCCGAGCACGAGTGCGCCGACCGCGCCCGCCGCCGCATCGAGCGGCACATGGCCGAGGCCCGCTTGCCCGCCGGCAAGACCCTCGCCGCCTTCGACTTCGAAAGCGTGCCGATGGTGTCGAAGGCGCAGGTCATGGCCCTCGCGTCAGGCGACGTCTGGCTTAATACCGGGGCCAACTTGCTGCTTTTCGGCCCGCCCGGTGGCGGAAAGAGCCACTTGAGTGCAGCGATCGGGCTCGCCCTCGTCGAGAACGGATGGCGTGTCCTGTTCGCCCGCACCACTGATCTCGTCCAGCGCCTGCAGGCGGCGCGGCGCGAGTTGGCGCTCGAAGCCGCGATCGCCAAGCTCGACCGCTACGACCTGCTCATCCTCGACGACATCGCCTACGTCACCAAGGATCAGGCCGAGACCAGCGTCCTGTTCGAACTGATCGCGGCCCGCTACGAGCGGCGCTCAATGCTCATCACGTCCAATCAACCATTTGGCGAATGGGGACGGATTTTTCCCGATCAGGCGATGACGCTCGCCGCCATCGACCGCCTCATCCACCACGCCACGATCCTCGAAATGAACGTCGAGAGCTATCGCAGAAAGGAGGCGCTCGACCGCAAGCGCAGCCGCGGCCGACCACCCGCTCACGCAACGCCGAAGGAACTCGAACACGCGCCTGATTGACGCGCTCTTGGCATCCTGTTTGTCGCTCCGCGTCAATCAGGCCTTGCCAAGCTCGCCGTCAGCGACAATCATGCCCACACCCGGCCGCTTCTTCTCATCCTGATTGACGCGCCGTTCTCACCCTGATTGTCGCGCCATACCGAGCACCGTATTGCCGCCGACCGGCGCGGCCTTCGTTATCCCAGTGACATGAGCGACGCCGAATGGGCGCTGGTCGCATCGTTGATTCCTCCCGCACGGCGAGGCGGGCGTCGACGCTCGATCGACGAGCGCGAAGTTCTCAACGCCATTTTCTATGTGCTGGCCACCGGCTGCCAGTGGCAGGCGTTGCCCAAGGACCTGCCGCCCAAGAGCACCGCGCATTTCTATTTCATGCTGTGGGATTGGAACGGCGCGCTGGAGCGCATCCACGAGGCGCTCTATGTCGCGGTGCGCGAGGCGGCCGGACGCCATGCGAGCCCGACGGCGGCGATTATCGACAGCCAGAGCGCCAAGGCGGCTCAAAAAGGGGCTCCGCGCTCGACCCGCAGGGCTTTGATGCCGGCAAGAAGGTCACCGGCCGCAAGCGCCATATCCTCGTCGACACGCTCGGCCTCTTGCTCGGCGTGAGCATTCTGCCCGCCGACGTTCAAGACCGCGACGGCGCGCGCAGTTTGCTGCGCGGCGTGCGACAGCGTTTTCCCTTCATCGAACGCATCTTCGCCGACACGGGATATCAGGGACCAAAAATGGCCAGGACGATTGCCGCCACGGGATGCTGGAAGATCGCGATCGTCAAGCGCTCGGACCTTCATCGCTTCGTCGTCTTGCCAAAGCGATGGATCGTCGAGCGAACGTTCGCCTGGATCAGCCGCAATCGTCGTCTCGCTCGCGACTTCGAGCGCTATGCCGCCACCGTCGCCGCCTTCGTCCGCCTCGCCATGATCCGTCTCATGCTCAAACGCCTGACCAGGCCAAACCTCTGGCCATGAATCGATTCTTCGTGGATCGGCTCTAAGTGTCTGTCCGATGAGATGTTGAATCCTGTGAGTTGTTTGTGATTTCAAGGGAGGCTGCCTGATTTGGGGGAGCCTCGTATGTGGACGACAGAGAATCGCGGGCGTTATGACCGCAATCGTTTGCGCTACCCAAGCGATCTGACCGAAGAGGAGTGGAAGCTTGTCGCGCCGTTGATTCCGCCGGCCAAGCGCGGTGGCGACAAGCGCACTGTCGATATTCGCGAGGTGGTGAACGCGCTCATGTACGTTCTGTCCACGGGCTGTCAGTGGCGGGCGATCCCGAAGGACTTGCCGCCGCGGTCGACGGTGCATGGCTATTTCGATCTCTGGAGTTGGGACGGCACGCTCGATCGGATCCATCACGAACTCTACATGAAGTGTCGCGAGGCGATCGGACGTGAAGCAAGTCCCACAGCCGCCGTGATCGACTCCCAAAGCGTCAAAAGCGCTGAAAAAGGGGGGCCCACGATCCGCCGGGGTGAAGTGGCCCCGGGTTTTGGGACCGGTGGCTTAGTTGGAAGAAGTCTGCTCCGAATGGGATAGCACGGAGCGGAAGATGACGAAGATGAGACGGAAGATTGACGCGGGGCTGAAGGCGAAGATCGCGCTGGAGGCGCTGCGGGAGCAAGCGACGGTAACCGACCTGGCGCAGCGCCATCAGGTTCATCCGAACCAGATTTACGCGTGGAAGAAGCAACTGCTGGAGCATGCGGCGCGGGCGTTTGATGCGAAGGTTGGGCTGGACGCCGAGGCGGCGTCGGCGCGCGAGATCGAGAAGCTTCACGCCAAGATCGGCCAGCTGACGATCGAGAACGATTTTTTCGCCAGGAGGTTCGGCAAATGAGCGCGTCGAACCGTCGAGCCAAGCTCGATCGCGATCATCCCGATTTATCGGTGCGCCGACAATGCGCGATGCTCGGCGTGGCGCGCTCGGGCGTCTATCGCAAGCCGCGACCGGCCAACGACAACGACCTTGAGGCGATGAGGCGCATCGACGCGCTGTTCACCGCGCGGCCGTTCTTCGGCGCCCGGCGCCTCGCGCGGACCCTGACGGAGGAGGGTTTCCCGATCGACCGCAAGCGCGTGCGGCGGCTGATGCGGCTAATGGGGATCGAAGCGCTCGGGCCAAAGCCGAGGACGACCACGCCCGCGCCGGGACACAAGGTCTATCCCTACCTCCTGCGCGATCTGACGATCGAACGGCCGAACCAGGTCTGGGCGGCCGACATTACCTATATCCCGATCGGCCGCGGCTTTCTCTACCTGGTCGCGGTCATCGACTGGGCGAGCCGGGCGGTTCTGTCCTGGCGGCTGTCGAACACGATGGACTCCTCGTTCTGCGTGGCGGCGCTGGAGGAGGCGCTGGCCCGATATGGCAAGCCAGAGATTTTCAACACCGACCAGGGCAGCCAATTCACCAGCGCGGATTTCACCGGCGTGCTGATCGGAGCTGGCCTGCGCATTTCGATGGACGGGCGCGGTCGCTGGATGGACAACGTCTTCATTGAGCGCGTCTGGCGCTCGCTGAAGTACGAGGACATCTATCTCAAAGGCTACGCCGACGGCCGCGAGGCGAGGGTCGGCATCGGCGACTATTTCGCCTTTTACAACGAGCGCCGCCTCCATCAGGCGCTCGGCTATCGCGCGCCGATGACCGTCTGGCGCGAAGGCGCGGCGCTCGCGGCCTATGGACATGTGGACAACGCAAACGCGTTGACCACATGCCCACAAGCGGATCAGAAACAGCAGACAGAACCCTTGGCGGCTTGATAAAGGACAACCAGCAGATGGACTTCCAACTTAGCCGCCGCCAAAAACGGTCCCGCTGCGCGGGGCCATTTCACTATCTCAAAGGCTACGCCGACGGCCGCGAGGCGAGGGTCGGCATCGGCGACTATTTCGCCTTTTACAACGAGCGCCGCCTCCATCAGGCGCTCGGCTATCGCGCGCCGATGACCGTCTGGCGCGAAGGCGCGGCGCTCGCGGCCTATGGACATGTGGACAACGCAAACGCGTTGACCACATGCCCACAAGCGGATCAGAAACAGCAGACAGAACCCTTGGCGGCTTGATAAAGGACAACCAGCAGATGGACTTCCAACTTAGCCGCCGCCAAAAACGGTCCCGCTGCGCGGGGCCATTTCAGGGTACGACGCTGGCAAGAAGATCAAGGGCAAGAAGCGTCACATTGTCGTCGATACCCAAGGCCTGCTGATCCACGCCATCGTGCACGCGGCCGACATCCAGGATCGCGACGGTGGCGAACTTGTCATGGCGACGATGTTCGGCATGTTTCCGTTCTTGCTGAAGCTCTACGCCGATGGCGGATATCAAGGCCCGCTGTTTCGCGCCGCCCTCAAGAAAATCATGGCTCAAGTCAACGTCGAGATCGTCAAGCGCTCCGATCAAGCGAGGGCCTTCGTCGTCCTTCCGACGCGATGGGTGGTCGAGCGAACTTTCGCTTGGCTCGGACGATGCCGAAGGCTCGCCAAGGATTGGGAAAATCTCAACCGCAAGGCGCTCGCTTTCCTGCGCCTCGCCTCCATCAGGCTTATGTTGAGAAAGCTATGCAATCCTGCATAAACTCTTCGGACAGACTCTAAGAACCACACAACCAGAGCGCTTTCGGCGGCAAATAAAACGTTCTGCGAGCGCCTCGTAGGTTTTCGATAGAATATCCGTATGTCAGCCGCGTTGATACTCACTACCGTAGTAGTAGCCCCCCTGGTAGGGATCATATTTACCGAGCCGCCTTATGTCGGCCTTATTCAGAACTGCGCCGAGCAAGGATTCGCTGACGTTTGGCGCCGCCCGAAGAGCGTGCTCCACTAAATCGATACCCGTGCGGCCCCATTCGATGACAAGCACATAAGCATCGATCAGCTCGGTCGTAGCGCAAACATCGATCACTGGTGAGAGTGGCGAGAGATCTACAATGACATAGTCATATCGTTGTCGCAACTCGTCGAAGACCCTTTTCATCTCGATGCTGGCGAGGATGGTTGAGGAGTTTGGGGGACCAGCGTGTGGGACGGCCGGCAGGAATTCCATTCGCGTCGATCGGTCCTTCCAAATAATTTCGTCGAACGAGACCTCCCCAAAGTTTAATTCTACAATTCCGCTCGTGGCATCTGGAGTTATCGCTCGCGTAAGGGAAGGGTTTCTAAGGTCGCAATCGACGACAATGACGCGAGCGCGGTTTCTCGCGATGAGTTGCCCGACCGCCAAAGCGACTGTCGATTTTCCCTCGTTAGGAATTGCGGAGGTAAACCCGATAACTTTTCCCGACCCCTGCCTGTTGTCCAAGTCAATCGCCAATTTAATCGAACGCACACTCTCGGAAAAGCGCGATAGCGGGTAGTCAACTACAGTCCAGCTGATGCCCTTATCTCCGCGCACTACGTTCTTTCCCCCAGCGCCGCTCGATGATTGCTTTGGCCGCCACAGCTTCTTCTTCGGATCTTCGACATTCGGAAGGACACCGATACAGGCGATGTTAAGGCGGGATTGAACGGATTTGCTCGTCAAGAAGGCGCGGCCCGCAAGCAGCTCACGCAACAGGGCGACGCCGACGCCTAGGCCGAGCCCGCCGATCAGAATTAAAGCTGCGACGGTAACAGTCTTCTTGTAACTTCTTGCAACGGTCGGGGCTGCCCGCGAAATGATGCTCGCCTCAGTAACCGGTGCCGTCAGCTGTTGCAGAGAAGCGTTGTAGCGAGTCAGAAGGGCGTTGTACAAGTCTTGATACGCTCGCGCTGACGCTTCCTCTTGCCGTAGCTGCACCAGCGCCTGGTTTTCGACTTGAGACTGCGCGACTGCGGCCGAATATTCTTTTTTGATTGCGGCTTCGCGCAATACGGCGGCCTCATAGTCGCTCCTGTGAGATTCCGTCAAGCGGCGAAACTCCGCCAGCAGTTCTGAACGGATCTGGGCTTTCTGGTTACGTATGCTGACAATAGCGGGATTATTGTGTCCATACTTCGTGGAAGAATCGGCCTCCTTAGAGGACAACACAAAATATTCATTGCGTAACGTGTTTATGAGAGCATTGTCCGGCCCATCGCCGATTGGCGCATTCGCGATTGCGTCGGGGGCATCCGCCCGGGTGATGGCGTCCAATTGATCGAATTTCGCCTTGGCGTCGATTGTCCGTTGGTGGGCGGCATTCAGCTGGGCGTTAAGCTCCGTCAAACGTTGATTGTTGATCAATTCGCCCTTGTCCGTTTCAACAATATCATGCTGTTCTTTGAATGCAACCACCGCTCGCTGGGCGGCGTCGCTCTGGCCGCGCAGTTGCTGGATGCGATTCTCGAGCCAATCGCTTGCTTGTCGGGCCGCATTGTGCTCGGTCGTCAGCTGCTGATCGATATAGGCCTCCGCGACCGCATTGGCCACTTGCGCGGCGAGACCGGCCTCCTTCGCCTCGAACTCGATCTCGATCGCAAAGGTGTTTCCGATCCGGCTCGCGGTCAGGTTCTTCTTAAAGATGACCAGAGCCCGCGCCGCACGCCGGGCGTCGGTCTCCTTCTCCGAAGGGAAAAATCTGCCGACCAATGCCCCCACAAGACCCGGCTTCCCGGTCCCGATGAATTTGGGGTCCTTCCAAAGCCCGAGCTTTTTGATCACCGCAAGCGCGATTTCGTCGGACTTGAGAATCTCCACTTGGCTTTCCATCGCGCCGACCGCCTGTATCGGCATGTCGGCCGATACCGAAGGTTGCTGCGAGATTTCAATTTTCCGTGTGTCGATCAGCAGCGTCGCGGTTGCAGTATAGTTAGGGCCAGCTGTGAGGAGAAAGATTGTGCTGAGGCCCGCCGCAAGGATCGCAAAGAGAAGGATGACCCATATCTGCCGTCGAGCAACGCCGATCGCGTAGGCGAACGTGTCGGCCGCAGAAACTTCGTCCACGGTAACCGCGTCCGGTTCGCGCTGCAAAGAAGTTCTATCCCTATTCGCTTCCAGCATATTTTGGCTCAAACTGCGGCTGGCGACTGTCGCCCCCAAATGCATATCACAGTCCTAGAAAAGTTTCACGCTATCCTCAGAGCAACACTCTCGCGGCCGGAATCTTGCGGATGGACAGCGCTGGCCCGCGGCCTTCTGCGTGGGATTGAACGAAGCCGCTACCGCAGCGGGATTAGGGAGGTTTCGTGAGCGCTTCCTGCTTGCGAGGATGGGGAGGTTGAAGCCCCTCTCTCAGACCCGACCGCCCAAGCAAGGCCGCGCGCACTCAATGCCCGACGGAGCGGCGCGCTCATGCCATAGCCGGCATCAGCGAGGACCTGCTCGATACCCACACGGCCCCTGTAGGCATTTATCGGGAAAAATGTCCCTCGACTTTCTGCGATCAACGCGCGCCGCCATCGACGGCAAGGTCGTCGTGGCGCTTGGTCATGCGCTGTCCACCGCAAGCCGCGGACTCCGATCACAAACATTCGCAATTTGGAGAGGCCAAATTGGCAGCGCTCGCACGGATGTGGTAGAATTAGTAAATACTATAGGTCCGCTGGCGACGCAGTCGTCAGCTCGTTCGACCGGATGGTTGTAGGTGTTATCGGGGTGACTCAGTTGAGCGTGCTTGCCGGAGGAGCCCCGACACATTCCGGCGAAGTGCGAGGCGGGCTCGACTTGCCCCGGCGCGACATTTTCATATGGGTTTGCGCAATCATTTTTTTAAATCAACTCCTTGGCGTGGCAAAGGAGTTGCCGTCGGCGGGGCCTGAGCAGGTTCTCTCTGATCTCGGCGCCGTCGGCGTGTTCCAATTGATGGCGTGGTACGCCATCTTTCGTCTCCTCGCCTCGAGTGACCCTACCCCAGTTGCGCGATTGCGGGATTTTCTGATCGCCGCGGCGCTTTGCTCTCCCCTCTTTGTTCCATCGGGCCGGATGATCTGGGTCACAGCGCTCGGCGTCGCCATTTTTGGCACGGTCTTCAATCGGGGCGACCGAAAGTTGCGGGCAGCCGGAATCGTCCTCGCCGCACTGTCAGTGCAGGAGTTTTGGGGGCGTATTTTCTTTAAGCTATTCATGCTTTCCTTGCTCCACGCCGAGACAGCCGTCGTCGGAACGATCCTGCAGGCGGTTCGGGCTGGAACCTTGTGGCGGGACAACGTCATCAACGGTCCGAACGGTCACGGAATTGTGGTGTATGATGGTTGTTCCTCGTTCCACAATCTGTCTCTGGCTGCGCTTTGCTGGTTGACAGTGAGGAGCCTGCAGAATCGGAAGTGGGGTGTCCGTGATTTCGCGATCGGGTGCTTGGTCGGGATCACGATGATCCTTTTCAACATTACACGACTTTGTGTTATGGCCTGGGACGATAACCTCTATCACTACTGGCATGACGGCGGGCCTGGCGCCCAGATCTTCGGTGTCGGCGCCTCGGCTGCGGTCCTCCTGATCAGTCTGTACGGATCGAGGTCGGCGAGGCGGGCGATATGAGAGTCTGGGTGGGGCACGCGATCTTTGCGGCCCTGCTCATGGGTTCGTTTGCCGCTCATGAGCGGGCCCCCGATCCGCACTTCGATGGCGCAAGCCTCGAACCGGCCGTCTTGCGCGTCGCGGGCGCGTACGGTTGGGATTTCGTTGGATACAAAGCAAATAATGTCACGGATATTGTCGCGGATGAGCCGACTCTGCTATTTCAGGCCCCAGGCTGCTCACAACCGGTGCTCGTTAGTTTGCGATTGTCGACATTCGAGGACGAATCAATTATGCAATACGCTCCTCGACAGGGCTACGCGCGCCGCTATATCTATTATGGGCGGACCTGGGATGCGCCCGACCCTCGGGCAGTCTTCGTTCAGCGAATTAAATATCGGGTGCTCGCACTGTTCGGCCTGACGGAGTACACGCCATCTCAGTATTTACTTCTGGTTGAACGGCCGCGGCATTGCAAAGCTGCCGAGGCGATAGATTGGCGCTCGGTTTGGGACAGCAATTACCTTCCACCAGCCGAAGCCAACACCTCGGATGCGGGCAAATAGCCGTCGGCGGAAGCGAACGCCTAAGCGCAATTAACCGAGGATCGCCAACGCGGGCGCTGCGGGGCAATCGGTCAACCTGCGCTCAGGGGTTAACCCCGAGAGATGGGCATACGTTGTCGACGGTGATTCCTGAAATCGAAGCCCAGATTGGCGTCGGCTTCGCGCGCATCGCCGCCCATTGGGGCTATCGGGCCGTGACGCGCGGCGCTAACACAAGTTCTAGCCCGCACTATGCACCGCCTTGAGCATCGGGCGGCGTGATGGGTGGCGGATGGGGATTTATCGTCGTTTTGACATTGTGGCGGACGCAACGGGTCGTCTCCTGGGACGAGGCCGGAGCGGGGAGTGGAGGGGTTTGCGGGTTGAAGGGAGGGGTTCGATTTTTGGGGCGTCATGCCCCGCGGCTCAGGTGACGAGGCGCGGGATTTGCGCGAGGGCGAAGCGCAAGACCTCCTGCCCGGGGCATGAAGTCGGCAGATGCACGCGGATCGTCGTCTTCATTTCGACGACGCGAGCTGCGATTTTGACCAAGCGCAGGCGCAGGGTGTCGAATTGCGCGATGCGCCACATCGAGCGTTTGGGCATCGACTCGCGCAGACCCCACATCAGCCAGTAGGCGCCGGCGTGCAAGAACAGCCGGAGCTGATTGGCCGAAGCCTTGGTGCATGACGTGCGATCCGCCGCCAGATGCGTCTTGAAGGACTTGATGTGGTTTTCCGCTTGGCCGCGCCGGCAATAGACGTCCTCATAGAGGGAGCGAGCGTTGCGTCTGGCGAGATTGATGACGATGTAGCGCGTATCGGGGCCTTCCTCGCCCGCCTCGACGCGAGCGATGACCCGCTCGACGCGGCTCCAGCTCGCGGCGGCGTCGAAGAACTCCTTGAAGCGGCGGACCTTGCCCTCTCTCGGGGCGGCCTCAAAGCGCGCCTTGGCGCTGGCCTCGAGGGTTTCGACGTGTCGGCGCAAGGTCGCGCTCGGGGCGACGCCCAGAGCGTAATCGAGGCGGTTGGCCCGACACCAGTCGAGAACCTCGGGACTGCAGTAGTGACTGTCGGCGCGCGAGCCAGGATTTCGGTGCGCGGCCAGTTGGCGCGGATGGCGCGCAACGGTCGGCGCAGGAACGCTCGGGCCTCCTTGCCGCTCGGCCGCTTGGCCGGACGCAGCATGGCCGCGACAAAACGGCCCGCCCCGTCGAACACGACCATCGGCTGAAACCCATAGTCGTCGTAATGGGCGTTGAACAACCGCAACTGCTGGCCGCCATGGACCGCGTCGAAGGTGTCGTCGACGTCCAGGGGGATCCGCTTGGGAACTTCTCGGAAGGACGCGCAATAGAGGTCGACCATGGCGCGGCCCATGCGCAAAAGCGCCCGTATGTCGGGCAGGTTCTCCAGCCGCGAGATCGTCGACTGCGAGCAAAGCTGGCGATCGGACGGCCTGGATTCCGGGGCCAAGTGCAACGGGGTTAAGAGAAGCGGATTTGAACGTCCTTGCCAAGCTCGCCGAGCAAGGCCTGGAATGGCGTCTTGAAGCCGAGGCATTTGCGCGGCGTGAGGTTTGCGGAGAGGACTCCTGGATTTCCTCTTCGGACATTCGGTCGATATCCAGGTGATGCGGCAGCCATCGACGTAAGCGTCCATTGGCGTTTTCGATGCCGCCTTTTTGCCATGAGGCATAGGCGTCGCAGAACCAGGTCGCCATATCGCGCATGGTCCTGAGTAGCCCATGCTGGGCGAATGCGGTGTCGTTGTCGAAAGTGACGGACTTGCGCAAGCGGGGGTCGATCCGGCCGAATACGGTGAGCATGGCCGATATGGTCTCGGCGGCGGTTTTGCCATGAGCCGCGCGGCGAGCGTGACCCGTGACTTGCGCTCATGCAGGACGAGCACGGGCCGCAGGCGTTTGCAGATGATGAGGTCGCCCTCCCAATGGCCAGCCTCGCCGCGGGTTTCGACGGTTTTCGGCCGATCATGGATCGAAGCGCGATCTTTGATGGTGTCGCGCGAGAGTTCTGGCGCGACGTGGGCGACGGTGTTTGTGCCGACGCGTCAGATATCGCCATAAGGTCTCGGCCTTCTGGGCAGCCCGATAGATGAAGGCGTAGATTGTCTCGCAGCCGATGGCCCGCAGCCGTGGTTCGTTGCCGGCTTTCAACCAACCGGAGATCTGCTCGGGCGTCCATCCTTCGGCGAGGCGATCACGAACAAAGCCGCGCAGGGCCGCCTCTCGTTCGAGGATCGCTTCACGCCGCCTGCGCAGTTGATAGGCTCCGGCGGCGTGAAGCGGCGAATACCCACCCGAGGGGAGTGCGTTCCGCTGCAGCTCCCTGGAGATGGTGGCTTTCGCCCGACCGAGCGCCCGGGCGATGGCGCCCACCGACCGCCCAGCGGCGCGCCAAATACCGATCTGATAATACCGATCTGATCTCTTTCGTCCTCCGACAGATGCGAATAGGATCGCATGGCAACACTACTTAGTGTCTGTCCGATGAGATGTTGAATCCTGTGAGTTGTTTGTGATTCAAGGGAGGCTGCCTGATTCGGGGGAGCCTCGTATGTGGACGACAGAAAATCGCGGGCGTTATGACCGCAATCGTTTGCGCTACCCAAGCGATCTGACCGAAGAGGAGTGGAAGCTTGTCGCGCCGTTGATTCCGCCGGCCAAGCGCGGTGGCGACAAGCGCACTGTCGATATTCGCGAGGTGGTGAACGCGCTCATGTACGTTCTGTCCACGGGCTGTCAGTGGCGGGCGATCCCGAAGGACTTGCCGCCGCGGTCGACGGTGCATGGCTATTTCGATCTCTGGAGTTGGGACGGCACGCTCGATCGGATCCATCACGAACTCTACATGAAGTGTCGCGAGGCGATCGGACGTGAAGCAAGTCCCACAGCCGCCGTGATCGACTCCCAAAGCGTCAAAAGCGCTGAAAAAGGGGGGCCCACGATCCGCCGGGGTACGACGCTGGCAAGAAGATCAAGGGCAAGAAGCGTCACATTGTCGTCGATACCCAAGGCCTGCTGATCCACGCCATCGTGCACGCGGCCGACATCCAGGATCGCGACGGTGGCGAACTTGTCATGGCGACGATGTTCGGCATGTTTCCGTTCTTGCTGAAGCTCTACGCCGATGGCGGATATCAAGGCCCGCTGTTTCGCGCCGCCCTCAAGAAAATCATGGCTCAAGTCAACGTCGAGATCGTCAAGCGCTCCGATCAAGCGAGGGCCTTCGTCGTCCTTCCGACGCGATGGGTGGTCGAGCGAACTTTCGCCTGGCTCGGACGATGCCGAAGGCTCGCCAAGGATTGGGAAAATCTCAACCGCAAGGCGCTCGCTTTCCTGCGCCTCGCCTCCATCAGGCTTATGTTGAGAAAGCTATGCAATCCTGCATAAACTCTTCGGACAAACTCTTAGAGCCGATCCACGAAGAATTGATTCATGGCCAGAGGTTTGGCCTGGTCAGGCGTTTGAGCATGAGACGGATCATGGCGAGGCGGACGAAGGCGGCGACGGTGGCGGCATAGCGCTCGAAGTCGCGAGCGAGACGACGATTGCGGCTGATCCGGGCGAACGTTCGCTCGACGATCCATCGCTTTGGCAAGACGACGAAGCGATGAAGGTCCGAGCGCTTGAGATCGCGATCTTCCAGCATCCCGTGGCGGCAATCGTCCTGGCCATTTTTGGTCCCTGATATCCCGTGTCGGCGAAGATGCGTTCGATGAAGGGAAAACGCTGTCGCACGCCGCGCAGCAAACTGCGCGCGCCGTCGCGGTCTTGAACGTCGGCGGGCAGAATGCTCACGCCGAGCAAGAGGCCGAGCGTGTCGACGAGGATATGGCGCTTGCGGCCGGTGACCTTCTTGCCGGCATCAAAGCCCTGCGGGTCGAGCGCGGAGCCCCTTTTTGAGCCGCCTTGGCGCTCTGGCTGTCGATAATCGCCGCCGTCGGGCTCGCATGGCGTCCGGCCGCCTCGCGCACCGCGACATAGAGCGCCTCGTGGATGCGCTCCAGCGCGCCGTTCCAATCCCACAGCATGAAATAGAAATGCGCGGTGCTCTTGGGCGGCAGGTCCTTGGGCAACGCCTGCCACTGGCAGCCGGTGGCCAGCACATAGAAAATGGCGTTGAGAACTTCGCGCTCGTCGATCGAGCGTCGACGCCCGCCTCGCCGTGCGGGAGGAATCAACGATGCGACCAGCGCCCATTCGGCGTCGCTCATGTCACTGGGATAACGAAGGCCGCGCCGGTCGGCGGCAATACGGTGCTCGGGCTTCCACATCGGGCGCTCCTGCGAATCAACCATCCGCAAGGGAATCACATCCGATTCATCCGACTCAACAACTTCTTGGAGCGGCTCTTAAGGTCTTGAACAACCTTGCCGATACCAAATCGGCGGGGGTGTTGCACTTCGCGTCGGAACTCAGGCGGCGTCAGATTCATCGCCATCTTGAACAGCGGATCGTCGCGCAGGCGCGAGGCGTCGTTGCCGTCCTCGTAGCCGGCGGCGATCATCAGCAGTCGAAAACGAATGATGTCGGAAAGACTGTGCGTGATCTGATCCGGCGCGCGCCGGTCCACCAGGCAGGCGGCCAACCGATCGGCGACCCCGAGACGTCGCTCCGCCTCCCGCAACGCCAGAACGCCGCCGTCCGACGACAACAGCCCCCCATCGAATTTGGCCACCACGGCCTTGCCGTCAACAGGTGACAAGCCAGCCAGCGGCAACATAGGATCGGTCATGGCGGGTGTGGCCTCGCTGAAATCGAGCGAATCAGCTTCGACAACCAGATTCTACACGAAATCAGATAGTTACGCCACATCCGCCAGTCCGCGGTAACTCCCAAGCCGTCTGATTTCAGGCTGCGATGGCGGCGAGGAGATGGGTTGGGTTTGCGGTCAGGGCTTGGAGGATGTTGAGGCCCTGCTTTCGGGCGGTGGAGACGATGGACCTCAGGCGGACGAAGACGTGAGCGCCTTGGAAGGTCCTAAAGCCGCCCGAGATTTTCATTTTGACCTTAGTCATGCGCAGGTCCTGTTCGGCCAGATTGTTGGTGAACGGGACGTCGAAGTCGACGAGGAAGCGCAAGGTCTCGTCCTTGAAGGTCTTGAGGCGGATGAGGAGATTGTGGCCTGGACGCTGCTTCTTTCGTTTTCTCGAGCCGGGCGCAGGATCGAAGGCCGGCAGGGCGCGATGGAAGGCGAGCCCTTCGCGGACCGCCTGCCAGTAGCGGTCGACGAAGCCTTGCACGCGTTCGGGTTCGAGCGCCCGGGCGTTGGCCTCTTTGGCCTGGCGCACGGCCTTTGCGGCGTCGAGGAGGAGGTCGCGCATGGCTTGCGCCCACGGCTCCTTGTCGATCTCGATGAGCGCCTGGAGTTCGCGCAGGTGATGGGCGTTGCAGAAGGCGTGATCGACGTTGGCAAGGGCGGCGTAGGGGCGAAAATGGTCATGCACGACAACGCCGCCCTTCAACCCCGTGGGAACGTCGCCGCGCGCCTCTCCGACCCGGTAGAGGGTGTGGCTTTGGCTCGAGGTCGTATGCAGCCATTGCAGCGAGCCCGCGATGCGAAAACCGGTTTCGTCGAGATGCCGGACCCTGGCCTGACCGACGCGCGCCCCGATCGCGTGATAGACGCCCTTGAGATCCTCCGCCTTCCGGCGCGCCCACGCCGTCAGGCTCGCCGGGCAGACGAGCGGCGCGCCGAAGAGGTCCTGAAGCGCCTGCGCCGTCCGGTCCTCGGGCACAAGCTGCTGCACGTTGAGATAGACCGCCGCCGCCTTGATGCGTTCGCCATACTGGGTCGGCGAGATCACGCCGTCGGGGAACGAAGCCCGCGTCACGCCGCGGCAATGGGCGCAAGCGTAGATGGCGGCCTGGTGCTCCGTGACCTCGATCAGCCGTTCGGGCAGATCGAACACCTGGCGCGCCTCGACGCCGGTTTGCATCGAAGCCGTCAACCCCGCCCGGCAATGGCGACAGGTCTGAGCCTCGTGCCCAACGATCCGGTCAGGCGTCGCCGTTCGCCGCAGCGTGTCGCCCTTGTGGCCCCGCTGTCCCCCGCTCGCCTTGCCCGAACGGCCATGAAGGCCGCCGGGAAGGCGCCGCTTCTTCTTCAGCCCGTCGCTCGAAGGCGGCTTGGAGCTCGTCGTGCTGTCCAGACCCAGCCGTCGGCGCAACTGCGCCACCTCGGCGCGAAGACGCTCGATCTCGCGCGCCTGCGCCGCAATCAGGGCTTCGACTTCCCGCGGAAGACTCATCCCACCCTTGAGTCACAATCCTCCCCCCTTGTCGCCCCCCTTCGCCGCCACCCACGAAATTCCTCACTCCCTGTGACAAATAGGACTTACCCCGGCTTGGGAGTTACAGTCCGCGATGAATAATGCGGGCTAG
>CAWIHZ010000008.1:0-52647 GCA_963835955.1 uncultured Alphaproteobacteria bacterium | reverse complement strand
TCGAAGAGCAAAACACGAATCCGGCCGCGTGGCAAGGAAATTGTCGCTTTTTCAGAAGTCAGCGGAAGGCGCCTTAAATGACCCGCCATTTCGCGACCAGGTCTCCCATCGCGGTCACGAGAATCTGCACGCCGATGCACATCAAAAGGAACGCCGACAGCCGCACGATGATCAGTCGCGCAGTTGCGCCCAGCAGGCTGGTCAGTTGGTCGGCCGAGCGATAGGCGATCCAGATGATTGCCGCATTGGCGACCGCCGCCAAGCTGACGCCAAGAAAGAAGGCGATCAGGCCGGCGCCAGCGGACGGTCTCTCCGCGCCCAAGGTGATCGCGACCGCGATCGTGCCTGGCCCGGTGGTGAACGGCAGCGTCAGGGGGAAGAACGCCATCTGCAGCGGATCGCCCTCGGCGTCCTCGGCCGCCACTTGCTGCTCGCGGTTCTTTCGGTCGGCGTGCTGGTCGCCTGACGTCAGCAACCGCCAGCCGCTCAGCGCGACGACCGTCCCGCCGGCGATGCGCAGCGCGTCGAGCGAAACGCCGAAGAAGTTGAGCACGTAGGCGCCGCCCCACAGCGCCCCGAACATGATCAGCAACGAATAGAAGCCGACGCGCCCGGCCACCTTCACCCTGTCCTCACGGGAGAAGTCCTTGGTGACGCCGTCAAAGATCAGCGCGCCGCCGATCGGGTTGATGATCGAGAACAACGACGGGAAGCCGAGCAGGAAGGCGACTTCCGCCGTTGCGGCGAACTGCCGCCAGTCAGCTCCGGTCATGGGTTTCGTTCCGCCGTCAATCCGCGTTCCGATAGTGGGCCTTGCCGATCGCTCGATCGCGACCCATCGGGACTGTGCCGGTCATCCTAACCATTTGGGAAGCCTGGTGCGCTAGCCTCCTCGCGCCCTTCGAATCCGCAAGGAGGCAGGAGGGGCGAGCCCGTGTCCGGCCTGGTCGGGGTCGGGAGGCCGGAGCGAAACGCCTTCCGGGACACCCTCGGCCCTGCTTCGAGCCTATGGCGTCCCGGCGCTCGGCGGGGCCGCGAACCGTTAGCCGAGCGTTAAGCGCCTTGGCCCCTTATTGCACGCCCAGCGGAGCGGGACGGAGCGGGCATGACGGTCTTCGGCGTTTCGAGACCCCAAGCCGAGCCGCGAATCGGCGCCGAGCGACTGGTCACGCTGGCCCTCGCCGCCACCCTATTCATCTCCGCCGCTCTGCTGTTCGGCATCCAGCCAATGTTCACGAAGATGGTTCTGCCGCGGCTCGGCGGATCGCCATCGGTGTGGTCAGTCGCGATGGTCTTTTTTCAGACCGTTTTGCTGGCAGGTTATCTCTACGCGCATCTTTCAACCCGCTATTTGCGCTTCAGAATGGCCGTCGCCGTTCATCTCGGCGTGCTGGCCCTGGCGTTCCTGGCTCTGCCGATCGCCGTCGCGCACGGTTTCGGCCGCCCTCCAGCCGAGGGGGAGGCGATCTGGCTGATCGGACTGTTGGCGATGTCCGTCGGTCTGCCGTTCTTCGCGGTCGCCGGCAACGCGCCGCTGCTGCAGGCCTGGTTCGCCGCCTGCGGACATCCAAAAGCGCGCAATCCCTATTTCCTCTACGGCGCCTCGAACGTCGGCTCTTTCGCCTCGTTGCTCGCCTATCCGCTGATCTTGGAGCCGGAGCTGACCTTGCGTCAGCAATCGCAGCTTTGGACTTGGGGATTCGGCGGCCTGACGGTTCTGATCGCCGGCTGCGCAGCGCTCATGATGCGCGCCGGACCGGGGGGCCACGACGCTGACCGCGCGCTCGCTTCGCTCTCGCCGGCGCCGAGCGTGCGCGCTCGCGTCGAGTGGACGCTGCTGTCGTTCTTGCCATCGGCGCTCCTGATCGCGGTGACCGCGCACATTGCGACCGAGGTCGTGTCGGCGCCGTTTCTCTGGGTCGTTCCACTCGCATTGTTTCTGGCGACGTTCGCAATCGTATTCCGCGAGCGCGAAATCATACCGCGCGCGATCCTGCTCAAGATCCAGCCGGTGCTTGCGGTCGCGTTGGCGCTCAATTTCGTGGTGGCGCGCTGGACGCCGATCTCGGTCTCCCTGCCGGTCCATTTGTTGACCTTCTTCGTCTCGGCTCTGCTCTGCCACGGCGCCCTCTATATCCGCCGCCCGAACGCGGACCATCTTACGGGGTTCTATCTGTGGATGTCGTTCGGCGGCGCCCTCGGGGGCGCCTTTGCCGCGCTGATCGCGCCGCACGTCTTCAAGTCCGTCGCGGAATATCCGATTCTGATCGTCGCCACGTTCATTGCGCGGCCGGGCCTGCTCGACGCAGGGCTCGAGACATGGAAGCGCGAAGCCGTCCCAGTGCTCGCTCTCGGCGCTGCATTGCTCGCGCCCGCTGCGGTTTTCGGCGGCGGCTGGGAGGCTTTCGCGATCTCTGCGCTGCTCGCCCTGGGGGGAGCGATGATTTGGCAGAGCCAACGCCCGGTGCGCCTGATCGCGCTCGCGGCCGTCATGTTCGCCCTCACCCGCGCGTATGAATTCGGCTTCAGCCACGCCGTTTACGCCAGGTCATTCTTCGGCGTGTACAAGGTCGTGGATTTCGCCAACGGCCACGCGCGGCTTCTCTTTCACGGCGCCACGATTCACGGCGCGGAGCGGCTGCTGACCAGCGACGGCGCGCCGGCGACCGGACGGCCCGAGCAACTGACCTATTATTATCAAGGCGGACCGTTCGAGGAGGCGATATCGGCGGTGCGAGCCGCCCACGGCGGACTGCTGCCGCGCGTCGCTCTCGTCGGCCTCGGGGTCGGAGCGCTCGCGTGCAGCCGCGGACCGAATGAAAACTGGAGCATCTACGAAATCGATCCCGAACTCGTTTGGATCAGCACCAAGTCCGGATTATTTCGGACCATGCCGACGTGCGCTCCCGACCTCAAGATCATTGTCGGCGACGCACGCTTGACGCTCGCCGACGCCGCCAAGCCTTTCGACCTGTTGATCCTCGACGCCTACGCCTCGGACAACGTTCCCGTTCATCTGTTGACGCGCGAGGCCATGGAGCTCTACCGCTCGCTGCTGAGCCCGCACGGCGTGATCGTCATGAACATCACCAATCGCAATATCGACCTGACCGATGTCGTCGCCTCCTCAGCCCAGGCCGCCGGATTGAAACTCGTCCACAAGCGCGACGCCTCCGCGCCAGATTTCGGCTCCACTTTTCATGCCGAGGCGGAAATCGCGGCGCTGGCGCGAGACGAGAAGGACTTCGGCCGGCTGACCCCCGAAAACGGATGGGGGCCGGTCACCGTCGATCCAGGCTTCCGCACCTGGACCGACGATTATTCCAACATCGTCGGCGCGATCCTCAAGCGATATCGCTAAGGCGGCGAGAGTCGCGACGCCCGCCCCGGTGGTCGCCGCACGAGGATGGCCCGGCCGCAGCGCGCGAGGCGTCAGGTCGAACAGTCGGTTGGTCATTGAGTACGGAGCGCCGCTTCCCGTAAACGCTTTGAGAAGCGGTCAAGCGCTAGAATACGGTCGCCCTCAAACAGCAAAGGAGAGGCGTCGTGCCCGGCCTGGCCGCGATCTGGACCTCGCTCCAGAACGCCGTTCTGCAGACCTTCGGCCCTGCTTCGGCCTATGGCGCGCCGGCGCTCTGTGGCGCGCTGATGGTCTCGGCGCTCTATTACGCCGGCCGTCGCCGAGCGCGCGGACGGCGCCCCAGCGTCAGGGGGTTCGTGCGCTCGATCTTCGCCAGCCGCATCGTCCTGCACCCCTCCTCGCTCGTCGACATGCGGCTGTGGGCGTTGAACGGAATTATTCTCACGTCCGCCTACGGATTGCTGGGCGTCAGTCTCTTCACTTGGCGCGACAAAGTCGTCTCCGGCCTGACAGGCGCCTTCGGCGCACACGCGCCGACGCCGTGGCCAGCATGGATCATCCTGACGATCGCGACGGTGCTGCAGCTTCTGGCCTATGAATTGGCCTACTGGTTCGGACATTATCTGTTCCACAAGATTCCGGCGCTGTGGGAGTTTCACAAGGTCCACCATTCCGCCGAGGTGCTGACGACGTTCACCGAATTGCGCCAGCACCCGGTCGAGATCATCGCCCTGGTCAACCTGATCGGCTTTTCGACCGGGCTCGCGTTCGGCGTCATGACTTATGTCTTCGGCCCCGGCGTGCAGCCCTTCACCCTGCTGAACGGCAATATTCTCTTAATGCTGTTCCTCATCACCTACGGCCACCTGCGCCACAGCCACATGTGGATCGCCTTCACCGGGCCCGCCGGCCGCATCCTGCAGAGCCCAGCCCACCATCAGATTCACCACTCCGACAATCCGAGCCACTTCGACCGGAATCTCGGCTTTTCACTGGCCTTATGGGACTGGGCGTTCGGCACGCTCTGCGTTCCGGCGAAAACGCGCGAACCGATCGACTTCGGCATCGGCGAGGAGAACGCGCGCTTCCGCTCCGCCGCCGGCAATTGCCTATGGCCGTTCGCGCGCTCCGGCTGGCGGATCGCGCGCGCGTTTCAGCGGTTGCGGGCGCAACCGCCGGCGTCCCGGGCGGCGCCGCTCGCGCCTCCGCCAAGCTGAGGCCTTCACGCCTGATCTGGCAAGAGCGGCCGAATCCTTCTATCGTTCCTTATTGAAGCCCAAGCGATCAGGAGACGGTCCCCGTGCCGGACGAGAGGTCCGCGCGCCGGCGCGGCGTGCTGCTGGTTCTGATCGCGACGGCGCTGTGGAGCCTGGCGGGTCTGTTCGCCCGCCTCCTCGCCCATCTCGACGTCTGGACCGTGCTGGGCTGGCGGGCGCTGTTCGGTTCGGTCTCGATTTCGGTCGTCGGCTTCATCGAATGGCGAAGCGGCCGTCTCGACGACCCGTTCGGCTTCGGCCCGCTGTCGCCGCTGGTCGCCCTTCTGGCGATGATCGCGATCTCCGCCTACACGGCCTCGGTGATGACGACGACGATCGCCGACGTCATGGTGATCTATGCGACCCTTCCTTTCGTCGCCGCGGCGATCGGGTTTCTCGTCAATCGCGAGCGCGTCTCGCCGCGCACGCTCGTCGCTTCCGGGGTGGCGCTGGCCGGCGTCGTCATCATGGTCGCGTGCGGCCTCGGCTCTGGCCGCCTGATCGGCGAGGCGCTGTCGGCCCTGATGACGCTGAGCTTCGCCGGCATGGTCGTTTTGCAGCGCCGTCAGCCGATGGCCTCGATGATCGCCGTCAACGCGCTCGGCGCTCTCGGCTCCGGTCTGTTCGGCCTCGCAAACTCGCCCCATCCGCCGCTCAGCCTCTATGATCTGGCGGTTCTCTCCGCGTTCGGCCTGACGACGATCGGTCTCGCCTTCGTGCTGTTCATGGAGGGCGCGAAGCTGATCCCCTCGGCCGAGGCCGGCCTCATCAGCCTGCTCGATGTTGTGCTCGGGCCGATATGGGTGTTTCTTGCCTTCGGCGAGAATCCGGGCGCGGCGACGATCCTCGGCGGCGCATTGGTGCTCGCCGCCGCGCTCTGGCGCATGGCGCCGGAACTGCGCATGGAAAGAGTCTTGTAGCGCAAAAGGGAGGAACGATGGACGGCGAACGGTTTGCGCTGGTGACGGGCGGAGGCGCCGGAATCGGCAAGGCGACGGCGCTGGCGCTGGCGCGCGCCGGCTGGAACGTGGCGCTCGCCGGCCGCCGGCGCGAGCTTTTGGACCAGGCCGCCAGCGCAATCGAAGCGATCGGGCGGCGGGCGCTCGCCGCGCCGTGCGACGTCGGCGATCCGCAAGCGGTGAAGGGACTGTTCGCGGCGATCGAACAGGGCTTCGGCCGGCTCGATCTCCTGTTCAATAATGCTGGGCTTGGCGCGCCCGCCGTGCCGCTCGACGAACTGACTTACGCCCAATGGAAGGCGGTGGTCGACGTCAATCTCAACGGCGCGTTCCTGTGCGCTCAGGGCGCGTTCTCCCTGATGAAGCGCCAGCGACCGCGCGGCGGGCGGATCATCAACAACGGCTCGATCTCGGCCCACGTCCCGCGGCCCAACTCCGCGCCCTATACCGCGACCAAGCACGCGATCACGGGTCTCACCAAGTCGATCGCCCTCGACGGGCGCGCCCACGACATCGCCTGCGGCCAGATCGATATCGGCAACGCGCTGACGGAAATGGCCTACAAGCAGACGCAAGGGGTTCCGCAGGCCGACGGACGCATCGCGGTCGAGCCGACGATGGACGTTGAGGAGGTCGCCGCCGCGATCGTCCACATGGCGGGCCTGCCGCTTTCGACCAACATTCTCTCGATCACGATCATGGCGACCAAGATGCCGTTCGTGGGGCGGGGATAGGGGCGTCGGGCGCGATGCGTCGTGGCCAGGCTGAATCGCGCTCATGAAAGGCCGGACGCGCGGCGTGACGCGGCTCACATCGCGCCCAGCGTGGTTATGCCAACATCTGACTTAACGGCGCCATTGGCGTCGGGCGCCGCCCTGGGACCCCTCCCGAAGAAGGCCGGGGCGGCGGCTGGAGGTGGAGGCGACGATGCTGAAGCTATTGGTCCTTCTCGTGGTCCTGACGATCGGTTGCGGGGCGGCGGCCAGCGTCACCATTTCTCTCGCCCCTTCATACGCGGACGCCGCTGGCGTCGGTTATTGACTTCCGCCGCGGGTGGCGATCGCGACTAAGATGCGTTCGTCGGCGCGGGAACGGAAGAGCGAGCCTCGCCGATAATCGCGACCCGGTCTCACGGGCGGTCCGCTACAGATGCTTCTGGAACCAGTGATGCGCGTAGGGATTGTCGTTGTATCGCGCGACCTCCTGGTATCCCTCGCTGCGATAGAATGCGTGCGCCTCTTTCAGCGCCCGGTTGGTGTCGAGACGCAGCGTCTTGAGGCCCTGTTCCCGGGCGACGCCTTCGAGCGCCCGCAGCATTTTGCGCGCGACCCCGAGCCCGCGCGCCGGCGGAGCGGTCCAGATACGCTTGATCTCACCAGTCGAACCGGACTGGCGCTTGAGCCCGCCGCAGCCGACGGGCTCGGCGTCCAGCCGCGCGACGACGAAAAAGCCGACCGGCGGGATCATTTCCTCGTCGCCGCCCGCGTTGCCCCGCGCGGGATCGAAGCCGGCCTCGAAACGCTGCTCGAGTTCACGATAATATTGCGCGAGACACCAGCGCGCGTCGGCGCTGTTCGGCGCTTCGAGACGCACCTGCGCCGCAGCCGCGCGGATCAGACGCTCGACCTCGCCCATCGCGGCGAGAAGCCGGTCGCGCTGCGGCGGGTCGAGCGAGGCCAACATCGATTGCGCAAGCCCGTCGGAGAGCCGGTCATAAGCCGCGAGCTCGTCACGGCCTCTCGGCGTCAGGCGCACGCGCCGCGCGCGCTTGTCCTCGACCCGGCTGTCGACCTGCACAAGGCCCTGCGCTTTCAACGAATTGAGCAGCCGGCTGAGATAGCCTGAGTCCAGGCCGAGCCTGGCGCGCAGCGCCCGCATGTCGGCGCCATCGACGCCAGTCTCGAAAATGACCCGCGCCTCCGCCAACGGACGGCCGCGACTGAGATAGCTGTCCTCGAGCGCGCAGACACGACGCGTGACCGCGCGGTTGAACCGACGGACCTGTTGAATATGGTCATGATCCATTCTCTGACCTTAGTCAGATATATTCGGCGTGCAACCCCGCGGATTTGGCGAAGCGCGGGCAGTCCACCCAGCAACGCCGTGCTCGCGTCGGGTTCACCCGGGAAACAGCGTCTCTCCGCCGTCGACTCGCAGGACCTGACCGCTAATGAACTTGCTTCTCGGACTGGCGAGGAACGCCACCGCATCGGCGATCTCGGCCGGCTCGGCGTAGCGGACCATGGACTTGCCGGAGGAATCCATCTTCGCCGGCTCGACGATCCGGGTCGCCTGGAATCGCGCCGTTTTGGTCGCGCCCGGGCTTACGGCGTTGATGCGCACGCCCTCGGTCTGGAGCTCCTTTGCAAGGCAGCGCGTATAATGGACCACGGCGGCCTTCAGCGCGGCGTAGATGACCCCGTTCGTCACCCCGAAATGCGCCGCCGCCGACGCGATGTTGATCACCGAGCCTCCCCCCGACATCACCATCGGCGGCACAAACGCCTGGCAGACGAGAATGGTGCCGTACAAGTTGTTTTCGGTCAGCGCCCTGATGTCATCGAACGGGATCCCGAGCGCGTCGTTGGGATTGGGTTTGCCGCCGGAGGCGCCGATGTCGCCGCCGGCGCAATTGACCAGGATGTCGACCGTCCCGAGCTTGGCTTCGATCTCGGCTTTCATCGCGGCGACCGCCGACTTGTCGCCAATGTTGCCCGTGACCGCCACGACACGGCCGCCGTGGCGCGAGATTTCCTTGGCGACGGCGTCGAGATCGGGCGCCTCGCCGTACTTGGCCGGCGCGGTCAAGGTAATGTCGTGGATGGCGACGTCCGCCCCGAGTTCCGCCAGCCGCTCGGCCATCACGCGCCCGAGCCCGCGCCCCGAGCCGGTGACGAACGCGATTCTGCCGCTGAGTTCCTTGGTCATGCCTCAGTCTCCCTGATGCTCGGCGGCAAGGCCGATCGCGCGCATGTTCTCGGCGCTGCGGCGGATCATCGCCAGTTCGTAGGCTGCGATCGCATTGTCATCGCCGCGCTCCCAGGGCGTTCGACAGTCGGCGTCGTCGGCAAGGCGGTTGACGCGCGCGGCCGCGAGACACGCCGCGAGCGCCGGCGCGGATTTCGGGGGGTAGAAGGTCCACCACTGGGGTCTCAGCAACCGCACGTGCCGAGCCTCGAGCGCTCCCGGCTCGAGCACGGCGGTCAATTTGGCGTGATGCGCCGCCAGCACGTCGAGCATCGCGCTCAGCGGGACGGCGCCGTCGCCGATTGCGCAGCGCACCAGACGATAACCTTCATCGGTGAACTGCACCCGGTAGTCCTTCAGATGGACATGGCGCACATGCGGAGCGACGCGGCGGGTGAAGTCGAGCGGCGCCTCGGCGACCGGAAAGGTGTTGCCGGTGTCGAGGCAAATTCCGACTCCGCGGGTCGAATTACAGAAGTCGACGAGTTCGTCGCTGCCGAAATCCTGATGGTTTTCAATCGCCAGGGCTCTGCCCTCGTCGAACGCGCGGGGGCCATGGTCGGCGAGCGCGGCGCGCACGGCGCCGACGAGTTCAGGCCATCCGGCGCCGAGCGCATGGCGATCACCGCAAAGGACTGTGGTCAGGCCATAGCGGATCGTCGCCGCGCCGAGCGTTCGCGCCGAGCGCAACGCGCTCTCGAATGGCCCCATCATGAGCCCCGAGCTCACAATGGGCGTCATGCCGAGCTCGGCGAGCCGATCGCTGAGCGCGCGCAGCTCCGCGTCGCTCAGACTTCGCAACCACGGATCGAAGATTTCAAGCGATTTCGCGCCGAGCTCCGCCGCGATGGCGATGAAGCCTTCGAGGCCCGCCCCGTTTGGATTGGCGCGCGGGCCGCCCGCGCCTTGCAGCCCGAGATGATAGGTCAGGCCGTAAGGGTTGAGGCCAAGCGCGAAAGACTGTCCGCGGGCGGCCGAGTCTTTGATCGGGTTCGCGTTCATCGGATCCCCGCGTCGACGGTCAGCGATTGTTTGGTGATCATGCGGCTATCGTCGGCGGCGAGAAAAAGCGCGGCGCGCGCGACCTCGTCGCCGAGCAGCGTCGCTTTGATCGACTGGCGCTGGGCCATGGCGTCGGCGGACTGCTGGGTCGTGTACCAGAGCTGACGCTGCCGCTCAGTCATCACCGCGCCGGGCTCGATAGCGTTGACCCGGATATTGTCCGAGCCGAAGGCGCGCGCAAGTGCGCGGGTCAGACCGATGATTCCCGCCTTCGCGGTCGCGTAGGCCGGCATCTCCGAAGCGCCGACACGCCAGGCGATCGACGACAGATTGATGATCGACCCAAAGCCGAGAGCGCGCATCTGCGGATGAACGGCCTGGGCGGCGAAGAAGTGATGGCGCAGGTTCACGTTCTGCGCATGGTCCCAATATTCGACGCTGACCTCGGCGATCGCGTGACGTTCGTCGTCGGCGGCGTTGTTGACGAGCGCCGCGATCGGCCCCAGTTGCTCTCGCGCCCGGTTGATCGCGGCTTGAAGGGCGGCGATGTCGACCACGTCGCATTCGACGAAAAGGGCCGTATCGCCAGCCTCGGCGAGCTCGGCCGCCAGCGCCGTCCCGGCTTGGCGCTGGAGGTCGACAAAGGCGACACGCGCGTGATTTCGCGCGAACGCGCGCACGATGTCAGCGCCGATGCCGGTCGCGCCGCCGCTGACGAAGACCGTGCGCCCCGACAGACTGGGATAGATCGCGAAGGTCAAGAGGCGGCCTGCGGAAGCAAAACCTGCGTTTCGGGATCGAACAGGCATGCATGCGCCATGTCGATCCCAAGCGGCAGCAGTTCGCCGAGCCGCGGCGCGCCGTCCGGGTCGAAGCGGCCAACGACGTCGCGCCCGCCGATCTTCAGCAGCGCCATCGTCTCCGCGCCCGTCGGTTCGACGACTTCGACCGGCGCGCTCAGCGACGCGAGCGCGGGCTTGCGCGCCTTCAAGTCGTCGGCGAAGCGAAACAGGTGCTCGGGCCGCACCCCAAGCACAACCTTGCCGTTCGCAGGCGCGCGAGCGAGCGGTTGGGCGAGAGCCAGCGTCGAGGTCCCGCCGTCCGGCGCCGGGATCCTCACCGCCGACGCGCCGTTGGCCTGGATAAGATCGGCGGGAATGAAGTTCATCGACGGCGATCCCATGAAGCCGGCGACGAACATGTTTGACGGGCGATCGTAGACCGCCTGCGGCTCGTCGAACTGCTGAATGGCGCCCTGGTGCATGACGGCGATGCGGGAGGCGAGCGTCATCGCCTCGATCTGGTCGTGGGTGACGTAGATCGTCGTCTTGCCCACGCGTAAGTGCAGTTTCTTGATTTCGGTGCGCATGTCGACGCGCAGCTTGGCGTCGAGGTTGGAGAGCGGTTCGTCGAACAGGAACAATTTTGGGTCGCGCACCAGCGCCCGCCCCATCGCGACGCGCTGGCGCTGTCCGCCCGAAAGCTGCCCCGGCTTGCGGTTCAGGAGCGGCTCGATCTGCAACAGCGCGGCGACGCGCTTGACCGCGGCGTCCTGCTCGGCCTTCGGCACGCCGCGGCTTTCCATGCCGAAAGTCATGTTCTGACGCGCCGTCATCGTCGGATAGAGGGCGTAGGACTGAAAAACCATGGCGATATCGCGGTCCTTGGGCGCGACCAAATTGACGATCCGGCCGTCGATGCGAATCTCGCCATCGATGACGCTTTCGAGTCCGGCGATCATCGCCAGCAGCGTCGACTTGCCGCAGCCCGAGGGGCCGACGAGCGCGACGAACTCTCCCGTGTCCGCCTCGAGGTTGATGCCCTTGAGGACCTCGACCGGACCGAAACGCTTGTACAGCCCCGAGATGGTCAGCGTCGCCATGACCGTCCGTTCATTTGATGGCGCCCTGGGTCAGTCCGCGAACGAAATACTTTCCGCCGAAGAAATAGATCAGCAGCGGCGGCAGCGCGCCGATCATCACGGCGCAGCTTGCGACATCGTAGGGGTGGGCGTTCATTTGGCTGGTCGACAGCGCGACCAGCGCCGCCGTGATCGGCTGCTGGGTTCCGCCGGTGAAGACGACGCCGAACAAAAATTCGTTCCAGATGCCGGTGAACTGCCAGATGACGGTGACGATCAGGATCGGCGGCGAAAGGGGCAGGACGATCTTGTAAAAGATGCGCCAAAACCCGGCGCCGTCGATGCGGGCCGCCTTGATGAGGTCGTCGGGAATGTTGACGTAATAGTTTCGACAGAACAGCGTCGTGAACGAGAGGCCCTGGATGATGTGAACGATAATGAGGCCGTAGACCGAGTTGGAAAGGTGCAGCGCGCCAAGGATGTAGGCCCAGGGCAAGAGCGCGATCTGGCCCGGCATGAACACGCCGAGAATCATACAGACGAACAGCGCCTCCGACCCGGGAAAGCGCCATTTCGAGAGGACATAGCCGTTGATCGCGCCGAGCATGGTCGAGACGATCGTCGCCGGGATGGTCATGATCAGGGAGTTGAAGAAGTTGCGCTTGATGCCTTCGCAGGTCCCGGCGACGCAATAATGCGCCCATGCCTGCGGCCAGGCCTTGAACGAGAAGCTATGCGGCAACGCGATCAGGCCGTTGCGTAGGATTTCCGGCAATTCGCGGAACGAATTGGCGACGACGACCAACAGCGGCAGCAGCCAAAGCAGCGCGAACACCGTGAGGAAGGCATAGACGCCGATCCGACGCGCGGCGTAGCGGAAGCTCTCGGCGCGTGCGGCCGGATCGAACGCAATGTCGTAGGTCGCGTCAGCCATGGGCGCCCGCCCGGCGCGAGCGCCAAATTGTCCAAAGGGCGTAGGGCACGAGCACGACCGCAAGCGCCGCCAGCATCATGATTGCCGCCGCGGCGCCGACGGCGATCTCGCCGCGCTGGAACATGAGGTCGTAGACGTAGTTGGCTGGAAAGGTCGTCGCTATGCCAGGACCGCCGCCGGTCAGCGCGACCACGAGATCGAATGTCTTGATGGCGAATTGCAGGAGTACGACGGCGACCGCGACGAAGATCGGCCCGATCGAAGGCAGAATCACCTTGCGGTAGATGCGCACGGGGCCGGCGCCGTCGATCTGGGCCGCCTTGACGAGATCGGGATCGACTGAGCGCAGCCCGGCGAGGAACAGGGCCATCGCGAAACCGGAAGACTGCCAGACCCCGGTCGCGATGATCGCATAGATCGCGGTGTAGCGATTGGTGGTCAGGCGGAAGGTGAAATCGTGCCAGCCCAGGCCGCGCACGAAATGCTCGATGCCGGCGTCGGGGCTGTAGAGCCAGCTCCATATCGTGCCGGTGACCACGAACGAGACCGCGAGCGGATAGAGAAAGATCGTCCGCCACAACGCCTCGCCCTTCACGCGCTGGTCGATGGCGATGGCGAGCGCGAGGCCGATCGCGAGGGAGAGAACGACATAGAACGCGCTGAAATAGAAGAGATTGCCATAGGCGATATGCCAGCGCTCGTTCGACCAAAGATCGAAATAGGGCTTGAGGCCAACGAACCCGTAGGTCGGCAGCATCGTACTGTTGGACAGCGAGATATAGAGGGTCCAGAGCGTGAAGCCGAAGGCATAGACAAGCGCCGCCAGCACCGAGGGCGCGATCACCAGCCGCGCCGTCCAGGCTCCCAACAAGGCGCGTCCGGGACCGGATGGTTGGGCAGCGACGTTCGTGGTCCGGGCGTTCGACATCGAGACGTTCAATCGCACCTGAAAAAGGCGTCGCGCGACTCATGCGTCGCGCGACGCCCTTTGACCGCTTACTTTTGGGCGTCGACGGCGTCCGCCATTGCGTTTGCCGCTTCTTCCGGAGTCATTTTCGGATTGTTCACGAAGGATGTTATGGTGTCCAGCATCGCGCCGCGATATTTCTGCAGCACAGTCATGTTGTGGGCCATCGAGCGCACCAGCGTGCCGTCGGCGATCGAGGCCTGCAATGCCTTCTGCGACTTCTGCTGGCAGGGATTGAACCCATCGAGATTGACGTCCATGCGGGCGGGAATCGAGCCCTTGGCCTTGTTGAACACGGTCTGGAACTTCTTCGACATGATGAGTTGCGCGAGCAATTTCTGCCCCGCGACGTAGTCAGGGTCGGTCTGCTTGAAGAAGACGACCGAATCCGAGTTGAGGATGAAGCCCGGCTTGCCCCAGTCCGTCGGCGCCTGGGCGCATTCGTAATCGGCGCCCTCCTTGAGTCCGGCGGCGGTGAAAATGCCGATCTGCCAGTCGCCCATGATCATGAAGACGGCCTGCCCCTTGGCGATCATGCCGGTGGCCGTATTGTAGTCCCGGCCGGCGATCGCCGGGTCCATGTATTTCGACACCATCAGGCGCATCTGCTTGAACGCCTTCACCATTTCGGGCGAGCGCATCGCCTTGGTGTCGCCTTCGACGAAGGCCTTGCGGAACAGGTCGATGTCCATGCCGTAAACGACGACCTCGAACGTCGTCGCGTCCGTCCAGTCCTGGCTGAAGTGGGCGATACAGATGAGATGGGCCGCGACCGCCTTGTCGCAATCGGCGTTGAATTCGGCCCAGGTCTTGGGCATCGACGTGATGCCCGCCTGCTTCATCGCCTTGGTGGAGGCCCAGAGCCAGTTGATGCGATGGATGTTCATCGGCACGGCGACCCAGTGGCCGGTCGGCTTCATCACCGGCAGCAGTTCGGGCGCGACCAGCTTGTCCCAATCTTCGGCCTTGGCTATCGGATCGAGATTGGCGGTCTTGCCGGTCGAGTCCCATTCGGCGATCTCCGGCCCCTTGAGCTGCACCGCCGGCGGCGCGTTGCCGGCGACGACGTCGGCGCGCAATTTCGCCAGCGTGTTGGCGGTGTGGCCGGCGATCGAGGTTTGTTCCCATTTGCCGCCGGCGGCGGTGAACATTTCGCCGAGCTTGGCGATCGCCGCGGCGTCGGAGCCTTCGGACCATTGACTGAGCAGGTTCGTTTTGGGCTCGGCGTTCGCCGCGTTCGCCGCGAGCACGCAAGCCAATGTTCCGGCGAACGCAGCCATCCTCTTGAGCATCGTTTCTCTCCCATTCCGCGCCGGACGACTCTTCGGTCCGCCCGGCGAAACCAGTTTGTACTTCTGGCGTTATACGCCTTCTTTGTCGGGACGCTAACTTTTCTAGGTTGAATGCAATATGCGGTCAAACTCATGTCGCCGGCGGCCGGCAGGTTGGCCCCGTCTCGCCGGGCGCGAGCGGGCGAAGAAAGCGTTCGACGCCAAAATCGGCGACGATGCGGTTGGCCTCGTGGCCGGGATCGACGCCGTATCGGCGCAGAGCAGCGTAGAAAGCGCCGCCCGCAGTGTCGACCGGCGTCGCGTGCCGGACCGCGACCGAGCCGATGACGCCGATGCTTTCCGGCCCGAACGCCGAGCGCACGGCCGGTCCGAGGAGCAGATCGGTTCCCCAGCCGCTGACCGTTTCGGCAAAGGCCCAGCCGGCGCATTCGAGCGCGCGGCGCGAGATGACCGGCGCCATGATCTCGATCGACGAGACCCTGATGATCCCGTCTCCAGCCATCGGCTTCTTCAGGAACGGCCAGGCGGTGAGCGAATCCGCGGTCAGCGCCGGTTGCGCCAGATCAAGCCTTTCGGCGGCGAAAGCGTCGAACAGCGCCTCGATCCCTTGGGCGCCGATCTCGACGTCGTCGTCGAGATAGAGCGCCGCGTCATAGCGCAGCAGCAGGTCCGGCCGTGTTTCGAGGAGACGGCGGATCGCCGTCGTCTTCACGCCCGCCTGGAAGACGACCGTGTCGGCGCGCGGGTTGGCCTCGCCCTCCTGATAGTAGTTCAACAGGACGTCATAGCCGCGCGGCTCGCCGAGGAAACTCGCGTCGAACCCCCGGCCGGATTGAACGAACACGAGGCGCTTGCGGCCGGTCGGGCGCGCCTCGCGCTCGATGCGCATCCGGGCGTCGGCATAGAAACGGTCCTGCCGCGCCTTCAATTCTTCTCGATTCAGAGGCGGCTTGAGCTCGCCGTCGCGCCGCTTGGGGTCGAAGACCCGTAAGGCGGCTTCCTCGCTCGACCGGCCTTTGCCGCGGATCACGTCGCGAACAAACGCCATGTCGATGTCGGACCTTGGCCTCCGCCCGGCCGGCAATCCGACTTCCAGAAAGTGTAAGAACGGATGCGGGTGGGTCTTGCTCCAATCGGGGTTCTCAGCGGCGTACCAGGCGTGGTCGAACTCGGCCGAAGGCGAGGGCGCGTTCGGCTCCGGCTGGTCGAGGTAGCGCTCCATCAGCCCACGCGTCCTTTCGCCGAGCGCCGCCGCCTTGCGAAAAAAGCGCGGGTCGAAGAAGCCGTTGGGACGGTAACCGAGCCTTTCTCCCAGCAGAGCGTAATGGAGCGGCGCGAGCGCCTGAGCGCGTTCGGTCCCCAGGCGCCGCCGCGCGTAGAGGCGGCTCCAGAAGGCCCGCCGGGAGGCCGGCGGCAGGGGAAAGCGCTCGAGCACCGC
Source organism: uncultured Alphaproteobacteria bacterium (assembly GCA_963835955.1). GTDB lineage: Bacteria > Pseudomonadota > Alphaproteobacteria > Rhizobiales > Beijerinckiaceae > Roseiarcus. Next base: position 36,610 of record CAWIHZ010000008.1, on the reverse strand, counting down.
GCGACCATAGGGTGAGCCGGCGCGGCGGACAATCAAGCCGCGTCGCGAATCTCGACCGCCGCGCCAAACATTGTCGCGAACGAAGCGCGCAGGGACGCATCCGCTTCAGCCATCGTAGCGTCGCGGCCGAGGTCGGCGAGGCTGGTGACGCCGTAGTGGCTTTCAGCGACGCCGCAGGGCACGATTCCCGAAAAATGGCTCAGATCGGGCGCGACGTTGAGCGAGACGCCGTGGAACGTCGCCCAGCGGCGCACCCTGACCCCGATCGCGGCGATCTTGTCCTCGGCCATTTCGCCCTGCGCGGAGCGCGGTTTGTCGGGGCGAGCGACCCAGACCCCGACCCTGTCCTCCCGCGTTTCGCCGAGGAGGCCGAAGGCCTTCAGCGCTTCGATCAACCAGCCTTCCAGCGCCGCGACATAGGCGCGCACGTCGGGCCGGCGTCGCTTGAGATCGAGCATCACATAGGCGACCCGCTGCCCCGGCCCGTGATAGGTGAATTGTCCGCCGCGACCGGCGCGATGAACCGGAAAGCGCGCGTCGATGAGGTCGCCGGCCTTCGCGCTTGTGCCGGCCGTGTACAGCGGCGGGTGTTCGATGAGCCACACCCGCTCGGCGGCCCGGCCCGCGGCGATCGCCTCCGCCCGCGCCTCCATCTCGACGACCGCTTCGCCGAATCCCGTCAGTCCCGGCGAGACCACCCATTCGACCGGTGGCGAACCGGCAGGGCCAAGAAGAGGCGCGCGCGGCGCGAGGCGAGGATTGGGCACGCGTCTGTCCTATCAAACCGAGCGGGGCGAAGCGAGCCGCGCGGCGTGCGCCCCGCCGAAGCGACATTCCGCTGAACCACATCATTCTCGACTTGACGCAACGTCAGAGAAGGCGTCTCCTTTTGGCGAGGGGAAAGCGAGACGCGGCGACCCGCTCTTGAGAAGCAGGCGCTGATCGTTTCGGGGCAGCGTTGTTGCTCGCGTTGTGGGGGGCGTCGTCGTGATCGCGGCTGGCCGAAGGCTTGGGTGCGCTGCCGGTTTTGCCGCCGTGCTCGCCTTCATCATCGGCGCGCCCGCGGCTGCGCTCGCCGGCGCGTGGACCGAGCCGCAGGGTCGCGGGCTGCTGATCGAAACCCTGTACGGCTGGACCGGCTATGGCCCGACCTGGGGTGGAAATCCCTCGGTCCAGCAAAGCCGGATCGACGCGCAGACCTATGTCGAATATGGCGCGACCAACCGCCTCACGATCTTCGGCCAGACTGCGCTTGAGCATTACGCGCTGGGCTCTCCGGACCCGAACGTCTACAATGGCCTGGACTATTCGGATGTCGGCTTAAGGGCGAAGCTGTGGTCGAGCGGCGGCTGGGTCTTCTCTGGCGAGGCGACTGGGTTTGTGCCGGGCGCTCATAGCCCATCGCAACCGGCCCAGGAGGGCAATACGGGCGGCGCTGCGGAGGGACGCCTGCTCGCTGGCGGGAACTTCAAGCTCGGCTCGACGCCGGGCTTTGTCGACGCCGAACTCGGCTATCGCCTGCGCACGGCCGGGCCGCCGGACGAATGGCATGGCGACCTGACGGTCGGCTTCAAATTCACCCCTCGCTTCATGCTGATGCTGCAGAATTTCAACACCGTCTCGGCCGTTTCAACCAACCCGTCGTTTCCGGCCTGGCGCTCCTCGGCAGTCGAAGCCAGCCTCGTCTACGCCCTCGACGATCACTGGTCGGTGCAGATCGGTCTGTTCACGACCGTCGCGACCGTCAAGACCAACAGCCAGCATGGCGCGGCGCTGGCGCTGTGGCGGAGGTTTTGAGCTTCGGCGCGCGTCGCGTTTTTGCGAAATCATAGCGACGAGAGGCGGCGACGTGGAACATGCCTGCGGCCTGTCGCGTTCTATTGCGTCACCGTTCATGCGGAAGGCGGACGTGCAAAGACGCCGTGCGAACAGTCTACGCCTTCATCGCGAGCCCTCGTTGGTCCGATCGGCGATTGCGGGGTCGAGAATCACAGGGGCCGGCGCGAGGCCGGCCCCCTTTTCTTCGACAGTTGGTTCGCGAACCTTAGCCGCCGCCGCCGACGCAGGTGGCGACGTTCTTCGGCGTGCAAATATCGAGTCCGGTATAGGTCGGATCTTCGGGCGGCGCCTTGCCGTCCTTCATGTCCTTGAGGAAATACATCGCCTTGTAGCCCATATCGAACGGCCGCTGGCCAACGTTTCCGCTCGCCAGGCCCTGCCTTGAGCTCGTCCAGCTGCATCGGAAGGGTGTCGGCGACCGCGATCACGATTTGCCGCTTGGCGATCTTGTCCTTGAACTTGCCCATCGAATTCTTGTAGGCGTCGGGCAGGAACTCGCCGAAGCCGCCAGTCGGCACGAACGCGTCGAGGTTAGGGTACTTGCTGAGCATGTCCTGCTCTTGCTGCATCGCCAGCGGGAAGTCGTCATTGGTGTAGAGCGGGCAGCCGGCGACTTCGGTCCAGCCGTTCTGACCGGTTAGGCGAACGCCGGGAGATTCGGCGCTCTTTTTGCCCGCGAGCGTGTCGCGGATGCCCTGCATGCGCTCGTTGTGGTTGGCCGCCGCGGCGCCGCCCGACTGGATGCAGATCGTGCCGCCCTTGGGCTTGCCCTCCATCACGATCTTGGCGAGATTGACGCCGATGTCATAATTGTGCGTGCCGATGTAAGCGAGCGCGCAGGCCCTTGTCCTTCGGCAGAAGGTCGGAGTCCCAAGTCAGCACCGGGATATGGTTCTTGGCGGCGTCCTTCAGCGCATTGGCGATCGCCGGCGCGTTGGCCGCCGACACCGCTATGCCGTCGACCTTCTTCGTGATGAGATCGTGCGACGATCTGCGCCTGCTCGTCGCCGCCGCCGTGCTCTCCGGGCCCGATATAGAGGCACTTGATGGCGCCCTTGAGTTCCTTCTCGGCTTTCTTGCAGCCGGCGAGAGCCTGATCGAAGAACGGATTGTTGGTGTTCTTCGGCACGAGCGCGAAGGTATATGGCTCGGCGGCTTGCGCCGAGGCCGAAGCGGCGATCAACGTCCCCTGCCGCGACCGCTCCGGCCAGTAGCAATTTCAACATTTTCTCTCCTCCCTTATTGACGCGACGCCCCTCGGGTCATTCGCGCTTTCGCTCCCCGGACGTTTCCGAGGTAAACCGCTCCAATGAGAAACAGGCCGACGAACGTGCCTTGCCAGTTCGAATCGACCCCCGCCATCAGAAGCGAATTTCGGATGACGAAAATCAGCGCCGCGCCGATGAACGCGCCGTAGGCGCTCGCCTCGCCGCCCATGAGATTGGCGCCGCCGATCACCGCCGCCGAAATCGCGAGCAATTCGTAGGTCGTGACCGAGCGCGTTGATCGCCGAACCCTCCCAACCGACGGACAGGATCGCCGCGAAAGCCGCGGCGAGGCCCGAGACGACATAAACCTGCACCTTGATGCGATTGACCGGAACGCCGGTGAGCAAAGCCGCGTGTTCGTTGCCGCCGATCGCCAGAACATGGCGGCCCCAACTGGTCATCTTGTAGACGACGCCGAGTATCGCGGTCAGGACGATGAGGAATAGCAGCGGGTAGCTCAACTGGAACGTCGGACCGATATTCAACGCTGCCGCCGCCCAGGATCTTGAACGCCGGGCCGCCGGGGCCGAAATTGTACAGCATCCGGTTGCCGGAGAGCACGACTGCAGCCGAGCGCGCGATCGCCAGCATGCCGAGCGTGGTCACGAACGGCGAGACTCCCGGCGTAGGCGATGATCAGGCCATTGACGAGCCCCGTGACCCCCCCAGCCGCAAGCCCCACGACGACCGCCGCCCAGCCGGATAGCCGGCCACGAGCGTGAGCCCGCTCGCCACCGCCGTCAGCCCCATGATCGAGCCGACCGAAAGATCGATTCCGCCTGTCCCGATCACGGCGGTCATTCCGAGCGCCATGATGCCGATGAAAGAGAAATTACGCGTGATGTTAAAGAAATTCTCCGATCGTGCCGAACGACGCCGGCTGCAGATAGCGTCATCACGACGCAGATGACGACGAGCGCGACGGTCACCCAGAACGACTGCGCGGCGATAATGCGCTGCCAGACCGAATGCTGCTGGACGCCCAGCACCGATTCGATCGACACATTGGCCTGGGGCGGCGGTTTGGCGGCGTCGGTCGACATCAAACCTCCTCAGGCAGCGTGAATCGCCCCGGTGATCAAACCGGTCACTTCTTCGGGGTTCGTCGCCTTGATCGGCTTGTCCGCGACCTTGCGGCCGCGACGCATCACCATGACGCGGTCCGCCACCGCGAACACGTCCGGCATGCGGTGGCTGATGAGCATGATCGCCATGCCGTGATCCTTGAGGCGCCGGATCAGGTCGAGAACTTCGGCGACCTGCCTGACCGAGATCGCCGCGGTCGGTTCGTCCATCAGGACCAAGCGCGCCTCCGACAGACGCGTGCGGGCGATCGCGACCGCCTGCCTTTGCCCTCCCGACATCTGGCGCACCAGATCGCGGGGCCTCGTCTCTGACTTGAGCTCGGTGAACAATTCTCCGGCCTTGCGGGCCATCGCCTTGTGGTCGAGCCAGCGGAAAGGCCTGGCGCCGCGCTTGATCTCGCGCCCCAGAAACACGTTGGCCGACGCCGACAGATTGTTGCACAGCGCCAGATCCTGATAGACGACCTCGACGCCCTTTTGGCGCGCCTCGACCGGCTTATGAAAATGCACCGCCTCGCCGGCAATGCGGACCTCGCCGTGGGTGGGCGGAAAATTGCCGGCGATGACCTTGACCAGAGTCGATTTGCCGGCGCCGTTGTCGCCCATCAGGCCCAGTACCTCGCCGGGCTCCAGCGTCAGGTCGACTTCGTTCAGCGCATGAATGGCGCCGAAATGCTTCGACACCGATTGCAATTCAAGAATCGGCAATCCGGCTCCCCTCCCCGCTACCCTAAACGATTCCTCACGAGCGTGAGGCTCGTTCGTCCATTGTTGTAGCATGTCAGTTTGGTTCAGATCGGAGCGACACGCAAGCGCAAAAAAGGTCCGATTTGACTTGTGCAGCGCCGTGTTATGTCGCCAAATCGACATTGACCGGACGCGGCTTCGAAGGGCCGATTCAGCCTCGCCGGCGCGCGAACGCGATCCGACGCGGTCGTTCACGTCAGCGCCACATCGCCCGCATGCGCGCCGCGAGATCCACGCGAGGGCCGGCGGCGGCGATGGGGCCAGGCTCGGAATCCGATTGCGGCCAGGTCTGGCGATCGAAGTGCCTAAGCAGCGGCGGCGGGAGGAAGCGGGTGCGACCGGCGAACACGCTCCGGTCGCCGTTTTTCGGCTGGCCGTGAACGTAAAAGCGCTGCGGGACGACGAGCGTCAGTTCTTCGCGCGCACGCGTCATCGCGACATAGAGCATCCGCCGCTCCTCTTCGATTTCTTCCGACGAGCCGGTCGCGAGATCGGAGGGAATGCAGCCGTCGACGCAATTGATCACGAAGACGCTGCGCCATTCTTGGCCCTTGGCCGAATGGATGGTCGAGAGGATGAGATAGTCCTCGTCGCGCAGCGGCGGCCCCGCTTCATCGCTGGTCGCATCAGGCGGATCGAGCGTCAGTTCGCTCAAGAAACGCTCGCGCGAGGGGAAGGAGGCGGCGACGCGCTCCAACGCCTCGAGATCGCCAGCCCGCGTCGTCGCGTCGTCGTAGCGCGCCTCGAGCTGCGGACTGAGCCAGGCGACGGCGTCGGCGATTTCCGACGGCCAGGGCGAGCCGCGCGCGGCGAGCCGGCGAAGCAGGTCGGCAAAGGCGGCGAAACCGACGCGCGCTTTCACCGGCAGCGACAACGCCGCCATCGCCTCGAATCCGTCATCGGCAGCCGCCGCAGAGACGATCGTCTCGGCGATTTTCGGGCCGACGCCAGGCAGAAGCTGGGCGACCCGAAAGCCTGCGATCCGGTCGCGCGGATTCTCGGCAAAGCGCATCAGCGCGAGCGCATCCTTCACATGCGCGGCGTCGAGAAACTTGAGGCCGCCGAACTTGACGAACGGCACATTGCGGCGGGTCAGCTCCAGTTCGAGCGGAGCGCTATGGTGCGAGGCACGAAAAAGCACCGCCTGCGCCTTCAACGGCGCCCCTGACTCGCGATTGGAGAGGACGCAGGTCGCGACATACCGGGCCTGGTCGGCCTCGTGCGCGACGGTGACGAGCGCGGGCTGCGAGCCGGCCGCGCGATCGGTCCACAGGTCTTTGACAAAGCGCTCGGGCGCAAGCGCGATGACGGCGTTGGCGGCTGAAAGAATGGCCCCGGTCGAGCGGTAGTTGCGGTCGAGGGTGACCATGCGGGCGGGCGGATCGAAGGCGCGCGGAAAATCAAGGATGTTGCGCACCGTGGCGGCGCGAAACGAATAGATCGACTGCGCGTCGTCGCCGACCACGGTCAGGCCCCTTCCATGCGGTCTGAGCGCCAGCACGATCTCGCCCTGGAGCGCGTTGGTGTCCTGGTATTCGTCGACGAGCAGATGATCGAAGCGGGCGGCGACCTCCGCCGCGATCGCCGGCTCGGCCAGCATCTGCGCGAAATAGAGCAGAAGATCGTCGTAATCGAGCACGTTCTGCCGCTGCTTCGCCTCGACATAGGCGGCGAACAGGACGCGCAGCGCATCCTCGTGCGATGCGACCCAGGGAAACCACTTGTCCAGTGTGGCTGAGAGCTCGTCGCGAGCGTTGACGACCCGCGAATAGATCGCAAGGCACGTCGATTTGGCAGGAAAGCGCTCATGACTATCTGAGAACCCCGCCTCGTGCCGCGTCCAGTTCATCAGATCGGCCGCGTCCTCGCGGTCGTGAATGGTGAATTGCGGATCGAGCCCGAGCCGCGGGGCGTATTCGCGCAGGAGCCGCGCCCCGATGGCGTGGAAGGTGCCCGAATAGGCCGGCGCCGCCGCGGCGGCGGCCTCCGCCGTAAGACGGCGCGCCAGCAGCCGTTCGACGCGCCGGCCAAGCTCCGCCGCCGCGCGGCGCGAGAACGTCGCCAGCATGATCCGCTTTGGATCGGCCCCGGCGAGGACCAGGGCCGCGACACGGTGTGCGAGCATCGCCGTCTTGCCCGACCCCGCCCCCGCGATCACAAGGAGCGGTCCGGGGCCAAACGGATCACCAATTCCATGCTCGACTGCGAGCTGCTGGGCCGGGTTGAGCTCGACGACGGAGCTTGAGCGAATCAAGGCGAGCGACATCGGCGGAACGCAACCACGTTTCGTGCTTTGTTCGCAAGGGCGAAGCGGTGGACGAACCAGCCGAAACGATCGGACATGTCGCGGCTTCTCGGGAATCGGGCTGTCCACGACCGCCATTCATGCGGTCTATCATTTGCCCTTGCGTCATCCGCCGGGCGTGTGAGCGTCAGGCGGCGTCACCCGGTCAACGCCACCCGTCGCCCTTGGTTCTCGCCGCCAGGAATGCGGTTCACCTGGACGCGTGCCGGGCCGCGATTAAACAGACGCTGGCCTCAGTCGACCTCCTTACCGAAGGGCTAATTTGCCCAAAATCAACAGTCAGAGTTTATTTAATGATATCAACTATTTACCAAACATAGTTGGCGGAGACGGAGGGATTCGAACCCTCGATAGAGCTTTACAACCCTATAACGGTTTAGCAAACCGCCGCCTTCAGCCTCTCGGCCACATCTCCCGCGCTTCCAGACATATGACCGACGCCTCCATCCAATGCAAGAGCGTCTGCTTCATCCTTGCAGGACATTCGCCGACCTCGAAACGATCGCCCGACGCCGCCCCGTTTTGCTCCGTCGTCGAATGCTGCTTACTCGGATGCCGCCGATAGAGCGCGCTGGCCGAAGAGGATCTTGCGCGCTGCTTCGTCGGTCGCGAGATCGTGCTTGCGTCGGCCAGGAATGTCGAGCGCCAACCCCCGCTGAACGGCGGATCGCGCCAGCATTGCGTCGAGCCAACGCGCGAGATGGGGGAAGTCCGAGATCTCCTGCCCGTAGCGCTTCCAGCCCTTCGTCCAGCCGACACAAGCGATGTCCGCGATAGAATAGGGGCCGGCGAGATACTCGTGCCGGGCGAGGCGTCGGTTCATTACCCCGAACAGTCGATTGACCTCGTTCGTATAGCGCTCGATGGCGTAAGGGATCTTCTCGGCGGCGTAGACGCGGAAGTGATTGGCCTGACCCGCCATCGGACCGAGGCCGCCCATTTGCCAGAACAGCCACTCGCTGACCGCCACGCGCTCGCGCGCGCTATTCCCGCCGAAGCGTCCCGTCTTGCCGGCGAGATATTGCAGAATTGCGCCCGACTCGAAAATTGAAATCGACGCGCCCTCAGGCCCGTCGGGATCGACGATCGCGGGCATCCGATTATTCGGCGATATGGCGAGAAAGGCGGGGTCGAACTGCTCGCCCGCGCCGATGTCGACGCCATGAACCTTGTAGGGCAGGCCGCACTCCTCCAGCATGATGGAGACCTTCCATCCGTTCGGAGTGGGCCAATAGTAGAGATCAATGGGCTGTTGAGACTGGGTCATGCGTTAAGGCGCCTCGATGCGCAGCGGCCACGCCTCACCGGGAAAAGACCCCCAATGCGGGCGCGACATCTTGCTGCGATCGCAAGCCTGCGACTCTTGCAGCCCGTTGACAAGGGGCGCATGACTCGCTCACCGACCGAGGGGGATTCACCATCGCCGCGGGAACGCCGCGTCTCTCAATCATTGAGTTACTAAAGGCCGATCAAGCCGGGCTTGGCCGCCGCAAGCCGGGCTTGACCAGCCAATGCGTCAACGCACGGAAACGAGTCAGGCGGCCGAAGGCGTCTCGGAAGACGAGGGCGCCGTCACAGCCTTCTTCCGTTTTGCCGGGGCGCGCTTGGCGGCGGCCTTTCTCGCCGTCTTCTTGCCGGCGGCCTTTCTCGCCGTCTTCTTTCCGGCGGCCTTTTTAGCAGAGGCCTTCTTCACCGCGCCTTTGCGCGCCGTCTTCTTCGCAACGACCTTACGCGCCGTCTTCTTCGCGGCGGCCTTCTTCGCGGGTTTCTTGGCGGCGGACTTTTTCGCCGTCTTCTTTGCAGCAGCTTTCGCCATGTCTTGCGTCCCTCTCAATTGCCAGCTCCACACACGATTCTTTGTGCCTCGTGGTGGCGCGAGAGAAAGTACATTCGTTTTGAACATGTGCAAGAGACAGACGAGCGCAACATCTGCTCCGGGCGCGATGACTATCGAATTATCGCGCGCGCTCTCTGACATGCGCGATGTCGGCGATGACGCCCATTAGCGGACGTCGATTGCTCGCGTTCACGCTTCCGTTCGCATCGCGCAAAGTCGCGCCACGCCGCGCGCGAGAACGCGCGAATTCACGGTTTGACCATATTTCACCGGCAACTCAGAGGATAGGCGCGCATCGTCTTCGCATCATCGTCGCTGCTTGGAACGCTCGAGATCCTTTCGCTCGTCGGCGCGCGTTCGCAGAGGAGCGCGCCGCGTCAGCGTGTCAAATCGAAACGAGCGCTGCGCGATTTGCAATCGAATTTTTCTTGGTGGTCGTCACCGCATTTTGTTCGTTGCGAGACCGAGAACGAGACGTCGATCCCTCAAGAGGCGCTGCGAATCAGGTGATTCGCGGATCGCGAACTGAGTTGCATCAAACGCCGAGCCGCCGCTTCAGCGTGTCTCTGACCGCTTGCGGATTGGCTTTGCCGCCCGTCTCTTTCATCACCTGCCCGACAAACCAACCGAGCACGCCGGGCTTGGTCTTGGCCTGTTCGGCCTGATCGGGATTGGCGGCGATGACGGCGCCCACCGCGCGGTCGATCGCGCCGACATCGGTGACTTGGCGCAGGCCGTGGGCCTCGACAATCGCACGCGGGTCGGCGCCAACGTCGTCGTTCAGCAGCCTTTCGAGCAGGGTCTTGGCGATCTTGCCCGATATCACGCCTTCGCCGATGAGATCGACGAGGGTCGCGAGAGAAGCCGCGCTCAGGCCGGCTTCCACGACCGCGACGCCACGCGCGTTGGCGTGCGCGGCGAGATCGCCCATCAGCCAATTGGCGATCGTCTTGGAGTCGCGTCGGCCGCCCGCGTGCCTGACAGCGCTCTCGAAGTAATCGGCGGTCTCCCGCTCGGCGACGAGGAGAGAAGCGTCATAGGCCGAGAGACCGTAATCGGCCATGAAGCGGGCCTTTTTGGCGTCGGGCAGCTCCGGCAGATAGGCGGCGAGCGCGTCGACATACTCGGGATCGAGTTCGAGCGGCAGCAGATCCGGATCGGGGAAATAGCGATAGTCGTGCGCCTCCTCCTTGGAGCGCATTGAGCGCGTCTCGCCGCGCGCAGGATCGAAAAGCCGCGTCTCCTGCTCGACCGCGCCGCCGTCCTCGATCACGGCGATCTGGCGCCGCGCCTCGGCCTCGATCGCCTGGCCAATGAAGCGGATCGAGTTGACGTTCTTGATCTCGCAACGGGCGCCGAGCGGCTCCCCGGGGCGGCGGACCGAGACATTGACGTCGGCGCGCAGATTGCCCTTCTCCATGTCGCCGTCACATGAGCCGATGTAGCGCAGGATCGTGCGCAGTTTGCCGACATAGGCCTTGGCCTCGTCCGACGACCGCATGTCCGGCTTGGAGACGATTTCCATCAATGCCACACCGGAGCGATTGAGGTCGACAAAGGTCATAGTCGGCGATTGGTCGTGCAGCGACTTGCCGGCGTCCTGCTCCAGATGCAGACGCTCAATGCCGACCTTAATCGAGCGATCGGACGTAAGATCGACCTGGATTTCCCCCTCCCCCACGATCGGGCTCTTGTACTGCGAGATCTGGTATCCTTGCGGCAAGTCGGGATAGAAGTAGTTCTTTCGGTCGAACGTCGAGCGATAATTGATTTTCGCCTTGAGGCCGAGGCCGGTGCGGACCGCCTGCGCCACGCATTCTCGGTTGATGACCGGGAGCATTCCCGGCATCGCCGCGTCGACCAGCGACACCTGCGAGTTGGGTTCGCCTCCGAACGCCGTCGAAGCGCCGGAGAACAGCTTTGCTCGGGACGTCACCTGGGCGTGCACCTCAAGACCGACGATCACTTCCCAGTCGCCAGTCGCGCCTTTGATCAGTTTGGCGTTGGCCTGCTCTGTCGCCATGGCGAAGGTCCGATTGTGAGAGTTCGAAGGATTGGGCGCCGGCGCCTCAAGCCCACCAAGCATCGGGCAATTTCGTCCGTCCGGCGGACTGCTCGACCGCCTCAGCGAGCGTGAACAGCGTCGCCTCGTCGAAGGGGCGGCCGATCAGCTGCAGCCCGAGCGGCAGGCCGTCGCTGGAAAGGCCGGCTGGAGCGACAATCCCGGGAAGTCCCGCCATGTTGACGGTGACCGTGAACACGTCGTTCAGATACATCTCCACCGGATTGTCCGAACCCTTCTCGCCGATGCCAAAGGCCGCCGACGGCGTCGCCGGCGTCAGGATCGCGTCGACGCCCTCTGCGAAAACGCGTTCAAAATCGCTCTTGATGAGGCTGCGAATTTTCTGCGCGCGCAAATAGTATGCGTCGTAGTAGCCGGCGGAAAGTACGTAGGAGCCAATCATCAGCCGCCGCCGCACTTCGGCGCCGAATCCGCGGGCGCGAGTCTTCTTATAGAGGTCGATCACGTCGGTCGCGGGCTCGCGCAGGCCATAACGGACGCCGTCATAGCGCGCCAGATTGCTCGACGCTTCCGCCGGCGCGACAATATAATAAGCAGGCAGCGCATATCGAGTGTTGGGCAGGGTCACCTCGACGACGTTCGCGCCGGCGGCCCTGAGCCATTCGGCGCCGCGCGCCCAAAGCGTTTCGATTTCCGCGTTCATGCCTTCGAGGCGATATTCCTTGGGCGCCCCGATCGTCAGGCCCTTGATTGATCTGCCGACCGCGGCCTCGTAGTCGGGCACGGGGGCGGGGGAGCAGGTCGAGTCCTTTGGATCGTGACCAGCCATCGAACGCAGCATGATCGCGGCGTCGCGCACCGTGCGCGCGAGAGGTCCCGCCTGGTCGAGCGACGAGGCGAAGGCCACCATGCCCCAGCGCGAGCAACGGCCGTAGGTCGGCTTGATGCCGACAATTCCGGTGAACGCCGCGGGCTGGCGGATCGAGCCGCCGGTGTCGCTGGCGGTCGCGGCCAGGCAAAGGCGCGCGGCCACAGCGGCGGACGAACCGCCCGAGGAGCCGCCAGGCGTCAGCAGGCCGCGCTTGTCGGTCTCCAGCGCCGCACGCGCTCTGTCGCGGCTCCAATTCGGCGGCAGCCACGGCGAGGCGACCGGACCGTAATAGGACGTTTCGTTCGACGAGCCCATCGCGAACTCGTCCATGTTGAGTTTGCCGAGCATCACCGCGCCGTCGCGCCATAGATTGGCGGTGACGGTCGATTCGTATGGCGGCTTGAATCCATCGAGAATGTGGCTGCACGCCTGCGTATGCACGCCTTCGGTGGCGTAAAGATCCTTCACGCCGATCGGCAGGCCCTCTAGCGGGCCCCCTTCCCCTCTGGCCAAACGCTGGTCGCTCGCCTTGGCCATCCGCAGCGCCTGGTCCGAGGTGGTCGTGACATAAGCGTTGAGCGGCCTCGCGTTGCTGATGGCTTCGAGATGGGCTTTGGTGATCTCGAGGCTCGAAATCGCTCGGGATTTGAGCCGATCGCGCGCCTCGGCGAGCGTCAGAGAGGTCAAGTCGGTCAAGTCGGATCCTGAAGAAGAACGCCGGGCCGCGCGGCCGGTCATTCGATCACTTTGGGTACGAGGAAGAAGCCGTCCTCGGTCAGCGGCGCATTGGCGAGGATCTTCGCCGCGATCCCGCCGTCGGAGACGACGTCTTCGCGCATGGGCAGGCGCATCGGCGTCACCGAAGTCATCGGCTCGACGCCATTGACGTCGACCGCCTCCAGCGCCTCGACGAACTTGAGAATGGCGTTGATCTCGGCTTGGAGATGAGGCGCCTCCGCTTCGCTCACCTCAATGCGCGCCAAATGCGCGATGCGGCGAACCGTCCCGAGATCGACGGACATGGACAACTCCTCGGCGGCCCAAGGAAGGGGCGCGGCCCCTATACATCGCCGATTTTTGCCTTGCAAATGACATTCGGCGATTGGCGGACGCCGACGAGCGGGTCCGCGCGCCGGAGTCGAGGTTTCGCTCGAAGCGGCGCAGTTCCCGTTGGTCTCCAGGCATCCTGCGAGCGCAGAATTCGACTTGCCCGTCGCGCCATGGTAGCTGATCGACAATGAATCGCGCGATCGCGATCGAAGACTTGGCCGGGCGTCTTCCCAAAAAGGCGCGGCTGATCGGCATCGATCTTGGGACCAAGACGATCGGCCTTGCGATTTCGGACGTGGAACGCCGGCTCGCCTCGCCGTTGAGAACGCTGCCGCGGGGCATGTTTGCGAAGGACGCTGACGCGCTAACTGCTATTTTCTCCGAATTTCTGATTGCAGGCGTCGTACTCGGCCTGCCGCTCGCTCTCGACGGGCGAGACGGGCCGCGCACGCAATCGACGCGCGCCTTCGCGCGAAATCTGTCGATGCGCACCGATCTTCCGATTTCCTTTTGGGACGAGCGCTTCTCGACCGCCGTCGTCACGCGCTCGCTGATCGCCAACGATGTGTCGCGGGCGCGGCGCGCTCAGGTCGTCGATAAGATGGCGGCGGCCTACATTCTGCAGGGCGCCTTGGACCGTCTAAACGATCTTAGACGAGACAGGAACGACTTTTCATGACTTTTTCAGAACTTTATTGTTGGAAACGGCTTGTCTTTTGAAAGCAACGGGAAGTTTGATATAATGAATCAATGGACAAGCCCGATTCGCCTTGACGCCGAGGGCGGCGACTGGGCCGTGGATCCGGGGCGGGATTGACGTTTTTCGATCTCGTTTGTCTAGATGGGTAGTCTGATCTTATGTCCGGCGAAGATGTTTTCCCAAGACGAAAGCGCCCAGAGCATGGGCGAGGGAGCAAGAGCGTCGTGGCGAAGCCGCTGAAACGCGCGGATGACGCGTCGCAACGAAGCGTTACGCGGGAAGCTCTCGACGTCGCCCGCTATATATTGGACATGACGGCCCAACTCGAAGCGATGGCGACGGCGGCGCGTCTGGATCTCCTCGCCTATTTTCTCGGAATGGCGAAGGCGGAAAGCGAGATGTTTGTCCGCACAAGCGCGCCGGCGAAGGCGGAATTCGAGGACGACGAATCCGAGGGGCGGGCGCCCGAAGACCCTTGAGGCGCGACGAGGCGTTTGTATTTCTCGGCTTGCGATTGCATCAACCGTCGAACGGCAGCGCCCGCAACGCGACACGGTCGCCGCGGGTGAACTCGACCCGGCCGGCCAATTCGAGTTCCATCAGCGCGATCCGAACCTCGCGCGCCGAAACCTCCGCCGCCCGAGTCAGTTCGTCGAGCGTGATCGGAAACGGGCCGAGGAGCGCGACAATTCGGTCGCGCTGCCCGGCCGGGTCGGCGACCGCTGCCTTCGCGCCATCGGCCGCGTCGCATTCTTCGCCAGCCTTTACCCTCGGCGTTGCTCCCGGGTCGACTGCAAAAAGCGGCGGCTCGCCCAAGCGCGGCCTGTCGCCTGTGTCGCTTTCGGCCAGCGACGCGTAACGCCCGGCTGAGCGGACAGGTTCGAGCGCGGCCAGCACATCTTCGACGCTGGTGCAGATCGTCGCGCCCTGTTTCAGCAAGTCGTTCGTTCCCTCGGCCCGGGGGTCGAGGGGGGAACCCGGCACGGCGAAGACCTGACGATTCTGTTCGAGCGCAAATCTCGCGGTGATGAGCGAGCCCGAGCCGCGCGCGGCTTCGATGACAATCGTGCCCAAGGCGAGCCCCGAGACGATGCGGTTTCGCCGCGGGAAATCCCGGCCACGCGGCTCCCATTCCAAGGGCATCTCCGACACGACCGCGCCAAATTCGACCATCCGCGCGATCATCGGCACGGCTTCGCTCGGATACGGCCGCGCGTGTCCTCCGGCGAGCACCCCGACGGCGCCCGTCTCCAGACTGGCTGCGTGGGCGCGCTGATCAATCCCGCGCGCGAGCCCCGAAACCACGACGTAGCCGGATTGACCCAGACCGCGAGCAAGCCGTTCGGCGAAAGTGAGCCCGGCCGCCGAGGCGTTGCGCGATCCGACGATCGCCACCGCCGGCTGCTGCAGCGCCTCGTCCCGTCCGCGAACGGCAAGGATCGGCGGCGCGGAATCGATATGACGCAGGACCGCGGGATAGGAGGGCTCGTCGATTGCGACGAAGCGCACCCCCGCCCTGCGCGCGCCGGCGAGCTCGCGTTCGATGTCCTCCCCGGAGGCGACTCGAATCGGCCTCGCAACTCCACCGCGGCGCGCCAGTTCAGGCAGCGCGTCCAACGCCGCCCGAGCGCTCCCAAAATTGTCGATGAGCGTGCGAAAAGTCCGCGGGCCAACGTTTTCCGACCGGACGAGCCGCAGCCAATCGAATCGCTGCTGGTCTGAGAGGCGGGCGGGCAAGGGCTGCTTCGCCATCGGATTATCCCCGCCGTCCGATTTTTGGCTCGGAGCCGCCGGCGAGGCGCGCGATATTCGGGCCATGCCTGAACCAGATCAACGCGGCGAGCGCGGCGAAGGTCAGCGCCACGTCATCCCGCCTGACCGCCAGGGCGACGAGCGGCGATGCGGCGGTCGCCGCGAGCGCGGCGGCCGAGGAGTAGCGCGTCACCCCTGCAACCGCGAGCCAGACGACGGCGAAGGCGGCCGCAGCCGGCCAGCACTTGAGGCCGATCAGCCCGCCGAGAAATGTCGCCACGCCCTTGCCGCCGCGAAACCTCAGCCAGACGGGATACAAATGTCCGAAGACCGCACCCGCCGCGGCCGCGGGTCCGCCTTCGGGCCCAAAGGCCCACGACGCGGCGACAACCGCCAGCGTCGCCTTCAGGGCGTCAAGCAGAAGCGTCGCCGCCGCAAGTCCCTTGCGCCCGGTGCGCAGGACGTTGGTCGCCCCGATATTGCCGGAGCCGATCGCGCGAAGGTCGCCCGCGCCCGCGAGTTTGGTCAGAATCAGGCCGAACGGAATGGAGCCGAGGAGATAGCCGATCGCCAGCGACAGGGCCGCCCCATACGAAAACCCGACCATGCGCGCCCCACGCTCCCCGCCGACGGCGGAACATCGCGCCAGACTATTCGTAGGCGACGCGCCCGGCAACCAGCGTGAGCTTCACCCTTCCTTCGAGCCGATCGCCGTCGAATGGCGTGTTGCGGCAGCGGGAATGCAATTGCGCCGGATCGAGGACATAAGGCTCGTCCGGGTCGAAACGGATGACGTCCGCCGGCGCGCCGACCGACAGCCTGCCCACGGGAAGCCTCAAGACTTCGGCGGGGCGAGCCGTCATCGCGCGCAGCAGGCGCGGCAGCCTGACATGGCCGGCCGCGACCAGGCGCAAGCTCGCCGACAGCATCGTTTCCAGACCGACCGCCCCGGCCGCCGCCTCGGCGAAAGGCAGACGCTTGGTCTCGACATCCTGCGGATCATGGTCGGAGCAAATGACATCGATGAGGCCGGCGTTCAAGGCTTCGACCAGGGCCATGCGTTCCTCCTCCGCGCGCAGCGGCGGGCTTAATTTCAGGAACGTGCGGTAGTCGCCGACGTCGAGCTCGTTGAGCGTCAAATGATTGATCGACACGCCGCAGGTCGCCGCAAGCCCCGCCTCCCGCGCCCGCGCCATGACGCCAAGCGAAAGCCGGTTCGAGATCAGCGCCGCGTGATAGCGGGCGCCAGTCAGCGCGACCAGGCGCAGATCGCGCTCCAGGATAATCGTTTCAGCCTCGCGCGGAACGCCGGGCAGGCCAAGCCAGCTCGCGCGCAGACCTTCCGCCATCACACCTTCGCCGCGCAAGGAACGGTCCTCGCACACCGGCGCGGCAAGCGCGTCGAAATCGCGCGCGTAGGTCAGGGCGCGGCGCATGGTCTGCGCGTCGACGATGGAGTGTTCGCCATCGCAAAAGGCGATCGCGCCGGCCTCCGCGAGCAGCCCGATCTCGGCGATCTCGCGCCCGCCCAAACCCTTGGTCAACGCCGCCGACGGGTAGACGCGAACCTTGGCGTCATCGCGGGCGCGGCGCAAAATGAAATCGACGACCGCCGGATCGTCGACCGGCGGGTTGGCGTCCGGGCGAGTGACCAGGCTGGTGACGCCGCCGGCCGCCGCGGCGGCGCTTGCGGTCGCGATCGTCTCGCGATGCTCGGCCCCCGGCTCGCCGATGAAGGCGCGCATATCGACGAGCCCCGGCGAGACGACGTCGCCGCCGCACTCGACGATGCGGGCGTCGCCGGGGATCTGGTCGCGCGTGACCGCGGCGCCGACGCCGGCGATGAGGCCGTCGATGGCCAGAAGCCCGCCGCGCAGCTCGGTCTCGGCGACCGGATCCACGAGTTCGGGCGTTGAGAAGCGCGATGGCGGGGGCTGACGGCACAGCGCTCAGCGCTTAGCGAGGGCTGCACGCGATTGCAAGCAAGCCTCATCACGCGCCGCCGGCGAACATCGCCCACGCCGAGCCTCGGGAAGCGGCTTGGCAGGGGAATCGCATTTGGAATTCTGTTGCGACGTTGGCCTGGGTTTTGCGTTTTGGATGAGATGGATTCTACCGGGTCGCGGATGATTCGCGGCGCGGGAGAATGTGTTGGATCGCTTTATTGAATGCTGGGACGGTTTGGACGACCCGCGGACTGGCAATGCGGCGCTGCACGACTTTCATGAGATTTTGGCGATAGCGATGTGCGCGGTTCTGTGTGGCGGGCAGGGCTCAGTGGACATGGGCCTGTTCGCCAAATCGAAGGAGCCGTTCCTGCGCGGATTTCTCAGGCTGGAGAATGGCGTGCCGAGCCATGACACGTTCAGCCGGCTTTTCCGCATGCTCGACCCGGAGCAGTTCCGGGCGGCGTTTCAGCGGTTCATGTCCGGTTTCTCCGAGCCATGCGAAGGGGTTGTGGCGATCGACGGCAAGGTTCTGCGTCGTTCGACAGCGCCAGCGGCAAGTCGCCGTTGCACATGGTCTGCGCCTGGGGCTGCGAGCAGCGCCTCGTGCTGGCGCAGATCGCCACCGACGCGAAGTCGAACGAAATCACCGCCGTGCCGAAGCTGTTCGCGATGCTGAGGCTGAAAGGGACGATCGTGACCACCGACGGGCTCAATTGTCAGCGCGCCATCGCCCAGCAGATCGTCGATCAGGGCGGCGACTATGCCCTGGCGTGCAAAGGAAATCAGGGAACGCTTCATGATGACGTCGTGCTGTATCTCGACGATCCGGCGAGCAAGACGATCAGCGCCGAGCCGGTCGTCGAGGCCGATCATGGCCGCATCGAAACCCGCACGGCGACCGTCTCGACCAACATCGCGTGGCTGACCAAAGACTATCAATGGCCGGGCTTGGCCGCCGCCGGCAAGGTCGAGCGCCTCCGCGAAACCGCCGGCAAGACAACGTCCGAGACCGCCTACTATCTGCTCAGCGCGCCTTTGACGCCCGAACGCTTCAACGACGTCGTCCGCTCGCATTGGGGCGTCGAAAATCGCCTGCACTGGCGGCTCGACGTCGTCATGAACGAGGATCAGGACCGCAGCCGCTTGGGAAACGCTCCCCACAATCTCGCCGTTTTCCGCCACATGGCTTCGAACGTCATGCAAAAGGATGGCGTAAAAGGCTCGCTTCGGGGCAAGTTCAAACGAGCCGGATGGGACGAAGCCTACCTCGCCCGGCTCTTGACCCTGTTTTGAAGTGCGATCGCCCTGGCGGCTTGGCAGGGGAATCGCTTCAGGTTAACGGGGACGCTTGGCGGATGATGGCTTCGAGGTAGTCGGGGTCGAGGTTAGCGCGTTTTCTGCGAGTTTTGAGGCTGTGTCTGTCCTTTGGGGCGCGGACGAGGTTCATGTTCATGTGCCGGATGACGGCCATGTTTTGGGGTCCGTAGCCGGTGCGCAGCCTGGCGAGGTCATCGTGGAAGACGACGTCGAGGACCCAGTGGAGGCGGTTTTCGACGCCCCAATGGGCGCGCACGGCCAAGGCGAAAACCTCGGGGTCGAGCTTGGCGGAGCCGAGATAGTATCGCCGCTCGCGAGCGACGCCGCCGTTTCGCTCGACGCGGCTTTCGACTATGGCGATCATGGCCAGATGGGGAAAGCTGGGTTCACCAGCGTAGCGGCGCGAAGAGAAGAGCCAATCGACATTATAGCTGACGAGATGGCGGCGTTCTTCGATGCGGCCGTGATCGGCGTCGGTGGTGAGGTGGACGGGTTCGATCTCCTCGGCTGAGGGATCGGCGAAGAACGCGACCACGTCGCGATGGAGAACCGGTCGGTTGGCCTTGAGGGCAAGCAGATAGTCGCCGCCGCCCGCCACGATCCGCTCGGCGATGTCAGTCTGGGTTCCCATGGCGTCGATGGTGACGAGCGCGCCCTTCAGTTCGAGCCGCTGCAGAAGCGCGGGGATAGCGTGGATTTCATTGGACTTTTCCTCGATTGCCTCCTGGCCCAGGACCAAGCGCTGTCGGGCGGCCCAGGCGCTGACCATGTGCAGCGGCGCGCGGCCCTTGGCGCGGGCGTGGCTTCGCCGCGAGGTCTTGCCGTCGATCGCCACGATGTCGGGCTCGCCCTCGCGCAGACTTTCCACCCAGCGCGAAAAGCAGGCCTGAAAAACATCCGGAGCCAGCGCGTTGAGCACGTCATTGAGGGTGTCGTGCGCCGGCAAGCCGCGCTCGTAGGGATAGAACCGCCTCAGAAAATCGAGCCGAAGTTCGCCCCACATCCGGATTTCGACGAAGTCCTCCATACCGCAAAGGCTGCCGCACAGAACCAAGAGCAGGATTTCCCGCAGCGGATAGATGACCCGCCAACTCTGCCGGGGATCCTTCAACGCCGAAAAATGGTCGATCAAGCTGATCGTGGCGCGGGCTTTGGACATCAGGGGCTCCGATTCGTCGAAGCCTCCTGAGAATCACATTTCCCCCACCCGCGCCCACCCCGTTAACCCGAAGCGATTGCCCTGGGCGGCTTGGCGCTTTCGCTTGGCGCTTTCGCTTGCTTGCGCGCGCAAATGCGGCTAGATGCGCCGGATCGCTTGCGCGATGCGCGGGCTCCGATACGCGACCGGAGCCGGAAACGCGCCCGTAGCTCAGCTGGATAGAGCACCAGACTACGAATTTGGGGGTCGGGAGTTCGAATCTCTCCGGGCGCGCCAACCATTTGAATATGTTATGCTATACGCCGGCTAAACGAGAACCCGAAAATCGGCGCGATGGATCACGCGGAAATTGTCCGTGATTTGGTCGCGGAACCGCTTCCATTGTTTGGGCACGGTATGCCGGAGGAACATGATGATCTCCAGGCGGAATTCGTTGAAGGTCTTGTAATCCCGGTTGTGGGTGACGTTTTCGTGCATCAAGCCCCACAACCGTTCGATGGGATCGAGATGGGGACAATAGGGCGGAAGGAAGTGCAGCACGATTTTGCGCCCGACCGCCGCAAGCCATTGTTTGACGACGTCAGCCTTGTGATAGCTGGCGTTGTCGACGAAGACGTGGATGAGGCGCATCGCGGTATGCGTACCCTCGATCTCGCCCAATAGCTTGATGAAGGTCAGCGCGTTGACCTTCTCGACGGCGAGAATCTGCGTCTGGCCGGTTTCAAGATTGATGGCGCCGTGGATGTTGAGCCGGTCACGGCCCGTCGTCTGCTCCACCGCAAGGGCGACGTCCTTGCGGGCCCAGCAACCGGCCGGCCTCACCTGATGGGTCGGATGAACCGCATCGACGAAGACGACGGCCTCATCGACGCCCATTGTGTTGAGCAGGCTCTCGTATTTGTCGATGAAGGCTTGCTGCTTGGCGTCGTCGAGGCCGCGCGGCATGGCCTCCGGCTTGCGATAGTCAAAGCCCAGGCGATGCAGCAACGCGATCAGCCCCGAGCGGCTATAGCTCAGCCCAAATGAGCGCTTTAGCCAAGCCCCGATCTTCCGGGTGCTGCGGGGGCAATGGGCGTCGATCCAATCGCCCAGAGCGATTGCCTGCTCGTCGGTGAGGTGGCTGCCGCCGCCTTCGTGGCCAAAGCTCTTCAGCCCCTCGACGCCACCTCGCTCATAGGCCCGATGCCAATCGCGAACCGTATCGTCGTCCAGCAACAATGCCGCCGCAACCCGCTCGCAGCTCCAGCCCCGATCGAGAAGGACGATGGCGTTGGCTCGGCGGGCAACCCGATGCTCCTCAAGCCCGTCCCGCGCAATCCCGATCAGGACTTGCCGGTCTGATGCTGAGAGAAACCCGCCGCGAATCATGCCTCCAGCCGAATCCCGTTCGGCCGTCCCGTCAACCCTTTTTCGCCTCCTCAATGCGTCGGAGTATAGCGACCACCGTTCTGGAGAGATCTGGTTTAGACCGGCGGATTCAGGGTTGGAAAGGGAGGGAGCGTGTTGCGCCATGAGGATTGCCGGTTGGATTGCCGGCGCAATGCCGACTATCGCGGCCAGATGGAATAGACGTGCGGGGAGCGCGGCACGCCGACGATGACACCACATCGAGAAGTTGATGGCGAACGACGATTTTGCAAATGCTGTCCATTGTCACGCGCGAGGAAATCTGCGCGAAGCCGAACGGCTGTACCGGGCTCAACTCAAGTCGGATCGCCAACATGGCGGCGCGCTGCAAGGGTTGGGCATCGTCCTCGCACAGCAAGGAAAACTCAATGACGCCGTCCTCCTGCTGCAACGGGCGCTCGCCGGCCGGCCCGACGCATTCGAAGTACACAGCAACCTCGGTGTCGCGCTGCTGGCTTTGGGTCGCGCCGAGGAGGCCGCCGGGCATTTCACCAAGGCGCTGGCGCTCAACCCGCGACATGCCGAAGCGCTCAATGGTTTGGGGCTCGCAAAAGGCCAGTTGGGCCGCCACGAGGAAGCGCTAGTCCACCTCCGAAAAGCTGTCGCCGTCAGGCCGGACTTCGCCGAAGCCCATGCCAATATCGGCTTGGCGCTGCGCGAGCTCGGGCGTTCCGACGAGGCCCGCGCCGCCTGCGAAGAGGCGATCGCCGCGGTGCCGGATAGTCCGGCGGTCTATTTCGAGCTTGCCAAAGCGCATGCGGAGATAGGTGAACTCGCTGCTGCGGAGGCGGCTTACGACAAGGCGTTGAGGGCGGCGCCGATGCGGACCGATATCCACCGTCAACTCGCTCAGATCAAGCAATACGCAAAGAGGGATCGGCATCTCGAGCAAATGCTGGCGCTGGCAAGCCAGCCGGAGCGGCTGTCGCCGCAGGCGCGCATGGACCTCGATTTTGCGATTGGCAAGGCGTTGATCGACGGCGGCGACCAGGAGAGGGCTCTTGTCCATCTGCACAAGGCCAATGTGATCGTGCGGCGACGGATCGATTACGACGAGGCGGCGACGTTGGGCCTGTTCGACCGCATGAGGGCGGCATTTGGCGACCCGGGTGCCCCCGCCAGCGGCGACCCCTCTCCGTTGCCGATATTCATCGTCGGCATGCCGCGGTCGGGAACGACCTTGGCCGAGCAGATATTGGCAAGCCATCCGCAAGTCTTCGGCGCGGGTGAGTTGGACTATTTCGAGAATGCAGCGATGGCGGTCGCATCGTTCTTCGGGGCGTCGGCGATAACGAGCGGCGCGCTACGGGATCTCGGCGCAACCTATGTCGCTCGTCTCAAGGCGCTGGCGCCAACTGCGTCGCGCATCGTCGACAAGATGCCGGCAAACTTCCGCTTCACCGGGCTGATCCATCGGGCGCTGCCCAACGCGAAGATCATTCATATGCTCCGCGATCCAGTCGATACGTGCATGTCATGCTATGCCCAACTCTTTGCCGGCCTGCCCTACGCTTACGATCTCGGCGAGCTTGGACGGTACTACCGCAGCTACGCAGCGCTGATGGCGCATTGGCGTGGGGTGCTGCCAACGGGCGCGATGCTCGAAGTCGAGTACGAGCGGCTAGTCGCCCGGTTCAGTCAGATTGACGGGTATAGGTGCTTGAGTTTGATGCGTGCGTCGGGTGTTGTGAAGTGCCAATTGGCATTGGCGTGATTGGCGTTGCGGTCCTGCTCCCAGGCGGCGACTTCCTCGACGAGGGTTTGTTTGTCGGGGATACGGCGGTCGAGGCATTGGGACGATAGGACGCCGAGTTCCGACTCCGCCAGATCGAGCCAACTGCCGTGCTTTGGCGTGTAATGCCATTCGAATCGCTCGACCAGCCGCCTGGCTTCGGCGGCCGGAAAGGCTTCGTAGAGTGACGCCTTGCTGTGGATGTTGAGATTGTCCTGGACCAGAACGATGATCTGGGCGGCGGAAAAGTGGATATCGGCCAAGTCTTTCAAGACGTGAGCATAATCCACGGCGGTGTGGCGGTCCGTGACTTTGACATGGCGCCAGCCTTCGAGCGGCGCGAACAGCATGAAGAGGTTGGCGGTCCCATTGCGCTCGTACTCGTAATCGCAACGGACCGGGCGCCCGGTTTCATCGGAATCGTCGTCCGCGTCTCGGCGAGGAGTTGCTTCGAGGTCTCGTCCAGGCAAACCAGCGGACGGTCGGGATCGCGTGGCCGCGTGTAGACGGCCAGCACGTCTTCCATCGCCGCTACGAACGCGCCGTTGGCCTTGGGCGGGATGACCCAGCACTGTCGGCGATGGGGCTGGAGAATGTTTTTTTGAGCGCCCGCCCGATCGTCGAGTTGCTGGCGCGATCGACAATGTGGAGTTCCACGACCTTGTTCTCCAACAGCCGCAAGGTCCAGCGCGCGCGTCCCTTGGGTGGTTTGGAACAAGCCAAGGCAATCAGTTTGGCTTCCTTCTCGCCGTCGAAAATCCGCGCAACCGCCGGCCTCGCCCGTTGTTTGCGGCTCAGCACCGCCTCGAAGCCCTCTTCCACCAGTTGCTTGCGCACCCGGTAAACCATCGATGGGCTGGTCTCCAGCGCTTTGACGATCCGGCTGTCGCTCCAGCCTTCCCCGGCTTGCGAGACATCGGCCTTCAACAAGACCCGCGCCTTCAGCAGCCGCTGGGCCGGGCTCTTTCCTTTCCGGATCAGCGCTTCAAGTCGCTCCCGCTCCTCCGCGCTCAACCGCACCACATACTTCTTTACTGAAATCTCCTTCGCAACCATGATCGCCTCCGTCGTCCGCACCGTCGACAAAGCGAATCATCAAATCCTTTCAAATTGATTGAAGCGGGCGAGTAGCCTCGCGCGCCGCCTACGCCAAGCAAGCTCTGCGCGAAAAGCTCATCGACCACAAGCTCTACATCCGCCGCTACGGCGATGACATGCCCGAGATCAAAGATTGGGCCTGGGGCGGGCGGTCGGCCGCCGGGCGCGGGGCGGCGTCGACGGGGGGGGGACAACGTGTGAGAAGAAACAGCAAGTGCGGGCCTGAGATTGCCATCGGTCATAGAGCTTTCCCCGAGCTCCGGACCGCCTGGCTCAGGATATAGACGCTCAGCAGGAGCACCCACAGGGGAAAGAGCGCGAAGCTCCATGTGTGGACGGCCCCGGCTATGCAAGGAAAATTTCGGGCTTCGCTTTGGACGGGTCTTGTGCGGTCATGTGTACGGCCTGTGAGTGCGGCGTGTTGGCGAGCCGCTGGCCCTGATGAAATCCGCGGATCGGCTCCCAATCAGCGAAACGCGCTGCGACGCGCCATTCGCTTTGCGGGTTTTGCCTCTCCCCGGTGCGCGACCGGTCCGTCATCATCTCCCGAGCATTTTCCGCTTCCGAAGGGCGCGGGCCCTACGGGAACTGTTGCCGGCTCACGCCGCCGCGGTCGAGGGCCAAGGCGGCCGGTAGCTTTCGCCGCGCGCCAGCATGGCCCAGATGACGCGCGCTGTCTTGGCGGCCATGGCCACGGCCACTACGAGCCGCGGTCGGCGCTTGATCATGCCGGCGAGCCATGGCGAAGCCTTGGCGGGGTTAGCCAGAGCGTACCGCAGCACGGCCAACTGACCCATCACGAGCAAGGTCCGCAACTCGCGATTGCCCGCCTTGCTGATCGCGCCGATGCGTACTTTGTTGCCGCTCGAGTTCTGACGCGGAGTCAGGCCGAGCCAGGCCGCGAAATCGCGGCCGGTTCGGAAACGCGTGACATCGCCAGCAAGCGCGCGAAGGGTCCCCGCCGCCACCGGGCCGACGCCGGGAACCTTCATCAACCGCCGGCTTGCTTCGTCGGCCGCCGCGAGCTGCTTGAGCCTGGCGTCAAAGGCCGCGATGCGCGCCTGCGTCGCCTCGATCATGTCGGTCAGTTCGAGCAACGTCCGCCGAGCCAGCACCGGCAGCGGCTCCTCGGCGGCCCTCACCAGCCCGATCAGCCGGGCCGCGCCCGCCGGCCCGAGCGGCGCGGCAATGCCGAACTCGGTCAAATGCGCGCGCAACGCGTTGACCAACGCCGTTCGCTGCGCCACGAGAAGCCCGCGCGTCTTGTAGGCCTGCGCCAGCGCCTGGTCCTCCCGGCTCTTGACCGGGACAAAACGCATGTGCGGCCGGCTCACGGCCTCGCAGATCGCCGCAGCGTCGGCCGCGTCCGTCTTCGAGCGCTTCACGTAGGGCTTGACATAAATCGGCGAAATCAGGCGAACCGTGTGGCCGAACGCGGCCAGTTCGCGCGCCCAAAAGTGTGCCCCGCCGCAAGTTTCCATGCCGACAAGACATGGCTTCAGCCCGGCAAAGAACTTGAGCGCGCCCTGCCGCGACATCCGCTTGCGAAGCGTAACCGCCCCGGCCGCGTCGACGCCGTGAACTTGAATGACCCCTTTGGCAATGTCGAACCCAATCGTGGTAACGTTCATCGGACGGTTCCTTCTGTGAGCGATAGCGACAACCATCACTCTGGCACACCAGATGCCGTAAGAGGGGCCGTCCACCCCATCAGCGAAGGAACGAGCTGCCGACAAGCAGCAAGGCCGCCAGCACATAACCGAGCCCGGCCACCCAGCGCGGCGCGAAACGCGTCGACATCGCGACCGTCGAGGTGGAGATCATGAAAACGCCGGCCATCTTGACCATGTAAATGTTGACGAGGTTGGACGAGACCGCCCGCGCAAAGCGGAAGGTGAGCGAGGCTGAGAATGCAGCCGGTTCGTCTCTGAACGCGATCAGCATGGCGCCAACGGCCGCTGCTGCGACGAACAACATGCCCAGGAACAGAAGGCCGCTGCCGAGAAACACGGTCGCAAAGAAGCGGTCCTCGCGCGGGCCGAGCTGGTCGCGAATGACGCCGATGAACCACAGAAAGGCGATCCCGGCGAACGGGATCAGGTTGAGCGCCAGCGCAACCTCGTTCGCGTTGGCGGAGAGCCATCCGCCCGACGCCCGCGGCTCGGCGGGGATCGCGCTCCAGAGCAATCCGAAGCTCACCAAGGTCAGCAGCGAAAAGACCACGCCCGCTATCGCGGCGGCCTTCGGGGTTTTTAATCCGGCCTCGGTGAGATCGTCGACCTGGCTCATGCCCTTAGCTCTTCCAACAGCTTTCGAACCGACCGAAGCGCGACTCCGTATTATCATCTCCGAGGCGGCTTCGAATTAGGTTTCGCGCAGCCCGCGAGGCATCGACGGATCGCGCAAGATGGCGAGCGACGAACTCCTGAACCTTGCGTCTTTGCGTGGTCGAACCCATAGACTGCGAGGTTCGCCCGGGAATTCGGCGAAGAGCGAAGCGATGACAAGCGGGTCGGCCGGCGATGCAGCCCTGGTTCATTCCGATGTTCTACATAGCCGGAGCTGTGCTGGGCGGGCTCGCGCTGCCGCGACTAGAACAGGCGTACCTCTCGGACTACACACTCGATTTGTCCATATCCTCGGCCCAGGCTTACCTTTCGGCCGCGGCGTCGGGAATGATGGCGCTCACCGGAATCGTATTCGCCATGGCCTTCGTGATGGTGCAGTTCAGCGCCATCGCCTATTCTCCGCGGCTGGTGCTCTGGTTCGCGCGCGACCGGATGATGTTCCACGCACTTGGCGCGTTCACCGCGACATTCGTCTACGCGCTGTTCACGCTCGCCTGGGTGGACCGCGGCGGATCGGCAAAGGTCCCGCTGTTCTCGACGCTCCTCGTGGGGATCATGATCATCATTAGCATGCTCATGTTTGGGCGGCTGATGCAGCGCCTCGGCGACCTTCAGATCGGCAACGTACTGCATCTGGTCGGCGACCAAGGGCGGGCTGTGATCGGCCAGATGTTCCGGCGCCTGGACGATAAGTCCGCGGCCTCGCACGCTCCCGAGGCGACGGCGGACCGCGCGCGGCTAGGCCGCGCGACCCAGACGGTGCAGTATTTCGGCAAGCCCCGCACCATCGCCATGCTCGACGTTGGCTCCCTCGTCACACTGGCGCGGGAGGCAGGCGGAACGATTGCGATGGCGTGTGCGGTCGGCGACACGCTGGTCGAAGGCGTGGTTCTTCTGCGCGTTTATGATGCGCGAGCGCCGCTGCCGGAAGATGCGCTCCTGCGCGCGGTTCGCCTCGGCCGCGAACGCACCTTCGAACAGGACCCGAAATATCCGATCCGACTTCTCGTAGATATCGCGATCAAGGCTTTGTCGCCGGCGATCAATGATCCGACGACGGCGGTCCAGACGATCGATCAGCTCGAGGACCTCCTGCGCCGCCTCGGCTCAGCCGAGCTCGACGCCGGCTATGTCGCCGACGAAAGCGGCGCTCTTCGGCTGGTCTTCCCGACGCCGACCTGGGAGGACTATCTCACGCTCGCGTTCGACGAGATCCGACAGTTCGGCTCCAGCTCGGTTCAGGTGCTGCGGCGGATGAGGTCCGCTCTCGTGGGACTCTTGGACTCGCTGCCGAACCAAGAACGCGTCGAGGCGGTGCGGCGATACCTCAAACACCTCGACCATGTCATTGAAGCCTCGCAGCTCGACCTCGAGGACCAGCGCATGGCGCTCCAGGAGGACCGGCAGGGCATCGGCTTGTCCCGCCGCCCAATCGACACCACCTGAGCCGGATCGGCTGTTGGACGCCCCGGACGCCAGCCAACGCTCCCGCTGGGCGCTACCAATCGCCGGCGGGAGAGGCAATGAACGCCACCGCATTTTGGACTGGTCTTGAGACCAAGGGGGACATCGGCCGTGACTTAATTTGCAGCGGCTCCAACAAAGTTGGAACCACGGACATACCAGGGACCCACATGAACGGTTCTCACGTGAATGGGCATTGGCGGCGAGCCATATTGTCCGACGAGAACCTAATATTTCTTGGTGCAACAGTCCGCGAGCCGCGTATCGAAACCGCGTTTCAAGAGTTCGTTCCTCACCGGTCGCGCACCCGCCGGGCCCGTTGGAATGCGCGACTTGCCCATCCTTTTGGCTTTGGGCTCTGCACGCGCGCATAACCCGAAAACTAACCCCAGCGCCCAACCTCAATTCTCGGACACAACCTTTATTCGGTCCTCCCGGATCGCCTTGACGAATGTGCGGTAGTCGCGAAGGTTCTGGTCGGCGTATTCGACCGCGAACTCGCAGATCGCGTCGTCGAAGGTCGCGTTGGAGCCCATGTAACCCGCGATCATCGCCGCGTCGCCTGATCGGGCGTGCGCCCGAGCCAGCGCCCAGCCGCAAAGCTTGCCGTACTCCCGTAGCATCGTGGCGTCCCAGTCTTCCAGGACGGCGGAAATCTTCGCGTCGCGAAGCTGGCGGAAGTAATAGTCGCGGCCGTTCTGTCCGCGTGTCCAGCCGAGGAAGATGTCGCTTGCCGACTGCATGAGGCGCTGGCCCGCCACGACCCGCTCGCCCTGGTTCTCGTGCGAGGACTTGCGGGTGTAAGGCTCGAGCACTGACGTCCGCGCCTCCTTGACCTGCAGGAAGATCGGATCGTCGTCGGCCGCCATGAACAGTCCGAGAGCGCAGAACGTGCCGACGCTGCCCACGCCGACGACCTTGATCACGAAGTCGAACAGGTGGAAGCGGTCGAACAGGGTCCGGACGTGCTCTGGCAATGTGTTCCGGTAGCGTTCGAGCGCGTCCGCGTATCCCGTCGCGGCGCCCGGGGCCTGCTCCTCGGTGGGGTGGAAGATTAGCGGCGGCTCGTCCTTGATCCTTGGCGCCGAGCCGTAATGCACGACCAGCTTGGGGAACAGGCTTTCCGGCAGGCTTTTCCGGCGCGCCTGCTCGACCCTCTGCTTGACTCGCTCCACCTCATCTTCGCTTGGCAGGACCTTGAGAACGCGGTCGAGATCGATGCGGTCGTACCAGACGTCCAACGCGCGCATCGAGGCATAGTCGACCATTTTTTCGCGGTACGAGCGCACGGAATCAGTCGCCGCCTTCGCCGCTTCGCTGTCGGGCAGGTTGAGATGCTGGGCGGCGATGACGATGCTGGCGGTCAGCCGTTTGACATCCCACTCCCATGGGGCCGGCAGGGTCTCGTCGAAATCGTTGATATCGAAGAAGATATTGCGCTCCGGCGTAGCGAATCCGCCGAAATTCATTAGATGAGCGTCGCCGCAGGCCTGCACGCGAAGGCCGGAGGCGGGGGTCGAGGCCAAGTCGGCCGCCATGACCGCAGCCGCGCCGCGATAGAAGGTGAAGGGCGATTGCGACATGCGCCCGAAGCGGATCAAGATCAGGTCCGGAATCCGGCGTTCATTGGACTCGTGCAGAAGCTCAATCGGATCGCGCCGGTCCTTTGGCGGCTTCCAGCCGCCATGCGCGGCGCGCGGCGTCGCATCGCGCAACGCCTTCCCCGCGGCGCGCCGCTCGTCGGCGGAAATGTACCCGGCCGGGGCTTCGGCGACGTCGGTTGGCGGCTCAGGTTTCGGTTTCGTCCTGCGCATGCCCGTCCCTAAGTCCTTCCGCGTCGGCGATCGCGTCACGCTAGCAAGGAAGTCGGCTGACCTCCAGAACTTACGCGATCAAATTGACCCCTCCGTCGACATAGACCGTGCCGCCGGTGATCCGCTTGGCCAGCGGCGTCGCGAGATAAGCGCAGGCGGCGCCGACATCCATGATGTCGACCAGCTCTCCGAGCGGCGCTTTTTGCGCAGCTTCGTTCAGCAGGAGCTCAAAGTCCTTGAGACCTGACGCTGCTCGCGTCTTGAGCGGGCCCGGCGATATCGCATGGACCCGTATCCCCTGCGGACCGAGTTCATAGGCAAGATAGCGGCAGACCGCTTCCAGCGCCGCCTTCACCGGGCCCATCACGTTGTAGTTCGGCACCACGCGGTTCGCGCCGAGATAGCTCATCGCGAACATCGTCCCGCCGTTGGTCATCAGCGGCGCCGCGAGCTTCGCCATGCGAACGAAGGAATGGCACGAAATGTCCATCGCCTTGGCAAAGCCTTCGGCCGAACAGTTGAGAATCCCGCCCTGAAGGTCGGCCTTAGGCGCGAAGGCGATCGAATGCACCAGGATGTCGAGCCGGCCCCACTTTGAACGGATCTGGTCAAAGATCGCTTCGAGCTGTCCCGTAACTGTGACGTCGACCTCGCCGACAATCGACGCCTCGAGCTCCCGCGCAAGCGGCTCTACATGCTTTCTCGCCTTTTCGTTCAGCCAGGAAATGGCGAGCTCGGCGCCGGTCGTCCGAAAGGCCTTCGCGCATCCGTAGGCGATCGACTTGTCGTTGGCCACGCCGATAACGAGCGCCTTCTGTCCGGCGAGGACTGGGCGAAATGGCGGGTCGCTCATCTTCTCCCTCACTGCACAGTATGGACCGCAGCCTTGCGCTTTGCAGCCGCGACCATGACGGCGACGGCGCAGGACGCGAGGCGGCTGATCAACGAATTGGCGCGGCTGGTCAGGATGATCGGCACGCGCGCGCCGAGCACGATTCCTGCGGCGTCCGCCTTCGCCAGGAATGAGAGGCTCTTGGCCAGCATGTTGCCGGCCTCGAGGTCTGGAACGACGAGAATGTTCGCGCGCCCCGCAACCGGGGATGAGATCTTTTTGATCGCCGCCGCTTCCGGACTGATGGCGTTGTCGAGCGCCAGCGGCCCGTCGAGGATCGCGCCCGTGATCTGCCCGCGCTCCGCCATCTTGCAGAGGGCCGCGGCTTCGATGGTGGAGGGGACCTTCGACGTCACGGTCTCCATCGCGCTTAAGATCGCCACCCGGACCGGATCAAGGCCCATCGCGTGCGCCAGATCTATCGCATTCTGGATAATGTCCACTTTCGCGTCGAGATCGGGGGCGATATTGACCGCTGCGTCGGTGACGATGAGCGGGTCCGGGTGGCCGGGCACGTCCATGATGAAGCAATGGCTGATACGGCGCTCGGTGCGGATTCCGCCCGTCTTGGAGACGACCGCTCCCATCAGTTCGTCAGTATGGAGGCTGCCCTTCATCAACGCTTCCGCTCTGCCTGCATGCACCAGTTCTACAGCCTTTTCGGCCGCAGCGTGGCTATGTTCGGCGTCCACCAGCTCCACGCCTCCGATGTCGAGACCAACCTGTTCGGCCGTTCGGCGCATGCGCTCGACCGGACCGACCAGTATGGGCTCGATCAGCCGCAGCCGCATCGCCTCAGCCACTCCGCGCATGGAAGACTCGTCGCAAGGGTGCGCGACGGCTACCTTGATCGCGGTTTGCTTCTGAGCGGACGCAATGAGCTGTTCGTATCTCTCGTGACGCGTCGTCACGGGGTCTCCCGACGCGTCAACCATTGCCTTTCCTCGATTTCGTCGGCTTCGCGCCGAACAGTTTTTCGACCCGCGCCAGGCGGCGCTCGCCCTCCGGGTCCAGCGCGCCCGCGGCGCCGACGAGCTGGCGCAGCGCCCCGAGCGCTGCGGCGGTTTCCGACTGCTCGGTTTGCAGCAGTTTCGGAAGCGCCGCGACCGCACGCTCCTCATCGAGGAGGACGAGCTGAAGCTGCTCGTTCAGCATCTCCCGGAAACGCGCCAGGCTAAGGCGCTCATTCGACTTGCGCGATTCGCGGATGTTTTTCAGCATCCGGTACCCCCGCTCGTCGAACCCGCCTTCTGGCCTTCGCACATAGATCAGCGCGCGCAGCACCGCCTCCTCGATTCCGCCTTCCTCAAACTTCCCGTCGAGGCCGATCCGCAATTTGGCGGCGGCGGCCTCGCGCACGAGATCGCGCTCGATGCGATGCGGGGTCACATCCCGGGGGGAGCCGAGCCCGACCATCGCCTGCAAGAGCGGCGACCCGTAGGTTGTCAGAAAGAACGCCTCGGTCATGTTGTCGCGCATTTCGCCCCAGTTCTCCAGCGCGGCCGTGATCCAGGACGAGGCCCGCTTCTCCGTGGCCAGCAGCGGATTGTCGGCGCTGACCGGCTTCCGGTTGGCGCGAACCTGGTCGGCGGCCGGCTTGATCGCCGACATGAATGGGTTCCGGTCGGAGAAGAACTCGAAGCGCAGTCGGTGTGGATGCATGGCGCGCATCGCCTCGGCCATCGGCTCGGTGACGGAAGCGCGGACCCAGGGTTCGGCGAACGTGCGATAGAGGCCGAGATTGATCTCGGACAGCCGCGCCACCGCAGCGAAGCTCTTTTCGTCCTCCGGGCTGTTGACGCCAAAGGCGCGGATGTCGTCGAGCGTTCTCGGCTCGAGGCGGAAAAGATACTTGCCGTCGACGAGGTCGCGGTTGGCCGTGTCCTCGCCGACGTCGCTGATGACAGCCTCGTAGAGGCCAGGCGGCGCCGCCTCGATCATCTCCATGCAGGAGACGAATTCCCTGTGCTCTTTCGCCGCGACCTTGCCGGAGACGAAGATGCCCAGGTGCCCGATGCTGTGATGGAGCGAGTAGACGATCGTCTGCCCGTTGGCGACGATCTCGCTCACGTCGTCGTAGAGGTCGAGAACCCAGTCCAGCGCCTGCTGGGGCGGGGTGATGTTGTCGCCCCAGGAGCAGAAAACGACGATCGGCGACTTGATGTTGCGGAGATCGATCCGCACGCCGTCGGATGTGCGTATCTCACCGGTTGAGAGTTTGTTGCCGACAAATAGGTTGTCGGCGATCCACTGCATCTCCCCGGCGTTGAGCAGCACCGGGCTGCCCCACCAGGTTTCGAACTCAAGAAAGCGTTCCGTCTCCGAATCGACTTTCGAATAGACGTTGTAGGGCTTCGTCCAAAGGGTGTTAGCGGGATTGAGCGACTCGAAATTGGCGACAAGGTTGGCGCCGTCGAAAATGCCTGCGCCCATGTCGCCCGTGAGCGTTGTCAGCCACGTTCCACCCAATGTGCCGCCGAGATAGCGCATGGGATTCTTGCCGTGGACGCCGGCCCAGTAGGAGAGCGGCGTGCCGGCCAGCATGATCGGACCGGCGAGGTCCGGCCGGATGGCGGCTGTCATCATGATCTGCCAGCCGGCCTGGCAATTGGCGATGATGATCGGCTTGCCCTCCGCCTCCGGATGGCGCTTGGCTACGTCCGCGATGAAGATCGCCTCCGCCCGGCAGACGTCCTCGATGGTCTGCCCCGGCATCGGTTTCGGCAGGAAGCCGATGAAATAGACCGCATGGCCGGCGCGGAGCGCCACGCCGATTTCGCTGTCGGGCTTCATCCCGCCTATTCCGGGACCGTGTCCCGCGCGCGGATCGACGACAATGACCGGAGGCTTCGCGGGATCGGTCGTCACGCCTGCCGGAGGAACGATGCGCACAAGCGCGTAATTGACCGGGCGCTCCAGCTGGCGGCCGTCGAGCACGAGCTCGGCCTGGAAGGTCAGGACATGCGGGACCTCCTTGGCGGCCTGTGCGAGCGCGGTGTTGCCACGCTCGTTCAACGTCTCCAGAAACAGCACGGTCCGCTGCCACGCGTCCGTCCAATACTCGGCTGCCGCGCCTAACGGTGACTTCTCCTGCGCCAAAATTGCCTCCTAGCCGTCCGAGCGCCACAGCGAAAACCCGCTTACATATCTTTCACGCGGGACACTCGTAAGGGCCCCTTGATGTTCGTCAGCTTCTAGTCAAGCGGCGTACCCTGCCGTTGATGCAGATCAATGCGCGTTCTGTCTCGCCACTTCACCTCAAACCACCTTGTCGACGGAACTGGAATTAAAACAAATAGCCCACTCTCAATTGCGTTTTGAAGGCGTAAACGGGAAAATCCTTGATGATCGGAATGCCGAACTCGGCCGAAATCACAATATGCTCGGTCGGCTTCCAGCCGACCATGAAGTTGAGCGGCAGAAACAATCGGCCCGTCTGGTTCCACACCGGCGTCCCATAGTTCAGACGAATGTCTGGGCTTGGGTAGAGCGTGAAGAACAGGCTTGTGCGGCAGATTGATGTTGAGGGTCGGCGCGATGCGCAACTGCCGCAACATGCGGCCGTCGTCGTTGCCTTCGAAATCGATTCCGTAACGAACCTGCGGAGCGAAATAGCTGCCCGGACTGATCTCCGGAAGCATGGTGCGGACAGTCAGAATCCGTGACCTCTTCCCAGGCGTCCGACGCCACTCCGTTGGTCGAGGTCGGCGCGATCACTTGCCCGCCGAGCGCGACCGCCCAGCGTTGATCGAGGTCGTGCACGACCCACGCCTGACCAAGCACGTTGCCGAAGCCGGACACGGTCGCGCCGGTTGGATTCGTGGGCGTCACCCCGTTCGTCCACACCACCGGAATTTCGGTTCGGAAGTTCAACTCCCATTGCGGCGCGAATCTCAACGGCGGCGTCTCGATGCGGGCGAACGGCGTGTTGGTTTGGATTGTTTTGGTCGTTCCCTCCTCGACGCCTGCACCGGGGGCTTCGGTGTAGCGGTCAAGAAGCTCGATCTTGCCCAATGGCTGAGTTGGGTCGTCGCCAGTCCCGTTTTCGAGGTCGGGGCGATCCGAGCCAGCAAGAACGGGACCCGCCGCGCTCAACACGCCAGCGACAAGAAGGCAACGCGCAAGAGCGAGAAGCGACGGTCTCTCTTTAGCGTGCAAAGTGCGGGCAAGCTTCAAGAGCGCTGTCGCCACGAAGGCCACTCACCTCATCGCCGCGAGATTCCTCCAGAAGGTCTCGAGACTCTCCATGCCGCCAAAGAGTGTGGTGAAATTGGTCAAATCGACAAGAACGATGTCCCCGGCCCTTTGCTCGTTCGGCGGCATCCAGAGGAGGCAGTTGAACTCCCTGGCGCCAGCCTCGGTGAAGGGATGGGGACGCTCAAGGTCGATTGGCTGCCGCGCAAGCACTTGGACGGAGCCCGCGCCTTCCGTCAGTTCATAGTGCGGCAAATGCGGGTGGAAATTGAGGGTCGGGACGTTCTGCAACAGGCCAAGGCTGTCGAGGTCGTGGAAGGCGGTAAGCGGAGCAATTTCGTTCGTGCCTTTCACCACCGCCGGCCGAAGGCCGTAGGTGTTGTGTACGGGAACGCTAAGTCCCTCCATCAACGAGCGCGTATACTGGCCAAACCGCTGCTGGCGAGGCACGAGCGGGTCGCCGTGGTGCAGATATTCCATCTGGCGTTGCTTCATGTCGTCGGTAAAGCCGACGTCATGATGGGGGGCTAGGAGGAGACAGGAGCCGTCCCGTTTCAGCCATTCACGGATCGCGGCGATCTCCTCCGGCGCCGCCTCCTGTTCGGAGAGAATATGGTCGAGTCCGAACACCATCAGGGTGTCGGTGTCGGCGAGAATGCGTTCATCGATCGGCAGTTTGTAGCCGGCCTGGTCGATGCGCTGGAAGACCGCAACCGGATGGCCGGTCGTTTCACCGGCGACCTTCTGGAAGCTGAGGGTCGAGCGGTGAAACAGCTCGAGCGTTCCCGCGATGCCCTGAAGGAATTGCGCCGCGCTCCATTCCGGCGTTTCGTAGGCAGGCCAGGCGACGCGGCGAACTTCCGTCATGGTCGAAAACCGATTGTCGAGCTCCTGAAGGTCGCGCTGGGACTCCCACGGGTAGCTCCATGTCCAGTAGATGCTCACGCGCCGCTTGCCCGGCGTATATTTGCGTGGCACGTGATCCTGATTGTACGTCCGGGCGGAAGCAGGCGCTGGCATGGAGAAACTCCCTTGTTTCGTCTTGGCCGCTCAGGCCCGGCCCTGTCCGGTCAGTGACGCTAGATGACCAAGCGCCTTGAGGCCTGGGAGAAAGAAGTACGCGCCGCCTTTTAGCGTGGTGAAGGCGGGCAAACCGACGATTTTCTTGCGAATGGGCCGCTTGGGGATCTTGTACTCGAGCGTGCCGTCGTGGGCGCCGATGATTGGATCACGTTCGTTGCCCAGCTCGCTGAAGTTCCGGTCATTGATCCACACGTTCTGCGCGAACTCGAACTGACGGATGAGGCTCGCGCAGGCAACGAACGCGGCGATCCCGCGCTCGACCCCGTCGTCGGGCGCGCCTTCGGGCAAAGGAGGCCCATACGGCGCCCCTCGCCGGATCATCCGGCGCCGGTTCATGTTGTGAGCCGTGTCGCGGGGATTCATCCGGCGAATGTGCGAGCCGAGCGGGACCGCGTAGCCGTGCGGGTCCATCTCCTTGTAGTTGAAGTCGTTGTTACGCTGCATGTCGGCGCCCAGTGTCGGATCATCTTGCTCGGGCGCGAGCACGAGCGGCGCTCCGCTGCGCCAGCGCCCCATCAGCTTGGCCGCGATCAGTTCCTGTTCCTCCGCAGTGTCGCCGTGCTCGCGCAGGAACTCGCGAAACTTTCCCACATGCTGCTCGAGTCGCCGGTAGGCTATGTAGCTGCCATTCCGGGCGAGAATTTCGGGCTGCGGGCTGTCAGCGATCGCGCCGTAC
>CAWIHZ010000007.1:0-68196 GCA_963835955.1 uncultured Alphaproteobacteria bacterium | reverse complement strand
TTTGCGTAGAGCGATAGCCCGACGCCGTCGTGCCAGAGGATCTTCGCCAGGTCGCCTCTGCGGCCCCGGAAGACGTAAAGAACGCCACCATGCGGATTGCGCTTCAACTGCTCCTGAACCTGAAGCGCCAGTCCCTGCATGCCGCGACGCATGTCGGTGTGGCCCGTCGCGATCCACACCCGCACTCCGCTCGGAATTGGAATTATGATTCGCCCAGAACGCTCAGAACCCGCCGAAGCGCGTCGGCGTCGACGTCGTTATCGACGCGCACGCGGTTCCCGGAGCCGAGTTCGATCTCGATCGTTCCGGGCTTCGGTCGTCGCCCGTTCGTTGCAGCTCGCAATGGCCTCGTCGCCTCTGGCACGGGCCGCGGCGCCGTCACGTCGATCTCGACTGGGAGCAAGATCGAGCCGTCTCTCCTGATCGGCTCAGCCGTGCGCGCCAGCCTTCCTGAGTTCCGACGCGAAGTGCAACACCCCCGCCGATTTGGTATCGGCAAGGTTGTTCAAGACCTTAAGGAGTGTTGCCATGCGATCCTATTGGCATCTGTCGGAGGACGAAAGAGATCAGATCGGTATTTGGCGCGCCGCTGGGCGGTCGGTGGGCGCCATCGCCCGGGCGCTCGGTCGGGCGAAAGCCACCATCTCCAGGGAGCTGCAGCGGAACGCACTCCCCTCGGGTGGGTATTCGCCGCTTCACGCCGCCGGAGCCTATCAACTGCGCAGGCGGCGTGAAGCGATCCTCGAACGAGAGGCGGCCCTGCGCGGCTTTGTTCGTGATCGCCTCGCCGAAGGATGGACGCCCGAGCAGATCTCCGGTTGGTTGAAAGCCGGCAACGAACCACGGCTGCGGGCCATCGGCTGCGAGACAATCTACGCCTTCATCTATCGGGCTGCCCAGAAGGCCGAGACCTTATGGCGATATCTGACGCGTCGGCACAAACACCGTCGCCCACGTCGCGCCAGACTCTCGCGCGACACCATCAAAGATCGCGCTTCGATCCATGATCGGCCGAAAACCGTCGAAACCCGCGGCGAGGCTGGCCATTGGGAGGGCGACCTCATCATCTGCAAACGCCTGCGGCCCGTGCTCGTCCTGCATGAGCGCAAGTCACGGGTCACGCTCGCCGCGCGGCTCATGGCAAAACCGCCGCCGAGACCATATCGGCCATGCTCACCGTATTCGGCCGGATCGACCCCCGCTTGCGCAAGTCCGTCACTTTCGACAACGACACCGCATTCGCCCAGCATGGGCTGCTCAGGACCATGCGCGATATGGCGACCTGGTTCTGCGACGCCTATGCCTCATGGCAAAAAGGCGGCATCGAAAACGCCAATGGACGCTTACGTCGATGGCTGCCGCGTCACCTGGATATCGACCGAATGTCCGAAGAGGAAATCCAGGAGTTCCTCTCCGCAAACCTCACGCCGCGCAAATGCCTCGGCTTCAAGACGCCATTCCAGGCCTTGCTCGGCGAGCTTGGCAAGAACGTTCAAATCCGCTTCTCTTAACCCCGTTGCACTTGGCCCCGGAATCCGGGCTTCGCCATGTGAAGAGCAGACCATGCGCAACGCCACGCCGTCGTGCGACCTCGCTCACCACGGCGCCCGGCGCCAGGGTCGCTTCGATGATCCGCGCCTTCTCGTCCTTGCTCCAGCGACGTCGGCGCTCGAACCCGAGAACCTTCCCATCCATCTCTACGTGACCTTAAGGCTAGCATTAAGATCACACCCTCCGCGACGACGCCGCTCGCGATCAAGGCGGCCGCCGCCGGAGGGATACCCCGCGCCAAGCGCTCGAGTTCGAACCAGTAGGCAAAAGTCTTGTTGTCGGTAAGCGGTGTGTCGCGGACGATGTCACGTCAATTCAGCTGTGGCCTTTTGGGGCGGTAAGGCGGAACCTTGAGCCTTCGCCCCAGCGGATATGCCAGCCTCAACTGTGGGCCTGTGCCAGGCTGCGTTTCTCCAGGACTCGCGGGTGCGCGCGCAAGTAACGCACAGTGTTACGGATGCCCTGCTCAATTGAAATCTGCGGCTTCCATCCAAGAGCCTTGAGCTTACCGGCGTCAAGATGCACGAATGGCGAGTTGCCAAGCCAGCCTCGCTTGCCTCCAGTCGTCCGGTATCGAACGCTATTCAAACCGAGTTCCGCTACGACGATATCCGCCAAATCCAGGACATTCATGATCTCATCGTGGCCAAGATTGAACACGTTCTTGCGTCCTCCGGCGTGTTGAAGCGCGTAGAAAATGCCGGTCACGCCGTCCGTCACGTCAAGATAGGACTTGCGCTGCTTTCCGTCTCCTAGAATTTCAAGCGCTTCCGGATCGGCCCTGAGTTTCTCCACGAAGTCGAAAATCACGCCATGCGTGTAGCGCTCTCCAATCCATGACACGAATCGAAATATGTAGCATGTGATGCCGAAGTATTCCGAATACGCTTGAATCATGGCTTCGCATGCGAGCTTGCTAGCGCCGTATAGGCTCGTCTGAACGGGCGCGTAGCTTTCGGGTGTGGGAAAGACGTCCGGTTCGCCATAAACAGTGGCGCTGCTCGCAAAGACAATGTGCCCGATCTTGTTGAGCCGCATCGCCTCCAAGACATTCCACGTGGCGATCGTATTCTGTTCAAGGTCGATTCGCGTTGCTCGCATCCCGCCCCGCACATCGGCATTTGCCTGCAGGTGGAATACAAAGTCGCAGTCTGCCATTTCTTTGTTGAGCCGCTCGCTGTCGAGAACATCCGCGCGAACCACTCTGATCTTCGGGTTGCCCACGTGGTGGCTGATGAACAACTCCTGACCGGTGCTGAAGTTGTCGTATATCGTCACGTTGGCGCCATCCTGTGCGAGCCTGTCTGCGATGTGGCTTCCTATAAATCCGGCCCCGCCGGAAACGAATGCGCGACCTATGTTTGCTGAATTCATGTTCGCCGCCGAGATTGTTGAAGGGTCGAACCCCAGCCGTCGAGAAGCAAACTGCTTAATTTACTGCGCCGTTTATTCGTCCGATACGTGGATGACCCGTGAGCCGTTAAATTCGAAACGGAATGGAATGCGCCTGAGTTCGCTCATCGCTGACAGAAAGAAGTGTTGATCCCGCGGCGGACAGTAGAACAAAAGAAATCCGCCACCACCGGCCCCCGCCAGCTTTCCACCCAACGCGCCGGCAGCAAGCCCTTGCTGGTAGTAGGTATCGATGACGTCGTTGGAAATCTTTGACGCCAGAGTTTTTTTCAGAACCCATGCTTCATGAAGCAGCCGGCCGAAGGCATCTAGCTCACCATCCTGCAAAAGCTGAATGCCAACCTCTACCTGGGCCACCATGGCTTTTTGCGTTCCAAAAATCTTCGCCTGGTCCAGATTGCTGGCTTGCTCGTGAAGTATCGTTGAGGCCGAACGCGACATGCCGAGATAAAAAAGGAACAGAGAGGCCTCCAATCGCTTGACGGTGTCGGCCGGCAAAAAAATTCGCTGAACCGTCGTCCTTCCGTCAGTATGGAATACGAAGTGATTAAGCCCGCCGAAAGCGGACGCATACTGGTCCTGTTTGCCGATCGGTTCCTTGAGAACATCGATCTCGATATGGCAGGCCTCTTCTGCGAGGCGGGCCGGCGGAAGAAATCGCTGAAGGCGTGCGTTCAAATTCTGAACGAGACCAACAGTGAAAGCGGACGACGAACCAAGGCCTGTCCCTCCCGGAATATCTGCAATGGACGCGACCTCTATCCCGCCTTTCGGTACGAGTTCACCGAGAACAGCACGCAGGATCGGATGCTCGATCTGGTCGACCGAGGGCACTAGCTCCGTCTTCGAATACTTGAGATGTATGGAGTTCGGCTCAAAAAAGGGATGAGTTGTCATGTACATGCTTTTGTTGATTGCGACGCTCAGTGTCGCACCGGGATGGCGGCTATAAAAGCCGCTAAGATCTGAGCCGCCACCAAAGAAACTGATTCGAAAAGGTGTCTGCGTCGTTATCATGGGCGTACCCCCTCGACCGGCTTGGCGGCGCTGGACGCAAGAATGATGTCCACGGCCTCGCCCAGATCTTCGACCAGAAGGTCCGGCCACTCGAGGGTGTCGCAATCGCGGCAGCCATGACCGGTCTTTACCCCGATCGTCCGAATCCCTATCCGTCGCGCCGCCAACACGTCGCGTCGGCTGTCCCCAATCCCGTACGATCCCGGCAGCGAGACGTTCCAGTCCCGGACTGCCCGGTCAAACATCGCGGTCTTGGGCTTGCGACAATCGCAATCGATTTTCAGCTCCTGAACCTCGCCAGCAAAGCCCTTGTCAGGATGGTGGGGGCAGAAATAAAGGGCGTCGATCCAAGCATGCTCGCGTCCGAGGAGTGTTTCCATTTTGTTATGTATGAGCCGTAATCCGTTCAGCGTGCATTCGCCGCGCGCGACAACCGGCTGATTGGTCACGACGATGACCAGAAATCCCGCCTGGTTCAACCTCCGAATGGCTCCGGCCGCACCAGGGATGAGCACCATCATCGCCGGATCGGAGAGATGCGAGTTCTCCTGATTGATCACCCCGTCCCGGTCCAGAAAGACCGCCGGCCGCGGAGAACTCCGGTTAAGGTGCGCGGGCTTGCCGCTTTCAAAGTCTGAGCGCGTCTGGGCGAGACGATCGGGCGTCCCGAAATCCTTGAAATATTCAGCCGAGTGATAGGCCCTGAGACTGCGATCGCGGGCCAGCGCCGGAAAGATGTCGTGTGCGAGATCCAGATGCTGGCTTGGCGGAATAGAGTTCAGGATCCTCCGTTCGATCACCGCCACACCGGCATTGACCATGTTCGCAAGATACTGATCATCCGGCCTTGGCTTCGTATGGATGGCGGATATCACGCCCTCCGCATCTATCTCGACGAGATCGCTGTCATAGGGGTGGTCATTGGGGTGAACGGCCAGGGTGGCGATTGGGCGGTTACAGGCGTGTTCGCTCCAGAGCCGTGTGAGATCGCACTCGACGAAGACATCGCCGTAGAGAACGAGAAAGCAGTCGTCCAACCCCTTGCTTGCATGGAGCAACGCTCCCGCCGTGCCGAGGGGCGGATCTTC
Organism: uncultured Alphaproteobacteria bacterium; assembly: GCA_963835955.1. Taxonomy (GTDB): domain Bacteria; phylum Pseudomonadota; class Alphaproteobacteria; order Rhizobiales; family Beijerinckiaceae; genus Roseiarcus. The sequence continues at coordinate 63,127 of CAWIHZ010000007.1, read as the reverse complement.
GGCGCAGTATGAAATCTCCATGCCGAACCGCCGCCCGTCGCCGAAATGAGCTTCGATACAGTTGGCAAGGTGCGACGTGAGGAAGAGCACCTTCGAAAAGCCGTGACGCCTGGCCAACAATACCTGATGCTCCAGATTCGGCCGCCCGCCGATTGTCACCATCGGCTTTGGAATCGCCTGTGCATGCCCGCCAAGACGCGTACCACGTCCACCAGCGAGGATTACAACCTGCATGTCAGGCCCGTCCGGAACGGCCGTAGATATATTGTGCGATGTTATGCATCAAGATTTGATGGCAGTCTTCGACGACACCGTAATTGTGAACAGCCACGTGGAGACTGATGTCGGCAAGCCGCACCGATTCGCCACCGCCAAATCCGGTGAGAGCAATGGTCTTCAATTGCATGGCTCTTGCCTTACGCAACACCGCAAGAATGTTTGCGCTGTTCCCGGAAGAAGAGATACAGATCAAAACATCACCAGGCTGGGCCTGCATTTCGAGCTGGCGCGAGAAGCTGGCTTCATAGCCAAAGTCGTTGGCGCAGGCCGTGAGCAGGGCGGTGTCGGATACTAGCGAATGAACGTGAATGGGGGGGTGCGAAGAGGTGAATGTCCCCTTGACCCAATCGCACAAAAGATGATCGGCGATAGCGGCTGATCCGCCATTTCCGGCGACCCAAAGTCGCGCGCCGCGCGTGCGTGCGCCTTCAATTTCCCCAATCACAAGGCCGAGTTGGCGCCAATCGACGGAAAGCAGCGCCGAAGATAAAACGTCCGTATAGCCCTTGACGTGTGCTTCGATGGACTCAAGATTAAATCGGCTGTTTAGTTGGCGAGGGTCGTCATGCGAGAGCATTGTCGTAGTCCTCAATTCGACCGCAAGCCACTGTATCACGAACTTCACGCCGCGATCCTGCTAATAATGACGGAGCCGACGCACAGATCGGCGCTCCGGCGCAATTGCGCGACGCCGCCGCGGACGACGAGATTCCGGAGGAAGGAGACGGAGCAGATTTTGTCAAGGCGGACTGCAATTCGGCGTGATCCGACCTTGCTTGAGATGACTTGACTGCATTGCGACGCGAATCTCTTTCCGAGGCCCATCCCGGCCGCATGGACGATCGGTGGCCGGTCGTTCGTCCCCAACGATGCCGCTTTTCCATTAAAAATGTCAGGCGCCGACGCGGTCCGTTTCGCCCGGCATCTTTTTCAAGGAACGCGGCCGGAGGCGGTTGCGGAACTCGCCTCGTAGTTGTCGCTGAATCCCGAGAGGTGTCAGCCAATAGGCCAAAAACGGGACGATCTGCCGCAGCCGGGGAGAGCCGTTCCTGAATGCCCTGTGGAGCAGGTCAGGAAAGGCCTTGTACGCTCCCTCCCGGGCCGCCCGGGAACCCACAGCACCCAGACAGAAACTGCTGTATGCACGCCGCGTGACAATGGGCCTTAGGCTCTCGATCCACCGGAGAGAGGTCCGCCATGAGGACGACCGCGCCGTAAGGGAAGGCCGCGCCTCCTCGAAATAATTTACGACCAGCACTTCGGGAACAGTTTCGATGCGTGCTCCAGCCTGTTTCGACAGGCGCAGGATGAACTCCCAATCATCGTGAGGACTGTCAATGTTGAATCGCAGCTTTTCGAACAGCTTCCGTGGCAGCAGAAAACTCGAAGTCTGAATGCCGCCCCATCCCGCCGACAGTGAACAGCGATCGAACAGGTACTCATCGACAGGGCTGGAATTGTCGAAAATCACCTGCGGCCAGACATAGATCGCGTAAGGCGTCACCACCCGACTGAGGCAGCTCAACAACGCCGGAGGCCGGCCGGCCGCGAAAGCAAGTTGTTGCTCCAGCTTGTTCGGCAACCACTCGTCGTCGTCGTCCAAAAATGCGATCCATTCTCCAGTCGCATTATCGGCGCCGACATTGCGTGCTCCGCCAGCTGTCGTGGGGTGTGGATTGACGATGAGGCGCAAACGCGCATCGCTGACCGTCCGCACTGCAGAAAGGGTTTCTGGGGACGGCCTGTCGACAACGACGATAACTTCAATATCGTGATGGGTTTGACGAAGCACGCTGTCGATTGCGCGCAATAGCAGCTTGGGCCGATCCAAGGTGGGTATGATGACGGAAACCAACATCACATAAATCCCCGCGCTCTAAGAAACTCTCAATGCGCCGCAGTATTAATATGGACCACCTTGAGAAAATGCAAGCGGACTAAGGTCGCGCGCGTCTTAATTGCTGAATTCGATGTTTTACGGTACGACTCTGATTTCCATGCAATTAATTGGCGTCGCTGAGTAGTTTACGGACTCCAGCACCTTCCGAGAGACGATCGGATCCAAGTCGCGGCATTCGGAATTCTCGATCGGGCGATTTTGCGGCGTCTGCGTGAGCACAGGGATGAAGCCTTCGAGTTCGAGGGGCGCTCGTCCCTTTGTGACCCGGGGGCCGACGACGCGCGAGGGCGTCGGGCTCAAATTCGGAGCGCTGCTGGCGCAGGTGGAACGGCCGTCTCGAGCGGATCGTGATCCTCAATAATTGCTACGCCTGGAATGGCCGCGTCTATCGTATGGTCCAATCGATGGCGCGCCTTCGGACTGCAGGCGCCGATTCAGGCGCAGGCCGAGCCGAGCTGAATTGCGATACCGCACTCGGCTCCGGCCCCTCCATCTTGCGGTCCGGGAAACGTAATTTGGCGAACTGAGACTGGCGGGAGAATTCAGGCGCAGAACGCGCGAGAACGCCCGGAACTCTGTTCGCAGACTGTGGTTCGCCTCGCTAACCGCCGGGAATCGCGGGGATTTCCGCCGACCCTGAATCCGCGTCGGTTTGCCGCGACTGCATGGTGGGCGATGCAGGGATCGAACCTGCGACCCCTCCCGTGTGAAGGGAGTGCTCTACCGCTGAGCTAATCGCCCGGTCTCGATGCGTCCTTGCTTTACGGCTCGCGCCAGCGCCAAGTCAAGAACGACGGGTTACCTCATCGCGACGACCGAAATTGCGACCGTCCCTAAACCGCGCGCGAATGGCGCGGACGGGCGGCGTCGTGGCGAAGATAGGCGTCGAACAGTGCGGCGATGGATCGCACGAAGGGACGCCCCCGCTCGGTCACCGTGATCCGCCGCCCGTCCCAATGCGCCAGGCCATCGGCCGAGAACAGCGGCATTCCGACCGACGCGGACGCCTTCAGCGGAGCGGGATCGGCGTCATGCTCGAAGGCAAGCGCGTCGAGATCCACTTCGAGATCGCACATCACCCTTTCAATCGCCGCCCGTCGCAGCCGGTCGTCCTCGCTCAGCGCCGCGCCCCGCACGGAGGCGAGCCGTCCGGCTTCGATCTGCTTGGCATAGGCCGCTGCGGTCGGCGCATTTTGCACGTAGCCTTGCGGCGTCGAGCTGATCGCGCTCGCGCCGAACCCGATCAGGGCCGGCGCGTTATCGGTCGTATAGCCCTGGAAGCTGCGCTTGAGCCGTCGCGCCGAGGCCGCCTCGGCCATCTTGTCGCCCGGCAGCGCGTAGTGGTCCAGGCCGACGGCGACATAGCCTCCCTCCTGGGTCAGGACGCGATGGATCGCGTTGAGCTGGGCGAAGCGCTCCGCGGGGCCAGGCAAGAGGCGTTCCGGGATCAGCGCCTGATGGCGCTTCATCCATGGCACATGGGCGTAGCCGAACACGGCGATCCGGTCAGCATTCAAGTCGAGCGAGCGACGCGCCGTGCCCGCAACCCCCTCGGCCGTCTGCAAGGGCAGGCCGTAAATGAGATCGAGATTGAGGGAGCGGACCCCGAGCGTCCGCGCCGCGTCAGCGCAAGCTTTCGTCGTCTCAAAGGATTGCTCGCGGCCGATCGCGCGTTGAACCGCCGGCTCCAGGTCCTGGACGCCCAGGCTGATTCGGCTCACGCCCATCGCGCCAAGCGCCTCACGGCGGTCGGGCGACAGGGAGGTCGGGTCGATCTCGATTGCGATTTCGGCGCCGTCGGCGAAAGCGAACCGTTCTTTCAGCCTGCTCATGATCGCGATCATTCGATCGCCCGGCAGCGACGTCGGCGTGCCGCCGCCCCAATGCACATGCGTGACCGCCGCTCGCCGGCCGATCAACCGTGCGACATGATCGATCTCGCGCATCAGCAGCGCGGCGTAGGCGCGATGCGAGGATTCGCGCCTCACGACCGTGGTGTTGCAGCCACAATAAAGACACAGCCGGTCGCAGAACGGCACGTGCAGATAGATCGACAGCGGCGATTCCGACGGCAGTTCGCCGAGCCATTGCGCGTACACGTCCGGTCCGACAGCCGCAGTGAAATGCGGCGCTGTCGGGTAACTGGTGTAGCGCGGCACGCGGCCGTCATGGCGCGCGACCAGATCCGCCTCGTTCGAGCACGTGGCTCCAACGCTCGGCGGCGCGGAGACGATTGTCATCATGGACCGGAAACCGAAGCGCTAATACAGACAACGCCAAATCCTGCCCTCTGGCCATGCGACGCGTTGTCGCTCCCCTGCTCCGGCACGGCATTGCCGGCGGCCGATTGCGGTAAGATAATCCCCTCCGCCCACGCTCCAGAACGGATTTTCCATGAACCGTCACGCGCAGTTCTACATCGGCGGCCGCTGGGTCGAGCCGAAGGTCCCGGCGACGCTGGAGGTCATCGATCCCTCGACCGAGCGCGCGTTTGCGACGATTTCGGTCGGCTCGAAAGCCGATGTCGACAGCGCCGTCGCCGCCGCCAGGGCGGCTTTCGACGAGTGCTCGCGCGCCTCGCGCGAGCAGCGCCTGACCCTGCTGCGCCGCATTCTCGACAGCTACAACAGCCGGGCCGAGGATCTCGCCCAAGCCGTATCGCAAGAAATGGGCGCGCCGCTCGCCTTCGCGCGCGAAGCGCAGGTCTGGGCCGGCCGGGTGCATCTGGAAGCGACCATCCAGGCGCTCGAGACCTATGAGTTCGCCCGGCTGCGAGGGACGAGCCTCATCGCCAGGGAGCCGATCGGAGTCGCGGCGCTGATCACGCCCTGGAACTGGCCCCTCAACCAGATCGTCTGCAAGGTGGCGCCGGCGTTGGCGGCCGGCTGCGCGACGGTGCTGAAGCCGAGCGAGATCGCCCCGATCAGCGGCCTCCTGTTCGCCGAGATCGTCGAAGCGGCGGGGGCGCCGGCCGGGGTCTTCAACCTCGTTAACGGCACGGGGACGGATGTCGGCCAGGTCATGGCCGGCCATCCGGGCGTCGACATGGTCTCCTTCACCGGTTCGACCAGGGCCGGAATCATGGTCGCCAAGACAGCCGCCGACACGGTGAAGCGGGTGGCGCAGGAACTCGGCGGCAAGTCGCCGAACATTATCCTGCGCGACGCGGATTTCGAGACCGCGGTGCGCGCCGGGGTCGCCGCCTGCTTTGCCAACAGCGGCCAGTCCTGCGACGCGCCGGCGCGCATGCTGGTTTCGGCCGATCGGCACGAGGAAGCGCTCGAAATCGCCGCCGACGCCGCCGCCGGGCTGAAGGTCGGCGACCCGCGCGAGCAGGGGGTCGACCTCGGCCCGGTCGTCAGCCAGACCCAATTCGACAAGATTCAGCGCCTGATCGAAGCGGGAATTCACGACGGCGCGCGGCTCGTCGCCGGCGGGCCCGGGCGTCCGTCCGGTCTCGACTGCGGGTATTACGTTCGGCCGACGGTGTTTGGCGACGTGAAGCCCGGCATGACGATCGAACGCGAGGAGGTGTTCGGCCCGGTGCTGGCGGTGATGAGCTACGAGAATGAGGACGAGGCGGTGCGCCTCGCCAACGACACCGTCTACGGCCTGGCGGCCTATGTTTCGTCGACGGATATCGAGCACGCGCGGGCGATCGCCGCCCGCCTGCGCGCCGGCACGGTCAATCTGAACTATCCCGCCTGGGACGTGCATGCGCCCTTCGGTGGTTACAAACAGTCGGGCAACGGCCGCGAATACGCGGATTTCGGCATCGACGACTATCTCGAACTCAAGGCCGTCGTCGGCTATCGCGTATAGGCGCGTTGCCGGCGCTCGCCAGAGCTCTGGAGCGCAGGGCGTGGTCCTGCCTCGCCCTTCCCGCTATCCGCAAGCACAAAAGCGCGATAAAGCTCACGCCATGTTCACGCTTGAAGAGCTCGCCGAAACGATCGCCCGTCGGGCCGGGGGGAGCGCTGAGACATCCTACACCCGAAGCCTGCTCGATAGGGGCTCGGCCCATTGCGCCCGCAAGTTCGGGGAGGAGGCGATCGAACTGACGATCGCCGCGGCGGCTGAGGACGAGAACGCAGTTCGCGCGGAAGCCGCGGACGTGCTCTACCATCTGCTCGTCGTGTTGCGCGCGCGCGGCGTCGCCTTGTCTTCGGTGATGCGCGAACTGGAAAGCCGCGCCGGCCGGAGCGGCCACGAAGAGAAGGCCTCCCGCAAGGCGTGAAATCGACGGCGTATGGGATGAGGTCGAAGCGAAAAAGGCGCGGGCTTTAGGTGTTGGCGATGAATGAGGGCGCAGCCCAAACGCCGGTGTCTCCCTTTCGCCGTTTCACCCGCGACGAATGGGCGCAGCTGCGGGCCGACACCCAGCTCACGCTGACGATCGACGACCTGCGCAAGCTGCAATCGACCCATGATCCGATTTCGATCGACGACGTCGTCGCCATCTATCTGCCGCTCTCGCGCCTCTTGGCGCTCTATGTCGCGGCGACCCAGGGGTTGTTCAAGGCGACCCAGCGTTTCCTCGGCGCGACCGACGGCAAGGTGCCCTACATTATCGGCGTGGCCGGCTCGGTCGCGGTCGGCAAGTCGACGACCGCGCGGGTGCTGCAGGCGCTGCTCACCCGCTGGCCCAATACGCCCAAAGTGCAGCTCGTCACCACCGACGGATTTCTGCATTCCAACGCCGAGCTCACCCGTCAGGGCATCATGGACCGCAAGGGTTTTCCGGAGAGCTATGACGGGACGGCGCTGATCCGCTTTCTCTCCGCGGTCAAGGCGGGCCAACACAGCGTCGCCGCCCCGGTCTATTCCCACCTCACTTACGACATCGTCGAGGAGGAATCGATCGTCGTCGACCGGCCGGACATTCTCATCCTGGAGGGAATCAACGTCCTGGCGCCCAACCGGCTGCCCCGCGACGGCAAGGAGATTCCGTTCGTTTCCGACTTCTTCGACTTCTCGGTCTTTCTCGACGCCGACGAGACGCTGCTCGAACAATGGTATGTCGAGCGCTTCATGGGTCTGCGCCAGACGACGTTTCGCGATCCGCGCAGCTATTTCCGCCTCTACGCCGATCTCGACGATGAAGAGGCGCAGGCGACGGCGCGCTCAATCTGGCGGCGCATCAATCTCGTTAACCTGCATGAGAATATCCTGCCGACGCGGCCGCGCGCCGACCTCCTGCTGACCAAGGGCGCCAGCCACCGGATCGAGGAGGTGGCGCTGCGAAAACTTTAAGAAGATGTCTCATGCGGACTTTGACGCTTCGCGCCTTGGCGCTTCCATTGGCGCTTTTGAGCGCCGCTCCCGTCGCGGCCGCGGAAGCCCTGGCCTGCCATGGCGCGGATCTGACCCATATCGACGGGCTCGCGGCCGCTCAGGCCAGGCGGGCCGACGATCTGGTCAACGCCGACGGGTTGCTGTGGCGGATCGACAGGCCGGGCCTCGCGCCCTCCTACCTTTACGGCGCCATTCACTCGACTGACGACAGGGCGCTGGAGATGGCCGGGCGCGCGGCTCGACACATCGCCGGCGCAAAGGTCGTCGCAACCGAACTCGGCGGACCTCTCGACTCGGTCGAGAAGGCGAATATTGGCGCAATGATGCTGGCCAAGGCGCTCGATCGCGACCATGACACCTTCGAGGGCGCGGTGGCGAGCGGCGATCGCGGACCAATCGAAAAACTGATCGCGCGGCAGGGCTTCCCGAAGGAATTCGCGCATCATCTGAAGCTGTGGTTTCTGGCGACGGTGACCTCGATCCCGGCCTGCGAAGCAAGGCGGGAGGCGCTCGATCTGCCGGAAGTCGACCAGTTCCTGGCTCAGACCGCCAGAGACGCGGGCGTGAAGGTCGTCGGTCTGGAGACGCCGAAAGAACAGCTCGACGCGCTATCCGCCATCCCTCCGGCGACCGCCGCGGCGCTGCTCGCCGTCGCCGCCCGCGACCCCGGCATGAACGACGACGTCTATGCGACCCTGCTGCGGCTCTATCGCGAGAGCCGTCCCGCCGAAATCCTGCCGATCGCCGACGTAGCGGGCGAGATGAGCGAATCCGAACGCGCGGCCGAGGACGAGTTCACTCGGAGTCTGCTGGCCGGCCGCAACGGCAGAATGGCCGGGCGCGCGGCGCCGCTGCTCAGCGCCGGCGGCGCCTTCATCGCCGTCGGGGCGCTGCACCTGTCGGGCAAGGACGGACTCGTGGAGCGCTTCCGCGCGGCCGGCTACAAGGTGACGAAAGTCTGGTGAATGGCGTCACTCCCCGTAAGGCGTCCAGATGTTCTTGACCTGGGTCGCGCGGCGCAGGAACTCGCGCCCCTCGGCGCGCAGCCAGTCGATCGTTGAAGCAGAGACCCAGGTCGCCTTGAGATTGCCAGCGGAAAGCGCCTCGACTTCCGCCGCGCCGGCCGCGTCGCCGACGTACCAGAGGGCGTCGACGCCGTCGTGCTCGGCGAGCGTTTTGGCGAGCGCATTCGCCTCTCCAGTGACGATGTTGACGACGCCGGCGGGAACGTCCGAGGTGTCGAGGACCGAATAGAAGTCGGTGGCGCTGAGCGGATGGGCGGCCGAGGGCGCGACGACGACGCAATTGCCCATGGCGATCGCCGGCATGACCAGCGAAACGAGGGCGATGAGCGGCGCCTCGTCCGGGCAGACGATCCCCATCACCCCCCACGGCTCGTTCATCGCCAGGGTGACGAAGCGCGAGCGGGTCGCGTGGACCGCGCCGTCGAACTTGTCGGCGAAGCCGGCGTAGAAGAACGCGCGCCGGATCGCGGCCTCGACCTCGGCATGAGCCGCGCGGGCGCCGGCGCCGGTCATCGAGCGCAGGCGCGCGGCGAATTCGTCCGCCCGGGCGCTCAAGTTCTCGGCGACATAGTAGAGCACCTGGGCGCGGTTGTGGGCCGTCGCCGCGCCCCAGGACGCAGCCTTCGCCGCCGCCTCGACCGCATTGCGAACGTCCTTGCGATTGCCGAGGCCGGCGAGGCCGACCTCGTGGCCTTTGAGATCGAGGACAGCATAGCTGTAGCCGGAGTCGGGCCGCGCCTGTTTGCCGCCGACATAGAGTTTGGCGGTGCGGTCGAGCCCGCCCGCGATCTTGACCGACGGCGTCAGCCCTGGCGAGGCGGTGAGCCTCGTCGCCTTGGCGGCGTTCGGCTTGGCTCCCGGTTCGTCGGCGACGCGATATTCGCTTAATCCCTCGCGCCCGCCCTCGCGGCCGAATCCGCTTTCGCGATAGCCGCCGAAGCCCGACGCGGCGTCGAACAGATTGGTCGAATTGATCCAGACGACGCCCGCCTTGATGCGCGCCGCGGCCTCGAGCGCGCGGTTGACGTTCTCGGTCCAGACCGAAGCCGCCAGTCCATAGCGGGTGTTGTTGGCGAGCGCGACCGCCTCGTCTGGCGTGCGGAAGGTCGTCGCGACCAGGACCGGCCCAAAGATTTCTTCCTGCGCCAGGATGGAGGCCGGCTCGACGCCGGTGACGAGGGTCGGCGGATAAAAGCAGCCGCGATCAGGGACCGTCTCGTCCGCCCGCCAGAATTCGAGCCCCTCCTTCTCGCCTTCGCCGACGAGCCGTCGAATTCGCTCGAGCTGGGCGGGCGCGACGATCGCGCCGACGTCGGTCGACTTGTCGAGCGGGTCCCCGACCCTCAAATGCGCCATGCGGGCGCGGAGCTTGGCGTAGAGGGTCTCGGCAATCCCCTCCGCCGCCAGCAGACGCGATCCCGCGCAGCAGACCTGCCCCTGGTTGAGCCAGATCGCGTCGACGACGCCTTCGACCGCGCTGTCGAGATCGGCGTCGTCGAATACGACGAACGGCGACTTGCCTCCTAGCTCGAGCGACAGCTTCACGCGCTTGCCTGCGGTGACCTTGCGGATCGCCCGCCCGACCTCGGTCGATCCGGTGAAGGCGATCTTGTCGACGCCGTCGTGCGCGGCGAGCGCCGCGCCGGTCGCGCCGTCGCCGGTCACGATATTGACGACGCCCGCCGGCAGGCCCGCCTCGACGCAGATTTCGGCGAAGGCGAGCGCGGTCAGCGGCGTATATTCGGCGGGTTTCAGCACCACCGTGTTGCCGGCGGCGAGCGCCGGGGCGATCTTCCAGGCCAGCATCAACAGCGGGAAGTTCCAGGGGATGATCTGCCCGCAGACGCCGACCGGGCGGGTCCCGGGAAACTCGCTGTCGATCAATGAAGCCCAGCCGGCGTGATGATAGAAATGGCGGGCGACCAGCGGAATGTCGATGTCGCGCGATTCGCGGATCGGCTTGCCGTTGTCGATCGTCTCCAGCACCGCGAAAAAGCGCTCCCGCTTCTGGACGTGCCGGGCGAGGGCATAGAGATGGCGAGCCCGCTGATCGCCGCTGAGCGCCGACCATTTCGGCAGCGCCTTGCGCGCCGCCGCGACCGCTGTGTCGACATCGCCCCGCGATCCTTGGGTCACGCGGGCGATTGTTTCGCCGGTCGCGGGATTGAACACGTCGAACAGCGCGGCGGGCTTGGTGAAGCGGCCGTTGATGAAGAGACCGAAGCCGGCCCGACGCCTTTCCAGCCAGGCCAGGACGTGCTCGCTGCTTTCGGGCGCGGGGCCGTAGTCCATCGTGCGCAGAATGTCCTTGATCAGGGTCATCGCATCCCTCACGCCATCGCGTGGCGATAGGCGGCGGAATAGCGCCCGGTCGCGTAATGGTCGAGCTGACGCTCGATGTCGGTGATGAGGCCGCTCGCCCCGATGCGGAAGAGATCGGGCTGCATCCACGGAAGGCCGAGCTCCTCCTTCATCAGGATCAGCCAGGCGAGCGCGTCCTTGGCGGCGCGCAGGCCTCCGGCCGGCTTGAAGCCGATGTCGACGCCGGTACGCTCGCGATAGTCGCGCAAGGCCCGGACCATCGCCAGGCTCACCGGCAAGGTCGCGTTGACGTCCTCCTTGCCGGTGGAAGTCTTGATGAAATCGGCGCCCGCCTGCATCGCCACCATGCTGGCGGCGTAGACGTTGCGGAGCGTCTTCAGATCGCCGGCGCCGAGAATCGCCTTCAGGCGCGCCGGCCCGCAGGCGTCGCGCATCGCTGCGACTTCGTCGTAGAGCGCGCTCCAGTCGCGCCCGAGCACATGGGCGCGGGTGATGACGATGTCGATCTCGCGCGCGCCTTCTCCGACGGCGTAGCGAATCTCCTCGAGCCGCAGATTCAGGGGCGTCAGGCCCGCGGGAAAGCCGGTGGCGACGGATGCGACCGGAACGCCTGAGCCCTTGAGCGCCCTGACCGCCGGGCCGACCATCGTCGGATAAACGCAAACCGCGCCAACGGTTAAGGCCATGTCGGCGAGGCCGAGCGCGGCCAGCGTCTCGTCGCTGAGAGGGCGCCTCGCCTTGGCGCACAGGCGCCGCACCCGCTCCGGCGTGTCGTCGCCCGAGAGCGTCGTCAGGTCGATGCACGCGATCGCCTTCACCAGCCAGGCGGCCTGAAACTCCTTTTTGACCGAGCGGCGGGTCGTCAGCGTCGCGGCGCGGCGCTCGACCGCGCTCGCGTTGACGCCGACGCTCTCGAACCAGTCCGGTTCGAGCGGCGCGCCCGGATTGCGCGCCCGGTTATGGCCAGCCTGAGCCGGAATATCCCTCGCTTGGTCCACTGCGCCTCACGATCGCGCCCCGGGCCGGCAGGATGTCACGATCGCGGCGCAATACAAGGGGCCAGTCGACGTTGCTCGGGCGCCGGACGCTCCGAAATGCGGCGAGCGCGGAGGCGGAGTCTTGGACTATATCTTTCTGGAAGTTTACAATTGGCGGCCGGCGTCTGCGGTTCGGCGATACGGAGGCGAAGGATCGGACCATGCACAAGCACAGCCTGAAGGCGATCCGTATATTTTTTGCTGGTTTGACGCTTGTCGCCGGCGTGACGATTGGCCGCGCGGAGACGATGGATTCCGGCTTGATCGGCGCCTGGACGACGTCAGCGTCCGACTGCGCACGGATCTTCCAGAAGAGGAATGGCGTGATCTCCTATCGCAAGCCGGTCGACAAATTCGCCCGGGCCGCGATCATCGAGCCACGGCGAATTGTCGCGCCGGCGAGCGCGTGCCGCGTTCTCGGCGTCGCCCATCTCAAGGACTCGGTGTCGGTGAAGGCCGAATGCGAGGACTCGGTCAGTTTCATAACCCAGACCATACAGATCAAGATTCAATCGCCGACCGAGATCATTTACAGTCCGGCTGGCCAGCAGTCCCTCGACACGACTCTCTTCAAATGCGCGCTGTGAAGACGCTGCGCCCACTCCCTCGCCGCGCGATTGGCGAAACGCGTGGGGACCTCTTCCCCTCGGCGCGCGTCGACGCCATATGCGCGACCGATGGCGTTTTCAGGCGCGGCGCCCGGGCGAAGCCCCGCAGCGCGAGGGGCCGCGCGACCCGGCCTGGGTGAGAGTCTCAGCTGGCCTGGAGCAACAGGGGAGCCGAAAATCATTTTGCCGAACTCGGGCCTGTCTTCAACGCTGGATGCGCGAACGGAGGAGGGACGGCGCCGGTCGCTTCTCGGCGGCTTGCCCTCCGTCGCCGCGCCATCGCGACCGGGGGCGAACATCGATAAGCTGTTCCACCCCGCGGTCAGCGGCTGGTTCGCGGACAGCTTTCCCGCGCCGACTTCCGCTCAGGCCGAGGCCTGGCCCGCGATCAAGGCTGGCCGCGATATCCTGATCGCCGCGCCGACCGGCTCCGGCAAGACGCTCGCGGCCTTCCTGGCGGCGATCGACGACCTCATCCGTCAGGGTCTCGAAGGGCGGCTGACCGACGAAACTCAGGTGGTCTATGTTTCGCCGCTCAAAGCGCTGTCGAACGACATCCACCGCAACCTCGAGGCGCCGCTCGCCGGGGTCCGCGAACGTCTTCGCCTAAGCGGGCTCCCCGACGTCGAGATCCGCGCCTGGGTCCGAACAGGAGATACGCCGACCGCCGAGCGCGACCGGATGCGTCGCCGCCCCCCGCATATCCTGGTGACGACGCCGGAATCGCTTTACGTGCTGCTGGGCTCCGAATCCGGCCGCAAGATGCTGGCGACCGCCCGCTCGGTGATCGTCGATGAAATCCACGCCATCGCGCCGAACAAACGGGGCGCGCATCTGGCGCTGTCGCTGGAGCGTCTGGACGCGCTCAGCGGCGAGCGGCTGCGGCGCATCGGTCTATCCGCCACGCAGAATCCTATCAGCGCCGTCGCGCGCTTTCTGGTGGGCGCTGGCTGCGAGGACGCGCCGGCCGCGGACCCGGCGATCATCGACGCCGGGCATCAGCGCGCGCGCGATCTTGGCCTGGTGTTGCCCGGCTCGCCGCTCGAAGCGGTGATGTCGCGCGACGCGTGGACTGAAGTCTACGATCGGATGACTCGGCTGATCGAGACCCACCGCACGACGCTGGTGTTCGTCAACACCCGCCGGATGGCGGAGCGCGTCGCCCGCGAATTGTCCGAGCGCCTGGGCGACGGCGCGGTCACCGCGCATCACGGCAGCATGGCGAAGGAGCATCGGCTCGCGGCCGAGCAGAAGCTCAAGCGCGGCGAGCTGAAGGCGCTGGCCGCGACCGCGTCGCTCGAACTCGGGATCGACATCGGCGACGTGGATCTCGTCTGCCAGATCGGCTCGCCACGCTCGATCGCGAGCTTTTTGCAGCGGGTCGGCCGTTCAGGCCATGCAATCGGCGGCACGCCCAAGGGGCGCCTGTTTCCCCTTTCGCGTGACGATCTGGCGGAATGCGCGGCCTTGCTCGACAGCGTCGGGCGCGGCGAGCTCGACCGCCTCACGATCCCTGACCAGCCCCTCGACGTGCTTGCCCAGCAGATCGTTGCGGAAGTGGCGGCGCAGGATTGGCCGGAGGCCGCGCTTTACGATCGCCTCCGCCGCGCCTGGCCCTTCCGCGCCCTGACGCGGGAGGATTTCGACGCGGTCGTGCGCATGCTCGCGGAAGGTTTCGCCGCCCGCCACGGCCGGCGGGGCGCGCTCATCCATCGCGACGCCGTCAACGGGATGTTGCGCGGCCGGCGCGGCGCGCGCACGACCGCGCTGACCTCGGGGGGCACGATTCCCGACACCGCGGACTATCAGGTGCTGCTGGAGCCCGAGAATCAGATCATCGGCACGGTCAACGAGGATTTCGCGGTCGAGAGCATGGCCGGCGACATTTTTCAGCTCGGCAACGCCTCCTACCGCATCCAGCGGGTCGAGCGGGGAACGGTCAGGGTCGAGGACGCGCATGGTCAGCCGCCGACCATTCCGTTCTGGCTGGGCGAGGCGCCGGGACGCACCGACGAGCTTTCGGCCTCGGTGTCGCGCCTGCGCGCGGAGGTCGCCGCGCGGCTGAGCGCGGATCAGACCGGAACCTCCGCCCGGCGCTGGCTTGGCGACGAGATCGGCTTCGGCGCGGCCGCCGCCCAGCAGCTCGTCGACTATCTGGCCGCGGGCGCGGCGGCGCTCGGCTCGATGCCGACCCAGGATACGATCGTGCTCGAGCGCTTCTTCGACGAGGCGGGCGGCATGCAGCTCGTCATCCATGCGCCTTTCGGCAGCCGCATCAATCGCGCCTGGGGCCTGGCGCTGCGCAAGCGCTTTTGCCGCAAGTTCAATTTCGAGCTGCAAGCCGCCGCGACCGAGGACAATATCGTGCTGTCGCTGACGACGGCGCACAGCTTCGCGCTCGACGAAGTCGCGCGCTACCTGCATTCGCGCAGCGTGCGGCCGGTGCTGGTCCAGGCGATGCTCGACGCGCCGATGTTTGCGAGCCGCTGGCGCTGGGTCGCCGGGGTGGCGCTGGCCTTGCCGCGATTCCGGGGCGGCAAGAAAACGCCGCCGCAGTTCCTGCGCATGCAGGCCGAGGACCTGATCGCCGCCGTCTTCCCCGACCAGATCGCCTGCGCGGAGAATCTGGTCGGAGAGCGGGAGATTCCCGATCATCCCCTGACCAATCAGGCGATCTCTGATTGCCTGCATGAGGCGATGGACGTCGAGGGGCTGGAGCGGATGCTGGCGAAGATCGAAGCGGGCAAGATTCGCGTCGTCTGCTGCGACCTCACCCAGCCCTCCCAGCTCGCGCTGGAGGCGCTCTCCGCCAGGCCCTACGCCTTCCTCGACGACGCCCCGCTGGAAGAGCGGCGGACCCAGGCCGTAATGGCCCGGCGCTGGCAGGACCCAAAAGACGCCTCCGAGCTCGGCCGGCTGGACCGGGAAGCGATCGAAAGGGTCCGGTCCGAAGCCTGGCCTGATCCGGTCAGCGCCGAGGAGCTTCATGACGCCCTGCTGTGGCTCGGCTGCCTGACCGAGGAGGAGGCGCGGGCGACGCCGGCCTGGGGCGACTGGCTGCAAGCGCTGGCGGGCGAAAAGCGCGCCGCCCGCCTGACCGCGTCCGGCGCGGCGCTTTGGGTTCCGGCCGAACGGCTGAACCAGTTCCGCGCCCTTTGGCCCAAGGGGCGGCTTCAGCCTGAGATCGCGCCGCCCGCGGATCAGGCCGGAACGCAATGGTCGCCGGAACCGGCGCTGATCGAAATCCTGCGCGGCCGGCTGGAAGGTCTCGGGCCGGTCACCCCGACCGCCCTGACGGCGCCGCTCGGGCTCGAGCCGGAGGCGGCGGCGGGCGCGCTGACGGCGCTGGAGGCCGAAGGCGCGATCCTGAGGGGCCGTTTCATTCCAGGCGTCAACAGCGAACAAT
This sequence comes from uncultured Alphaproteobacteria bacterium, assembly GCA_963835955.1. Taxonomy (GTDB): domain Bacteria; phylum Pseudomonadota; class Alphaproteobacteria; order Rhizobiales; family Beijerinckiaceae; genus Roseiarcus. Next base: position 47,255 of record CAWIHZ010000007.1, on the reverse strand, counting down.
GGTGCGACCGCCGGCTGCTGGCGCGCATCCATCATTACACCGTGCGGCGGCTGCGCTCGGAGATCGAGCCGGTCGCCGCGCGCGACTTCCTCCGCTTCCTCCTCTCCTGGCAGCATGTGGGCGAAGAGACGCGTCTCGAGGGGCCGGAGGCGCTTCCGGCCGCGCTTGCCGCCCTGGAAGGATTCGAGGCGCCGGCGAGGGCGTGGGAGACCGAGATCCTGCCGGCGCGCCTGAAGGACTACGACCCCTCGTGGCTCGACGGCCTGTGCCTCGCCGGGCGGACGGGCTGGGCGCGATTGACCCCGCCCGCCGTCGCGCCCGGCCGCGCGCGCGCCGCCTCGCCGGTCGGTTCGACCCCGATCGCCCTCATGGATCGCCGTCGGATCCCGCTCTGGACCTCGCTTCTGGCTCCGCCCGAATCCGCTCGTCCGAGCCCGCGCGCCCAAACGGTCCTCGACTGCCTCGCCGCGCGGGGCGCGTTGTTCTTCGACGAGATCGCCGAAGCCGCGCGTCTGCTGCGGCCCGAGGTCGAGGACGCGCTCGGCGAACTTGCAGCGCTCGGACTGGCGACCTCCGACAGCTTCGGCGGGTTGCGGGCGCTGCTGACGCCCTCGGGCAAGCGCAAGCCTCCGGCCGGCGCGCGGCGGCGCGGGCGGGTCCTGCCGTTCGAGATCGAGAATGGCGGCCGCTGGTCGCTGGTCCGGCGAGACCGGCAGGGCGACGGCGCCGTCGAGGCGGGCGCGGCGGCGGTCGAGCACGCAGCGCGCGCGCTGCTGAGCCGCTATGGCGTCGTGTTCTGGCGTCTCATCGCCCGGGAGGCGGCAGGATTGCCGCCGTGGCGCGATCTCATTCGCGTCTACCGCCGCCTGGAGGCGCGCGGCGAAATTCGCGGCGGCCGTTTCGTCGCCGGCTTTTCCGGCGAGCAATACGCGCTTGCCGAAGCGATCGGCCTGATGCGGGAGATCCGCCGCCGGCCGGGCGCCGGCCAATGGGCGTCGCTGTCGGCGGCCGATCCGCTCAATCTTCTCGGCGTGCTGACGCCCGGCCCCAGGCTCGCCTCCCTGACCGCCAACCGCCTCGTCTACCGCGACGGCCTGCCGGTCGCGGCGCTTTCGGGCGGCAAGGTCGAGTTCCTCGCCGACCTCGACGCCGCGGGCCGGTGGGAGGCGGAAAAACGCCTCCTGCGCTCGTCCGCGCGCGGGCTGATGGCCGAACTCGCGTGAGGGCGGCGCCCTGCCGCGATCGCGCCGGGCCGAACATCGAGCCGCCAGGCTACAGCACCGCAATCGGGTTTCCAGGCGAGCCGGTGGCGCCGACGATCGGCAACGGCGCGAAGACGTAGGCGAAGACCCAAGCCTCGCGCTCGATGAGCCCCTCGAACGTCATCCCTTCGTGGAGATGAATGCCGTTCTCCATGATCAGATGCTGGTGGCAGGGGTGAAAGACCTCCGGGTCGACCGGCGGAACCACCTCGACCGCGAAATTGTCCGCTCCCACGACGCAGACCCGAAGGCTCGAAAACCAGCGCGCGCATTCGAGGCCGATGCCTGGCGCGCCGTCGTAGAAGGATTTTGTCTCCGTGTGCCACCTCGTCCCGTGGCCGGTGCGCACGAAAACCGCGTCTCCGGGCCGAATCGCATCTTCGGCGACGCGCTGACGTTTGAGGCAGGCCTTCAGATCGGAGAGCGCGATCTCCTCGCCAACATCGAGCACGCGTCCCTTGAGGCCCTGGACGTCGAACAGGATCCCGCGGGTGAAGAACGGCGGCGCGTTTTCGATTCCGAGTTTCTTCAGCCCGTAGGGAGACCACATGTCGGACAGGCGATTGCCGTTGTAAAACAGCATGCCGGTCTTGTCGCCGAGCGCGCCGCACATGCAGCCGAGATGGCCGAGAGCGTCCATCTGGGTGCCGACCTGTCCGATTTCGGTCGCGATGAATTCGTCGTTCCAGATCGTCTTGCTCTTGCCGCCGTAAGGTCCGCCGGTCGGGCCGCCGGGCATGCGCAAGGCGTAGACGCGGCCGGGGGCAAGCGGCATTCGCGCGTCGTACGGCATGCCGAGGCTCACAATCTCGCCGGTCTTGATCAGGCTGACCGCCTCCAGCACCTTTTGCGGGGTCATGAGGTTGCCGTTGCCGCGCTGATCTTCGCGCCCCCAGCGCGAATTGAACCAATCGGGAGCGAGCGCCGGACTGACGCTCTCCGGTTCGCCCGTCTTGTCGCTCATGGCGAGCTCCTGTTGACCTATTCCACCACCGGCGCGCGCGCCCCTCCGGGCGCCGCTTCCCCGGCCTGCGTCCCTTGGCGCTGGCGGCGCTGCGCCGCCTGCACCGCAAGGCCGACCGCCAGGATAAGCATCGAGCCGTCGAACAGAGGCTCGACAAAAAAGGAGCGCCGAGCTGGTTGAGGCCCGCCACCGTCACCGCAAGCACGGCGACCGCCAGCACCGTTCCCCAGACGTTGACGCGACCCGGACGGATCGACGTCGCGCCGAGCAGCGCCGCGGTGAAGGCCGGCAACAGGTACTCCTGGCCGACCGAGCTTTGGCCGACCTGCAGCTGCGACTGAAGCACGACCCCGGCGAAGGCGGCGAGCGTTCCCGCGGCGACAAACGCGAGTGTGATGTATCGCTTGGCGGAAATGCCGTTGAGCTCGGCCGCCCGCGGACTGGCGCCGAGCACGTAGAGATAGCGGCCGAGCGGCAGGTATTCGAACACCACCCACAGGATCAGGCTGACGACGAGCGCATAGATCGCCGGGGCCGGCACGATCCAGACGCGCCCCGATATCGCCAGGAACTCGGGCGGCAGCGAGGCGAGCACCTGTTGCCCCCCGGTGTACCAGGCGTTCAGCCCGTAGAGAATCGTGCCGGTTCCGAGCGTGGCGATGAAAGAATCAATCTTCACCCTGGTGACCAGCAACCCGTTCGCCAGCCCGACCGCCGCCCCCATCAGAAGAACGGCGCAAACGGCCGCCTGCCATGGCCAGCCCTGGCCTTGGAGTCCGATCGCCAGCACCTGCGAGATGCCGACGTTGAAGCCGGCCGAGAGATCGAACTGATTGGCCACCATCGGGACGAACACCGAGAGGGCGACCAAGAGCTGCACCGACTTGTTGCTGAGAATGGAGCGAATGTTGAAATAGGTAAGAAACGTGTCCGGCCTCAGCAGCGAAAATACGATGACGAGGAGAACGAACAGCACCAGAAGTCCCCAGACCGAAATCGCGCGCAGCAGGGCGGCGCTGAGCGAACGGCCGGCGTTGGGGTTCATTGCGCTGCTCCGCGTGTGGCCGGAGTTCCGCCCGAGGCGGTCGCCGTCAAGGCGGCGATGGTCAACGCCGGGCCGGGAATCTCCGCGACAACCTGCCCGCGACTGAAGACCAGCGCGCGATGGCAGATGCGTTCGACCTCCTCGAAATCCGACGAGATCAACAGGACCCCCAGACCCTTGCGCAACGAGAGCTGAAGGAGATGGTAGATATCCGCCTTGGCGCCGACGTCGACGCCGATGGTCGGCTCCTCGAGAATGAGCAACCGGACATGCGCCTCCATCCAGCGCGCGACCGCCACTTTCTGCTGATTTCCGCCGGAAAGCGTCGCCACCGGCTGCTCTACGCTTGCCGCCCTGATGGAAAAGCGCCTCACCGCCGAGTTGGCCTCATTCACCTCCCTGGCGCGAGGGATGAATTCGAGCACGCGCCTGCCGCTCGCCGCCGGATTCATGAAGATGTTCTCGCGCACGGCGAGATTGAAGGCCAGGCCCTCCTCCGCGCGGCGGCTCGAAACGAAGCCGATTCCTTTCGCCATCGCTTCCGCTGGGCTTCTTACGACGATTGGCTCGCCCTCAAGCGCAATATGGCCTGATTCGATCGGGGTCTCGCCGAAGATCGCCCGCCCGATCGTGTGATGGCCGGCGCCACGCAAACCCACCAGACCGAGCGTCTCGCCCGCCGCGACGGAAAACGAAACGGGGCCGACATGTTCGGCCGTCAGACCCTGAACCGAAAGCGCGTTGCGACCGGAGGCTGGCGCAGTCCTCACGAAAGCCTCGCTCATCGAGCGCCCGACGATCATCTCCACCAGGTCCGAAGCGCTCGTTTCGCGCGTCGGGACGGTGGCCAGCCGACGGCCGTCGCGAAGAACCGTGACCCGATCGGCGATCCGGAAAACCTCGTCCAGGCGGTGGGTGACATAGACGACGCCGATGTCGGTCTCGCGCAGACGTCGCAGCGTTTCGAGCAGCCGTTCGACGTCGGCCTCGGGAAGCGCGGCGGTCGGCTCGTCGAGAACGACGATGTCCGATTTGATCGCTAGCGCCCGCCCGATCGCAACCAGCGAGCGCTCGGCGGCCGGAAGCGAGGAGACGGGCGCGTCCGGGTCGAGACCGCTGCCCATGATCGCCAGCGCGTCCGCCGCGGCGTCCCGAACGCGCCGCCAGGATATCAGGCCGAGCGGCGAGCGGGAATAGCCGGTCTGAATCGCGACGTTCTCCGCAATGGTCATCCATTCGACGAGGCCCAAGTCCTGATGAATGAATGCGATCGGCAGCGGGTCCGTTTGCGGATGCACGGTTTTTCCCGCAAAGCGTATGTCGCCGGCGTCGGCCTCGTAGACCCCCGCCAGAACCTTGATGAGCGTAGACTTGCCGGCCCCATTCTGGCCGAGAAGCGCATGAACCTCTCCGCGACGGACGTCGAAGTCGACATGATCGAGCGCAAGCGTCGCGGTGAAGCGCTTGACGAGGCCGGTCATGGCCAGGAGCGGCGCCGGCCCGGGGTCCGAACCGGCTTCATCGATGCGTTGCAAGATTGATGTTCCGCGCGCGGTTCGATCGATTGCGATGGGGATCGGGAAAGGGGGATGGGAAGTCCCGGCGGGCTCACCCCGCCGGGGCGAGCGAGGCTATTTGATCCCCCAGACTTCGAGATAGTGCTGCTTGTAATTGTTGCTGGGAATGAAGGTGTTCTTGTCGCCGCCCTCGGAGTGAATGTTCTCCTTGGTGACGAGGAATGGGGGCTGCACGAATCCGCTGGGCGGATCGTTGTGGAACGCGCGGTTCAATTCGTCGATCGCTTGCCAAGCCTGCAGCTCGATCGGCTCGGAAACCGTCACGACCTGATACTGATCGCCCTTGCGGATGCGGTCATACGCCGAGCGATTGCCGTCGGCCCCGATCAGCTTCACCTGGGAGGGATCGACGCCGCCAGAGCGCAGGACGGGCACGGCAAAGTCAAAATCGTTGTCGCCGACCGATGTCGCATAGAAAGGAAGGCCAAAACGCTGAACCCAGCTGGTCGTCAGCTGCGGCTGACGCTGCGCGGCTTCCGAAGCCGGCGAATTGACGTAGTCGAGCACCTTGCATCCGGCGCATTTTTCGATCTCGTCCTTCGTCGCCATGGATTTGACCTTGGCGATCGCATATTCGTTGTGGGTGAGGACGACGACCCGAGCCTTGCCGTCGGAATCGGCGATCGCCCAATCCGCCTGGGCCTTGCCGATTTCGCGCGGATCCTCCTCGATGTTGACGAACAGATTGAGATTCGGCTGCGGTCCCGGCAATCCCGCGGCGTGGAGGCCGACGAACTTGACGCCCTGCGCGACGCCCGCCTTGATCGGGTCTTGCAGACTGGCGGCGTCGGCGAACAGAGCGATGCCGTTCGGCTTTAGGGCGATTGCCTGGTTCATGCCCGCGAGCCACGAGGTCGGGCTGCCCTTCCCGTCGATGACGGTGACGTCCCAGCCGAGTTTCGCGCCGGCTTCCTTGATGTAGACGCCATAGAGATGGGATATGTCGTTCTGCTCGTCGCCTGAGAGATAAACGATCTTCTTGCCGGGTTCCGGCTTCGGGCCCTTGGTCGGGCCTTCCCACGTGGTCTGCGGACCGGCGTATTTGGCGACCGCGGCCTTGGCGTCGGAAACAGCGTCGGCGAAAGCCGGCGCGACCGCCGACATGCCGGCGAGGACAATGGCGGCTCCCGCGATCAAGGCTCGCAAGCTGACATCGGCTTTCATGATGCTTTCCTCCCTGTCAATTGTTCGAAACATGGTCTCGAGCACGGCTTGCCGAAGCGCTGGCGTTCCGCCGCAGCCCGGACGAACGATACGCTTCGGAACAACCCTGCGCAAAGGGCGCGCGCTGGCGCCGTCGCCGGCGCGCTTTGCGGAGCGCGCCATTTCGGCCCAGACGATGGCTGACGACCGCGTCGGAAAGCCTCCGATCCTGCAGATGGGATCACTGTTCGAGACCCGCGCGGATCATCGCCTTCGAGCTCGCGATCCTGAAGCTTGGGCCCGCGCTTTGAGGACGCCTCGGCAACGATGCGCGCAAGGCGCGCCGATCTGGAGCGAGGAGGCTTGTCGCTAAGTCTGGCCGGCGGGGCGCGGCCCGGGATACGGGCTGCGGCCGCCTCGCGTCGTCCGCGGCGCGGCGCGGCGCCGGCAAATCAAACGCGACCCGAATCCTTTCAAATGATGTTGACCCCTTGCGCTCCCATGACCGCGCCAAGCACAGTAAGCGCCGCGAGGACCAACAGGACGATATGGACGCGGCTTACGCGTCGCAGCGCGGCGTCGGGACTCTGAGCGGCTTGCCGTTCAAACTTCGGACGCAGCAACGGCTCCAACACGAACACCATCGTCGCAAAGGCGAGCCAGAGTCCAACCATCGCGAACATCCACCAATAATGAAGATCGGAAAAGCGACTCCAAAGGCCCATCCGGTAGGTCATCCACAAGCCAGACAAACCCGCGAGCAGGATCGACCAGCGCGCCTGCGCGGCGAAGCGTTTTTCGACGGCGCCAAAGAGCGCAATGCCTTCCGCCCCGCCGCGAGAGACGGCGAGCGGCAGCACCACCAGCGAAACGAAGGCGACCCCGCCGATCCAGTGAACCACCGCGATCACGTGCAGAGCGCGGGCGACGGCGAGATCGTCCATCTGGGCTTGCCCGCGTTTCCTACTGCGCCGGCCCGGCGTGCATGATCGCGTCGTCTTTGGGCCCATCGACGATCAGGAAGCCCGCAAGTCCGCGCTCGATGCGCGAAAGCGCGTGATCCACGATCGTGTAGCGCCCTGCCCGACGCACCTTGAAATCGACCACCGTCGCGCCGCCCGGCGGCACGGAGACGGTCTGCACGCCTGCGAGCGGCGGGGAGATGAGGCTCGCGCCGGAATAGACGTGATCGAACACGCCGCCGATCACATGGAACGACGAGGTGAAGTTCGGCCCGCCGACGCCGAAGAAGATGCGGACCGTCTCGCCGACGCTCGCGCGCAGCGGATGGTTGCGCGTCAGCGCGCCGACCGCGCCGTTGAACAGGAAATATTCCGGGTGCTCGGAGATCAGCTTGTCGTAATCCATCTCCTGGTCGCCCTGGGCGCCGAACGGCTGGGCGGTGTAGAGTTCGCCCTGCATGATGTAGAATTCGCGGTCGACTTGCGGCAGACCGCCTTCGGGTTCGACCAGGATCATGCCGTACATGCCGTTGGTGATGTGCTGGGGCACGCTCGGCGTCGCGCAGTGGTAGACGAACAGGCCGGGCGTGAGCGCCTTGAAGGTGACGATCTTCTCATGGCCTGGAGCGGTCTGGGTGAATTGCGACCCTCCGCCGGGGCCGATCGCGGCGTGGAAATCGACCGAGTGGGTCATGATGCTGCTGGCGTCGTTCTTGAGATGAACCTCGACCGTGTCGCCGACACGCACGCGCAGCATCGGACCTGGAACCTTACCGTTGAAGGTCCAGTACCCGTAGGTGGTCTTGTCGGCCAGTTGACCCTTGATCTCCACCGCCTCGAGGTCGACGCGCACGATCTCCGGGGCTCGGGCGCCGATCGGCGGGGGCACGTCCGCCGGATCGCGGGAGATGTCGGCGGCGGTCGGCGGGCTCGCCGCGCGCGGCCCCGGAACGACCTGAATCCGGCCCTCCATGCCTGCTTCGCGATGGCCCGGGGTCGAGCAGTAATAGGCGAATTCGCCGGTCTTGGAGGCGGTGAACGTCACCGCGCTGCTCGCGCCCTTGCCGACGACGCGGTTCGAGCGCACGCCGTATTGATCGATGACGATGTCGTGCTCTGCGCCCTCGCCGTTAATGAGATTGATCTGCACCGTCTCGCCTTCATGCACCACGAGCTTCGGGTTGACGGCGCCGTTGACGTCGTCGCCGACCCCGAGAAAGACCATGCGGCCGTCGGCGACGCCGGTCCGCAAGGTGAACACAACCGGCGCGTGGATGTCGCTGCCGACCGCAACCGATTTCGTCGGCGCCTCGGGAGCGGGCGCCGCTTCAGCCGACTGAGACCCAGACCCCGCCAGCGAGGCCACGCAAATGGCGACGCCGTCGAGCAGCCGAGGCTGCCAGAGACCGCCAGCGGCGATGAGAAGGCCGACGGCGGCCAAGCCGGATTTCAAGGTGCGCGAGATCGTGAATTTGGAAGAGTTGAACGCCATGGCCGAACCCTCGCTGGCCGAGCCCGGCCGCGGCCGGTGGAGCGCCCTTGCCCGAGCCGGTGAGAGTTCAATCGCCCAATCCGGGCCGGGTTTCGTTGCGCTGGAGCAAATGACGACGCCGCGGTTCGGGCGACCGGAACAAACGAAAGCCGCCCGGCTGCGGCGCGGACTCGCATGAGGAATCTGACGTCGGACGCCTGCCCTGCGCTCGTTGAAACGGCCTCAGCCGAGCGTCGTCAGCCCGAAGCCTCCTCGGCGATCCGCCGGAGCTCGGACGGTTGCCGGACGGTGAGATGGCGGTCGCGCGTGGTGAGCCAACCCGCCTTCTCCCAGGCGGTGAGCACGCGGCTTGCCGAATAGAGCGTCGTCCCGCACATGTCCGCGACGTCCTTGCGCCGCAGCGGGAAGGTGATCGCCGTGCCGTCAGCCGTCGTGCGCCCGGCCTGCCGGGCGAGTCGCAGGATGACATGGGCGAGGCGCTGCTCGACCCGCTGAGTGGAGAGCTCGCGCACCCTGTTCTGGACTTCCTGGAGCCGCTTGCCGACGATTGAGAGGGCGTTGATCGCGATTTGCGGATGGCGACGCATCAGCGCGACCAGGTCCGCTTCGCTCCAGCTCGCCTCGAGCGCGTCCGTCATCGCCTCCGCCTCGGCAGGGTATCGATGGTCCGTGAACAGCGCGACCGTTCCAAACATCTCGCCCGCAGCGATGAGCCTGACGACGATCTGCTCGCCATCGCTGCCGGATTGAGAAATCCGGACGCTTCCCTCCAGCAGCGCGTGGGCGCGCACGCCGCCGTCGCCCTGGTTGAAGATCCGAACGCCGCGGGAGAGCCGCCGGACGCGGGCCGAGGCCAGAACCTCCTGCCGCGCGGCGGGCAGGAGACCGAGAAACAGCTCCATCGAGGCCAGAGCCTCAGGAGCGAAAGCCCCGCCTGAATTCATGATCCGAACGTCGCCATTATTGCGCAGGTTTTCAGAGTGATTTGCTCGAGCGCAAATCCTACCATGGTTCCCCCGACTAGGTTGGCGCGGTGACGCAACATCTCGACGCGGCCGGCGGAGTTGCATTGGAGCCTGACATAAGAATCAAGCGCGCCTATGAGGCGGCGGCGACTGACGACGGCGCGCGGGTCCTCGTCGATCGAATTTGGCCGCGCGGCGTCGCCAAAGAGTTGGCGGCGCTGACGCTGTGGCTCAAGGAGATCGCGCCGACCACCGCCTTGCGAAAATGGTTCGGCCACGACCCCGCTCGTTGGACCGAGTTCCGCCGGCGCTATCGCGCCGAGCTGGACGCAAACCCCGCCGCGGTCGGGGAGCTCGGCCGCCTCGTTGCGGCCGGGCCGGTGACGCTGGTCTACGGCGCCCATGATCGGACGCACAATCACGCGCTTGTGTTGGCCGAGTTCATGAAGGGCGCCAGCGCGCCTGACCGAACGGAGAAACCTCGTTGATCGCCGACCCAATCCGGTCCGCGTCAAATCGGCGCGCCGCCGCCCGGTCCCGGATCGAGGCCGAGACCGGGATCGACGAGGCGATGATCGAGCGGCTCGTCCCGGCGTTCTATGCGCGCGTTCAGGCGGACGATTTGCTTGGCCCGATCTTCGCCGCCCGCATCGCCGATTGGGAGCCGCATCTTCAGCGCATGCGCGCTTTCTGGTCGTCGGTCGCGTTGATGAGCGGCGCCTATCACGGCCAGCCGATGCGCAAGCACTTGGCCCTGCCGGTCGACGCCGCGCATTTCGACCGCTGGCTCGAGTTGTTCGCCGCGACGGCGACCGACCTCTGTCCGCCCAGGGCCGCGGCCCGTTTCATCGAGCTGGCCGAACGGGTGGCGGAGAGCCTGGAGCTTGGCGTGGCGGGCGCTCACGGCGTGATGCTCGCCAAGGGCGAGCGATTCACGGCCGACGAACACAGCCGCGGCGAGAAGCGGAAAGGCGAAAGGCGGATTTCGATCTGAGCGCTGGCTCGGAAACGGCGACGCGACTGTCCTCGAAAGCCTCAATTGCACCGTTCCGCGAGCGGTCCCGCAATCGCCCGACCGATCCGCCCGAACTCCCGATTCTCGATCATGAGAAACAAGCCCTTTTTTTCGCGGCCGATCGGCCCAGAAGGCGCCGACCAGTTGCTTCTCCTTCGCGTCTTCCGCCGAGATCAGGCGCGCGGCCCTGCGCCTCCTTCAATTCGACGACCTTTCCGAGGAATCGCCGAAAGGTCGAAAGCGCTTGCTCTTGGTCATCGCTCCAGATTGAACAGCGGCAAAGCCATGCTCAAATCCCCTCGATCCGATAGGGGATTTATTTAAACGGCTATACAATGTAAATATGCGCCGCTACGACGAACGAAGAGGCTCGAAAAGACAGCCACCGCCCGGGGGCGGCGGTAAGCTAAGCGCCAAGTCCTTGAAAACATTGATGCGACCGGGAAAAGCGGCGGTAAAGGGTCCCGCGCCCTTCCGTTTGCCTCTCTCCTCACGCTCCGCCGCGCTCCCGCTCGCGTAAGCGAAAGCGCTGGATCTTTCCCGTCGCGGTCTTGGGCAATTCGGCGACGAAGGCGATCGCGCGCGGGTATTTATACGGCGCGAGCCGGTCCTTGACGAACGCCTTGAGCTCGGCGTCGGTGGCGCGCGCGCCGGCTTTCAGCACCACGAAGGCCTTGGTCCTGGTCAGCCCGTCCGCGTCGGGCGCGCCGATCACGGCGGCCTCCAGCACCGAAGGGTGCTGCACCAGCGTCGCCTCGACCTCGAACGGGCTGACCCATTGGCCGCCGACCTTCAGCATGTCGTCGGTCCGCCCGGCGTAGGTCAGGGAGCCGTCGGGGTTGCGAATGTACTTGTCGCCGCTCTTGGTCCAGCCGCCCTGAAAGGTCTCGCGCGTCTTGGCGCGGGCGGCCCAGTACATGATCGCCGCCGAGGGGCCGTGGATGAAGAGGTCGCCCGGCTCCCCGTCGGCGACCGCGCCCCCGCCCTCGCCGCGCAATTCGATGTCGTAGCCCGGAACCGGCCAGCCGGTTGTGCCGTAGCGCACCTTGTCGGGGCGGTTGGAAAGGAAGATATGCAGCATCTCGGTCGAGCCGATGCCGTCGACGATGTCCAGCCCGAAATGGCGCTTGAAGCGCTCGCCGATCTCGGCCGGCAGCGCCTCGCCGGCCGAAGAGGCCAGGCGCAGCGCCACCTCCTCGCGCGCCGGCAGCAAGGGCGAGGCGAGCATTTGGGCGTAGCCGGTCGGGGCGCCGTAAAAGACGGTCGGCTTGACCGCGCCGACGCCTCCTCGCCAACGCTTGAAGACCGCTTCCGGCGTCGGCCGTTCCGCCATCAGCAGCACGGTCGCGCCGACGGCGAGCGGAAAGGTGAGCGCGTTGCCGAGCCCGTAGGCGAAGAACAGCTTGGCGGCCGAGAAGCAGACGTCGTCCTCTCTCAAGGCCAGGATCGCCTTGCCGTAGAGCTCCGCCGTCCAGTACGGATTGGCGTGCGAATGAACGGTCGCTTTTGGTCGCCCGGTCGAGCCCGACGAATAGAGCCAGAAGGCGGCGTCGTCGGCGTTGGTGCGGGCGGCGCGGCTTAGCGGAGCCTTGCGGTCGAGGAACGCCTCGAACTCCGCCTCGCCGAATTCCAGCGGCTGGGCGGGGCGCGACACGACGACCTTGTGAACTTCGTGGTCCGACTTGGTCAGCGCGGCTTTCAGCGCCGGTTTGACCGCGCCGCTGACGAACGCGGCCTGGGCGCGCGAATGCTCGAGCATGTAGGCGTAGTCGTCGGCGGTCAGGAGCGTATTGACCGCCACCGGCAAGACTCCGGCGAAAAGCGCGCCCAGAAACGCGGCCGGCCAGTCGTTGCCGTCCTGCATCAGAAGCAGCACGCGCTCCTCGCGCTTGATCCCCAAGTCGAGCAGCGCGGCGGCGAAGCGCCGCGCGCGCTGGTCGAGGTCGGCGTAGGCGAGAACGCCGGAATCATCGATGAACGCCGCCTTGCCGGGCCGCCCTGCGTTGGTCTCCAACAGGTATTGAGCGAAATTGAAAACCTCCGGAGGGGCGCGGACTGGACTCGTGTTCATCGGCGTTCCGTCCCCGGCGGCGTTCTCGGTCATGGCGTCCTATGGGCCCCAAAAGGCTCGCCGCATTGGCGCGAATTCCGGACTTGCAGTAAATTGCGCATCTTTGGGAGACCATAATGAGTTGCCCGGATCGGGTCGACTACCAGACCGAGCCATCGCGCTACAAGCACTGGACTCTGAATTTCGACGGCCCGGTGGCGACCCTTCTCGCCGATTTCGACGAGAACGCCGGGCTTCGTCCGGGCTACAAGCTCAAGCTCAACAGCTACGATCTCGGCGTCGACATCGAGCTCAACGACGCGGTCAACCGGATCCGGTTCGAACACCCCGAAGCGCGCGCGGTCGTCCTCACCAGCGCCAAGGACCGGGTTTTCTGCTCCGGCGCCAATATCTTCATGCTGGGAGTCTCCAGCCATGCCTGGAAGGTCAATTTCTGCAAGTTCACCAATGAAACCCGCAACGGTCTCGAGGATTTGTCCGCGCACGGCGGGCTGAAGTTCCTCGCCGCGGTCAACGGCTCCTGCGCCGGCGGCGGCTATGAGCTGGCGCTTGCCTGCGACGAAATCCTGCTGATCGACGATCGCAGCAGCGCCGTCAGCCTGCCCGAAGTCCCGCTCCTCGGCGTGTTGCCCGGCACCGGCGGACTGACGCGACTGACCGACAAACGTCATGTCCGCCACGATCTCGCCGACGTGTTCTGCACCACGAGCGAGGGCGTGCGCGGTCAGAAGGCCTTGGATTGGCGGCTCGTCGACGCGATCGCCAAGCCGGCGCAATTCCCGGCCAAGGTCCGGGAACGCGCGCTGGCGCTCGCGGCCAAGAGCGGCCGTCCCGGCGCCGGGAAAGGCGTCGCGCTGACGCCGATCGAGCGTGTCGCGGGCGCCGATGCGCTGCGCTATGCTCATGTCGCTGTCGAAATCGATCGCGCCGCGCGCGCCGCTACGTTCACGATCAGGGGGCCGACCGGCCCGCAGCCGCGGGACGTCGCCGGGATCGAGGCCGCCGGCGCCAAATGGTACCCGCTCGCGCTCGCGCGCGAACTCGAAGATGCGATCCTGTCGATGCGCACCAACGAACTCGAGGTCGGGGTCTGGGTTATCAAGACCCAGGGCGAGGCCGCCGCCGTTCTGGCGATGGATTCAACGCTCAGCGCGCTGAAGGCGCACTGGCTCGTTTGTGAAACGATCGGCTATCTGCGCCGGACCTTCAGCCGGCTCGACGTCACCTCGCGCAGCCTGTTCGCTCTTGTCGAGCAAGGCTCGTGTTTTGCCGGCACCCTTTTCGAACTGGCTCTCGCCTGCGATCGCATCTACCACCTGGCCCTGCCGGGCAAGGAGGCCGGCGCGCCCAAGATCGTGGTCGGCGAGGCGAATTTCGGCGACTACCCGATGGCGACCGGCCGGAGCCGTCTGGCGCGCCGCTTCCACGACGAGGCGCCCGCGATCCAGGCGGTGAAGGCAAAGATCGGCGAGCCTCTGGACGCCAATGCGGCTTTCGCGCTTGGGCTCGCGACCAGCGATCCCGACGACATCGACTGGGCCGATGAGGTCCGGATTGCGGTCGAGGAGCGCGTTTCGCTGAGCCCGGACGCTCTGACCGGAATGGAGGCGAACCTGCGCTTCGACGGTCCGGAGACGATGGCCGCCCGTGTGTTCGGCCGCCTCACCGCCTGGCAGAACTGGATCTTCCAGCGCCCGAACGCGGTCGGCGACAAAGGCGCTTTGAAGGTCTATGGCAAGGGCGAAAAGGCGGCCTTCGACTGGAATCGCGTCTAGCAAGATCGCCAGGGGAGAGACCGATGGAGCCGGCAGAGACGGGAGCCGTCAGGCGGGATTTGGTCGATCCCGAAATCTCCATTCGCTGGGTCGCATGCCAGGCGACATGCCGGGCCGGCGCATCGCTCAATCATGACGGGCGGCCGCATTTGGAGACGCGTTGACGAGCCGCCGGCAGGGCGAGGCCGAACCGATTGAGGGAGGAACGATATGAGCGACGACGAAACTCTGAGCGAAATGCCGGAATCCGTCAGTGACGAGCGCTTCGTCGCCGTCAGTTACGACGACGCGATACCCAACAACGTCGATCTCTCCTCGGACAAGCAGGTCATGCGCGCGCTTGAGACGTGGCGGCCGAACTATCTCGACTGGTGGAACGACATGGGCCCGGAGGGGTACCAGCAGTCGGACGTCTACCTGCGCACCGCCGTCGGCGTCGATCCGGGCGGCTGGGCGAAGTTCGGATATGTGAAGATGCCCAGCTACTGCTGGGGCATCCTGCTCGCGCCGAAAGTCGAGGGACGCTTAATCCCCTGCGGCCGCCACAAGGGCGAGCCGGCCTGGCAGGAAGTTCCCGGCGAATATCGCGCGTTGCTGCGCCGGCTCATTGTCGTGCAGGGCGACACCGAGCCGGCCTCGGTCGAGCAGCAGCGCTTTCTCGGCGCGACCGCGCCGAGCCTCTACGACATGCGCAATCTTTTCCAGGTCAATGTCGAGGAGGGCCGCCACCTGTGGGCGATGGTCTATCTGCTGGTCAAATATTTCGGCAAGGACGGGCGTGAGGAAGCCCAGGCTCTGCTCGAGCGCCAAAGCGGCCAGCAGGACAACCCCCGCATTCTCGGCGCCTTCAACGAGCGCACGCCCGACTGGCTGTCGTTCTTCATGTTCACCCAGTTCACCGACCGAGACGGCAAGATGCAGCTCGCCGCGCTGGCCGAAAGCGGCTTTGACCCGCTCTCGCGCACCTGCCGGTTCATGCTGACCGAAGAGGCCCATCACATGTTCGTCGGCGAGACCGGCGTGCAGCGCACGATTGAGGCGACCTGCGCGGCGATGGTCAAGGCGGGCGTCAAGAACACTGACGACATCGAGGCCGTCCGCGGATTGGGCGTCGTCGACCTGCCGCTGATGCAGCGCAAGGCCAACTTCCATATTTCGGTGACGCGCGACCTGTTCGGGAGCGAAATCTCCTCCAACGCCGCCGAGGCCTTCAGCGCCGGCGTCAAGGGGCGCTTCCGTGAAGCCAGCCTCAAGGGCGACGATCACGTTCTGACGGACGCCACCTATCCGGTCACGCGGGTCGTCGACGGCAAGCTCGTGGTCGAGGAGGCGCCGGCCCTGCGCGCGATCAACGCGCGGCTGCTCGACGACTATATCGCCGAGTGCCAGGGCGGCGTCGATCGCTGGAACAAGACGGTCGAGAAGTTCGGGATCGACTTCAAGTTCGTCCAGCCGCACAAGGGCTTCAACCGCAAGATCGGCGAATTCGCCGGCAAGCGCATCAGCCCCGCAGGCGAACTGCTGGCCGAGGCGCAATGGCGGGCTCGGAGCGCAGCATGGCTGCCGAGCGACGACGACATGAAGTTCATCGGCTCGCTGATGAAGCCGTGCCACGAGCGGGGCAAGTTCGCGAGCTGGATCGCGCCGCCGCGCGTCGGCGTCAACAGCCAGCCCGGCGATTTCGAATATGTGAAGATTTATTGAGGGGAAACGCCAAGGATAGGTCCAGATCGCGATGGCGCGACGTTCCACCGGTGTATGGGCCGCCGACAACGATCACCAAGCGATACAATTGCTGGTCTCAGCGTCGTGTCTGGCAGCCTATGTTCGAGAAGATGGCGGCCGCAGGCCCCATTCCCGACGAGCTTTCGATCGACAGCACCTATGCCAGAGCGCACCGCTCGGCGAGCGGCTCCGCGGCTCGTGCACATCTGGCAAGGACGAGCGGCTTGAGAAGCGGCTACTCATTAGAAGAGCCGGATGCGGCAAAGCTGCAAGTCCGGATCCGTGGGGGAGGCGGCGGGTGACCGCCGCCTCTGCCCGACCACTTGGCACCCTGCCGGATCGGACGCTGGACGGCCGGAATCGACCCTTTCCCGCCGTTCAAATTCGGTCCAGCCATGGGCCGGAATGCGCAAAGACCGGTCGTTTCACTGAGGGGCTAGCGAACGGGTAAAATCGGACCTATTGCGGACGGACAGTCCCACTGGCAAATCTCTTGGGGCCAGATCCCCTAACCCGACTGCGTGCACCAAAATGATGGATTAGGTGACAGAACTCTTGAGCAAAGCTTAATTGTGATGACCCGAATTGTCCGCCAGATCAATATCGCATCCGGCAGGCGAGATGACGCTACCGCGCGCCCGTTCTCGGATTATTCATGTCAGCTGAACCTCGTCCTGCTCGGCGACCCTGGAGCAGGTAAAACTCACCTATTCAAGGAAGCGGCTGCCGCCGAAGGGGCAAGGTACCTGAAGGCGCGTGCATTTCTCACTACGCCAGCCCAGATGCTCTCGGGTCAGGCGCTGTTTATCGACGGGTTGGATGAGAAACGGGCCGGGCGTGGCGACCAGGACACCGTTGACGCCATGGTCGAGAAGCTGCTCGTCGTTAGTCCCGCCAAAGTTCGGATTTCGTGTCGAGCTGCGGACTGGCTGGGCGAGAGTGATCTCACAGCGCTTCGCCCCTACTTCGAGCAAAGCGGCGAAGCTCTGGTCCTCCTTCTGCAAAATCCGTCTCGTGAGGAACAGCGTGCAGTTCTCGAAGAACAGGGCATTGATCCCGCCGCGGCGGCTG
This sequence comes from uncultured Alphaproteobacteria bacterium, assembly GCA_963835955.1. GTDB lineage: Bacteria > Pseudomonadota > Alphaproteobacteria > Rhizobiales > Beijerinckiaceae > Roseiarcus. Next base: position 30,188 of record CAWIHZ010000007.1, on the reverse strand, counting down.
AGTTTCTCGCCATAGCGGAGGAGCGCGGCCTCACCGATTTCCTGGAGAACCCACAGAACCTCATCATGCTCTGGCGCGCGGTCGAGACGGGCTCATGGCCTTCGACTCGCAAGCAGCTGTTTGAGCTTTCAACGAGGCTAATGCTGGAGGAATCCAACCCGGACCGCGCCCGCCGCGGAAGCGGCACATATTCAGTCGCCGAACTGAGGCCCGCCGCTGGCGCGATTTGCGCGGCGCGGCTTATCAGCGACATCGAAGCGATCAGCCTCACCAACCAGGAGGGCACGCCGGACATTCCGGGGTATCGCTCGGCTAGATTGTTTCCGCCGGAGCAAGTGCAGGCCGCGCTCAGTCGCAGGGTCTTTGATGCGGGGACTGAACCAGAGACAGTAGATTACGCGCATCGCACCACTGCGGAATTTCTTGCCGCCGAATACCTGGCGACGCAGATCCGAAATGGATTGCCTCTTGGGCGGGTCATGGCTCTGGTCGGCGTGGACGGCCATCCGGCCCCCGAACTCCGCGGCCTTCATGCCTGGCTGGCCATTCATCTTCCGGAATACGCCGACCAACTTATCGGGGCGGACCCTTACGGCGTACTCGCCTACGGCGACGCGGCATCGCTCTCGCCGTCGTCCTGCGCCCACCTCCTGCGCGAATTGGACCGCCTCTCGAAATCCAATCCGTGGTTTAGGTCCGGGAATTGGCAATCGCTTCCCATCGGCGCCTTAGCCCGATCCGATATGGTCGAGGAATTCCGCGCCGTGCTGAACAACCCGGATTCGGGCTTCGGCATTCGCTCTGTCCTGGTGGACGCATTGTCGTTGGGTACGCCTATCCCGGAAATGCTTCCGGACCTTGAAGATATTTTGCGCGGCAGGCTTCGCCTTTCGCGGAACGCGCTCACGCGCTCAATGCGCTGCTTCGACTGGGCGAGGCGAGTAAAGCTCGCATTCGAGATGCTTACAGCGCACTAGGCAAGACTCCCAATGACGTGCGTCTACGCTCTGAGATCGTTGCCCAACTCTATCGTGAGCCTTTCGGATCAGTCGACGTTATTGCGTTGGTGCACGACTCAATGGAGGCGGAGGACACGGCCAGGACTGGGACTCTCGCGATTCTTGCCAACATAATACCGCTCTCTGATCTTCCTGACATTCTTGATGGCGTCAATCCACCAAAAGAGATCGACGGAATTGATCCGACGAATGCCCATCTGCGTCGCTGGGAAGCGAGCTCCTTCTATGAGCGCATCCTCACGCGGGCTTGGCGCATGTCAGACCCCTTCGATGTGGGGCGAGGGTTCGGCTGGCTTCGTAAGCGCCTCGATTTCAAAGTTGGTTATGGAGGTCGCGATGCGACGGAATTGCGAGCCGCGTTGCATGAGATGCCCGACAGATTGCGTGCTGTCGCAGACCACTTTCTGAACTGCGTCCCGATCGACGATGATAAATGGCTGTCTTGGCATCGCTTCCGCGAGGCGATCCTGTTCGAACTCAGTTCCGAAGCGCTGCTTGATCTCATCATCGATTATCTTCGGTCGGCAAAGGACAATGACAGGCAGCAGTTTCTTTATGAGATAGGATACAGCCTTTGCTATCAGTCTGAGCAACCGTGGGGGAGCGAGGTTTTCGCTCGGCTCTATGCGTTGGCAAATTCTCGATTGAATCTTCGCGATGCGCGCGAACGAGCCGTCGTATCAAAGTTGCCCGCCTATCATTTTCGACGTCGTTCCAACCGGCATGTCGTTGCGGAAGATAGTCGCGAGCAACAGCGGCGCGCATTCGACGCAGAGGCGCCGCAAATTGTGAGCGGCATGCATCTCGGGTGGATGCAGCACATCGCACGAATTTACTTCGCGCTTTATAGTGACGTGAATACGAAAATGACGCCGCGAGACAGACTTGCGGCGTGGATAGGCGAAGAAAGAGTGGACACTGCGCTCGCCGGCCTCCGTGCGACGCCTTTGCGAAGTGACATTCCAACTTTTGATCACGTGATGACGCTCACAACCGACCACAAGGATTTTGACTGGTGGTACGCGCTCGTCGCTGGTTTGAACGAACGGTGGTCAAATGGAGAGGGGCTCAGCGGATTCTCGGACGATTTTCTGAAAGCGATGCTCGCCTTCGATGTCACCCACCGCATTTCCTTCTATGACGACGAAGCACCTACGTGGCGCCCTTATCCGTGGAGATTGGCGCTTGCACAGCAACACCCTGAGATCGTCCGAGATGTCTATCTCGCAGTTGCACGCCTACGGCTTTCTAAACGTGAGGAAATTGTCCATGGGCTGTATGAACTCTTGAACGAGGTTGAGTTAGAACCGTTCCGCGGGAACATTGTAATTGAGTTGCTAGGTAATTTCCCAAATGCAAACTCGTCAACGCTCGCAGAACTGTTTAAAGCGCTATCAAAGCTGCCTTCCGCACATGCTGCTTTCCTAGAACTTGCCGCGCGCGTACTCACGGACGGTTTGGGCGTTGATGAACGACATCGTGATCTTTGGCTGACTGCGGCCTATATCCTCGCGCCCGATCGTTACGAGAGTGCGGTTGAAGCGCGGGCTGCCCAGAACCCAAGCCTTGTCTTTGACTTGCGCGACCGCAGCGGTTTCGCGCAGCACGGTCAGCCGAGCGTGGTCTTACCGCTGCAGGTGATGGAATTCCTGGCGCGACTGACCGGCGCTCTGTTTTCCGAAACGCCTCCCCCAGGGAGATGGGGGGCGATAGGAACCCGTGGGACGCAACCGACTATTTTCACACGCTGACGAACACGATGTCGACGCTGCCGAGCGAAGCCGCGACAAACGCTCTCGTTCGACTGGAAACAAATCCGCGACTCGCCTCTTGCCGCCCACAAATGCTTTATGCCCTTGCAAACCAGAGGCAGCGACGACGCGACGCCGAGTATGATCGTCCGGACTGGGCGCAGACGGTGACTGCGCTGGAGAACGGTGCGCCTGCGACCGTGGCAGACCTACATGCATTGTTGGTAGCGCATTTAAACGATCTAAAGGAGCGCATTGAACGCGACAATACCGACATCTACAGGCGCTTCTGGAAATCTCGATTCATCCGCCAAGCCTGTCAAGCCACGCCCGGAGGAGGCATGCCGCGACGATCTTGTGACGATGATGCGACCCTTGCTCTCACCCAAGGGCATCATCATCGAGCCTGAGGGCCACATGGCCAGAGACAAGCGGGCCGACATTTCAGTGGCCATGCCGGGGCGCAAGGTTGTGTGCGAGCTGAAGCGCGACTATCACACGGAAGTCTGGACCGCCGTTGAGGGACAGCTCGAGCGCTTCTACGCGCACGATCCGGAGGCAAAGGGCTACGGCCTTTACTGCGTGTTCTGGTTCGGAAACAAGAGGGCGAGATCCATGCCGAACCCGCCCAACGGTCTTCCCCCTCCCAACTCGGCGGCGGAGATGGAGCGGATGTTAAAGGATTTGATGCCGAAGAACACGAAGAACCGACTGGCGGTCACCGTCATCGATGTTTCGGGAGACGTTTAGACGTGCGGACGTTGATTGACCGGTTTCGCTCCGACTGCAACGTCGCGCGGTCGCGATCCGCAACGTCCGCTCAACGTCGATTCGCGACGTTCCACTGGCGACGACCGTAGGGGCGCTCCCCGCCCTTTCGCGACGTCCCGGCTCGAGTCCCACGAGTTGGATTTTGAGCACTAGCAGGTTCCGTCCAAAGCGGAACCTTCGCGAGACGACAATTTCTTCCATAAAACAGAAATCCATGTTACAGTCCGTCTCGCCATGAAAGACGCGACCGACCGCCGACGACCCATCACGCCCACAGCCGCCGCCGGTTCGGCGCCCGCGGGCATGTATCACACTTGGATCTAGGCATTTTATTAACCCTGACGATATTTTTTGGCTTGGAGGTTCTGTAACCCCTTGAAAAGTCCGGATTCGGACGAAGGAATCCAAGCAAATCCAAGCCAATCCAAGCTTTTTTTGCTTGGTTTTCCTTGGATTTGTTTGGTCCGGCTTGGATTGGCTTGGAAAAATTTGGCCGGGCGCGGAGGAAAATCAGCCTCGGCCTAGATAATACAAAAGACTATCGCGTATTAAGCAGAAGGCCGGATGGCCACGCTCCGCCGCCCAGCCCCTCGGCTCAGAGCCTGGCGATGCGTCCGCGGCGCTCCCTATCGCAGCATCTTGAACGCGTGCGGCGACCAGTCGTTCTTGCCGATTCCGGGGATGCACCACAGCATGCAGAGCGGCTCGATCGCGCGCGCGGCTTCGACCGCGCCCATGTCTTCCGTGTCCCAGCCGAACTGATCGAGAACCTGTCGGACGGCGCGCTTGGCGTTGGCGTCGTTCCCGCAGATGAACATCGTCGGGCGGCCGCCGGAAAAATGCGGATTGACCATCTGCGCATTTCCGACCGAATTGAAGGCCTTGACGAAATGCGCCGACGGATAGGCCTTCTGCAATCGCTCCATCAGCGAATCCTTCAGGGTGGTGAAATAGGACAGGACGCCGTTGACCGGCGGGCCGCCGCCGATCGGATTGCAGGCGTCGATCACCGGCTTGCCGTCGATCGCGCCCGCCCCGGCCGCCTTGAGCGCGTCGAGGGCGGCCGCCCCCGCGACCGCCAGCACGACGATGTCGCCGAACGCCGCCGCTTCGGAGACGGACTTGACCGCCGCGCCCGCGTTCTTTGACGACCAGTCCTTCAGCTTGGCGGGATCGCGGGTGCCGAGCGCCACCTCGTGGCCGTGCTTGAGAAATCCCGCGCCCAAAGTCTGCGCGACCACGCCCGATCCGATAATGCCGACTTTCATGATGTCCTCCTGGGGGCAATCGGCGATCGGCAGTGCGCAATAGGGCGGAGCACAACCTCCAACCGCCAACTGCCTGCTCGCCGCCGCCCGTTGCCTACTGCCTCACCCTTCCGCCTTTTCCGTGGCGCGCAACGCCCCGACGATCCCCGCCGGGGCGAAATAGACCGCGAGCACGAAGGCGAGGCCGAGCCACAGCAGCCAGCGGTCGGGATGAAAGAGGGCCGGCAACAGCGGCAGGCGCGCGTCGGCGGCGAGCCGCGACAGCGCGCCCATCGCGTCTTGCAGGTAGCTCTCGGCGAATACGAAGAGCGCCGCGCCGATGATCGCGCCGTAGAGCGAGCCCATGCCGCCGACGACGACCATGACCAAAACGTCGACTTGGATCGAGAAGCTCAGCGCCGTGTCGGGTCCGACATAGCGCAGCCACAGCGCGCTCAACGCCCCGGCGAGCGTCGCGCCGAGCGCGGATATGCAGGTGGCGAGCGTCCGGTGGACGACGATGCGATAGCCGAGAGCCTCGGCGCGAAACGGATTCTCGCGGATCGCCTGCAGCACGCGGCCAAACGGCGAGTTGACGACCCGAAGCAGCGCCAGGAATGCGACCGCGACGACGACGAGGACGAGATAATAGGTGAGCAACCTGCCATTGACGGAGACGCCGAGAACCTTGGCTTCGAAAAGTCTCGTGCTCGGCCGCAGCGCCTCCGGAACGCGGAAAGAACGGCCGTCCTCGCCGCCGGTCAACCACGACATTTGGGACGCGAGCACGTTGAAGGCGTAGGCGACGGCGAGCGTCACCATGGCGAAAAAGATCGACTGGACCCTGAGCGAGAACAGGCCGATCGCCAGCGCCAACACGAGCGACAGCGCGGCGGCGGCTGTCAGTCCCAACGCCAGCGCCCCCCAGCTCGCGCCCATCCCGTAGAGCGCCAGGCCTGCGCCATAGGCGCCGACGCCGAAGAACATCACATGCGCGAAAGAGACGATGCCGGTATAGCCGAGCAGAAGGTCGTAGGAGGCGACGAGCAGGATCATCACGCAGATCTTGGCCGCGGTGTTCAGCGCCTTGACGCCGGGGAACAGGAACGGCGCCAGCGCGAGCGCGAGGACGATCGCGATCAACAGGACTTGCAGCGCCCGGCCGCGCGGCGGATCGCCCGACAGCAGCTTCATCGTCCGCTGACCGGATAGAGCCCGCGCGGGCGCCAGAGCAGGACTGCGACCATCGCCAGGATGTTCGACACCAGCGCCAGCTTCGGCGCGAGAAAGCCGGCGTAATTGGCGATCAGCGCGACCAGAATCGCGCCGACGAACGAGCCGCCGACCGAACCCAAGCCGCCGATGATGATGACGATGAAACACAGCACCAGGAACTCGCCGCCGATGGTCGCGTGAACCTGGCCGCGATAGAGCGCCATCATTGCGCCGCCTAAGCCCGCCAGCGCCGATCCCGCCATGAACACAGCCACGAACAGCCGGTCGACGCGATAGCCGAGCGCCTCCACCATCTCGCGGTTCTCGACTCCGGCGCGGATCAAGAGGCCGATCCTGGTGCGGTTGAGGATCAGCATTTCGCCGGAAAACACCGCGAGGCCGACCAGGGTCGCCAGCACGCGATATTTTTCGATCGCCGCTTCGCCGAAGACGAAGGAGCCCTCAAAGGTCTTAGGCATGGCGATCGGGATTTGATCCGGGCCGAACAGCGCATAGAGCAATTGCTCGGCGATGATCGCGCCGCCGATGGTCGCGAGAATCTGCCTCAGATGCTGGCCGTAGACCGGCTTGACGATCAGGCGCTCGAACGCCCATCCGACGGCGCCGCAGACAATGGCGGCCGCGAGCGCGGCGAGGATGAAGACGGCGAGATTGAGGGCGAGCGAATCCGCGCTCGACCAACCGGCGAGCGGCAGCAGCACGAGCGTAGCGACATAGGCGCCGAGCGCGATGAAGGCGCCGTGGCCGAAGTTGAGCACGTCCATCATGCCGAAGACGAGGGTCAGGCCCGACGCCATGGTGAAGATCATCATGCCCATCGCCACCCCGGCGGCGGTCAGGGTCACGAATGTGGACAGCGAGCCGATCAACGGGGCGGCGACGAGGGCGACAATCACAGGCGTCAGGGCCGGCAGAATCTCGGCTCTTCGTCGCGGCAGCGCGGCGCCGGCGTCGAGCGCGCTCATCGATGCGCGTCCAGGCTGAGGCCGAGAAGGCGGTTCTGCAACCCCTCGTCGGCGGCGAGGTCCGCCATCGCGCCGCGATGCGCGATGCGGCCGTTGTCCATTATGCGAACCGCATCGCCGACCTCTCGCGCGACGCGGAAGTTCTGCTCGACCAGGAGAATGGTGACGCCCGTCGCCTTGATCTCCTTGAGGCAGGCGATCAGCGAGCCGACGATCGCCGGGGCTAGGCCCTTGGTCGGCTCGTCGATCAGCAGCAGTTCGCGCGGTTCGACGATCGCTCTGGCGATCGACAGCATCTGCTTCTGTCCGCCCGACAGCGAGCCGGCTCGCGACTGCCAGAATTTCCGCAATGCCGGGAAGAAGCCGAAAATCCAGTCAAGGCGCGCGCTGTCCAGTGGGCCGGATCGCGCGCCGAGCACCAGGTTCTCCTTGACGGATAGATCGGAGAACACCGCCATGGTCTCTGGCGCGTAGCCGACGCCGAGGCGCGCGACATCGCTCGCGGCCATCCCCTGCAAGGGCGTCCCGCCCAGCGCGATGCGGCCCTTCGAAGCGCGCCACAGCCCCATGATCGTGCGCAAGGCGGTGGTCTTGCCGGCGCCGTTGCGGCCGAGCAGCATGGTCGTCCGGCCCGCCGGCGCGTCGAAATCGACGCCCTGCAATATGTGATAGCGGCCGATATGGGTGTGGACGCCCTCGAGCGTGAGCATCGCGCTCATGCCACTTTCCCCGGCGCGATTCCGAGATAGGCTTCCCGCACGACCGGCGACGCAATCACCGCCTCGGGCTCGCCGTCCGCCGCCAGCCGGCCGTCGGTCAGGACAATGATGCGGTCGGCGAGCGAGCGCACGACGTCCATTTTGTGCTCGACCAGCAGGATCGTCTTGGTCTTGTCGGCCTTCAGCCGCGCGATCAGATCGAGCAAGACCGGGACATCATCGACGCTCATGCCGGCCGTCGGCTCGTCGAACATGAAGATCCTCGGCTCGAGCGCCATCATCATCGCGACTTCGAGCTTGCGCTGGTCGCCGTGCGGCAGAGCGAAGGCGAACACATTGCGTTTTGCGAAGAGGCCGACCGATTGGAGCACCGAATCGGCGCGCTCGATCAGATCGACGCCCGCGCCCCAGGGCCGCCGCATGTCGTAATGCACGCCGGACACGGCCTGAGTCGCGAGCCGGACGTTCTCGGCGACGCTGAGGCGAGGAAAGAGGTTGGTGAGCTGGAACGCCCTGCCAATGCCGAGCCGCGTGCGCTGCGCCGGACCGAGCCGCGTCACGTCGTCGCCATCGATCATGACCGCGCCGTCGGAAGCGCGAAGCTGGCCCGACATCAGATTGAAGTATGTGGTCTTGCCCGCGCCGTTCGGCCCGACGATTGCGGTCAGCTCGCCGGGCTGAAAGGCGCAGGAGACGTGATCGACCGCGACATGGCCCCCGAACCGGATGGTGAGATCGCGCGTCTCCAGTGACGGGGTCATCGCTTGTTGCGGATCGGGATGTCCATGTCCTTGATCGTCAACTCGCGCGTGAGCACGGGGATTCCCCAGGCCACTTTCGGGTCGACCTTGATCTTGAACGCATACATCGACTGAAGCGCCTGGTGATCTTCTTTGCGGAAGATCATCTTGCCCTTGGGCGTGTCGAACGCCATCCCTTCCATCGTGGAGATGAGCTTCTCCGTGTCCGTCGATTTCGCCTTCTCGACCGCGGTGACGACCGCCATCGCCGCGGCGAAGCCGCCGCAGGTAAAGAAATCCGGCGGCGCGTGGAAGCGCTTCTCATGCTCGGCCACCAGCCAGTCGTTGATCGGGTTCTTGGGGATTCCATAATAGTAGTAGGTGGCGCCCTCGAGGCCGGGGAAACGCTTGTAGGCCACGAGCGCGGGCAGGATGTTGCCCCCGGTCGAAAGCTCGATGCCGTAGCGGCCGGGGTCGAGATCGGCGAGCTTGTCGAGGGGATCGCCGCCGCCCGCCCAGATGATCCAGATGATCTTGCGGCCGGGTTTGTCCTTCAGGGCGTCGAACAGGCGCTGCGCTGGGGCGGTGAAGTCGGTGGTGTTGATCGGCGCGTATTCTTCCGCGTCGACGGTCGCGCCGGTCCTGGCGAGCGCCTCCTTGAACGCGGCCACGCCGTCGCGGCCGAAGGCGTAATCCTGCGCCAGGGTCCCTACGTGCTCGCCCGCCTGGCCAATCGCGACCGCATTGGAAATCGCATCCTGCGACGAGTTGCGCGCGGTGCGGAAGATATAGCGATTCCACTTGGATCCGGTGATCGCGTCGGCGACCGCGGGTTCGACGACCAGGATTTTCTTGTGCTCCTCTGCGACCGGCAGCATCGCCAGCGCGGCCGCCGACGACGTCGTGCCGACGGCGATGTCGACGCCGTCGTCCTCGTAAGCTTCCGCCAGCGCCGTCTTGGCGAGGTCGGGCTTGCTCTGGTCGTCCTTGGTGATGACGACGATCTTGCGTCCGTCGACCTCCATCGTCCCCTTGGTCGCGTATTCGAGGCCGAGCATGAAGCCGGTTTCGGTCTGCTTGGCGTAGGCCTGGAGCGGACCGGTAAGGCCGCGGATCAGGGCGATCTTCAGATCGGCCGCGGCGGCCGCCCCGGCGGAGGCGGCGAACGCCGCGGCGAAGACGAGTGTCTTAAGACGAAAGCTCATGAGCGCTCCACCTGTCGAATATCCGGGAGCCTGGGCCGGCCGCCGTTCGCGGCGTCGCTTGCTCGCTCCCCATTGGCGAAGACTAGCCTTGGCGTTGAGGACGTGACAAGGCGAATCCCTTCGCCTTGTGGCGATCTCGACGTCGCATCGCGCCATCATGCCCCGCCCGGCGGGTTACGGCCCCGGAGAGCGCGCAAGCCGCGCGAGCACAGTTTCGACCGGCTCCGCATGCGCCAGCACCAGATCGGCCACGGCGGCGACATCGTCGATACGCGCATGCGGCAGGCGCGGGGGCGGCGCAGGGCTATCGCTGGCGAGCGCCACGACATGCGGGTCCTGCTGATGGATCGGCGCCTTGCCGGTTGCTTCGCGCCAGATTTCGATCTTGGCGAGCGCGTCGCGCTTGAAGCCCTCGACGAGAACAAGATCGACCGGCGCGAGCAGGCGCAAAAGATCGGCGAGCGGCGGCTCGGGCGCGCCGCGCAACTCGCGCATCAGGGCCAGCCGGGCGGAGGAGGCGACCAGAACCTCACGCGCGCCCGCGGCCCGGTGCTCAAAAGAATCCTTGCCGGGCTGGTCGACGTCGAAGTCGTGATGGGCGTGCTTGAGCGTCGACACGCTGTAGCCGCGACGTTGGAGTTCGGGAATGAGACGCACGATCAGCGTCGTCTTGCCCGCTCCGCTCCAGCCAGCGAGGCCGATCACGCGCATCGGCGCCTCTCCTTCCCTCAGCCCATTCCCGTCAATTCGCGCGGACGTCGGCGCCGGAAGCCGGCGCGCAGCAGCGCCTCAGCGAGCGCGAGGTCTTCGGGCGTATTGACATTGAAAAACGGATCGATCGGCTCGCTCGGCCATTCGGCGGAAGCGAGGCGGAAACGCGCCGCGAAGCTCTCGACCTTGCGCAGCCCCTCCGATCGAAGCGCGCGGCGCAACTCGGCCGCAAGCGCGACCGGCCACAGCGCGGCGATGTGATGCGTGCGCCCGCCCGACGCGGCGACGGCGATCTCGGCCTCCGCCGCGCGACGGGCCGCGTGCAGCCGCGCGACGAAATCGGCCGGCGCGAACGGCGCGTCCGCCGCCAGACTGGCCACATACGCCAGGCGCGGCGGCGCCGATTGAGCGCAAGACTCGAGCCCCGCCAGAATCCCGGCGAGCGGACCGGCGAAACCCGGCGGGTCGTCGGCGAGGACCGGGAGGCCGAAACTGGCGAAGCGCGCCGGATCGCCGCTCGCGCTGAGCGCGAGCGCCCCGCATTGAGGACGCAGGCGCTCGATGACGCGCGCGAGCATCGGCCTGCCCGCCAGCGCGATGAGGCCCTTATCGGCGCCGCCCATGCGCCGCGCGCGCCCGCCGTCGAGGATCAGACCGAGCGTCGCATCCCTATCCGTTCGCATCCCGCGCCCAACGTTCCGTCGGTTGCAATGTTATACAGGGCGACAGAGTCTTCAAATCACCTAAAGACCGCCCAGACAGCCGCATGCTGGGTTGAACCGGGTCCTCGGTTCCTGTGGCCAACGCAAATTCAATGACGCCCACGAACGAAGGTCATTCGGGCGCTCCCAACAATCTGGCCGCGCGCACAAATTTCTCAGCAAGTTCTGGAACGTATCCGAGCTCGAGAATCGTGCGAATTCGGAATTCGGGTTCGAGCTCCATCCCGCGCGCAAAGATCGGCTTCGCCTCCTCCATCCGTCCCGCGAGCGCCAGCATCTCTGCCTGGGCCATAGCGAACGCGCCGAAACTGGGATTGGCTTGAGCGCACTTTCCCCAGTACGCCGCCAACTCTTCGTACCGCCCCTCCTGGAGCGCCGCCACGGCGAGCGCGAGATGGGCTACATAGGCGAGCGGATCGAAGGGGCTCAAGCGCAGCGCCCGATGGGCATATTCAGTCCCGGCGACGGGGTCGCCGCTCCAAGCATACAATTGCGCGCCAAAAAAATGTGCGGCGGCGGACGAAGCGTTAAATGACAAGGCGCGCTCAACCGCATTGAGCGCAGCGGCGGCGTCCTTGCCCAAGAGGCCAATCACCATCGCGCCAACCGCGAGCGCCGTCGCGTCATCCACGTCATTTGCGATCGCCGCGCGCGCGTGCCGGAGCCCTGCGATCTTATCATCCTCGTCGAATCCGTCATGTGTGAAAGAAATCTGGCGAGACCACGCAAGATAAGCATGGGCGGCGGGGTATTTCCGGTCGAGCTTGAGCGCGTCCTCGAGCAGGTTGCCAGCGAGCGGGGCGTCGGCGATCGAAATCGACGCGAGATACGGCAAAGCCCGCAGATAGAGGTCGTAAGCGTCGAGGCTTTCCGGGCGCTTTCGGCGCGAACGATCGATTTCCGACTTGCGGATGCTCGGCTCGACGATGCCCACAACTCGATCGGTGATCTGATCTTGCAAGTCGAAAACGTCCTCCAATCCGCCGTCGAACTTGTCGGCCCAGAGATGCGCCCCGGTTTCAGCTTCGACGAGCTGCGCGGTGATGCGCACGCGCCCACCCGCTTTGCGCACGCCGCCTTCCAGGAGATAGCGCACGCCAAGCTCGCGGCCCACCTGCCGAACGTCGACGGCTCTGCCTTTGTAAACGAAGCTCGAATTGCGCGCGATCACGAACAGCCACTTGATCCGCGACAAGCCGGTGACGATGTCCTCGACCATCCCGTCGGCGAAATAATCCTGCTCCGGGTCTCCGCTCATGTTTTGGAACGGGAGGACCGCAATCGAAGGCTTGTCAGGCAGCGCAAGCCGGAGGATCGGGACGGGCTGGGCCTGGGGCGCGAATTTCGTCGGCGTCGCCGCGCTGGCGTCGATCGCGTAGACTCTGATCGGTTCGGCGATGTTCTTGAGCTGGGTCTGCCCGAGGTCTTTGAACGCCAGATCGAGCCGCGCCTTGACCAGACGATACGCGTCCTCCGACAAGCACACGCCTCCGGGTTCGGCCAAGCCCTGGAGACGCGCGGCGATGTTGACGCCCTCGCCCATCAGGTCGCCGTCGCTCTCCTCGATGACGTCGCCGAGATGGATTCCGATGCGGAATTCGATCCGTCGCTCGGGCGGCACCCCGGCGTTCCGCTCGATCATCCCTTCCTGCACTTCGAGCGCGCAACGGACGGCCTCGACCACGCTGCGGAATTCGACGATCGCCCCGTCGCCGGTGCGCTTCACCACTCGGCCGTGATGCACGGTAACGGCAGGATCGATGAGGTCGCTGCGCAGAGCGCGCATCCGCGCCAAAATGCGCTCTTCGTCGGCGCTTGCGAGCCGGCTGAAACCTACGACGTCGGCGGCCAGAATCGCCGCGATCTTCCGGGTCTCGCTCATTGCGCCAGCTCCCGATACTGGAAGCTAGCACAATACCCGACCCTCCGCAGCGCAGCTCGTGACGCCGAGGAAATGCCGCAGCGTCAAGTCCATTTCGGGCGTCGCTAGCGCAACTCTCGCTTCTGCGTCGGCGAAAAACCGTCGACCACGTCAATCCGCCGGCGCGACGGCGCTCGATCCAACCTTTGCCCGCCGCTCGCGCCGCGGGAGAACGGCGGCGGCGAGACGGCCGGCCGCCGCGAAGGCGCGATCGGCCGCCGCCAGGGCCTGCTTTTTGCGGCTGAGGATCGGGTGCTCGATCAGGTTCCAGGAGAGCCACGCGCACAGCAGGCTCGGCGGCAGGGCCATCAGCGTGAGCTCCTGCCAGCTTCTGACGCTGGGGAAGAGATGCACGATCGACTGCTCGAGCGGGAAGTGGAACAGGTAGATTCCGTAGGACAGGTCGCCGAACGGAATTTTCGGCGGCCGCATCAAGCCGAGCCACACGGTCAGATAGGCGACCGGGAAGGCGGCGAGATAGGCGGCGTTGGGGATCTCGAGCAGCGCCGCCGCTGCGATCCCGGCGACGACGCCGAGCACGGACGAATAGGGGATTTTGTCTCGATACCGATGCAGGCCGACCGCGGCGAGGAACGATGAGACGAGCGCGCGCCCGGGCACGTGATCGAACGCGCTGGCGGGCGAGTACAGGAACGCGTTGAGCGTGGCGACGAGCGAGAACAGAATGATGGCGGCGACGAAGGCGCGTCGGTCGCGCAGCGCCGTCGATAGGCAGACAAGGAAGAAGTAGCATTCCAGCTCGAAGGGAATGGTCCAAAGCTGGAAATTGACCAGGCGCGGAAGGGGGTTGTGCTCGAATACGCCCGGCAGGGTGAAGTGGACGAGCCCGACAATGTTGCCGAAATATCTGCCGAGGTCCGGGCTGGTCAGATATTCGCGCAGCGGCAGAATAGTGAACAGCGCGCCGAGGATGAGCGCCGAGAGCGTGACCTCGACCGCGAGCGCGGGAACCAGGCGCAGCGCGCGCAGCGTCACGAATTCGCGCCGCCGGGTCCGTTCGAGGCTTCCCGCGACCAGAAACCCCGACAGCGCGAAGAACATCGGCAATATGGCCGCGGGCAGGAAACGGAACGGACCGCTCCAGAGCGCCTGGTCCAGGCTCGCCGACCCGGTGCTGACGCCGATGGAGTGCCAGACCAGCACGGCGAGCGCAAGGCCGATGCGAAGATAGTCAAATCCGGCGGTAAAGCCGCCAGCCCCCCGCATGACGTCCAGAATTTTGCGATTTGTCGCCAACCGAACCTCGCGGCGAAATTCAATGGCCAAGGGACGTTCCCGCGCACGGGAGCAGAAAAGGGTGTGGCCCGAACCCAGTCTCCGGCGAACAGATTACCGGCGGCTTAGCCTGGCCATTTCGCGGCATAGGCAAGAGACGGCTCGAGGGAATAGGATCGCCAGTCGCCGCCCCATCACGCTGACGCGCGTCAGCGCGACATTCGTCCTCGAGGAGCCCGGACATGACCGCCGCCGCCGACCTCTTCGCCGCGTTCCGGTCCGATATCGCCCCTCAAACGCCATTGCGGGCCACGATCACCTCGGCCTATCGGCGCCCCGAGCCCGAGTGCGTGCCGCCGCTCCTCGATCTTGCGACGCTGAGCGCGCAGCAGAGCAAAGGCGTAGAGGCGCTCGCGCGCAGGCTGGTTGGGCGGCTGCGGGCCAAGACGCGGTCGAGCGGGGTCGAGGGCCTGATCCATGAATACTCGCTCTCGAGCCAGGAGGGCGTGGCGCTGATGTGCCTCGCCGAGGCGCTGCTGCGCATTCCCGACGCCGCCACCCGCGACGCGCTGATCCGCGACAAGCTGTCGCCCGGCGACTGGCGCGCCCATATCGGCAATAGCCCGTCGCTGTTCGTCAACGCCGCCACCTGGGGACTGGTGCTGACCGGGCGGCTGGTGGCGACGACGAGCGAGCAAGGCCTCTCGGCGGCGCTGACCCGGCTGATCGCGCGCAGCGGCGAACCGATCATCCGCCGCGGCGTCGACGTCGCGATGCGCCTGATGGGCGAGCAGTTCGTCACTGGCCGGACGATCGAGGAGGCGATCGGCAACAGCCGCGAGCGCGAAGCGCGGGGCTTTTCGTTTTCCTACGACATGCTGGGCGAGGCGGCGACGACCGCCGCGGACGCAGCGCGCTATCTCGACGAATACGAGCACGCCGTCCACGCCATCGGCAAGGCCTCGCGCCATCGCGGCATTTACGAAGGTCCCGGCATCTCGATCAAACTCTCGGCGCTGCATCCGCGCTACCAGCGCATCAAGCGCGCGCGCGTGATGGGCGAACTGCTGCCCCGAACGAAGCGGCTCGCGGCGCTGGCGAAATCCTACGACATCGGCCTCAACATCGACGCCGAGGAGGCCGACCGCCTCGATCTCTCGCTCGATCTCCTCGAGGCCTTGTGCCTCGATCTTGATCTCGCGGGTTGGAACGGCCTCGGCTTCGTCATCCAGGCCTATGGCAAGCGCTGCGTCTTCGTCATCGACTGGCTGATCGATCTCGCGCGGCGGTCGGGGCGCCGGCTGATGGTCCGGCTCGTCAAGGGCGCCTATTGGGATTCGGAGATCAAGCGCGCCCAGGTCGACGGGCTCGAGGGCTTTCCCGTCTTCACCCGCAAGGTCCACACCGACGTCAGTTATCTCGCCTCGGCGCGGAAACTGCTCGCCGCGGCCGACGCGGTCTATCCGCAATTCGCGACCCACAACGCGCAGACCCTGGCCTCCGTCCTGACCATGGCCGGACCCGACTTCTATCGCGGCCAGTACGAATTCCAGTGCCTGCACGGGATGGGCGAGCCGCTCTATGAGGAAGTCGTCGGCCGCGACAAGCTCAACCGGCCCTGCCGCGTCTACGCCCCCGTCGGCTCGCACGAGACGCTGCTCGCCTATCTCGTCCGACGTCTATTGGAAAACGGCGCCAACACGTCGTTCGTCAATCGCGTCGCCGACCCCGGCGTCGCCGTCGACGAGCTGGCGGCCGACCCGGTCGCGCTCGCCCGTAAAGTTCAGCCGCTCGGCGCGCCGCATGAGAAGATTGCCGCGCCGCGCGATCTCTACTGGCCGCAGCGGGCGAACTCGCGCGGGCTCGACTTTTCCGACGAGCGGCGCCTCGCCGCGCTCGCGGAAGGACTGGAGCTGACCGCGCGGGCCGCCCGGCGCGCTCTTGCGCCCGGCGCGCCGGACGATGGCGCCGGCGAGTCGGTCAGGAACCCCGCCGACCATGACGACGTCGTCGGATTCACCCGCCATGCGCGCTCCGACGAGATCGCCGCCGCGATCGCCGCCGCCGCGGCGGCCGCTGCAACATGGGCCGCGGTCGCGCCGGACGAGCGCGCCGCGATCCTGCGCCGCGCCGCCGACGGGCTCGAGGCGAAGAACGACGAGCTCGTCGGCCTGATCGTGCGCGAGGCCGGCAAGTCCTACGCCAATGCGGTGGCCGAGGTGCGCGAGGCGGCCGATTTCCTGCGCTACTATTCTTCCGAGGCGGCGCGGACCTTGAGGCCCGCCTCGCCCGCCCCGCTCGGGATCGTCGCCTGTATCAGTCCGTGGAATTTTCCGCTGGCGATCTTCACCGGCCAGATCGCGGCGGCGCTCGCCGCCGGCAATTGCGTCGTCGCCAAGCCCGCCGAGGAGACGCCGCTGATCGCCGCTGAGGCGGTCGGCGCGCTGCACCAGGCCGGCGTGCCGGTCGATGCGCTTCAGCTTCTGCCTGGCGCGGGCGAGGTCGGCGCGGCGCTGGTCGCCGACCCGCGCGTGCAGGGCGTCGTCTTCACCGGCTCGACGCCCGTCGCCGGCCTGATTGAGCGCGAACTTGCCGGCCGCCTGACCCGGACCGGCGCGCCGTTGCCGCTCATCGCCGAGACCGGGGGCCTGAACGCGATGGTGGTCGATTCCTCGGCGCTGACCGAGCAGGTGGTCGGCGACGTGATCTCG
This sequence comes from uncultured Alphaproteobacteria bacterium, assembly GCA_963835955.1. GTDB lineage: Bacteria > Pseudomonadota > Alphaproteobacteria > Rhizobiales > Beijerinckiaceae > Roseiarcus. Next base: position 13,234 of record CAWIHZ010000007.1, on the reverse strand, counting down.
TCGGCCTTCGATTCGGCGGGCCAGCGCTGTTCGGCCTTGCGCATTCTCTGCCTGCAGGACGACATCGCCGACCGGACGTTGACGATGCTGAAGGGCGCGATGGCCGAACTCGAGGTCGGCGATCCGCGGCGCCTGTCGGTCGACGTCGGTCCGGTCATCACGGCCGAGGCGCGGGACGCGATCAACGCCCATATCGAGACGATGCGAGGCCGCGGCTTCAGGGTCACACAAGGTCCGCTGCCCGAGGCCGCGGCGCGCGGAACCTTCGTCGCCCCGGCGCTGATCGAAGTGAACGCCTTCGCCGACGTCGAGCGCGAAGTGTTCGGCCCGGTGCTGCATGTGCTCAAGTACAGGCGCGAGGGGCTCGACGCGCTGATCGACGGGATCAACGCCGCCGGCTACGGCCTCACCTTCGGTCTGCACACCCGCATCGACGAGACGATCGCGCGCGTGGTCGAACGTATCGAGGCCGGCAACATCTATGTCAACCGCAACATCATCGGCGCGACAGTCGGCGTGCAGCCGTTCGGCGGCTCGCGGCTCTCCGGGACCGGCCCGAAGGCGGGCGGTCCGCTCTATCTCTCGCGCCTCGTGTGCGAGCCGCCGCGAGACGCGCTCGACCGGCTCGAGGGCGCGGGCGCTGCGCTTGGGACTTTGCGCGCCTATATCGACTGGCTGCGCGCTCACCGCCACGACGCTGAGGCCGAACGCTGCGTCGGCTTCATGGCGCGCTCGCCGCTCGGCGCGCGGATCGAGCTTGCCGGCCCCGTCGGCGAGCGCAACGTCTACGCGCTTCGCCGACGGGGTAAAATCGCCGCGGTCGCGGCGAGCGACAGCGGTCTCCTGATCCAGATCGGCGCTATCCTGGCGACGGGAAACGATGCGGTCGTCGCCGCCGCCGCGCGGGCGCTGAAAGGCCTGCCCGACGAAGTCGCTCCCCGCGTCGACCTCGTGGAGGACCCATTGAGCGCGCCCGCGCTCGCCGGCGCGCTCATCGAGGGCGAGGCCGCGGCGTTGGCGGAGACGTCCCGCAAGCTCGCCGCCCGCCCCGGCCCGATCGTCCGCCTCCAGGCGCTGACGCCCGAACGGCTCGCCGCCGGCGAGGACTACGACCTCGCCGCGCTGGTCGAGGAAGTCGCGATCGCAACCAACACGGCGGCGGCGGGCGGAAACGCGAGCCTGATGGCGATCGGGTAAGGGCGTTCTCCCGCGCCCCTTGTGGGGGCGGGTCGGGGTGGGGGATCGCGCCGAGCCCAAGTCGCGGATTCGTCGATGCGCGGCGTCACTTCCGTGAGCCACTGGCGGATCGTCTCGAGCATGCCGTCCGGATTGCCGCACACGTCCTCGTTGGCTCGTTGGCGAAGCGCAAAACGTCGAACCCCTGCGCGGCGAGCGTTGCTGACCGCGCCGCGTCGCGGGCGGTCTTTCATCTGTGGAGGGCGTCGCCCCGGCGACTGGACACCCCTAATCGTGGTGGTGCGATTTCTTGGGGAGCGTCATATAAGGATAGCTGGTCGTCGGAGGAAGAGCGTATGGGAAGGTCGGCGACAGCTTCTGGGGATTCGAACGCGGAAACGGCGGGTCCGATGAAGCCGGGACATAACAGAACGGGTTTAGCTTAACGATCATCCAGAACACCGCATCTTCCGCGAGGTTACGCCCATTCGGATATTCCTGCGGCTGCGAAGGGTCATAGGTCAGGATGTCGGGCAAGAAGAAATCCGCCCAGGCTTCATCCGCCTGAATCTGTTGCAGGCGATAGCGGAACGCATGCCCATAATTGGCCCGGTCGTCCGCCGGCGCCGTTTCGTTGTAGGTTTGCTTCTGGACGCCATAAGGATAGGAAGCGGGATTGCGGCCGGTAGGGGGATTTGGCAGGAAGATCGCGGTGATCGAGGCCCTGCCCGCGCGGTCCAGAGCCGCGCCGTTAGTCGCGTTGGACGTTACGCTCCAAGCGCCAATCTTCTTGCCCCTCAGGTCCGGGACTTCGAGCGCGACAATCGTGACGTTCGTCGGGCCGAATGTATCCTGTGCGCTTCCGTCCGTTGGTAGGCCATCGGCGCTGAGAGCGAATCTCAGATCGTCGGATACCGGCGAGATCAGACCGCGAAAATCGAAGAAGAACGGATCCTGTCGAGGACCGACGAACAGCATCTCGCCCTCCGGCCCTTTGATCAATGTGGGCTCGGCGCTTCCGTATGCCGTGCTCTCGCCGGTCGCGATCACTTCGCCGACGGGCAAGTTCGAATTTGCGTCCTTGCCGCGCGCCTTTCGCAGCGTGACGCGCTGTGTCGGAACATTGCCCTCCACCGTGATCTTATAGGATAGGTCGGCGACGGCGTCGCCGTCGAGATCGACCTTGAACTCGTACACTGCCGCCGCATCCAGATGAATCTCTGAGCTGATGCGGGGATCGGGATCGGTCAGCGGATTCAGGGAAATCATGAAGACGGGCCCGCCGCTTTCCCCAGGCCAAAGAAAAAAATCTCCGATGTCGATCATCGGACGGTCGTCGACGAATGGCGAATCTTTATGATCGGACATGCGGCGTTTCCTCCTCGAGATGAATGACGACTATCTTTGGTTTCCTCGCCTCGGCAAAGGCGTCCCCGCGACTTCCGAGCTTCGCGTTGGCCCAGCGCATTTTACAGCCGCGCCCTTATGCTCTGAGGGGCGCTCGAGTAACCTTGAGCGGTCGGATTTGCAGTCCTTCCCGAATCGGCTCGTTGCCGGCGCCGGTCGTTTCGCGCCTCCCCCTCATCCAATCTCGGTCAAGCGAAAGTTCAAGACGCGCGCGGCCCGGCGGCCCTACGACGTCCTTCCGTGCTGTAATTCATTGATCTGCTTTAAGATCTCGGCGCGCAGAGTGTCCTCGATCGTCTTCAGGAATCCGTCCTGGGGGTTCTCCTCGTCCTCGGTGAACCAAGGGTCCATTTGCGTGCTGATGTTGAAATCGATAGCCGGGAAGCCAGGAGCGCTCACGTGCTCCCGACTCGCATTCACCCCGAGGCGAAATAGAAAGCTTTCGACGAACTCGGGGCCATAGCCGGAGACGCTGAAGCTCGAAGAGGTGAAAATAAGCTTGGCGTCAGAGGGATTCCTGAGCTTGTCCCCGTCGGGCATCATGCTGAACGTCATATACAGATTGTTGTTGAGATCGTTGAGCCGGTCGATGTCCTGGTTCCAGGAGCCGTCGGCGTTTCTGAAGTTGACGGCCCAGGTCTGAATCGTCTGGTCGCTGCCGAGCTGCTTGAAGAAGTCATAGTGCGGCCCGTCGACGATTTGACGATTGGACTTCCCCACGAACCACTCGCGGATGTCCCGGAGCTGCTGCTCGATCTTGGCGGGAGGGAGACCCTCCTTCTCGGCGGGGATGCGCTGAACGAAGGCGATTCGGAACGGGTCGTCCGGGCGCGCTATCGTGCGCAGCCGACAATAGAGCTTCTTGCTGGAGAAGATGCATTGCTCGAGCAATTTGCCATAACCCTGCCGCGTCGGCCGGATCGTTTTATGCGACATGTAGACGGCCGCCGCGGCGGCGCCCGGCTTGCTGCCTTCGATGCCGTACACGCCGACCGTCGGGTCCGCCGTGCCATGAAAAACGACTGGTGACTTCAACGACACCAGGTTGCGCATATTGCTATCGCGATAGCAAAGGCCGCCGGCGGGATAAGGAATGTAACCCGCCTTATGCGGATCGACGGTGATCGAGTTGGCCAGACCGAGAGCCAGATATTGCTTGGAGACCTCGTTGCTCATTGGGGTCTCCGGAATGGGCGGGAGCGCAGTGTTGGAACGGAATGGGCGGACTTCGGACCGCCTCGCTGGCTGCGCAGTTGTATCGTCGCGGAGCATCGATGCGAAGTATCCGCCCCAGGCCGCGTCCGCATGAATCGTGAACTCGAGGCCACGTTCGCGAAACTCGTCACGCAGTTCGACGATATCGTGAAGCGGGTCGACAGCGCTCTCCTCCGTCGAGCCGATAACGGCGACCGCGGTTATGACAGGAGTGGCTGTGTCCAGCGCCTTCTGCAGATAGGCGCGCAATGTCCTGGGGTTCCCGTCCAACCGGTTCGCGGTGTCTACCTCCTGCCGCGCATCGAGGTCAACGTGCACATCCCATAGTTGATTGGTTCCGACCCCCAATAAGGCCGCAGCTTTGGGCCACGAGTAGTGGTTCGTCGCCGGCGAGGTTATAACCGGCAAGTTCTTGAGTCCCTGACTCAGAACATACTCATGACAAGCTCCCGCCATGCCCAACGCGGAAATGGTGTACCTGCTCATGTACGAAGCCAGGTCGCCGGGGTCGATGTCCGTCTGATCCTCGACAATCGTCGGAAGGTCGACCACCACATCGTTCGGGAGGTTCAGGAGCTCCCAGGCGGAGCAATTGGCGAGGATCTTCTTGCGCCCATCGAGGAGGGACACTTCGAGCCCGAGGATGGGCGCCGCGTCCGGCACGTTGCGCGCAGCGGCGAGCAAGGCGGGCGGAAAAAACTTGAGATTCCGCGCCATCCATAGACCTTCCATGTTGGCGACGGATCCATCGCAGGTGATATGTCCCCATGGTCGCTGCGGCTTCTTCGCGTTCTTCGGGTCCGGCGCCGTGGACGTGTCGGTCGGAACGGAGTAGCCCAGCATGCGGCAGAGATCGTCGCCGACGGCGATCTCCATCATCGTAGTGACAGGTGAAGCCTCGGCGGCCACGTTATTCTGATTGTAGAGCATCGCCGCGAAATAACCGGCGAGCCCCGGGATCGTCACGTCCCAAAGCATGTGCCCCTGACTGCGCATGCTGAAGAACGCGCCCGATTCCTTTAGCGCGCTGAGCACCCCATCGAAGTCATCCCGAATCTCGGCGACGGAGCGCTTGTAGCTGGGCGTCTCCTGCATCTCGTAAGTAATAAACCGGGGGTCTTGGGGGTAAACATCGTGGCGGAATTGGAGGTGCGCCTCCAGCGCGCTGCGGACGAGTTCGTGCAGCAGCTTGCCATTCTCGCCCTTGGGACCCAGGAACCAGGCGGTGACGGCGTGGGCGCCAGCGCCGTCCAGTCGAATTGCGTGTTTGTCGCGCAGCGCGACTGAAATGTCCGCGAGCTTCGATCTGAGATTTTCCCGCATTGGGCGTCCTTTGGTGTTTGCAAACCAGTTTTTTCGATACTCAGTCAGTTTGATTTTCCGGCGACGAAGTGCGCATCAACTCACCTCCAATTTCAAGGGAGCGCCAGGGAGAACCATTGCGATCGTCTGGCGGCCCGCAGCGTAGATCGCCCAAAGCCGAGCAAATTCGGTAATTGTCTCGGACATCTTCGATGACGTGGGCATTGTTAAAACCTCTCCGGGCCACTTTTTGCTTCGCGTGCGCGCGCTGCGCGCGTACCGCTCAATGAACTCCTGCGCTATTCGCCGTTTTCGCGAGACGCCGCCGGAACGACTAAGAGAGCCGCCGCTTTAACTCGTCGGTTTCAGGCGTGCTCCCGTCGATTAGATGCTGGTGATGGCGCAGATGAAGCGGGTCGTTTGGTCCAAGCCCGGGCAAGATATCGGCTGCGCTGAGAGCGGCGCGGGCGGCCAGCATTGAGACCCCCGCGTCCTGCGCGGTGCGATGAGCGAACCGAAGCGTCGGTTCGACATCGGCCTTCCCAGCCTGATGCCCAATCACAGCGCTCAAGCGGTACAGCTCCGGCGACCACCACCGCTCGCCGGTGCGCTCCGCGACTTCCAGTCCCTCAGATACCGCCAGCGTTGCTGCATGGACAGCGCCCCTCGCCAGCTGAACCTCCGCCAGAAGGCCTAGATGCAGAGGCAGAGCGAGACGGGCGCCGGTCTTCTTTCGCAGTTCGAGTCCGGACAGGACGCTGTCTATGGAGGCTTGCGCGTCGTCTCGCATCAAAGCGCGGCCCAGGAAAATCATCCCATAGGCCTCGTAGTGAGGGAGCTTTGCCGCGCGCGCCAGTTCAATCTCTTCGCGGGCCTTCGCCTTGGCTCGAACATTGTCGCCAAGATAGACCGCGAGCCCGGTGACATAATTGAGCGCATGCGCTCGGCTGACCGGATGATCCAGCGTCTCGGCCAAAGATAGCATCTGATCGGCCATAACAGCTGCGGCGACCGCCTCACCCTTCATCCAATAGAGCCAGCAACGGTGCGACATGGCCAGAATGGCTGGATCCAAGCCGTGAACGACTCGGTGACGGGCATGGGCGATGGCGTCGTATTTGCCGATGGCGCTGTCGAGCATCGACGCCGCCTCTATCGCCATGCCTTGAAAGAACCGGATCGTGCCGAGCCATGCGGAGGCCTCCAGAAGCTCATCGTTATCCGACCGCCCGACCGCGATGCCGAACGCGGTCTGCGCCAGCTTGGAGGCCTCCTCGATCTGCTCCGTAACCAAGTGGTACGCCGTCAAGCCATTCACCGCGTCGAATAGTTCCGCGCTTTCGGTCGCGGACGCACAGAGAGTCCGCGCCCGGCGGTAATTGTCCGCAACCTCTTCCGACCCGTAGCCGCGGGCCGCGATCAACGACGGGCCAAGCAGGAGTTGAAGGCGAAGTTCATCCTTGCGCCGCACTTCCGCGTCGCGCAGGGTCTTGGTCGCCTTCAGCGCCATGGTGACATGGTTTATCGCCTCGGAATGCGCCGATCGGGTGGACGCGGCGCGCGCGGCCTCAGCGAACAATTTGGCCGCGTCCTCGAAACGTTGCGCCTCGAATAGATGGATCGCGACCACTTCAGGGTTGCGCTCGAGGATTTCGCTGTAATGCTCCGGCACGGCGTCTGCGATCGCGGCGTGGATCGAGCGTCTCGTGGTGCGGAGGATAGATTGATAGGCGGCGTCACGGATCAGTGCGTGCTTGAACTTGAGCCGCCCCGTCCGCTCCGACTGCATGACCAGGCCCGAGTTGATCAGATCGCCCAGATCTCGATGCAAGCGGGCCTCGTCGAGGCCGACAATCCGCTTCAACAGTCCAACGTCGAATTCCCGGCCGATCACCGAGGCGACCTGAGCCACCCGCTTCGCCGGCCCTAGGCGATCGAGACGACCGATCAGAACGCCCTGCAGGGTCAAAGGGATGTCGGCGTCGAGATCGACAACACCGCCCAACGCCTGTGTCAGTTGCCCGCTTTCACGCAGCGTCCGGACCAGTTCCTCAACAAAAAGGGGAACGCCGCCGGACCGTTCGACCAACCAATCGACAATCCTGGTCGGCGCGTCCGCGGCGCCGAGCAGCGCGCGGACCATCTCGACGACAACGGCGCGTTCAAGCGGGTAAACGGAAATGTACTCTACTGTTTCGTACGTGAACCATTCCAGCTGAAGCTCCGGCCTGAGGGTGACGATGACGAGAATAGGTCTCTCGGCCACACGTTTTGTAAGCCGAGCGAGGAACTCCAAAGTCGATGGGTCCGACCAGTGGATGTCCTCAAGAACGAGCAGAGCCGGTGACTTGCCTGCGAAATCGAGCACATAGTCGACCACAGCGTTCAGCAGGGCCTCTCGCTCAGAAGCCGTCGAACCATAGTCCCCCGAGCGAATTCCAAGCGCCGCGTGAAGGCTCTTCCGCCCGCCGGCCGACAGGATGCCGCGTATCGGATCGAAGGGCGTTGATTGCGTATGGGGCGCGCAGGCCGCGTGAAGCGCCGGCCAACTGGCGGTCATGCGGGTCGTCACCAACTCCACCAACCGCGACTTGCCGACCCCCGCCTCTCCGCAAATCGCGACAATTCGTCCTCTGCCGGCCAAGACGCCGATGTGGATCGCCTCAAGTTTCTTCAGCTCCGCCATACGGCCCACCAGCGCCGTTCGGCCGGCGATGTCGTTTGCCTCAATGCGCGAGGTGGCGCCGGTCGCGTCAATGATTTGAAATGCCGTGATCAGGCGCGAAATGTTCTTGAGCTGTTGTGGACCCCGCGCCAGCGTTTTGAAATATCCTGTCACGAGCCCGTGAGTGTCGCCGCTGATAAGCACAGTTCCTGGATCAGCGAGTCCTTCCAAGCGAGCTGCGATATTCGGGGTCTCGCCGACGATGTCGGCGGCTTCCTTCCGATTGCCGCCGCCCATTTCGGTGATCACCGCCAAGCCTGTATGAATCCCGATTCGGGCGTCAATCTCGACGCCGTAACTGTCCATGATGTCGGTGCGGCGCTCCTTGATCTGCTGAATGATTGTCAGAGCGGCGTGAATCGCCTGACGCGGCGCTTCATCGGTCGCATGAGGATAGCCGAAATAGACCAAAACGCCGTCGCCCATGAAGCGAGCGATCAAACCGCCGGCCGTCGTGACCGCTTCGCCGACGATCCGCTGATACCAGCCAAGGATTTCTTGCATCTCCTCCGGGTCGAGGAGTTCAGCCATTTTCGACGAGCCGACCAGATCGCAAAAGACAACGGTGACAGTTCGGCGCTCGGCCTCGAAGCGCAGCTCCGGGGGGCCATCGGTTGTCTTCCGACGCCGACTGATGTGAGCGCGCAGACCCAAGGCTTCCCGATGATCGGGGCAAATGGCGAGAATCTGCGAGGTCAGGTCGAACGCCTCGTCCCATTGCTTTCGATCGATTGCGGTATCGGCGCGGTCAAGCAGCATGACGATGCGTCCGTCCGTCTCGGTTGAGACGTGGTTCAATCGCTCACTCCCGACGCATATGCCGCCACAAACAGCGACCCCTGCGGGCCAATTCCTAACACATTCGAGAACCAAACACGACGCGCGCGCCCAACGACTCTCAATTTGAGGTTCCGCGATTTTTCTTCGCCGGCCGCTACGGGACCCGATCGGAAGCGCTTATGCGCTCCTCTCGTTTTCCGGATTTCCTAACCGACGTGTCGAGACAGTCGCTTCTGCGCAATGCACGGGCTCGATAAGTGTCCAGAGGGCCATCCAACAGACGTTTACTTGTCGTTTCTTGCGTTCAGCGCATGCCGGTGTTGGAGGCGCTCATGGCGCGCGGGTCGCGCATCGGCCAGCGGCCCGAGTTCGGCGAGGACCAAAAAATCGCCGACGATGCGATTGAACTGGTCGGGGTCCTCGATGTTGATTCCATGGCCGCAATTCGGCATCACCGCCAGCCCCGCAGAAGGAATGGTTTCCTTCATGAGAATGCCGGGCGAGAGGCAAGGCCAGTCCTCGTCGCCGGTGAGGATCAATGTCGGCGCCGTCAGGGCCTTCATCTGGTCCTTGAGGTCGTACAGCGAGGGCCGCTCGCGCTGTACGCCGAGCTGCGTGTTGGCCGATCCGACGGCGGAATGCTCAGCGAGCTGGCGCTTGAATTCGGCGAAGGCGCGTGGGCTCTTGTTCTCCAGCTGCACCCGTGTCGGCCCGTAGGCGTAGCCCGCGGCGAACTTTTCCATGCCCTGTTCCCGCATGAAGGCCGCCATGTCGGCGCTGTCGGCGCGGAAACCCTCCCGCTTGGCGGGATCGGCCCCATAGCCGCAGCCGGCGATCGTCAAGGAGCGGGCGCGCGGCGCATGCCGGAAGCCGAAATGCAGCGCGGCGAACCCGCCCATGGAAAGGCCGACCACATGGGCGCGGTCCAGCTGCAAATGATCGAGCACGGCGGCGATGTCGTCGGCCGCGCGGTTCTGCGAATACTTCCCCGCCTCCTCGGGCGCGTCCGACGGCGGATAGCCGCGGGCGTTATAGGCGATGGCGCGGTAGCGCTGGCCGAAATGGCGCAGCTGCGCCTCCCAGCTCCTGAGGTCGCCGGCGAATTCGTGCGCGAAGATGACGGGCGCGCCGGCGCCTGTCTCCTCGAAATAGAGTTTGACCCCGTCATCGGCAATGGCGTGCGGCATGTGACCCTCTGGTTCGGCGCGGGAGGACTCTCGGGCGAAACGAGCATTGTGCAAAGGGGGCGGGACATCAACGCGGGCGCTTCGCCCGCCAGCGCGTTCGAAACGGTGATCGACGAAATCCGGCAGGAAGGCCCAAATCCAAAAAATTCGACTTGCGCGACGAATTGGGGCGAAAGCGACGGGCCCCGGCAAGGTGCTGGAGATGCACCGCGTAGGCCCGCCATTGCTAGAGATTTTGGCCGAGGATCGCGATCGTCATTGCGTCGGTCACCGCGCGCGTCGTCGCTACGCCGCCGAGGTCGGGCGTGTGCAGCGACGGGTCCGAGGTGACGCGCTTGATCGCGCGCATCAAGCGATCCGCCGCAGCCTTTTCGCCAAGGTGCTCCAGCATCAGCGCCGCAGTCCAGAACGAGCCGATAGGATTGGCGATCCCCCTTCCGGCGATGTCGAACGCCGACCCGTGAATCGGCTCGAACATCGAAGGGAACTGGCGCTCCGGGTTAAGATTCGCGGTCGGCGCGATTCCGAGCGAGCCAGCCAACGCCGCCGCGAGATCGGACAGAATGTCCGCATGAAGGTTCGAGGCGACAATCGTGTCGAGGCTCGCCGGCTTGGCCGTCATGCGCATCGTCATCGCATCGACCAGCATCTTGTCCCATGTAACGTCAGGGAATTCGCGCGACACTTCGGCGCCAATCTCGTCCCACATCACCATGGCGTGACGCTGCGCGTTCGACTTGGTCACGATGGTGAGCGATTTGCGCGGGCGCGAGCGCGCCAGCGCGAAGGCGAAACGGAAGATCCGTTCGACGCCGGCGCGGGTCATGATCGATACGTCGGTGGCGACCTCGCAAGGCAGGCCTTGATGCACGCGTCCGCCGACGCCGGCATATTCGCCCTCCGAATTCTCGCGCACGATCACCCAGTCGAGTTCCGGACCGCTAACCTGGCGCAGCGGACTGACGATCCCGGGCAGCACGCGGGCTGGACGAACATTGGCGTATTGGTCAAACGACTGACAAATCGCCAGGCGCAGACCCCAGAGGCTGATGTGGTCCGGCACGTCCGGGGCGCCGACCGCGCCGAAATAGATCGCGTCGTGGGCCCTTATTTGCTCGCGGCCGTCGCGCGGCATCATCAGGCCGGTCGCGCGATAATAGTCCGATCCCCAATCAAATTTATCGAAGGCGAAGTCGAACCCGCCCTCGCGTTGCGCAAGCGCCTCAAGGATCTCGAGGCCGGCGGGAATGACCTCCTTGCCGACGCCGTCGCCAGGAATGACCGCAACCCGATATCGACGCATTGGATGGGTTCCAGAGATTGCGCGAGGCCCTCGTGATCGCCTCGCTGGTAAATGGCGGCCATCTGACCGGCGATAGAAACGTTAGCGTGTGGATAGCCTCGGGGCTAGCGCAGCCGGCGCGGCCGGAGCCGTTGCGCACGCGCGCCTGCGTCACTCGGCCGCGAAAAGGCTCAATAATCAAGGCGCCTTGAGGCGCAATGATGCATTGCAGCAATTGCCTTGTGCGATGCAATATTTTGTGTTAGAGGGCGTCGTTAGTCTAGGGAGCATTGCTCAGGGACCTGGAACGCGGAGATCCCATGCGCCATTTTAATGTGCAAAATCGACACGAAATCAGGGACGCTAAGCCGGGCACGTGGGCGACGGTCTTAAGCACCGATTTCGAGACATTCGGTGAACTGTCGAGGAATGGTTTTCATCTCATCGACATGAGCGGCGAGATTTGGACCATGCGCCGCAGCGTGTGACTGGTTAGGCTGTAAGCAGCCGACGTCTAGCGGCCCGAGTCACGCGAACTGAGGGTATAGCCTCGCGAGTTTGACGCGGGCGTCGGCGGTTGTGAATTGCCAGTCGGCCTTGGCGTGATGTTTGTTGCGGTGTTGTTCCCAGGCGGCGACCTCCGCGGTCAGTTCCGGCTTGTTGGGGATGCGGCGATCGAGGCGCTAGGAGCCTGTCTGAGAATTCGCGGATTTTGCTGGCGGTATTCGCGACGAATCGGATTCTTGTTGCTCATGAGCAAGCGCTATCGCCCCTGGAAGATCGACGAGCCGATGCTGTTGCCGGCGACGGTTCAGGAGTTCGTCGACAAGGATCACCTGGCGCGGTTGGTTCTGCATCTGGTGGTCGAGGAGATTGATCTCGAGGCGATCGAGCGGGTCTACCGCGTCGATCGCGGGCAGCCGCCATTCGATCCGGCGATGATGACGGCGCTTTTGCTCTATGGCTATTGCAACGGGGTCTATTCGTCGCGGCGGATCGCCAAGGCCTGTCGTGAACGCGTCGACTTCATGAGCGTCGTCGGCCTCGACGCTCCGGATTTCCGCACGATCTCGGAGTTCCGAAAGCGTCATCTGCAGGCGCTTTCCGCGCTGTTTTCACAGGTGCTGCGGCTGTGCGAGCGAGCCGGGCTGGTCAAGCTGGGGCACGTCGCGCTGGACGGGACGAAGATCAAGGCCAACGCCTCCAAGCACAAAGCCATGAGCTACGCGCGGATGGCCGAGCGCGCGGCGGAACTGGAGGCAGAGGTCGCCGGCTGGATGGACGCCGCGGCGGCGACGGACGCCAGCGAGGACGCCGCCTTGGGGCGCGACAAGAGCGGCGACGAGATGCCGGATTGGGTCGCCGACAAGAAGCGGCGCGCCGAGAAGATCCGCGCCGCCAAGGCCGAACTGGAGGCCGAGGCGAAAGCCGCCGCCGAGGCCGAAAGGCAAGCGCGGGCCGAGGCGGAGAAGAAACGAGAAGCCGAAGGCCGCAAGAAACCCGGAAGACCCGCCGCCCCGCCCTCAGAAGACCCCGACCCGAAAGCGCAGAAGAACTTCACCGATCCCGAGAGCCGCATCATGAAAACCAAGGACGGCTTCATCCAGGGCTATAACGCCCAGGCGGCGGTGGACGCCGAGGCACAGGTGATCGTCGCCCATGGCCTCGACGCCAACGCGAGCCACCAGCATCAGCTGACGCCGATGGTCGACGCGGTCGAAGCCAATATGGGCCGCAAGCCCGAGCAGGTCTCGGCCGACGCCGGCTATTGCTCGCACGCCAATCTCGAGGCGATGGAGAGCCGCAACATCGACGCCTACATCGCCGCCGGACGCGCCAAGCATCCGACCGACGGCGAAGCCGGAGGCAAGCGCGTAGCGGCCATGCGCGAGAAGATCAGGGCCGGCGGCCACGAGACCCCCTATCGACTGCGCAAGCAATTGCCCGAGCCGGTGTTCGGGCAAATCAAGCAGGCCCGCGGCTTCCGTCAGTTCCTGATGCGCGGGCTCGACAAGGTCGCCCACGAATGGGGCCTCGTCTGCCTCGCCCACAATATCCTCAAACTCGCTCAAGGGCGGACTCCGTCCGCCGCCGAGATCGCAACCGCCTGACCCCCGTCAAACGGCCAAACAACCCCAAATCCGCGTCCAGACCCGCTAA
>CAWIHZ010000006.1:0-116282 GCA_963835955.1 uncultured Alphaproteobacteria bacterium | reverse complement strand
CACTCTCCAAACCCACCTAACGGCGGACACTATCTGGACAGGCTCCTAGTCGCCCGATTCAATCAATTTGAAAGGATTTGATGATTCGCTTTGTCGACGGTGCGGACGACGGAGGCGATCATGGTTGCGAAGGAGATTTCAGTAAAGAAGTATGTGGTGCGGTTGAGCGCGGAGGAGCGGGAGCGACTTGAAGCGCTGATCCGGAAAGGAAAGAGCCCGGCCCAGCGGCTGCTGAAGGCGCGGGTCTTGTTGAAGGCCGATGTCTCGCAAGCCGGGGAAGGCTGGAGCGACAGCCGGATCGTCAAAGCGCTGGAGACCAGCCCATCGATGGTTTACCGGGTGCGCAAGCAACTGGTGGAAGAGGGCTTCGAGGCGGTGCTGAGCCGCAAACAACGGGCGAGGCCGGCGGTTGCGCGGATTTTCGACGGCGAGAAGGAAGCCAAACTGATTGCCTTGGCTTGTTCCAAACCACCCAAGGGACGCGCGCGCTGGACCTTGCGGCTGTTGGAGAACAAGGTCGTGGAACTCCACATTGTCGATCGCGCCAGCAACTCGACGATCGGGCGGGCGCTCAAAAAAACATTCTCCAGCCCCATCGCCGACAGTGCTGGGTCATCCCGCCCAAGGCCAACGGCGCGTTCGTAGCGGCGATGGAAGACGTGCTGGCCGTCTACACGCGGCCACGCGATCCCGACCGTCCGCTGGTTTGCCTGGACGAGACCTCGAAGCAACTCCTCGCCGAGACGCGGACGACGATTCCGATGAAACCGGGCGCCCGGTCCGTTGCGATTACGAGTACGAGCGCAATGGGACCGCCAACCTCTTCATGCTGTTCGCGCCGCTCGAAGGCTGGCGCCATGTCAAAGTCACGGACCGCCACACCGCCGTGGATTATGCTCACGTCTTGAAAGACTTGGCCGATATCCACTTTTCCGCCGCCCAGATCATCGTTCTGGTCCAGGACAATCTCAACATCCACAGCAAGGCGTCACTCTACGAAGCCTTTCCGGCCGCCGAAGCCAGGCGGCTGGTCGAGCGATTCGAATGGCATTACACGCCAAAGCACGGCAGTTGGCTCGATCTGGCGGAGTCGGAACTCGGCGTCCTATCGTCCCAATGCCTCGACCGCCGTATCCCCGACAAACAAACCCTCGTCGAGGAAGTCGCCGCCTGGGAGCAGGACCGCAACGCCAATCACGCCAATGCCAATTGGCACTTCACAACACCCGACGCACGCATCAAACTCAAGCACCTATACCCGTCAATCTGACTAAATCGGGCGACTAGGTCGAGAGGACGGCGAGTTCGGCTTCGGCCATGTCGAGCCTGCTTCCGTGCTTGGGCGTGTAACGCCATTCGAACCTTTCGACGAGGCGAGGCGCTTCGGCGGCGGGAAAGGCTTCATAGAGCGAGGCGGTCGTGATCTGCAGTTCGACGACCTTCTCCTCCAGAAGACGCAGGCTCCATTTGGCGTGGCCCGTCGGCGCCGGCCCACAGGCCAAAGCGATCAGCTTGGCTTCCGCAGCGCCGTCGAAAATCCGTCGCGGGGCCGAATTGGGATTGTACTTGCGGGTCAAGACGGCTTCAAAGCCTTCCTCGACAAGTTGCCGTCGCGTCCGCTCGATCGTCGGGATGCTGGTGTCCAGCGCCTCGACAATTCGGCTGTCGCTCCATCCGTCGCCGGCCTCCGAAACATCCGCTTTCAACAGAATGCGCGCTTTCGTCAACAAATGCCCGGCGCGCTTGCCCTTGCGAATGAACTCCTCGAGCCGAGCCCGTTCCTCCTCGCTCAGCCTGACCGCGTATTTCTTGACGGCGACCTCTTTGCAGGCCACGAATCATCTCCATCGCTCGATCGCGACAGCACAAATTCACACATTGCCATCAAACGCAATGACGTGAGCCAGTAGTGCAGGTCCATGCCGTCGCGATGGCGCGACAGGGCGACATAGCTACCGTGGGCGTCCAGGCCCGGCGTCGCCAGAACATGGGTGCGGTCCACCGTCATGCCTTGCGCCTTGTGGATGGTCGCGGCATAGCCGTGGTCGATGAGGTCGTAATCCTTCAGGTCGAACGAAACGCTGCGCCCGTCGTCGGTGCGCACGGACATGGATCGTTCGCTGACCTGCTCGATGGTCCCGAGCGTGCCGTTCTTCACGCCAAGGCCGCGCTCGTTTTGCAGGAACATGACGCGATCCCCGCTGGCGAAGCTGCGTGCGCCGCGTTCGACTGCCAGGCGCACGTCATCGCCGAGATCGCCGGCGGCCCGCATTCGTTCGCGTGCGGCCTCGTTGAGCGCGCGCACCTCGTCGTTCGTGTGGGTGAGGATGATGCGGCTCTGGTCGGGCGATGCCTGCCGCTCGCGGTCCCAGCGGTCGATTAGATCGTCACGCGCCTGTTCCCGTGTCGGCGCGGCATGGACCATGCCGTGACCGTCATAGGCATGGATCGCGTCGCCGGTGCGGCCGGTCGCCAGATCGCGCGTGGCGTCGCGCTGCCAATCCTCCCGCTGGCGGCGCACCTCGCCGATCTCCGCGCCGCCGTGGCGTTCGTGAATGGAGCGGAGCGCCGCGCCCGCCTCGATGGATTGCAACTGCTGCGGATCGCCGACCAGCACCACCTTGGCGCCGGCCTCAGCGGCATAGGACAGCACGCGCTCCAATTGGCGCGTGCCGACCGTGCCCGCCTCGTCGATGACAAGCACATCGCGGGAAGTGAGCACGTCGCGGCCCTGTCCCCAGCCATGTTCCATGCTGGCGATGGTGCGTGATGCGATGCCCGAGCCGCTTTCCAAATTCTCGGCCGCGATGCCGGACAGCGCCACGCCCCGGACCTCGTAGCCCGCCGCTTCCCAGGCTTCACGCGCCACGCCCAGCATCGCGCTCTTTCCCGTCCCGGCGTAACCGACCACGACGCCGAGATCGCGCCCGTCCGTGACATGCGTAAGCGCCTCGGCCTGCTCCCCCGAAAGCACAAGGCCGCGCGCTTCTGCGCGCGCCAGCGCCGCTTCGCGATCCGCATCACACACGCCATGGCGTTCCTTCTCGGCCATGAGTTCGGCGGCGCGGTGTAGGCGCCGCTCGGCCTCGATCATGTCGCGGGTGGTGAAGCGGTCCTCGCCGCGTCCGTCCGCGCCGAGTTCGACCAGCTCGGGAGCGCCGCGCATCGCGCTTATGACCTCGTTGAACTGCTCGATCCCGTCACTGTGCCGATGCGCGAACATCGCCATGTCGCGCCGCGTGAAGGTCGATTGCTGGTGGGTGATCGCGTCGAACGCCAACGAAGGATTGGCGACGATCCGCACGCCGTTGTTGCGGGCGATCTCGCGGTGCATTTCCGCGCGGTCGGCGGCCTCGATCCCCTCACCCTCGATCCGCTGCGCGGTCGCGCCGATTTGGCTTTGTGGCTCCAGCGCGATGCCCTGCGCCTCCAGGCTGCGATGGTCGATGCGGGCGTCGATGTCGAGTTCGGCCAGCCGCTCGTTGGCCAGCTCCGCCCAGCGTTCGCGCCAACGCTCGACCATCTGGGTAGCGTTCCAATCCCGCACCTTCGGGCCGAAGCCGTTTTCGTCCACGGATCGCATGGTGAGCATGACATGGGCGTGGGGCTTGGGCGTCCCGTCCTCGGCCATGTCCCAATGCACATTAAGGTCGGCGATCATGCCCTGATCGACAAACTCCGCCTGCACGAAGTCGCGGGCAAGTTCGATGCCCTGCGTCTGCGTCATCTCGCGCGGAAGGGCGAACTCGACCTCGCGGGCAAGCTGGGCGTCCTTCCTGACCTCGAAGGCTTCGACATCGTTCCAGAGCCGTTCGCGGTCGCTCCACACCTCGGGCGCATCCTCCGGCAGCATGACCTCGGAGTGGACGACGCCGCGCTTGTTGGAGAAGTCGTGGCTGCGCCCAAGCCGGTCGTCGCGCAGCCGCGAAGCGGAGCGGTAGGCGGCGGAGGCTACCGCGCTGGAGCCGGCCTTGCGGCCGATGACCTTGACGTGAAGATGATAGATCGCCATCGCAATCCGAACATCACCACGGCGAAGCGCACGTCGGAACGACGTATAAGCGCGCCCTCGAAACTAATTTCTCGGGACTGCTCGCGCCGTTTCAACCCGTCCCGGCAACCTTACAGCATTGGGGCAGGCGCTCAACTATCATCGCTCCATCGACAGCTTATGGAGACGACGATGCGCAAGCCACGGGACTTCGACGCGGAACTGAAGTCGCTGGAGGATAAGGCAAAAGACCTGAAAGCCCGCAAGGTGCAGCAACTCGGCGAGTTGGTCATCTCGACCGGCGCCGACGCCCTCGGCTATGCATCGTTAGTCCCACGGACAGATCTCATAACCGATTGAATGACAAAGCGAATAGGTGAGGTGTCGAGCCGGTTTGAGCCGTGGGTAATTAGGTAAATAGACGGCATTTCTGACGGTCTTTCTCGGAATGTCCGCCAGCCGAAACCAAAAGACCGTCAGATCGAGCGGGTAGCGATGACAGTCTATTTCCGTAATGCGCCTTGTTCTAGAAAATGCGTTGGGAGGGGTAATTATTAACCTGTTCGGAACGTTTTTAACGACAGAGCGGATGCCCGCTTTTCAGAAGGAGTGGTTGACAAATATGCGCAATAATGGCTATTAGTTACCCATTCTGACGCAGAGATGTAGACTTGTCGTGCGGCCCCGCCAGCACAAAACCGCGAGCTTTCTGTCGGCTCATCCGGTCTTCACCCGGGCTGAGTTCGCCGCGGCCTTTGGCCATCCGGCGAGTGCGGCCAATGTCACCAGCCTTCTCCGGCATCACCTGCGGGCCGGCAACATCAAGCGGATCAGTCGCGAAGTGTTTGCCGCGGTACCCGCCCACCTGGCGGCCGAGCGAATGGTGATCGACCGCTTCGCCGCGGCGAGCAAGCTCCGCTCCGACGGCGTGCTCGGGTTTCACTCGGCCCTCGAGCTGCATAGCATAGCTTATTCCGAGTTCAACGAGGTTCAGCTTATCAGCGTCGGCCGAACAGAACTTGTGGAGCTGACATTCGGCGCCTGCCTCTTCGTCACCCCGCCGAAGGCATTTGCGGCGCCCGGCAAGGCCGGCTACCTGACCCTAACCATGGACCGTCAGGGCGTTGCGGTCCGTGTTACAGCGGTCGAACGCACGGTCGTCGATGTCCTGCGCCGGCCGGCACTCGCCGGCGGCGCCGAGGAAGTCCTGAAGTCGCTGGATCTGGTCCGCTATCTCGATCCGGCGAAGGTCGCCGACTATGTCGAGCTTCTGGACAATCGGTCGATCGCCTCCGTTTCCGGCTGGTGGCTCGAAAAGCGGCGCAGCGTGCTCGGCGTCACCGATGACGTCCTGGCACGCCTGCGAGCGCGGCTCCCACGCTCGAAGCATTATGCGCTAGGCGCCGAACCCGGTCGTGCCGTGCTCGTCGAGCCGTGGCGCGCGCTTCTGCCGCCGCAGGCTGTCGACGCCGCTTTTGAGGGCGTCTGAAGGTCGCTTCGCGTGAAACGCTTCAGGACCTTGCGGCCGAGCGCCGGCTTCAACCCGCGACGCTGGAGCGCGTAATCCGGCTGATCGACATTCTCGACGCGTTCGGCGCCGATGCGCTGATCGGGCCGCGCATCGCCTTGAAAGGCGGCACCGCGCTCAACGTCTTTCGTTCCGATCTGGACCGCCTCTCGGTCGATATCGACGTCAACTATGTCGGCGCGATCGAGAAGGGGCGGATGGATGCGGACCGGCCGGGCCTGGAGGATCGGATCGCGCGGCTGATGGAATCGAAGGGCTACGCCGCGCGGCGCGAGCCATCGGAGCATGCGGGGGGGGGGGACGAATTCCTTGGGCAGCAGCCGCCAACCGGCATTGCTTGAAAAATGGAAGCAGCGTCAGCACTGGGGAAAAGCCATGCCAGATTAAGCTCTCCCGAGAAGTCTTTGTTGAATGGAATGTAGTTCGATGAAATCCAAGCGCCGAAACCCGAATTCCGCGACTAAACCGACCAAGGAACCCAAACTCTCGCGCACCCATGCCCCCGCCGATCTTTCGCCGGTGGACTAGCAACGCGGCTTGCGCCACCAGTTCGGCCGTGAGCAGGCCTTCGGGCTTGAAAATCTCACCGGCGAGCCGTTTTTCTCGGAATTTAGGGTCAGTAATCCTGTTTCCAAATCCAGCTATCGCGTTGCGATTCGAGGCTTGGGGCCAGGGGGCAATTTCTGTTCGTGCCCGGATTACGCCACCAGCGAGTTGGGCACCTGCAAGCACATCGAGTTCACGCTCGCCCGGCTGGAGAAAAAGCGCGGCGCGAAGAAGGCGTTTGCGCACGGCTACCGGCCCCCATTTTCCGAGCTGTATCTGCGCAATGAAGGCAAACGTAGTGTGCATTTTCGTGCCGGAACGGATTGCCCGCCGGCGCTGAGGGAGGCCGCCACCGGTTTGTTCGACGCCGAACACAACGGGATGTCGCCCGACGAGCGCCTTGGCGAACTCGAGCATTTCACGACCATAGCGTCTGAGGCGGGCCATGAGTTGCGCGCCTACGACGACGCTCTCGATTTCGTCGCCGGCCGGCGGGATGCGGACCGGCGAGTTGCAAAGCTCGCGCAGTTGTTCCCACATGGCGCTGCCGATCCCAAGTTGCTGGCGCTTCTGAAGGCGCCGCTCTATCCCTATCAGGCGGAGGGCGCGCTATTCGCGGTGCGGGCCGGCCGGGCGCTGATCGGCGACGATATGGGCCTGGGCAAGACCATCAAGCCGATCGCCGCGACAGAAATACTGGCGCGGCATTTTGGCGTCTCAAAGGTGCTGGTGGTGTGCCCGACCTCGCTCAAATACCAGTGGCAAAGCGAGATCATGCGTTTCTCGGGTCGACAAGGCGAAAATGCGGCGCGCGTCATCAACGGCGGTCGGGCGCAGCGGCAGAAGAACTACGCCCTGGACGATTTTCGCAAGATCACAAACTACGAGAAGCTGAGGCCCGATCTCGACCTGATCGCTGCCTGGGCGCCGGACCTGGTGATCGTCGACGAGGCACAACGGGTGAAGAACTGGAACACCATTGCGGCGCGCGACTTGAAACGCGTCGATAGCCCGTACGCGATCGTGCTGACCGGGACGCCCTTGGAAAACAAGCTGGAAGAGCTGATCTCCATTGTCCAGTTTGTCGATCAGCATCGGCTGGGGCCAACCTGGAAGCTGCTGCACGAGCATCAGGTCAAGGACGAAGCCGGGCGCGTCACCGGCTATACCGGGCTAGAGAAGATCGGCCAGACGCTGGCGCCGGTCATGATCCGCCGACGCAAATCCGAGGTGCTGAGGCAGTTGCCCAGCCGGACCGACCAGAATTTGCTGGCGCCGATGACCGAGATGCAAATGCTCTATCATCAGGAAAACGCCGACATCGTGGCGAAAATCGTCCAGCGCTGGCGCAAGTCCAGATTCTTGTCCGACAAGGACCAGCGGCGGCTAACCTGTGCGCTGCAGAACATGCGCATGTCGTGCAACAGCACCTATCTTTTGGACCAGGAAACCGATCATGGCGTCAAGGCTGACGAATTGGCGGCGGTGTTCGAGGACTTGTTCGCCGAGCCCGAGGCCAAGGCGGTGGTGTTTTCGCAATGGACACGGACCCATGACATTATCATCCGCCGCCACGAAATGCGTACGCTCGGCTACGTCAGCTTCCACGGCGGCGTGCCATCGGACAAACGGCCGGCATTGGCTGAGCGGTTTCGTCACGGCCCTGCCTGCCGCGTGTTCCTGTCCACCAATGCCGGCAGCACCGGCCTCAATCTGCAGCATGCTTCGACCCTGGTGAACATGGACTTGCCGTGGAACCCGGCAATCCTCGAACAGCGCATCGCCCGCATTCATCGCATGGGCCAAAAACGGCCGGTGCGGGTCATCAATTTCGTGGCGAAGGGCGCCATCGAGGAGGGCATGCTTTCGGTGCTGGCGTTCAAACGCTCATTGTCGGCAGGAATTCTCGATGGCGGAAGCGGCGAAATTTCACTCGGCGGGTCGCGGCTCAACCGTTTCATGAAGGATGTGGAAAATGTCACCGGGCATATGGGCGAGGGCGAGGCCGTGACGCCGGCTGAGGAAGTGAGGAATATCGGCGCTGCCGATGACGCCGGATCCGGGGAAGATGCAAACGCCAATGTGAACATTGGCGCTGGGGAGAGAGCGATCGCGCAGGTTGCTGGAGCTGGAGTATCGCCTCGCGATGCTGACCCCGATCCGTGGCAGGCCTTGGTGCAGGTCGGTGCGCAGTTTGTTGCCGCTCTCGCGTCCGCCAACGATCCCGGCGCTCCGGCGCATCCATGGATTGAGCTGGATCCGGCCGCCGGCGCGCAAAACCTCAAAATGCCGCTCCCGCCGCCGGAAACCGCGAGGCAACTTGCCAATGCGCTTTCGGCGCTCGCGGACAGCTTGCGCGGCAAGATTGCATGAGGGGCCGCGGCGGCGGTGGCTGCCCATGCTATCCGATCCGTCCGAAGCGCCCTGGCCTGTGCTCGCAATTGACTTCGCGGCGGCGCATTGCCATGAAATGCGGCCAAGCGCGACTTCCCGGCCGCCGGCGCTCGGGCGGAGAGCGGCGCGGGTGTAGCTCAATGGTAGAGCAGCAGCCTTCCAAGCTGAATACGAGGGTTCGATTCCCTTCACCCGCTCCAATAAAATCATTGTCCGACCCGGACACATAGGTAACGGAACATACCTAAGACATGGGTGACAACCTCGGGCCGAACGGGTTGTCGAGGGGTTGCAAGGTTTTCTGCTCCAGATCGATGAATCCCAGATCGCAGCTCATAAAGCTAACGAGCCAAATGCCCTCGTCGACTTCTTTGATTCCGAGGCGCTGGCCGGCGAGGACAGTCGAGACATTGATGCGTTTTCGGTGCATGCAGATTCGACCGCAGGCGGTGACGAGCACGTCGCGGTCATGCAGGGGATATGTGAGTTCGGGCAATCCCGCGTAGGGTCTTGCCCGCGTAGGGTCTTGGCGAGGGCGTGTAGATTTCCGCGGGGGTCTTCATGGCGAGGGCTTGGTGGGGCCTGTCGTCGTTGAACTCCCTCATGAACTCATCGAATTTGGCTTGCTGCTGCAAGGCGTTCAGGCCGGGCGGGCGGGTGGTTTCTTTCTTCAGGGTCAGGTGCATGCGCTCATGGCGGCCGTTCTGCTGGGGATGGCCGGGCTTGATGCGCTCGATGGCGATGCCCAGGCGCAGCCGCCAGACGGAGAGTTTGGAGAGGTTGAACAGGCCGTTGGGACTTGCGAAGGGCACGCCGTTGTCGGAGCCAATGGCCTGCGGCAGGCCTCGCTCGCGAAAGAGCTGTTCGAAGGCGGTGACGGCGGGATCTTCCCGGGTCGATTCGAGCGCCTCGCACAGCAGCAGAAATCGCGAAGCGTGGTCGGTGACGGTAAGGGGATAGCAATAGCGTGCGTCGCCGAGCTTGAACTCGCCCTTGAAGTCGGCGCACCAGAGCGCGTTGGGGGCGTCGCCGCCGGACAGGGGCGTCCCCGTAGCGCGGCGGCGGGGACGGCCCATGGGCTTGACCAGATCGTGGCGGCACAGAACCGCGTGGATCGTGCTCTTGGCGGGAACACGAAAATCACCGTCGAGCTTGCGCACCAGAAGCTCGCGGATTTTGCGGGCGCCCCAGTGAGGTTTTTCCCGTTTGCAGGCGGTGATGAGGCTTTCGATCTGCGGCGGCAGCTGGTTGGCGTAACGCACCGGACGCCGCGATCGATCGCTTAGCGCCTCGAGGCCGTAATCCTTATAGCGATCGAAGATCTTGTAACCGGTCTTGCGCGAAATGCCGAACTCCCGGCAAACCTCGCTCATCGCCTCGCCCTCCAAAAGCCGGGCGACAAACCGAAGACGATCGTCCATCACCGGACACTCCTTCCAGGGCATCGACACCTCCCGCCAGGCATGCCTGGCGGGAGGTGTCACCCATGTGTCCGGTACAAACTGTCACCCATGTCTCGGGCCGCTCAATTTGCGGCCCAGGTCGCGGATCGCCCGAGCCAACGCCTTTATGCCGCCGATGCGCGGCGAAAAATCGAAGCATTGCAAACAATCGTGCCTCGGCTACACTTGGCCGCAAGCTTCAGGACGCCATCGTAAGCGGCGTCGGGGGTCGACGCCGGGGTGTCGGCCGAGCAGGGTCCGGCGGGGGACTGAAAAAAGCGGGAGGACATCATGCTCGGGCTGATGCAGCAGCGTCCGCTTCTTGTTTCGAGCCTCGTCGATTATGCTTCGACCTGGCATGGGAACCGCGAAATCGTCTCTCGCGGCGCCGGCGGCGCCTTCCATCGCTCGACTTTCGCCGAGGTCGCCGCTCGGGCGAAGCGGGTCGCCAATGCATTGAGCGCGCTCGGGGCCGGCCCCGGCGATCGCATCGCCACCCTCGCCTGGAACGGCCATCGACATCTCGAACTCTACTACGGCGTGACCAGCTCGGGCCGGGTTCTGCATACCGTCAATCCGCGGCTGTTCCGGGATCAGATCCAATACATCATGCACCACGCCGAGGACGCTTATGTCTTCTTCGATCCCGTCTTCGCGCCGCTGGTCGAGGAGCTCGCGCCGAGGCTGCCGCTGGTGCGCGGCTGGGTCGCGCTCTGCGACGCAGAAGCCATGCCGGCCGGCAAGGGCGTTTCGCTTCATTGCTACGAGGATGTGCTGGCGGCGGCCTCGCCGGAATACGATTGGCCGCTCATCGACGAGAACACGGCCTCGACGCTCTGCTACACCTCCGGCACCACCGGCAATCCGAAGGGCGTAATGTACAGCCACCGCTCTACGGTGCTGCACGCCTTCGCCGCCTGCGCGGCCGACGGGCTCGCACTGTCGGCCCGCGACTCGATTCTTGTCGTCGTGCCCCTCTTTCACGCCAACGCCTGGAGCCTCCCCTTCTCCGCCGCGATGTGCGGGGCGAAGCTGGTGCTTCCGGGCCCGCGGCTCGACCCCGAGAGTATTTTCCTTCTGCTCGACCAGGAGGGTTGCACCAAGGCGGGCGGCATCCCGACGATCTGGCTCAACTTCCTCGCCTGGCTGGAGGTCAATCGAGACCGGCTCGACCTCTCGCGCCTGAAGCTTAAGCAGGTCTTCTCAGGCGGCACGGCGCCGCCTCGGGCGACGATCGAGAAGTTCCGGGACCTGCTCGGCGTATTCCTGCTGCATGCCTGGGGCATGACCGAAACGAGCCCGCTCGTCACCGCCGGATCGCCATTGTCCAGCCACGCGGGCGCAAGCAGCGCTGAGCTCGTCGACATGCAGGTCAAGCAGGGCCGTCAGCTTTATGGCGTCGAGCTCAAGCTCGCCGGCAAGGACGGGCGAGACCTGCCGCACGACGGCGTGTCGGTCGGCGAGCTGAAGGTGCGCGGCAACTGGGTGATCTCTGGCTATTTCAAGGGCGAGGGCGGTCAAGTCGTCGACAGGGACGGATGGCTCGGCACCGGAGACGTCGGAACGATCGATCCAGACGGCTACGTTCAGTTGACCGACCGGCTGAAGGACGTGATCAAGTCCGGCGGCGAATGGATCTCGTCGATCGAGATTGAAAATCTTGCGATCTCCCACCCCGATGTTTTCGAAGCCGGGGTCATCGCGGTCGCCCACCCCGTTTGGCAGGAGCGTCCGCTGCTGATCGTCCAGCCGCGCGAGGGCAGAAATCCGAGCAAGCAGTCGATCCTCGACTTTCTCGCCGGCAAGCTGCCCAAGTGGCAGGTTCCGGACGACGTCGTCTTCGTCGACAGCCTCCCGCATACGGCGACCGGCAAGCTGCTCAAGACCGAGCTGCGCAAACGCTATCACGGCCATCTCGCGGTCGAGGCGTGACAATCGGCGTTCGCCGCCATTGCGTCGCCAACCGCCTGCGCGGCCGACATGAACCGTTCGAACCGACAGGAGTCCTTGACTTTCCGCCCCGCGCCGTCCACATGAGCCGCGGCTGCTTCAAAGCGGTCGATGACGCGCCGGCCGCGTGAAGGGCTTTCCAGCCTATCTGCCGCGCGCACGCATTGCGATTTCGCATTTGACGCCCGGACACGCGGGGCGTTCCCTTTCATCACCCCTTGCCGCCTCGCGCGCTTGGCGCTGTCGCGGCGTTTTCGAAAGACTTCTCCTTGGATAATTTTCATGGGTTCGGCCTCGCCGCGCCCCTCATTCGCGCGCTGGCCAAGCTCGACTTCGCGCGTCCGACCCCAATTCAGGCCCAGGCGATTCCGCCGCTGCTCAAAGGACGCGACCTGATCGGCATCGCCCAGACCGGCACCGGCAAGACGGCGGCCTTCGCGCTGCCGATCCTCAACCGTCTGGCGATCGACGGGCGCCCCGCGCCCAGGGGCGGCGTGCGCGCGCTCGTCCTCAGCCCGACGCGCGAGCTGGCGAGCCAGATCGCGCAGAGCTTCCGCGACCTTTCCGATGGATTGCCGCTCAAGATCGCGGTGGTGTTCGGCGGCGTTCCCTATGGGGCCCAAGTTCGCGCGCTCGCGGCCGGCCTCGACGTGCTGGTCGCGACGCCCGGCCGGCTGGTCGATCATCTCGACTCGCATGTAGCGAACCTGAGCGCGGTCGAATTCCTGGTGCTCGACGAAGTCGACCGGATGCTCGATCTCGGCTTTGTGAGGCCGATCCGCCGCATCGTGCGCGAGCTGCCGGAGAAGCGGCAGAACCTGTTTTTCTCGGCGACCCTGCCGGCCGATATTCGCGCGCTCGCCGGCGAGTTGCTTCGCGATCCGGTCGAGGTCGCGGTGACGACGGTCGCCAAGACCGCCGACCGGGTCGAGCATAGCGTCGTCCTGATCGAATCCGCGCGGAAGCGCGACATGCTGGTCGAATTGTTCGACGACGACGCGCTGTCGCGGGTCATCGTGTTCACCCGCACCAAGCGCGGCGCCGACCGCGTCGCCAGGACGCTCGACGAGGCGGGCGTCGACGCCGCCGCGATCCACGGCAACAAGAGCCAGGGTCAGCGCGAGCGCGCGCTCGGCGCCTTCCGCGCCGGCCAGACCCGGGCCCTCGTGGCGACCGACATCGCCGCGCGCGGCATCGACATTGACGGCGTAACCCATGTCGTCAATTTCGAATTGCCGGAAGTGGCGGAGGCCTATGTCCATCGCATCGGTCGAACCGCGCGGGCTGGAAACGCCGGCCGGGCGATCTCGCTTTGCGACCATGCGGAACGCGACCTGCTGCGCGCGATCGAACGACTGACGCGGCTCGATCTGCCCAAGGACGACCGCCGCGGCGCCGCAGGACCGAAGTCGGCGCCGGTATTGCGCAGGGCGGCGAAAGCGGTGACGCAGGCGCCGGCGCAACGCCCGCATCATTCGCCGCATCGCGACGCCCGCAGCGCCGGCCAGCCCGTCGCCAATCCACGTCCCGTCGATCGCCGGCGCGGCTTTCGCCCGCCGCGCGCCGGGGGCGTCAAGGTCAAATCTCCGCGCTGATCGTTGCGCCGTCCGGCCCCGCCCGCACGGCGAGCCGGGGGGCGGCGGCGAGCTTCTCCCAATCCTGCTCACGAACCAGCGCTACCGGACACGCGCGGCCGTACAGCTCGGCTGCGACCAGCGCGCCGACCACGACGATGGCGTCCCGCCGCAGCAGCAGGATCGCCGCCGGGCCGGCGCCGAGACGGATCGTCTCGGCGAGCGCGGCGCTGCCCGAACTCGAGCCGCGCCCCTCCGGCATCATCAACGCGCTGCCGGCGATCGTGGCGTTTCGTTGCGGGTGCCAGCGGTCGATGACGCGGCCGGTCGCCAAATCGAGCCCGCCCCAGAAGCTCAGCGGTTCGTCGAGCCGCAACGTCGCTCCTTCGGCCGCGCCCGGCGCGAGCGTGATCGCTTCCACGACCAGCGCGCTCACAGCCTGACCACTTTGCCGGCGCGCGCCGAGGCGACGCATTCGGCGAGCGAGCCGAAGGCGACCTCGGCGCCGAGATTGCCGGGCGCGTAATAGGCGCACTTGCCGGAATTGGTCATGACCGCCCCGGCCTCGATGCGCATCAGCGTCGTGACGTACGTGCAGGTGTCGACGACGAGCGTGACGCGCGCCTGGCGAAGGCGCTCCTCCCAGCCGCGCGCGCGAAGCTCCGCCAGCGTCGCGCGATTGCAGTTGATCCAGATGTCGACGAGCGGGCGCGCGCCCTCGATCAGCGGCATCAGACGGGCGAACTCTCGAATCGAGAAATGCGGCGTGCCGAGCGCGACGGCGCCGAGCGGCGCGCCGTCGGCGACACTGGAGAGCGAGCGCGCGGCCTCGCGCAAGTCCTCCGCTAAAAGTCGGATGACGCGCTGGGGCGCGAGACCGCCGCAGGCGGTCGCGAGGTCGGGCGCTTCGGGCGTGAGGCCGACGGCGTGAAACAGCGCGACCGCGCCGGATGAAGCGGCGGCGGCGCCGAGCGCCTTCAAATCGTCTTCGACCGTGTCGCCTGGCAGTCCGACGAGCGCCGGGACCAAGGCGCCGCAGCGCCGTCCGACAATATGGCCGACCGCGACCGCGACCCGCTCGGCGTCCCAATTCTCCGGGATCGACGCGATCTCGACAACGACCTTGGCGAAGCGGTTTTCGCTCAAATGCAGGCCATATTCCGGCGCCCGGCCGGTCATCGCGCAGCAGAGATCGATGAAGTCGCCGTAGCGGTTGGTGCGCGCGCCGATCACCGAATTGGCGAATGCGATCGCATTCGATTCCCCCCAGGCGATCTGCGCGCCGAACCGCGGCCGATAGGCGGTCTGGTAGGGGGCGCAGGTGAAGGTCGGCGCGCAGCCGAGCGCCACATGCGCCTGCATCAGCCGCGCGCCGTTGACGGCGACCTTCCTGGGCCCGCGAAACAGTTCGGGATGGATGAGATCGACCGAGCCGACGTTGAGGGTCGTGGGCACGCGCACCTTGCCGCCGAGCGCCGTGATCCGCTCGACGAAATCGAGGCTTGCGCGACCGAGATAGAGACAGCCGTCGACATGCGCCGCCTCGATCTCGATCAAGCGACGCGCTTCGACCGCCTCGGCGAAGCGCGCGATCAGCCGCATCGCGAACGCCGCTCCCGCGCCATGCGCGCCGGCGATCAGCTCGCGATCAAGGGACGAGAGTTGGAGAGTCACGCTGGCACGCTAAGCAGGATTTCGCAAAGGTGGCCACCGGTTTTCCGACAAATTCCTGCTTCTTCAAAGGACGCTGCCCCTTTCGCGCGATTGAAGCTGCGTTCGCCGCGCGAAGCACGCGCAGTGCGTCGCCTCGCCCCAATTCCGGCCATTCCTTGCGGTAACGAATTGAGCCAATAGGAGGTCTCGCCCCATGTCCGTCGCCGCAATCCGCGCGCATTTGCGGGAAATCTGCCTTGCGCTTCCCTCAGCCCGCGAGGAGACGATGAAGCGCGGCCCGTCGTACCGGGTCGAGGACAGGATATTCGCGCTCGAGCGGCCGTGGAGCGACTGGATCGGCCTGTGGTGCAAAGTGCCCCAGGGGACGCGGGAGATCATTCTGGGCGCCAATCCGGCGCGTTTTTTCATTCCTCCCTATTTCGGCGCCAAGGGCTGGATCGGCGTCGGCCTCGACGAAGCCGCCGACTGGCGCGAGATCGACGCCTTCGTGCACCGCAGCTACCGGCTGGTCGCGCCGAAGCGCCTCGGCAGGCTGGCGGCGTGAGGCGAAGGCCCGATCAGGCGGCTCAGTTGCGCGGCGCGAGCCTCGCGGCATAACCTTGCGCCCAAAGCAGCGCCTGTCGAGGAAGCGCCGTCATGCCGCAAGCCGCGCCTGCAGGCCCGCCGCGCGCCGGGGTTCCGGTTTCGGCGATCGATCCGTTCTCGCTCGAGTTCCTGCGCGATCCCCATCCCGCGCATGAGGTCCTGCGCGAGGCGGGGCCGGTCGTGTGGCTCGAAACGATCGGCGCCTACGCCGCCGCGCGCCATGCCGAGGTGAGAGCAATCCTAGACGATCCGGCGACGTTCTGTTCCGGCCGCGGCGTCGGCTTGAGCGACTTTCAGCGCGAGACGCCGTGGCGGCCGCCGAGCCTGGTGCTGGAGCGCGATCCGCCCGAGCACGATCGGGCGCGCGCGGTGCTCAATCGCGCGTTGTCGGCGACGGTGATGCGGTCCTTGCGCGCGCGCTTCGCGGAAGCCGCCGAGACGCTGGCGGGCGAGCTGGCGCGCAAAGGGCGCTTCGACGCCATCGCCGATTGCGCCGAAGCCTATCCGATGATGGTTCTGCCCGACGCGGTCGGCCTCTCCGCGCAGGGGCGCGAGCACCTGCTGCCCTATGCGGCGACGGTGTTCAACATGTTCGGGCCCGACAATGCGTTGCGCCGGAGCGCGCTCGCCCAGATGGCGCCGCATGTCGAGTGGATCACCGGGCAGTGCAAGCGCGAGGCTTTGTCGGGCGACGGCATCGGGGCGATGATCCACGCCGCGGCGGACGCGGGCGAAGTGACGCGGCAGGAGGCGGAACTGCTGGTGCGCTCGCTGCTCAGCGCCGGCTTCGACACCACCGTGCACGCGCTCGGCGCGGCGATGCGGTGTCTTGCGCACAATCCGGGACAGTTCGCCGCGCTGCGCGCCGATCCCGCCAAGGCCCGCGCTGCTTTCGAGGAGGCGGTCAGGCTCGAAACTCCGGTCCAGACGTTTTTCCGCACCACGACGCGCGTGACCGCGCTCGGCGGCGCGACGATCCCCGAGGGCGAGAAGGTGCTGATGCTGCTGGCGGCCGCCAATCGCGATCCGCGCAAGTGGCCCGACGCCGAGCGCTACGACATCGACCGATCGACCGCCGGCCACGTCGGCTTCGGCGCCGGCGTCCATATGTGCGTCGGGGCGCTGCTCGCCAGACTCGAAGGCGAGGCGCTGCTGGCAGCGCTGGCGCGCAGTTTCGAGCGCATCGAACCGGACGGCGCGCCCACCCCTTTGCTCAACAACACGTTGCGCGGATGGGTCCGGCTTCCGGTCCGGGCGGCGCCGGCGTGAATCGGGTCGGCGGCCCCCTCATCCCGCTCTAAACGATCGCCGCGAACGCCGCGCGCACGTTGGTTCGGGCCTCACCGAGCGCCGCGGCCAGGGCGTCGAAATCGGGAAAGCCGGTCGCGGCGGCGATTCGGCGCTTGACCCCGGCCGCCGCTTGATCGGGGTCGAAGGGGCCGGCGATCGCCAGCCGCATGAATTGCGTCGCGTCGGTATAGAGCCGGTGCGCGCCGATCAGGGTCTCGGCCTGGCCGGCGGCAATCAACCCCGCCGCGCCGGCCTTGTCGATGACCGCTCGCGTCGAGGCGTCGAGAATGCCGGGCCGCTCGTGCGCAAAGGCGATGCTGAGATATTGGGCGATGAATTCGATGTCGATCAGCCCGCCCGCGACCAGTTTCAGGTCCCAGGGGTCCTTGTCGCCCTTTTCCGAGGCGATCAGCGCGCGCATCGCGCGGACCTCGCGCGCGACTTTTCCCGCGTCCCGCTTTCGCGCGAGCGTGCGCCTTACCGCTTGCGCGATGTCGGCCCCGAGGCTTGCGTCCCCCGCGACGACGCGTGCGCGGGTCAGCGCCATGTGTTCCCAGGTCTCCGCTTCGTCCCGCTGATAGAGCCGGAACGCCGAGAGCTGGGTTGCGAGCGGCCCCTGGCGTCCGGAGGGGCGCAGCCGCATGTCGACCTCATAAAGCCGGCCCGCCTTGGTCGGCGCGGTCAGCGCAGAAAGCAGGCGCAGCGTAAGGCGGGTATAGTAGAGCGTCGCGTCGAGCGGCCTCGCTCCGTCCGAATCGCCCGCATCGCGATGAAAATCATAGATCAGGAGAAGATCGAGATCGGAGGCCGCCGTCATCTCGCGCGAGCCGAACTTGCCGAGCGCGACGACCGCGACCCTTCCGCCGCCGACGCGCCCATGCTCCGCCGCGAACGCGTCGCTGACCCGCGCCAGCGACGCTGCCACCAGCCCTTGCGCCAGCGAGCTGTAGGCGCGGCCGGCGCGATCGGGATCAAGCCGGCCCGAAAGCAGGTTGAGGCCGATGAGGAACGTCTCCTCGGCGGCGAAGTCGCGGGCGCGGTCGAGCGCCTCCTCGTAGCCGCGCGCCTGCGCGACAAAGATCTCGACCCGCGCGCGCATCTCTTTCTCGTCGAGGCTCTGCTCGAAATCGAGGCCCCGCGCCGGATCGATCGCGGCGTCGAGAACGTGCGGGCGGGTCGCGACCACCTGCGCGAGGCGCGGCGCGCTGCCGAGCACGTCGCCGAACAGTTCGCGCAATTTGTCGTTGGACCGCAGGATCGACAACAGTTCGACCGAGGCCGGCATCCGGGTCAGCGCCGCGTCGAACGCGGCGAGCGCTGCGTCGGCGTCGCCAGAACCGGCGAAGGCCTCCAGCAGCGCTGGCGTCAGTTCCGTCAACACCTCCCTCGCTCGCGGGCTGCGCACGGCCGCGCGCCGGCCGAAATGCCAGCCGCGAATCGTTTCAGCGGCCGCTTCGGGATCGCGAAACCCGAGGACGCGCAGAGTCGCCAGCGTTTCGGGATCGTCGACAACGCCGGTGAAGACCAGATTGCCGGCCGAGGCGCTCAACTCCGGCGCATCCTCGAACAGCCGCGCATAATGGCGCTCGACTTGGGTCAGGCGCCGGGTCAGGTCCCTGGCGAAGTCGGCAGGCCGCGCGTAGCCGCAGAACTTGGCGAAGCGCGCCAGCGGCGCACGATCGAAGGGAAGCCGCTGCGTCTGCTCGTCGGCGACCATCTGCAGCCGATGCTCGATGCGACGTAAGAACACGTAGGCTTGGCTCAGATCGTCGACCGCTTCGCGATCGACCCATCCTTCGGCGTTGAGTTCTCGCAGCATGTCGAGCGTCCGCGAGCCGCGCATCCGCGGGCGGCGGCCGCCGAAAATGAGCTGCTGCGTCTGCACGAAGAACTCGACTTCGCGAATGCCGCCGCGACCCAGCTTGAGGTCGTGGCCCGGCACAACCACGCGATCGTGGCCGCGCACGGCGTGGATCTGCCGCTTCATCGCATGAATGTCGGCGATCGCGGCGTAGTCGAAATACTTGCGCCAGATGAACGGCGCGAGATCAGCCAGGAAGCGCTTGCCGAGCGCCAGATCGCCCGCCGCCGGGCGAGCCTTGATCAAGGCCGCGCGCTCCCAATTCTGGCCCAGAGTTTCGTAATAGGCGTACGCGCTCACGGTCGACAGCGCCACCGGCGTCGAGGCGGGATCGGGTCGCAGACGCAGGTCGACCCGCAGCACGTAGCCCTCGCTCGTCCGTTCCTGAAGAATGCGCGCGAGCGCCTTGGTGATGCGGACGAACAACGGAGCCGGCTCCGTCCCTTCGGGGATCGTGGCGGCGGCGGCGTCATAGAGCACGATAAGGTCGACGTCGCTCGAATAATTGAGCTCGCGCGCGCCGTGCTTGCCGAGCGCGAGCACGACCATGCCGCACCCGGGCTGCGGATCGAGCAGGTCCGGATCGATCTTCAAGCGCCCGGCGAGCCCGTTCTGGCGCAGGAGAAAGGCGAGCGCGGCGCCGACGGCGGCGTCGGCGAAGCGCGTCAAAGCCTGCGTCGTTGCGTCGAGGTCCCACACGCCGCCGACGTCGGCGAGCGCGATCAGCAGCGCCGCTTCGCGCTTGGCGAGGCGCAGCGTCCGCATCAGCTCGGCCTCGTCGCCCGGGCGCGTCGCCGCCAGCGCGCCGATCAGCGAATCGAGCGAGTCCGCCGGAGGTCGGCCGAGCAGGCGATGAAGCCGGCCCGGATCTTCGGTCGCCAGCGCCCAAAGATACGGCGAGTGGTCGGCGAGGCCGGCGAGAAGATCGCGCGTCGCTCGATGCGCGAGCGCGGGCGCGAGGTCCGCGCTCTCCGGCGCCGCCCTCAGCGCGGCGAGGCGGCGGCGCGCTTCAGCCGGCGCCGACAGGCGCGGCGCCTCGACGAAGCGCTCAGCGAGCGTCGCGCCCATGCTCGCTCGCCTCGGCCAGGACCGGCAACAGCGGCGGCTCCTGCTCGGCGGGAAGGGTGATCCGGACCCGAAGTCCCGGATTGTTGTCCTCGAGTTCGACCGAGCCGCCGTGCATGCGCGCGACTGCGGCGGCGAGCGAAAGGCCGAGCCCGGAGCCCGGCCGCGAGCGCGACCCCTCGAGCCGCACGAATCGGCCCAGCACCCGGGGCCGGTCGACGGGCGCGATTCCCGGGCCTGCGTCGGCGACCGTCACGACTACCGAGGCGCCGACGCGGCGCGCGACGATGACGACGGCCGGCTTCGCCCCGAACTCGGCGCCCTCTTTCGGCGCGCCGTATTTGAGCGCGTTGTCGACGAGATTGGCGATGGTTTGACCGATCAGCTCGCGGTATCCCCAGATCGTTAAGGCGCCCTCGGTCCTGACCGCCAGCGCCACGCCCTCCTGTTCCGCGATCGGTTCGTAGAGCTCGGCCACGCTTCTGGCCGCCTCCCCGACGTCGAACCGCTGGAGCGCATCGCGATCCGCGCCCGCCTCAGCGCGCGCGATCAGCAGCAGCGCGTTGAAAATCTTGATCAAGCTGTCGGATTCTTCGATCGTCTTCTCGAGCGCCTGCCGGTAAGCTGCGGCGTCGTCGCCGAAGGCGAGCGCCGCCTCGGCATGGTTGCGCAGGCGCGTGAGGGGCGTGCGCAGGTCGTGGGCGATGTTGTCGGAAACCTCGCGCAGGCCCTGCATCAGTTCGCTGATCCGTCCCAGCATTTCGTTGAGGCCTTCGGCGAGGCGGTCGAGTTCGTCGCCGGACCCCGAAACCGGCAGCCGCTGCGTCAGGTCGCCCGCCATGATCCCGTGCGCCGAGGTGTTCATGGCGTCGATTCGCCGCAGCACGCGCTGGGCGACGAACAACGCGCCCGCCGCCGCGAGCACCGCGAAGAACACCAGCGAAATCGCCAGGGCGCGCACCATCACCGCGCCGATCCGGCCGCGGTCGCCGAGGTCATGCCCGATCAGCAGCCGAAAGCCGCCTGGCAGCACATAGATCCGCGCCAGCGCCCGCCGCCCGCGATTCCCGCCCCCGAACGTGCGATAGGGCGTGTCGACGAAGCCGGGATGCTCCAGGACGCCGGGAGGGATCTGCTGGACGTTGCCGGCGAGCGGCTCGCCCGCGGCGTCGGTCAGCAGATAGAGCGAGGAGCCTGGCTGGCGCGCGCGCGCCTCGATGACCGAGCCGAGCCGTCTTACGCCACCCTGAGCGTATTGGTCCGCGAGCCCCTTCGCCTCGGCTTCGATCGTCTGCGCCATTTCGCCGTCGACGACGGAAACGACCTGCCAGGCAATGACGGTCAGCACAATGCCCGCCCCGACGGCGCTCAGGGCCAAAATCGCCAGCGCGAGGCGAAAGGCGGTGGCGCGAAAAAGCTTACCGAGCGCCGTCACGAATCATGTATCCCGCGCCTCGAACGGTGCTCAGCAGCGGCGCGTCAAAATCGCGATCGATCTTGGCGCGCAGGCGCGATACATGCACATCGATCACGTTTGTCTGTGGATCGAAATGATAGTCCCAGACATGTTCGAGCAGCATGGTGCGGGTGACCACCTGCCCCGCGTGCTGCATGAGATATTCGAGCAGACGGAACTCGCGAGGTTGCAGGACGATTTCCTCGCCCCGGCGCGTAACCTTGTGGGAAAGCCGATCGAGGGTCAGATCGGCGACCCGGAAAACCGTCTCCTCGGGCGCCCCCTTGGGCCGGCGCCGCGCCAACGTCTCGACCCGGGCCAAAAGTTCGGAGAAGGCGTATGGCTTGGAGAGATAGTCGTCGCCTCCGGCGCGCAGGCCCTTGACGCGGTCGTCGACCTGTCCGAGCGCTGACAGGATCAGGACGGGCGTCTCGTTGTCCTGCTTGCGCAAGGCGCCGATCAGGGTCAGGCCGTCCATCTTCGGCAGCATGCGGTCGACGATCGCAACCTCGTAGCCGCCCTCCAACGCCATATCGTAGCCGGTGACGCCGTCGCCAGCCAGATCAACGACGTGCCCGGCTTCACGGAACGCCTTGACCAGATAGGCGGCCGCGTCGCGGTCGTCTTCAATAACAAGGATGCGCATGGCGGCTATTTAACGCTTCCGCGCCGCGGGGCCATAGAAATGGCGGCAGATCCTCGGGGGGCTTGATAAGGACCTGCCGCCACCTTGCCGGCGTCGCGCGGGCGGGGAAGTGTGCGACCGCCGACTTGAACGGAAGGGCGCGCATCGCGCAGGGCTGGGGACTTGCCCATGAACCCTTCCGCCCATTTCTTATCAGCGTCCATCGAGGGACGCCGAAACTCAGGAAGCGCGCGTCGGCAAGGCGAGGAAGCGCTCGCCCTCGCCCGACTTCACGCGCATAAGCACGCTCCTCTTGCCCTCATTCCTGGCTGCGTCGATCGCTTCGGCGACGTCGGAGGGATGGCTGACCGTCTTGCCCGCGACCTCGAGGATCACGTCGCCCTCCTTTAGCCCTTGGTCGGCCGCGGCGCCTTCCGGATCGATGTCGGACACCACCACGCCCTCTTGTCCATGAGCGGCCCGCAGCGTCAAGCCCAGATTCGCGAGCAAGGTTTTACCCTCGACGCTCCGATCGCCATTCGTCTCGACGCTTACGACCTTTTCAATCGGCATCGCCCCCAGCGTCACCTCGACGGTCGTCGGGGCGCCGTTACGGATCAAGGCGAGCGTCGCGGTCTTCTTCGGTCCGAGCGCGGCGATGCGGCGCGCGAGTTCGCGCGGATCGGCGACCGCCTGGCCGTCGACCGCGGTGATGACGTCGCCGCTCTTGATCCCCGCCGCCGCGGCGGGCGAGTTCTTTTGCGTTTCCGCCACCAGCGCGCCGGAAGGGTTCTTCAGGCCTAGATCGTCGGCGAGATCCGGGGTCACGGACTGAATCTGGACCCCGATCCAGCCCCGCGTCACCAAGCCGCTCGTCTTCAGCTGCTCGACGACATTCTTGACGACGTCGCTGGCGATGGCGAAGCCGATGCCGACGCTGCCGCCCGACGGCGAGAAGATCGCGGTGTTGACGCCGACCACCTCGCCGTTGGAATTGAAGGTCGGGCCGCCCGAATTGCCGTGATTGACCGGGGCGTCGATCTGCAGGAAGTCGTCATAGGGCCCCGAGCCGATGTCGCGCCCGCGCGCGGAGACGATGCCCGCGGTCACGGTGCCGCCGAGGCCGAACGGATTGCCGACCGCAATCACCCAGTCGCCGACCCGAGGCGGCTGGGAGGCGAAGGCGACGTAAGGATAGTTCGAGCCTTCCTTGACCTTCAGCAGCGCCAGGTCAGTCTTGCTGTCGACGCCGATCACTTTGGCCGGGAGGGTCTTGCCATTCGAGGTTACAATCGTGACTTCGGTGGCGTTTTGGACGACATGATTGTTGGTCACGATATAGCCGTCGGCCGAAATGAAGAAGCCGGAGCCCTGAGCGGACTCCGTGTGATGGCGGTGCATGCCCTCGCCGTGTCCGGGGAAGCCGTAGTGGTGGAAAAAGTGGAAGAATGGACTGCCTTCCGGCAGATCGGGCAGGTTTTGCGACTCCCCGTCGTCAGCTGAGTCATCTTCGGCGACCTTGACCTTGACCGAGACGACCGCCGGCCTGACGCGATCGACGACGTCGGCGAACGAGGCTGGCCCCGCGCTCGGCGCCATGATCGCCGCGACCGCGTGCGTGGACGAGAGCGTCCCGTCGAACGCCGCAAAGCCCAGCGCGGCGAGCGCCGCCGCCCCAAGAAGCGTCGCGCGAAGGGAACGACACCGGCGGAGCGACGGCATTGGAAACTCCGAGAGCTTCAACGAGGGTTTCATAACCTGTCTGTTGTGCGTAGCGCCGGGCCAGCCCTCGACGCCGAATCATAATGGCGCCCGCCGTCTAAACGGTCCATGGCGCGATCATGAAAGGTTTGTAATGTTCGGTTAATGTCAGAAGTGTTTTGTAATGCCTCCGGAATGCGTGATCGGCTGCCGCGCAGCGGCCGGACCGCCGCGGACGACCAGGGCGCGGTGGGGATTTATCAAGATATTCTAGTCTTCTACATTGCTTCTGTAACTCAGTATTTATGCTATCGTCATTCGAATTGTTCGAAATTGTCGATGATGTTGGCTTTTTTGTCCTCCGGAACGTGCCGCCGGGCGCTCGCGCCGCCCGCGGAAGACTTCAAAAGGCCAGAATCGCGCCCTCTACCGGCCAAGCTCTTCAAAACGCTCAAAACGGCGAAAGGGCGACGATTCCGCTAAGTTGGCATGAATAACGTGCTGGCGCCGCCTCCGTTTCGCTTCGACGCCATTTCGGCTTGGGGTCGGCGTCGCCTGCGCTCGGGGTCTGGCGCCCGACGGGGCGGCGCGGGCGACGGCCCTGGCGCGGGATTGCGTTCCGGGCGAAAGCCGGGCCTCTCATAGAGGCGTCCGGTTTGGAGGCGTCCGCCTTGGAGGCGCCCGGCTTGCGAATCGAGCGCACCGGCCCCGCCCGGAGCATTGGCGGCCTGCGACTCTCGGGAGGCCGAATGAAGTTTGAACGCCGAAGCGTTATGCAAGAGGCTTGGCTGATGCGACAATTCACAGCGGTTGCGCCGCTCAAAGTCAACGCCACCCTCATCGGCTTCGGGGCGATCGTCCTATGGTCAGGCCTGGCGCTATTGACCGCCCTCTCCGGCGAGGCGCCGCCATTTGAACTGGCCGCGATCACCTTCGCCATCGGCGGCGCCTGCGGTCTCGCTTACGCGGTCGTGCGCGGGCGGCTGTCGATGCTCGCGCAGCCGTGGCGCGTCTGGCTCGTAGGGATCGGCGGGCTCTTCGGCTATCATGCGCTCTATTTCGCCGCCCTTCGCCGTGCGCCCCCGGCTCAGGCCAGCCTCATCGCGTATCTCTGGCCGCTTTTGATCGTGTTGTTCTCGGCGGCTTTGCCGGGCGAGCGGCTGCGCATGCGCCACGTCGCCGGCGCAACGCTCGGCTTCGCGGGCGCGGCGACATTGTTTCTGTCCAGAGGCTCCGCGTCCTCCGGCCGCTTGGCCGTGATCGGCTACGGCCTCGCCCTCTGCTGCGCTTTCGTGTGGTCGGCCTATTCCGTTCTCTCGCGGTGCCTAAAACAGGTCCCGACCGAGGCGGTCGCTGGTTGCTGCCTTGCGACCGCGGCGCTGGCCGCGCTTTGCCACGCCGGGTTTGAGACGACCGTGATCCCGTCGGGCGCCGTACAATGGCTGGCCATTCTCGGATTGGGCCTCGGACCGGTCGGCATTGCATTCTACGTCTGGGATTTTGGGGTCAAGCACGGCGACATTCGACTGCTCGGAGTGGCGGCCTACGCGGCCCCCGTTATTTCGACGCTGATTCTAGTGTCGGCGGGAATCGCGCCCGCGACGCCGGCGCTGGCGCTCGCCAGCGCGCTGATCGCCGGCGGAGCCCTCGTCGCATCACGCGGACGATGAGGAAGCGCTCGAGGCGAGCAGCCGAAACCGCCCGGCAATCGCAGTCGCGCCGAATGGTTAAGAAATAACTGAGAAACAATTAATGTTTTCAATGATTTGGATCTTTATCTCGCGGAAAATATAACTCCGAAGGCGTCGGTTAGGCGGAGCGGGTGTGGATGAGGTTGGCTGGGTTTGTGGGAGGGTTTTGGGATTACGGATTCCGGCGCAGGAGGCGCAACCACTTTCTCGAAAATCCATTTTCTTCGACAATCTCTTTGAGATAATCAGAAGGCGTGTTATGGTCTTCCTCGTCGCTGGATCGAGGCGAGCCTGGTGCGCCGAGGGCGGCGGCCGCTTTAAGCCCTCACGCGGGCGAGTTGACACGCTTCAAAACGGCGAGGGGCACGAAGTCTTAAGCTCTCGGCATGGTTTGGGGCTGGTGCCACGCCCGATCGGATTCGAGACCGGAATCGGTTCCGAGCGGGCGCGAGGTGGTGTTGACGCCTCCGGCCTACATCAAGCCTTATGTCAAGCGGGGCACGGTGGGCGGCGAATTGCGGATTGGGATGCGCGTGACGTACGTGATCAGCTTGAATTGACGTTCGGCGCAAACAATCACAAAATTACACGCCTACACATTCGCCGACGATCCCCGCAAATCCCTCAACCCCGCGACTTCCCGCCTTACCCCTCGCGGAAATTCGGCTTAGCAATTGAAATCGTTTGCGCGTTGACCTAACCGCGCTGAGCCGACGCCAACGCGGACCGGCTTCCCTGCGGCGGCGCATGATAGGTTGATGGGGTCAGGCTTCCGGCGGACCGGGCGACGGCGCGTGGATCTTTCGTGTCCAGATGCGGACGGGGACGGCCCGGCCCCGTAAAGGATGCTCGCCCTGATCCTGCAATTGGCCCGCCAGCTCCGCAGCGGTTTCGGACGATCCCAAGTTGATCGCGCTGATGAGCGGGTCGCCGACGACCAGCGGCGTTTCGAGGGTCCGGGTCAGCGTCTGCAATCGGGCCGCAGTGTTGACAGTGTCGCCGATCACGGTGAACGACATGCTGTGTTCGCTGCCGATGTCGCCAAGCACGGCCGGTCCGTAGTTGAGGCCGATGCCGATCGCGAGCGGCGCTTCCCCCTTCCCGCTGCGCTCGACATTCCAGCGCTCGAGCGCATCGAGCATCATGTCGGCGCAGGCAAGCGCGTTGGCGGCGTCATTGGCGCTCGCCGTCGGCACACCGAACACCGCGACGATCGCGTCGCCAATGTACTTGTCGACCGTGCCGCCGCAGGCGAAAATCTGCGCTGTCATCCGCGAGTGAAACTCCCGCAGCATTTCCAGAACCGCCTCGGGCGCCATCGCCTCCGCCATCCGCGTGAAGCCGACGAGATCGGCGAACATCACGGCGACCGTTTCCCGGCGGACGGTCCCGAGCGGTTCGTCCTGCGCGGCCAGCAACTCGACGATGTTGGGCGAAAAATAGCGGGACAGATTGTTGCGCGCGCGCTCGGCCGCGGCGCGCAACCGCTCCATCTCGCGCAGCTTGGCGATATGGGCCAGCGCCTTGTGGACGGTGATCTCGAGATCGTTGAGGTCCACCGGCTTGGTGACAAAATCGAAGGCGCCGCGATTCATCGCCGTGCGCAGATTGGTCATGTCGCCATAGGCGGAGACGATGATCGCCCGAACCGCCGACTGCCGCTCGCGCAATTCATTGAGCAGGGTGAGCCCGTCCATCACCGGCATGTTGATGTCGAGCAGCATCAGGTCGATATCGGGTTCGGCGGCCAGCGCGGCCAGAGCCTCCTCGCCGTGATGGGCGAATCGGAACTCAAATTCGTCCTCGCGGATCTGGCGGCGAAAGCGCTGCCGGATCAGCTGTTCGAAATCGGGTTCGTCATCGACGGCGAGAATCTTGGCCGAGTTGCTCAACGGGAAACCCCTCAGACCGACGGCGCGTGCAGCTGGCGCAGCCGCTCCTTCAGGAAATCGAAGTCGACCGGTTTGGTGACGAAATCGGCGGCGCCATATTCCGCGGCGCGAC
Organism: uncultured Alphaproteobacteria bacterium; assembly: GCA_963835955.1. Classification (GTDB taxonomy): domain Bacteria; phylum Pseudomonadota; class Alphaproteobacteria; order Rhizobiales; family Beijerinckiaceae; genus Roseiarcus. Next base: position 88,905 of record CAWIHZ010000006.1, on the reverse strand, counting down.
GGCGCCGTTCCTCGTCGCCGTAGGCGGTCACCAGCATGACCGGCAGGTCGGGCCGCCGCGTCTTGATCTCGCGCAACAGCGCCAGTCCATCCATCCCAGGCATGTTGATGTCCGACAGAATCACGATCAGCTCGGGCTCGATTTCGCGGGCGAGACAGTCGAGCGCTTCCGTGGCCGAGCGAGCGAAGTGAAGGACATAGAGGCCCTGTCGAGCCTCGCGGCGAAACCGCTGCCGAAACAGATCGGCGACATCGGGTTCGTCGTCGACAATCAGGATGCTGACGGTCACGAGGCCACACTGGCTCCTGCTGAATCCGCTGCGTCGCTGGCAGTGAAGCGCCGCGGCAGCCGGACGGTGAATTCGGTGAACGCGTCGATTTCGCTGGCGACCTTGATTGCGCCGCCATGTCCGTGGGTGACTATGTCATAGCTGATCGAAAGTCCAAGCCCGGTGCCTTCGCCGGTCGGCTTGGTGGTGAAAAACGGTTGGAACAGTTTGTCCTTGATCTCGGTTGGGATGCCGACGCCATTGTCGCGCACCCGGACCTCGACCGCCTCGCCGAGATCGCGCGTGGTCACCCTCAGCACCGGTTTGAACGATCCGTCACTTGTCTCGCGCTGGCGCTTATTGGCGGCATAGAAGCCGTTGCCGAACAGGTTGAGGAACACGCGCGTGATGTCTTGCGGCGCCAACTCGATCGGCGCGATGTCCTCGCCATAGGCGCGCTCGAGGGTGATGTTGAAGTTCTGATCCTGGGCGCGGGCGCCATGATAGGCGAGGTTGAGCGCCTCTTCGACGAGCGCGTTGATGTCGACGCTTTGCCGGACGCCGCCGCCGCCGCGCGAATGCGCCAGCATGCTCTTGACGATGTTGTCGGCGCGCTTGCCGTGCTCCGTGATCCGCTCGAGGTTGCCGGTCAGCGTGTTGATGACCTCGTCGACTTCGCCGCGCTTACCCTCATCAAGCGTCGCTAGCGTCGACGCGGTCGTCTCCTTCAGTTCGTCGAGCAGCTCGATCGAAAGGGCGGCGAAATTGTTGACGAAGTTGAGCGGGTTCTTGATCTCGTGCGCAATCCCGGCGGTCAACTGGCCGAGCGAGGCCATCTTTTCCGCCTGAATCAGATTGGCCTGGACCGCCTTCAGGTCATGCAACGCCGTCTCGGCGGCGTCGCGCGCGGCGCGGATCTCGGTTTCGGCGTGCTGGCGTTGGCGTTCGAGACGGCCGCGCTCGATCAGGCTGTCGCGCAACATGCCGAGCGTTCTCGTCATCGCCCCGATCTCGGGGACATCTGTGCGCGGCAGCGAGACGTCGAGTTCGCCATGCGTAATCGCAGCCATGCTTCGTTCCAGCTGCTTAAGGGGCACGGTGATGGAGCGCACGGTCAGCGCGGTTAGGCCGAGCGCGATCGCCAGCGCGACTATCCCGCCGATGATGGAGAGGTTGACCGCGAGCTTCGCCCGACGCGTCGACGCGTCGCGCCGCGCCACCGCCTCCTTCTCGACCCGGCCCACGATCTTGTCGATCTCGCTGTCGATATTGAGAATATGGGTCTTCGCTTGCGCGACCAGGGCGTTCCCGGCGTCGCTCTCGTCGCTGGAGAAGGCCACGCCGGCCTGACGGGCCAATTCGGTCATTGTGTCGACTTCGCTTCTGATTGCGGCCACGAGCCCAGGGTCGACCGCCGAGATCGCCTTCAGGTCGGAGTTGAGCTGCGCCTTGGCGGCCGCGGCCTTCTCTTGCGAGCTAGCGAGCAGCGTCTGCGCCGAATCGATCACCCAATACTTCAAATCGCCGAAGTGCCTGCTGGCCGAGTTGGCGTTCTTGACCACGGAGACCAGCAGCGCTTCCTCCGCAAGGCTCTGCGAATTGCGCGCCAGTTCTCGGATCAACAACAGGGAGGAGACAGCGAGGATCGCAAGCAACAGGGCTGAAAGAAAGATCAACCGCGCCCGAATCGACACATGCGGCATTATGCTGATCCCACGTGTCTATTGCCCGCTATGGGCCCGCGCTCGGGCAGTGCCAGACGTTGAAGCCCGCGAAAACAGGGGGCCGCTCACGAACCCGCCTCGTTTTGCCCGCGTCCGCCCTTTCCAGGCCCATGAGGATCATTCCATATTTGGAGAACCAGCAAAAGTGCGCCTAAACTGGGATCAAAAAGCGCGATGATGGAATCTCCCGAAGTTTGTATGATCTGCTGCGATCCGTTGCGGTCGGCAGAGTAGGAGGCGAACATGGTTAGCACGATCTTTCAGCGGGCCCTCGTTCTTTTTGCTTTCGTTATCGGCGTCGCCTGGATGGGGATGGCCCAGGCGGAATCCATTTCCTTTAAGGTTCCGCTAAGCGGGGCGCAATCGGTGCCGCCGGTGCAGACAAGCGGCAAGGGAACGGCGGACCTTACGTACGACCCGAAGACTCGGGTCGTCACTTGGGACATTGCCTATAGCGATCTGTCGAGCCCGGCGACGATGGCGCATTTCCACGGCCCGGCCAAGAAGGGCGAGAATGCGCCGGTGATCATATGGCTCACGACCAAGGGCGCCCCGCCCAAAAGCCCGATAACGGGCAAGGCCACGCTGACCCCGGAGCAGGCGAAACAGTTCACTGCTGGGCTTTGGTACATCAACCTACACACGAAGGACCACCCCCCCGGCGAGATTCGCGGTCAGGTCGTTCCGCCCAAAGGCTGAAATAGGGCTTACATCAGATTGGCGATTACGGCGGCGGCGGCGACGCTGCCGGCGAGCAGAAGGGCTGCCCGCGCGCGACTCGCGATGCGCGGCGCGGGGACGCTTTCCGGCAGAACCTTTGTGCCTGTGATCATCGGGCGCACCAGATTTTGACCTTTTGCCGCCGCGTAGAAGAAAATGGCAAGCAGGTGCACCGCGATCGCCGCCAGCAGGGCGTCCCAGAGGATCGCGTGCAGGGCGTCGATCGCGTCCGCGACCGGCGCTGGCGTCATCTCGGTCAACGGCCCGACATCGGCGATATCGTTGGCGACGTATAGCCCGGTCAATGTCTCTCCAAGAAGCAGGAATAGCAGAATCAGCACCATCCAGCCGCCGATCGGGTTATGCCCGACTTGGTGGTCGGGTTCGCGTCGAAACGAGCGCGCCAAATACCGCGCCCCCCTCCCGGGCGAAGCAAGAAAGCGGGAAAATCGCGCTGTCTCACTGCCAAAGAATCCCCACAGCAGCCGGAATATCAGCAAGGCGAGCAACGCTTCCCCGACCCGTCCGTGCCAATCCATCCAGTTCAGCCTCCAGGTCGCATAGGCCGCCGCCACAAGCGCGGCGACAAGCCAGTGGAAGAGCCGCGTGGGAACGTCCCAGACGCAAATGATACGGGAGGCGTTGCTCATGCGCTCTGACGGACGCCCGACAAGTTTGCCTTCGAACCCTGTCTCAACGCCGCCCCGCGCCGCTTACGCTCGCGATGGCGCGAAGCGTTGCGCGATGCTCGTTTGCGGTAAGTGCGCTTTCCCATAAGCTCGGCTCGCCGTCACGGACGACAAAGGCAGGTCAGCGTATTCTACCCGAAGTTTCTCCCGATTACAGAGTTCGATGCGTTTCATCGCGGCGTAGGAACGCATATTGACCCGACCCCCGATTCGCGCCTCCCGCTCGGGCGGACGGGCCTCTGTCCAGCGTGTCGCCCTTGTGGCCCCGCTGTCCCCCGCTCGCCTTGCCCGAACGGCCATGAAGGCCGCCGGGAAGACGCCGCTTCTTCTTCAGCCCGTCGCTCGAAGGCGGCTTGGAGCTCGTCGTGCTGTCCAGACCCAGCCGTCGGCGCAACTCCGCCACCTCGGCGCGAAGACGCTCGATCTCGCGCGCCTGCGCCGCAATCAGGGCTTCGACTTCCCGCGGAAGACTCATCCCACCCTTGAGTCACAATCCTCCCCCCTTGTCGCCCCCCTTCGCCGCCACCCACGAAATTCCTCACTCCCTGTGACAAACAGGACTCACCCCGGCTTGGGAGTTGCCAAGTTGCAGAAATTGGCTCCCAAGCGGTTGAGAAGATTGAGTTGCTTAACAAGAAGCGGCGACCGCGCGCTTTCCCCCTCAGCGCCGCTTTCCGGTGAGCGCCTCGGCGAGGAACAGTCCGCCGTGGTGGAGCCCGCCGGCGTCGATGCCGTGTCCGACTCCCAACGAAAGGTGCCACTGGACCGGGATCGCGGCGCGGGCAAGCGCTTCGGCGCTGATGAACATCGCCTCGAGCGGAATGACCGGGTCCTGATCGCCATGGATCATGAGGATCGGCGGAGGCGCGCCGCGCGCGTCCCGCGCCGTCGCCTCGCCGAGCCGCTCAGGCCCCACCAGCACCCCGGAATAGGCCAGGATCGCCGCCGGAGCGCGCCGGCGCCGCAGGCCGACATGCAACGCCATCATCGAGCCCTGGCTGAAGCCGACCAGCGCCAGCCTCGATTCTTCGAGGCCGAGGCGTTGCAGTTCGGCGTCGAGGAAGGCGTCGATCGCGCCGCGGGCCTTGAGCGCGCCGTTCCACCGCTCGGCGGCCCCGGCCGGATCGTCCGGCGGCCTGCCGCTGAGCGCGAACCATTGCCGGCCCATCGGCGAGCCCGCGCAGAGCTCGGGGGCGTGCGGCGACACGAACGCGGCCCCGGGCAACAGCGCGCGCCACTGCCGCCCCAGCTCGATCAGGTCGCTTCCGTCCGCCCCGTAGCCATGCAGGAAGACGACGAGCCCGCTCGCGCGGCCAGAGCTCGCCGAGAAGCGCGGACCGTCCAACGCAGCGCTCATCAACGGGTCTCCGGGTCAGTGAGGCGCCTGCCTTAGCCCGAACCATTCGCGAGGGCCATCCCCGAGCGCTGCTTGACGCCCCGGTAATAGGCCCAGAGCATCCGCGCGGCGACGCCGCGCCAGGGCCGCCAGCGCTCGGCGATCCGCTCTAGGCGCGCCGCGTCGGGCCGCCGCTTGAGTTCGAGAGCGAGCTTGGCCGCCTCTTGCAAGGCGAGATCTCCGGCGGGAAACGCGTCCGGATGTCCGAGGCAAAACAGCAGGAAGATGTCGGCCGTCCAGGGGCCGACGCCCTTGACCGCGACTAGCGCCTGGCGCGCGTCCTCGGCGGTCAGCGCGGCGAGCCCCGCCAGATCGAGCCCGCCCTCGGCGACCGCGTGCGCGAGCGCCCGCAAGGCCCGGATCTTGGGAGTCGAGAGCCCGCAGCCGCGCAGGTCGTCTTCCGTCGCTTCGGCGAGGCGCGAGGCCTCGAGAGGCGCGACGCGGGATTGCAGCCGGCCGAAAATCGCGTTAGCGCTGGCGACCGACACCTGCTGCGAGACGATGATCGCGGCAAGTCCGGCGAACCCCGGCTCGCGGCGCCGCAGGGGCGGATGTCCGCCGACTGCGATCAGCCTCTCGACGATCTGCGGGTCTTTCGCGCGCAGAAGCTCGGCGGCGTGGCGCAGGATAATTTCGTCTGCGATCAGCGGGCCGGGATGATAGGCCATTGCCGCCCTGCGCCGGGGTCTGCTTGCGCGGGCGTCCAGCCTGTGCATGCGTTTTTCCGTCATGTTCTCTGAAGCCCCCGACCCTTCGCCCATCCTGCGCTTCGCGCCGTCGCCGAACGGCGCGCTGCATCTAGGGCACGCCTATTCGGCGCTCCGCAACGAGCGCCTCGCCGCTCAATCGAACGGGCGTCTGCTGTTGCGCATTGAAGACCTGGACCGCGCGCGCTGCAAGGCGGAATACGAGGCGGCGATTTTGGACGATCTCGACTGGCTCGGCCTGCGCATCGACCGATCGATACGCCGGCAGAGCGAGCATGGCGACGATTACCGCGCGGCGCTGGCGCGTCTGACCGAACTGGAGCTGGTCTATCGCTGCTTTTGCAGCCGGGCGGAAGTCGCGCGGACATCCAATGGACGGCGTGATCCGGACGGCGCGCCACTTTACTGCGGACGCTGTCGCGGACTTCCGCCCGAAGAGGCGGATGAGCGGCTGGCCCGCGGCGAGCGGGCCGCCTGGCGGCTCGACATGGGGCGCGCGCTCGAGGCGGCGCCCGCGCGACTGACGTGGTCCGAATTTGGCGAAGAGGCGATTCCCGCCGAACGCGCAGCCGAGCCGGCACGCTGGGGCGACGTCGTTCTTCGCGGCCGCGATCTCGCCGCGAGCTATCATCTGGCGGTCGCCGTCGACGACGCCTTGCAAGGCGTCACCGACGTCGTGCGCGGGCGCGACCTTCTCGAGGCGACCTCGGTCCACCGATTGCTGCAGGAACTGCTCGATCTTCCGGCGCCGCGCTATCGTCACCACCGCCTCGTCGTCGACCAAAAGGGGGCCAAGCTCTCGAAGAGCCGCAAGGCGCCGTCGCTCGGCGCACTGCGCGAAAAGGGGGTGGAGCCAAGCGAAATTCGTGCGGCTCTCGGGTTCGCCGGCGGCGAGAGCGGCGCGCTGACCGTCGTGCTCAGTTGAGCTTAGCGGTCGCTTCCACCGGAGCGGCGGCTGGCTTCTCGGCCGCCATCGCGGCGGCGGAGGGGGCCCGCGCCATCAACTGGTCGATTCGGTCCCGCTCGTGCTTGAACAATGCAAGCATTTTGCCGTCGAACTCACGCGTGCGGGCGAGCTTGATCGCCATCGGGTCGACGAAATTGCCGTTGATGATCACTTCGTAGTGCAGGTGCGGCCCGGTCGAAAGTCCGGTGTCGCCGAGATAGCCGATGGTCTGGCCTTGGCTAACGTGGACGCCCGGGGCGATCCCGCGCGCAAAGCCGGACATGTGGTTATACGTGGTCACATAGCCGTTGGCGTGCTGGATTTCGATCCGCCGTCCGTATCCAGCATCCCACTGCGCCATGATAATGACCCCGTTGCCCGCCGCATAGATCGGGGTGCCGACCGGCGCCGCCCAGTCGACGCCGGTGTGCATGCGGGCGAAATGTAAAATGGGATGATAGCGCATGCCGAACGGGGAGGTCATTTCGCCCTCTCCGATCGGCTTTCGAAGCAGGAACTTGCGTGTCGAGCGGCCGTTCTCATCGTAATAGTCGACCATGTTGTCGTCCGGCGTTCGGAACCGGTAGTACTTGAACGTCTGACCGCGGACCGTCAGCGTTGCAAGCAGAAGCTCCGGGCGCGGATCGAGGTCGTCGGGGTCGGAATAGAAAGCCTCCATCGCGTCGCCCGGAGCGGTCGCGCGCTGGAAATCCGCGTCGTTGGCGAAGATTCGCACCAGCGGTTCGATCAATGCTTTGGGCAGGCCCTGCTTAAGCGCCGTTTCATACAAGCTCTGATAAAGGCTCATGCCGCCCGAGTAGCCTTCCTCCGCCGCCTTGGACTTCCGCGGCGTCTGAGCGGAGCGAAGCGCGACCGGCGCATATCCGCCTTTGTCGTTGATCGCGACTGTCGCCTTGAGCTGGTCGTCGGCGTAGATTGAGATGCGGGCGATCCTCGGTCTCCCGCCCCGGACCGCCGATTCCTCAGGCAGAAGAATGATCTTTTGCCCTTCGCCGACCGGCGACTCGCCATGCCTGACTCCGAAACTCGCCAATATCGCCGAGATGTCCGCTGGACTGGCCCCGTTGGCCTTCAACACGTCCTCGAAGCTTTCGCCATGGCGCAGCCGAATGAGTTTTTCGCTTGGAGACGCATCGTCTGGGCGGCTCGATTTCACTATGTTCGTCACATTTTCAGGGATCATCCGGACTTCGATCGAGGCGAAAGGAGCGCTTGGACTCACGCTTCCGGTCGTCGCGTAAGACAGCGCCCCCCCGGCCGGCGCCGCGCCAGCATGGCTGGTGCGCATCAGAAGAATCTGCGGCGGCAGCGGCTGGGCTGGCGCCCTTGGCGCCTCGGACGCAGCTTTCATCGTCTCGACGACTTGAGCCTGCACCTCGGCCAGCGACAATTCGCCCGACGCCTGGGCCGCTACTGCCGGGCCGAGGTCCTGGGTGCGAAACGTCACTTCGGCGTCGTCTTGCACCGGGCCTGGGTCGGGAGTCGAATCGGGGACATTAGCCCCTTTGCTCGTCAGTTTGAGCGGGTTGAACGGGGGAACTTCGTCGGAAAAGCCGGTCGGCGTCATCGTCAGCGTCGTCTGCAGGCGCGTGAAGCTGCGCGCCTTCACGACTTCCTTGTCTCCGATCTTAATCGTGGTCGGAACCTTGTATGTCTGCTTATCCGAGACGATGTCTACTGGACGCAGGAGGCGGTCGCCCTTACCGGGACTGACGCCTTCGTCCGTTGATTGCGTGGGGCCGACGGCGGTCGCGAATTCAGGTTTTTCAGCGAAATCATACTGGCTGTCGAGATCGAAGTAGAGCGCCGAGCCGATGAGCGTCACACCGCAAAGACCCGTCAGGGCGGCGCCGGCGAGCCACCTAAGCGACGTGCGGCGCCGCTCGGTGCGATCGAGACGATCGTCGCCCATTCGAATTGGCGGCTCGACCCCCAACTCCAAGGCGGCATTCGCGCGGTCGCTGCGAGAGCCAAGGCGGGGAAAAGCAGCGGCCAATGTCGTCAAGACTGTCGTTTCGCTCGCTTTTTCGCCCACGCCAAACCGACTGGGCTTTCAATTTGGTTAGCGCCGATGCCGCGTCGCCGCAAGCTCGCCGTCGGAGGCCCGATCGCCGAGCGTCCGGCTATCGCCCGCAACAATGGCGAATCCGCGGCAGGACTAGCGCGGATCAGGAGCCTCGATCGCGAACTGCTGAATAATCGTGATTTGTTGGAAGGGGGTTGAGGAACCACCTCCTGGGCGGCTTCGACGCTAAGCGCCGCACGCGAGCCTATGGTCATGGATGGTAAGGCCTTGGGCGGCCGCGAAGAAGTCGCCGGAGGGCGCGGGCGCGCCGTATCCGGTTGCGGCATTCGCCACCGTGACATGGCCGGATCGAAGAACGCCGGCGCGGGCGCCGGCGAGGCGAAGCCGGCTCGCCGAGGGCCGCCACGAGTGGGCGGGCCTGCCTTCGTTGGCAGCCGTCGAAGACGCCTAAGCGCCCGCACCGATCCAAGTTTTGGAACCCAACTGTTCCCAGTTTATCGATTTGGGAGTTTGCGACGGGCGATCGCGCCGGCCGGGAGTCCCACGATGAAGTAAGATTTGTCTTTGATTCGCCCTTGGGAAGATTTCGTCCCGATCGTCGGCCGCTCACGATCATCCGCCGGGCCGGGACCGCTCCAGAATGTCGGGTCCGATGTCGCGGACGTCCCGCAACCCGCAAAGGGCCATGGTGATGTCGAGCTCTTTGCGGATGATGTCGAGGCAAGCGGTGACGCCGGCCTCGCCCATCGCGCCGAGGCCGTAGAGGAACGCCCGGCCGATGAACACGCCCTTGGCTCCCAGGGCCAGCGCCTTGATGACGTCCTGGCCGGAACGAATTCCGCCGTCCATCAACACTTCGATCCTGTCGCCGACCACCGATGCGACCGACGGCAGAGCGGCGATCGACGATTGCGCGCCGTCGAGCTGCCGTCCGCCATGATTGGAGACGATCAGCGCGTCGGCCCCCGTCTGGGCGGCCTTTTCGGCGTCCTCCGGATCGAGGATTCCCTTGAGGATGAGCTTGCCGCCCCACCGATCCTGGATCCATTTCACATCGTCCCAGGACAGCGCCGGGTCGAACTGCTCGTTGGTCCAGGAGGACAGCGAAGCCAAATTGCCGACGCCCTTGGCGTGGCCCACGATATTGCGGAACGTCCGCCGTTGCGTCCGCGCCATGCCGAGGCACCAGCGCGGCTTGGTGGCCAGGTTGACGAGATTGGCGATCGTTATGCGCGGCGGCGCCGAAAGCCCATTGACGATGTCCTTGTGGCGCTGACCGAGAATTTGCAGATCGAGAGTCAGGACCAGCGCCGAGCATCGCGCGGCCTTGGCGCGGTCGATCAGGCTGCGGACAAAATCGCGGTCGCGCATCACATAGAGCTGGAACCAGAATGGCTTTGTCGTGTTCTCGGCCACGTCCTCGATCGAACAGATGCTCATCGTCGACAGCGTGAACGGAACGCCCGCCTTCTCGGCGGCCCGGGCAGCGAGAATTTCGCCGTCGGCATGTTGCATGCCGGTCAATCCGGTCGGCGCCAGCGCGACCGGCATCGACGCCGGTATGCCCGCCATCGTGGTCGCCAGCGTCCGGTCGCGCATGTCGACCGCCACCCGCTGGCGCAGCTTGATGGGGATGAAGTCGGCCTCATTGGCGCGGTAGGTGCCTTCGGTCCAGGAGCCGGAATCACAGTAGTCGTAGAACATTCTCGGAACGCGCAATTTGGCGAGCGCGCGCAAGTCAGCCACCGATGTAATGGGCCGCGCCATCCGTTCTCTCTCCAGCCATGGCCAACGGCGCGAAATGACGGCCGCGGCCGGGAACGACCTTAGCGTATTGCGGCATCTCAGGGCGAGGGGGAAGAGCGCCGGCGGCGGCCATTCGCCGAGGCCCCGCCGGGCGCATGGATCGCAAGAGCAAGCGGCGCCGAACCCGAACCGACATGGCGCCGAGGCAATGCGAAAGCGGCGCCGACACGTCGTTCATGCCGACTTAGCGGAATAGACGCCCATCGCCGTTTTGAGCCTTTTCAGGCACTTGGCCCGCGAGGCCATGATTCCCCGGGGGCGCGTTCCGCAGGTTCGTGCGCATTATTGTCATCAATTTTGCCTAATCAGAATTATAATAGCGCGATTTCTGATTTATTTAAGTGGCAAATTGAGATCAATTTCGGCTCACGCCCCGGATCACGCCCCGCGACCTTTAGAGGCTTGCGGCCGATTGCGTCGCGTCCCGGCCCGATCAAGCATCGCAAGCGCAGGGGACGAAGCGTCGGATTCACGGCATTCGGTTAGGATACTCACCGGGCGTCGTCAGCGGAAGCGAAACACGCCGGTCCGCTTGATCTCGGAATCCTCGAGTTCGCGGGTCACCGGCACTCGATATTCGATCACGCATTCGAGCCGGTCGAGCGCGAGATAGGCTCGGCGCGGGTCGCCGATGAGAACGGTCGCCCCGCGGCGGGCGAGCGCGGTGAGCCAGTCGGCCGCGGCCGCGGCCAGGTCCTTTTCGTAGGCCGCGTCCCCCGCCAGAATGACGTCCCAACCCTCGTCGGCGCCGATCAGATCCTCGCGCCGGGCGGTGACCGCGACGCCGTTCTCGCCCGCGTTGGCCTCGATCGCGGCCACGGCGAAGGCGTCGATGTCCGAGGCTTGCGCCTCCGCCGCGCCCGCGAGCGCGGCGGCGATCGCGACCAGTCCCGAGCCGGAGGCGAAATCGAGCGCGCGCTTATTCCGGACCAGCGCCGGGTTATCGATGAGATAGCGCGCGAGCGCTTGGCCGCCCGCCCAGGCGAAGGCCCAGAAGGGCGGCGGCAGCCCCATCGCGCCGAGTTCGTCTTCCGTCTTTTTCCATATCGGCACGGCTTCGTCCGCCAGCCACAGCCGCACCTCCGGAACCAGCGGCGGGGCGATGAGGCGGGTGTTGGCGAGAATGAACGCGCGCTCGACGTCGGGGCCCGAGTTCATCCCTTCCCGCGCCATGCGAGGATCAGCGTGAACGGCCGGCGCGCGGCGGTCGGATCGATCGCGACCTTGTCGGCGAGGCGCTTGGACGTCCATTCCCTCTCCGATCGCCGCCAGCGGCGCGAAATGATGGTCTTGCGCCCGATTGGACCTCAGCGTATCGCGGCTCTTTCGCCGGGTCCATCGACCGGACCGAGTCCGGCCGGCCTGGTGAAGAAGGGAACTCTTGCCAAGGCGACGCGAACGTGACTTGTCGTTCCGCCCTCTCAGCGTCGTCGCCAGGCGAAGACCTGAAGACCGCCAGACTTCCGGCGGGCTGCGCCAGCCACGATGGTGGGATGATCAATCGCACGATGAGTGAGAGCCGCACCGCCTCGGGATCGGGCGCAGGCTGGCGCGGGCGCTGGCCGTGCGCGGGGGGACCGCGAACCTGGGCCGAAGCGCGTCGGCGGAAGCGGGAGACGCTTGCCCGCTTGATCCCGGCCATCATAATGCTTGCGTTTACCGTTCTTGCATTCGCCGACCGGGCGAAGGCTGGAGACCACGACGGCGGCATCGGAACGATGACCGCGCCGGCGGCCCAGCTCGGAGCGTCCTTTCTACAATTGTTCGGCGCGATCGTCTTCGATCCGAAATCAGGAATCGTCTGGCTGGCAAGGCGATGAGGCGGGTGTTGGCGAGATTGAGTTCGCGCTTTGCGGCGGGGCCAGAGCTCATCCCTTCCAGCGCAATGCGACGACGAGCGTGAACAGCCGGCGCGCGGTGATCTGATCGATCGCGACCTTGTCGGCGAGGCGCTGGGCCATCAGTTCAGCCCCCTCGTCGTGGAGCGCAGTGCGCTGGCGGTCGATCGCCTCGATCTCGCGCGGGCTCGCGGTCCGAATGGCGGAATAGTAGGTCTCGCAGCATTGGAAATAGTCCTTCAGCAGCGGCCGGAACGGGGTCGTCGAGACGACGATCGAGATCGCCGACGCGCCGTCCGCCGCGCGGACGCCGAAGGTGAGCTTCGATTCTTCCTGCGAGACAACCAGACTGTAGGGGCCGTCGTCGCGACCGGGAACGCCGAAAGAATTCTCTCCCACGAGGTCGAAGATCGCGACCGCGCGCTCATGGTCGAGATCGGGCGCGCCGCGCGGGATCGTCGCCTCATCGAGGATGACCTCGCTGAGACGGTCGCGACTCACGACCGCCTTCGGATTCATCGCTGTTTCACGCTCCCGTCGCCGCCTTCCAGCCGCATTGCGACAGAGCGGGCGTGCGCGTCAAGCTCCTCGGCCTTGCCGAGCGCCACCGCCGCCGGGCCCAGAATGGCGAGCGACCGCGCGTCGCATTTGAGCAGCGAGGTCCGCTTCATGAAGTCGAGCACGCCGAGGCCCGAGGAGAAGCGGGCGGAGCGCGCGGTCGGCAGAACGTGGTTGGAGCCGCCGACATAATCGCCGATCGCCTCGGGCGTGTGCGGCCCGAGGAAGATCGCGCCGGCGTTCTCGATTCTCTCGCCGAGCGCTTCCGCGTCGTGGGCCATGATCTCCAGGTGTTCCGGGGCCAGGCGATCGATGAGCGGCAGGGCGGCCGCAAGCGAAGGGCAGAGGATGATCGCCCCATAGTCGCGCCAGCTTGCGCCAGCGATCCCGGCCCGCGGCAGGGTCGCAAGCTGCGCGTCGATTTCCGACGCCACCGCGCGCGCCAGGTCCGCATCGTCGGTGATGAGGATCGACTGGGCCGCCTCGTCGTGCTCGGCCTGGGCCAACAGGTCGGCGGCGACGAAGCGCGGATCGGCGCTCCGATCGGCGAGGACGACGACCTCGGAAGGCCCGGCGATCAGGTCGATGCCGACGACCCCGAAAACGCGGCGCTTGGCCGCCGCCACATAAGCATTGCCGGGGCCGACGATCTTGGCCACAGCCGCGATCGTCTTTGTGCCATAGGCGAGCGCCGCGATCGCCTGCGCCCCGCCGACCCGGTAGATCTCGTCGACGCCGGCGATGTGCGCCGCGGCGAGCACCAGCGGGTTGATGCGGCCGTCCGGCGTCGGCACCGCCATCGCGAGCCGCCGGCAGCCCGCCACTTTGGCCGGCACGGCGTTCATGATCACCGACGAGGGATAACTCGCCGCGCCGCCGGGAACATAGAGACCGACCGCCCCGATCGGCCGCCAGCGCCATCCGAGCTCGACCCCGAGCGAATCGGTGAACCTCATGTCGGCCGGCTTCTGACGACGATGGTAGTCGATCACGCGCTGATGCGCGAGATTGAGCGCGCTGAGCGCGGCCGGTTCGCAAGCCGCGATCGCGGCCTCAACCTCGTTTGCGCCAATCGCCAGACCCCTGGCGCCGATGTCGACCCGATCGAAGCGGCGGCAATATTCCGCGAGCGCCTCATCGCCGCGCGCGCGCACGTCCGCGATGATGGCCGCGACCGTGGCGTCGACCTCGGCCGCGGATTCGCGTTTGGCGCCGAGAAGCGCGGCGAACCGCGGCTCGAAATCCGCCGACCCCATATCGAGCGCAATCGCCATCGGCAAATCTCCGGCGCACCAGCCTCAGACCGCCGACGCGTTCGAAAGCGCGTGACCGGCGCAAGACTGCGCCGGTTGGCGCAACCCCATGTCGCGAAGCTCGGCCTCGACGCATTCGACCTCGAGCCGCACCAGAGCGCCGTCGGCGAAGGCGAGAATGATCATGCCGGCGGGCGGGTCGGTCTTTTCGAACGTCACCGCCAGAAGGTTGAGCATCGCGCCCTCGTCGGTGTCGCTCAATCCGAGATGGGCGACTTTCAGCACCCGGTCGAAACGCAGAACGCTCGCCACCCGCTCCTGCGGCCCCGTCTTCGCGCCAACCCAGTCGTAGCGCATCCCCGCAACCACGAAGCGGCGCTGACTCGGCAGCCACACCATGTCGGAGCGCCTGACGCAGGTGTTCTGCGCATGCGCGGATATGACGCCAAGGCCCTCGCGGTCGAGCGCGACGAGTTTGAGCGGTTGGGCGGAGCCGGGCATCGCTTCTAGCTCACGACCCGCGCGATGTCGGCGCCGCAGGCGCCGAGCTTCTCTTCCAGGCGCTCGAAACCGCGATCGAGATGATAGACGCGATTGACGACCGTTTCGCCCTCCGCCGCCAGTCCGGCGATGACCAGAGAAACCGAGGCGCGCAGATCGGTCGCCATCACCGGTGCGCCGCGCAGCCGGCCGACCCCGCTTACGATCGCGGTGTCGCCTTCGAGCGAGATGCGGGCGCCGAGGCGCGCGAGCTCCTGCACGTGCATGAAGCGGTTCTCGAAGATGGTCTCTCTGATGCGCGAAACGCCGCGCGCCAGCGTCATCAACGCCATGAACTGGGCCTGCAGGTCGGTCGGAAAGCCCGGGAACGGCGCGGTCGCGACATCAACCGCGTCGATTCCCGCGCCATTGCGGGTGACCCGCACGCCGCGATTGTCGCTGGTCACCGTGGCGCCCGCCTCCTCCAGAACGTCCAGCGCCTCGCGCAGCAGGTCCTCGCTCACGCCCTCGAGCAGAATGTCGCCGCCGGTCATCGCCACCGCGGTCGCATAGGTTCCCGCTTCGATGCGGTCGGGCAGAACGCGATGGTGGGCGCCGTTGAGGCGGCCGACGCCGTGAATCTCGATCGTGGACGTGCCGGCTCCGCGGATACGCGCGCCCATCTTGTTGAGGCAGTCGGCAAGATCCGCGACTTCCGGCTCGCGGGCGGCGTTTCGGATGGACGTCGCGCCGTGAGCGGTGGCGGCAGCCATCATCGCCACATGGGTTCCCCCGACCGTCACTCTCGGAAACTCGATCTCGGCGCCGTTGAGGCCCTTTGGGGCCCTGGCGACGGCGTAGCCGCCCTCGATCTCGATCCGCGCGCCGAATTTCTCCAGCGCCATCAACAGCAGGTCGACCGGGCGCGTGCCGATCGCGCAGCCGCCCGGCAGCGAAACGCGCGCCTCCCCAACGCGCGCGACCAGCGGCGCGATGACCCAGAAGCTCGCCCGCATCTTGGAGACCAGCTCGTAGGGCGCGGTCGCGTCGACGATCGTGCGGGCGCGCAGATGCGCGGTCTGGCCGGAGGCCGCCTCCTCGCCGACCCGCTTGCCGTCGATCGAATAATCGACGCCGTGATTGCCGAGAATTCGGGCGAGCTGACCGACATCGGCAAGGCGCGGAAGGTTTTCCAGCGTCAACGTCTGGTCGGTCAGCAGCGAGGCGATCATCAGCGGCAACGCAGCGTTTTTAGCGCCCGAAATCGGGATGACGCCGTTCAGCCTGGCGCCGCCGCGAATTTGAATTCGATCCATTCCCCGTTCCTTCCGACCCCGATTCAATCGATCGAATGAGGCTCGGCGCTCCCCTTGTGGTCGCGACGTCAGCTCTTCAAATCCCCGGGCGTCGGACTCTCATCCTCGGCCGACCGCCCCGGCGTCGTCTTGGCCGCGCGCAAGCGCTGCTGGGTCTTGCGCCGCTTCAAATTCTCTCGCAGCGAGGCGGAAAGACGCGCCCGCCGCCGGTCCTGGCTTTTGCTCCCGGCGTCGTCCGGGCTCATGTCGTTCCTCAATAAAGCAAACGGAGCGAGCCTCACAGCGGCCCGAGGCGTGACGGGCCCAAGACTTGTAGGATCAAGGCTTGATAGGGCCAAAGAGGGCGGCCGGGCAAGCCCTTTCGGGTGCAAGGAAGCGCGCTCTTCGGCGGTCATCCGGCCTTCTCAATCAGGCTCGTCGCCGCCGCGCGCGCCTCGCGCGTGATCTCGGCCCCCGCCAGCATGCGGGCGATTTCCTCGCGCCGCTCGCCCGAACCCAGGCGGGACACGCGGGTCGCGACGCGATCGTCGTCACCCACATTGGTTTTGACGATGCGATAGTGATTCTGCGCCCGCGCGGCCACTTGCGGCGCGTGGGTGACGGCCAACACCTGCGCCCTCGAAGAGAGCCGGGCGAGGCGCTGTCCGATGGCGTCGGCGACCGCGCCGCCGACGCCAGTGTCGATTTCGTCGAATACGAGGGTCGGCGCCGTGCCCCGTTCGGCCAGAGACACCTTGATCGCCAGCAGGAAGCGGGCGAGTTCGCCGCCCGAAGCGACCTTCATGAGCGGGCCGAGCCGCGAGCCAGGATTGGTGCGGACGAAGAACTCCGACCGATCATAGCCATTGGCCGAAACCAGCGTCTCGTCGCGCCGCAAATCGACGCTGAAGCGGGCCCGTTCGAGCTTGAGCGGCGGCAGTTCGGTCGCCACCGCCTCTTCGAGTTCGCGGGCGCCGCGGCCGCGCGCGTCGCTGAGCGCGCGCGCGGCCGCGCAATAGGCGGCGCTCGCGCTCGCCACGCCAGCCTCGAGCCGGGCGACCTCACCGCGTCCTGCTTCGAGCGCCGCCAGATCGTCGGCGTATTTCCGCGCCGTCGCCGGCAGGGATTCGACCGGGACGCCATATTTGCGCCCCATCGCCCGCAGCGCGAACAGGCGCTCCTCGCAGCGCTCCAGTTCGCGCGGATCATATTCGCAGGCCTCGACCGCCTGCTCGATCGCGCGGGTCGCCCCCTCTACCGCCTCGATCGCCTCGTCGAGCGCCCTGACGCTGGGCTCGATAAGGCCCGGCGCCTGGGGCATGCGGCGTTGCAGCCGGCGAGAGAGCGAGAGCAGCACCGGCAGGACCGACGCATCCCCCGCAAGATGACTGCGGGCGTCACGAATGTCGGCTGCGACCTTCTCGCCCTGCATCATCGCCTGCCGCCGCGACGCCAGCGCCTCCTCTTCGCCCGGCTGAACGGCAAGGCGCGACAATTCGTCATGGGCATGGCGGGCGAATTCGGCGTCCGCCTGCGCCGCCAGGACGCGGCCACGCTCGGCGTCCAACGCGCGCTCGGCCTCGCGCAGGGCGGCGAAAGCCTCCGCGGTCGCCTCGGCCAGCGACTCGAGCCCGGCATAGGCGTCAACCAGCGCCCTGTGAGCCGCCGGATCGGTCAGCGCGCGTTCGTCGTGCTGGCCGTGAATCTCGACCAACGCAGAAGCCAGCGCGCGCATCGCCTGCGCGCTGACGCTCTGGTCGTTGACATAGGCCCGAGTTCTGCCGTCGGCGAACTGCACGCGCCTCAGGATCAGCTCATCGCCGATTTCGATGTCCTGGCCTTCGAGCAGCGCGTGGGCGGCGTGGCCGGACGGCAATTCGAACACCGCGGTCACCTGCCCTTGAGCCTGGCCGTGACGAACGAGTCCGCCGTCTCCTCGCGCGCCGAGCGCCAGCGACAGCGCGTCCAGGAGGATCGATTTGCCCGCGCCGGTCTCGCCGGTGAGGACCGTCAGGCCAGCGGCGAATTCGAGATCAAGCTGGTCGATCAGCACCACGTCGCGAATGGAGAGACGCGCGAGCATGAAAGCGCCCCGTCAGGACGGCACGATCGTATGGTAGATCTTGGAGATCCACGAATTAACGTTTTCGTGCGGCGAGAGCCCTTTGCCCTTCAACAGCGCATAGGCGTCCCGGTACCACTGGCTGTCGGGAAAGTTATGGCCGAGGACCGCCGCAGCCGTCTGCGCCTCCTGGGTGATCCCCAGGCCCAGATAGGCTTCGACCAGACGATAGAGCGCTTCCTGCGCCTGTTGAGTCGTCTGAAAGTATTGCAACACGTTGCGGAATCGGTTGATCGCCGCGGTGTAATTGCGCCGGTTCAGGTAAAAGCGGCCAATCGACATTTCCTTGCCCGCGAGCTGGTCCTCGGTGACCGTGATCTTGAACTTCGAATCCTCGACATATTCCGACTTGGGATATTTCTGCACCACCGCCTGAAAAGCCGCCAGGGCCTTTGCCGCTTTCTCTTGATCGCGCGAAATATCCGGAATCTGCTCGTAATAGGAGTTCGCCTGCAGATAGAGGACATAATCCGCATCGGGCGACTTCGCGTACTCCTTCAGATACCGGTCGGCGGCGGTTTCCGCGTCCTCATAGGCGCCGGCCCGATAATCGGCGTAGACCGTCATCAACAGGCCTTTGCGGCTCCAGTCCGAATCGGGATATTGCTTGCCCAGGTCGGTGAATTTCTTCGCCGCCTCTTGCGGCGCGCCGTTGGCAAGTTTTTCGAGACCCTGATCGTACAGCTTGGTGGCCGGGACGTCCGGTGTGATCTCCATCTTGTACTTTGAGCCGCCGAACGGGTTGAACTGGTCAAACATCGAACAAGAGGAGGCGCAGAGGGCGATGGCGGTCAGCGCGGCCGCGGCCGCGCTACGCCGCGCCAGCGCCCTGCCGGCGCTGAATGGGGTCATGCCGAATTCGACCTTTGCCATGCTTTGGAACTCGATGGGTTGCAGGAGGACGACTGCGCCGCCCAGGTTCGCGGCGAAGCGGCTGTTTACCCCACTCCGGGCGCGTGCGCCACACGAGAAGAAATCGCGCGCAAGTGAAAATTGGCTGCCGATCGCGGCGGCGCGTGGAAATCGCGGCTCGAAAGAAATTCGCCCGCTCGCGTCCCGCCGAAGATCAGTCGGCGGCGGCGAAGGCCGCGGCTGGCGCATGCGCTCCCGTCGCGAGACGCTTGAGGAAAGCCTTCGACGCCGGAGCTTCAACGAATTCGTAAGCCGACCGCCGGTCGAGCAATGCCTTCAGCGCCATGGCGTTGAGTTTGTGGCCGGGGCGATAAGTCCGGTAGAGGCCGATGATCGGCGCGCCGGCAAGCGAGAGATCGCCGACGACATCAAGCGCCTTGTGGCGCACGAATTCGTCGGCGTAGCGCAGTCCCTCGGGATTGAGGATCGCATCGCCGTCGATGGCGACGGAATTTTCGAGCGATGAGCCGAGCGCGTGGCCGGATCGCCAGAGCTCCTCCACATCGGCGACGAATCCGAACGTCCGGGCGCGAGCGATCTCGCGACGGAACGTCGCTGGATCGAGATTAAAGCGACGGCGCTGGCGACCGATCGCCTTCGATTCGAAGTCGATCTCGACATCGAGGCGGAAACCGCTCTCCGCAGGCAGAAACTCGGCGTAAGCGCCGCCGCATTCGACACGGACCGGTTCGAGGACTTTGAGATGGCGGCGCGCGCGCGACTGCTCGACAAGGCCGGCCTGATCGATGGCGCTGACGAATTCGCCGGCGGACCCGTCCATGACCGGGGTCTCCGGCCCATCGATTTCAATCAGCACGTTATCGACCTGCAGGCCGAAAATGGCGGCGAGAAGATGCTCGACCGTGCGGACGCTGGCGCCCGACCCGTCGCCGAGAACGGTGCACAGGGCAGTGTCGGTCACATTGGCCCGCTTGGCCTCCAGCAGACGTTCACGTCCGCCCGGCAGACCCGTACGCAGAAACACGACGCCTGAATCCACGTCTGCTGGATGAAGGGTCAGATGAGCAGGCTCCGCCGAATGAACGCCCGCGCCGTTGATCGCCACCCGGTCGCGCAGCGTTGTCTGAAGGCCAAATCTCATCTTGAAAAGTCCCCGGGCCCTCGCCAGCCTCAATTGCCCCGCGTTGACCGCGTTACGGAGCGAAAGACCATTTTAGACGGCGGTTCGCGGTCCTCGGGCAGACTAGGGGTCAAGGGCCACGAGGCCAAATCACCTTTGGTGAACAAAAGTTACAATACGTCGAAAACACGATTATATTGATATTTCAATATTTTACGATTTCATCTTATCATTATTTTCGCGCCCTGCCCAGCTGCGGCGCGAGCCGCGGCTGGGCACGGGGCCGCCCCGAGCGGCCGAATCAATTGGACTGCCGTCGCAGGAATGCGGGAATGTCCAGGTGGTCGTCGTCCGAAACCGGGGGACGAGCGGCGTGTCGGCCATGCGGGTCCAAAGCGCCCGACGACGCGCGCGCCGCCTGCTGTCGCTGAGCCCGGACGAGATCGCTTTGGGCCGGCGGCGCGGCGTGCGGCCTCGGCGCCGGCGGGGCGGTCAGCAAGGGCGATGGGGCCTTCGCCGCCGGCTCTTCGTCGCTGCGCGTGATGCCGAAGGCGGCCAGTTTCTCCAGCAGCGATCGGCGGCGCGTTTCGGTCGGCGGCGCGGCGGCGCCAGCCTGCGCGTCCCGCACGGCGCGCAACTGATTCTGCGCGACCTGGGGCAGATCCTCGATCTGCGGCATTCGCGCGGCGCGGGCGATCGGCGCCGGCGCCGGCGGAATGAAGGGCGCGGCCGCCTCTTCCGGTTCGTAATGGGGCTCGATCGGCTCCGGGAAGGCGCTGTACGCGACCGCGACCGGCTGGGTCGCCATCTCGCTCGAGTCATGAGCGGTCGCGGCGACCTCGCTCTCCGACGGCGGCGTCGCGCGGATCGGCGTCGGAGCCGGGGCGCGCGGCCGAGGCTGAACTTCGGCCCGCGGCTGAACGATTACGGGTTCAATCTGGGCGATCGAGGCCTGATCGATGCCGGTCGCGACCACGGAAACGCGCACGACGCCGTCGAGCGCCGGCTCGAATGTCGCTCCGAGAATGATGTTGGCTTCCTCGTCGACTTCTTGACGTATGCGGCTCGCCGCCTCGTCGACCTCGTAGAGCGTCAGATCGTTGCCGCCGGTGATCGAAATGAGGAGCCCGCGCGCGCCACGCATCGAGGTCTCGTCGAGAAGAGGATTGGCGATCGCAGCCTCGGCGGCAAGCACCGCGCGCTTTTCGCCCGCCGCCTCGCCGGTGCCCATCATCGCCTTGCCCATCTCGCTCATGATGGAGCGGACGTCGGCGAAATCGAGGTTGATGAGGCCCTCTTTCACCATCAGGTCAGTGATGCAAGCGACACCGGAATAGAGGACCTGATCGGCCATCGCGAAGGCGTCGGCGAAAGTGGTCTTCTCGTTGGCGACGCGGAACAGGTTCTGATTGGGGATGATGATGAGGGTGTCGACCGCCTTGTGCAGTTCGGAGATTCCGGTCTCGGCCACCCGCATGCGCCGGCCGCCTTCGAAATGGAACGGCTTGGTGACGACGCCGACCGTCAGGATGCCCATTTCGCGCGCGGCCTTGGCGATGACCGGCGCCGCGCCCGTTCCAGTGCCGCCGCCCATGCCGGCGGTGACGAAGACCATGTGCGCGCCAGCGAGATGGTCGCGGATCTCCTCGAGCGCTTCCTCGGCCGCCGCCTTGCCGATTTCAGGCTTGGAGCCGGCGCCCAGACCTTCCGTCACCTGAAGGCCCATCTGGATAATGCGCTCGGCGCGCGAAGAGGTCAGGGCCTGCGCGTCCGTGTTGGCGACGATGAAATCGACTCCGGAAAGACCGGAGACGATCATGTTGTTGACGGCGTTGCCGCCCGCGCCGCCGACGCCGCAAACCATGATGCGCGGCTTCAATTCCCTGAGTTCGGGCGCCTTGATGTTAATCGACATGCCTGCCTCACTCCGTTGGGCGCCCGCCGGCGCTGATTCGAATGCGTAAAAGCCTTTTCTCGACGCCTCGCCGCAGGCGAAGGCCCAGAACTCCGGTTAGAAACTCTCCTTCAACCACCGCCCTACCCGGGCCGCGTACCCGCTCTCCTCATCCGCCTGCCGCGAGGCAAGCCGCGCCGGTTCATGAAATTCGAGGCCCGCCACCTGCGGATAGACCATCAATCCGACGGCGGCGGCGAAGGAGGGGCTCTTGCCGGATTCCGGCAGGCCCTCGATTCCGAGCGGGCGGCCAATGCGGACCTCGCTCGAAATGATCGCGCGGGCGAGTTCGGGCATCCCGGTCAATTGACACGCCCCGCCGGTCATCACGAGCCTCCGCCCGGCCTGCGCGGCGTGGCCGGAAGCGCGAAGCCGATCGCGCACGAGCTCCAGGATTTCCTCGACCCGCGGCCTAATGATCCGCAGCAGTTCGGACTTCGGCAGATGGCTCGGGTGATCCATGTCGTCGCCAAGCCGGTGGATGGCGATCGATTCGCGATCGTCGGACGCGGAGACGATGCAGGCGCCGTAAAGCGTCTTGAGGCGTTCGGCGTCGGCGATAGCGACATTGAGCCCGCGGGCGATGTCGCGCGTCACATGAATGCCGCCGACCGCCACGGCGTCGACGTGAATGAGCCGGCCGCCGGAAAAAACGCCGACCGTCGTCGATCCGCCGCCGAAATCGATGACGGCTGCGCCCAGCTCGGCCTCGTCGTCGACCAGCGTCGACAGCCCGGCGGCATAGGGCGTCGCGACCATCGCCTCGACGCGCAGATGGCAGCGCTCGACCGCCAGCATCAGGTTGCGCGCGGTCGCCGAATCGCACGACGCGAGGTGAAGGTCGGCGCCGAGCTCCTCGCCGATCATGCCTTGGGGATCGCGAACGCCGCTCGCGGCGTCCAGCCAGAATCCGGTCGGAAGCCCATGCAGAACGGTTCGCCCGGGCTGGGCGTTGCCCGCCGCGGCGGCCTCAAGAACGCGGCGAATGTCATGCTCGGAAACCATCTTGCCGCGCAGGGCCGCTTTGGCGGCGAAGCGTCGTGAAGCCAGAAGGCCGCCAGACATGTTGACGATGACGCCGCCGACTTCGACGCCGGCCATGCGCTCGGCCGCGTCGATCGCAAGGCGCGCCGCCTGCTCGGCCGCGTGGAGGTCGACGACCGCTCCCCCCTTGACGCCGTTCGAGCGCTGGTGGCCGATGCCGAGCACTTTGCAACGGTGGGTGCGGCCGCGCAGCGAATCGGAAGGCTCCATCGGCGTCAGCCGCGCGATCAGGCAGACGATCTTCGAGGCGCCGACATCGAGCACCGACAGGATCGCGCTTTTGCGCGCGGGAATCTGGCGCATGCGCGGCGGCAGCGGGTTGAAGCTCATGGCCGCGCCCCCTTCTTTGAATGCGCCTCGGACCAGGCGGCCGCCGCGTCCTGCGATAGACGGACAAAGACCCGGCCCGGGACGCGAAAGTCGAGGGCAAGAACGTCGCGCTCGAGGATGCGAGACTGGCGCTGGAGGGCGAGCAGGGTTTCGATCGCGGACTTTGGATCGGCTTCCGGCAGCTTGATCTCGATTCCCGACTTGAGCTTGAGATCCCAGCGGCGCTGGCCGATCAGCATCCCCGCCTCGACGCGCGGCCGCAATTCCTCCATGGCTCCGAGCAGCGCGGTGAATTCGCGAACGCGCGTATTGGCGCCTACCCCGACGACAAAGGGCAGATCGACGTAGCGGCCGTCACGGACGTCGTCGATCGGCCCGCCGTCGGCGGCGATGACGCGAATCCGCCCGTCCTTCTGCCAGACGCCATAGGGCGTGCGTTCGACGATATTGATAACGATCCGATCCGGATAGAGCTTGCGCACGCTCGCCTGCTTGACGAGCGGATCGGCCTCGAGCCGCGCGCGCGCCTCGGCGACATCAAAAAAGGGAAGCGACGTTGTCGAATTGATGCCGGCGATCGACAGAATTCGCGGCTCTGTCATATGGATCGCGCCGGACACGGTCACGATGTCGACGCCGAAGCCGAGCGACCGGGCGAGAAAGTCGCCAACGCCGCCGTGCCGCGCCGCAAACTCATGAAGTTGCCCGCCCCGCAAGGCGCCCAGTCCCGCCGCCGCGAGGAGAACCGCGAGGGCAAGCGCGATTTCCAGCCCGAGCGGCGCCGGACGGTCGAGCGGAATCCGCCAGCGCCTCGAGCCACGGGCCGCGCGTTCGCCGCGCAGCAGAACCTTGGGCGGGCGCGCTTCCGCTGGAATGCCGGCCAGCGCGGGCCGGGCGTTCTGCTCCCATGCCAACGCCCCGCTCAACGGTCGCACGACGCGTCCTCCACCATCCAGGCGACCAGCTCGCCAAACGACAGGCCCGCGTGGGCCGCCATTTCCGGCACCAGCGACGTTTCCGTCATGCCCGGCTGCGTGTTGACCTCGAGACACACCAGCTCGCCCTCTTCGCCCTTCGACTCGTCGAACCGAAAGTCGGCGCGGCTAACCCCGCGACAACCCAGGGCTCGATGGGCCCTGAGCGTCAATTCTTGAACCTTATGGTAAATATTCGGTTTAATCTCTGCCGGTAGGACATGACGTGAGCCTCCTTTCGCGTATTTTGCGTCGTATCCGTAGAACGCTTCGGAAACAGGCTGGACTTCGATCACGCCAAGCACCCGGTCGCCCATTGTCGCGCAGGTCAGTTCCTTGCCGTCGACGAATTGCTCCGCGAGCACCCTGTCGCCATAGGGCCAGTCCTCTCGCCCGACCTCCTGTGGCGGATCGGCGCGGTCTTGCTTGACGATGACGACCCCTAGGGACGAACCCTCGTTGACTGGTTTGAGCACGTAGGGCGGCGTCAGCACGTGGCGGCGCGCGGCCTCGTGACGATCGACCGTTATCCCGAAGGGGACGGGAATCCCCGCCGCCTCGAGCACGATCTTGGCGAGGTCCTTCTGGGTCGCCAGCGCCGAGGCCAACACGCCCGAATGGGTGTAGGGGATGCGCAGGATCTCGAGCAGGCCCTGGATCGCTCCGTCCTCGCCCGACGGTCCATGCAGGGCGTTGAAGGCGACGTCGGGCCTCAGCCTGGCCAGCGTGTCGGCGATGGCGCGATCGACGTCGATGCGGGTGACGCGGTAGCCCATCGCCTCCAGCGCGTCGGCGCAGCCCCGCCCGGAATTGAGCGAGACCGGACGCTCGGCCGACCAGCCGCCCATCAGGACCGCGACATGCTTCATCGCCCGCCATTTCCCTAACGCTCCGCCAATCGGCAAAGTTAAGTTAGAATTAAGTCGTGGGACTTAACGAGCCGTTAACCGGGGCGGCTCGACGTTGGGGAAGATTGCGGAAAAATAGCTGAATTGCGCGCGCGAAAGGTCAACGCAGGCCAGATGGCCGG
The DNA here is from genome assembly GCA_963835955.1 of uncultured Alphaproteobacteria bacterium. GTDB lineage: Bacteria > Pseudomonadota > Alphaproteobacteria > Rhizobiales > Beijerinckiaceae > Roseiarcus. Next base: position 63,731 of record CAWIHZ010000006.1, on the reverse strand, counting down.
CCTAGATTGGGTCAAAACCTCGCGGCGCCGATTCGCCTGATCTCCCATTCGAGCGCGACCCCGCTGCTGGCGAGGACCCGGCGCCGCACCTCCTCGCCGAGCGCTTCAAGGTCGGCGGCCCTCGCTTGCCCGAGATTGATGAGAAAGTTGCAGTGCATGGCCGACACCTGCGCGTCGCCGCGGCGCAGTCCGCGACAGCCCGCCTTGTCGATCAGCTCCCAGGCCTTGAACCCGACCGGATTCTTGAACGTCGAGCCGCCGGTCTTTTCGCGGATCGGCTGCGTCGCTTCGCGCGCGCGGGTGATTCGCTCCATCTCGGCATGGATCGCGACGGGGTCGCCCGGGCGGCCCTGAAACGTCGCGCCGGTGAAGACGATGTCGTCGGGAGCGCGACTGTGGCGATAGGCAAAGCCGAGATCCGCGTTCGAGAAGGCCCGCCGGGCGCCGGAGCGGTCGACGCCGCGCGCCTCGATCAGCACATCCTTGATCTCGCCGCCGTGAGCCCCGGCGTTCATGCGCAGCGCCCCGCCGATCGAACCGGGAACGCCGCGCAGGAAAGCCAGGCCGTCGACGCCGGCCTCGGCCGCCGCCTTGGCGACGCGCTGATCCGGCGCGGCGGCCCCAGCGACGATTCGCGCCTCGGCCGCGCATTCGATCGCTCCGAATCCCCGCCCGCCGAGGCGCACGACAATCCCTTCGACGCCGCCGTCCCTGACGATCAGATTGGAGCCGAGACCGATCGTTGTCACCGGAATCTCGCGCGGCAGCGCGCTGAGGAAATACGCCAAATCCTCCTCGTCGGCCGGCGACGCCAGGACCTGCGCCGGGCCGCCGACCCGAAACCAGGTCGTCTCGGCGATCGGGGCGTTGGCGACCAGGCGCCCGCGCAGCCGCGGCGCGAGCCCCCTCAGATCGCCGACAATGTCGGGAAAGCTCATCGACGCAGCGCCGCTCTCAAGCCCGGTCGAGCGCGGCGAGTTCGCCGGGCAATGCATAGGCCCATTGGGTGATCGAGCCGGCGCCGAGAAGGACGACGAGATCGCCGGGCGCGGCCAGCGAACGCACAAGGCCGGCGAGCTTGTCGGGCGAGGGCAGGACGAGCGCGTGCCGGTGGCCATGGGCGCCGATCGCGGTCGCGAGCGCGTATTTGTCCATGCCCGCGATCGGCGGCTCGCCGGCCGGATAGACGTCGGCCACGATCACGCTGTCGGCCTCGTTGAAGCAGGTGGCGAAGGCGTCGAACAGCGACGCCAGGCGGGTGTAGCGATGAGGCTGCACGACCGCGATCACCTTGCCGCCGGTCGCGGCCCGCGCGGCGGCGAGCACGGCGGCGATCTCGACCGGATGGTGGCCATAGTCGTCGTAAATGGCGACGCCGTTCCATTCGCCGGCGCGGGTGAAGCGCCGCCTGACCCCGCCGAAGGCGGCGATCGCGCCACGGATGACGTCGGCCGGCGCGCCGAGTTCGTGGGCGACCGCGATCGCCGCGGTCGCGTTGAGCGCGTTGTGGCGGCCCGGCATCGGCAGCGCGAGATTGTCGATATAGGTCGCCCGTCCGGTCGCCCGCTCGCGGATCAGCACCGAAAAGCGGGTCATCCCTCCGGTCAGGTCGATGTCCATCAGGCGCACGTCCGCCTGGGGATTTTCGCCATAGGTCAAGACCCGCCGATCCTCGATCCGCCCGACCAGTTCCTGGACCGTCGGATGATCGAGGCACATCACGGCAAAGCCGTAGAACGGCAGGTTTTCGATCAGCGTCAGAAACGCGTCCTTGATCGCCTCGAAGGTCTTGAAGTGGTCGAGATGCTCGGGGTCGATGTTGGTGACGATGGCGATGTCGGCGGGCAGCTTCAGGAACGTGCCGTCGCTCTCGTCGGCCTCGACCACCATCCAGTCGCCGCCGCCGAGCCGGGCGTTGGCGCCATAGGCGTTGATGACGCCGCCGTTGATGACGGTCGGATCGAACCCGGCGGCGTCGAGCAGGGCCGCCGCCAGCGCCGTCGTGGTCGTCTTGCCGTGGGTCCCGCTGACGGCGACGCAGCGCTTGAGGCGCATCAGCTCGGCCAGCATCTCGGCCCGGCGCACGACCGGGATCCGCCGCGCCCGGGCGGCGACGAGTTCGGGATTGTCGCGCCTGATCGCGGTCGAGACCACGACCACCGCGGCCTGGCCGAGATTGGCCGCCTCATGGCCGATGAAGACCGTCGCGCCCAGTTCGCGCAGGCGCTTGACGTTGGCGTTGTCGCTCAAGTCCGAGCCCTGCACCTTATGGCCCAGATTGATCAGCACCTCGGCGATGCCCGACATGCCGATGCCGCCGATGCCGACGAAGTGGATCGGCCCGATCTCGCTCGGCAGCTTCATGCCCGAATGTCTCCCGCGCGGGCCGGCGGTCCGGCCCCGATTCATTAAGCCGGACGGAATAGGGCAGTTCGGGGGATTTGGGAAATGGGGGACGAGGGCCGGTTGGCGCGCTGCGCCTGATCCGCAGGATCTCCTAATCGGATGTCGAGCGCTTCGCGCCAGCCCTCGCCGGGCCGCCGATCCAAGCCAGCGGCAATGGAATCCAAGTCCACGGAAGCCGGAGCAAAGCCAGGGGAAGCCAGAGCAAAGCCAGGGGAAGCGGAATCCAAACGATTCCCTTCCGCGAATTGAGCCTTTTCAAGGGTTTATGCGCGAATCCAAATTGTTTTTTTCTCCGGCTCCTGATCCCGCCAAACGCGTCCCGCCGTCGCCGGGACAAGCGGCCCCGGGTTCATCGTCGAGGCGATCCTAACACGGGTTCGGCTTTTCAGGAAGATAATGCCGCCACCGGCCGGAACCGCCATTGGCGGCGGCGGGCCGTCGACGCCGGAATGCGTGGACACGGGCCATTATACCGAAGCCGTTCGGGCAAGGCGGCGCGCTCAAATGGCGTCGAGAGACGCCCGTCTCACTACGGGCTATGAGCGCCCTTGCCAGGGATGAAGGCTCGGAAAACAAAAAGCTCGGCGCTTGGACGATGCGCCGCTGTCGGTCGTGTTGCCTCTCGCCGTGGCGGCGGACGCGCTGGTTGGAGACGCGGGCGCAGCCGTCGATCATTTGGCCAACTCAGCCTCCACGACGGCGCGAAGGGGCGGCAAGGCAAACTTCACCGACGAGGACGAAGGGGCGACGGCGCGCCTGCGCAAAGGCGAGAGCGTCGGACGGCCGGTCGGTTCGGAACCATTCCTCGCCGCGCTGGAAACCAGGACCCGCCGCCGCCTCCACCCCCTCAAGCGCGGGCCCAAGCCGAAGGAAGGCCGGTCGAGCCCGTCGGAGGAGTAAAATGCACTGTCACCGTAACCCCCTTTTCCCGCTTCGCCGACCTCCTCGAAGCCGAGGAGGACGAAGCGGGCGACGGCGCGCCTGCGCAAAGGCGAGAGCTCGGACGGCCGGTCGGTTCGGAACCATTCCTCGCCGCGCTGGAAACCAGGACCCGCCGCCGCCTCCACCCCCTCAAGCGCGGGCCCAAGCCGAAGGAAGGCCGGTCGAGCCCGTCGGAGGAGTAAAATGCACTGTCACCGCAACCCGAAGTCGGTCAAGCGCGACAAGTTGCTGGCGTTCTTCTCGGGCCTGCCCAAATGCCTCGTCGGTCTGGTGACCGCGTGTGAGACCAAAAGAGGCCGCCGCAAAGACCGCTCTCTATGCGGATGAGAATCTTGCTCAGACGGCGAGAGCGTCGAGGCGCAATAGCCCGCAAACCCTAGGCCGGCGAAACCCAGCAGCATCAGCGCCAGGTCGGCGGCTCGGGGACGGCGACATTGATGTGGTCTATTACACTCGTTGAAAACGGCCGTCCGGAGCAACTGTCCAAGGGCTCTCGGCGCCGCCGAAAGTCAAGGTCGTGCTCGCCAGGGCTGAGCCGGCTCACCATAAGCCAGTAACGCCGAACCGCAACGTCGGGTCGAGTTCGGAGCCGAGCGGCGCCCGATGCTCGCACGAGGCTGCCCGGCTTCGTCTCCCCCGATGGAAAAGAACTCGGTGTCAACGAGGTCGGACGTTATCGGCTCTCCGTCGATTGTCGCAAACAGGCTGATAATCCGAGCCCCGAAACTCGTCCATAAGCGCTTCCGCGGAATTACGGTGACAGTGCATTTATTTGACTCATGCTGCGTGCGCCGCTAGATGTCGCCGATGGCTCGTCTCGCCCGTGTCGTCGTTCCCGGCTTGCCCTACCATGTGACGCAGCGCGGCAATGGCCGCCAGCGGGTGTTCTTCGCCGATCCCGACTACGCCGCCTACCGCGACTGGCTGGCCGAGGCGGCGCACGAGGCGCGGGTGGACGTTTGGGCGTGGTGTCTGATGCCCAACCACATCCATCTCATCCTCGTCCCGCAAGACGAAGACGGCCTGCGCCGCGCCCTGGCGCGCGTGCATCGTCGATACGCCGGATTGATCCACGCGCGGCGCGCGCGAACCGGCCATTTCTGGCAGGGGCGATACGGCGCCGTGGCGATGGACGAGGACCATCTCGCCGCCGCCTTCCGCTACGTGAACCTCAATCCCGTGCGCGCCCGGCTCGTCGGGCGAGCCGAAGACTGGCCGTGGTCGAGCGCGCGCGCCCTTCTGGGCGTCGCCGAGGACGGGCTTACCGACCTCGCCCCCGCCCGCCAGCGCTTTTCCCGCTTCGCCGACCTCCTCGAAGCCGACGAGGACGAAGGGGCGACGGCGCGCCTGCGCAAAGGCGAGAGCGTCGGACGGCCGGTCGGTTCGGAACCATTCCTCGCCGCGCTGGAAACCAGGACCCGCCGCCGCCTCCACCCCCTCAAGCGCGGGCCCAAGCCGAAGGAAGGCCGGTCGAACCCGTCGGAGGAGTAAAATGCACTGTCACCGTAACCCCGTTGTGACCGACGCTGTGAGACCAAAAGAGGCCGCCCAAAGGCGGCTCTCTATACGGATGAAATCTTGCTCAGACGGCGAGAACGCGAGGCGCAATAGCCCGCAAACCCTAGGCCGGCGAAACCCAACAGCATCATCGCCCAGGTCGGCGGCTCGGGGACGGCGACATTGATGTGGTCTATTACACTCGTTGAAAACCCGTCCGGAGCGACTGTCCAAGGGCTCTCGGCGCCGCCGAAAGTCAAAGTGTGCTCGCCAGGGCTGAGCCCGCTCACCATAAGCCAGTAACCCGAACCCAACGTCGGGTCGAGTTCGGAGCCGAGCGGCGCCCCGATGCTCTCTATGAGGCTGCCCGGCTTCGTCTCCCCCATGGAAAAGAACTCGGTGTTAACGAGGTCGGACGTTATCGGCTCTCCGTCGATGGTCGCAAACAGGCTGATAACCGAGCCCCGAAACTCGTCCATAAGCGCTTCCTCGGTCGACTCCGTGTCCAGCGTGTCGAAGGCGTTCAGCAGCGGAATCAACAGCGGCTTTCCCGCCGGGGCGTCGAACGTCCTCTCCGCAGAGGTTAGCGGGCCAGTCGTCCCGCCGATAAAAAACACCGGTCCGTCGTTGTCGACGCTCGCGTTGGCGCCCGTCGTGTCGAGCAATGGATTCTGGTTCAGCGGAGCCTGCCAAGCCCAAGTAAACCAGTTCTCGGTCCATTGTGCGAGGCTTTTGCCGTCAAAACTATCGTGGATAAGGGTGAAGTCTTGGGCAGTTGCCGTCTGCACCGGCGGAACAAACAAAAGGAATCCGATAAATAGCTCAAATAAAAGACGGCGACTCCGCGAATCTCGGCCTTGTATCGAAGCACTCAAGCTCTGAGTTCGAGTTTGCGAAGCGCCCGAGCCTGCTGCTCCACAGCACGTGGCAGTCTGCCCGACGTTGGCGGCTCGTAATCGCGCTAAAGAGACTGAAAAGTTACAAAGCGAAATCATTTCGTTTACTCCTCAAAAAATTTGTTTTTAAACGCTCTAACGCTCACACGTCGGCGACTTTTCAATCGTTTAAACCCGAATTCGCCGTCAAGACCGTTCGTAAAATGTCGAATCTGGCCCAAAGCCTGGCAATCTTGCGCTGCCTTTGCGCCAATTTAATGGCGGCAATGTAACGCACCTTGCCTCTGGTAGGCGCGATTGGGCGGATAGCGACCTACAGCGGTCAAGTATTACGGCAAGTATTACGTGTATTACAGTATTACGTATTACGGTATTACGGGTATTACGGTGACAGTGCAGTAAATTGACTGATGCTGCACGCGCCCCTACAGTCACCCATGGCTCGTCTCGCCCGAGTTGTCGTTCCCGGCTTGCCCTGCCATGTTACGCAGCGCGGTGTTACGGTGATGGTGCAATCTACTAACCGTCCCGCTCGACACCCGAGGTGAGCCGAGCAGACCCGGTCGAACTGGAGGGCCAAAAACATGCGCTGTCGCCGTTACCGGATCAGCGCATCCGAACCGATCGCCATCGAGCCCGGGGGAAGGGACGCAAGCCTGTCATAGACGAGCTTTGCCGCCGCGATGTCCTCGACGGCGAGCCCCAAGGACTTGAACACCGTTGTGGGACCCGGATTCGGCGCGGCCTTGGCGCCGGAGAACAGTTCTCCCGCTTCGGCGTAGATCGGCGCGCTGGACAGGATCACGTCGCCCGATTCCTTCAGCGCCGCCTCCCGCGAGTCGACGATCAGGAGGGACGAGTTCATCAACCGGTCGTCGAGTTCCCGCCAGTTCGGCCGGGCCGCTCCGACTGCGTTGACATGCGCCCCGCGCTCGACCCATTCCCCGCGCAGAATGGGGTCCTGCGCATTGGTCGCCGTCACAATGACGTCTGCGCCCTCGACCGCCGCGCGGACCTCCTCCATTGCGAGCGCGCCATGCTCGGCCGCGAACCGTTGCGCGCGCTCGGGCGTCCTGCTCCAGACTCGGACCTCTTCGAATGTGCGCACTCGCTTGAGCGCAGCGAGATGCGCCCCGGCCTGAACGCCGGCGCCGACGAGCGCGAGAACGTGTGTGTCAGGGCGCGCCAGCCGCCGCGTCACTGCGGCCGAGACCGCAGCCGTGCGCATTTCCGTGATCAGCGTCCCGTCCATGGCCGCCAGCGGCTCGCCGGTGTCCGGGCGCATGAGCAGGATCATCGCGTGATGCGTTTCAACGCCCTTGCTCGCGTTGGCGGGATAAAAGCTGACGAGCTTGAGCCCCATCGCCTCCCGCGCGACGGCAGGCATGACGCCGAGATAGCGCTGGCCCTCCTCGATGGTCAGCATGCTCCGCAGGGGCTGCAGAACCTCGCCGGAAGAGAAGTCCCGGAGGGCCGCTTCCATCGCGTCGATGAGCGGGTTCCACTCCAGGACGGCTTTGACGCTATCCTTGTCGAAATAGCGAACCATGTTCTTGTCAGTTTCGCCAACTACCTCAACGACGCATTGATCGCGTCAAGCGCCTTCGACCCCGGGCACAGCTCGCGCTCGGCGAGCGCGTTGAGCGGGCGCAATGTCGTGTTGAGGGTGTCGTGCAGATCGCCGGTCTCCGCGCTCAGATAGACGAGGCCGGTGGCGATCTCGCCGGCGGCGCGGCAGCGCTCCAGCGCCGCCAGCGCCGCGGTCCGGTCTTGAAGATCGTGCCCGGCGCCGAGCTTGCGCAAATGGATCGTCCCGCCGTCGTGCATCGTGACGGACTGGCGCGCGCCTTCCGCATACTCGACTTCGATCGGCTCGCGGGCGGCGATGAAATCAAGCTCGTTCAGCGCCAGGTTGTGCTCGCGCACATAGTCGAAGCTTTTGGTCGACCCGGCATGATTGTTGAAGGTGACACAGGGCGAAATGACGTCGATGAAAGCGGCGCCGCGATGCTCGAACGCCGCCTTGATCAACGGCACGAGCTGCTCTTTGTCGCCGGAAAAGCCGCGGGCGACGAAGGTGGCGCCGAGCTGGATCGCCAGACCGACGAGATCGATCGGCAAGTCGGCGGCGGCGACGCCGGTCTTGCTCTTCGAGCCGCGGTCTGCGGTGGCTGAAAACTGCCCCTTGGTCAGGCCATACACGCCATTGTTCTCGACGATATAGACCATGTTGACGGCGCGCCGCATCGCGTGGGCGAATTGGCCGAGCCCGATCGAGGCGGTGTCGCCGTCGCCGGAGACGCCGAGGTAGACGAGGTCCCGGTTGGCGAGATTGGCGCCGGTCAGCACCGAGGGCATGCGCCCGTGCACCGAATTGAAGCCATGACTCTGGCCGAGCATGTAGGTCGGCGTCTTGGACGAACAGCCGATGCCGCTCAATTTCGCGATGCGGTGCGGCGGCAGGCTGAGCTCGAAGCAGGCGTGAACGATCGCGGCGCTGATCGAATCGTGGCCGCAGCCCGCGCACAGCGTCGACATCGCCCCTTCATAATCGCGGTGGGTCAGGCCGAGCGCGTTGACCGCGATCGAGGGATGATGAAACTTCGGCTTGCCGATGAAGGTCACTTCGCGGACTCCAGGATTTTCGGCTTCGACGTTTGGAGCAACCGGCCCGCGATCTCTCCGAAGATGAAGCGGGCGCTGACCGGCATTCCCCCGTAATGGAGGATCGGGATCAGGCGCGCCGGGGCGATCCCCAGATCGATCGTCAGCAGCGTGCGCATCTGCGCGTCCCGGTTCTGCTCGACGACGAACGTCTGCTCGTGATCGCGCACGAATTCGGCGACCTCTCGGGCGAGCGGAAAGGCGCGGACGCGCAGCGCGTCGACATGGAGGCCCTCGCTCGCCAGCATCTCGAGGGCCTCGTCCATCGCCGCCGCGGTCGAACCGAAATGGAGGACGCCGAAGCGCGCCGGCCTGGCCGCCGGTTTGAGGACCGGGCGCGGCAGAAGAGCGCGCGCGGTTTCGAACTTGCGCAGGAGCCGCTCCATGTTGTCGACATAAGGGGCGGCTTCCTCGGTGTAGCGCGCGAAACGGTCGCGGCTGGTGCCGCGGGTGAAATAGGCGCCGCGCGCGGGATGGGCGCCGGGAAGCGTGCGATAGGGGACGCCGTCGCCGTCGACGTCGTTGTAGCGGCCGAATTCGCGCGCGGCTTCGAGTTCGTCGCCCGACAGCACCTTGCCGCGGTCGTAGCGCCGCCCGTCGTCCCAGCGGAAAGGCGCGCACAGGTGCGCGTTCATGCCGATGTCGAGGTCGAGCATGACGAAGACCGGCGTTTGCAGCCGCTCGGCGAGATCGAACGCGCTCGCGGCGAATTCGAACGCCTCGCCCGGGCCGTCGGGGATCAGCAGCACGTGCTTGGTGTCGCCATGCGAGGCGAAGGCGCAGGCGATCAGGTCCGATTGCTGGGTGCGGGTCGGCATGCCGGTCGAAGGGCCGCCGCGCTGGACGTCGAACACCACCACCGGGATTTCGGCGAAATAGGCAAGCCCGAAGAACTCCTGCATCAGCGACACGCCCGGCCCCGAGGTCGCGGTGAAGGCGCGGGCGCCGTTCCAGCCGGCGCCGACGGCGATGCCGATCGCGGCGATCTCGTCCTCGGCCTGCACGAAGGCGTAGTTCTTCCTGCCGGTCGCGGGGTCGATGCGATAGCGCGCGCAATTGCGATCGAACGCCTCCGCCAGCGCGGTCGAGGGCGTAATCGGATACCAGGCGCAGACCGTCGCGCCGCCATAGACCGCCCCCAGCCCCGCGGCGAAATTGCCGTCGGCGAGAATGCGGTCGCCCGCTGCGCCGCTGCGCCGCACGCGAATGCCGATCGGGCCGCCGAAGCGCGACCTGGCGTCGTCGTAGCCGATGCCGAGCGCGCGCCGATTGGCGGCGATCAGCTTTTCCTTGCCCCTGAACCGTTCGCCGATCAGGGTCTTCATGACCGAGAGGTCGATGTCGAGCAGCGCGGCGAGCGCGCCGACATAGACGATGTTCTTGTAGAGCTGACGCTGCCTCGGATCGGCATATTCGGCGGCGCAGATCGCGGTCAGCGGCATGCCGAGCGCGGTCACGTCCTGGCGCAGCAGCGAGGCCGGCATAGGCCGCGTGGAATCGTAGAACAGGTAGCCGCCCGGGTCGATGGCGGCGACATCCTGGACGAAGGTCTGCGGATTCATCGCCACCAGAATATCGGCCCCGCCGCGTGCGCCCAGATGTCCCGCCTCGCTGACTCTCACCTCGTACCAGGTCGGCAGGCCTTGAATGTTCGAGGGGAAGATGTTGCGCGGCGCGATCGGCACGCCCATGCGCAGGATCGAGCGCGCGAACAGGAGGTTGGCGCTCGCCGAGCCGGACCCATTGACGTTGGCGAAGCGAATGACGAAGTCGTTTACGCCCTGGATCGGCATGCCTGTCCCGCTTGCGCCATCTCGAGGGTGAACTTCTGCATGTCCCACGCGCCGGTCGGGCAACGTTCGGCGCACAGGCCGCAATGCAGGCACAAGTCCTCGTCCTTCACCATGACCCGCTCGGTCTTGACCGGCTCGGACACGTAAAGCGCCTGCGACAGATTGAGGGCGGGCGCGTTGAGCGAGCGGCGCAATTCGTCCTCGGGCGCGTTGGCGACGAATGAAATGCAGTCGATCGGGCAAACGTCGACGCAAGCGTCGCATTCGATGCAGGCCGGGGCCGAGAAAACGGTCTGGACGTCGCAGTTGAGGCAGCGCTGCGCCTCGGCGAAAGCCTGCGCGTCCTCGAAGCCGAGCTCGACCTCGGTGCGAATGTTTTTGAGCGCCTTTTTCCTGTCGACCTGCGGCATCGCGAAGCGCCGATCGAGGGTGATGGCGTTGTCGTAGGACCACTCGTGAATGCCCATCTTCTGACTGACGAGATTGGTCATCGGAGCCGGTCGCGCGCGCAAATCCTCGCCGCGGCAATAGGCGTCGATCGAGATCGCGGCCTCGTGGCCGTGCGCGACCGCGGTGATGATGTTCTTGGGTCCAAGCGCGGCGTCGCCGCCGAAGAACACCGAAGGCAGGCTCGACTGAAAGGTGACCGGATCGATCGCCGGCATGCCGGTGCGGGCGAACGCGACGCCGGCGTCGCCCTCGATCCAGGGAAACGCGTTCTCCTGGCCGACGGCGATCAGCACGTCGTCGCACTCGATATGAACGTCGGGCTCGCCGGTCGGGACCAGGAGGCGACGACCGCGTCGGTCTTTCTGCGCCGTCACCTTTTCGAACACGACGCCGGTCAGGCGACCGTCCTTGTGAGTAAAGGCCCTGGGCGCGTGAAAGTTCAAAATCGCGACGCCCTCATGCATCGCGTCTTCCTTCTCCCAGGGCGAGGCCTTCATTTCGGCGAAACCGGAGCGCACGACCACCTTGACGTCGACGCCGCCGAGCCGCAAGGCGGTTCGGCAGCAATCCATCGCCGTGTTGCCGCCGCCGAGCACGATGACCCGCTTGCCGATCGAAACGCTGTGGCCGAACGAAACGCTGGAGAGCCATTCGATGCCGACGCGAATGTTGTCGGCCGCCTCCGCCCGCCCGGGAATATCGAGGTCGCGGCCGCGCGGCGCGCCGCAACCGACGAAGATCGCGTCATAGCCTTCGCCGATCAGCGCCTTCAGGCTGTTGATCCGCCGACCGGCGACGAATTTGCCGCCGGTCGACAGCGCGTAGCCCACCTCTTCGTCGATCACTTCGTCAGGCAGTCGGAATTTCGGGATTTGCGTGCGCATCATCCCGCCCGCGAGCGAGTTCTGAATCGAACACGATGACCTCATAGCCGATCGCGGCGAGATCGCGGGCGACCGTCAGCGAGGCCGGCCCGGCGCCGACGCAAACGACGCGCTTGCCGTTGCGACGCTCCGGCGCCTTGGGCAGCAAGGCGGCGATATCCTGCTTGTGGTCGGCCGCGACGCGCTTGAGACGGCAGATCGCGACCGGCTGTTCCTCGAGCCGTCCCCGACGGCAAGCCGGCTCGCAAGGCCGGTCGCAGGTGCGTCCCAGGATTCCAGGAAACACGTTCGACTTCCAATTGATCATGTAGGCGCCGTTATAATCCCCGGACGCGATCTGCCGAATATACTCGGGAACCGGGGTGTGGGCCGGGCACGCCCACTGACAATCCACCACCTTGTGGAAGTAATCGGGGTTCGAGACGTCAGTCGCGCTCACCCCGCCCGAGCCATCTTCCCCTGCCCGGGCGCCGAACTCATGCGAGTCCATAATTTATGCCAACTTTCTGACAAATCTTCGAAAAGCGAGTCCCCGCGGGGCGCAATTCACCCCCAATGGGTCCGCATGTCAAGGGAATTGCCGCGAACGCCCCGTCTATGGCCGCCCGCGCGCGAGAGGAAATACAGCCTGAGGCCGGTTTTGGAACGCTCGGGCTGGGTGAAGCCGCTCGCCAAGCAGAGACGTCAAGCAGCCCTCCAAACCGGCAAGTGCCGCAGCGGCGGCAAACCAAAAGCCGAAAAAAGGAGGCCGCCACGAGGGCGGCCTTAAAGTCTAGGGAGGAAACGCCCAAGGAGGGCATATGCGGCACAATCGCACCGCACCGCACCATATTAATTGTGCGTCGCCAAAAAGCAAGAACATTCTTGCCGATATCCACAGGCCGGCCCGCGCCAAATTGTCTCCCCAATTCTGGCGAGGCCCAAACAGCCATAGCGCTTCCGCCCGACGACATTTCCGCCGGTCGATAAAATCCCAATCGGTCGGTTCGCGATGGTCAAGACATGACAGCGCGAGCCGAACGCATGGGTCAGACTCTGACGCTCAGTCCGTAGCCAGACATTCGATCGATGACGTTTTCGATCTCCTGCGGCGACAGAAGCGGCGGAACGCCGATCTGGAGACAGTTGACGTATTGGCGAGCCAGGGTCTCGACCTCGACCGCGAGCCACATTGCGCTGGCGAGCGAGGCGCCGACGGCGATCATGCCGTGGTGGGCGAGAAGGCAGGCTTTCCGGCCCTTCAGCGCCTCGACGGCGTTGGCGGACAGTTCCGCGGTGCCGAAGGTCGCGTAAGGGGCGCAACGGATGCTGTCGCCTCCGGCGGCGGCGATCATGTAGTGGATGGGCGGAATGCTCCGCTCCATGATGGCCAGGGTAGTGCAGTAGTTGGGATGGGCGTGGACGACCGCGTCGACGTCCGGCCGCTCGCGTAAGATGTCGAGGTGAAATCGCCACTCGCTCGACGGCCGCCCCGCGCCGACGACGCTGCCGTCGAGCCGCATCTCCACAATGTCCCCTGGCGACATCGCGTCATACGGCATGCTCGTCGGCGTGATCAGCAGGCCGTCGCCCTGGCGCAGGCTGATGTTGCCCGACGTGCCTTGATTGATGCCGCGCGCGTTCATCTCGAGACAGGCGTCGATGATGCTCTGACGCTTCTTCAATGAGCCCCGCGGCGGCATGGCGCATTCCGGACTTGCGAGTTCGCCACACTGGCCGCTCGTCTATCGTTGGGGTTTGTAAACCATGTCGCCGAGCCATGGAATCGGCCTAAGCGCCTTTTGCCGAGGATGAGCCTCGGCCAGGACGGCGAATTCGATTGAACGCGACACGGCCCACCCTCCCTCGGCTCATCGCCGGTGGGCCGCGCCCTCGCTTGCGCGAAGTGTGAAAGAGCGGCCTTGCGGCGCAAGACGCGCGTCCGGCCACAAGGTCCAAGAGAGCGGGCGCGCCTGCGCTCGAGGGAGAGCGCCCTTTCAAACCGAAATCCGGACGTCCGGCGGCGGCCGAAGCAGGGCTCGGCGGACTGTCCGCTGGGCCGGCAGGCCGGTCGCGGGAACCGGCCTGCCGCATGATCTGGCGTCGAGGAAGGTACGAACGCGGCCTCGCCGCCGGACCAAGCGCTTTCGACTTAAGACGCGGCCTCGGTCGACAGAGCGACGAACCGCGTGCTGTCTTGCGACTTGAGCCGCATCAGGACCGCCTTTTTGCCTTCGGCCCTGGCGGCGTCGATGGCGGCGGTCACCTCCGCGGGACGCGAGACCGGCTTGCCCGCGACCTCGAGAATGACGTCGCCGGTCTGGATGCCCTTCTGCGCCGCGGCGCCGTCGGGATCGACGTTGGAGACGGCGACGCCGACCTTGCCTGCGCCGTCCACATTCGCGGCGGGCTCGAGCGTCATGCCGTATTTCGCCATCGCGCTCTTCGACTGCTCAGGGGAAACCTCGGCCTTGGCCTGCTTGGCGTCGCTCAGAGCGCCGAGGGTCACCTTGATCGTCTGCGGCGAACCATTGCGGATGATCGCGACTTCGGCGGCCTTCTTCGGGCCGAGTTCGGCGACCTTGCGGGCAAGATCATGCGCGTCGGCGACCGCCTGGCCGTTGACCGCGGTGATCACGTCGCCGTCCTTGAGGCCGGCCGCCATTGCGGGCGAATCCTTCTGGGTCTTCGCCACCAGCGCGCCGGCGGCGTTCTTGAGACCGAGGCTGTCGGCGATGTCCTGCGTCACCGGCTGGATTTCGACGCCGAGCCAGCCGCGCGCGACCTTGCCGTTGTCCTTGAGCTGCTCGACGACATTCTTGACGACGTCGCTGGCGATGGCGAAGCCGATGCCGACGCTGCCGCCCGACGGCGAGAAGATCGCGGTGTTGACGCCGACCACCTCGCCGTTGGAATTGAAGGTCGGGCCGCCCGAATTGCCGTGATTGACCGGGGCGTCGATCTGCAGGAAGTCGTCATAGGGCCCCGAGCCGATGTCGCGCCCGCGCGCGGAGACGATGCCCGCGGTCACGGTGCCGCCGAGGCCGAACGGATTGCCGACCGCGATCACCCAGTCGCCGACCCGAGGCGGCTGGGAGGCGAAGGCGACGTAAGGATAGTTCGAGCCTTCCTTGACCTTCAGCAGCGCCAGGTCGGTCTTAGGATCGGCGCCGACGACGCGCGCGGGGATTGTCTTGCCGTCGCTGGTGGTGATGGTCACGTCGCTGGCGTGCTCGACCACGTGATTGTTGGTCACGATATAGCCGTCGGGGGAAATGAAGAAGCCGGAGCCCTGCGCCATCTCTCGATGCGGGCGCGGATGATTGAACCCGTTGGGCTCGCCGAACTGGCGGAAGAAATGCTCGAACGGGGCGCCCTTCGGAAAGTCTGGCGACGGCTGCATGGTTTCGTCGTCCGACGCGCTCGCTTGGTCGATCTTGACCTTGACCGAAACGACCGCGCCTTTAACGTGATCGACGACATCGGCGAACGACGCGGGGGCCGCGGATGGAGCGACCGTGGCGGCGAGGGCGGGAAAAGTCGCGAGCGGCAGCGCCTCGAACGTCATGGCGCCGACCGCGGCGACGGCCGCCGCGCCGAGCAACGCCGCGCGGAGCGACTTTGCCGGGCTCCGGCCGGGCGAGGATGTGTTGAGCACGTTGACTTCTCCGTTATTGAGAGTCGCCGGCGCGAAAACTCGGCCGACGCGATGCAACCTTTATGCGGGCGACGCGGTTACCTCGCGATGGCGGCGATATGAAAGCTTTGTAAGCTCGGATCTGGGCCGCCTTTCAGGCCGCGCCCTCGACGCCTATCGCGTCGCCATTCGAACGATATGGCCGCCTGGGCCGGACCGCGGGGCGAGCGCCAGGCCCGGCATGAAGCGGGCGACCAGCGCCGCGCGATCGAGGTCTTCGATCTCGGCAAATCCAAGGCGGCGCGCCCGTTCGTGCAGCGCCGGCGTGTCGAAGAAGCATTGAAATGGCTCGCCCCGCGCCGCGACGCCCGCAGCCATGGCCTGATGAAAGTCGCGCGTCGCCGCATCCTCGATCGCGTGCGGGGGATTGGCGTAGTCGAACACGATTTCGACCCCGCCGGGAAATCGCGCGAGTTCGCCGAGCGTGGCGAGGACCGCGTCCTCGGTCAGATAGGGGGTGACGCCGAGCCAGAGCGCGAAGGCGCGCCGATTTGGGTCGAAGCCGCCCGCCTCGAGCGCTTCCGTCAGGCTTCCCCGCTCAAAATCATGGCCGATGTAAGCAACATGCGCCGGCTCGGCGATCCGCGCTTCGACCAGACGGCGGCGTTTGTCGCTCTGAGTCGCGGGATGGTCGAGCTCGAACACGCGCAAGCCCCCGATCGGCTGGAGCCGATAGGCGAAGGTGTCGAGGCCGGCGCCAAGCACCAGAATCTGTCGCACCCCCGCATCGATTGCGCGCCGCGCCGCATCCTCGGCCAAGCGGCTTCGCATGGCGATGAAGAGACGCAACGGCCGCCGTTCGGATCGCTCCTTCGCCGCCGCGATCGCGTCCTCGGCGTCGTCCCCCAGGATCACGAGCGCCAGCGGATCAGAGAGGATCCTGCCGCCCTCGAGCGCCTGATGCGCCGCCCGATGTCCCGCCGCGCCAAGCGCGGTGCGGCTTGCCTGTCCCTGTTTCATGGCTGAACTTAAGGAGCGGTCGCGCGCCTGTCGAGCCGCGCCGCCGGGCGGCCTTGCCTCAGCCTGCAAGAGGCGGGACATTCCAATATTCGCTACGCGCCGACATCGGGGTCTTGCAACCGCGGCGAATGCGCCGAGCCATGGACGGAGCGCGCGCGATTGACT
This sequence comes from uncultured Alphaproteobacteria bacterium, assembly GCA_963835955.1. Classification (GTDB taxonomy): domain Bacteria; phylum Pseudomonadota; class Alphaproteobacteria; order Rhizobiales; family Beijerinckiaceae; genus Roseiarcus. Next base: position 47,398 of record CAWIHZ010000006.1, on the reverse strand, counting down.
TCGCGTTGGCGCGCGGGATGCGCTGAGAATCGGGAGGAGGTGTAGAAATGAGCAGACCCAGCCTCATTGCGGCGCTACAGGCGCGTCAATTCGTCGTCGCGCCGGGCATTCACGACATGATCGCAGCCGTCATCAGCAATAAAGTCGGCTTCGACTTCGTCTATGCGTCCGGCTTTTGGATGACCGCCTCCGCCTACGGGCTTCCGGACGCGGGGATTGCGACCTACACGCAGATGCTCGACCGGGTCGCGACCTTGACGCGAACCGTCAAGGCGGGGGTGATCGCCGACGCGGACACCGGCTATGGCGGGCTCTTGAACGTTCATCATACCGTCAAAGGGTACGAGGACGTCGGGGTTTCGGCCATTCAAATCGAAGACCAGGAATTTCCCAAGAAATGCGGGCATACGCCGTTCAAGCGCGTCGTGCCGATCGCCGACATGGTCGAAAAGATCAAAGTCGCGTGCGAGGCTCGGAGAAATCCGCAGAATATGCTGATCATCGCTCGGACCGACGCGCGCCAGACCGACGGATTCGAAGGCGCCGTGCGGCGCGGCCTTGCCTATGGCGAGGCTGGAGCGGATATCGTCTTTCTGGAAGCGCTGGAAAGCGAGACCGAAATGAGAGAGGCGTGCGCGAGAATCCGCAGGCCGATGATGGCCAACATGGCGGACGGCGGCAAAACGCCGATCCGATCGAAATCCGAATTGACGGCCCTCGGCTACGCGCTGGCGATCTTCCCTTCGACGACCGGCCTCGCCGCGGCTGCGGCGACCGAGAATGCGTTGCGAATATTGAAGACCGAAGGCACCAGCGCCTCGCCTCAACTGCCCCTATTCAGCTTTGAGGCGTTCAATTCCCTGATCGGCTTTGAGGAAGTCTGGGAATTTGAACGTCGCTGGGCGCGCCCGGCGCAGGGGAACGCGAGCCGGTGACAGGACTCGGGTTCGCGTCTGCGGACATTGATGCGCCCGACCCGGCCGACGCGGCGCGGCGTTTGGCCGTAGAGGGCGCTAAGCCGATCTTCCGCCGCCTTGCGTCAATACCCGCGAGCGCGATCCACCACATCGCGTAGCGGCTCGCCGCGCTCGAAAGCCTCGATCTGGCGGGCGATGGCGGCGACGATGGCGTCGGGCGAGGAGATCGCCGAATTGTGCGGGCTGACATAGACGGCCGGATGGGTCCACAGGCGGGATTCCGGCGGCAGCGGTTCGCGCTCGAACACGTCGAGGGAAGCGCCCCTGAGAACGCCTGCGTCGAGCGCGGCGAGAATGTCGGCCTCGACCTGCAGCCCGCCCCGGCCGGCGTTGATGACGACCGGGCCGCCGAGCCGCCCGCCCTGGCGGAGCCCGGCGAAGACCCGGGCGTTGAGAATCCCGCGCGTCGCCTTCGTCAGCGGCAGCAGGGCGACCAGCATGTCGGTTCGCCCGAGCATGGCCTCGAGCCCCTCCGGGCCATGAAAAGCTTCGAGCCCGCGCGCCGACTTCGGGGTCGCGCTCCAACCGGCGACCCTGAAGCCGATCGCCTTCAGCTTTGTCGCCGCGTCCATGCCCAGCACGCCGAGGCCGAGCACTCCGACGCTGACGTCGCTCGCTTTCGGTTGGCCGGCGTCGTCTTCCCAGACGCGCTGGCGCTGCTGGCGTTCGTAGCGTCTGAGCTGGCGCAGATGGATCAGCGCATGCATGACGACCCACTCGCTCATGCGCTGGCGCAGATCCGGATCGACGATCCTGACCACCGGCCGGTCGGGCAACGACGGATCGGCGATGAGATGGTCGACGCCGGCGCCGAGCGAGAAGATCGCCTCGAGGTTGGGCAGACTAAAAAGCGATCCCGGCGGATGGCGCCAGCAGAGCGCGTAGCGGATGCGAGCGCGGTCGAACGGCTCGCCCAATGTCGCGACCGGATGCGACGGCAGCAGCGCGTTGATCCGCGCGCGCCAGGATTCGACGTCCCAACCGGAGATGGCGAGGAGAATGCTCACCTCGGCGAGGCGGCGACGCGTTCAATGACCGGATCGAGGCGATCGGGCGGCGCGTCGGCGAGGCGATAGGCGGCGCGAAGGCGCTGAGCGGCCGCTTCCGCGTCATCGGGGTTGCGGGCGTGGACGCGCGCCAACGGAGCGTCCGGTCCGACCTCCGCCCCGATCGGCGCGAGCTCGGTGAGGCCGACCGCGGGGTCGATCGAATCGGAGGCGCGCGTTCGCCCCCCTCCGAGCGCCACCACGGCGAGCCCGACCGCGCGCGCGTCGACGCCGGCGACAAAGCCGCGCCGTTGCGGCAACGCGTCGACGAGGACCGGCGCGCGGGGCAGAGCTTCGTGGGCGCTTGCCAGAAAATCCCTCGGGCCGCCGAGCCCCGCCACCATGCGTTCGAAGCGCTCGGCCGCCGCTCCCGCGTCAAGCGCCCGCTCCAACGCCGCCCGGCCCGCCTCGGCGCCGTTCGCCAGTCCCGCAAGCGCGAGCGCCTCCGCGCCGAGCGCCAGCGTCACCTGGTGGAGGCGCGCGTCGCGCCGCCTGCCGGTCAGATAGTCGACGGCGTTGCGAATCTCGACCGCGTTGCCGGCGGCGCTGGCGAGCGGCTCGTTCATGTCGGTGATCAGCGAGACCGTCGGCAGGCCGGCGCCGGTCGCGACGCTGGCGATGCTGGCGGCGAGTTCGCGCGCGCCTTCCAGCGTCGGCATGAAGGCGCCCGAGCCGCACTTCACGTCCATGACCAGGCCCTGCAGCCCGGCGGCGAGCTTCTTCGACAGGATCGAGGCGGTGATGAGCGCGACCGATTCGACGGTCGCGGTGACGTCGCGAATGGCGTACAGGCGCCGGTCGGCGGGCGCGAGATCGGCGGTCTGGCCGATGATGGCGCAGCCCGCTTGCCTGACCACGCGCCTGAACAGCGCGAGGTCCGGCTGCGAGACATAGCCGGGAATGGAATCGAGTTTGTCGAGCGTGCCGCCGGTGTGGCCGAGGCCGCGGCCCGAGATCATCGGCACATAGGCGCCGCAGGCGGCCAGCATCGGCGCCAGCATCAGCGACACATTGTCGCCGACGCCGCCGGTCGAGTGCTTGTCGAGCGTCGGCCCGGGCAGGTCCGCTTCCCGCCAGTCGAGGCTCGCGCCCGACCGCGTCATCGCGCGCGTCAGCGCCACCCGTTCGTCCAGCGTCATGCCGCGAAAGAACACCGCCATGGCGAAAGCGGCGGCCTGTCCCTCGCCGATCGCGCCGCTGGAAAGGCCGGCGATGAATTCGCCGATCTCGCCTTCGCTCAAGATGCGCCCGTCGCGCTTGGCGCGGATGATCTCCTGCGGCAACGTCACGCGTCGGGGCCCTTGTGGGCGCGGATGAAGCCGCGCAGCAGGCGCTTGAAGCGCTCGGCGGCCTGGCTCGCGACGGCTTGCGTCTCCTCGTGACTGGGATCGCCGCCCGCGAGGCCGGCCCCATAGTTGGTGACGACCGAGATCCCGGCGCAGCGCAGGCCCTGGCGGCGGGCGAGGATCACCTCCGGCACCGTCGACATGCCGACGAGGTCGGCGCCGAGAATTCGCGCCGCGCGTATTTCGGCCGGAGTTTCAAAGCTCGGACCCGAGAACCACATGTAGACGCCTTCATGGAGCTCGATGTCGGCCGCCCGCGCCGCCTCGTGAAGTTCGGCCCGCAACGCCTCGTCATAGGCGCGGGTCAGCGGCACGAAACGGTCCATCCCCGTCTGGCCGATCAGCGGATTGGCGCCGGCGAAATTGATGTGGTCGGTGATCGCGACCAGCGCCGGCGGCGGCCATTCCTTGTTGAGGCCCCCGGCGGCGTTGGTGAGGACGAGCGTTTCGCCGCCGAGGCGGCGGAAGGTCTCGATCGCGCCGCGCATCGCGCCGGCGTCGCCGCGCTCGTAATAATGGCCGCGGCCCTGAAACAGCGCGACCCGGCGTCCCTCGATTTCGCCGACGACCAGCCGTCCGGCGTGGCCTTCGACGCTCGGCGCCGGAAAGCCGGGGATGTCGCCATAGGGGATTGCGATCGCGTCGCGCGCCTCGTCGGCGAAGGCGCCGAGGCCGGTGCCGAGCACGATGGCGAGCGGAGGCAGGCGGGTAAAACCCTTCGCTCGCAGGGCGGCGACCGCGGCGTCGCCATTCTCGCTGGTCATGATTTCCTCCGCTGCAAGGCGGCCGGTCTCGCCCGGACCTTTTTGGTCCGCCGCCGCCAGGCCGCCGACCGGGACGCCGACAGCCTTGGCGAAGCGCGCCATGAGGTCAAGCGACCCGCGGCGCTTGCCCGGTTCGAGACCGGCGCTATGCAGCTTCAGTCGGGCGCGCCGGGTCCAGCGCGGTCTGCCCGCAACGCCAATTCCGGCGCTTAGAGCGAGCCGCGAAAAGCGGGAACTGGTGGTCCAAATCTGACGCTTGGCGCCCGCGACGACTGGCTGGAGTTGACGTATTGCTGCCGTCGCAAATCGTGGCCGCGAACGTCGCAAGTGACGAGGTAAGCGAGCCTTGCCTCTAGGCGCGGTCTCCGCCCGGAGCGGAAGTCCGAGGCTCGACGTCATGATCTGCTTTGCCATGACGATCGCGAAAAGAACGCCAAAGTCGCGCCGGCGGAAGACTTGGTCGCAAGCTAATGGGACGTCATGGTTCCGATAGCTGGCCCGCCCTGCGGCCGAGTTCGTCTTGAAGAATTGGAATTCCGAGATTGCAGGCCTGCACGCCTTGAGCGACGCACAGCTTGAGCACCTCGAAGATCTCCTCCATCGAGGCGCCGGCCTTGAGCGCATTCTGAATGTGACGACGCGTTCCAGGCGCATACATGTGGGTGAACGAGGCGTCGAAGGCGATGCTGAGAAGCTCAATCTCCTTCGGCGCCATGACGCCGCTGCCGTAGATGCCCGCGCCGGCGCCCATAAAAGCGTCCGTCCAGCCAGGGTCGAGGGTGAGAAAGGGGTCCCATGCGGCGTTCCACTGTCCGATGGCTTTCATTTTGTCGACGGCCGGCGTCGCGACGGATGGCGCGCGCTTCGGTTCGACGTCCGCGGCCTTCGCCTCTTCGAGAAGGATCGGCGCGCCGACGCTCATCGAATGGATCGCCATGACGCTCGCGCATTTGAAGACGAACAGAATCTCGTCGCGACTTCGCGCCCGCGGCGAGCGCCCGACGGATGTGACGGCGGGTTCCGTCGGCATTGAGATTGGTGCAGGCGACGTTGATGGCGACACAGACGAGTTCAACGAACTTTCGCATGAGCACGCCGCGCCGCCAAGGATCGCTGACCATCTTGTCGGCCGCCGCAGCAAAGGCGCGATCCCAGTCTTCGAGCTTTGTCAGCGCCGCCTCGTCCCACGGGCCGGTTTCTTCGGTCATCTCTAACTCTCGCTGTTCAATCCGGCTCGGGCGGGGGAAAGGCGAGCGGGTCGGCCTGCCAGACGAGGAAGGCGGCGCCCGCGGGATCGCTGATGACCGCGTGCCAGGCGGTGCGCGGCGTGGCGGTCTTTTCCTTCAGGATCGCGCCGCCGAGCCGCATCGCGGCTTCGAGCGTCGCATCCAGATCGTCGACCTCGACGAAGTTCATCCATCCTGCTTGTCCGAACGCCGGCCTGCGGGCGATGCCCCCGGACGTCAACGGCTTCGCCTCGGCGTCGATCGCGATGCGACAGTAATCGACGCCCTCGGCCTTCTCGATCCGCCAGCCGAACAGCTCGCGGTAGAAGGCCGCGAGCGCCTCGGGATCGTCGCCATAGATCTCGAAGTTGGTCAGACGGCCAGTCAAGGTCGGCCTCAGTTCACCTTGATCCCGTTCTCCTGGCGGTACTTCTTGAAGACAACATCGATCGCTTGGGTGATCTTCTTGTCCTGGTGCGCCTGGCAAGAGACGATGATTTCGTGCTCAAGGCCCCTTGCGCGGTCGACCTTGATAATGTGCTTCTTGGCTAGGCCGTTGTGCCAGCCGCTGTACCAGGTCGTCAGGTGGTCGGCGTCCTCCTGGTACGTGTTGGCGAGCTGCGCGCAGGTGAGCTTCTGCACGTTGATGTAGCCGTCCTTGTCCGCGTAGGCGGTGAGATCGAGGGGGTCGGCTTTCGCGGCACCGGTAAGGGCGATCACGACGAGACCCGACATCAACGCAAACTCTTTCATCTCAATCTCCTTCAGTCTCGCCCGCGGTATCGCGGGCGTCTTCTCCTCGGCCTTACTATTTGCCGATGAATTCGATCGCCTCCCGGAGAGCTGCGGGATTCACCTTGACGATGCCGGTGTAAGGCTCGCCCATGCCGAGGATCAGAAAGACGGCGAAAGCCACGGAGAGGGCGCCGAAGGTCAACGCGCCGAGGACCACGGCGTTGGACTCGGCATAGAGGCCGGCGCCGAAGAATAGCGCGGCGGCCCAGAAGATCAGGATCGCGATGAGAACCCAGGACACCGGCGGACTTGCCACCTGAAGGGTCATCAGGAGCCGGGACTGCTCGATCATGCTGGCGTATGTGTTGGCGGTTGCCAAAGCCGCCTTTTGCGCGTCCGTCTTCGGCTGCAAGGTCGCCAGATAATCCATTGTCGCCTGCCCGCTCGCCAAAGGCCCGGCGACGGTCAGCGCAGCGGGGTCGGGCTCACCGCCGCCCCAGAACGCTTGATAGCCTTTGACGATTGCCGCCTTGAGCTTCTCCCTGGCAGGCTGCGTCTCGGGCCCGAATTGCTTCAACGCTTGGTCGAGCCTCAAAACCTGGGCGGAAAACCCTTCGAGCTCCGTCCTCTGAGTTGCGAAATAGGAGTAGCTCACGCCGATCAGCGTGCCCAGGACCAACGCAAGAAGGAGGGTGATCAGGCCGGCGATCTGGCCGACGACACCGCGCGATTCGCCGCTCTTATGCGTCTCCGCAAGGCGCCGCTTCATGCCGAGACCGAGGAGCGCGGCGCCGAGGGTGAAAAGAAACACGATGAAGGCCGCGAGAAGCGCGTTCATGGAGGGATCTCATCAGACGTTGAGTTGGAAATGGGTGTTGAGGGTTCGGAGGGGCGGCGCCAAAGGTCGCGCCGCCCCGCGCACGAACCTCAGGCCGGGGCCTTGGCTTGCGCGGCCTTTTGAGCCTCCATAGCGGCCTTCGCCGCGTCGGGCGGCACCATGCAATAGGCCATCGGATGCGAATTGCCGGCAACCTTGGCGACCGTCTTTTTCCCGTCCGTTTCCCAGACGAGGAAGCCCTTGTCGCCGTCGCGGCGGTTTGGCGGAAGGCCGAGATTCATCAGTGTCTCCTCAACGCTATTGTACCAGACGCCGACCTTCATGATCTCGCGCGCTTCCTCAGCGGTCGCGACCTTGCGGCCGAACTCCTCGCAGATGCGCACGGCCCCATCGACCTGCTGCACCGAGGTCCGACGCTTCTTGTCCGGTCCCCAGAGATTGTCCTCGTTGCCGACCCGCACGTGCTGGCCGAGGACGATCGCCATCGCCGAAAGCGAGATGAGTCCGCGCATGCTCGACCAGAAGGTCGGGACCGCGCCCTGCGGGACCTGGCGCAAAAAGTCCATCCAGTGGAACGGGTTCCTGCCCAGCGTGCCGCCGCCGTAGCCGGCGATCGCCAGGTTCAGGGGGCCCATGTAGACCCCCGCGCGGATCAGCCGCTCGATGATCTCCATCTGGTGGATGGTTCCAGGCACGAAATAGGGCTGAATCTTGTGCGCGGCGAGCCGCTTCAGGTGCTCGAGGTAAAAGGCGGGGCCTGCGTCCACCCACATGCCCGCCCAGGCGGCCTGCACCTGCGGATTGTTGTCGAGATGCGTGCCCTTTATGTCGTCCGGCACGAACATCGACACGATGTCCCACTGGGTCGTCCCGGTCGCCACCGTCACGAACTCCGGCTTCGGATCGATCTCGGCCAGCATGTGCCGCGTATCGTAGTTGAGCCACTTCGCCTTTGCTTCCGCAGTATGCGGAGCAAAGGAGATCGAGCCGCCGATCTGCAGGACCATCTTCGGCACGGCCTGTTTCAGCCGCCCAAGGAGATAATTGTACTGGTCGAAATTGACGGACCCTTGGCCCGTCGCCGGGTCGCGGACGTGGACGTGCAACATGGTCGCGCCGGCGTTGTAGCAGTCGACCGCCGCCTGGACCTGCTCATCCCAGGTGAGCGGAATGTCGGCGTCGCCGGGCAGCCAGGCCGGACCGTAGGGCGCGGCGGTGATGATGAGCGGCGCCATGTTTTCCGGCAAAATCGAATTATCGGTGTAGTACATCTCTGCGTTCCTCGCGGGTCGCCTTCGCTCGGCGGCGGGCGCGAACCCTATTCGCGACGCGGTCGCGCGGTCTTGACATTTTCCGACAAAGTGACGTTCGTTTTCCGCCTTGAGACGACGCGACGCGGTGCTGGATGGACCCCGGATCGATAGATCGACGACCGTCCCGCGCAACGGTCGAGAACCACGAGAGCCTGCCTGTCCAGCGGGTCGGCGTTTTCGTCGAGGCCCCAAGCCTTCTGCGTGAGATGGCCGTCTCGCCAGAACCTTTTCTCCGAAGCCTCGGGATCGCCGGCGCCGCAATTTCCGACATCGAGGGTCGGCTGCCGTTCATGACCGCCACCAACCTGCTCGTAAGAGCCGCGGAAGCGACCGGGCGCGGCGACTTCAACCTTGTCCTGGGCGCGTCAGGTCGTCTCCGCCATCTCGGGATCGTCGGAAGTCTCTTGTCCGCCGCGCCAAACTTCGGGTCGGCTCTCGTCGATTTCGTCGCAAACCATCCCCGCTATGTGCGGGGAGCGGGCCCGTACCTCGTTGATCTCGGAGAAGAGGGTCTCCTCATTGGACACCGCGTCCATCATCCCGGTCTGCGCGGCTCGGCGCTATTTAGCGCCGCCTGCGTCGCCTTTGGCCGCGTTGTGTTTGCCGAACTCTGCGGCGTCGAGCCGGCGCGCGTCCTTCTCTCCCTTCCGCGACCAGCCAATCTTTCAGCCTACAAAAAGGCGGTCGGCCGCGCGAAGCTCGTTTTCGGGGCGGAGCACTTCGGACTTGTTTACACCCGCGCTGCGCTCTCGAGGCCCATTCCGACCGCCGATCCCGCCCGGCGAGCCGACATCCGCAAGTTCGTCGCCAAACGCTGGAACTATCTGCAGCCCGACATTCTCGACGGCGTCATGCGCGTGCTCGTCCCCTCGGTGCTGGCGGGAACGCCGTCCTTGCAGGCGACCGCCGACCTGCTCGTCATGCATCCCCGGACGCTGAACCGGGCGCTGCAGGTGCGCGGCTTTTCCTTCCGGGACGCAATGAATGAGGCGCGCTTCGAGATCGCGAGCCAGCTATTGCGGGACACCCAAGTCAGCGTCGGCAGCCTCGCAAAAATACTCGGCTATTCCGAGGTCAGCGCGTTCACACGGTTCTTCGCCAGGATGGCGGGTCTCCCGCCCTCCGAATGGAAACAGAAGGAGATTGAACGGTCAGCCCTCTCCGCGCTCCCGCAAACAGCGGAATGACCGCCGCTGGCGCTCTCATCACGTACGGGACCGACCGGGAAGGGCAGAAAAGAGTCGGAAATGACGCGTTTGTCGTGCCGTCGCGGAACACCCGCTTCTTGCGCATTGCCGTCATCCACTCCGTCGTCTTCGCACGACGGCTTCCTCGATGGCGACCCTCGCTAAGGCGTTGTCCGCGAACTATCGCTTCGGCTAGGGCAGGTTTGGGGTGATCGTATAATTCCATTCGCCGTGAAAGTCGTGGCGGGTGAGATTGACGGCTTCGATCTCGTCGTCCGACACTTTGAGGCCGGCGGGATAGGCGTTTGGGTCGAGTTCGCAGCGCACTTTGAGGCCGGTCGTCGTCGTTGTTGCGGCGATCAGTTGGACGATGACCTGATGGCTGACGAGCGGCTTTCCGCGCCAGTTGCCGGTGATGAACGAGAACAGGCGATGCTCGATCCTGTTCCATTTGCTTGTGCCGGGCGGCAGGTGGCATACGGTGATCGGCACGCTGAGTTCGTCGGCGAGCTTCTGCAGTTCCAGCTTCCACAGCCGCACGCGTGAGCCGTTGCTGCCGCCGCCGTCGGCCGTGATCAACAAACTGCGGGCGTTCGGATAGCGCTCGCGCCCCATGAGCCTCCACCAGGCGCGAATGGCGTTGACCGCGAAGGCCGCCGTGTCGTGGTCGACGCCGACACTGACCCAGCCGGCGTTGCCGGCGATGTCGTAGACGCCGTAAGGCACGGCCCGCCCGAGTTCCGGGATGACGAAGTCATGAACGCGGACTTCCTCAGGCGAGCCCTGCGGCCGCCATTCGCGCCCGGCGTTCTTGAAGTCGCCGACCAGCTCCTTCTTCTTTGTGTCGACGGAGATTGCTGGTTCGCCTGCAGCGAGCGCTTCCTTCACGCGATCGTTGATATAGTGGAACTGCGCGTCGCGATCGGGATGGTTCGAGCCTTCCCGCGTCTTGCGATTGGACTGCAAGCTGTAGTCGAGCTTGCGCAGGAGATCGCCCACAAGCGTGCGCCCGACGGTGTGGCCCATGTCCCGCAAGCTCTGGCTGAGCTTGCGAAGGCTCTTGCAGGTCCACAATAGCGGCGATTGCGGATCGCCGCGCGTCGTCGGCTCAAGAAGAGAGCGCAGATCCTCCAGCAGGCTCGCGTCCGTCTCGCTCGCCGGCTTGCGGCCGCCGCCCGCCCGGCGCACGCGCTCCGCGTCAACCTTCTCGCCGCCGCGCAACTCGCTCAGCGCCCGCCCAATCGTGCTGCGCGCAAGCCCCGTGGCCCGCGAAACGGCGGCGATCCCGCCGCGTCCCGCACTCAGCGCTTCCGCCGCCGCAAACCGTCGCCGACCGCGCTCATCGAGCACCGGATCGAGCGTCGCAAACCGCAAGCGAATAGCCGATTCATCAATCATGCCAGCATGCTATAGAATGCCGTCCGCCGACGGAATCCATCCAACTCAAATCTGACCTAAAACGATTCAACTATTCGCGGACGGCGCCTAAGGGGCGCCAAGCGTTTGATTTTGACGACTGGCGTTTCCGCGACCAAGCGCGCGGAAATCAAAGAAATGTGGAGCCCTCGGCGATTCGGCCGAATCGCCATGGGCTCTATGCGAGCCCGTCCGCGCGAACAGCGCGGCGAAAAGCGAACCGCAGCGCGCTTCTCAGCCCGGTTGCAAGACCGATGGAAACTTCAGCGACCGCGGAGCCAAGACCGTCCGCGCCATAACGGTTGAGTGAGATAAGCTGCGCGCAGAGATCGCCGACCACCAGCCGCGAAGCCGGCCGGGCATGGTCTCGCGCATATTTCAATTTATTCACGTATATAGCACTCCAATTCAGATGTGTGATTCCATATAGGCGTGAACGCGCCAAAGAGAAGAGCGGCGAGGCGGCCGGCGACCAGCTTGACCGTCATGTTGCGCGCCGGCCGCATTCTTTTTTAACAATTGGCTCTTATCGCATCAACACTTGGCCGGCCGTGATCGCTTGCTTGCCTTCGATCCCTTGTCGTCATGGCCGGGCTTGTCCCGGCCATCCACGCCTCACCGCCGCAAACCCTTAAGAAATAAGGGCTTTTCGCCGCCGCTTGTCTTCTCCCCGTGCGCTCGACGCGCCCCAACCGTGTGGATGGCCGGCGCAAGGCCGGCCAGGACGCGTTGAAGCCTTGCCGGTCTTCGGCCCCGAAGGCCCGATTTTTTGGGGACCAACGGCTGCCGCGAAAAGCGCCCGACAAATTCTTGCGAAAATCAGAAAGCCGGCTATAATGCCCGAAGTCGCTGGATCGGAGCGCGCTTGACGAGCGCCGAGAAAGCGGCCGCGACGAGCCTTGGCGCGGCGTAATGTGACGCTCAAACGTTAAGAAGGGCGGGTTCGCGAGGAAACCGGCGTCGATCTTGTGGCTGGCGCCACGTCCGCCTAAAGGGCCCGAAACCGGACCGGTCCCCTTTGGCGGTCGCCCATGTCCGGTTGTCCTTGCAATCGCCGCGTCCTTCATGCCCCTAAAATCGGGGGCTTAACCGAGCGCACTGGCCACGCAAGCGGTTCGCGGCCGGAATCGGGCTCAAAAACAGCGCCAAAAGCGTTGGCGACAACGCAATCTGCGACCCGAGGCGGCGCCAGTCCATCGTTTTTATGACAATAACAATCTGTAAATTGAACAACGAGCCCGCAAGGGCGCCCGAGGCGCGCCGGGCCGGAACCGAATGGCGCCGCAAGCCATTGAAACAAAAAAATCCGCGACCCAGAATGGCTCTGACCTTCACCGCCCGCAGGATCGTTGGCGACCTCCGTTTCTCGCTTATGCGGCCGTTGAGCGAATGGTCGCACGTTCTGCCCGCGAGCGGAGAAGGGCAACCGGCCTGGCGGATCCGTGCGGCGGTAAACCGGCGGTCAAGTCCTTGAAAAGATTGAGCCGGCGCGGAAAAGCGGCGATAAACGCCGGTCGGGGCGGCGCCGACGCCGCGGGGAGAGTTCACCATCCCTGGCGCGGGTCGAAGCCCTATCGCGCCGTCAGATGGTCGGGGCCGAAGGACCGCGGCAGCAGTTCCTCGAGCGTGAAACTCGCGCGCACGCCTTCCGGGCCGGCGATGTGGATCCTCGTCCCGCTGTCGGAAAATTCGCGCAGGCGCTGGCGGCAGCCGCCGCAGGGCGTGCACAGGCCCTCGCCATCGCCGATGACAAGGATTTCCTCGATCCGCCGTTCGCCGCTGAACGCCATCGCCGAAATCGCGCTCGTTTCCGCGCAGACCCCTTCGGGATAGGCGGCGTTCTCGACATTGCCCCCCGAATAGATCGCCCCCGACGGCGTTCTCAGCGCCGCGCCGACCTTGAAGCGCGAATAGGGCGCATAGGCGTTGGCCTGCGCGGCCTTCGCGGCCTCGAACAATTCGGCGAGCGCGGCTTCAGCGCTCTTTGACATAGGGAATCCCCGAGGCCCTGGGCGGGATCGCCTTGCCGATGAAGCCGGCGAGCAGGATGACGGTCAGAACGTAGGGCAACGCCTCGATCGCCTGCACCGGCACCGGTCCGATGACCGGCAGTTCGACCCCCTGCAGGCGGATCGCGACCGCATCGAGAAAGCCGAACAGCAGGCAGGTCGCCAGCGCCGGCCAGGGCCGCCACTTGGCGAACACCAGCGCGGCGAGGGCGATGAATCCCTTGCCGGCGCTCATGTTCGGCTGAAAGTAGGCGGCCTGCGACAACACCAGGTAGACGCCGGCCAGTCCGACCAGCACGCCGCAGATCACCACCGCGCCATAGCGCAACCCGCGCACCGACAAGCCGGCGGTGTCGACGGCGGCCGGGTTCTCGCCGACTGCGCGCAGCCTGAGTCCGAATCGGGTGCTGTAGAGAGCCCAATAGGTCAGCGGCGCGAGCAGGAAGGCGACATACGTGACCAGGTCGTGGCCGGAGATCAGATGCTGGTAAACCGGCCCCAGGATCGGGACGCGTCCGACTGCGTCGACGAAGGGCAGCCTGATGGCGCCGAACTGGGCGCTCGAGGGCAATTCCGGCGAGCGCCCGCCCTGCGACCAGATCGCGTTGCCGATCAAGGCGGTCAGGCCGGCGGCGACCATGTTGATCGCGGTGCCGGAGACGATCTGATTGGCGCGCTGATCGATCGAGGCGTAGCCGTGAACCAGCGACACGACGACCGTCGCCAGGACGCCGGCGAGCAATCCCGCCCAGACGCTGCCGGTGAAGGCCGCGCCCGCGGCGGAGGCGAAGGCGCCGACCAGCATCTTGCCTTCGAGGGCGATGTCGACCACGCCCGAGCGCTCCGACCAAAGGCCCGCGAGGCAGGCCAGGATCAGAGGCGTGCCCAGCCGGATGCCCGAATCGAAGACGACGATGAAGGCGTTGAAGAGATCCATCGGCGTCGACCCCTCAGATCGGCGGCTGTGTCGTGCGTCGCGCGAGCAGGGTGGCGACCGGACGGCGGAACATATGCTCCAGCGCGCCGGCGAACAGCACCACCAGGCCCTGGATGACGATGATCATATCGCGACTGATCTTCGGCTTTTCGAACGCCAGTTCGGCGCCGCCCTGATAGAGCACGCCGAACAGGATGGCGGCGAGAATGATGCCGACCGGATGGGCTCGTCCCATCAGCGCGACCGCGATGCCGACGAACCCGAACCCGGCGGTATATTCGAGAATGAGGCGGTGCTCCTCTCCGAGGATCACATTGGCCGCGAGGCCGCCGGCGAGCGCGCCCGACAACAGCGTGGTTACGACCGTGACCCGCGCGGGTGAAATGCCGCCATAGATCGCGGCGGTCGGATTGGCTCCGACGGTGCGGATCTCGTAGCCGAGCCGCGTGCGCCAGATCAGCAGCCAGACGGCGAACGCGGCGGCGAGCGCCAGCAGGAACGAGAGGTTGAAGGGCGTCTCCGGCCAATGGACGCCCAGACCGGCGAGCAGTTCATGGAATTGCGGCACTCTGCCGAACTTGGGGAACCCGGGCGTCTCGGCGTTCATCTGGCCGGGCATGCGCAGAACCTCGACCAGCAGGTAGCCCATGATGGCGGAAGCGATGTAATTGAACATGATCGTCGTGATGACGATATGGCTGTCGCGGTAGGCCTGCAGATATCCGGGGATGGCCGCGAACGCGGCGCCGAACAGGGCCGCGCCGATAATCGCAGCGACGACCAGCAAATAGCCGGGAAACAGAAAGCCGAGGTGAAGAGCCACCAACGCGGCCCCGAGCCCGGCGATATAGGCCTGGCCGTCGACGCCGATGTTGAACAGCCCAGCGTGGAAGCAGATCGCGACCGCGAGGCCGGTGAAGATGAAACTGGTCGCATAGTAAAGCGTGAAGCCGATGCCTTCGAGATCGCCGAGCGCGCCGACGATCAGGATCTTCACCGCCTCAATCGGATTCTCGCCGATCGCCAGCACGACGAAGCCGGAGATGATGAAAGCCACGGCGACGTTGATGACTGGAATCAGGGCGACGTCGGCCCACGCGGGCAGGGGCTTCTGAGGCGCGCTCACGCCGCGCGCTCGTTGACGCCGGCCATCAGGAGGCCGAGGTCCTGCGCGTTGGTCTCCTCGGGCATTCTCTCGCCGGTGATGCGTCCGCCACACAAGACGATGATCCGGTCGCTGAGGGCGAAGATTTCGTCGAGTTCGACCGAAACGAGCAGCACCGCCTTGCCCGCGTCGCGCTGAGCGACGATGCGCTTGTGGATGAATTCGATCGCGCCTATGTCGACGCCGCGCGTCGGCTGCCCGACCAGAAGGATTTTCGGATTGCGCTCGATCTCGCGCGCCAGCACGATCTTCTGCTGATTGCCGCCGGAGAAATTGGCGGTCCTCAGCAAGGGCGCGCGCGGGCGCACATCGAAGGCCTCCATCTTGCGCTCGGCGTCGGCGATGATCGCCCCGCGGTCATAGAGCACCCCTTTGCCGTAGATCTTCTCGCGATGGAAGCCAAGCATCGCGCTTTCGCACGCCTCGAACGACATCACCAGGCCGACACGGTGGCGATCCTCCGGCACGTGGCCGATCCCCAGCAGGCGCTCCAGGCGCGGATTGCGCTTCGCCGGCGGCAAGGCCTCGCCCTCGACGAGAATTTCGCCGCCGCTCAGCGGGCGAATGCCCGCGAGCGCCTCGAGAAGCTCCGACTGTCCGTTGCCGGCGACGCCGGCGACGCCGAGGATTTCGCCTGCTCTCAGCTTGAAGGAGACGTCGTCGACGCGCACGATTCCACGATCGTCGCGCACGACGAGACGGCGCGCCTCCAGGGCGACCTCGCCCGGATGCGCGGCCTCCTTCTGAATCGTGAGAATGACCTTGCGCCCAACCATCGCGTCGGCGAGTTCGGGCGGGGAGGTCTCAGCGGTGTCGAAAGTCGCGACCATCTCGCCGCGCCGCATCACTGAGACGCGGTCGGTCAGGCTCATGATCTCGCGCAGCTTGTGGGTGATGAAGATGATGGTCTTGTTCTCGCCCTTCAGCACCCGCAGCATCTCGAACAGCTGGTCGGCCTCCGCCGGGGTCAGCACTGCCGTCGGCTCGTCGAGCACCAGGATCTCCGCCCCGCGCACCAGGGCCTTCAAGATCTCGACCCGCTGTTGCAGGCCGACCGACAATTCTCCGACGATCGCGTTGGGATCGACTTCGAGGCCGTATTCCCTTCCAAGTTCGGCCAGTTTCGAGCGAACAGCCCTTGCGCCCTCGGCGAGCAGCGCCCCGCCCTCGGCGCCGAGCATGACGTTTTCGAGCACGCTCAGCGGCGGCACCAGCATGAAATGCTGGTGCACCATGCCGATGCCGTGGCTGATCGCCTCGCGCGGGGAGCGGATTCTGACCGGCTTGCCGTTGACGCGGATTTCGCCGGCGTCGGCTTCGTAGAAGCCGTAGAGGATCGACATCAGCGTCGACTTGCCGGCCCCGTTCTCGCCGACGACGCCATGTATGACGCCGCGTTCGACGACAAGATTGACCTTGTTGTTGGCGTGAACCGGCCCGAAGCTCTTGTCGATGCCGATCAGTTCGATCGCGGGAGCGGCGCTGGCCACGGTCGTCACGCGCGTCCCCGATTGCTAGGCGACGGCGAATCCCCTCGCGCTTCGGGACGCGCCGCTCACGCGGCGCTCCTCGGCATGAGGGGATTGAACGCGCATCGCGCAGATCCCCATCCTGAGGAGCAATACGATGTATCGCGCCCCGAAGGATGGGCGAACTTGGCTCACACCGGGCACTTGTTGTCGGACATGTAGTCGTGCACCTTGATCTTGCCCGAGATGATGTCGGCCTTGGCGGCGTCGACGGCGGCCTTCACCTGCGGGGTGATCAGGGACTTGTTGTATTGGTCGAGCGCATAGTCGACCCCGCCGTCCTTGAGGCCGAGCGACTCGACGCCAGCCTTCCACGTGCCGTTCTTGGCGTCCATGAAGGATTTATAGGTCGCGACATCGACGTGCTTGAGCATGGAGGTCAGGACCTTGCCCGGGAACAAGTAGTTTTGGTCCGAGTCGACGCCGATGCCGAACTTGCCGGCGTCCGCGGCCGCCTTCAGCACGCCCTGGCCGGTCGCGCCCGCGGCCGCGTAGACGATGTCGGCGCCGCGGGCGATCTGTGACTTGGCGAGCTCGCCGCCCTTGACCGGATCGTTCCAAGCCGCGGGCGTGGTGCCGGTCATGTTGGCGATGACCTCGTCCTTGCCGTCGGAAGCGTACTTGACGCCCTGCGCGTAGCCGCACTCGAATTTCGAGATCAGGGGGATGTCCATACCGCCGACGAAACCGACCTTGCCGGTCTTGGAGGTCTTGGCCGCGATCACGCCGACGAGGAAAGAGCCCTCCTGCTCCTTGAATACGATCGACTGCACGTTGGGCTTGTCGACGACCGCGTCGATGATGCCGAATTTAGTCTTGGGAAATTCGTCGGCGACCTTGCCCAGCGCGGTCGCCCACGCGAAGCCGACGGTCATGATCGGCGAGTAGCCGTCCTTGGCGAATTTGCGCAAGACCTGCTCGCGCTGGGCGTCGTTCTGGATTTCGAGATCGCGGAATTTGATCCCGGTTTCTTTCGTGAACCGCTTCGCGCCATTGAAGACGCCTTCGTTGAAGGACTTGTCGAATTTGCCGCCGAGATCATAGACGACGGCGGGCTTGACTTCGGCCGCGTGAGCCGCGGCGACGAGGCCGGCCGCGAATAGGCCGGCGGTCAAGAATTGACAAAGCTTGCGAGCGAACACTGTTGACACTCCCGGTGCTGGCGAGCGCCGATGTGCGGCGCGCGCCCGATAAGATTGCGAAACTGACCAGCCAGTCGAGCTAAGTCAAACCGCGCCCCCAGCGTCAAGCATTCGAGGTCTTCGTTGAAAGACTTCAGCCCGAATGACCGGCCCCGCCCGACTCGACCGCTCGCCAGCGAGCGCGGTCGAGACTATGCGGGAGAGGCGGCAAGGGCAAGCCGAGTCTGGAGATAGCCGCGCGGCGGCCCGGCGAACTTGTCGTTCCACGCGGCGATGAAGGCGGGGGTGAAGGCCTGCGCCTCCTCAATCGAGGAAATCCCCCTGAGCCGCATCTCGCGCACCAGCCGATCCTGCAACGTCTGGTTGGCCCGTTCGACGCGGCCCTTGGCCTGCGGGGTGAGCGCGTTGATGAGTTCGATGCGCAAACGCTCGCTGACGCGGCCGAACTCGGTCTTGCCGTCGCCGCCGGCGGCGTCCTTGGCGTTGACCCGAAAAATGCCGTGCCGATCCGAATAGAAGGCTGCCGGACAGCCATGCGCGAGAACATGGTCCCTGAGCGCGCCAAGGTAGGCGCGCGTCGTCTCCGCGGGGGCAAAGCGCAACGCCGTCAGACACCCCGTCGCATCGTCAATGAACACGATCAGCGTGCAGCGCGGGCCGCGCCCTTCAAACCAGTCATGCGGGCTGCCGTCGATCTGGATCAGTTCGCCAAATCGCGGCCGCCGCTCGCGCAATTGTTGGAGATATTCCTTCGTCTACCGACCGAGGACGTCCGGTCGCGGCAGGGTCGCATTTTACGCTCACTCGCCGACGCCGCGCGCTCTGTTCAGTTGAACAGCGAGGACACGCTTTCCTCTTTGGCGATCCGGGCGATCGCTTCTCCGATCAGCGGCGCAATCGAAATGACGCGGATGTTGCGCGCCACGCGCACCGCTTCGGTCGGGGCGATCGTGTCGGTGAGCACCAGTTCGGTCAACTTGGAGGCGGCGATGCGCGAGACCGCGCCCCCCGACAGCACACCGTGGGTGATATAGGCCGAGACGCTTGCCGCGCCCTGATCGAGCAACGCGTCGGCGGCGTTGACCAGGGTGCCGCCCGAATCGACGATGTCGTCGAGCAGCACGCAATTGCGGCCGGCGACGTCGCCGATGATGTTCATCACTTCGGATTCCCCGGCCCGCTCGCGCCGCTTGTCGACGATGGCGAGCGGGGCGTCGAGGCGTTTGGCGAGCGCGCGGGCGCGCACCACCCCACCGACGTCGGGGGAGACGACCATCACATTCTTGCCCCCGTCGCCACGCCCCTTGATGTCGCGCACCATCGTGGGCGCAGCGAACAGATTGTCGGTCGGAATGTCGAAGAAGCCCTGAATCTGGCCAGCGTGGAGATCGACCGTCAGCACCCGGTCCGCGCCCGCGCGCGTGATGAGGTTGGCCACCAGCTTGGCCGAGATCGGCGAGCGCGGTCCGGGCTTTCGGTCCTGGCGGGCGTAGCCGAAATAGGGAATGACCGCTGTGATGCGCGCCGCCGACGCCCGCCGCAGGGCGTCGATCATGATCAGAAGCTCCATCAGGTTGTCATTGGTCGGAAAAGAGGTCGACTGGATGATGAAGGCGTCGCGACCGCGCACGTTCTCGAGGATTTCGACGAAAATCTCCAGGTCGGCGAAGCGGCGCACATGGCAGCCGGTCAGCGGCTCGCCCAGGTAGGCGGCGATTGCTTCGGCCAGCTGTCCATTGGAGTTGCCGGCCAAAATCTTCATTTTGCCGAGCACGGGCAAACCTCCGAAGGCGCGTCCCGCGCCGCAATGCGGTCGATAGGGCGGGTCATAGCAGCCGCCTTGGGCGCAAACAACACGGCCTCACGGCTTGGCGCGCCGACGTTCCGCCGACTTTCCACAGCCAATTCGCAGCGTTCACTCGGTCTGCGCGTAGCTCAGGGCGGCGCCGGCGGGCGCGGCCTCGGGCGTGTTCGACAGATAGGCGGCAAGATCGTCGGCGCATTTGTCGGCGACGCTGTCGAGCGCCGCCTCGCTGACCATCGCCCAAGGGTCGTCACCCGAGCCGGGAATCGTAATCGAATCGGTGAGCCGTTGGGCGCGCTGCTTGTCCGGCGTGAAGACGTCCCAGACGACGTCGATCGTGGCGCCGTTCGGCGCCGGCGAGGCGCTGAGGTAGCCGCGCACGAGATAGCGCGCCTTGGCCGGCGGCGTGACCGCGATCTGGCGGGCGGCGGCCGCCTCGGCTAGATTTTGACTGAAGCGCGCGGAAAGTTTGGACGGAGCGCCGTCCACCGAGACGATCGCCACGGTCGCGCCCGCCATGCTGGCGTCCTCGCGCCGCACGAATTGCGGATGCGAATCCGCGCTCGGCTCCGCATCGCCGACGACGTCCACGCAACCGCCGAGGGTCAGGCAGCCCAACACTATGCACAAGCCCGAAGCAAACGCTCTTAGCGGCGTCGGCGGGGCGCCCACAAACAGCCTCAAACTGCTGTACTCCCCCGTCCACCCGCGGATCCAGCCGCCGGACGGAACGTTAACGAAACACTAAAATGGCCGGAAAACAGCTAACCCCATTCCCTCGTCAGGTCCAGCCCGCGCCACGGCTCATTACATATTGGACTGGAGATTTCGTTTGCCCGGCGTCCGCGCGCATGTCGACTGCGCCGCATGGGTCGCGCGGGCGACGGCGCGCCCGAAATCGGTCTCGATTCGTCATTTGGAATCAAAAATTTCGCTACTATCATTCTGATTGATCGAAATTGGCGATGATGGCGACTTTTGCGGCCGCGAACCGGCCCCTCGGGACCCTCGCGCGGCCTGCTGAAGACCGCAAAGGCCGGAATCGCCGCCTCGAGCGAACAAGTCCTTGAAAAGGCTCAAAACGGCAATCGGCGTCTATTCCGCTAATATGGCATGAATGATGCGTTGCCGCCGCTTCCATATCGCTTCGGCGCCAGCTCCATTTGGGATCGGCGCCGTTTCGCGAATCTGACGCAAGGAGCCTCTCAGGAGTGTGGCCTCCCGCCACTCTTGAGGACTTCCAGCGGGGTCGACGCGCCGATGACGCAGCGCTAGCGGCTCACGTCATTGCGTTTGATGGCAAAGTCTGAATTTGTGCTGTCGCGATCGAGCGATGGAGATGATTCGTGGCCTGCAAAGAGGTCGCCGTCAAGAAATACGCGGTCAGGCTGAGCGAGGAGGAACGGGCTCGGCTCGAGGAGTTCATTCGCAAGGGCAAGCGCGCCGGGCATTTGTTGACGAAAGCGCGCATTCTGTTGAAAGCGGATGTTTCGGAGGCCGGCGACGGATGGAGCGACAGCCGAATCGCCGAGGCGCTGGACACCAGCATCCCGACGATCGAGCGGACGCGACGGCAACTTGTCGAGGAAGGCTTTGAAGCCGTCTTGACCCGCAAGTACAATCCCAATCTCGTGCTCGTCGTCGACATGTCGGCGGACACTGCCCAGGAGCGCATCGATCGCGAGTTCACGTTTTGGGAGGACAAGATCCTTGGGGACCCGCCGCTCAGGGTTCGTCATCGATGATTTCGCCGACCGGTATGTGAGCGGTGTCCTGGACGTCCCAAAACTCGTCTGGCGAAGGCCCAGCCAAACCGACTGCGCCAATCACGTCGCGACCGGAAGAGGCGCGACGCTATTGCACTGCCCCTTCCTGCCGCAGTCAGAGTGATCATGATCGGGGTATTGAAGGATTATGATGCGATCAACGCAACGCTGGCCGCAAGGGTGCGATTGTCCACGCCAATTGAGACAACGACTTCCGCTCAGGGCGGGATCTTGCAGTTCCCTGCGGCGTCTGGGCGGCAGGTCTCCAAACTGAAGCCGGCATAATTTCCACAGGGAGGTTGCTCCGATGGCAGACCTGAAAGCCGCCGTCCGGATCGGTGTGCTCTAGGCGCCGGCGGTGGGCGCCATGATGTTCTCGATCCTCACAGGAAATTTGCGAACTCTTACTCCTGTTGCGTGCCACACGGCGTTCGCGATTGCGCCCACCGTCCCGGTAATGCCGATTTCGCCAACGCCCTTGATGCCGAGCCCGTTCACGAAAGCGTCGTCCTCGTGGATCAGCAGCGCTTCGAGTGACGGCACGTCGGCATTTACCGGCACGTGGTATTCGCTAAGGTCTGCATTCATGATGCGGCCGTTGCGCCGATCCATGCTCGCCCCTTCGTGCAGCGCGAAGGACACGCCCCAGATCATGCCGCCATAAAGCTGACTGAGCACGAGCCGCGGGTTGATGATCCGCCCGGCCGCGAAGGCGCCGACTAGGCGCGTGACCCGGACCTGGCCGAGATCGGAGTCGACCTTGACCTCCGCGAAGACCGCTCCGTGCGCCTGCAGCGCATGGTCGCCAACGGCCGCCGGATCGCGCGCGCCCTTGCCCCGCGCGTCGATCTCCGCCAGTTCGGCGCGGGCGAGGATGCCGGCATAGCTCTCGCTACGACTCTCGTCGTCTTTGCGGTGGAGCCGTCCGGCGCGCGCGACCACGCCGACATTTCCCGCGCCAAAGAGCGGCGAGTTGCGGTCCGCCATGGCGAGCTCGGCGAGCCGCGCGACGGCATTGCTGCCGGCCGCGTGGATGGCCGAGCCGGCGGTCGCCGTATGGCCGGAGCCGCCAGCGACCCCGCCATCGGGCAGGTCGGAGCTGCCGAAGCGCAACGTGACCCGGTCGATGTCGAGCCCGAGGCTGTCAGCCGCGATCTGGGCGAGCGCCGTCAAGGCGCCCTGCCCCATGTCGATCGCGCTCGTCTCGACGGTGGCTGTGCCGTCGACGCGCAGCGCCGCCCGCGCCTCCGCAGCGAACATCGGGCTGTGGAACACGGCGGTTCCCATGCCCCAGCCGACGAGAAAGCCGTCTTCATCGCGCATTTGCCGGGGGGCAAGCGGTCGGCCCGACCAGCCGAATTTCGTCGCGCCCTCGTCGTAGCATTCGCGCAGCGCCTTCGACGAATAGGGCTTGCCGGTTATCGGTTCGACCTCCGCATAATTCGCAAGCCGGAAGTCGAGCGGGTCCATGCCGCAGGCCTCCGCCGCTTCGTCGATGGCGACCTCGAGCGCCGCCGATCCGGAGGCGAGGCCCGGCGCCCGCATGGGGCCGGGCGTGCCGATGTCGTTGCGCACGGCTTCGTGGGTAATGGCGATGGCCGGGCTCGCGTAGAGCATGCGCGAGACGAAGGCGGACGGTTCGATGAAGTCGTCGAAGCTGCTCGTCGCTGCGATTGCGTGATGAGAAACCGCGGTGAGCCGGCCGTCGGACTCCATGCCGAGTCTCAGTCGCTGGCGCGTCTGGCCGCGATGGCCGACCGGACCGAACATCTGGGCGCGCGTCAGCGCCAGCTTCACCGGCCGGCCCGTCAACCGGGCCGCGAGCGCGCACAGAATATGCGGCCCGGCGAGGATGGCTTTCGATCCGAAGCCGCCGCCGATGAACGGGGTGCGAATGAGCACGTTTTCCGGCGGGACCCCGAAGAAGCCGGCGTAGGCTGCGCGAGCCATGTGCGGCGCCTGGTTCGGTGTGTCGAGCGTCAGGCGGTCGCCATCCCATGATGCAACGATGGCGTGCGGCTCCATCGCGTTGTGGTATTGCGACGGCGTTTCGTAGGTCGCGTCGATGCGCAGCGGCGCCGCCGACAATCCCGCCTCGACGTCGCCATGCGTGGCGCTCGGAGGCGAGCCGACCCCCACGGCCTGCGGGACGAAACGCTCGACGTCGAGCCCGAGGCGCGCCGGCTCGACCTCGTAACGGGGCTTCAGCAGCGCGGCGGCTTCCGTCGCCGCCTCCAGCGTCTTCGCGACGACCAGTGCGATCGGCTGGTTGGCGTAGCGCACGCGGTTGTTCTGCAGCGCCTCCATACGGAACGCAAAAAGGCTTCCCCTGGCTTCCGGGTCGCCCGCCAGCGGCGGTCGGTTGGCGGGAGTGATCACCTCCACGACATGCGGATGCGCTTTGGCGGCTTCGACGTCGAGATGCATGACGCGGCCGCGCGCGATCGTGCTGACGGCGCACACCGCATACAGCATTCCTTCGGGATGGTTGTCCGCGGCGTAGGATGCGCGCCCGGTGACCTTGAGGATTCCGTCGCGCCGGGTGAGCGGCTGGCCCGCGTTCGAGCCGTAGCGCGGGTTCGGCGAGGCCTGGGTGCGATGGGTCTCAGGCATGTTGAAGGGCCCTGGGAACGGAGGAGAAGGGAGAGGCCGGAAGGGCAGGAAGGCGCTCCGGCGTTCCCGCCGCCGCGAGCGCGAGCGCGCGCACGACGATCCGTTTCGCGAGTTCGATCTTGAATCCGTTATCGCCGGAGGGCTTCGCGTCGGCGAGCGCGGCTTCGGCCGCTTTGCGGAACGCCGGCTCGTCCGCGTTTGCGCCCGCCAGCGCCTCTTCGGCCGCTCGCGCGCGCCATGGCTTCGCCGCGACGCCGCCAAGGGCAAGCCGGGCGCCGCGAATCGCGCCGCCTTCCAGGTCGAGCGCCGCGGCGGCGGACACAACCGCGAAGGCAAAGGACGTGCGCTCGCGAAGCTTGAGATAGCGCGCATGCGCCGCGAAGCGCGCCGCATCGGCGGGAAGACGAAGCGCAACGATCAGGTCCCCCGGCTCGAGCGCGCTTTCGCGCTCCGGCGTGTCGCCAGGCAGGCGGTGAAGGTCTTCGAGCGCGATTTCGCGCCGACTATCTTTGCCTTCAATCTCCACAACGGCGTCGAGCGCCACGAGCGGCACACAGAAGTCCGACGGATGGGTCGCGATGCAGTGCTTGCTCCAGCCAAGCACCGCGTGCAGGCGGTTCTCGCCTTGCAGCGCGTCGCAGCCTGCGCCCGGTTCACGCCGGTTGCAGGCGCTCGCCACGTCATAGAAGTAGCTGCAGCGTGTCCGCTGCATCAGATTGCCGCCGACGGTCGCGGCGTTGCGGAGCTGCGCCGATGCGCCGGAGAGCAGCGCTTCTGCAACGGCCGGAAAGGCGCGGGCGAAATCCGCGTCACGCGCGAGGTCGGCGTTCCGCACCAGCGCGCCGATGCGCATGCCGCCATCGGCTTGGCGCTCCAAGCGGTCGAGGCCCGGCAAGCGCGTAATGTCGACGAGACGGTCGGGCCGTATGGCGCCGCCCTTCATCAGGTCGAGCAAATTGGTGCCGGCGGCGAGATAGGCGGAGCCCGGCTCTGCCGCTGCGGCGACCGCCTCCGGAACCGTGGCGGGTCTCACATAGTCGAAGATCTTCATGCCGCATTCCTCCGGTCCCATTCCGCAAGAAGCTTCTGCGCCTCGAGCACCGCCTCCGTGATGCCGCGATAGGCCCCGCAACGGCAGATGTTGCCGCTCATCCCCTCGCGCACACGCTCGGGGTCGTCGCCCGCCTGGCCCTCGTCGATCAGGCCGACCGCGCTCATGATCTGGCCCGGCGTGCAGAAGCCGCACTGGAATCCGTCATGCGCGATGAAGGCGGTCTGCAGCGGATGAAGCTCGTCGCCTTGACCGAGGCCCTCGATGGTGACGACCTCCGCGCCGTCGAGGCTCAGCGCGAGAGCCAGGCACGAATTGACCCGCTTCCCGTTCAAGAGCACGGTGCACGCGCCGCATTGCCCACGGTCACAGCCCTTCTTGGTTCCGGTCAGGTCGAGGCGCTCGCGCAGGAGATCGAGGAGCGTCAGGCGCGAGTTGTCGAGCGCGACGTCCCGCCGCTCACCGTTGACGGTAAGGCTCATAGAGAAGGTCATGAAGACTCCCGTGCGTTCAGTCCGGCAGTTGTAGATATCGAGGCCGCGGGCCGGCTATTAGAAGAACGCCGCGCGGCGCGACGGCGGGTTCGCGATAAGGCTGGATCGTCCGCCATCGTTTCGAGAGCGCCCATGGTTCGATCGAGATATTATACGGAGGGTGCCTCCGTTATGCAAGAGGCGTGTCAGGCGTCATGTCAGGTCGTGCAACAAATCCCGTGCGCAAGCCTCGCGCCGACGCGGTCCGCAATCGCGAGCGCCTGCTCGAGGCGGCGGCCGACATCTTCAGCGCCGGCGGCCCCGACGCCAGCCTCGAAGCCGTGGCGAAGCGCGCTAGCGTCGGCATAGGAACGCTCTATCGTCACTTCCCGACGCGCGAAACCCTATTCGAGGCGGTATACCGGCGTGAAGTGGATCAGCTCAGCGAACTCGCGGAGCGGCTCGCCTACGAATCTGCGCCCGTCGAAGCTTTGCGGCGCTGGCTGCACGCCAATGTGCGGCTCGTTGCGACGAAGAAAGGCATGGTGGCGGCCCTGGCCCTCGCGGCGCATCGCCCTTCGGAGCTTCACGCCTATTCGGCGGGCCGCCTCACGAAGGCCGTCGGTTCGCTGCTCGACCGCGCCGCGAAGGCCGGCGAGATACGCGCCGATATCACGCCTGAAGACCTTCTGCGCGCGCTCGTGGGCATGTCCTACAACGTCTACGACACCCCCGATTGGCGAAAGACGGCGCTGCGCCTTGCCGACATCTTCGTAGACGGCCTCCGCAGGCGCTGACGGCGCTCCAGCCGCCGAAAGTCCGAAAAGGCGAACTCCTACCGATCGACCGGCACGACGAACGAGACCGTTGCACCAGGTTGTGGTCGACCGCAAAACGCGACGAATGCGCCAAGTCCGCTCGTTCGCCCGAAAGCGGCCTAGTCGCCCAATTCAGTCAGATTGACGGGTATAGGTGCTTGAGTTTGATGCGTGCGTCGGGTGTTGTGAAGTGCCAATTGGCATTGGCGTGATTGGCGTTGCGGTCCTGCTCCCAGGCGGCGACTTCCTCGACGAGGGTTTGTTTGTCGGGGATACGGCGGTCGAGGCATTGGGACGATAGGACGCCGAGTTCCGACTCCGCCAGATCGAGCCAACTGCCGTGCTTTGGCGTGTAATGCCATTCGAATCGCTCGACCAGCCGCCTGGCTTCGGCGGCCGGAAAGGCTTGGTAGAGTGACGCCTTGCTGTGGATGTTGAGATTGTCCTGGACCAGAACGATGATCTGGGCGGCGGAAAAGTGGATATCGGCCAAGTCTTTCAAGACGTGAGCATAATCCACGGCGGTGTGGCGGTCCGTGACTTTGACATGGCGCCAGCCTTCGAGCGGCGCGAACAGCATGAAGAGGTTGGCGGTCCCATTGCGCTCGTACTCGTAATCGCAACGGACCGGGCGCCCGGTTTCATCGGAATCGTCGTCCGCGTCTCGGCGAGGAGTTGCTTCGAGGTCTCGTCCAGGCAAACCAGCGGACGGTCGGGATCGCGTGGCCGCGTGTAGACGGCCAGCACGTCTTCCATCGCCGCTACGAACGCGCCGTTGGCCTTGGGCGGGATGACCCAGCACTGTCGGCGATGGGGCTGGAGAATGTTTTTTTGAGCGCCCGCCCGATCGTCGAGTCGCTGGCGCGATCGACAATGTGGAGTTCCACGACCTTGTTCTCCAACAGCCGCAAGGTCCAGCGCGCGCGTCCCTTGGGTGGTTTGGAACAAGCCAAGGCAATCAGTTTGGCTTCCTTCTCGCCGTCGAAAATCCGCGCAACCGCCGGCCTCGCCCGTTGTTTGCGGCTCAGCACCGCCTCGAAGCCCTCTTCCACCAGTTGCTTGCGCACCCGGTAAACCATCGATGGGCTGGTCTCCAGCGCTTTGACGATCCGGCTGTCGCTCCAGCCTTCCCCGGCTTGCGAGACATCGGCCTTCAACAAGACCCGCGCCTTCAGCAGCCGCTGGGCCGGGCTCTTTCCTTTCCGGATCAGCGCTTCAAGTCGCTCCCGCTCCTCCGCGCTCAACCGCACCACATACTTCTTTACCTGAAATCTCCTTCGCAACCATGATCGCCTCCGTCGTCCGCACTGTCGACAAAGCGAAATCATCAAATCCTTTCAAATTGATTGAAGCGGGCGACTAGAGTGCCGCGAATGCCCCCGTAAAAGCCGGCGGTCGCCTCAGTCAAGGTCAAGCCCGCACAAAGGAGCGCGGACGCCTTTCACCCTTACGGGCCGTTAATCCGCCCCACTTGCTCGTAAGGTCAGAACGGGCGAAATTGTCGTCGGTTCTGCAGTCATCTCGAAATGCCGCCCCGCGGCGTCCGTCGGACGTTGACTCGCGCCGGACGCCAATCGCTGGCGGGCGCTAAATCGGCCGTGGTTGAACGGCGCGACCGGGAAGGGAGCATACCCCTGAGACGCATCGGCGCGCTGATCGCCATCATCGTCCTCCTCTTCGCACTCGCGAGCGTCTCGGGTCTCGTCGTCGACTGGGCGTGGTTCTCGTCGGTCGGTTATGCGGACGTCTTCTGGACGGCGTTCGGCGCGAGAATCGCGCTCTTCGCGATCGTTTTCGCCCTATCGGCCGGGCTTCTCTGGACGAACGCGACGCTCGCGCTCCGGTTCTCGTCAGGGTCGCCGCTCCGCCTGCCGGCGGCGTTCTCGCCGAGCTTCGTGACCTTTCAGCCCGCGCGGGGACCCTGGGCGCCGCCGCGCCGGCTTCAGCCTTCGGCGCTGGCGTGGCGACTCTTCGTCCTGGCCTCCGCGATCATCCTCGGACTGCTGATCGGCTTGGGCGAGAGCAACCAGTGGGAGCTCGTCCTCCGGTTCCTCCGCCAAACGCCCTACGGCCGGGTCGACCCGCTGTTTCATAAGGACATCGGCTTCTACCTGTTCTCGCTGCCGGCCTATGTGGCGTTCAAGAACTGGCTCTTCTGGATCCTGGCGATCTCCGCCCTCATGGCCGGGGCGATTTATTTCGTGCACGGCCACATCAGCCACGATCCTCCGCGCTGGACCTTCGCCCCCGCGGCGGTCGCCCACGGCTCGGCGCTCATCGGCCTGTTCTTCCTGGTGAAGGCGTGGTCTTACGCCCTCGACCGCTACCTCTTGCTCTATGACGACAACGGCGTCGTGACCGGCGCCGGCTACACCGACGTTCATGTCGAGCTGGCCGCGCTCGGGCTGCTCATCGCACTTGCGATCATTGCGGCCGCCGCCGCCTTCGCCAACATGCGGCTGCGCTCGGCCCCGCTCGTGCTGGCGGCGGCGCTCATGGTGTTCGGCCTCGCCTTCGTCCTCGGCGACGCGGCGCCCGCGCTCATTGAGCGCTTCTTTGTCAAGCCGAGCGAGCTGCAGGAGGAAAGGCCTTACATTCTGCGAAACATCGATTTCACCCGAGAGGCCTACGACCTCGGCGCGATCAAGGTGAAGCCGTTCCCCGCGAAGCAGGATCTCACTTTTCAGTCGCTCGAGAGGGACAGCGGGACCGCCGACAACATCCGGCTGTGGGACTGGCGCCCGTTGCTCTCGGCCTATGCGCAACTTCAGGAGATCCGCACCTACTACCGGTTTCTCGACGTCGACGTCGACCGCTATCACCTCCGACCCAACTATCAGCAGGTGATGATCTCGGGGCGCGAGCTCATCCCATCGCTCCTGCCGGCCAACGCCCAGACCTGGGTCAACCTGCATCTCCTGTTCACCCACGGCGACGGGGCGGTCATGTCTCCGGTCACCCAGAAGTCCGCCGAGGGCCTGCCGATCTTCTATCTGCAGGACATTCCGCCGGTCGCCACGGGCGGCCCCCCGATCACCGAGCCGCGCATCTACTTCGGCGAAGGCCCTGCCGGCTATGTGATCGTCAAGACTGGCGCCAAGGAGTTCGACTATCCGAAAGGGCAGGAGAACGCCTACATGACCTACGGCGGCTCAGCCGGCATCCCGATCGGCGGCACTTTGTGGCGAACCCTGTTCGCCTGGAATCTCGGCGACATGAACATTCTGCTCAGCGGGTACCTCACCGGCGAGAGCAGAATCCTTCTTCATCGCAACATCCGCGACCGCGTGCGGACAATCGCGCCTTTCCTGAGGCTCGACCACGATCCCTATCTCGTGGTCAGCGGCGGGCGGCTCTACTGGTTCCAGGACGCCTATACGGTCAGCGACTGGTTCCCCTACGCCACGCCCGAGCCGGAGGCCGGCGACATCAACTACATCCGCAATTCGGTGAAGATCGTCATCGACGCTTACAACGGGTCGGTCGCCTTCTATGTCGCCGATCCGGCCGATCCGATCGTGGAGACCTATCGCAAAATCTTCCCCACGCTGTTCAAGCCCCTCGACGCGATGCCTCCGGATCTGAGGCTGCACATCCGCTACCCGGAGGACCTCTTCACCATTCAGGCGCTTCAGTACCGCGCGTTCCACATGACCGTGCCCGAGGTCTTCTACAACCGGGAAGACCTCTGGCAGTTTCCGCGAGAGGCGGCCGCGCCCGACGAGGTCGAGGCGGGCGCCAAGACCGCGAGGATGGCGCCCTACTACATCATGATGCGCCTGCCCGGCGAGGCCGCGACGGAATTCTTCCTCATGCTGCCGATGACGCCGAGCCACCGGGAAAACATGATCGCCTGGCTCGCGGCGCGCTGCGACCCGCCCGAATACGGCAAGCTGATCGTATACGAGTTCCCGAAGGAGAAGCTCATCTACGGGCCGTTCCAGATCGACGCGCTGATCAACCAGAACACCGAGATCTCGCAGCAGATCTCGCTGTGGAACCAGATGGGCTCCCGGGTCATTCGCGGCAATCTCCTCGTCGTGCCGATCGGGAACTCGATCCTCTATGTCTCGCCGCTCTATCTGCGCGCGCGGTCCGGCCAGCTGCCCGAGCTCAAGCGGGTGATCGCGGCCTATGGCGACCGGGTGGTGATGGAGGAGACGCTGCCGGCGGCGCTCGCCGCTCTGTTCCGGCAAACAGCCCCGGTCGCGGGCCAGCCCGCCGTCGCCGGGCCTGCGCCTTTGGGGCCGGCCGGGGAACAGGCGAAGCAGGCGCTCGCCGCCTACGATCGGGCGCTCGAGCGGCTGAAGGCTGGCGACTGGGCCGGCTTCGGCAAGGAGCTCGACGCGCTGCGTCCGCTGCTCGAGGAGCTCAGCCGGCGCCCGGCTGGGCATTGAATTAGGCGAAGGCTCAGCCGGAGCCGCTCGCCGCCGTGGACCCGCCGCAGACGACGTTCGCCCGGGCGCAGGTCGCGGGGGATCGTCGCGCTCACCCCCGTCCTGCCGTGGATCTGGACCCCGGCCCGCTTCGCTGCATGTCCGGCTCGTAATGCCGGGGCTCGGGCTCTTCGGCGCGGCGGGACACTTTCTGCTCATCGTCGCGCATAAGTTTGCGCCGCCGCCGGCGCCAACTCCCTTTTCCTATCCGCAGCTCGTCTGGATGACCGCCTCCGGATGGCTCAAGCGGAGACTTAAAGAGCGGGCGCGCGTCCGAAGCGCCCTGGCGAGCCGCAGATTCGGCCCCGTTCCGGGTTGCAAAATAACCGGAATCGGACCCATTGCTGCCCCTCCTGGCCGTTCCAGCCACCGAAGAAATGCGCCAGGAGCGACCGTTCTTGAAGCAAGCTGCAGTTCGACCCCACGGCGGTCGCCGGCGACGAGGCAGCGCAGCGCGGCGCGCGGCAAGTCCCTTCGGCGCGATTTGAGCGTCCAACGCTGGAGGCTTACGGGCAGGGATTCGGAAGGCCGGCGCCTTGGCGACGCGAAGCTTGGGCGTGACCTGCGGTCGATCGGCGCTCGCGCGTTCCTGTCCGCATCGACGATTTGGGACGGCGCGGCGACCGGGGAGACCGCATCCTCGAGCTGGTTGCCGCTCCTTGACCTCAACCGCGCCATTCCTATCAATCTGCCGAATCGCCAAGCGGCGTCGGACCACCCGCCAAGGTCGAGTTAACCATCGCATGTCCTCCCCCTTCGACGTCATCGTCTGTGGCAGCCTACATCTCGACGTCATGGTTTACGCCCCGACCCTGCCGCGTCCGGACGAGACCGTCGCCGGTTCGCGATGGAGCCTCGAGTGCGGCGGCAAGGGCGGCAACCAGGCTATCATGGCGGCGCGGGCCGGCGCGCGCGCCGCCATGATCGGGTGCGTCGGCGCGGACGACTTCGGCGTTCGGCTGCGCGGCAGTCTGATCGCCGCCGGGGTCGACGCGAGCGCTGTCCATGTCGACGAAGCCGCCGCGTCCGGCATGAGCGCCGCTATCGTTCGCGACGACGGCGAGTATGGCGCGGTCATCGTCTCCGGCGCCAATCTGAGGATCGATTTGGCCGCGATCCGCGACGACTGGGGCGCCCTGGGAGGCGCGTCCATTCTGGTCCTTCAGAACGAAATTACGGAGGCCGCCAACATCGCGGCTGCGCGCGTCGCGCGAACGAACGGCGCGCGGGTCATCATGAACGCCGCGCCCGCGCGCGCCATATCCCGAGAACTCCTCCGCCTCGTCGAAATTCTCATTGTCAACCGCATCGAGGCGACCATGCTGACCGGGCGGGACGTGCGCGATCCAACTAGCGCGCTGTCGGCGTTATCGTCGCTGGGGTCCGACGATCGCGATGTGATCGTCACGCTCGGCGGCGAAGGCCTCGTCGTCCGGCCGCGGGGCCTCGAAGCGAGCGCGATCGCGCCCATACCCGTCCCCGTGACGTCGACTCACGGGGCCGGGGACTGCTTTGTCGGCGCGCTCGCAGCGAGGCTCGCGAAAGGCGCGCCCCTGCTCGCCGCCGCACGTTTCGCCAACGAAAAAGCGGCCGCGCACGCATCTCGCCGTCTGTGAAATCCTGTCGGATCCACTGCCGGAAGCTCGTCCGCCATCTGTCAATGCGGCTCGCCTTGCGACGCTCCGTGGCGCGGCGCCGCGGTCTTTGTCCTTTCCCAGAACCCAAATCGGGAGCCGGTCCCATAGGCGAAGCTTCAGGCTTCTTTCGTTCGCGCCCTGACCGTTCGCGCCTTCGATAGCCGCAAGCCGCCTCGACGCCAAACCGGCGATACATTACGTTGGTCTTAGCGGGCGGCGGAGTCCGGCGCTATCTTGCGGCAGGGTGGAAAAGAATGGCTTCGGTCGACGTTGTCAACGCCCGCAAATCCTACGGCGCCGTCGAAGTGATTCATGGCGTCTCCATCTCGATCGCCGACGGCGAATTCGTCACTTTGGTCGGCCCCTCCGGCTGTGGAAAATCGACGCTTCTTCGGATGATCGCGGGGCTCGAATCGATCTCGGACGGTCGGATCAAGATCGGCGCGCGGGTCGTCAACAATCTGCCGCCGAAGGACCGTGACATCGCGATGGTGTTCCAGAATTACGCGCTCTATCCGCATAAGACTGTCGCCGAGAACATGAGTTTCGGTCTGAAGCTGCGGCATACGCCCAAGGCGGAGATCGCGGCTCGGGTGCGGCGCGCGGCCGAAATCCTCGATATATCGCCCTATCTCTCGCGCTATCCGCGTCAGCTCTCCGGCGGTCAGCGACAGCGCGTCGCGATGGGGCGGGCGATCGTTCGCGATCCTCAGGTCTTCCTTTTCGACGAACCGCTCTCCAATCTCGACGCCAAGTTGCGCGTGCAGATGCGCGCCGAAATCAAGGAATTGCACCAGCGGTTGGGAACCACGACCATCTATGTGACCCACGACCAGGTCGAGGCGATGACGATGGCCGATCGCATTGTCGTCATGCGCGATGGCGTCGTTGAACAGGTCGGATTGCCGCTCGAGTTATATGACCGGCCGAACACCCTGTTCGTCGCCGGCTTTATCGGTTCGCCGGCGATGAATCTCCTGAAGGGCGCGATCCGAATCAATGGCAAGCCGACCTTCGTGACCGAAACAGGGGTGGAACTGCCCCTAAAATCAGCGCCAAGCGGGATCGACGGACGGCCTTGCGTCTATGGAATCCGGCCGGAGCACCTGGCGCTCGGGGGCGGCGAAGTGAAGGTCGAGGTTTCAGTCGTGGAGCCGACGGGCTCGGAAACCCAGGTGGTCGCGATGCTCGGCGGCCAAAAGATCGTCGGGGTCTTTCGCGAGCGGGTGTCAGCCAGACCGGGGGAGATTCTCTCGCTGTCTCCCAACCTCGCCTCGGTCCACTTGTTCGACGCGCAAAACGGCGCGCGGCTGGAATAGTCGGACGGCCGGGGACGGGCGTCGTTGCGTTGGTTGGGTTTGTGCGCGGTGGGGAGAGCGTACGTTCGCGATCCCAGACTGGGTTCGGAGCGATAGATGCGTTACGAGATGATGCTGCCCCATCAGATCCGCGCCGCGATCGACGGGCGATGGCCCACGGTGCTGCCGCTGGGGGTGCTCGAATATCACGGCGAGCATATGGCGGTGGGTATGGACACGCTCGCCGTCGTCGGGATTCTCGACATCCTGGAAAAAGAGATGAACCTTGTCATTTTACCCCCGTTTTATTACGGAGCCGCGAGCTATGCTGTCGAGCCGCCGGAGAAGAACGGGACGCTGCATGTCGACGGCGAGGCGCTGCTGCCATTCGCCAAGGCGATGTTTCAGGGATTGCTGCGGATCGGTTTCCGCAACATCCATGTGATCATCCATCATCAAACGGAGAACTTCGCGGTCGGAATGCCGACGGATCTCGCCTTCAAGTTCGCCGCTCGCCAGGCTATCTTCGCTTTTCTGGAGAAGGAGCGCGGCGAGGGATGGTGGGGCGACGAGAAGATGGCGGACTATTACGCGCGGCAGTCTGTCGGGGACGACCCGCTTAACTGGATCAAAGCGCACCCCCTGATGTCGCCAGGCGCGATGGCGGGATACCCGTTCGACCATGCCGGGCGGGGCGAGACATCGCTGTTGATGGCGCTGTTTCCGGAAGGCGTCGACCTTTCGAAAGCGTCGGACAGAAAGTGGTACGCACGCTCCGCCAAGGACGCGACCGTCGAACTGGGGATGACTGGACGCGAGAATATTCTCGCCCGCCTCCGCCAGGTCCTGGGCGACTAGCGCCGTAGGGTGTCGAGTTCGGTCTGCGCAAGATGGCGGTTGCAATATTCAGGACGCAAGAACGAAGCCGAAAACGGCGCTTGCGGTCTCGGGTCTCGCGAATTGCCAAGCCGGGGCAATCGTGCGCCGCGAATGGAGAGCGCGAGGCTCCGCCCGCCCTTGTTCGCTCCCGACAGGTTGGCGGCGACGATTGACTCGACAATGAACGGCCGCTTACTCTTTGCGGCAGCCGCCGCCTAGATCTTGCGCCCGACAGACTTCCAGCGGGCGCGCAGGCGAAGGCCAAAAGTCCGCGCCAATTCGAAAACGAATAGACATGGCCGGTTTGGAGGAAGCGCGCTACCCAATCCAAAGTTTGATGACCGGGAGGGTCGAAAATGCGAGTTCACGTCTACGAACAGCTGATGGCGATGCAAGCCAATCGGCGCCAAGTGATGAAAGGCACGGCGGGCGCGGCGGCAGCGCTGGCTGCAAGCGGCCCCCTGGGCCTGGCGACGCGGCCCGCTTACGCCGCCGACAGCGTTGTCGCCCAGATCATGAAGATTCCAGGCGCCGGCAACGGATCGCCGACCGACGCCGACTGGCAGAAGGTCGGCGCGCTCTGCCTCGGCCCGACCAAGGAGAACGTCAAGCCTGGCGAGTTCAAGGGCATCGAATTCTCCTTCATGGGGCTCAACAACCAGAACCTGCACAACTTCCTGTTCCGCGGCTTCCTAAAGCCGTGGGAAGCCTATACCGGCGCCTCAATCAAATGGATCGACCTCGCCCAGGCCGACTACAACGCCCGCCTGCAGCAATCGATCGCCACCAGCACCGTCGACTACCACATCATCGAGATGGGCGCGCCGTTCGAAGGCGACA
The DNA here is from genome assembly GCA_963835955.1 of uncultured Alphaproteobacteria bacterium. Lineage (GTDB taxonomy): Bacteria > Pseudomonadota > Alphaproteobacteria > Rhizobiales > Beijerinckiaceae > Roseiarcus. Next base: position 12,153 of record CAWIHZ010000006.1, on the reverse strand, counting down.
TGGGCGTCAAGGACTTGCTGTCCGAAATGCCGGAATGGGTGAAGACGCAGGTCGATTTCGACGACTACGTCAACTACCTCAAGCCGCCGGTCGGCACCTGGAACGGCAAGATCCATCGCGTCACCATCGACAGCGATTGCCATACGATGAACCGGCGCACCGACGTCTTCTCCGACGCTGATCTCGCCAAGGACTGGAAGGAGTGGAATGACAAGGCCGACCTTGCGGAATGGGGCCCGCCGAAGACCTGGCAGCAGGTGCAGGCGATCACCAAGTTCCTCAAGGGCAAGAAGCTCAAGGGCAAGCCGGTTTACGGCTTCCTCGACCAGCCGAAGCCGTGGGGCGGATTCTGCTTCTATTTCATGGGCAGCCGCGCCACGGCCTACGCCAAGTATCCTGGCGAGAAGAACTGGCTGTTCGACGAGAACATGAAGCCGCTCGTCAACAACCCGGCCTGGGTGCGGGCGATGCAGGACGTCATCGACGCGCTGCCCTCGGAGCCAGCCGACCAGATCAACGCCGATCCGGGGACGACCGCGTTCCAGCAGTTCCTCACCGGGACCGGTTCGCTGCTCGAGTGGTGGGGCGACATCGGCACGGTCGCCAGGACCAGCGACACGGCGACGATCGGCGACGTGCTCGACTTCGACATCCTGCCGGCGTCGCCCGACGTCTACAACTTCCGCAAGAAGCAATGGGAGAAGCTGCCATCCGGGCCAAACCATGCGCCGAACATGGCCTATCTCGGTTGGGGCATCTATGTGATGAAGACGGTCGACTCCGATCCTCGGCGCCACAAGGCGGCCTGGAGCGCGGCGGCCCATCTCGGGGGCAAGGACCTGTCGATGTGGACGGCGGCCTATCCCTCGGGCTTCCAGCCCTACCGAAAGAGCCATACCAACATCGCATTGTGGGAGCTCGCCGGCTACGATCGCAAGTACATCACCTCCTACATGAACTCACAGTCGACGTCCTACAACCATCCGAACTCGGCGATCGAGCCGCGCATTCCGGGCATCTTCCAGTACTACAGCATCGCCGAGGACGAGTTGCAGCGCACCTTCGCCGGCAAGCAGACGGCGCAGCAAGGCGCCGACAACATCGCCGCGGCGTGGGACAAGCTCACCGACAAGCTCGGACGCGAGAACCAGGTCAAGTATTATCGGATCGCAATGGGCATCTAGTCGCGTCCGAATGAATGGGCCTTGGCCGAGGCCGAGAAAAACCGTCCGCGCCGGGTCCTGTCCGGCGCGGACGGCGCTGTCGAAGGGTCTTGACTTGCCGGCCGCGCCCACGGCCGCTCTGCTGGAAAGCGCAGAACGGTGACCGACGAAACTTTCGACACTGGCGATGGCGCGCGGCACGGACGGGTCGGGCTCGCGCGGGGCGTCTATTGGCTCGCGACGGCGCTGCTCGTCGGTTTGGCGGCGATCCAGACCGCCTACGATCTTCGTCTCGATTCGTTCGGCTTCGCCAATTTTCGCCCGGTGATGTACGCTTTCCTGTTTTGGAGTTTGGCGCTCGGGACGCGTCAAGCGATCGAAAACGGCGAGGCCGGGCAGCGGCGTCTGTTCCTGCTGCCCGCGCTTCTGTTCACCGCGGCGATGGTGGTCTTCCCGACCATCTTCGGGCTCTACATCGCTTTCACCAACTGGAATTTGAACGCCGAAGGCGGCCACCATCTGAACGGCCTCGACAACCTGCGCACCCTGATCGGGGATCCCTATTTCTGGAACGCGCTCGGCAATATGGTCTATTACCTCATGACCGTGTTCGTTCAGTACGCGATCGCCTTCGGGCTCGCTCTGCTGCTCAACGCCGACATTCGGGCGCGGCGGTTCTTCCGCGTCGCGTTCCTGCTGCCGTTCATGCTGAGTCCGGTGGCGGTGAGCTGGATGATCGGCAAGTCGATCATGGAGAACCGGTTCGGCCCGCTCGCGAACTTCCTGCGCTTCCTCGGCTGGGAGAATCCCGCCTTCTTCTCCTCGCCTTGGATCGCGCGGCTCAGCATCATATCGATGGACGCCTGGGAGTGGATCCCGTTCATGATTATCCTGCTGCTCGCCGGCCTCCAGGCGCTGCCGCATGAAGTCAAGGAGGCGGCGAAGGTCGATGGCGCCAATTCCTGGCAGATGTTCCGGGAGATCACCTTTCCGCTGATGCTGCCTGTCAGCGTCACGACGATCCTCCTGCGGATGATCTTCGAACTGAAGCTTGCCGACATCGTGATCAACGTGACGGCTGGCGACCCGGGCGGCGCCACCGACACGATTTCAAGTTTCGTCTATCGCGAGTACCGCGACCGCTCGAATGTCGGCTACGGCACGATGATCGCCGAGGTATATCTCATCATCATCATCGTGTTCCTCACGCTGCTTATGAAGGCGGTGCGGCCGTACATGCGCAAGATGACCTAGACGCCGCGCCGGAGCCCATCGTGAAACCAGTGAAGGAGCCGGAACCGTGACCACCGAAGCCGCCTCGTCCGGCCAGTCTCCTGGCGACGTCGTCGCGGTCGCGAGCGGCCAACGAGCGCTGCGCATCCTGGGACGCGCCGCGATCTATGTGACGCTGGCGGTATGGACCTTCATCGCCCTCTTCCCAATCTACTGGACGGTGACGACGACCTTCAAGCTCGGCCGGGACGTGACCCAGGGCCACCTCATTCCCTGGGTCGACTTCGTGCCGAAATGGAAGGGCATGCAGTCGCTCGGCCTGTCGCCGGACACGATCTTTGCGTCCTCGGACGTGCGCGAACAGTTCCTCGACAAGTTCTTCAACAGCCTCATCGCCACGCTCGGCGCTTCGACGCTCGCCGTCGTCATCGGCTCGCTGGCCGCCTACGGGCTCAGCCGGTTCGACTACAAGCTCGGGCGCTTCGGCAATCAGGACATTTCGTTCTTCTTCGTTTCGCAGCTCATCCTGCCCCCGGTCGTGCTGGCGATGCCGTTCCTCGTGCTTTACAAGGAACTGGCGCTGCTCGATACGCACATCGGCTTGATCCTCGTCTACACGCTGATGGTGCTGCCGATCGTCATCTGGGTGATGCACGACCAGTTCGATTCGATCCCCAACGAAATGGAGCAGGCGGCGCTCGTCGACGGCTGCACGATTTGGGGCGCGTTCCTTCGCATCGTTGCGCCGATGGCGCTTCCCGGCATGGTGGCCTCTTTCCTTCTTTCGACGGTGCTGTGCTGGAACGAGTACTTCTTCGCCTCGCTCCTCACCGGCTTCAACGCGCAGACCCTGCCGGTGATGGTGGCGAGCCAGACCGGGTCGCAAGGGATCAACTGGTGGACGATGGCCGCGCTGTCCACGGCGGCGATTACGCCGCTGCTGCTCGTCGGCATCTTCCTGGAGCGCTACATCGTGATGGGGCTGACGGCGGGTTCGGGCAAGTAGCATCCGCCGGCGAACGGGAGCGCGAAGCCATGTCGACGAACTACCGCCGCGTGTTTGGCGAGCGCAAGACGGTCATTGCGATGGTCCATCTCGGCGCCCTTCCGGGCGCGCCGCTCTACGACGCCGAGGCCGGGATGGACGGTCTCATCGAGGCGGCGCGCAAGGACCTGCGCGCGCTGTCCGAGGCGGGCTTCGACGCGGTGATGTTCGGCAACGAAAACGATCGCCCCTACGAGACGAAGGTCGACGCCGCTTCGACCGCGGCCATGGCCGCTGTGATCGGCCGCCTGAGACGCGAGATCGCCGTGCCCTTCGGCGTCAACCTGCTGTGGGACCCCTTGGCCTCGATCGCCGTCGCCGCGGCGACGGGCGCCGCCTTCGTGCGCGAGGTCTTCACTGGTCTCTACGCTTCCGATATGGGGGTATGGGCGCCGGACGCGGGCGCCGCCCTGCGCTATCGCAGACGGCTCGGCCGCGACGACCTCGTGCTTCTCTACAACGTCTCGGCCGAGTTCGCCTATTCGCTCGACCGGCGCAGCCTCGCCGATCGCGCGCGCAGCGCAGTTTTCTCTTCGATCCCGGACGCAATCCTCGTCTCGGGCGCGATCACAGGGGAGGCGGCGCGCATGGAGGATCTCGAAGCGGTCAAGAGCGCGCTGCCCGGCGTTCCGGTGCTGGCCAACACCGGAGTGAAGCACGCCGCCGTCCGCGACGTGCTCAGCATCGCCGATGGCTGCGTCGTCGGGTCCTCGCTCAAGGTGGACGGCGACACCTGGAGACCGGTCGATCCGGATCGGGCCAGCGAGTTCATGCGTCTCGCGCGCGCCGCGCGGAAAGGCTGAGGCTGTGCCGGATCCCGGGGCATCGCGCGAACGTCTCCGGTCGCTCACCACCGATCTTATGATGATTCCTGGCCTCAGCGGCTGCGAGGGCCGCGTAAGGCGGCGGCTCGCGGCGGAGATGCTGGCGCTCGGCCTGGCGACCAAGACCGACAGGCTCGGCAATCTGATCGCGACGGCGCCAGGCGAAGCGGACCTGCCGAGCGTGATGCTGTTTGCGCATATGGATCAACTCGGCTTCGTCGTACGCAGAATCGAGACGAGCGGATTCATCCGTCTGGAACGGCTAGGTGGCGTGCCGGAGCGGGCGCTGGCTTCGCAGGAGGTTCTGATCTGCGTCGGCGAGGGGCGCGACGTCCGGGCGGTGATCGCAAACAAGAGCCATCACGCAACAAGTCCCGAGGAGAAATACCGTGTCTTACCCTACCAGGAAACCATGGTCGACGCAGGCTTTTCGCGCGCCGACGACGCTCTCGCGGCCGGGGTCGACATTGGCTCGCCCGTCATCTACGCGCCGAAGTCGATTGCGTTGGCCGGCGCGCGAATCGCCGGGACCGCAATTGACGATCGCGCCGGCTGCGCAGTCATTGTCGAGGCTGCGCGCTGGCTGATCGCCATGCCCGACCGGCCTACCGTCCACTTCGTTTTCTCCACCCAGGAGGAGTTCAATCTGCGCGGCGCGCTTGTCGCCGCCCAGGCGCTCGCGCCCGACATCGCCATCCAGCTCGACCTGATGTTGGCGACCGACACGCCAGACATGAGAGATCGCGGCGACGTTGCGCTCGGACTCGGACCGGCGATGAGTCTTTACAGTTTCCATGGCCGTGGCACGCTCAACGGAACAATCCCCCACCCCGCGCTGGTCTCTCTGTTTCACGAATCGGCGCGGGGCGAACGACTGACTTTGCAGCGCAGCGCGCAAGTCGGCGTGCTGACCGATTCCTCTTACGTACAACTCGCTCATCACGGCGTTGCGGTTCTCGATCTCGGGTTTCCCTGCCGTTACACCCATTCCTCGCTCGAGGTCTGCGATCTCGACGACCTCGAAGGTCTGACAAAGCTTCTCGTCGCCGCGATCCCTCGCATCGATCGGGCTTTCGACTTGGATCGCGACAAATACGAACGATGAGCGCCTACCTCGGAGTGGACATCGGCACGTTCGAGTCGAAGGGCGTGCTCGTCGACCGCGAAGGGAGGGTGCTGGCGAGCGCGGCGCGGCCGCATGGGCTCATCGTGCCACGGGCGGGGTGGGCAGAGCACCGCGCGGAAGAGGACTGGTGGGCCGACTTCGTCTGGCTCGCTCGCAAACTGATCGTCGAGAGCGGTCTTACGGCGCCGGAAATCAAGGCGGTCGGGACGAGCGCGATCGGGCCCTGCATGCTGCCCGTCGACTCGACGGGCGCGCCGCTAATGAACGCTGTCCTCTATGGCGTCGACACGCGGTCTGCTCGAGAAATCGAGGATCTCACCGCCGCAATCGGCGCCGGGACGATATTCGCGCGTTGCGGCAATGCGCTGACCACGCAGTCCGTGGGGCCGAAGATTCTGTGGCTGAAGCGCAATCGGCCGGACGTCTACGCACGCGCGCACAAGTTTCTCAATTCGACCTCTTTCCTGGTTCACCGGTTGACGGGCCGCTTTGTCACCGACCACTACTCGGCGGCAAACCTCAGCCCGCTCTATCTGATCGATGAGCGGATGTGGAGTAGTGCGCTTGCGCCCGGCATCACGGAATTGGAGCGGCTGCCGGACCTTGCCTGGACCGTCGAAGTCGCCGGCGGCGTCACGCGAAATGCGGCGGGCCAGACCGGCCTTCTGGCCGGCACGCCGGTCATCGTGGGCACGATCGACGCGGCGGCGGAGGCGGTCAGCGTCGGCGTTCTCAACGTCGGCGAAATGATGCTGATGTATGGCTCGACGATTTTCGCCATCCTCGTCGCCCGGGAGCGCGTGAGAGACGAACGCCTATGGCATGCGCCGTGGCTGTTCCCCGATCAGCATGCCTCCATGGCGGGGCTCGCGACCAGTGGAACCCTAACCCACTGGTTTGCCGATCAGTTCGCTCGCGATCTCGATCCGCAGTCGGCGATGGCCGCGCTTGCATCTGAAGCCGAGGCGTCGCCGCCCGGCGCCAACGGCCTGGTCTTCCTGCCCTATTTGTCCGGCGAGCGCACGCCGATCCACGACCCGCGCGCGAAAGGTCTAGTCGTCGGACTGACGCTTGCGAGCACCCGCGCCGATGTCTATCGCGCCTTGATAGAAGGGGTCGCCTTCGCGACCAACCATATCTTCGAGACCTACGCCGCGGCGGGCGCGCCGCCACGCAGCATTCACGCCGTCGGGGGCGGCGTGCGCAATCGAACTCTGGACACAGGCGACGTCGGACGTTTCCGGCCACCCGCAGGAAGTGCACAAGGTGAGCATCGGCGCCGCCTATGGCGACGGCTATCTCGCTGCGCTGGCGATCGGCGACGTCTCGAGAGAGGCGATCAGGGCCTGGAACCCGCCTGCTTCGCGGATCGACCCGGAGTCCGCCCACGCCGATGTCTACCGCCGCCGCTACGATGTGTTTCGTGCGCTCTATGAGCGCACGAAGGACCTGATGGCTAAGTTGCACGTTGACGGCCCGCTTCAGATCTGAAGAACTGCTCGAAAGCAAATGATTCGGCGCCCTTTGCGACGGGAGAAAGAGCCGCCCCTTTACAAAGCGCGGGCACGATGGAAGTAGAATGCCCGCGTACGACGTCAAAGGGCCTTTCTCCGCAGGACCGCCGATGAGCAGCCCGAAATATGCCGCCAAACTCAACTCGTTCCGAGTTCGGCGCCAGAGAACGCGGTCGTGGGTCTGGCGGCAACATCTCGACGCTCGACTTGCTCGAACGGGCAGCAACGGCAAAAGGCTTGAATTGCGTTGATTTCAACTACCCCGATCACATCCAGGACCTCGGCGAGCGCGAGATCGCCGAGAGGCTCGGCGATCTCGGCCTAGCTCTGAATGGCTACGCGATGCGCTACTATAGCGGCGACGCTTTCAAGCTCGGCGCCTTTACCCACCCCGATCCGGCGTCGAGGCGAGCGGCGATCGATCTGACCAAAAGGGGACTGGACTCGCTCGCCCGCGCTGGCGGCGGCTTGATGACGTTATGGATGGGTCAGGACGGATTCGACTATTCCTTTCAGGCGGATTACGGGGCGCTGTGGGATCTGACGGTCGACGCAGTGCGCGAGGTCGCGGAGCACAATCCCAAGATCGCGATCAGCATCGAATACAAGCCAAATGAGCCGCGATCTTTCGCCCTGGCGCCGGACGTCTCTACGACCTTGATGATGATCCGTGACGTCAACCGGCCCAATCTCGGCGTCACGCTCGACTTCGCGCACGCGCTCTACGCCAGCGAAATGCCCGCTTGCTCTGCTTCGCTCGTCGCCCGTCATTCGCGGCTGTTGGGCGTCCACCTCAATGACGGCTACGGCAAACGGGACGATGGCCTGATGGCGGGCTCAGTGCATCCGTTGCAGACGATCGAGCTGCTCTATGTGATGGAGCGGATCGGCTACAGCGGCGCGATCTATTTCGACACCTTTCCGGATTCGACAGGTCTCGATCCCGTGCGCGAATGTGAGGCGAACATCGAAACCATCGAAACGATGCGTGATATCGTCCTACGGCTGGGCAGCGACGGGCGCCTCGCCGGGGCAATCGCCAATCAGGATGCGGTCGCCAGCAATGCGATCGTTCGCGCCGCGCTTCATGTTTCATGGACGCGGCTGTCAACGGAACATATCGAAAAAACTGCTCCATTTTCCAACGCCATCGCCAAATAGGCGAATGGCCGCTTTCCTCCCTTCGCGATGTTCTGCCGGCGCCTCGATCAATGCCCGCTCAAGGCGGAGACCGCGCGTAGAAGCAACGCCCGCTTACCTGACCACTTCCGCCGTTCGCGGCCGCAATGCGCAACAGCCGCAATACGTCGTGTCGGCGGTGTCAGAGCAAATTCTCGGGCTGTCCCCGGCTGTGTCAGCTCGACGCACGAGCAACCCGTTCCGAAATTTCAACAGCTCGCCGGAGGTCGTCCGTCTGGTCGTGATGATGTACGTCAGATATCCGTTGTCGCTTCGAAACGTCGAAGACCTCTTGGCCGAGCGCGGGATCGAAATCAGCCACGAGACCGTCCGGTTCTGGTGGAACCGGTTCGGCCCGATGTTCGCCGCCGAGATCCGAAAGAGACGCGTCGCGCACTTGCGCGGCTATCCTCAATGGCGCTGACATTTGGACGAGGTGTTCGTGAAGGTCAACGGCAAGCTCTGCTATCTGTGGCGCGCCGTCGACCATGAAGGCGAGGTCTTGGAGGCGGTGGCTACCGCGAAGCGGGACAAAACCGCGGCGCTGAAGCTTCTCAAGCGGATCATGAAGAAATACGGGGCTCCTCGCAGCATCGTCACCGATGGGCTTCGGGCATATTCGGCGGCGATGAACGATATCGGCGTTGCAGCCGAGCGGCACGAGGTCGGCGGTCGGCTCAACAATCGCGCCGAGAATTCGCATCAGCCGTTTCGGCGACGCGAACGGGCCATCCAGCGCTTTCGAAGTCGTCAAGACGCTGCAGAAGTTCAGCTCAGTTCACGCCCAGGTCCACAACCAATTCAATCAGGAGCGCGATCTCGTCACGAGGCAAGTCCACAAGCAGAGGCGCTCTGCTGCCTTGGCCGAGTGGCCCGCCCTTGTGCGGCGTAGATCGCCGATGGAGCGAGGCCGCGGCGCGCCACGCGCAGACGAACCGCCGTTGCTTTGACAATGCCCTCGCAAGCGCTTCTGTCCAGGCAATCCCCGATAATGGGCCAGAATCGAACCGCTCTTCTTGACTGAGCGAACCGGTCTCCGTCAGACCCCATGCAACATTCCACGGAAAAGGCTTTTGTCAGGTGGAGACCCGGCGCCGCCAAAGCCGTGCGAGCCGCAAAATCGGCGTCTCCCGACGCGGATCCCCGTGCGCTCAGCGCCCAAGCCTCGGAAATGTCGGACAGATTGCCGGAGACAGAAAACCGACGCAAATCACGGGTATGGTTGGTGGCGGACGCAGTCCCGCCAAACCGGTCTACGAAGGGCCGCTCTCCCTGGTAACAGGGAGAAATACAGGGAGTGAGGTCAAAATGAGCCTTTTTTCTTTCTAACGCGACAAGAAAATCGAGGATTTTCAATAGATTCAAAACCACACTCCCTACTCGAGGTAACAGGGAGCCGAACAGGAGGAAGCAGGGAGATCCCAAGGGATTACAGAGAGCGTCTGCCAATAGGAAGCTCGCCGCGTTTTCGCGTGCGAAACGCCTTTCAGTCCCTAGGAGCCTGTCCAGATAGTGTCCGCCGTTAGGTGGGTTTGGAGAGTGTTAGAGCGGTTCCCGCATGGACGGAATTGGGGGGGGGATTTCCGAATCAGTATAAATCGGATTTACCATTGAGGCCGGGCTGGAGGCCGGCTGGGATGGCGAAACCTTATTCCGACGATCTCCGCGAGCGTGTGGTTGGCGCCGTGGAGGGGGGAAGTTCGCGCCACGAAGCGGCTGGCCAATTCGACGTCAGCGTGAGTTTCGTGGTCAAGCTGATGCAGCGTTTTCAAGCGACGGGAAGTTTCAAGCCGGGTGATTTCGGCGGCCACAAGGAGCCGAAGCTGGCCCAGCATGAGGCCGTCGTGCGTGAACTCGTCGAGCAAACGCCGAGCGCGACCCTGCTCGAACTGCAGAAGAAGTTGAGCGAGCGAGGCGTCGAGGTCGGGAAGTCGTCCATCGCTCGGTTTCTGAAACGCTTGCGGATCAGCTATAAAAAAAACGCTTTGCGCGGCCGAGCAGAAGCGTCCGGACGTAGCCGCCGCCCGCGCCGCATGGCGGGAGGAGCAGCCGACACTCGACCCTCGGAAGCTTGTTTTCATCGATGAAACCTGGGCGTCCACGAACATGACGCCGCGCTATGGCCGGTGTGAGATCGGCAAGCGGCTGATCGGCTACGCGCCATTCGGTCATTGGAAAACGACAACCTTCCTTGCCGCCCTGCGCCACGACGGCCTGACCGCGCCTTGCGTCTTCGATGGAGCGATCAACGGAGAGAAGTTCGCAGCTTACATCGAACAGGAATTGGCCGGGACGCTGAGCCCCGGCGAAATCGTGATCATGGACAACCTCAGCGCTCATAAAAGCGCCGCCGTCAAAATCGCGATTGAAGCCGCCGGAGCCAAGCTTCGGTTTCTCCCTCCTTACAGCCCCGATCTCGACCCGATCGAACAAGCCTTCGCCAAGTTCAAAAACATTTTGCGCAAAATCGCCAGGCGGACGCTCGAAGGCCTCTGGAGCGCCTGCGCCATCGCAACCGAGGAGATAAAGCCCGAAGATTGCCGCAACTTCTTCATCCACGCAGGATATCCATCCGGATATGCCTGAGTGGGATTCGCTCTAGCGGGTCTGGACGCGGATTCGGGGTTGTTTGGCCGTTTGACGGGGGTCAGGCGGTTGCGATCTCGGCGGCGGACGGAGTCCGCCCTTGAGCGAGTTTGAGGATATTGTGGGCGAGGCAGACGAGGCCCCATTCGTGGGCGACCTTGTCGAGCCCGCGCATCAGGAACTGACGGAAGCCGCGGGCCTGCTTGATTTGCCCGAACACCGGCTCGGGCAATTGCTTGCGCAGTCGATAGGGGGTCTCGTGGCCGCCGGCCCTGATCTTCTCGCGCATGGCCGCTACGCGCTTGCCTCCGGCTTCGCCGTCGGTCGGATGCTTGGCGCGTCCGGCGGCGATGTAGGCGTCGATGTTGCGGCTCTCCATCGCCTCGAGATTGGCGTGCGAGCAATAGCCGGCGTCGGCCGAGACCTGCTCGGGCTTGCGGCCCATATTGGCTTCGACCGCGTCGACCATCGGCGTCAGCTGATGCTGGTGGCTCGCGTTGGCGTCGAGGCCATGGGCGACGATCACCTGTGCCTCGGCGTCCACCGCCGCCTGGGCGTTGTAGCCCTGGATGAAGCCGTCCTTGGTTTTCATGATGCGGCTCTCGGGATCGGTGAAGTTCTTCTGCGCTTTCGGGTCGGGGTCTTCTGAGGGCGGGGCGGCGGGTCTTCCGGGTTTCTTGCGGCCTTCGGCTTCTCGTTTCTTCTCCGCCTCGGCCCGCGCTTGCCTTTCGGCCTCGGCGGCGGCTTTCGCCTCGGCCTCCAGTTCGGCCTTGGCGGCGCGGATCTTCTCGGCGCGCCGCTTCTTGTCGGCGACCCAATCCGGCATCTCGTCGCCGCTCTTGTCGCGCCCCAAGGCGGCGTCCTCGCTGGCGTCCGTCGCCGCCGCGGCGTCCATCCAGCCGGCGACCTCTGCCTCCAGTTCCGCCGCGCGCTCGGCCATCCGCGCGTAGCTCATGGCTTTGTGCTTGGAGGCGTTGGCCTTGATCTTCGTCCCGTCCAGCGCGACGTGCCCCAGCTTGACCAGCCCGGCTCGCTCGCACAGCCGCAGCACCTGTGAAAACAGCGCGGAAAGCGCCTGCAGATGACGCTTTCGGAACTCCGAGATCGTGCGGAAATCCGGAGCGTCGAGGCCGACGACGCTCATGAAGTCGACGCGTTCACGACAGGCCTTGGCGATCCGCCGCGACGAATAGACCCCGTTGCAATAGCCATAGAGCAAAAGCGCCGTCATCATCGCCGGATCGAATGGCGGCTGCCCGCGATCGACGCGGTAGACCCGCTCGATCGCCTCGAGATCGATCTCCTCGACCACCAGATGCAGAACCAACCGCGCCAGGTGATCCTTGTCGACGAACTCCTGAACCGTCGCTGGCAACAGCATCGGCTCGTCGATCTTCCAGGGGCGATAGCGCCTGCTCATGCCCAAGCAGAATCCCATTCGCCCGCGAAAACGCTAGCCTCTCAGCGATTTCTCAGACAGGCT
>CAWIHZ010000005.1:0-802160 GCA_963835955.1 uncultured Alphaproteobacteria bacterium | reverse complement strand
TAAACAGGGTTGTAAGCTGTTGAAAAGATTGAACCGGCTGGGAAAAACGGCGGTAAACCCTGATCTCGAAGATGGCGCGGTCAGCGAAGACGCCATTCGCAGAATCCCCGCCTAATCTACCCCTCGAACCGATTGTTCTTCGGAAAGCCCTTCGGCGGCAGGCGGCCGGCTTCGGCGCGGGCGCCGATCCATTCGCCGAGCTCGCGCCTGGCGACGGTGAAGGTGCGCCCCGCGGAATCGCGCCAGGTGAGGCCGTCGGCGAGCGCAAAGACCTTCGCGTCCGACAGGCCGCCGTCCTTGTAGCGCTGCAGGCGCGTGCCCTTGCCGCGCGCCATTTCGTTGAGCTGGGAAAGCGGAAAGACGAGGAGCTTGCGGTTCTGCCCGATCGTCGCGACATGGTCGCCTGACGCGGGAACGATGAGGGCCGCGGCCGCCGGCGCGACGACGTTGAGGACCGCCCTGCCCTTGCGGGTCGAGGACAAAAGGTCGTCCTCGCCGACGATGAAGCCATTGCCGTCGCTGGCCGCGATCAGCCGCTTTTCGCCCGCCGCATAGGGCCAGACGGCGACGATGGATGCGCTCTCGTCGATGTCGGCCATCAGGCGGATCGGCTCGCCCTGCCCGCGCCCGCCCGGCAGCTTCGAGGCCTCGAGGGTGAAGACCTTGCCGTCGCTCGCCAGCACCAGGAGCTTCGAGGTCGTCTCGGCGAAGAACGAGGTTTGCAATCCGTCGTCGCCCTTGAAGGCGGCGGCGGAGAGATCGGCGACCTGGCCCTTCATCGCCCGGATCCAGCCTTTCCGCGACACCAGGATCGTCACCGGTTCGCGCTCGATCATCGCCTCGGCGAGGTCGGCGACGACCACGTCCGGCGCGGCTTCGAAACGGGTGCGCCTTCTGCCCAGCGCGGTTTCCGGCCCGAACTTCTTTTTGACCTCGCGAATCTCGACCGCGATCATCTGCCACTGCTTCTTGTCGCTGGCGATCAGCGCCTCGATCGACGCCTTCTCCGTGGTCAGATCGTCCTGCTCCTTGCGCAACGCCATTTCCTCGAGACGGCGCAGACTTCTGAGGCGGGTGTCGAGGATGTAGACGGCCTGGTTGTCGGTGAGGGTGAAGCGGACTTTCAGCGCCTCCTTCGGGTCGTCCTCCTCACGCACGATGCGGATGACCTCGTCGAGATTGAGAAAGACGACGATCATGCCGGCGAGCAATTCGAGCCGCTTGTCGATCGCCGCCAGCCGATGGCGCGAGCGGCGCACCAACACCGCGCGGCGATGGTCGAGCCATTGCTGCAAGGCTTCGCCGAGGGAGACCACCCTGGGCGTGACGCCGTCCACCAGAACGTTCATGTTGACCGAGACGCGCGTTTCCAGCTCGCTGAGCCTGAACAGAGACTCCATCAGCGTCGCCGGCTCGACAGCGCGGGTGCGCGGTTCGAGCACGATGCGGACATCCTCGGTCGATTCGTCGCGGATGTCGGCGAGCAGCGGCAGCTTGCGCTCGTTGAGAAGGTTGGCGATCGTCTCGATCAGGCGCGATTTCTGCACTCCGTAAGGAATCTCGGTGACGACGACGACCCAGCCGCCGCGGCCAGTGTCCTCCCTGGTCCAGCTCGCGCGCAGGCGGAACGCGCCGCGGCCCGCGCGGTAAGTGTCGACGATCGAGGCCTTGGCGTCGATGACGACGCCGCCAGTCGGGAAATCCGGACCGGGCACGAAGGCCGCGAGCGCCTCGGTTTCGGCGCCGGGATGGGCGATGAGATAGAGCGCCGCGTCGCAGAGTTCGGCGATGTTGTGCGGCGGGATCGACGTCGCCATCCCGACCGCGATGCCCTGCGCGCCATTGGCGAGCAGATTCGGCACCGCGGAGGGCATGACGATCGGCTCTTGCGCGTCGCCGGAATAATTGTCGCGCCAGTCGACGGAGTCTTCCTCCACGCCTTCCATGAGGAGGCGGGCGACGTCGGTCAGTCGCGCTTCGGTGTAGCGGTAGGCGGCCGCGTTGTCGCCGTCGATGTTGCCGAAATTGCCCTGCCCCTCGATCAGCGGATAGCGCGAGGCGAAATCCTGCGCGAGGCGCACCAGGGCCTCGTAGATCGCCTGGTCGCCATGCGGGTGAAACGAGCCCATCACGTCGCCGACGATCTTGGCGCATTTTTTGAACGCCGACCCGGGGTCGAGCTTGAGGATGTGCATGCCGTAGAGAATGCGCCGATGGACGGGCTTCAGGCCGTCGCGCGCGTCGGGCAGCGCCCGCCCCATGATGGTGGAAAGCGCGTAGGCGAGATAGCGCTCCTCCAGCGCGTCGCGAAGGTTGACGTCGATCGGCGCCCGAGGCGGCGCAAGCGGCGGAACGGCTTTGGCCATGGCGCGGAGTTAGCCCGAGCGTCGAGTCGCGGCAAGGGCGATTAAGCGAGGGGACAGGGCGGCGCTCGCGCCATTCCTATCCGCGCTGCGCGGCATGAGGCCGACGCGAGCCCGCCGCTCTCTGGCCCGTCTCCCTGTGGCCCGCTTCATGCTTGCGATCCCGTGAAAGACGATTGGCCCGTCCCGACGGTTGATCCGAGCCTGTTTTTGAACGGGCGATTGACCACACGGCGCGCGGCAAGGACCGCGATTCTCGGACAGTGAGATGTGCAAAACCGTAAAGGGAGTCCGGGTTTCGCCTTGAATCGATTCCAGGGTAGTCATATGTTTAGGCGCGGGAGATTCGCAGTCGAGGAGTGCATCGCCATGAGGATCATGAGCGGAGGACACCGAAATGACTGCCAAACTCGCGGTTGTTGCGTTTATTCTGTCTTGCGGTCAGTGCCAAGCACATGACGTTTGGGCAAATGGAAAGGCCGTCCCGCCCTGGGTGAAGAGATCCTGTTGCGGCGTGGCCGATGCTCATCACCTCAGACCGGAGCAGGTCCATAGAGTCTCCGACGAATACTATAGAGTGGACGGCTATGACAGCCAGATACCTGTCAAGGTTGCGCTTCCAAGTCAGGATGGAGACTATTGGATTTTCTACCGTGACAATGTCGGTGGTGGCCAGTCCTCTGTGTATTGCTTCTTCGTTCCGATGAACTTCTGACCGGCCGAACACGGGGCGGTCGCGCGCCGACGGCTTCGCCCTGCCGTCGCCCATGAAGAATTGTGCTTCGATCGACAAGGCGGCCCAGGAGGCCGAGGGATAGTTTCGTCTACCCTCCTCGTCCAAGACGCTCAAACTCGGTCATAAGCAGCTTGGATCCATCAACAGCAAGGCGATGAAGGTCCCAAAGGACGCCGGCGCCACGAACCCGATGACCCAAGCGTCAAGTCGCCGCCGGGCAAACAGGCGGCCGCATTGAAATCCGCTGACCGGCCAACACCGAACGAGGATATCAGGGTCGGCGCCGAGGAAATCTGGATGGCGATGATCGGCCCCGGCGGCTTGCAGGCCGCGCAAGCCTCCTGAGCGAGGAGCCGCGCAAGCGCTGACGACTTCTCCCCGCCCACCACTGTCCATCCCTTGCCGTGGCGATTGTCCGCGCGCCAGGATGACGGGCGGCGACCTTGCCCTTACATGTCAGCTTCCGCGGCCGTTCCGCAAGCTCGATTCGGGCTGGTCGCGTATCGAACGCCAGACCTCGCCGCCGGGAGAATCGCCCAATGCCGTCCATGATCTCGGCAGCCGCCGTCACCAAGCGCTACAATTCAGGCCTCCTCGCTCTCGACGCGGTCGATCTCGACATCGCCAAGGGCGAGATTTTCGCTTTGCTCGGCCCCAACGGCGCCGGCAAGACGACCCTGATCGGCGTCATCTGCGGCACGGTGTCGATGACCTCGGGCGAGGCTGTGGTCGACGGTCACGACGTCGTGCGCGAGTTTCGCGCCGCCCGCTCGAAGATTGGCCTGGTGCCGCAGGAGATCGCGCTCGACATTTTTTCGACCCCCTGGAAAACGGTGTCTTTCAGCCGCCGCCTGTTTGGCAGGGCGTCCGATCCGGCCTTCGTCGAACGTCTGCTGCGCGACCTGTCGCTGTGGGAGAAGCGCGACAGCCGTATCGTCGAGTTGTCGGGCGGCATGAAGCGGCGGGTGATGATCGCCAAGGCGCTGAGCCATGAGCCCGACGTGCTGTTTCTCGACGAGCCGACCGCCGGCGTCGACGTGAATCTGCGTCGCGACATGTGGGCGTTGACCCGCCGCCTGCGCGATCGGGGCGTCACCATCATTCTGACCACGCACTATATCGAGGAGGCCGAGGAGATGGCCGACCGGGTCGGCGTCATCAATGACGGCCGCATCGTGCTGGTCGAGGACAAGCGTGCACTGATGCGCAAGCTCGGCAAACGGCGCCTGACGCTCGTCCTCAGCGAGCCGCTGCCGGCGCTGCCGGCCGAGCTCGCGCGCTGGCCGCTCGAGCTCGAGGACAAGGGCCGGCGGCTCAGTTACCGCTTCGACGCCGCCGCGGACGACACCGGCGTGCCCACGCTTCTGCGACGCCTCGGCGAACTCGGCGTCGATTTCAAGGATCTCGACACCTCGACCAGCAGCCTCGAGGATATTTTTGTCGACCTGATCGGGCGCGCGGCATGAGCGCGCGGAAGGCGATCAATCTCGGCGGCGTGTGGGCGATCTACCGCTATGAGCTTTCGCGAACTCTGCGCACGATTTGGCAGAGCGTTGCGACCCCGGTCATCACCACCGCGCTCTATTTCGTGGTGTTCGGCGCGGCGATCGGCTCGCGGATGCGCGAGGTCGGCGGGGTCAGTTACGGGGCGTTCATCGTGCCGGGCCTGATCATGCTGTCGCTCCTGACGCAGAGCATCTCCAACGCCTCGATCGGCATCTACTTCCCCAAATTCACCGGCACGATTTTCGAGATCCTGTCCGCGCCGCTGTCCTCGATCGAGACCGTTTTGGCCTATGTCGGCGCGGCCGCCACCAAGTCGGTCGCCATCGGCCTCGTGATTTTGTTGACCGCGACGCTGTTCGTTCCGGTGCGCATCGATCATCCGCTATGGATGATCGCCTTCCTCGGCCTGACCTCGATCGCCTTCAGCCTGTTCGGCTTCATCATCGGCATCTGGGCCAAGACCTTCGAGCAGCTCGCGATCATTCCCGCGCTGATCGTCACCCCGCTCACGTTTCTCGGCGGCGCCTTCTATTCGATCGACATGCTGCCGCCGTTCTGGCGCGCCGTCAGTCTGTTCAACCCGGTGGTCTACCTAGTGAGCGGCTTTCGCTGGAGCTTCCTGAGCCAGGGCGACGTCAGCGTCGCCACGAGCCTCGGCTTCACCGCGCTGTTCATCGCGGCGTGCCTGGCGGCGCTGACCTGGATTTTCCGCACCGGATGGCGGCTGAAGCCCTGAGATTTAAAGAGGCGACAATGAGCGGAGCGCGCCGCGTTCGCGGTGAGCCGGGCTCTAAGCTTCGCGCGACGCCGGCGTCGCGACCTCGACGGCCGTTCCGCTCAGCGGATTGGCCTCGTCCCATCCATAGCGCAGGGTCTCGAAGCGCATCGCCCGCGCGTCGATCATCAGCAGATGCCCGACCAGGCCTTGGTCGCCTTCGCCGAATCCGCCCACGATCTCGCGGATCGCCTCCAGCGCCATCAGCGAGCCGAGAACGCCGCCGAGCGCGCCGAGGACGCCGGCTTCCGCGCAGGTCGGGATCGTTCCCGGCGGCGGGGAATCGGGAAAGAGGCAACGATAGGTCGGATTCGGCCTGCCGTCCGCGCCGCGCTCATAGGGTTTCAGCGTCGTCAGCGTGCCGTCGAACTCGCCGAGCGCGGCCGAAATCAGCGGCCGGCGCGCATGGTAACAGGCGTCGGACAGCGCGTAGCGGGTGGCGAAATTGTCCGAGCCGTCGAGCACGACGTCGAAGCGGGCGACGACTCTTAGCGCGTTCGCGGCGTCGAGTCTCACATCGATCGGCTCGATGGCGACGTGCGGATTGAGGCGATGAATGGCCTCTGCCGCGCTCGCCGTTTTGCGTCGGCCGATGTCGCCGGCGCCGTGAAGGATCTGGCGGTGCAGGTTGGAGAGCGCGACGATGTCGTCGTCAGCGATTCCGAGCGTCCCGACGCCTGCTCCCGCCAGATATTGCAGCGCTGGCGAGCCGAGGCCCCCGGCGCCGACGACCAGAACCCGCGCTGCTTTCAGCTTGTTCTGTCCTGGGCCGCCGACGCCGCGCAGCACGATCTGGCGCGCGTAGCGCTCGACTTCTTCGCTCGAAAGGCTCATTTGGGTTTGAGTTTACACGAGCGCCGCCTGCGCGCGATAGTGTGTTGTCGGGCCCTCATCCGGCGCTTCGCGCCGCCTTCTGCCGTAAGCGGGTGAAGGGCGTCGCCCCCTCTCCGGTCTGCGGATTGGGGTGAGGGTCGACAAAGGAAGCGAGCCCTATGAGCGCTCAAGACCCCATCGTCATCGTCGGCGCGGCGCGCACGCCGATGGGCGGCTTTCTCGGCGACCTGAAGGACGTCGCCGCCCCGGCGCTGGGCGCGCGCGCAATTGCGGCCGCGGTCGAGCGCGCGAATATCCCGGCCGAGAGCGTCGGTGAAATCCTGATGGGCTGCGTTCTGCCGGCGGGCCAGGGCCAGGCGCCGGCGCGCCAGGCGGCGCTCGGCGCCGGGCTGCCGATGGCGGCGGGATCGACGACGGTCAACAAGATGTGCGGCTCGGGCATGAAGGCGGCGATGCTCGCAAGCGACCTCCTGCGCGCGGCCTCGGCCGACGTCGTGGTCGCCGGCGGCATGGAGAGCATGAGCAACGCGCCCTATCTTCTCGATCGCGCGCGCTCCGGCTATCGCATGGGCCATGGCCGGGTCCTCGATCACATGTTCCTCGACGGCCTCGAGGACGCCTACGACAAGGGCCGCCTGATGGGGAGTTTCGCCGAGGATTGCGCGGAAAGCTACCAGTTCACGCGGGCCGCGCAGGACGCCTACGCGCTCGCCTCGCTCGAACGCGCCAACCGCGCGATTCGCGACGGCGATTTCGCCTGGGAGATCGCCAGCGTCAGCGTGAAGGCGGGCAAGTCGAAGGTTCTCGTTTCGACCGACGAGCAGCCGCCGAAGGCCCGGCCCGACAAGATCCCCACCCTCAAACCCGCTTTCCGCGAAGGCGGCACGGTGACGGCGGCCAATTCGAGTTCGATTTCCGACGGCGCGGCGGCGCTCGTCATGATGCGCGCGCGCGAGGCCGAGAGGCGCGGAGCGGCGCCGCTCGCAACCGTCGTCGCCCATTCGACCCACGCCGCTGAGCCGAGGAACTTCCCGACCGCGCCGATCGGCGCGCTCAAGAAACTGTTCGACAAGACCGGCTGGGCGCCGTCCTCGGTCGATCTTTATGAGATCAACGAGGCTTTCGCCGTGGTCGCGATGGCGGCGATGCGCGATCTCTCGCTGCCGCACGAGAAGGTCAACGTCAACGGCGGCGCCTGCGCCCTCGGCCACCCGATCGGCGCATCTGGCGCGCGCATTCTCGTCACCCTGATCGGCGCGCTTCGCGCCCGGAGCCTGAAACGCGGCGTCGCGGCGCTCTGCATCGGCGGCGGCGAAGCGACGGCTATGGCGATGGAACTGGCCTAGCCGAATTCGCGGCTGCGGCCAGCGCGACTGGGTGTGGATGCCCGGCTCTGTCGGCCAATATGTACTTCAGCGCCTGGCGATAACCCGCATTGTTCGGGTCGATCCCAATCGCCTTGTTGCACTCATCGATCGCCGCGTCGATCTTGCCCTGATCTTTTAGCGCAAGGCCGAGATTGTAGTGGGCGTCCGCGTCGCGGGGTCGATCGCGATCGCCTTGTCGTATTCGTCGATCGCCGCGTCGACCTTGCTCTGATCCTCCAGCGCAACCCCGAGATTGTAGTGGGCGGCCGCTGAGCGGATCGAATCGCGATCGCCTTGTCATATTCGTCGATCGCCACGTCGACCTTGCCCTGATCGTCTAGCGCATTGCCGAGAATGTTGTGGGCGGCCGCGCTTGCGAGGATCGATCGCGATCGCCTTGTTGTATTCCTTGATCGCCGCGTCAACCTTGCCCTGATCCTTTAGCGCAAGGCCGAGATTGATGTGGGCGCGCTCATAGCGCGGATCGAAAGCGATCGCCTTGTCATATTCGTCGATCGCCGCGTCAACCTTGCCCTGAATCTTCTTGAGCGCAAGGCCGAGATTGTTGTGGGGGCCCGCGCTCCGGGGATCGATCGCGATCGCCGCTCTCGCCTCTTTCTCCGCCGCACGGGGATTATGCAACTTGAGTTGGATGGAACTCATCAGAACATGCGCCCAAAACACATTGATATCGCCCTTCGGTGACGTCAAAATGATCCGGCGCGCCAGCTCCATGGATTTCTTTGGATCTTTGTGAGAAAAAGACGCCGCAAAAACATAGGGATCGACGACTTCAAAAATACCCTGCGCGGCGACCGAGAACAGGTCATCGATATTTTGCGACTTGGGCGTGACAAGTTCCCTATATTCTTTGCCATTATCGAGGCTGACGATTAGCTTATATTGTTTGCCATCAGACTCGACGCTGCCCAAAACTCTCCAAGTATTCCCGACGCCAAGACGTGCGCGAATTTGAGCTGCTATTGTGTCCAGGGACATGCCGGTCTGCGGCAGAGTGATCGTCGGCTCGTCCTTCTTCACTCGGCGATGTTCGCCGTTCTCTTGATCGTCCCCGCTTCCTTTCTCAGCTCCAGGAGCGCTTCGCGCAATTGCAACGTCACCGCCTCAGACGTATAGCCCCTGTAAGCCAGGTCCTTCGGCGCCGAGATCGGCATGACTTCGATCGTCGATGACATGACCGCCTGATACAGCAGGTATAGGGTGCCGAAAAACAGCAGCGCTCCAACCACGTTCAACACAAGGGACCTGAGAATCGACCAGGCGCCGGCGGCGCGCATCAGCACGCCGGGCCGCTTGCCAGCGCCTGGGCGCTCGTTATTTGCCGCCGGAGCCGCGCCTTTGAAATGCGCGACTTACGAAGACGGTTCAGCTCAACCATTAGGCCATCGTTCGGAGCTGCTTTATTGCACCGGCAAACCCCGCGATAAGTGTGCTCTGTCGCGCACGCCTCAGCAAGCGGAAAGTAGGAGCATTTTTGGGTAGAAAAGTCGTAAACGCGCCCACTCGCATCGACGAAGGGGTTTCGCCCGCGTCGGCGTTGCGGCGCCCGCCCCGACGTGTGATACGCGGCGGCGCCAATAGGAGGGAGGCGGGCATGGCGATCAAGGTGATCGGACCCGGGTTCGGGCGGACGGGAACCGATTCGATGCGCGAGGCCCTGACTATCCTTGGCTTCGGTCCCTGTCATCACATGAAGGAAGTGACGGGGAACGAGGATCAGAAGCGGTTGTGGCGGGCGCTGGCGCAAGGCGCGGCCCCCGATTGGAATGAGCTGTTCGCCGACTATTCGTCTTGCGTAGACTGGCCCTCGGCGCATTATTGGCGCGAACTGATAGAGTTCTATCCGGACGCGCGGGTCGTCCTCACCACGCGCTCGCCCGAGAGTTGGTGGGCGAGCTTCGAGCAGACGATCCTGGTCGGCGTCAATCGGAGCGTGGACCCCGAATCGCTGGGCCTCGCCCTGGTCGCCAAACAGGTCTTCGGCGGCCGGCCGGGCGACCGCGCCCATGCGATTGCGCTTTATGAGGCCAACGAGAGGGCGGTCAGAGAGACCGTGCCGCCGGAGCGCCTGTTGGCGCACAGTCTGGGCGATGGCTGGGAGCCGCTATGCGCGCATCTCAATGTTCCCGTCCCGGACCAACCCTATCCGAGCCGCAACAGCTCAGGCGATTTCCGGGCGACCTTTTTGACGAACTGAAGAATCCGGCCGCGCGGTCCGGCGAAGCGACCGTCAAGAGGCGGGGAGGGCGGAACGGCCCGCGGTTCCGCCGACGAGCCGCAGCGCTTCAAGCCCGCGAAGATTGATCAGATTGCGCCATCTGGGCGTCGGATCGGCGAGCCGCAGATCGGAATATCGAGCCAACAATCTCGTGAACGCGATTTCTCCTTCCAACCGCGCCAGCGGCGCGCCGAGGCAGAAGTGGATGCCGGCGCCGAACGCCAGGTGCCGGTTGGGCGCGCGGCCAATATCGAAGCGGTCGGGTTCGGCGAACGCCGCCGGGTCGCGGTTCGCCGCGCCGATCATGAAATAGAGCATCTGTTCGGGCTGGATCACGATCTCTCCGACCGGGTAAGGCTCGACCGTAAACCGGCTCACCATGTTGACCGAGCCCTCGTAGCGAAGCGCCTCCTCAACCGCGCCCGGCGTCAGCGAGGGCTGGGCCCGAAGGCGCTCGAGCTCATCGGGGTGGCGCAACAGCGTCAGCATGCCGTTGCCGATCAGGTTGGCAGTAGTCTCGTGGCCGGCGATGAATAGCAGAACGAGGTTGCCGAGCAGCTCGTCATCGCTGAGCGATCCATCGTCCTCGGCCCCGATCAGCAGGCTCAGAAGGTCATCCGCTTTCGCATGAGCGCGGCGGCGTGCGATTTGGCGGCGCAAATAGGCGACCATCTCCTCGGCCGCCCGGTTGGCGGCCGCGCGCTGCTCGCGCCGGCTGACCGGCTCGAGGATCAGCGCCAACGCATCGGACCACGCCTTTGTTTGCTGAAAGTCGTCGGGCGGCAGTCCCAGTACATCGCAGATGACCCGCACCGGAAGCGGCTGCGCGAAATAGGCCATCAGGTCGAACTCGCCCTGCGCCGGCAACGTAGCGAGCAGTTCGTCGGCGACGGCCGTAATGCGATCCCGCAGCGCGGCGACGATCGGAGGCTTGAATGCGCTGCTGGCGAGGCGTCGCAAGCGCGTGTGCTTCGGGGGGTCGTTCATCAGCATCCACTGTTCCGCCGTGCGCTCCAAGGTCGAATCGGCCAGGAAGGGACGATGCTCGCGGTAGACTGGCGAGCGCCGGTGCTCGCGGCTCAAATGAGGACTGCGCAGCCCCAGGCTGACGTCGGCATGATGGCAGAACAGCCAAACGCCCATCACGTCGCGGGTGAGGCGGCCGCTTTGGCGAAGAGCGTGCAGAATCGAATGCGGATCATCGCGAAAGGCGGGATCGCGCATGTCCACGGCGCCAGTTGAGGCGCGACAAACGTCGAACGGCCTTTCCATCTCCTCGACTCCGCTAGCTGCAATGCGCCGTCGATCGGCGGGAGCCGGGGCCGTCAACCCTCGCCATACCTTATGACGTTGAAACCTTCGCTCGCGTCCGGAGGAACGAAGAAGCTCGCAACATAGTCGAATTCTGCGTCGGTTACAGCAGCCATTCCTGAGGCCTTGCGCGCGTGCAAGCGCGCCCTGCAGACTTCGTCAGGCACGTCGAGGAAGTGAAGCTGGTGAGAAGCCTTGCTTTCCTCGAACAGGCCGCGCATCCAGCGCCTCGATCGAACGGTGTTGGCGTGAAAGTCCAGGACGACCGAAACGCCGGCGCGCAGCAGTTGGACGATATGAGGCGTCAGCGTCCCGCGCAGTCGCTCGGAACGCGGGAAATAATCTTGGACCGTCTTGATTTCGGATGGATACAATTGATCGATCCAGCGATCCTCGCAGATGACGATCGTGTTCTTCGACTTGCCGAGCTTGGCCGAAAGCGTCGATTTTCCAGCGGCTATCTTGCCGCACATCATGTGTAGCGTCACGGCCGAAGGCGCCATTTGAATGATCTCCAGAGAAGGGGGAAGCGGCCCTCGTGCGACTTGATTTTGCCGCTCCACATTGTTTGGCGATGGCCGCCTCGGGCCAATTTGCGACGGTCGCCGCCGGAGCTTCAGCGCGATCCCCGCCATGAGAATCAGCCTTCATCGGAGGCGATCCCGGCCTGGTTCGGCGACGAGGGTTCGTTGGGGACGCCCAGCGGATCGTGCGCCAGCGGCGACGCCTGCGGCGCCAGGATTTCGAACGGCCGTTCCAGGTGCGACGGGGGAGCCTTAATCATGCTCCCGCCCAGGGCTACGAGGGTCAAGAGGATTGCGGCGGCGGCCATAAAGTAGAATACGCCGTCGATATCGAAGCGCGCCATGAGGCTTGTGCCGACCACAGGGCCGATCACTGAGCCGAGCCCGCTCACCAGGATGAGCCGGCCGCTGACCGACACTACGCGATCGGCCGGCATGCGGTCGTGCGCGAAGGCGACGCAGACCGGGTAAAGCGTCGACATGAACCCGCCCAGGAGGGCCGCCGTCGTCAGGACAATCGGCAGGGAGCGCGGCAGCAAGACGAGGGCGACGGCGGCGGCCGCGAAGCCGGCGCCGAGCGCGGCCAATACGACGCGACGGTCAAGGCGGTCGGAAAGCCGGCCGACCGGGACCTGGAACGCAAGCCCGCCTAACACCGCAACAAGCATG
Source organism: uncultured Alphaproteobacteria bacterium (assembly GCA_963835955.1). Classification (GTDB taxonomy): domain Bacteria; phylum Pseudomonadota; class Alphaproteobacteria; order Rhizobiales; family Beijerinckiaceae; genus Roseiarcus. The sequence continues at coordinate 789,836 of CAWIHZ010000005.1, read as the reverse complement.
AACAGCGCGATCGTGGCTCGGTCGATCCCCTCGCCCTGCATCCACGCCGGCACGAGCGCGTAGAATGCGCTGCTGACCAGCCCGCTGACCGAGCAGCCGATAACCGCCACCGGCGCCGCATGCGTGAGTTGGCCATAAGGCAGTCGCGCCGCCGCTTCGGTCGTCCGCGGCGGCTCGGCCCTGGTCGTAGTGACCACGAACAGCGCCACAGCGAACAGGGCGACGATCACATTGAATGGCGCCGCCGTCTCGATCTCGGCTTTGCCGATCAGGAGCTGTCCGACCGCAAGGGCGAGAAACGTGCCGACCATGTAAATTGAGAAGACCCGTCCGCGCTCGGAGGGCTGGGCCTTGGCGTTGAGCCAACTCTCGGTCGTGATGAAGATCCCGGAGCAGCCGAAACCGATGACCGCGCGCAGCGCCAGCCACGGCCATGGCCCGATCCAGAGCGGCATGGCTGAGGTCGCGGCGACGACGAGGCCGCCGAACGCGGCATAGGCGCGGATATGCCCGATCCGCAGGATGATCCGCTCGCACAGCATTGCGCCGAGCGTGAAGCCGGCGAAATAGCTGCTGAGCACCAGACCGGCCATGGTCGCGCCGAAGTCCTCGATCGCGACCCGCAACGAAATGAAGGTGCCGAAGAAGCCGTTGGCAAGCTGAACGACGCTCGTCGCGATGACCAGCGTTCCGATCTGGGCCCGCATCGATCCGGTCGGCGCCATTGCTCTCCACCCTCTCGCGGCCCATTGCGGAATTTCGCCGCGGCTCGTCCAACTCTGCTAGGCTCGCGCTTGCGGACCGTCGAGATCAACGGGGGTTGGGTCACGCGCGTATTGCGCGTGCGGGTGCTGAACTTATAGCCAATCCGCCGCAAGTCTGCCCGTCGCGTTGCAGCGAATGTCGGATGGTCGCGCCACGCCTCGCCTGGCTCTCAGGTCCGGCAACGTGATTTTCGTGTCGTGCTCTTGGAATAATTTGGCGGCCCGAGATAACTCAACACTGACTCGTGTCTCAGGCGCGGAACCGCCCCGCCAGAGACGGCCGCGCAGCCTTCAGCTACTCCCCGCGCCGCGACGCCGCCGCCCAGTCGAGCGCCATCCGCAGATCGGCCGCCGCGAAATACCGGACGGGAACCGCCAACTGGTCGAAGCCGTTGTGGCGCGCTTCTTCCCTGCCTTCGCCTTCCGTGACCACGGCGAGCCGCACGAGTGACCGGTGAGCCAGCGACGCCTTCGCCAGACCGCGCGCGAGTTCGGCGTAAGAGCCGTCGCAATCGCGGTCGACCACGATGACGAGACCCGCGGGGACCGAACCGCCGCGGCCGGCCAGCGGCCCGATCGCCTCCTCGACTTCCTGCGCCATGACGGCGCCGCTCGCGCGCAGCCCGACGATCAGATCGGGCCCCTGCTGGAGTCGCTCCAACATGATCACCTCCTGTTGCGTCGGAGCGGCGGTCGGCCGCCCCGAATTGCCTGAACCTCCCGATAAAGCAACGGCGCGACCAAAAACTCAGCCGTCGCCGTAACGCTTGGCGAAGGCCTCGAGGTCGATCGCGCCGCGACGGTGCGTGCCTTCGCCAATCTTGTGCTGGCCGTCGTGGGCCTCGACCGCGAACAGAATGCTGCGGCCTGCGACCTCGATCACCCGCGCGGTCGCGACGACCGTTCGGCCGATCGGGGTTGGGGCGAGGTGGCGGATATTGACCTCGCTGCCGACCGTCGCCCAGCCAGGCGGCAGATGGCCGGAGACGGCAGCGCCGGAGGCCATCTCCATCGCCATGATCATCATCGGCGTGCCGAAGACCAACGGCATGCCCTCGACATGGGCGCCGACCGTCAGTTCGCGGGTAACGACGACCTCCCTGCGGCCGGTCATGCCACGGCTGACGCGTTGAAGCGGTTCCGTCATCGCTCGTGCCGTTCCCACGGCCGGCGCGGGCCGGCCAGTTCCAGACTCAGACGCAAACGCCCTTTCATTCGCCGCTGCGCGGTCGGGCCTCGAACAAGACCCAAGGCCTCCTTACGGCGTCCCGGCTTGGCGGCACGCTCCCGCGCTCGGTTTTCAGCTCGCGGCGCCCTCGATCGGCGCGCCCCAGGAGCCCCAGAGATAGATGCAGGTGAACAGGAATATCCAGACGACGTCGACGAAATGCCAGTACCAGGCGGCGAACTGGAAACCCAAATGATGGCGCGGCGTAAACTGGCCGGCGAAGGCGCGGGCGAGGCAGACAGTCAGGAAAACTACTCCGATGATTACGTGCGCGCCATGAAAACCGGTCGCCATGAAGAAGGTCGCGCCATAAATCGAATTCTTGAACGGGAAAGGCGCGTGAACATACTCGTAGGCCTGGGTGACGACGAACAACGCGCCGAGCCCGATCGCCACCGCGAGGAAGATCTTGAACGCCTTTCGCTGGCCCTCCCGAAGCGCCTCGTGGGCGACATTGACGGCGAAGCTCGACGTCACCAGCACGAAGGTGTTCATCAGAGGCAGTCTGAGCGGATCGAGCACTTCGGTGCCCTTTGGCGGCCACATGCCATGGGTGAAGTCGAGCCGGCCAAAGATCTGCGGATCGTTCGAACCCAGCGAAGAGGCGAAAAAGGCCCAGAACCATGCGACGAAGAACATCACCTCGGAAGCGATGAACAGAAGCATGCCCAGCGTCAGGCCATGGCGCACCAGCGCGTTGTGATAACCGCCCTGCGCTTCAGCGATGACGTCGCGCCACCAACCCGCCATCGTGAACAGGACCCCGGCCCCGCCGAGCGCCAGCACCGCCGCGCCGGGTCTCACCCCTCCGATCTTGACCTCATGCATCGCCATGATGAGGCCGGCGGCTGTCAAAAACGCAAACGCCGCCGCGATGATCGGCCACGGGCTCGGTTCGACGAGGTGATAGCCCTGCCGCTCGGCGATCGGGGCGTCGGTCATCGTCTTCTCCTCATGCGTTTTCCCGCAGGGCCAGCACGATCGCTCGCGCTCTTGGTCGGAGCTCGCCGCGCCGACGTGGCGGAAGTCGTGCTCAGGGCGCGCGCGCGAAAAAACACCGCGCCCTCGCCCACGCCGGAACCGCGAACGTCGCTCATCCGTGACCGACGATCGTGGCCGCGTCGATCTCGTCGTAGCCGGGCAGCATCGGCGGCGTTTCGAACTGATGGAACGGCGGAGGCGAGGTCAGCGTCCATTCCAGCGTGGTCGCGCCAGGCCCCCACGGATTGTCGCCAGCGGCGCGCTTGGCCTTGAACGCCTCATAGATGAGGTAGACGAACACAACCGCCCCGGCCCCTGAAACATAGGCCCCGAGCGATGAAACCATGTTCCAGAAGGCGTAGGCGTCGGTATAGTCGATGATGCGTCGGGGCATCCCCGCAAAGCCCAGGAAGTGCTGGGGAAAGAAGGTTACGTTGACGCCGACGAACGTCAGCCAGAAATGCAACTTGGCCAGCGCCTCGTTATAAAGATAGCCGGTCATTTTCGGGAACCAGTAGTAGAAACCGGCAAAGATCGAGAATACCGCGCCGAGCGACATCGTGTAGTGGAAATGCGCGACCACGTAATAGGTGTCGTGCACGTAGCGATCGATCGCTGCGTTGGCGAGCACGATGCCGGTGACCCCGCCGACGGTGAACACGAATACGAAGCCAATCGCCCACAGCATCGGAGGTCTGAGCGAAATCGAGCCGCCCCACATGGTCGCGATCCAGGAAAACACCTTCACGCCGGTCGGAACCGCGATCACCATCGTGGTCAAGACGAAGAATCGCTGCGCATTCAGCGACATGCCGGTCACGAACATGTGGTGCGCCCAAACAATGAAGCCCAGGATGGCGATCGCCAACATGGCATAGACCATGCCGACATAGCCGAAAATCGGCTTCTTCGAGAACGTCGACACGACCTGACTGATGATGCCAAAGCCCGGGATGATGAGGATGTAGACCTCGGGATGGCCGAAGAACCAGAATAGATGCTGAAACAGGATCGGATCGCCGCCGCCGGCGGGCTCGAAGAACGTGGTGTGGAAGTTGCGGTCCGTCAGCAGCATCGTCAGCGCTCCGGCCAACACCGGCAGCGCCAGCAGCAGCAGGAACGCGGTCACCAGCACCGACCACACGAACAAGGGCATGCGCATCATCGTCATGCCCGGGGCACGCATGTTGAAGATCGTCGCGATGAAGTTGATGGCGCCGACGATCGAGGACATGCCGGCCAAGTGCATCGAGAGGATAACGCAATCAACCGCCGGGCCAGGCGCCCCGACGTCGGACGAGAACGGCGGATACAGAACCCAGCCGCCGCCAAATCCCTTCATGCCCGGCGATCCCTCGACGAAAAGAGACGTGACGAGCAGCGAGAACGACGCCACCAGAAGCCAGAATGACATGTTGTTGAGCCGCGGGAAGGCCATGTCCGGCGCGCCGATCAGAATCGGCACGAACCAATTGCCAAATCCACCCATCATCGCGGGCATCACCATGAAGAAAATCATGACGAGGGCGTGGCTGGTGAAAAAGACGTTGTACATGTTCTTGGCGGCGTCGATGGAGCCGTCTCCGGTCAGAATGGCGGAGATCGTCGGGAAAATTTGGATTCCCGGCATCATCAGTTCCGCCCGGACCGCGACCGAAAGCAACGTGCCAAGCAGACCCGCCATCACCGCGAAAGTCAGGTAGAGCGTGCCAATATCCTTATGGTTGGTCGAATACAGGAATCGGCGCCATCCCGTAGGGTGGCCGTGCCCGTGGTCGTGGTGAGCCTCGACTTCGGAAGAAGTGAATCCGCTGACGGAAGCCATGGTTATAGGTTCCTGTGCTTCATGAACTTACGGCGCCGCGCGCCGCGGTTCAGGGATAAGCGGCCGGGCGGCGGCAACGTCGACGACGCCGGAGGCCGCGAAATTCTTTTTGGCCTGGAGCAGCCAATCATCGTAAGCCTTCTGGCTGACGACCCGGACCTCGATCGGCATGAACGCATGATCGATGCCGCAGATGTTCGAGCATTGCCCGTAATAGACGCCTTCCCGATCAGCTTTGAACCAGGCCTTGTTGAGGCGACCCGGAATGGCGTCGATCTTAACGCCGAACGAGGGGACGGAGAACGAGTGAATGACATCCTGCGAAGTGACGTCGACCTCGATCGACTTGTTGACCGGCAACACCATCGGATTGTCGACGGTTAGAAGCCTGATGTCGCCGGGCTTGAGATCCTTGTCATCGACGATGAGTGAATCAAACGCAAACCCGCCCTCGGCTTTTGGGTAGCCGTAGTTCCAGTGCCATTGCGAAGCCGTCACCTTCACCGTGAGGTCTGGCGGCGGAAGGACGAGTTGCAGGGTCAGCAGACGGAATGACGGAACCGCGATGATCACGAGCAGCAGCGCCGGCACGACCGTCCACGCGACTTCGAGCAGGCTGTTGTGCGTCCTCCGGGAGGGGACCGGATTGGCCTTTTCGTTGAAGCGATAGACGACATAGGTTAGCAGCGCGAGCACGAGGAGAGAAATGCCGGTTATTATTGGCATCAGCACCCAGTTATGCAGCCACTCGATGTCCTCGGCGTTTTGGGTGACCGCCGGGAGAAAACCCATTTGGCCCGGTACCGGGCCGCCGAAAACCGCCGCTCGAACTGGCGATGAAGCCACGCTCGCGATGCCCGCGGCGTAAGCCAACGCGCCCGTCCGAATCAGCTTCGAGGCTCCAATCACCGTCGCCGGCCTCCGATTTCACATGCGCGCGCTTCGCGCGCCGCAATACTAGCCCGTCCAAGGCTTCTTCATAGCGCCGACGATACACCGCGACCGCAAAAATTGACAAACGAAAAGATTCTCCGCTGCCAATCACCCGTCCGGATGAAACCGCGTTTTTGAACGGGCGCCCGGCCGTTACAGCGAAGACAGCGTCGTCGCGCCGGTTCCGCGTCACAATGCCGCACCCGCCGCGCGTCTTCCGCGTCGTGGCGGACCGCGACCAGCGCAGCTCGGAGCTCGCCGCCTCTCAATAATACTCGACGGACAAGTCCGAACCTTCGCCGGAAATATATGACTTGCCTTTGGCACAAACGGACCCTTGGCGACGTTTTCCACTTGGCGGACAGGGTTAGGGCCCGCAATATGGAGAGGAGATTTAGCCTTTGACAGCCGCGTAGAGGCGCCATCGAGAGGGAAGACGCCATGGCTTTCGATTCGGCCGACAAATTTAGCCGGCCGGTCCTGTTCGCGCTGGCGGCTGTGGCCGCCGTCGGCTGGCTGCTTGCCGCCTTTTTTTGGTCGCAAGTCGCGCAGACGCGGACCGAGACGACTGAATCGTTACGCGCCGCCGAGCAGGCGCGCGAATCGCTCGCCACAGACCTGCAAAACCTGCAGAAGGCGGCGGGTACGGCCGCCGAGCTCAAAAGACAGGCGGCTGACGCCGAAAAGGCGTTGTCGGAAGCATCCGCCGCTCGCGCGTCGGCGCAAAACGAGCTCGCCGACCTGACCAAGCAGATCGGCGACGCCAAGCTCGCCATTTCGGGCGCGCAGGAGGAGGCCAGCGCCCGGACCCGCGATCTACAGGCGGTCGACGCTCGGCTCAAGGAAGCGAGCGACCGCTTCGCCGCTGAGGAGAACCAATCCCAGGCCCTCCTGACCGAGCAAACGAGAGTGCAAGGCGAGGTCGCGGCTGCTCAAGCCGCGCTCGCGCAGGCTCGGGATCAGACCGCCGCGGCGCTGAAGCAGTTCGAGAGCCTACAGAACCAGATCAACGCCGCGACCAGCGAGCTCAACGCGCTGCAAGATCAAATCCGCGCCGCGAGGGCCAGGGCCAATTCGGCGCCGTGATACGCAACTCGGCCACGTGGCGCGATCGCCTCCATAGTGGGATTGTGCGTCGCGGCAGCCGTGTTACAAAGTGTGTGCGGGCGCGCGCGACGGGCGGCTCGACGTCAGTGGACCGCGGTCATCGAGGCGACATGGACACTCTCAGCGCGAACGGCGAGGCGACGGCCCAGGCGAGCGTGTCCCCGCCCCACACGGCGGCGCAACTCAAGGAGGCGGTGCTCGCCAAGCTGACCTACGCCGTCGGCAAGATACCCAAGGTCGCGAGCCAGCGCGACTGGTTTCTGGCCGTCGCGTTCGCCACCCGCGACATCGTCGTCGACCATTGGTTGCCCTCGACCACCGGCGCCTACGCCGACGGGCGTAAGCGAGTCTATTATCTCTCTCTGGAATTCCTGATCGGACGCCTGCTGTTCGACGCGATGACCAATCTCGGCATCGTGGAGCCGATGACTGAAGCGCTCGATGAACTCGGGGTCAATCTGAGCGCGCTGCGCCGGGTTGAGCCGGACGCCGCGCTGGGCAATGGCGGTCTGGGGCGCCTCGCCGCCTGCTTCATGGACAGCATGGCGACGCTCTCGATCGCCGCTCACGGCTACGGCATTCGGTACGACAACGGATTGTTTCGCCAGATCATCCACGGCGGCTGGCAGCAGGAGACTCCGGAAGATTGGCTCGCCAACGGCAATCCATGGGAATTTGAGCGCCCCGAAGTTAGTTATGCGATCGGTTTCGGCGGCTGGGTCGAAATGGTGCAGGGCGAAGACGATCGGACGCGCCACATTTGGCATCCGGCCGAGACGGTCGAGGCGGTCGGCTACGACACACCGATCGTCGGCTGGCGCGGCGCGCACGTGAACACGCTGCGCTTATGGTCGGCGCGCGCGCCCGACCCTTTCAAGCTCGATGCGTTCAACGCCGGCGACTTTGTCGGCGCGCTCTCCGACACGGTGCGCGCCGAGGCGATTTCCAAAGTCCTTTACCCCAGCGACGCGACCCCGGCCGGGCAGGAATTGCGTCTGCGGCAGGAATATTTCTTCGCCTCCGCCTCCCTGCTCGACCTCATTCGCCGCCATATCAAACAGCACCAGGACGTGCGCACGCTCCCGGAGCGCGCCGCGGTCCAGCTCAACGACACCCATCCCGCCATCGCCATTCCCGAGCTGATGCGCATTCTCGTCGACCTTAACGGCCTCGAATGGGACGAGGCCTGGGCAATCACGCAAGCGACCTTCTCCTATACGAATCACACGCTGCTGCCGGAGGCCCTCGAAAGCTGGCCGGTGCCGCTGATGGAGAGGCTGCTGCCCCGCCACATGCAGATTATCTATCTCCTCAACGCGGCGCATCTTGACAGCGCGCGACGACGCGGCTTCGTCGACCCGGCCATACTCACCTCGCTCTCGCTGATCGACGAACATGCAGGTCGTCGCGTCAGGATGGGCAATCTCGCCTTCATCGGCTCGCACAAGATCAATGGCGTCTCGGCCCTGCACACGGACCTGATGCGCAAGACCGTTTTCCACAGTTTCAACATCGTCTATCCTGGCCGAATCGTTAGCAAGACCAACGGCATCACTTTTCGCCGGTGGCTCATCGAATGCAACCCGGCCCTGACCGAGCTCATCCGGTCGACGGTCGGCGACCGCGCGCTCTACAACGCCGAGGCGCTCAAGGGCTTCGCCGCCTACGCCGACGATCCTTCGATGCAGGAGCGCGTGGAGGCGGCGCGCCGAGCCGCCAAGGTCGCGTTGGCGCGCCATGTCGCCGATCTTCTTACCCAGCGCATCAACCCTGATGCGATGTTTGACGTGCAGATCAAGCGCATTCACGAATACAAGCGCCAGCTGCTCAACGTTCTCGAGACGGTGGCGCGCTATAACGCCATCCGCGCCAACCCCACCATCGACTTCGCGCCGCGCGTCAAGATCTTCTCCGGCAAGGCGGCGGCGAGCTATACGCAGGCCAAACTCATCATCAAGCTGGCCATCGACGTCGCAAAAGTGGTCAATTCGGATCCGACCGTGCGCGGCCTTTTAAAGGTCGTATTCCTGCCCAACTACAATGTCTCCCTCGCCGAGAGGATCATGCCCGCCGTCGATCTCTCCGAGCAGATCTCAACCGCAGGCATGGAGGCTTCGGGCACCGGCAACATGAAGATGGCGCTCAATGGCGCGCTGACCATCGGCACGCTCGACGGCGCCAATGTGGAGTTGCGCGACCACGTCGGCGACGACAACATTTTCATTTTCGGCCTGACCGCGTCAGAAGTCGAGGAGGCGCGCGCTCACGGGATCGACGCCGCTGAGCGTATAGATGCCTCACCGGTGTTGCGCGAGGCGCTAGAGGAAATCGCCTCCGGCGTGTTCTCGAACGACGACGCGACGCGCTATCACGGCCTCGTGGACGCCCTCACCCACCACGATTATTTTATGATTTGCGCCGATTTCGACGCCTACTGGGAGACCCAGATGAAGATCGATCAGGTCTGGCGCGACCGCAAGCGCTGGATGCGATCGAGCATTCTAAACACCGCCAATGCGGGCTGGTTCTCGTCCGACCGCGCGATCGCCGAATATGCCAGCGAGATATGGAATGCGCCGTTCGTTCCCATAAACTGAGCTTACGGCATGGAGGCCGAAATGCGGGAGGACGACTGGAGAGCGCGGGAGGAGGACGTCGACGCGATCGCTGCGGCGCGCCAGCCTGATCCTTTCGCTGTGCTCGGCCCACACTTGACCCCCAAGGGATGGGTCGTTCGAGCCTTCGCGCCCGACGCAATCCGCGTCCGCGCGCTTACGCGCGAGGGCGAGCTGCTGACCGAGCTACCGCGCCGCAAGGACGATTTCTTCGAGGCGTTGATCCCCTTGGTCAAGGAGCGCCCGGCCTATCGGATCGAAGTTGAGACCGCGCACGGAACGTCGTCATACATCGATAGCTACGCTTTTGGGCCGGCGCTGGGCCCGCTGGACGACTATTTGCTACGCGAGGGTTCGCATCGACAGCTCTATCGCCGGCTCGGCGCCCAGCTCACGCGCCACGAAGGCGTCGACGGCGTGCTGTTTGCGCTTTGGGCGCCTAACGCGACGCGCGCCTCGATCGTCGGCGACTTCAATCGCTGGGACGGCCGGCGGTGCCAGATGCGCAAGCGTTTCGACAGCGGCCTGTGGGAGATTTTCGTCCCCCATCTGACCGTCGGAGCGGTCTACAAATACGAGCTCGCCGGGCCCGACGGGGCGCTCTTGCCGCTGAAAGCGGACCCGTTCGGCTTCGAGGCGGAGCTGCGCCCCTCGACCGCCTCCGTGGTCGCCGACAGCGCCGATTTCCCCTGGACCGACGCCGACTACATGGCCCTGCGGGGCGACGGCGAACCGCGGCGCAAGCCGATGTCGATCTACGAGGTCCATCTCGGCTCTTGGCGGCGCGGCGAGGACGGGCGCTTTCTCACCTATGACGAGTTCGCCGACCAGTTGATCCCCTACGCAACGGACATGGGCTACACCCATATCGAGCTCATGCCGATCAGCGAACATCCGCTCGACGAATCCTGGGGTTACCAGCCGATTGGCCTGTTCGCGCCCACGCGCCGCTTCGGTGAGCCGGCCGGCTTCGCGCGCTTCGTCGACCGGGCGCACGCCGTTGGACTTGGCATAATTCTTGACTGGGCGCCGGCGCATTTCCCGACCGACGAACATGGCCTCGCGCGATTCGACGGCACAGCGCTTTACGAGCATGCTGATCCACGCAAGGGCTTCCATCCCGACTGGAACACGGCGATCTACAATTTCGGCCGGCACGAAGTCGCGAATTTCCTTTACGCCAACGCGCTCTATTGGGTCGACCGTTTCCATATCGACGGGCTGCGCGTCGACGCGGTCGCTTCGATGTTGTACCTTGATTATTCGCGCCGCGAGGGCGAATGGCTGCCCAACGCGGACGGCAGCAGGGAGAACCGCGAGGCGATCGCCTTCCTCCGCCGCGCCAACGAACTCGTCTATGGCGGCTTTCCGGGCGCGGTGACGATCGCGGAGGAATCAACTGCGTTTCCCGGGGTCTCGCGCCCGACCGACCACGGCGGACTCGGTTTCGGCTTCAAATGGAACATGGGTTGGATGCACGACACGCTCGACTACATGTCGCGCGATCCAATCTATCGCCGCTGGAACCACGACAAAATGACGTTCGGGCTTCTTTACGCCTTCAGCGAGAATTTCGTGCTGCCGATCTCGCACGACGAGGTGGTGCACGGCAAAGGCTCGCTGGTCGCCAAGATGCCGGGCGACGAGTGGCGCCGTTTCGCCAACGCCCGCGCCTTCTATGGCTTCATGTGGGGCCATCCCGGCAAGAAGCTCCTGTTCATGGGCCAGGAGTTCGGGCAGACGAGCGAGTGGAACGCGATGGAGTCCCTGCCCTGGTGGCTGCTCGAACATTGGCCGCATCAGGGCGTGCAGGCGCTGATCCGCGACCTCAACCGGCTTTATCGCGAAACGCCGGCGCTCCATGTGCGCGACTGCGAGCCGGAAGGCTTCCGCTGGATCGTCGTCAACGACGACACACAGTCCGTGCTCGCCTTTCTGCGCCGCGGCGCGCCGAGCGATCCGCCGGTCGCGGTCGTCTGCAATTTCACGCCCGAGCCGCGCCAGAATTATCTGCTCGGTCTGCCCTACGAAGGCCATTGGCGCGAGGCGCTCAACAGCGACGCCAGTCCTTATGGAGGTTCAAATATGGGCAATTTCGGCGGGGTTGCGGCGCAGGCGCGGCCTTCGCACGGCTTCCCGGCTTCAGCGGCTTTGGTCCTTCCGCCGCTTTCGACCTTGTTCCTTGTATTCACCCCACCCGGCGCCGACGGAGCGGCGCCCTGACAGGAGTTCAGGATGGCCAGGACGAAGACAGCCAAGGAGCTCGGCGTTTCGGCGCCCTACGCTCGCCACGCGATGGCCTACGTTCTGGCCGGCGGCCGCGGCAGCAGACTCCTCGAACTCACTGACCGCCGGGCCAAGCCCGCGGTCTATTTCGCCGGCAAGTCGCGCATCATCGACTTCGCTCTCTCAAACGCGCTCAACTCAGGCATTCGCCGCATAGCGGTCGCCACGCAATACAAGGCCCACAGCCTCATACGCCACCTGCAGCGCGGATGGAACTTCTTCCGCCCCGAGCGGAACGAGAGTTTCGACATCCTGCCCGCCTCGCAGCGCGTGTCCGAGACCATGTGGTACCTGGGCACGGCTGACGCGGTCTTTCAGAACATCGACATCATCGAGAGCTATCGTCCGCTCTTCATCGTCCTGCTCGCCGGCGACCACATTTACAAGATGGACTACGAGAAGATGTTGCAGCAGCACGTCGACTCGGGCGCGGACGTGACGGTCGGCTGTCTCGAGGCCTCGCTCGAGGAGGCCACGGCCTTTGGCGTCATGCATGTCGACGCGAATGACGTGATCTTCGCCTTCCTGGAAAAGCCTAAGAACCCGCCGCATATGCCGGGCAAACCCGACGTCGCGCTCTGCAGCATGGGCATCTACGTATTCGAGACCACGTTCCTGATCGACATGCTGAAGCGCGACGCGGCCGATCCGAATTCGAGCCATGATTTCGGCAAGGACATCATCCCCTACATCGTCAAGAACGGCAAAGCGGTCGCGCACCACTTTTCTCATTCGTGCGTGATCTCGACCGGGGAGGCCAGGCACTATTGGCGCGATGTCGGAACCGTCGACGCCTATTGGGCCGCCAATATCGACCTGACCGACGTCGTCCCCGATCTCGACCTCTACGATCGCGGCTGGCCGATCTGGACTTACGGCGAGATCACGCCGCCGGCGAAATTCGTGCATGACGTCGAGGGCCGGCGCGGACAAGCGACCGCGTCTCTCCTTTCGGGCGGCTGCATCATTTCGGGCGCGTCGATCAGCCGTTCGCTGGTGTTCACCGGCGTGCACGTCCATTCCTACTCCACGATCCATGAGGCGGTCGTGCTGCCCTATGTGCAAATTGGCCAAAACGTGCGGCTGAGCAAGGTGATCATCGACAGCGACGTGACCATTCCCGACGGTCTGGTGGTCGGCGAGGACCCGGAACTCGACGCCAAGAGATTCCGGCGCACGGATCAAGGCGTGACGTTGATCACCGGGCCGATGATCGACAAGCTCGCTCAATGAGCGAGTTGAAAGTTCTGTCCGTCGCCTCCGAGATCTTTCCACTGGTGAAGACCGGCGGGCTTGCCGACGTCGCGGGAGCCTTGCCCGGCGCGCTGGCGCGTGAGGGCCTCGAAGTGCGAACGCTCGTTCCCGCCTATCCGGCGGTGAAAGCAAAGCTCGCCCATGCCAAGACCGCGCGCGAGTATGGCGACCTTTTCGGGGGATCGGCGCGCGTGCTCGCCGGAAGGGCCGCGGACCTCGATCTGTTCGCCCTTGACGCTCCCCATCTCTACCAGCGGCCGGGCAACCCCTATCTCGGCGCGGACGGACTGGATTGGCCCGACAATGCGCGACGTTTCGCCGCGCTCGCGCGTGTCGGCGCCGACATTGGGCTCGGCGCGATCGCCGGATTTCGGCCGGGCGTCGTTCATGCGCACGACTGGCAGGCCGCGCTGGCGCCCGCCTACCTTCATTTCCAGGACGGACCTCGCCCCGGCACGGCGATCACCATCCACAACCTGGCGTTTCAGGGCCATTTTCCCGTGTCCGTATTCGGCCAACTGGGTTTGCCTGACCGCGCGCTTACGATCGACGGGGTCGAATATTTCGGCGGCGTCGGCTTCCTGAAGGCGGGTCTCCAGGTCTCCGACCGCATCACCACCGTCTCGCCGACCTACGCACGCGAGATCATGACGCCGGAATTCGGAATGGCGCTCGACGGTCTCCTGCGCGCGCGCGCCTCAGTGGTGATGGGCATTCGCAACGGCATCGACGACAGCGTCTGGAATCCGGCGACCGACCCCGAAGTGGCGCAGAACTATACGGCGATGCGCATCGACGCGCGCGTGCGCAACAAAGCCGCTCTCCAGGCTAGGATGGGACTGGCCCCGGACGTCGATCGGCCGCTATTCGGCGTCGTTTCGCGCCTCTCGCACCAGAAGGGCCTCGACCTGCTGCTGCGGGCTCTTCCGGGTCTCATCGCCAAGGGAGGACAGCTCGCGCTGCTTGGATCCGGTGAACGGGCGCTGGAATCGGGCTTCGCCGCCGCCGCAGGCGCGGGAAGGGGCTCGGTTGGTTGCGTCTTCGGCTATGAAGAGAAGCTCGCTCATCTGATCCAGGCTGGCGCTGATTTCATCCTGGTCCCGTCGCGCTTCGAGCCGTGCGGCCTGACGCAGCTCTGCGCCTTGCGCTACGGCGCGCTGCCGGTCGTGTCGCGCGTGGGGGGCCTCGCCGACACGGTGATCGACGCCAACGAGGCGGCCGCCGCCGCCGGCGTAGCGACCGGGTTCCAGTTCTCTCCGCCCTCGGTCGAGGCCCTGGCTTACGCGCTCGACCGCGCGCTGGAGATGATTCGTGATCCGCTGGCGACGCGGCGTCTGAGGCTCAACGGCATGCGGGCGGACGTCTCGTGGGGGACCCCGGCGAAGCGTTACGCCGCGCTATATCGCTCCATCGCCGGCCCGACTCCATGAACGAACCGGAGGGCGAACTCGGAGTCGCCGTTTCGGCGCGCGGCCTCGAGGCGGCGCTCGTTCTTCCCAACGCGGAGAGCGCTTCGCTTTGCCTCTATGACGGCGATCGCGAGGCTTTCCGCGCCTCGATGACCCGCGACACGCGCGGCGTCCTTCACGGCTTTGCTTCGGGCTTCGGCGTCGGGACCCGATACGGCTTTCGTGTCGAGGGACCCTACGATCCAGCACAAGGGGCCCGTTTCGACCCGTCTAAACTGCTCGCCGATCCTTACGCCTGGCGATTTGACAGACCATTCCGCCTCCATCCTTCGATGTTCAAATTCGGAGACGACAGTGGCCCTTTTGCGCCGAAAGCCATCACCGGCGCGCCGCCGGCCGGCGAGCCTGGCCGCAAGCGCGTGGCGCCGGAAGCGCTCGTCGTTTATGAGCTCAACGTGCGGGGCTTTTCCCGCCTCAACCCGGCGATCCCGGAAAGCGAGCGCGGGACCTTCCTGGGGCTCGCCCATGCCGCCTCGATCGCGCATCTGGCCGCGCTCGGCGTCACGGCGGTCGAGGTCATGCCGGCGGACGCCTTCGTCGATGAACGTCACTTGCCGCCGCTCGGTCTCTCGAACGCGTGGGGTTACAACGCGGTCGTGTTCGGCGCGCCCGATCCGCGGCTTGCGCCAGGAGGCTGGGCGGACGTGCGCGCGGCGACCGACGCGCTGCACGCGGCGGGGATGGAGGCGATCCTCGACGTCGTCTTCAACCACAATGGCGAGAGCGACCAGTTCGGACCGACCCTGTCGTTTCGCGGTCTCGATAACGCGACCTGGTTTCGTCTCGATCCGAAAAACCCGGCGACCTACGTCAACGACGCGGGCACCGGCAATTGTCTGGCGCTCGACCGCCCGATCGTCGTTGACATGGCGATCGGCGCTCTCAGGCGCTGGATGATTTTCGGTGGAATCGACGGCTTCCGTTTCGATCTCGCGACTGCGCTCGGGCGCACCGACGAAGGCTTCGACCCGCATGCGCCGTTCTTTCAGGCGTTGGCGGACGATCCGGTGCTCGCCCAGGCGCGGCTCATCGCCGAACCCTGGGACGTGGGCCCCGGCGGCTACCGGCTTGGGCAATTCGGCCCCGGCTTCGCCGAATGGAACGACCGCTTTCGCGACGCGGCGCGCCGTTTCTGGCGTGGCGACATTGGACTACGCGGCGAGATTGCGACGCGGATCGCGGGCTCCCGCGACATTTTCGCGCATGCCGCGGCGCCGTCGAAGAGCGTCAACTACGTCGTTGCGCACGACGGCTTCACGCTTGGCGATCTGGTCGCTTACGCCCATAAGCACAACGAGGCGAACGGCGAGCACAATCGCGACGGCACGGACAACAACAACTCCTGGAACCATGGAGTTGAGGGGCCGAGCGCGGACCCGGAGATCGCCGCCGCGCGGGCGCGCGATCAGCGCAATCTGATGACGCTGCTGTTCGCCTCTCGCGGAACCCCGATGCTGGGGATGGGGGCCGAACTCGGTTTCAGCCAGGGCGGCAACAACAATGCCTACGCCCAGGACAATGCGACGACTGCGATCGACTGGAGAGTCGCCGACGCCTCGCTCGTCGCCTTCACCGGCCGGCTGGCGGCAATTCGCCGCATTCATCCGGCGCTGTCGCGCGACGCCTTCCTGACCGGCGCCCCCTTCAACTCGAGCCATCTGCCCGATGTCGAGTGGCGCGATGCGGACGGCCCAATGACCGCCTCAACATGGAGCGATCCGGTCGGCGCGGTTCTGGTCGCCGTCTTCGGCGCGCCGCACGCCGACGGCGTCGATCGCGTCGCCTTTGCGATGAACCGCTCGAACGACGATGCGGAGCTCAGCCTGCCACTGCCCCGCGCCGGCATGGCGTGGCGCGGGCTCATTGACACCTATGACCCGGAAGCGACCGAGCGTCCGTTCCCGATCGCCAACCGGACGCGGCTTCGGGCCCGCTCCTCAATCCTGCTGGCGGAAATTCCAGCGGCCCCGGGCGCCCCCGGTCAGGGCCGCCAAGCGCGGATATGATTGATGCGCTCGCCAGCCTTACTGGAATTGCTTCCGAGTGGTGGGACCTCGCGGGAAAACGCACGACCGTCTCGCCAGAGACCAAGATCGCCCTGTTGTCGGCGCTCGGTCTTGGCGCCGCCAGCCAAGCTGAGGCGCGTGAGAGCATGGCCCGCGTCATCGACGAAACGCGCCTGCGCCGGCTGCCTTTCTCACTTGTGCTGCGCCTCGACGAGCCGCTGGCCGCCCCGTTGCGCGGTGGGCCGCAAGCGGCGGAGGCCCGGATCGAGTGCGAGGACGGGACAATCTTCGAATGGCGCGTCGAAGGAATCGGCGGCCCCTGCCGCCAGCTCCCAGACGGGCGCACTGTATCGGAACGAGCGATTCCGCTGCCCGAGGCGCCGATCGGCCGGCATCTCCTGTTCGTTGACGGCGTCGAATGCGCGCTGACGATCGCGCCGCCCGAAGCCTACGGGCCAAAGGCGGCGTTACGCAAACGGTTCGGCGTCGCCGCCCAACTTTATGCGCTGCGCCGCGCGGCGCCGGGCCTTGGAGATCAAGGAATCGGCGACCTCTCCACGCTGGCGATCGCGGGCGAACAGGCGGGCGGCGCCGGCGCTGCCTATCTCGGGGTGAGCCCGATGCACATGCTGTTCCCACTCGACCGGGAGCGGTGCAGTCCCTATCACCCGTCCGACCGGCGCTTCCTCGATCCGATCCTGATCGACGTTCTCGACAATTCCGCGATGCCGCGCGACGATGCGCTCGAGACCGCTCTCACCGCGCTCAGACCCGCGATCACGGCCGCCGCGGCGACAAAAATCGTCGACTATCGGGCGGTTTGGCGCATCAAGAGCGCCGCGCTGGAAGCTCTTCATGCGGCTTTCGCCCGCGCGCGCGCCGCACGGCCTGGCCAGGCGCTGATGAGCGACTTCTCGGCCTTCGTCGGGGCGGGCGGCCAGGCGCTGCGGCGCTTCGCCGCCTTCCAGGCGATCGCAAGAGGAGAAGCCGGCCAGAATTGGCGGGCGTGGCCGAGAGCCTTGCGGGAGGGCGAAGCGAAAGCGATCGAAGATGCGATCGCCAAAGATCCCAACGCCTTCGACTTCGCCATTTTCTGCCAATGGCTCGCCGACCGCCAGCTCGGCCACGCCGCCGAACGCGCGCGCGGTGCGGGCCTGGAGATCGGCTTCTACCGCGACCTCGCGGTCGGGGCCGCGCCGGACGGGGCGGAATCCTGGGCGCATGCCGCCGAACTCGCTCAAGGCGCGGCCATCGGCGCGCCGCCGGACCAATTCGCGGCGCAGGGGCAGAACTGGAACCTGCCCGCGCCCAATCCGCTCGCAGGGGCGCGTGAGGGCTGGACCGGCTTGAGCGCGCTCTACCGGGCCAATATGCGCCACGCCGGCATGTTGCGCATAGACCATGCAATGGGCTTGCAGCGGCTCTTTCTCATCCCCGACGGCGCAGCCGCGGCGGAAGGCGCCTATCTCGCCTACCCGCTCGACGATCTCATTGGCCATATCGCACTGGAGAGCCAGCGCGGCCGATGCATGGTGGTCGGCGAGGATCTCGGCACCGTCCCCGAGGGTTTTCGCGCCCGACTGGCGCGCGCCAATATTCAAGGCATGCGGGTGCTGTGGTTTGAGCGGAAGGGAGCGGAGGTTCTGCCGCCGGCCTCTTATCCGCCGATGTCAGTCGCTTGCGTGGCGACCCACGATCTGGCGACGCTCGCCGGCTGGTGGGGGGGCTCCGACATCGCCGAGCGGCTGTCGCTTGGCCTTCTCACTCTGGCCAAGGCGGGCGAGGCGATCGCGGCCCGGCTCGAGGAAAAACGCGGCCTGCTCGCCGCCCTCCTCACCGCTGGGCTCGTCGCCTCCACCCAGAGCGAGGATGCCCCGCTCGACGACGCGACCGCTGCTGCCGTGCATGCGCTGATCGGCGGCTCGGGCTCAATCCTCGCTCACGCCCAGTTCGACGACCTCGTTGGCCAGACGATCGCGACCAATCTGCCCGGAACGGACCGCGAACGCCCGAACTGGCGCCTCAAAGTCGGCCCGGACGTCGCCGCCGCCTTCGCAGAGCGCCGGGCGCGAGCCATTCTCAGCGCATTGGCGAACGGGCGGCGCTGAAACGGCCGGGGCTGGGATGGCTTTGAGGCGCGCATCGGTGCGCATCCACTGGCGCTGCGCTGTGCCGTCATGGCCGGACAAGTCGGGCCGGGACGCTCGCCCATGGCGGTTAATCTGACCGGTTGCTCGACGGCGCCGGGCGGGTTTTGGGAGAAGCGGGCGCCGATTTTTTGACGCCGCGCTGTTTCTTCACAGAAAGCGAAGCCGGGATGACGCGTCGACGCCCGCGCAAAAAGCAATCGCCGCCGGCCTCCCGGAGGGAGCGGCGGCGATTGCCCCGGCGGCGCAAGCGGCGGCCCCCGTATCAAGTGGGCCCGCTGAGCGTCCGCACCGCGCTTCAGGCGCTCGCGGACGTCAGTCGCTCCCCTCGCTCGGCGCCGGATAGGCGAGAGCGGGTTCTTATTTCAGCGCAGCGCCGACTTCGCCGAACACCGTGCTGACCTGAGTGCCGACAAAGGACACCGCCGTGATGATGACGATGGCGATGAGGCTGGCGATCAAGGCGTATTCAATCGCGGTCGCGCCGGTCTCGTCGCGAACAAACATTCGAAGGGATTTCATGACGTACTCCTATCCTTTCACTGTGGTGCGTCCATGTGTCAGGGCGTTGTGCTCAGCGCGCCTGACGGAGCTTTTTTTGCAGTAACTCATTGCTCCTTTTCACAAGACGCATGATCACGGCAACATGTTAACGTACTCTTGAACGACGGTTCCACTTTGTAGCGTCGTCACCGTGCGGTTGACGAGTTGATCTTTAGCAACATTAATAGTGTCTTTAAATGCCGTGATTGTCTCAGCGGTTCCACGAGGACGGTTGCGAACGAATCTCTTCCTCTGTCGTCTGACAGTTGCGACGCCGGTCCTTGGGCGCGTCAGATCGTTTGGGGACCAATATTTTCCGGCGCGGCATGACGGTGAGGGACGAAAGATTCGGTCTGCCGGCGATCCCGGGCTCTTCTCAATTTCGCCACAAGCGTAGGCCGATCGCAGCTGGCTCGGCCCGATCTGATTCCGTCCAATCGGGCTGCGTTTCGGGGCGTCATTCCGGAAGGATCAAAGTTAGGAGTCCATAAACCGGGACGCTGTCTGATCTTGCAGACCTTATTACTGCAAGCGGGCGCTGAGGCGACTGACGCCATGCCGACATTGCAAAATCAGCTAGATGCGGTCCAGAACCGACCGACCGGATTTGATTATCTCAGACTGTCCCTCGCGATCTCGATTGTCGTCTGGCACAGCGTCTTAGTGTGTTATGGTCCTTCGGCTGAATATTATTTCTGGACCGGGCCGCCGCGGCCGATGATTTGTTTCCTGCTGCCGGCGTTCTTCGCCCTGAGCGGCTTCCTGGTCGCAGGCAGTCTGGAGCGGAACCGGATTCCGGAGTTTCTTGCGCTTCGGATCATACGCATTTTTCCGGCGCTGGCGGTCGAGGTGCTGATTTCCGCTTTGATCATCGGACCGCTTCTCACCTCGGTCCAATGGCGAGAATATTTTTCCAGCCCCGTACTTTTCAGTTACTTTCTCAACGTAACCGGGGACATTCATTTCTACTTGCCCGGCGTGTTCGTCGACAATCCCACGGCAAGTTACGTCAACGCTCAATTATGGACGATTCCGCTTGAGTTATATAGCTACATTGTCCTCACTGTCATTGTTCTGTTTGGCATTGCAAAAAGAAAAACTTGGCTGTTCACCATGACGTTCGGCCTCGCATTGCTGATGACGGTCCTTCCTCAATTCGGATTGATGGAGTTGCCTCCTTATGGTCCCCTGAAATCTTCCTTGATTCTCTCGTTTCTATTTGGCGTATCTCTATACATTATGCGTCGGCGCATCAGCTTTAGTCGACCGTTATTTCTCATATCGGTGTCGGCATACTGGATTTTCAGTATGAACCAAAATCTCGTCCATTTGTCCCCGTTGCCGCTTGCCTATATGACCGTATTCGTTGGCTTACAAAATCCGCCAAAAACCTTGTTCGTCCGAGGGGCGGATTATTCCTATGGCGTCTATCTGTATGGCTTTCCATTGCAGCAGGCCATCTGCCATTTGTTCCCGTCGTTCAGGTTTTGGTACGTCAACGCCCTGAGCGGCGTCGCGCTGGCCCTGGTGGCGGCCTTTCTGTCCTGGACGTTCGTCGAGTCCAGGGTCCTCGGTCAAAGGAAGCGAGTCGTCTCGTTCGTCTCCACCCGGGCCGAAAGGCTGAGGCGCGCCTGGGCGGAATATTTTCACTCGGAACTTCCGGCGAAACGTCCACTGATTTCTGATTCCGGGCCCGCCGCCGGCGCCAACTGAATCGCAGCGGCGGCTTTCGCTCATTCCCGGCGGCGCCGGCGAGAGCGAGCGCGCGAAAAATCCGGATTTGACCGCGCCTGGGCCGGAAGAGGAGCTTTTTCGCCCCGATTCGTCTTTTCTGACCTCAAATTTGCAGTGGGTTCCCACGGCCGGTCCCTTCGCCGCCACCGGTAGCGATTCGATCATACCTTTTCGCATTCGCGATTAGAGCGAGAGTAACTACAGGCGCAACCATAACTTGTAACTCGAAGATTTGTAGCGTATTTTACGAAAATAAGGTCCTGATTTAATCGTAGTTACAGCCTATATCCAAAATGAAACACGGCGATGTAACTTATCAGGACAGGTGATGTGTCATGATGACACATCGAAAACGGGTATGTGTTATGAGTAAGGCTTTTGTAAGACTGTTCGCTGCCCTGGCGATCACGGCCATTTTGCCGGCAAGCGACGCCAACGCGACCGTCTATGCCTTCGCCTTCGCCTCCTTCGACGGCCAATTGAACGCGACCGGTCAAATGACCGTAGACGCGTCTAACGACGTCACTGCGATCTCCGGGACGATTTCCGGCCTCGTCGATCAGTCGATCAGCGGGGTGGTCGCCAATCCGAGTTTCCCGAACGCCGCCACCAGCCCCGACGGCTCGTTCACCTACAATGACCTGTTCTACAACGCCACACAGCATTTTGACATCGATGGACTGGTGTTGGCGACGGTCGAGAACACGGTCGGCTTCTGGAACCTCTGGGGCAATTCCCCGGGCGACTATTCTTTCTGGGAGTCCGTTGGATATGGGAATTACCCGATTCAAGAGACCGGCAATTTGACGGTCTACGCCGCGCCGGAACTTGCGACTTGGGCGATGATGCTCGCCGGTTTCGCCGGCCTCGGTCTCGCGGGCCGGCGCCCGCGGCCACGCCTGGCGGCGGCCGCGCTCGGCTGATCACCTAGGTAGCTGTCCACGTTGTCGCCAAGGCGCTGCTGGCCGCGCGGCTTGCGCCCCTCGGACGTCGCCACCATATGGCGCGTATGTTCGATTCCTCCCAATCCCCAACCGCCGCATTGGCGCTCGACGCCGAGCGCCCATCGCAAGGCCTCGGCGTTTCAGGGTCGCCGAGTGACGCCGCGCTTCTCGACGACTATTCGCGCGCGGTCGCCGAAGTTGTCGAGCGCGTCGGCCCTAGCGTCGTGCGCATCGACGTGCGCAAGCAGGGGCGCGGCGCCGGTTCTGGCTCCGGCGTCGTCATCGCGTCAGACGGCCTCGCGCTGACTAACAGTCATGTCGTCCAGGGCGCCCGCCTGGTCGCGCTGACGACGCTCGAGGGACGCGAACTCCAGGCGCGGGTGCTCGGCGACGATCCCGACACCGACCTCGCGCTGCTGCGTGTGGACGCCGACGTTTCGTTGCCCGCGGCGAAACTCGGCGACAGCGCCAAACTCCGGCGCGGCCAGATCGCCATCGCCATCGGCAATCCGCTCGGTTTCGACGCGACGGTGACCGCCGGCGTCGTCTCGGCGCTCGGACGCTCGCTGCAGTCGCGCACCGGGCGGATGATCGAAGACGTCGTGCAGACCGACGCCGCTCTAAATCCAGGCAATTCCGGCGGCCCGTTGGTCTCCTCGGCCGGCGAGGTGATCGGCATCAACACCGCCGTCATTATGGGCGCGCAAGGCATCTGCTTCGCGGTCGCCTCCAATACCGCCAATTTCGTCGCCGGCGAAATCGCCCGGCACGGGCGGGTGCGGCGCGCCTATATCGGGATTGGCGCGGCGACGACCGCGATCCCGCGCCGCATCGGGCTGAGACTCGGCCTCGAACAGGCGACCGGCGCGCGCATTCTCAGCGTCGACCAGGCCGGGCCGGCGGCCCACGCTGGACTATTGTCTGGCGATCTCATCATAGGACTCGACGACAGGCCGGTGACCAGCGTCGGCGAGTTGCTGCGCGCGCTCGACGCCGAAAAGATCGACCGCACCATAAGCGTCGATTTTCTGCGCCGTTCGGAGCAGTCGAGGGTGTGGATCGGACCGGTCGAGCGCCCGCCGGGCGGTTGAAGGGCGTTGTCTATTCCCTCGGCTGAGCCAGCGGCCCCGGAAAGGCCTTCAGCGCCTCTTCCTCGAGCGCGCTTTCGTGATGACGAATGAAGCGGGCGGCGACATAGGCGCCAATAATCGCGCAGACCAGGACAGCGACGCCGACCGGGCGGGCGTAAATTTCGAACGCCTTGCCCAGCATGTAGCCGCCCACGCCGAAAATCGAGGCCCAGACAATGCCGCCGGCGGCGTTAAAGAAGAAAAATCGCTCCCAATTGTATCGGTTGACGCCGGCGAGAAAAGCCGCGAATGCGCGCAACACCGCGACGAAGCGACCGAAGAAGACAATCTTGCCGCCGTGCCTGAGAAAGAGGTACTGGCCGAGCTTCAACCGCTTCTCGTCCAGCTTGATATGGCGTCCGTACCGATAGGCGAGCGGAAAGCCGAACTCGCGCCCGACCCAGTAACCGCAATTGTCGCCGAAGATGGCGCCGGCTGCGGCGGCGCCGATGACGCCGTAAAGGTGCAGCGTCCCTTTGGCCGCCAGAATCGCCGCGGCGACGAGCGCGGTCTCGCCCGGCATCGGAACGCCGGCGCTCTCCAGGCCGACAATGACGAAGATCGCAAGATAGCCATAAGTCGAGAGGAACGCGTGCAGATGAGGCACGAGGACCATGTCAGGGGAGCGCCTTGATCCCGGTCAGGCGGCGCGCGTTGGCTCGCACTTTTCTTCTCGCCGGCGCCCCGGCCGCCTGGGCGACGCCGGCGAGACCGACCGAAAGGTCCTGCGGCGTTCGCACGCCGCCGAACGCGGCCTTTATCAGGAACGAGCCCCAGGCGGCTTGCGCGGCGAATGTCCCCTCGACCATCGCGTCGACCTTCTCTTGAACCATGAGACGGGCCTCACGCGCCTTCTCGGTCGGCCCGCCGCCGGGCGACATCAGGGTCTGCGTGCGGGCGGCGATGGTCAAGGCCGCGTCGACCCCCGCCTGGGCGTTGGCGTTGGCGATGGCTAGCGACTTGCTCACGAGACGTCTCGAAACCATCGGCGCGGCCCTCAGCCTCATGCAGCCCCGGCCAGAGGTCCGGGAACAAAGTCAGCTTCCTTATGATGCACCATGCGTGAACTTCCGCCGCCCGGCAAGTCCGCGACGCCGTCGCGGCTTGACAAGAACTCCCTCGAAGGACTGCCCTTCCCTGGCCGAACTCGCCTCTGACGGAGCCGCCGATGACCCGCTCGCCTCTCATTCTCGCCGCCTTGGCCGCCTTGCTCGGCGCGGCCGGAGTGGCCCTCGCGGCGGCGGCGGTCCATACGGGCGGCGGCGACCTTGCCCGCACCGCGGCGCTTTTTCTCATTCTGCACGCCACGGCGGGGCTCGGCGTCGCCGCCCACGCCCGCGTGGCGACCCAGTGGTCGCGGGGGCTGATCGCCATCGGCCTGGTCATGGAGGCCGGCGCGGCGCTGTTCGCCGCGGAGCTGGGCGCCCAGGCCTTCGCAGGCCACCGACTGTTTCCATTCGCCGCGCCGATCGGCGGTTCGACGATAATCTTGTCGTGGCTCGCCTTGGCGGTTCTGTTTTTGGCGGCGGCGAGGGCGCGCTAACGTTGTCAATCCAGCCCTTCGCTCCGTGCCTCACTACACGTTGTTCATTCGGCCGTCCCGTCGGCAGGCGACTGATAAGACGGTTGTTTCGGCGTTCGCAACGCATGTCTCACCAGCGCTTCATTGGTTACGCTGCGGGGCTCAATCGCGCCGCGACACAACGGAATGAGAGGCGGGGGCGAGGCGTCCTTGGGCGCGGCCGGCCGCCGCGACGCTCTGATCGCGGCGTGGCAGAGGAGCGCGGAATCTTGTAAGCTGGTCTAAAGTTCCTCTTTCAACGGCATTGACGGCCAACATGAATAAATCAGACGCGTTCTACATCCTTTTGACGGTCGCTGGCCTCTCCGCCCCGGCTCGGAGCCAGGACGCTCTGGGGCGTCCCGCCGCCGATCCCTATTCTTTCAGTTCGCCGGCCAATAGCTCGCAAACGAGCGGTCCCGACTTTCCATTTGGCTCCATGGGCTCCTATGGATATGGAGGCGAGAGCGATACTAATCCTGGTCGATCGGATGCAACCCCCGCTCCGGGCTCGTCGGAAACCTTCGATCGTTACGGCAACTATAGTGACGGCTCGGCTTTATATTCCGACGTACCGGGCGGCGTCTTAAATCCATATGGCCGTTATGGCGAGCCCTACGGAGCCAATAACTCGAGAAACTCCTACGGAGGCTACAGCAACCCCTACGGCGATCGATACGATTCCGATCCCTACGCGACCGATGCGCCAGGCGGATATAATCAGTATGGCGACCATTTTCGCGGCTCGGCTTCGAATCCTTATGGCGCTTACTCTGCGTCAAATCCTGACGGGGACTATGGGAGCCCATATAGCCGTCCGCCGTCGGCGCGCTCGCCCGCCGCCGCCTCTTCGAAGGTCCAGGACCAAAACAGCGGGTTTGGCGCAGAACTGAACTTGGACCCCTTCCCTGGCGCCGCCGACCCATTCGGAAATCAAAGCCTGACGAGCACGCCGAAAATCGACAATCTCAACAGCGTCAATGGCGGCGGCATGAACTCGAGCCTATCCGATGCCGACACGAAACCGGTCGACTTGGGCATTCATCCAAGCCTGCCCGCGGCAAGCTCCAATTCTCTCTCGACTTCCCCGAATCCTTAGATTCCGCGATCAATTGGCGTCCGGGGCAGACGAGGCATCGGGATCCACAGCGCATCGAAGCGGGTGAGGCTCGGCGATATCGATCGCATCGGGAGGGAGACGCGTTGTCAGTCCCTTACAAACTCGAACTTGTCCACGTCGACAAGGCCTTTGTCGGTGATCTTGAGATGCGGGATCACTGGCAGCGGCAGGAACGCGACTTGCAGGAACGGCTCGGCGAGCGTCACTCCTAGCCTCCTGGCCGCGGAGCGCAAGCGAATCAATTTCTCCCGCACCTCCTCGAAGCTCTTCAGGCTCATCAGACCGGCGACTGGAAGCGGTAACTCCGCCGCCACCTTTCCGTCCTCGGCGACCGCAAAGCCGCCCTCGATCTCGCGCAATCGGTTGATGGCGACAGCCATGTCTGTCTCATTGACGCCGACCACGCACAGATTGTGGCTGTCGTGGCCGACCGATGACGCGATGGCGCCGCGCTTCATGCCGAACCCCTGCACGAATGCGGTGGCCATGTTGTCGTTGACGCCGTGGCGGGCGACGACGGAGACCTTGACGACATCCTGATCGAGATCGACGCCGCGCTGGCCGTCCGCATAGGGAAGCGTCACCGGAACGCGGTTGGTGATGATCTTGCCGGGAATGACGCCGATCGCCTGGGTCGAGGGCCCGTGCCCCGGCGCCATGAAGTCGCCCGGCTCGACATGGCGGGCCTTGACGCTTCCGCGCCCGACCGGGGCGAGCGCGCCGCGCGTCGCGAACAGAGCGTCGTCCACAATGCGTCCGCCAGCCAGCACCATGCTGACGGCGCAATGTTCCAGATCGTCGATGATTGCGAGGTCAGCCCGCCAGCCGGGCGCGACGAGGCCGCGGTCGCGCAGGCCAAAGATGCGGGCGGCCGAAATCGTCGCGGCGCGGTAGGCGGCGAGCGGGGGCGCGCCGAGCCGGATCGCGGTGCGGATGACGAAGTCGAGATGGCCCTCCTCCGCGATGTCGAGCGGATTGCGGTCGTCGGTGCAAAGGGCGATGAAGGGCGAATTGCGTTCGGTGATGATGGCGCTGAGCGCGTGCAGGTCCTTGCAGACCGAACCCTCGCGGATCAGCACCTGCATTCCCTTTGACAGCTTTTCTCTGGCCTCCGGCAGGTTGGTAACCTCGTGATCGGTGCGCACGCCCGCGCTCAGATAACCGTTGAGGGAATAGCCGCTGAGCAGAGGGCTGTGCCCGTCAATCGGCCGGGTCTGAAACGCCGCGAGCTTGGCCAGGCACATCGGGTCGCGCGCCAGCAGGCCTGGGAAATTCATGAATTCCGCCAGCCCAAGCACCTTGGGGTGATCGGCCAGGGGCAGAAGATCCCCCGCCTCCAGCCGCGCGCCCGAAGTCTCGAGGTTGGTCGCGGGAACGCAGCTCGAGAGCTGCACCCGCAGATCCATCGCGGTCGCCATCGCCGCGTCGAGAAAATAGCGCAGGCCCGCCAGGCCCAGAACGTTGGCGATCTCATGCGGATCGCAGATCGCCGTCGTCACGCCGTGGCCCAGCACGCAGCGGTCGAATTCAAGCGGGGTGATCAGCGAGGATTCGACATGGCAGTGGGTGTCGATGAAGCCCGGGACGACAACCTTGCCGCTGACGTCGATCTCGCGTTGACCGGCATAGTCGCCCAGCGTTCCGACGATGCGGTCGTTGCAGATCGCCACGTCGCTGCGGATCAGCTCGCCGCTGACGAGATCGAATATCCGCCCGCCCTTGAGGACGAGATCGGCCCTTGCGAGCCCCTGGCCCTGCTCAATCGCGCGCGACAGATAGGCGATGGCGTCGCTCATGGATCGCTCCTCGACAGGCGTGGGGTGAAGGGTCCCGCGCATTGTTTCAGGCTTGGAGAGTGGGCTCAAGGGCCGAAAGCGCGCTTCCAGGCCGACGATCCGGGCGACGGAACCCGTTTTGACGAACTCGATGCGAATTGTCGTTCGTTGCACCATGCTCGGGCCGATTCTCTCGATCCAGTCGCATGTCGTTTACGGCCATGTCGGCAATTCGGCCGCCGTCTTCGCCTTGCAGCGGCTGGGACGCGAGGTCTGGCCGCTGATGAGCGTGCAGTTTTCGAGCCATACGGGTTACGCCGGCTGGCGCGGCCGGGCGTTTGACGCCGGGATGATCGACGAGTGCGTGGCCGGACTGCAGGCGATTGGCGCGCTCTCTCGATGCGTCGGCGTGCTGACCGGCTATCTCGGCGCGGCGGAGATCGGGGAAGCGGCGTTGCGCGCGCTCGCCAGCGTCCGCGCCGCCAATCCGGCCGCGGCCTACGCCTGCGATCCGGTGATCGGCGACGTCGGGCGCGGGTCTTACGTGGCGGCCGGCGTCGGCGCGTTCTTCCGCGACCGCGCGCTTGCCGTCGCGACCGTCGCGACGCCGAACGCCTTCGAACTCGAGTGGCTGACGGGCGAGGACGCGCGAGGCCTCGGCCAGGCCCGCGCGGCGATCGCGGCGCTGCGCGCGCGGGGGCCGCGGGTCGTGGTCGCCAAATCGCTGGCGCTCGACGACACGCCGGCCGGCGCGCTCGACATGCTGGCGGGCGACGAGACCGGACTCTGGCGGCTGCGCGCGCCCAAACTGCCGATCGCGGTCAACGGCGCCGGCGACCTGTTCGCGGCGCTGTTCTTTCACCATTGGCTGGAGAGCCGCGCGACCGCGCAAGCGCTTGCTCTGGCGGCGTCCGCCGTCCATGGCGTCGTCGCCGCGACGCTCGCCTCGGGCTCGCGCGAGCTGGCGCTGATCGCCGCGCAGGACGCCCTGGTTCGGCCGCCGAGGCTGTTTCGGGCGGAGGCGGTATAAAAACTGTTACAATATGTTATTTACAGCGAAAGGGGCCCCAAGCGGGGGAAGGAAATCCAAAATCTGGGGAATCAAAGTCCAAGCCAGGGGAAACAGGACCAAATCAGGGGAAGCAGAAGCCAAACTTTTTCCTTCCGCGAATTGGGACTTTTCAAGGGCTTATGCGCGAATCCAAATTAAAAATTTTTGCGCCGCGGTTTTGCGTACAAAAACGAACGTGAAATGTGAAAGAACAGCGCCGCCGGCAGACGCCTGGACCGAAAACCTCGCGGCCGACCAAACGGCTTTGGATTTGGATTTCTCATGACAGATCCGAGGATAGCACAGTTCTGCCCACCAGAAAAGAAATTGTCGCCAACGACGCCGGCGAATGCGGCAAGGCGGGGCGCCGCAGCCTGGCCACGCGAGTGCGCCTTGAGGGGCGACCCAATCCGCGGCGGCGCCGCCCGCTCCTTCCTGTGCGCGAACGCACAGCCCGCGTCGGCGCCGCGTGCTACTGACGCAGCGCTTGCCTTTCGCCGCAAGCCGAAGGGTTGTAGACCTTTCCGCGCGCAGCAGGGCGAGCAGGTCGGGCAAGGCCATGGAGCTGTCGTCGCTTGCCGAGTTGGGGAAAGTCGCCGGCGTCGCCGGGGTCGCGATCGGGATGGTCGCGCTGATCGCGCGGGCCGTGATCGACCGCTCCTCGTCGCTGCCTCGCGCCCGGCGGGAGCCGATGCTGCGCCTCGTCATGCTGGGCGCCTTCGCCATCGGCGCGCTCGGGATCGTCGCCTGGCTCCTCGCCGGGATGCAGTTCGGGACCAGCGTCAAGAGCGGCGACTGCAGCATCGCCGCCAACGGAACCGCGTCCGGCAACACCGTCAATTGCGGCCCTGCGCCCGCCGCCGCGGCCAAGAAGCCATGACCACGGCGCGCGCCAAGGCCCGAGCATGGCTCGCTCGGACGGAGGCCTCGTCGTCATCGCGAGCGAAGCGAAGCGATCCAGCCGATGCAGGGAACCGACCGCGGCTCTGGATTGCTTCGTCGCTTCGCTCCTCGCAATGACGGCGCCGGCCGGACTGAGTAGCGCGTGCTCGCGCTTCGCCGCTGGCTCGTCGCTCGTTGTCCGCGACCCGCGGTTGCGCTCGGCGACACCAAGGTCGAGGCGGGGCCTTGCAGCATCGCCGCCACCGGCAACGCGAGCAACAATACGACAACCTGCAACTTCGGGCTGACGCCCGAGCAGCTCAAGCAGGCGACCGAAGCGGCGGTCAAGGGCGCGACCGGCCCCTTGATCGACCGCATCACGGACATCAGCAAAACGCTCGGGGTGACCGAGGGGGCCGCCAAGACGCTGTTGAAGATCGTCGGCGAGGACGCCAACATTCCCGACGACAAGCTGGCCGAGGCGCTGACCAAGGTCGCGGGCGACTACAAGCGGCTTCAGGCGCAAGCCGCCAAGGCCGCCGCCCTCAACGCTGACAACCCGACCGCGCGCGGGCTGGTCGATGAGGCGAAGCCCGAGATCGACGCCGGCCATTTCGATCGCGCCCGCGAGCTTTTGCATCAGGCGACCCAGGCGCAGATCGCCGCCGCTCAAGCGGCCTACAAGATTCAGGAACAGGCGCGAATTGCCGGCGACGCGCAAATGCTCGGCGCGGCCAGTTCGACCGCGACCGAGGGCGACGTCGCGCTGACCGAACGCCGCTATCTGGAGGCCGCCGACCTGTTCGGCCAGGCGGCCGAGCTATGTTCCAGCCGGACATGCCGACGAGCGCGGCGGGTATCTGCTGCGCCAGGCCGACGCCCTGTACCGGCAGGGCGACGAGCGCGGCGATAACGCGTCGTTGCGGCGCGCCGTCGAGGTCTGTGGAGAAGCCCTGGCGGAATTTCCGCGCGCGCGGGCTCCGCTCCGGTGGGCGACCGCCCAGAACAATCTCGGCATTGCGCTCACAACGCTCGGGGAGCGGGAGAGCGGAACGGCGCAGATCGAGCAGGCGGTCGCGACCTTCCGCCTGGCGCTTCAGACGAGAACGCGAGAAGCGGCGCCGCTCGACTGGGCGCAGACGCAGGTCAATCTGGGCACCGCGTTGGAGAGGCTGGGCGAGCGGGAGGGCGGCACGGCCCGTCTGGAGGAGGCGGCGGTTGCCTTCCGGTCCGCGGCGGAAGTCTGGACATTCGAACGCGCGCCGCTCGGGTGGGCGACAACCCAGAACAATCTCGGCGGCACGCTCGCCGTCATCGGTTCGCGCCAAAGCGGGACGGTGGCGCTCGAGCAGGCGGTGGCGGCCTTCCGTTCCGCTCTTCAGGTGACGACGCGCGGGACGAGACCTCTCGATTGGGCGATGATCCAGTACAACCTCGGCAGCGTGTTCCGGCAGCTCGGAGAGCGCGAGATCGGGACCGCGAGGCTTGAGGAAGCGGCCGCGGCCTTTCGCAGCGCGCTGGAGGAAATGACGCGCGAGCGGGTCCCGCTCAAATGGGCGCTGACTGAGGGCAACCTCGGCGAAGCGCTCGAAAGACTTGGCGAGCGGCAGAGCGGAACAGCGCGGTTCGAGGAGTTGGTCGCGGCCTTTCGTCTGGCCCTTCAGGAGCTGACGCGCGAGCGCATTCCCAATCAGTGGGCGTTGATCGAGAACATGCTCGGCGTCGCCCTCGAAAGCGAGGGGGAGCGCGAGCAGGGAATCGCCCGGCTCAAGGAGGCGATCGCGGCCGATCGCGCGGCGCTCGACGAGCTTTCGCGGGAAGGGGTTTCGCTGCAATGGGCGATCGCCGAAAACGCCCTTGGCAACGCTCTCAAGACGCTCGGAGAGCGGGAAAGCGAGACTGCGCGGCTCGAGGAAGCGGCGGCGGCCTTTCGCGCGGCGTCGGCGGCGATGGGGCGCGATCAGGCGCCGCTTCAGTTCGCATCGGTGCAGAACAATCTCGGCAACGTGCTGACGGACCTGGGGAAGCGCGAAACCGGAACCGCCCGGCTGGAGGAGGCGGTGGCCGCCTATCACGCGGCGCTGGAGGCGAGGACGCGCGCGCAGGCGCCGCTCGACTGGGCCCGAACGCAGTTCAATCTCGGCAACGCGCTCGCGGCTCTCGCGGAGCGCGACCGCGGGACGTCCCGGTTCGAGGAGGCGGCGACGGCCTATCGCGCCGCCGCTGAGATTGACGCGTGAACGCGTCCGCTCCAGTTCGCGGCGACGCAGAACAATCTCGGCAGCATGCGACCGCATCGGGAGCGCGAAGCGGCACGGCGAGCTCGAGCAGGCCGTCGCGGCTTTCGCGCCGCGCTCGAGGCGAGGCCCGCGAACGGCGCCGCCGGGGCGGAAACGCAGTTCAATCTCGACGCGATGCGATTCTCGCGAGCGCAAGCGAAGCGATCCAGCCCTTCCGCGGCACACCGCAGTCACTGGTTGATCGTTTCGTAGAGGTCGCTCCACTCGGGGTTCATCAATTCGATCAGCGCGAGTTTGGCCCGCCGGCTGCCACCCTTGATCTGTTTCTCGCGGGCAATCGCCTCGAGCATTCGTTCGTGTCGCTCGTACCAAACCAGCGTCTCGCAGCCGTACCGCTTGACGAACGTCGAGCCCGAACCGTTGCGATGCTGGTGAACGCGCCGCTCGAGGCTGGCGGTTACGCCAACGTAGATCGTGCCGTTGCGGCGGCTCGCCATCATGTAGACGCAAGGACTTCTCATTCTTGCGGCGGCTCTGGATTGCTTCGCTGGCGCTCGCAATGACGGATTCGGCCAGCGAAAGCCCTCTTCACTCCGGCGGCAAGACGCCCTTCTTGAAGATGAAGCAGCCGTAGTGGCGGCGCTCGCCGGTCGCCAGAATGGCGAAGGCCTGGCTCGCGCGTTCGTAGAAGGCGAAGCGTTCGACGCCCTGAAGCGGCAGCCGCTTGCCGGCGGCGCGGTCGAGGACTTGCTGCACTTCCTGCTGCACCGGCGGCACCGCGTTCGGGTCGCCGGAGACTTCCATGCGCAGCGCCGGGTCGGGCACGAAGGCGTCGAGCGGCATCACCGACAATACGGCCTCGATCGCCCGCGCCGCCGAGACGCCGGCCATCAGGATCGGCTCGCCGGTGACGGTCGAGGTCGCGGTCGAGTGGGCCGGAAAATTGGCGTCGACGACGGCGATCTCGTCGCCGTGGCCCATCCGTCGCAAAGCGTAGAGCAGGTCCGCGTCCAACAGCGGATCGATCCCCCAGAGCATTGGCTTGCCTCCCTTTGTCGGCGCCGCGCGGCCTTGCCGATCGGCGACAGGTTAGCGGCTTTTTCTTGGCTTGGGCAGTGGGCAATGGGCGATAGGGGGTGGCGCGCCGACGCCCCCTGCCCCGCTGTCGCCTACTGCCTGGTCCCCTTCCTCGCCGGCTCGGGCGCGAATTGCAAGCCGCCCTTGGCGGTCAGCCTCACGATCGTTCCCCCGAGATTGGCGCCGAACGCGCGGCGCTCCTTGAGCGCGTCGCGCAGGGCGCCGGCGAGCGCCTCGATCTTTTCGAGCCCGAGCCGGCCCGGGTCGCGGCCGGCGGCCGCGGCGATCCGCGATCCGAGAACGCGCTGGACGATCGCGATCGGCTCCTGAAAGAGGGCGCGCGCGTCGATCGGGCCATCGGCGCCGAGCTTTGCTTCGACGAGCGCCGTCAGCCGCGCCAGCGCCTCCTCGGTCTCGCCCGCGCGGCGGGCCAGCCGATCCAGCGCCTCGGCGTCCAGCCCTTCCTCGGCGAGACGCGCGATCAACGCGCGCAGCCGGGTGCGCGCGTAGCGCGGATCGAGGTTCGACGGGTCGTCGACAAACGGCTCGCCGCGCGCCTCGGCGAAGGCGACGAGGTCGCTCTTCTTCACCCCGATGAGGGGCCTGGCGAGGGTGACGCCGTCGCGCGCGCTGATCGCTTCCATGCCGCGCAGGCCCGCGACGCCCGACCCGCGCAACAGGCGAAACAGCACGGTTTCCGCCTGATCGTCGGCATGATGGGCCGTCACCAGCGCGTCGGCCCGGATCGCTCGCGCGTGATCGATGAGCAGGCGGTAGCGCGCCTCGCGCGCGCGCTCCTGCACGCGGGTCGCGGGCTTCGCGCCTTTCCAGACCAGCGTGCGATGGGCGAGGCCCAGCCGCCGGCAGAGCGCGGCGACGCTCTTTGCTTCCGCGGCGCTCTCCGGCCTCAAGCCGTGATCGACGGTCGCGGCCTCGATGCGGACCTTTCCGCGCCGCGCCGCCCATTCCGCCGCCATCAGCAGCAGCGCGGTGGAATCCGGGCCGCCGGAGACGGCGATCAGCAGGGATTTCGCTCGCCCGAGCGGGGCCAGCAGCGCGTCGACGTCAGCCGCCGAAAGGGCGCGGCCGCGCGCCGGCTTCAACAATGATCCTTGGCCATTTCGCGCTCGGCCAACTTCTTCACCGACGCCGGGGCCGCCGGGTAGCGCTTGCCGAATTCGCCAAAGGTCGCGCAGGCCTGTTCCGGATTGCCGAGTTGGGCGAGCGTCTGGCCGAGCCGCACCATGCTCTCAGGCGCGCGCGCGGACCTGGAATAGTTGGTCGTGACCTTAAGATATTGTTCAGCCGCCTCGCGCGGACGCGAACGCTGAAAATAGCTTTCACCGACGTAGAACAGCGCGTCGGGCGTCAGCCGGTGCTCGGGATTGGCGGCCATGAACGCCTTGAACTCCTGTTCGGCCTGCGCGTATTGGCCGGCCTGGAACGCATGCAGCGCGGCGTTGAACTGCTCGCGCGGGGCGTCGAGCATCGCCACCCCGGTGCCTACGATCGTCGGCCCGGTCGGCGCCGGGGGCGCGGGCGGCCGCGCCCGCCCAAGCTCGAGCGGCGCGCCGGGCGCGGGGCGCAAGAGCGGCGCGGATGGCGGAGTTGTCCCGAGTTGCCGTGGCGCGCCCGGGGCGTTCGGCTCGGCGTTGGGATCGAATGCGTCCGATCGTTTGGGCCTCATGGGCGCGGGCGCCTCGGTCGCCGTCGCGGGAGGACTGGCGGCGCCGACGGGCGCCGGCGACGCTGCGCCGGAACGCTCGCCGAACCGGAATTCGACGTCCTGACGAAACTTCTGCAACTGATCCTCCAACCGATGCTGCGCATTCTCGAGCTCCTCGATCCGGCCGTTGGCCTGCCTGAGTTCATCTTCGAGCTGGTTGAGGCGCACGACGTCCGTCGCCGCTTCGTTCGCGTCGTTCCCGGCGGCGCCAGGAATATTGGCTGGCGGGGCCATCTGGGCCGATTGCGGAGACTGGCGATGGAAAAAATCGAACCCTTGCGCACGCGCAGCAGGCGCGACCAAAAGTAACGCAAGGCTCGCCGTCATCAGGCGCGAGGATCGGGCGAATATCACTGGAGGCGACCTCGTCAAGTTTTCGTCGCCGGCCCCATACGCCCCGCGATGAGCGGATTCAAGGCGCCGGCCGCCGAAACCGCCGCCCGGTCGGGACGCGTTCTCGCCGACCAGCGCCCGTAAGCGACTCGCCCTGGCCGATGGCGATCAACTCAGCTGCTGCCCTGGGCGCCGCTGAGCACGGTGACGGCGCGCCGGTTCTGCGACCAGCAGGAAATGTCGTCGCAGGTCGCGACCGGCCGCTCCTTGCCGTAGCTGATCGTCTTCATGCGCGAGGCGGCGACGCCTTTGGCGGCGAGGTAATCGTGAACGGTCTGGGCCCGGCGCGCGCCGAGAGCGAAATTATATTCGCGCGTGCCGCGCTCGTCGGCATGGCCTTCGATGGTGAAGGTGTATCGATTGTACTGATTGAGCCATGCCGCCTGCTTGTCGAGCGTGGCGGTGGCGGTCGGCGACAGATTGGTGGAATCGGTGTCGAAGAAGACGCGGTCGCCGACCTTCTGGTTGAATTCCTGAAGGCTGCCGGGGCCGGCCGCGCCATAGCCCGCGGCCATCTGGTCGGCGTTGTTATGCGCGCATGCGCCGAGCGCCATACTCAGCGCGAGCGCCAGCGCGGGCGCGAGCGAACCCTTGGCTTTGTGCGCGAACATGAACCCACTCCTGCCAATGCCTGGCCCAGCTCAGAGCTAGGCCCATCAGAGTTAACGTAAGGTTCCGGCAACCCTACCGAACCCTTGACGGGCGACGCCGAATGCGGCGAAAACGGCCGGCAGCGTTAACAGCGGATTAATGGCGACAATGCGGCGCGGAAAGTCTTGCGCGCGCCTCGATTGCTGGGCATTGTGCCCATGGGCGTCGCCCTTTTGGAATCTCGCCGAAGTGAATCATCGAAAGATCATACGAATGGCGCTGCTGGCGCTGGCGATGCTGTTTCTGGCCGTCGCCTGGGTCTGGGACGGCTTTATCGCGATCGGACGGCTCATCGTCGGGCTGATCCCGTGGACCCGTTTCAAGCAGGCCTTCGTCGCGCTGGTCGACCAGCTGCCGATGCTGATCGTTCTGTTGATCTTTCTCGTGCCGCTTGCGATCGTCGAGCCGCTGCTGACGCTTTCCGTGGTGGCGATGGCGATGGGCTATTTCTTCGTCGGCCTGATAGGCTACATCACGGTGAAAGTGCTCGGCTTCGGTCTGATCGCGGTCATCTTCGACCTGACGAAACACAGGCTGCTGACGGTCCCCTGGTTCGCCTGGGCTTACGCCAAGGTGATGGTGTTCCACAATTACGCTCACCGAATTGTCGCGCCCTACCAACACGCGGCGGCGCAGCTCTTGCGCCGATGGCGCGGGCGCGCGTCCGTGGCGGCGGCGAGCTGGCTCCCTGGCGCAGCCCAGCTTGCGGCCCGCTTCGCCGCGCGCAAGCGCGCCGCCAACGGTCGTCCCCCGCAGCCTCACGGGGGCTAGGCGAAGGCGGTTCAGCGCTCGTTGGCAACGACAATGGGCGCATAAGCGCGGGCTCGCGCCCGCTCCTTGAAACTCGGCCGCGCGCCGCAGTCTATCGCGGCTGACGACCGCCGCCGTTGCGCAAGAACGCCTCGAAGGCGCGCAGGGTGGCGTCGGAGACATAATGCTCAATGCCTTCGGCGTCGGCTTCCGCCGCATCGCGCGGCGCTCCGACCGCAAGGAGCAGTTCGACCACGAGGCGGTGGCGCTGGCGCACGCTCTTGGCCATCGCAACGCCCGCCTCGGTCAGGAATATTCCGCGATAGGGGCGCGAAGTGACAAGCCCCTCGCGTTTGAGCCTCGCGATCGTCTTGCTGACCGTCGGATGGGAGACCCCGACCCGGCGCGCGATATCGATGGTGCGGGCCTCGCCGTTGAGCGAGATTAGATCGGCGATCATCTCGGCGTAGTCTTCGAGCGTCGCGGTCGAGCGCGCCTTGCGCGCCATGCTGAACCGACCGGCCTGAACCGGTTCGGCCACCAGTTCCGCGCTCTCGGACCCCAGACCTTTACCGAGCTTCTTGGTCAAAACACCCTCGCCCGGCCTGTCCCAATTCCGCGTCGCCCCCGCCAAACTCTTTCGATCCCGCCTTCAATATGCAGCCTCGGCTGCAAAATGCAACTCACGTTTTATGGGAATCCGACGTCAAACCTCGGCGACATTCCGCAGCCCATTGACTATAGAGTAGCATAAGCTATATTTCGGAGCGTAGGCGTTAGGCGGCGCCGAAATCGCGAGGGTCGATGGCCGACGTCGTTATGCGAAAGGGAATGACGGAACGGACCGTCGAGGGGATTCGCGACGTATTGGCCGGCAATGCGCGCTGGTTCAGTCCGGTGCTGTTCGCCGGTCCGGCCGTGATCGCCTCGATCGCCTATATGGACCCTGGCA
The DNA here is from genome assembly GCA_963835955.1 of uncultured Alphaproteobacteria bacterium. Taxonomy (GTDB): domain Bacteria; phylum Pseudomonadota; class Alphaproteobacteria; order Rhizobiales; family Beijerinckiaceae; genus Roseiarcus. Next base: position 752,692 of record CAWIHZ010000005.1, on the reverse strand, counting down.
ATTTCGCGACCAATATTCGGGCCGGCGCGAAATACGGCTACGCGCTGCTGTGGGTCGTGGTCGTGGCCAACGCCATCGCCATGCTGTTCCAGGCGTTGTCCGCCAAACTCGGCATCGTCACTGGGCGTAACCTGGCCGAATTGTGCCGCGAGCATTTTCCCCGGCCGGTGGTCTACGGGTTGTGGATCGTCAGCGAAGTGGCGGCGATGGCGACCGATCTTGCCGAATTCCTCGGCGGCGCCATCGGCCTGTCCCTGCTGCTGCACATCCCGCTCGTCGCCGGCATGGGCGTCACAGCCGTCCTCACATATGGCATTCTGACGTTCGAGGCGCGAGGGTTTCGACCGGTCGAAATCATCATCGGCGCCTTGGTCGCCGCCATCGCGCTTTGCTATTTCGTCGAATTGTTCATTGCGCCGATCGACTGGGGCGCGGCGGCCGTCGGCAGCGTCGTTCCGCGATTGCCGGACGCCGGGGCCCTGACAATCGCGGTCGGCATCGTCGGCGCGACGATCATGCCGCATGCAGTCTTCCTCCATTCGGGCCTGACCCAGGATCGGGCGCGCGCGCGCAACGACGGCGAAAGAGGTCAGTTAGTGCGTTTCTCAAACATCGAGGTGATGATCGCTCTGGGGGTCGCCGGTCTCGTCAACATGGCGATGGTGATGATGGCCGCGAGCGCGTTCCACGAGGGCCACAGCGACGTTGCGGAAATCGAAACCGCCTATTCGACGCTGACGCCGCTGCTCGGCGCCGGCGCGGGAGGCGCGTTCCTCACGGCGCTGCTGGCGTCCGGGCTGTCGAGCTCGGCGGTCGGCACGATGGCCGGACAGATGATCATGCAGGGGTTTGTCGGCTTCCGCATCCCGGTCGTAGTCCGCCGTCTGGTCACGATGATTCCAGCGTTCATCGTCGTCTGGCTGGGCGTCAATTCGACCGACGCGCTGGTCGTCAGCCAGGTCATCCTGAGCTTCGCCCTGCCGGCGCCGGTCATTGCGCTCATCATGTTCACGCGACGCAAAGACATCATGGGCGCGTTCGTCAATAGCCGGCTGACCAACGTTGTCGCAATCGCCGGAGCCGTTCTGATTCTTGCGTTGAACATCGTCCTGCTGATCCAAACTTTCGGCATCGACGTTCCAGGGCTGCCGGGCGGCTGAGGCCGGTGGCGGGCGACCGCGGCCGGCCGCTTGGAATTGGGGCCCCCGCCTCTGCGGTCGGCTAAGCTGAATTCATCGCACCGACGCCAGGCGTCTCCCCGCTGGCCGTCGCCTCCGGGCCGAATATTTCGTCATACAAATCCTTGCCGAAACCTGTTTGCAGGGGCTCGGCTTCAATCAGTTTAAAGGTCCGGCCTCCGTCCGCTTGCCGCTCGGCCCTCAGGAAGATCGAAGTCCCCTCATTTTTATCGTAGACGCCGTGCGCAAAATCATAAAGGTGGGTGACGAAGAATATCTTGACCCGCCTTTCGAGCAAAGCCGAAGTGATTTGTCTGGCTATCTCCGAACCTTCCCGTTCGTTTGTGGCGGAGAACGACTCATTGAACAGCACGATGGCGTCAGACCCGATCCGATCGAGAAGGCCGCTGAACCGGCTCAATTCTTCGTCCAGTTTTCCGCTCTTCATCGTGGTGTCTTCCTCGCGCACATAGTGGGTGAAAATCTGCGTGCACATATTGGCGCCGAAGGATTCGGCGGCGACGAACATGCCGCATTGCATCATCAATTGCGCCAGGCCGACGCTGCGCAGGAACGTGGTCTTTCCTCCGGTGTTGGCGCCGGTGATGATGACGAAGTCCTTGCCGTCGGCGTCCGCATCGTTGCCAATCACCCGGTGCGCGGCTTTGAAAGCCAGAGTGACGTCGTACAGCCCGCGGAAGGCGAGCCGGCGCTCGCCGACAGCCGCGGCCGTCGGAAACGAGATCGGCTGACCCTTCTTCGCCAGTTGCACCTGCAGATTGAGACAGCCGACGTAGAACGCCAGCTCGGTGCGGAGCATGGTGAAAAAACTCAGGATGTGATCGTCGGATTGAGCGAGCGCGTTGGCGACCAGGTTGAGGCCCCTGTCCCTTAATTCCGCAAGGGCGTTCGCGCCGGCTTCGTCGCGGGGCGGAAGGCGCCACGTGTAGGCGGGCGGCCTTGGCGTAAACAAGCGATCAATCCAGCTTCGCGGCTGCTCGTTGGGTTTGCGGAGCGTGTAATCCGCGCCCTTGTTCCCTGGCCCCAAGCCCGCGCTTATCAGCACGCCGTCCCGGAACTTCAATCGACCTATGTGATCTTGCAATTTGGCAAAGTAATCATCGCTGAGTTCCTTGTCCAGCATCGCGAAGAATCTCCTGAAGCCTTCAGAAGAAAATCGCTGGACATTATAGGTTCCGACCCCTCTCAATTGTTTAAGCAGTCCAACAAACATCTGCAGAATTTCCACCGATCTCGACAGAATTGAACTTGGCGACTTGGTGTACATCCATGCATGACCCTTTCTTTCCCTTTCATGCGCCTCGATCGTCAACGCATAGAGCTGCCGAATTAATAGCGGATTCGCCAGAACGTCACGAAGAATGTCCTGACGGTACTTTATCTGGTCCTCGTCCCGCAGGAGCTGCAAAACGGCGCGACTCGCCACCTCACGCACAAATTTGTCGCCGAGCGCCATGGCGTCGAACAGAACGTCCAATTCCAGATCCTGATTCAGCGCTTCGCTGTTTTGCGGCGGCGGCGCCGCGAGATCGAAATCACGGTCCCGGTACATCAGGAAAGCCTTCATGACTTTACCCTTTCCAGGATTTGCCGACGGGTGAGGCCGTATTTTTCGGCGACCGACATCGCATAGGCCAGACCGTCGGCCGGCTTGCGCACGATCTTGTAGGTCCGAACCGCGGGATTTTGTGGAACGATCGTGCTGGCGACGCTAACGATGCGATCGCTCAGCAAGGTCAGTTCATCGACGAAAGTCACGCAAACGCATAGCGCGCCGATTTGCACGATTTGATCGATGATCTTCGTCCCCAGAAAAATCGCGTCCTTCAAAGTTCCGGAGCTGAATATCTCGTTCATGATTATGATGCTCTTAGATGTCGCCTGGTTCAACGTTTGGTGAATTCTAACCAGATCGTCCTGTAATTTCCCGCGCAGATTGCTGATGTCTTCCTCCCGTTCAAAATGGGTCAATATCCGATCGAACAAATACAATTGGGCGCTGCTGCCGGGAACCAGACACCCGAGACTAGCCAGATAATGCAGCTGGCCGAACATGCGGGCGAAGGTGGTCTTTCCGCCGTTGTTTGGGCCGGACACAATGAATATGCGCTCTCTGCCTTTGAGATAAAAGTCATTGCAGACGACAGTCATATTCTTACGAGTAATAATATTTGCCAACGCCAAATCGAATGCATCGTGAACGGAGAGGTCCTTGCTTTGCGCGGAGAGTCTCGGATAGCAGAAGTTCAGGCCGACGCGTCGAAGCGATTCAAGATAATCGAGATACGCTACGTAAAACTGTATTTCTCGATCAAAACGACTGATCGTCTCATCAAGATAAGTTGAATTCCGCTCGCAATACAAACTCACCTTTGCAAATATTTCCGAATACAACTTGGCGACGCGATCCATCACCGCCGCCTCGACATTGTTCATTTGCGCGAATTCGTTGAACTTCACCCCGTAGCTATTCACGGCTCCGTGCTGAAATTTATGGAACGTCTGCTCGACCTCGGCGGCATAATCGGCTTCGGAGTCGTATTTGCGAACGGTGATGCCGCCGCCCTTCACCTGGAGGGTGTATTTCACCGTCGAGAAGTCCGCCTTGAGATTTTTGGTTTCCGCCGCAAGCGACGTGAATCGATCCGACTCCGCGTAGCCGGTCAGATAGTCGCGGAACGACGAGAGTCCGCGCGAGCGCGGGCTCGCGGCGCGCAAATCGGCGGCCAGGGACGTAACGGCGCCGCAGTAGGCGGCGACAGCGTCGAGAAACAAGGCCTGCTTTTGATGCTTATAGTAAAGCTTTGCGACCTGTTTGAGGGTTTCGCGCATCGAGCGCATTGCGCTGGCAAAGGACTTTATATTGTCCATTAATTCTCGGCGTTCGAGATCGCGCAGGACCTCATGGCGATAGTGGACCGCCTCAACCTCCTTTAACGACCAATAGAAAAATGGAGTCAGATTGTATTCCTCTTTGCCGGCGGTGATCGCCGCGACGATCTGATCGAGATTCAAGTCGCCGAAAAACGGGGGCGCGGCCGGTTCGGTCGACGGCCCGTCCTTCGGGTTCTCGAACAATATGCTGGGGAACGTCATCGGATGATCTTCGGTCGTTCAGCAAGGGTGCGCGGGTGATTGGCGTGAACGAAACTGACCCGCGATTTCCGCAGCTCGCGAAATGGCGGCGACGGCAGGCACGGGGTGAAGATGTCGGCCGCGCGCTCGATCAAATGATCTGAGATTCGCGTGACGGCGAAATCGAGGGCCGGCGCCGGTCGATCGTAAGGCCGTCGGTGGCGTCGTCGAGGGGCGGGACAAATTTCGCGACGGCTGCCGCGCCGGCGCCGGCCTCGTGCGGATCGGGCGCGCCCGCACGCGCCTCCTGGCTGCAAAAGCAGCATGCAAGACCCTTCTCTTCGTCCAAGACGCGAAAAGGAGTCATCAGCCCACGGGGGCGGTTAAAGGCGAACTCCATCGCCTCTACGGTGGTAGGATGCGGTCGGGCGGACCCATTGTCAATAGCCGGTCAGACGGCCAGGTCGGCCTGGGACCCGGAGTTCTCGCCGGCGTAAGCTGATCCTGACGCGGACTTCCCGGGCAGGCTTCATCCAGTCGAAAACCACCAGTCCCGGACTCAAATCCTCCCCATCGCCCGACCGGGCTTCAGGGCGTTGGCGCTCGACTGTGCGATCTGCGGGCCGTCGGACCAATTTCGGACGCGGACGTTCCCAAGTCCGGCCGAGATATTGGAAATACTGGCTCCCCGAGCAGGACTCGAACCTGCGACCATTCGATTAACAGTCGAATGCTCTACCAGCTGAGCTATCGGGGATCGGCTCGGGCGCGGATATAGCAGAAATTGGAGCCATGAAAAGGGGCGTTTTTCGCGCTTGCGCCCGGTCCGGCAGTGGACCACCTTTCGCGCATGCTCAATCCATCGATGTTTCCGCACCTGCTGACGCCCGCCGAGATGGGCGAGGCCGACCGGATGACGATATCGGGCGGAACGCCCGGCGTCGATCTGATGGAGCGGGCGGGGCTCGCGGTCGCTGACGAGGCGGCGCGGCTCGCCCGAGCGCGGGGCCGGATCGCGGTCCTCTGCGGCCCTGGCAACAATGGCGGCGACGGCTTCGTCGCCGCCCGCCTGCTCGCCCGGCGCGGCTACGCGGTCGAACTCGGTCTCCTGGGCAGTCCCGACGCCCTGCGGGGCGAGGCCGCCGCGGCCGCCTCTCGCTACGCGAGCCCGGTCCTGGCCGCCGCAGACATTGATCTCGAAGGCGCAGACCTCGCGGTCGACGCCCTGTTCGGGGCGGGACTGGCGCGCGCGATCGAGGGCGAGGCGCGAACGATCGTCGAGCGGATCAACGCCTTCGCCCGGGGCGGCGGGCGCGTGCTCGCCGTCGACGTGCCATCAGGGGTCGACGGCGCCAGCGGCAAGGCGCGCGGCGTCGCGGTCCGGGCGACCGCCAGCGTCACTTTCTTCCGGTTGAAGCCCGGTCACCTGCTGCTGCCCGGGCGAGCGCTCTGCGGCGCGATCCGGCTTTTCGATATCGGCATTCCGGCGAGCGTGCTGACCCGCATCGCGCCGCAGGCCTTCCTCAATTCGCCCGCTGTCTGGCGCCATGCGCTTGCGCGCCCGGACGCCGAGAGCCACAAATATGCGCGCGGCGCTGTCCTGGTCCTTTCCGGGCCGGCGCATCAGACCGGCGCGGCGCGGCTCGCCGCGCGGGCGGCGCTGCGCTCGGGCGCGGGAATCGTCACGCTTGCGAGCCGGCTCGCGGCGGTCGCCGTCAACGCCGCTCATTTGACCGCGATCATGGTCGCCCCATTCTCGGGCGTTCGCGGTTTCGAGGCTCTTCTCGCTGACGAGCGGCGGCGCGCGATCGTCATCGGACCGGGTGCTGGCGTCGGGTCCGAATTGCGCCGGCTCGCCGCCGCCGCGCTGACGCGGCCGGCCGAGCGCCGGACGATTGTGATCGACGCCGACGCGCTTACGAGCTTCGCCGGCGAAGCGAGGCGGCTCGCGGGGCTGATCGCGCGCGGCGGTCATGCGGCCGTTCTGACCCCGCACGAGGGAGAGTTCGCGCGCCTGTTCGCCGGCGAAGCCAGCGTGCGCGCCGAGGACGACAAGCTCACGCGCGCGAGGGCGGCGGCGCGGCTCACGGGCGCGGTCGTCTTGCTCAAGGGCGCCGACACGGTCGCAGCCGCTCCCGACGGTCGTGCGACAATTGGTTGGGACTTGCCGCCGACGCTCGCCACCGCCGGCTCCGGCGACGTGCTGGCGGGCCTCGTCGCCGGCCTCGCCGCCCAGGGCATGCCGACCTTCGAGGCGGCCTCAGCCGCGGTCTGGCTGCACGGCGCGGCGGCGCGCCGATTCGGCCCTGGCCTCATCGCCGAGGACCTGCCGGAGGCCCTGCCGGACGTGCTGAGGAGGCTTGGCTAAAAGGCGTTCGAGACAATCCTCGGGCGTCTGGACCTGCTAGCGGCGGCGCCTCAGAGATGTCTCGCCCTGACCCCAGGCGCGGGCGCGCTCAATAGCGGGCGCGCACCGGCGCATACGCATAGTGGCCGGGGCCGACGCAACGCACGCCGAGCGACCAGAGCCGGGCGTTGCTCGCGGTCGAGGGATAAGGCCCGCCGGTCAGGTTGGTCCTCAGCGCCGCCATGTTCCCGCAATCCGCGTAAGGCAGGATGACTGTCCGATAGGGCGGCGCAGGCGAAAGGGATTCCGCGCAGCCGGAGAGGCCCGCCAGCAGAATTGTCAGAGCGATCACGCGCATGGTCCACCCCTCCCCCAAATCCGCCCGGCGGCGGCCAAGAGCGGCGCCGACGCGATCGGCCGCGAACCGCTGAGCCTCATCGCAAGTATCCAGACAATCGAATCCGGCGCCATCCGTCATCGCATCCTACTCGAGCCCGCTGGACTGAGGCTGACCCTTCGCCGCGAGCGCTCAATTCAGCGCATAGCCGACTTCTCAAAACACGACGCTCACCCTGGCTCCTGTAAGCGCGAGTCCCTTGATGATAACGAGCGCGACCATGCCGGTAAGCACGGCGTATTCCGCCACGGTCGCGCCGGAATCATTGCATAAAAAGTCTCCTATGCGCTTCATGATTCGATCCAATACTTCACAATTTTACCGATCATTGTGGAAAGCATGGCCTCACAAGGTAAACGACCTGTTAAGGATTGCTCAGTCGATCCTGGACGGAAGCGTTTTCGGGAAGTGGCTTTCGCCCGACGCTCTTCCAGCGACGCGAGCGACCGCGACGACGCGCGAGCGGCTCAGGGCCGGCGAGTCGGCTTGCGCCTCCACAAATATGTTAGTTGCCGCAAGAGCGCCGAATGGGCATCCTCGTTTCGCCGCTCGAATGCTTGTCCCCATTGGCATTTTTGGCGCGCTAAAAATGCCCCGCGCCGGAGCCCCCCGGGCGCGGGGCAATTTTTTTGGCGGCTGGGGCGGCGAAGTTGAATCGCATCATGCCGTAGGGGTCCCTGAAAACGCGGGACTTTTGCGAAAAGCCGGCATCTGCTTTTTCGCGTCCCGCTTTAGCTCACGACCGCGACTTCGTGGTTGCGGCCGAGCCAGGTCCCGGCAACCTGGTCGCGCCACGTGAACACGATGCTTTGGCCGGCCGCCATGCCCGCTGTGGGGATTTCCGCCACATGCAGGCCGACGCCGGTGTCGCGGGTTGGCGTCTCGGCTTGCGTGCGCCATCCGTCGCCTGTGTGCAGCACGATCGCCGCCTCGGGAAGGTCGAGGCGCAACGCTTGCCCCGCCAGAATTCGCGCCACCGGGCAGTCGGGGCGCCAGGGGCGGCAGCGGGCGCGCCGCCTGCCCTTGGCGTAGCGCCGGACCGTATGGGGCGGCGTGTCGAACACGGCGCCGTCATCCAGCGAGCGCAACAGCTTGACGTATTCGGCATGGGCCCAGACCAGCGGCATCGCCGAGCCGGACGGCTCGCCGGGCGCAAGCTCCCGCTGGGGAATCGGCGGGCCGTCCCACACCTGTTCGGGAAACAGCCCGCCCGGGCTCGTCTGGGCCTCGATCGTGGCCAGCAGCGCCTCGGCCTCCGGCCGCCGTCCCGCCGCCAGCGCGTAATGGGCCCGCTCGCCGGCCAGCAGGGGCCACGCGCGACCGATGCCGACGCCGTCGAACGGCCGTCCGTCGGCCTTTTCGCCATAGCCGTCGAGATTGTAGCGGCGCCAGCCGGGCCCCTGCGGCAGGTCCACCTTCAACAGACGGTCGATCACCTTGATCGTATCGAGGATGCGCGGGTCGTCCGGCGCCCGCAGACCGAACCGCACCAGCGCGAGCGCGTCCGTGCTGACGAGGGCGTCGGCGGAGACCGAGCCGGCTCCAGCCTCGTGATTGCGCACCTGAACTTGCGCATGAACGTCGGGGCCTTCGGTGCGCGGCGATTCCGGCGCGATCCGAATGTAGTAGCCGGCGACCCCGGCTTCGTGAGCGAGCGGCGTATCCTCGACATAAAGCCAGTCCTCGATCTGCTCGTTCCAGGCGTCGGCGGTGTCGCGGAAGAGGTCGGGCAGTCCCTCGGCTCCGCAGATCTCGGCGATTTCGGCGGCGCCGAGCAGGGCGGCGACCGCGACCGCCAGCGTGAACGGCGTGTAGCCGGCGTTCTCTTCCCATCGGTCCTGCTTGGTGCGCGGCCCGTTTCGCAGCACGAACCCCGCCGCCTGGCGCGCCATCGGCCAGAAGGCCGGAATGTCCGGCCGCCGCAGAACGCCCGCGCGCCACGCCATGTCCAAAAGCAACATTGGAAAAGCGCATTCGTCCAGCTGTACGCCGCGCCAGAACGGCGTTCCGTCGAGCCAGCAGTTTTGCGGCCAGGATCCATCGGCTTCCTGGGTCGTGCGCAGGTAGCGCAGGATGCGCCGAACCGCGGCATCCGCGCCGCAGGCCAGAAGGGCGCCCGCCGTCTCGCACAGATCGCGCGGCCAGACGAGGTGGTAGCCGCCCAGATCGTCGTCGCCCTTGCTCGATCCCCAGGGAATCGAAAGACTGGCGATGACGCCGCCGGGAAAGGTCGGGGTCTCATGGCTGTGCAGGATCGCGGTGCTGACCCGATAGAGGTTGTGGCCCCGCGTGCGCCGCTCCAGCGAGCGCAGGCCGGCTTGCCAGGAACGCCAGCCGGAGGCGTAATCGTTGAGGATCGCCTCAAAAGGCGTCTGCAGCGACCCGAGCGCATGGAAGGCGGCCTCGGCCGAGGTGCGGCCAAAGCCGAGCGCCAGCACCGAGACGCCGTCGGCGCCCGCCGCCAGCTCGGCCGTCAAGGCCACGTTGCCGTCGGAGGCTCGGTCGAATTGGTCGGCGAGCCGGAAGTCGCGCGAAAGCTGCTGCCATCCGTCCGACGCGCCGACGAAGCCGACCGAACTGGCGAGAAACGGCCGGTCGGCGGCCATGGCCAGATGGGCGCCGTCGCCCTCGGCGAACAGCATGTCGTGGCCTTTGTAGCAGTCTCGCCAGCCATTGTTGTGGGCCCCGCCATTGACCAGATGCGGCGCCAGCAGCGCGAACAGACGCAGACCCGAGCCGGCGAGGTCGTCGAGCCTTATATGCTGCAGCACCGTGTTGCTGCGCGGATCGGCGATGACCCGCTTGACGATGCGGAACCGGCCGCCCCGATGGGTGCTGGTCAGCAGGAACGCCGGAATGCCGTCTTCCAGCGACTCGACGACGAACGCGCATTCCCGCTTCTCCTCGGCGAAGAAGCCATGACCGTCGGTGACGATCAGCCCGAGGTCGCGGATGCAGGCCTGGTCCACCCGCGGGTAATAGACTTCGTTGAGGATCCCGTGGCTGATGGTGAACCACACCCGGCTGGTGTCCGCCAGGGCGGCGCCGACCCCGCTCTTGGCGCTGGACGTCCAGCGCGCCGCTCCCCCTGGCCAGCCAGGCGCATCCGCCATTGTCTCAGTCCTCGATTCGTCCCCCGGCCTTGTGGCCGCCGGCGCGGCTTTAGTCCCAATCGACCGCCTCGCGGCCCAATCAGGCGTTGCAAGAGGAGAGCGCGATCGCCGCCGGCGTGAAAGGTTGGAGCCCCAAGATTAGAAGACAGGTCGCGACGCCGTCAATGCTGGCAAGTCTGCTTCAGTTCGCGGCCCGGAGCGGCGGCGATGGCGTGACGGTCAGCGGGGGTTCGGCCGGGCGGCGAGGACCGCGCCAGCCCGCGAATAGACCCAAGCCCGCGGAAACGGCTCCAAAGCCAGGGGAAGCCGGAGCAAAGCCAGGGGAAGCCGGAGCAAAGCCAGGGGAAGCCGGAGCAAAGCCAGGGGAAGCGGAATCCAAGCAATTGTCTTCCGCGAATCGAGACTTTTCAAGCCCTTGCGCCCAAATCCAAATTGTTTTTTTAACGCCCAAGCCGATCGATCGTTGGGTCGGTCAGTCTCGTCATCCGGATTCGGGGGCGCCTGTGCGTTACATTGGTTTTTTAATTCGCCGCGTTTTCGCCGCCGCCGTCCGCCGCCGGGCCTTGGCCGCCGTCCTCCGCCAGGGCCGCCGCCCCCTGACCCGCCGATGGCTTGGCCGTCCTGGCGACCCGGGCGGCGATGCGGTTGATCTTGGCGAACAGCTTCTCGCGGGCGGCCTGATCGTAGGCCGGAGCGGCGGCGGCGCTCTTCTGGTAAAGGTCGAGCCGGTCGAGAAGCTTGAGGTAGGGCGCGATCGCCCCGATTTTTCCTTTCGCGAGCGCGCCCGCCGCCAGCTTGAGCGCCGGCTCGAGGCGCGCGAGCTGCAGCATCGCGTGTTCCGGCCGTTTGTCGAGGGCCCGCTTTTGCAGGGTCTCGCTGACGATCTGGCGAATGCGCCTGGCGGTCAGCCCTTCGGCGCTTGCGATGTCGCCATAGGCCCAGCCTTCGCGCAGCCGGGCGAAAATGCGTTCCCGCCGCAAGATCCGCTCCCGCCGGCTCAGCGTCCGCTTGGCGACCGCAACCGTCCCCTCAACCATGCTTAAACTCCTGTTTTCGCCGCGTCTGACGGCGGCTGACCGAAAGGAGCAGAATAACATTGGTTTTGAAAATCAGAAAGAAAATGCCGTCAAAAAAGTTGGGCGCCCTCGCGGGACCGGCCGCCAGGCATGTCGCGGTTGGACGGCGCCGTCGCCGTCATCGCGAGCCAAGCGACGCGATGCAAGAGCCGCCGCTGCCGCCCTGTGATCTCTGGATTGCTTCGTCGCTCTCGCTCCTCGCAATGACGCTTTCGTTTGAACGCGACATGCCCTGGTTAATACACGCTGCTGTAATGTTATAATCTATTTTATTGGTAACTGATCTCAACTACACTGAAATATATAATGTTTTTGAATTGGCCTCAAGTTGGAGGTTGGCGGGCGCTTCGGAAGACCAGGCGCGCGCATGACCGATCATTGGGCGCCCGGTGCGCGTCTGTCTTCCGACGCGCTATGCCCTTTTGAGGGCCAGCAGGAATTGCCGGTGGTCAAAATCAAACGCTTGAGGCCCCTTGCGAGGGCCGCCGTCGAGGAACCCGCCGTGCGAAGACGACGGAGTGGATAGGGCTGACGGCGCAAGTCGCTTGGCGCTAGATGACGGCCTTGCGCAGGGTGGCGCGCCGCCGCCAGCGCCAGACCACGACCGCGATCGACGCAAGCGCGAGGACAAATATGATCGCCTTGCTCCAGAACCGTCCTCCGGGACGGTCGATGGTGCGCGACCACAGTGAGGGCGCCTCTCCTGCCCGCGCCAGGCGGAACGCCACCACGCTGTCGCCGATCGTGGCGCCGGATTCGGAATTACCGCCGGCGGCGATCGCGACATATTGCTCGCCCTTCCAGAGATAGGTCATGGGATTGGCGACGCCGGGCACCGGTAGCCTGCCCTGCCACAACTCCTCGCCCGATTTGGCGTCGAAGGCGCGCAAGTACGCGTCCATCGCGCCGGTGAACACCAGGCCGCCGCCAGTGATCGCAACGCCGTTGACGAGCGGCATACCCGACTTGAAGGCGATTCCGAGCGGCGCGCGGTCTTCCGTGGTGCCAACAGTCGAACGCCAGAGGATTTTTCCCGCTTTCAGGTCGACCGCGACCAATGTCCCCCACGGCGGCTTGTTGCAGAGCAAGCCCATCTTCGAGATCGCCACCACGCGCGTTATTGCAAAAGGCGCGCCGCGTTGCGGTCCGAAATCGGCGCCCGGCGGCCGCTTCAAAGCTTCCACTTCCGCGCGCGGTATCAGCTTGATGAGGTGTATCGCGTAGCTGGTGTTGGCATAAAGGATCTGAGTTCACAGGATCGTAGGCAGCGCCGCCCCAGTTCACGCCGCCGCCGGTCATCGGGAAGACCACCGTTCCCTGCGTCGAGGGCGGCGTATAGAGTCCGTCGTTTCGCGCACTCGCCAATTGCGCTTCGCAGGACGCGTTGCCGATGAACGGCAACGGCTTGAATATGTCGTCCAACGAGAACTTTTGCGGCATCAACGCCGGTACATGGGTCGGAAACGGCTGCGTCGGCGAGAGCTTCTCGCCCTCCACGCCGCCCTGCGGCACGGCGCGCTCCTCGACCGGCCAAACCGGCTTGCCGGTGTCGCGGTCGAGCACAAACACAAAGCCCTGCTTGGTCGGCTGAATCACAACGTCGCGCAGACCGTCGCCGGTATCGATGCGCGCCAGCGTCGGCTGCGCCGGCAGATCATAGTCCCAGACGTCATGATGCACGGTCTGGAACGACCACACCAGTTCGCCGGTCTCGGTTCTGAGCGCGACGACGGAATCGGCGTGCTCGTCATTCCCGGGCCTTTTGCCGCCCCAGAAATCCGGGCTCGGCGACGTCGTCGGCAGGAACAACAGCCCGCGCGCTTCATCCGAGGACATTGGCGCCCAGACATTGGCGGCGCCGGCGATGATCCCATCGTGAACCAGGGGGTCGAAGCTCCAGCGCGCAGCGCCGGTTCGCGCATCGAAGGCCCGCACCACGCCGAGCGGCGCGTCGACGCGGACGTTGTCCGCAATGGAGGAGCCGACCACGACGAGGCCGCGGCTAACCACCGGCGGGGAGGTGATCTGGAATTCGCCAGGCCACAGCAGCGCCTTGCCGACGTCGATCTTTACTTCGCCTTTCTCACCGAAATCGGCGCAGGGCGCGCCGGTCTTCGCGTCGAGCGCAATGATGCGGGCGTCGTTGGCGCCCATGAATATCCGGCTGCGGCAGGCGGCGCCTTCCATCGCCCGGTCATCGACCCAGTAGGCGACGCCGCGGCAATTGTAGCGGTTGGCCGGGCGCTGGCTGGTCGAAATCTTGGGATCGTATCGCCACTTCACCGAGCCCGTGCCGGGATCCAGCGCGATCACCTCGTTGAACGGCGAACAGAGGATCAGGCTGTCCTCGACGAACAACGGCGTTGCCTCGAATTTCGTCCGCGCCATGGCCGCCGGCGGGCGGCTTTCAAGATCGCCGGTGTGGAACTCCCAGGCGCGCATGAGGTTGCCGACATTGGCCGGCGTTATCTGCGCCAGCGGCGAGAACCGCTGTCCGCCGGGATCGCCGCCCCAATATTCCCAGGCGGATGCTGGCGGAGCGGCCAACACCGGAAGGGCGAGCAATGTCCCAGCCATTCCAGAGATACAGGCCAGCGCAAATGTGAAAAACCTCAGAAGCCTTCCCGTGCCGAGGGCGCGATATCGGACGACCGGGGTTGTTCGACCGTTGGCCCGGATGTTTGTCGTCATGAGTCAATCCCAGCGATCAAGCCGCTCACCCAACTTGCTACCCGACCCTTTGTCCAGCCGGCGCGAATGGATGGTTTGGTCCGCGTGGTCGACGTCGTGGTCAATGCCCCTGAGCATGTGATCGGAAGGGACGTGTTCGTCGAGGCAGAAATGCCGTGCGGGCGTTCGCTGAGAGCCCATCATCGCCGTCTCTCCCGCAAATCAGCGGGATTCAATAAATCACGACGCTGCGCTGACGGCAATGTAAGTATCCCCCGGCAAAGCCGGGGGCTTTAGGAACTAGACACATGCCGATTATAGAGCCTAATCACAGATCCGCGCACATACTAAATTGCGTTCAACGGGACGAATCACTTCGTACTTAGAAGGAAAGAAGCGATGACGCAGGGAATCAAAGGCAAAGTCGTCGTCATCACAGGCGCGAGCAGCGGCCTCGGAGAAGCCGCCGTCAGGCGCCTTGTCGAGGAGGGCGCGAAACTCGTGCTAGGCGCGCGCCGTGTCGACAAACTCCGGGAGCTCGCTAAAGAGCTTTCGCTTGGCGAGAACGCCGTCGTTCTGACCGACGTGGCCAAGCGCGACGAGGTCAAGCGTTTGGTGGACCACGCGGTAAATGCCCACGGGCGAATCGACGTCATTGTCAACAATGCGGGACTGATGCCGAATTCTCTTCTCGAACGCCTTCACGTCGATGAGTGGGACCGCATGATCGATGTGAACATCAAGGGCGTTCTTTACGGCATTGCCGCCGTCCTGCCGCACATGATCGCCCAGAAGAGCGGCCACATCATCAATGTTTCGTCCGTCGCCGGCCACAAAGTCGGCCCGGGCGGCGCCGTCTACGCCGCGACCAAACACGCCGTCCGAGTGATTTCGGAAGGCCTGCGGCAGGAGGTCAAGCCTTACAACATCCGCACCACCGTCATCTCGCCCGGCGCCGTCGCAACCGAGTTGATCAACACGATCACCGATCCGACCATAGCCGCGGCGATGCGCACGACCTACGAGAAAGCCATCCCGGCGGACTCCTTTGCCCGCATGGTCATCTTCGCCATGAGCCAGCCTGAGGACGTCGATATCAACGAAATCCTCTACAGGCCAACCAGTCAAGCCTATTGAGGCGACGCGACGCAACTCGGCGAAGGGGCTTCCCCCGGCCGTTGGCTTGAAAGACAGGCAAAGGCGCGCTGAAATGACAATGACGTATTGCCCGGCGCATACGCCCGCCCATCCGGTCGTCGCAGGATTAGCGCCGCTGATTGCCGCGGTCTTTGTCGCCTTTCTCGTCATCGGCGTCGCCATGCCGGCGCCGCCGCTGCATGTGCACGACGGCTTGGGCTTCGGCCCTCTCATGGTCGGCCTCGTCACCGGCGTCCAGTTCGCCGCTTCGCTTGTCTCGCGGGTATGGTCCGGCCGCACATCCGACAACCGCGGCCCCGGTCATAATCGCCAGGCAAGACTCGGGTCGGCCGCCTCGGGCGCGGCCGCTTCGCCGCCATCCGGGGCCTCGGCCGCCGCCGCATCCGTTTCCGGCTTGTCGTCCTTGAGTTTGGCGGCGATCTGGTTGAACTTGTCCAGGAGCTTCTGGCGCTCTCCGCAATCCTCGTCCCGGTTCGCGCTGGCGACCCTCTGGCAGCGGTCGAGCCGGTCGAGCACCTTCAACAAAGGCGCGATCGCCGTGACCTCGCCCTTGAGCACCGCGTCGCCAGCCATCTGGATCGCCGGGGCGAGGCGCGCCATTTGCAGCAGGGCGTGATCGGCGCCATTGTCGACCGGCCGTTTCTTCAAGACCTCGCGCACGATCTGTCGGACGCGCTCGGCCGTCAGGCCCTCCTGGCGCGCGATCTCGTCATAGGCCCAACCCTCGCCGAGCCGGGCGAAGACGCGCCCCCGCCGCAACAGCCTGCCATAGGCGTCGAGCCGCCGCTTCGGCGCCGACGCCGTCTGATGATCCATTCTCGCCTCGTTTCCCCGCGCGCCCGGCGGCGCTGGCCCGAAAGACGCGAAGCATAGCATGAATTGTGAAAATCAGAAAGAAGATTCCGCTTTTTCCTGAGGCGCCGCGCCGTCGCGCACCGCAGGTCCGATGCTCGCTTGGCTTAAGCCGCGACGCGCCCTAAGCAGGGCTTCATTGGCAAGCCAACGAAACCCTGCTTAGAGTCCCTTGTAGAAGCAGGAGTTTTATCGGAAAACCGGCGTCCACTTTTCCGAAATCCTGCTTTGACCGGACGGGCGGCTCTCCGGGCTTGACGAGCGTTCGGCGCCTGGGAGAACCCTATGGAGAGCCTTTATTCGGGTCCGGTGTTCGAGATGGCCCGCAATCAGTTCCGCGTCATCGCCGATCATCTCGACATCGCGGAGGACGAACGCGACCGGCTGCTCTACCCCAAGCGCGCCATCGTCGTCTCGTGTCCGATTCACATGGACGACGGCCGCACCGAGGTTTTCGCCGGCTATCGGGTGCAGCACCATCTGACGCTGGGCCCCGCCAAGGGCGGCACCCGCTTCGCCCCCAACGTCGACATCGGCGAGATCGCGGCGCTCGCGATCTGGATGAGCTGGAAATGCGCGCTCGCCGACCTTCCCTACGGCGGCGGCAAGGGCGGCGTCGCCGTCGACCCGCGGGCGCTGTCGCTGAACGAGCTCGAGAACCTGTCGCGCCGCTACATGCAGGAAATGATCCCCTTCGTCGGACCGCGGGTCGACGTCATGGCGCCGGACATGGGCACCAACGAACAGGTGATGGCGTGGTTCATGGACACCTACTCCATGTACCAGGGAATCACGGTGCCCGAGATCGTGACCGGCAAGCCGGTCGGCACCGGCGGAACGCTGGGGCGGCGCGAGGCGACCGGACACGGCGTCGCCTTCCTCGCTTTCCGCGCCCTGGAGACGCTGGAGATCCCGGCCGCGGGCGCGACCGCGATCGTCCAGGGTTTCGGCAATGTCGGCTCCCACGCGGCGCTCGGCCTCGCCGCGCGCGGCGTTCGGCTGGTCGGCGTCAGCGACCATACCGTCGCCTATTACGATCCCGGCGGCCTGGATGTCCGCGCGCTGTCCGATCACGCCGCCAAAGCAGGCGTGCTCGCGGGCTATTCGAGCCAGGCGGTGATCGACCCGGGCGAGCTTCTCGAACAGCCCTGCGACGTTCTGGCGCCGTGCGCGCTCGAGCGGGTGATCGACGCCGACATCGCCCGCCGGCTGCGCTGCCGCGTCATCGCCGAGGGCGCCAACGGCCCGACGACGCCCGAGGCCGACCGGGTGCTCGCCGAGCGCAACGACGGCATCCTGGTCATCCCCGACATTCTCTGCAACGCCGGCGGCGTCACCGTCAGCTATTTCGAGTGGGTCCAGGATCTGCAGCAATATTTCTGGTCGAAGGACGAAGTCATGGACCGGCTGGAGAGAGCGCTCGACCGGTCGTGGGCGATGGTCGCCGCCAGAGCCAGGCGCGACGGCGTCTCCAGCCGCACCGCGGCGATGGCGATCGGGGTCGAGCGGGTGCGCAAGGCCAAACAGGCGCGAGGATTGTTCCCCTAAAGCGGCCCGCTCTCGCCCAATCGCCGCTCGACCGCGTTCTCGTTCCTGCCGGGCAAGGGCGAACGGCCAAAATCGGCCTCCCGCCTTTTTCGAGAGACTGCCCGGGCGGGCGCCCGGTTTTTTCCAAGAGTTGACAGACGGCGTCGGGAGGTCGAGATTCGGTCCTTGCTCGAGGGGCGCCCCCTAACGGGGCTGAGACGGCGTCGGGCCGAACCCTTTGAACCTGATCCGGGTCATGCCGGCGAAGGGACGTAGCGGCCGCCATCGTCATTCTTGGTCGCTTCCTCCCGCCGCCGGGACCCGCTGCGCGAGGACAAGGCCCATGAACGAGATCGCCAGCCCAACGAAATTCTCCGCCCCCCGGAGCGTCACGACCGGTCCGGTCGCCGGCTCGCGCAAGGTCTACGCCGCGCCGAAGGGCCGCGACGACATCCGGGTGCCGTTCCGCGAGATCGCGCTTTCCGACCCGAACGAGCCGCCGGTCAGGGTCTACGACCCGTCGGGCCCCTACACCGAAGGCGCGGCGCGGATCGATCTCGCCGCCGGGCTGCCATTGGTGCGCGAGGCCTGGATCGCCGCGCGCGGCTACGCCCCGATCGAAGGGCGTTCGATCAGGCCCGAGGACAATGGCGTCGTCTCCGCTGATCATCTGGCGCCGCTATGCCCGGCTAAACGGACGCTGCGCGCCGGAAGCGCCGGCCAGCTCGTCACCCAATACGAATTCGCCCGCGCCGGGATCGTCACCGAAGAGATGATCTATGTCGCCCATCGCGAGAATCTGGCGCGCGAGGCGGCGGTCGAAAACGCGGGCGCGCATCTCGCCGACGGCGAGAGTTTCGGCGCCGACATCCCCGAATTCGTGACCCCGGAATTCGTGCGCGCCGAGGTCGCGCGCGGCCGCGCGATCATTCCCG
Organism: uncultured Alphaproteobacteria bacterium; assembly: GCA_963835955.1. GTDB lineage: Bacteria > Pseudomonadota > Alphaproteobacteria > Rhizobiales > Beijerinckiaceae > Roseiarcus. The sequence goes on along the minus strand of CAWIHZ010000005.1, from coordinate 734,343 downwards.
CCAACATCAACCACCTCGAGCTCGAGCCGATGGCGATCGGCCGCAATTTCCTGGTCAAGATCAACGCCAACATCGGCAATTCGGCGGTGAGCTCGGGCGTCGCCGAGGAAGTGGAGAAGATGGTGTGGGCGATCCGCTGGGGCGCCGACACCGTGATGGACCTCTCGACCGGCCGCAACATCCACAACATCCGCTCCTGGATCCTGCGCAACGCGCCGGCGCCGATCGGCACGGTGCCGATCTATCAGGCGCTGGAGAAGGTCGACGGCGATCCGCTCAAGCTCGACTGGGAGGTGTTCAAGGACACGCTGATCGAGCAGGCCGAGCAGGGCGTCGACTATTTCACCATCCATGCCGGCGTGCGGCTCGCCTACGTGCCGCTGACCGCCAGGCGGGTCACCGGCATCGTCTCGCGCGGCGGCTCGATCATGGCGCGCTGGTGCCTCGCCGGCCATCGCGAGAGTTTCCTGTACGAGCGCTTCGGCGACATCTGCGACATCATGCGCAAGTACGACGTCTCGTTCTCGCTCGGCGACGGACTGAGGCCCGGTTCGATCGCCGACGCCAACGACGCGGCGCAATTCGCCGAACTCGAAACGCTGGGCGAACTGACCAAGATCGCCTGGGACAAGGGCTGCCAGGTGATGATCGAGGGGCCCGGCCACGTGCCGATGCACAAGATCAAGATCAACATGGAAAAGCAGCTGAAGGAGTGCGGCGAGGCGCCGTTCTATACGCTCGGACCGCTGACGACCGACATCGCGCCCGGCTACGACCACATCACCTCGGGGATCGGCGCGGCGATGATCGGCTGGTTCGGCACCGCGATGCTCTGCTACGTCACGCCGAAGGAGCATCTGGGCCTGCCCGACCGCGAGGACGTGAAAACCGGCGTCATCACCTACCGCATCGCCGCCCATGCCGCCGATCTCGCCAAAGGGCATCCGGCCGCCCGCATCCGCGACGACGCCGTAAGCCGGGCGCGGTTCGACTTCCGGTGGGAGGATCAGTTCAACCTGTCGCTCGACCCCGACACCGCGCGCAAATTCCATGACCAGACCCTGCCCAAGGACAGCCACAAGGTGGCGCATTTCTGCTCGATGTGCGGGCCGAAATTCTGTTCGATGCAGATCACCCAGGATCTGCGCAAGGAAGCCGAGGCGATGGCCGGCATGGCGGAGAAGTCGCGCGAATTTCTCGAGAAAGGCGGGGCCTTGTATGTCGATGCGGCGGAATAGATCCCTCTGCGCCGCCCGTCGGTTCAACGCGGGAGGCAAGCGGTGAAGCGCGGCTTTCGGGGCGGCTGCCATTGCGGAGGGCTGCGCTTCGAGGTCGACCTCGACTTCGCGGCCGGCACGGTCAAGTGCAATTGCACCTACTGCGCCAAGTCGCGTTTCTGGCTGGCGCAGACGGAGCCGGACAACTTTCGCGCCTCGGGCGAGGCGGCCGACTATCGCGGCCGCAATCCGGTCGCGCATCATTTCTTTTGCCCGCGCTGCGGCGTCCACGTCTACGATCGGGTCGACGCGCCGAACATGCTGGGGCGCGCCTATGTCAATGTGAGCGTCGCCTGCATCGAGGACGTCGACATCGACGAATTGATAGCGGCGCCATTGAGCTACAGCGACGGCCTTCACAATGATTGGGCGTCGACGCCGAGGGAGACGCGACATCTATGACGCGCGCGCTCGTCATCGGCGCCGGCGTCGGCGGGCTTTGCACGGCGCTGACGCTGCAGGAACGCGGCGTGGCGACGACGCTGGCCGAGCGCGCGGCGAAGCTTGGCGAGACTTCCGCCTCGTGGATCGCAGGCGGCATGCTGGCGCCCTATTGCGAGGGCGAAAGCGCGCCGGAGGAGGTCGTGCGGCTCGGCGCGGGCGCTCTCGACTGGTGGGAAGCGCACGGCGCTCACGTCTCGCGCGCCGGGACGCTGGTCGTCGCCGGCCCGCGCGACGCCGGCGAGGTCGAGCGTTTCGCCGCCCGGACGTTCAATCATCAGCGGCTAGACGAAGCGGGGATCGCGGCGCTCGAGCCGGAGCTCGCCGGGCGGTTCCGCCGCGGACTTTTTTTCGCCGACGAGGGCCATCTCGATCCGCGTCAGGCGCTGAAGGCGCTCCTTGCCCGCTTCGAGGCGCTCGGCGGGGCGGCGCGTTTCGGGACTGAGATGCATGAGACCCGCGGTTTCGAGACGGTTGTCGATTGCCGCGGCTTTGCGGCCCGCGACGCGCTGCCGGAATTGCGCCCCGTACGCGGCGAAATGTTGTTGGCGCGCGCAAGCGACGTCAGCATCAGGCGCTGCGTGCGCTTTCTGCATCCGCGCATTCCCCTTTATGTCGTGCCGCGCGGCGAGGGGCTCTACATGGTCGGCGCGACGATGATCGAAAGCGGCGACCGGGGCGGCGTCAGCGTCCGCTCGGCGATCGAGCTCATGAGCGCGGCTTATGCGCTGCATCCGGCCTTCGGCGAAGCCGAGATCGTCGAGATGCGCGCGGACCTGCGCCCCGCCTTTCCCGACAACATGCCCGGCGTCGTCGAGCGGGACGGCCGGCTCTTCGTCAACGGCCTTTATCGGCATGGGTTCCTGCTCGCGCCGGCCTTGGCCCGGCGCGCGGCGGAGCTCGTTTTCGCGCGCTCGAGCGCGGCCGCAACCGAGCCGGCGGGAGTCCCGGCATGAGGCTTGTGGTCAACGGCGAACAGCGCGAGATCGAGGCGACGACGCTCGCCAGCGCGCTCTCGGCGCTCGAGTACGAGGGCGCCAAAGTCGCGACCGCGGTCAACGGCGCGTTCGTGCCGGCCCGCGCGCGCGAGGCGACGCCAGTCAAGGACGGCGACCGGATCGAGATCGTCGCCCCGCGGCAGGGGGGGTGAGGCGCGGGACGATTGATGCCGCGCTCGATCTAGTCTAGAGTGGTCCATAACGCAAGGCCATGGGAGAGGCGCGATGTGGACAGTCCAGGAAGCGAAGGCAAAGCTTTCCGAAGTGCTCAAGCGAGCAAAGCAGGGCGAGCCGCAAGTCATCGGCGCGCAAGACCCCTGCGTCGTCGTTTCGATGGACGAATTCAAGCGGCTGTCGGCGCACGATGAAGAGCCGCATCTCGGCAAATGGCTGGTCGACAACGCGCCGCGCGGTTTCGAACTTGAGCTGCCCTCGCGGGAGGATGGTCGACCTGATCCGTTCGCGTGGTTCGAGGACGTCGCAAGGCAGGGTGAGGGGAGTTCCGTTTCGCGGGCCGGCGGCGGTAAGGCCCGAGCCGGTCGGAAGGGGCGCGCATGAGCCGCTTCGTCATCGACAGCAATGTTGTTTCGGAGATCCTGCGTCCGCGCCCTGAGCCGCGCGTCGCCGCCTTTCTCAATGAACGCCCGGATCTCTGGCTCAGCGCGATCGTCTTTCACGAATTGGCCTATGGCGTCGCGCGGCTGGCCCGGGGCGCGCGGGTCGAGGTCCTCAACAACTACATCGAGCAAATGAAGAGGCGCTTTCACGGTCGCATTGTTGCGATCGACGCGCGCCTGGCCGAGGTCGCGGGACGGTTGCGCGGCGCAGAATCGAAACACGGGCGCACCGTGCCGATCCTCAACTCGTTCATCGCGGCGACGGCGATCGCCAAGGAAGGGACGCTGGTCACGCGGAATATCAAACACTTCCAAGGGTTGGGCTTTCCGGTGGCGAACCCATGGGAATAGCGAAGAATCCAATGGCTTCGCTCGGCTGCTTTACCGATGAAAGACACAAGCCGTGACCCAACCGAATAACCTCACCCTCTACGGCGTCGCCCTGCGCTCGCGGCTGATGCTCGGCACGTCGCAATACCCCTCGCCGGCGATCCTGGCGGAGGCCGCGCGCGCGAGCGGGGCGGAGGTTCTCACCGTATCGCTCAGGCGCGAGTTGGCGCGGCTGAAAGAAGGGCAGGATTTTTGGAAGCTCGTCCGCGATACCGGCGCGCGCGTCCTGCCCAACACGGCGGGCTGCCACAGCGTGAAAGAAGCGGTGACGACGGCTGAGATGGCGCGCGAGGTGTTCGGCACGCCCTGGGTCAAGCTGGAAGTGATCGGCGAGGCCGACACTTTGCAGCCCGACGTGTTCGGCCTGGTCGAGGCGGCGCGGATTCTCTCCGACGACGGCTTTCAGGTGTTGCCCTATACAACCGAGGACCTGGTCGTCGCCGAGCGGCTGATCGAAGCGGGCTGCAGGGTGCTGATGCCCTGGGGCGCGCCGATCGGCTCCGGCAAGGGGCTCAACAACGTCTTTGGACTGCGGGCGCTGCGCGCCCATTTCCCCGACGTTCCGCTGATCGTCGACGCTGGGCTCGGCCTGCCGTCGCAGGCGGCGGCGGCGATGGAGCTCGGCTACGACGGCGTGCTGCTCAACACCGCGGTCGCCAAGGCGGGGGATCCGGTCGCGATGGCGCGCGCCTTCGCCCAGGCGATTGAAGCGGGCCGGGCGGCCTTTGTCGCCGGACCGATGCAGCCGCGCGACATGGCCGCGCCTTCGACGCCGGTCCTCGGCAAGGCCAATCTTTCGTGAGCGGCGCCGCCCCCGCCCCGGCCCCTCTCCCGCGCGCGGCGGAGGGCCCTGCGACCCTCGATCCCTTTTACCCGATCGTCGACAGCGCCGCTTGGGTCGCGCGGCTCGCAGGCGTCGGCGCGAAATTCATCCAGTTGCGGGTCAAGGACAGGGACGAGCAGACGATTCAGCGCCAGACGCGCGAGGCGCTGGCGGTCTGCGGAAAGGCGGGCGCGACGCTGGTCGTCAACGACTATTGGCGAGTCGCGATCGACCAAGGCGCGCCTTTCGTCCATCTCGGTCAGGGCGACCTTGACGGCGCGGACATCGCCGCGGTCCGCAAGGCTGGCGTGAAACTCGGCGTCAGCACCCATGACGACGCCGAGCTCGAGCGCGCGCTTGCGCTTGATCCGGACTATGTCGCCCTGGGACCGATCTATCCGACCATCCTGAAAGCGATGGCCTTCGCTCCGCAGGGGCTCGACCGCATCAGCGAATGGAAGCGCCGCGTCGGCGCCATTCCGCTGGTCGCGATCGGCGGTTTGAACGTTGAACGGGCGAAACTGTGCCTCGCCGCCGGCGCGGACGTCGTCTCGGTCGTCACCGACATCACGCTCAATCCCGCCCCGGAGGCGCGCGCGCGAGAATGGATCGCGGCGACGCGTCCGGCGTGACGACCAGGACTCCGACCGCGCTGACCATCGCCGGCTCGGACTCGGGCGGCGGCGCCGGCGTGCAGGCGGATCTGAAGACTTTCGCCGCGCTCGGCGTCCACGGCGCGAGCGCCATCACCGCCTTGACCGCCCAGAACACCACGGGGGTGCGCGCGATCCATTACGCGCCGCCGGCAATCGTGGCGGCGCAGATCGAAGCCGTATTGAGCGATTTTGCCGTCGCGGCGATCAAGATCGGGATGCTGGGAACGGCGGAAATCGTTGGCGTGGTGGCGGAGAAACTCCTCTCTCCCGCAAGGGCGGAAGGGGTCAGACCCTTCATCGTCTACGATCCGGTCATGATCGCCTCGTCCGGCGATCGGCTGAGCGGGGCCGGCTTCGCCGCCGCGATCAAAACGAAGCTGTTGCCGCTGATCGACTGTCTGACCCCCAACCTCGCCGAGGCGGCGGCGCTCATCGGCGCGCCGGTCGCCGGCAGCGAGGCGGAGATGGCGCGCCAGGGCGCGGCGCTGCTGGCGCTGGGGCCGCGCGCGGTGTTGATGACAGGCGGACATCTCGAGGGAAGGGAGGCGGCCGACCTCTTGGTGACGCCGCAGGGCGTCCGCCGCTACGGAGCGCCGCGCCTCGCCTCCCGCAATTTGCACGGGACCGGCTGCACGCTGTCGAGCGCGATCGCCGCCAACGTCGTTCTCGGGGCGACTTTGCCGGAGGCGGTGGCGGCGGCCAAGGCGTTCGTGCGCGGAGCGATCGAGCGTGGACGCCGCGTTACGCTCGGCGCCGGACCCGGCCCGCTGATCCAGGCGAAGCTGCGTTCAAAACTCTGACGCATCCGGTCCGGGCTCGCGTTAGTGCTCGACGCGGAACTCTCCGCAGCCGGGGACTATGCGGATTGGCGCGCATTCCGCCGGGAAGCCGCGCAAGTGGCGCGCTTTGCGCCTTCTGTCGCCGATAGGGGCCAGATCCATTTCGTTGACGGCGCGGGCCGAGGCTATACAGTGGCCGCTAACGCTATGAAGGCGCGACGCGACGCATGAGCGGTCGTTGCCTGGCGCGCCATTCGGCTCGGAGGGCGGGCGCTCGTGCGCGAACCGCCGATCGTTGAAGGAGGGGCCATCGATGCGCGCCGGCATTCATTCCATCGCCGCCGTCGCGGCCCTGTGCGCGACGGTCGCTCTTCATAGGGCGCCGGCGCGAGCCGAGATCGCTGCAACGCGCCTCCCCGGGCTGGCGATCTTGAATCTCGATTATGTCGACACCTCCGGCGAGCCGACCGACCAGACGGCGGCTCATCAGCGGCGCGCGGCGGCCTTTGTAAGTGACTTGAGGCGCGATCTCGCCGCGAGCGGTCAGTACCGAATCGTTCCCATCGTCTGCGGCGCCGAGCCCTGCACCTCGCGGACGAATCCTGTCGAGCTGCAAAAGGCGGCGCGCGCAGCCGGCGTGAAGCTCGTCCTGACCGGCGGCGTCCACAAGATGAGCTCCCTCGTCGAATGGGCGAAGATCCAAATCGCCGACGAAGAGGCCGGTCAGGTCGCCTTCGATCGGCTGGTGACTTTTCGCGGGGACACCGACGAAGCCTGGAGAAGAGCGGAATCTTTCGTCGGCCGCGACATTCTCGATTCCTCGCCAGGGCTCGACAAAAGGGCTGGCGCGTCTGCGCCGGTAAAACTCGCCGTATTCGAGTTCGAACTGGAGGATTTCAGCGGCGGCGCGTCGATCATCCCGGAAAGCAAGGAGGACGTTGAGCAACTGCGGCTGGCGACGGAGACGGCGCGCCAGCTCATCGCCAAATCCGGACGCTACAGCCTCGTCGACGTCAGCAGCGCCGACACCGCGCGCGTGAAGACGCACACGCTGCGCCAATGCAATGGTTGTGACGCCGGAATCGCTCTCAATCTCGGCGCCGATCAATCCCTTGTCGGGGTTGTGACTCGGATCAGCCGGATGGAATACGCCGTCGCCTTCCGGCTCCGCGACGCGCGAACCGGCGCGCTCGTTTCCGTCGCGCAGACGGACCTTCGCATGGGCGCCAACTACTCATGGAATTGGGGCGCGGCCTGGCTGATCAAGAACCGGTTGCTGGAGAAGCGGGCAGCACGAGCGCGGACGCCGTAAGCGAGACGGTGGATAGGACCGTCGGCGGCCCTGCGCTCAACGCGGCGATTTGCTAACCTCGGGGATATGGACGCCTCCAGCGACAACCGGACGCCCGATAGCGCCGCGCCGCGCCTGACGCCGATGATGGCCCAGTATCTCGAGATCAAGGCGGCCAATCCCGATTGCCTGCTGTTCTACCGGATGGGCGATTTCTATGAGTTGTTCTTCGGCGACGCGGAAATCGCCAGCCGGGCGCTCGGCATCGTCCTGACCAAGCGCGGCAAGCACGAGGGCGAGGACATCCGCATGTGCGGCGTGCCGGTCGAGCGCGCCGACGACTATCTCAACCGGTTGATCGCGCTCGGTCATCGGGTCGCGGTCTGCGAGCAGCTCGAAGATCCGGCCGAAGCGAAGAAGCGCGGCGCCAAGTCGGTCGTCAGACGCGACGTCGTGCGGCTGGTGACGCCCGGAACGATCACCGAGGAACGGCTCTTGGAGCCCGGACGGGCGCGGCTGCTGGTCGCCGTGCAGAGAATCCGCGCCAACGAGGGGCGGTGGACCTACGGCCTCGCCGCACTCGATCTGTCGACGGGCGCTTTTGCGCTGACGGAGGCCGAGGAGGCCGGCCTGGCGGCGGAGATCGCGCGTCTGGAGCCGAGCGAGGTCGTCGCCTCGCAGGCCCTCGCCGAGGAGCCGCTGTTCTCGCGCCTGATCTCGGAAATCCGCGCGCCCTTGACGCCGCTGGCGCGAGAAGTCGGCGACGGCGCCGGCGCCGGGCGCCTCGTGCGCGAATTCTATGGCGTCGAGACGCTCGATGGTTTCGGCGCCTTCACCCGCGCCGAGATCGCCGCGGCGGCGCTGGCGCTCGCCTATGTCAAGCGCACCCAGTTCGAGGCCCGGCCGGCGCTGTCGCCGCCGACGCGGCGCGCGCGCGGGACGAGCCTGGAGATCGATCCCGCGACCCGCGCCAATCTGGAGCTCACGCGAACCTCGGGCGGCGCGCGCGAAGGCTCGCTGCTGGCGACGATCGATCTGACCGTGACTCCCGCCGGCGCACGGCTCCTCGCCGAACGGCTCGCGAGCCCGCTGACCGACCCCGAGGCCATCAACGCGCGGCTTCTCTCGCTCGATTTTCTCGTAGAGGCTTCATCGTTGCGCGAAGCGCTGCGCCGCGCGCTGGCGAGCGCGCCCGACTTCGTGCGGGCGCTGGCGCGGCTCGGCCTCGACCGCGCCGGCCCGCGCGACCTCGCCGCGATCCGCGACGGCGTGGTCGCGGCGATGGCGCTGGCGCGGATCCTGAGCGCGGCCGAGGATCTTCCGCCGGAACTCCTCGACGCTCGCGCGCGGCTTAGCGCGGAGTGCGGCGCGCTCGAGAGCGATCTTCAGTCGACGCTCGCCCCGGAGTTGCCGCTTCTGAAGCGCGACGGCGGTTTCGTGCGCCCCGGCGCGTCGCCCGCGCTCGACGAGGCGCGGCGCCTGCGCGACGAAAGCCGCCGCGTCATCGCCGACCTGCAGGCGTCTTACGCCGAGCAGGCGCAGGTCAGGCAGCTCAGGATCAAGCACAACAATTTTCTCGGTTATTATATCGAGACCCCGCAGGCGCAGGGCGAAACGCTGATCAAGCCGCCGTTGAACGCGACCTTCATCCATCGCCAGACGATGGCTGGCGCGATGCGCTTCACCACCAACGCGCTCATCGACCTCGAGTTGCGAATCGCATCCTCCGCCAACTCCGCGCTGACGCTCGAGCTCGAGGCCTTCGAGCGCCTGCGGCGGGCCTGTCTGGCCCAAAGCGCGCTTTTGCGCGATTTCGGCGCGGCGCTGGCCGAGGTCGACGTCGCCGCCGCGCTCGCCGAACTGGCGGCAAGGCGCGACTGGACCCGCCCGCTCATCGACGCTTCGCTCGCGTTCGCGATCGATGGCGGGCGCCATCCGGTGGTCGAGGCGGCGCTGAAGGCTCAGGGCGAGCCGTTCGTCGCCAATGATTGCGACCTCTCGGGGCTGACCGGCGAGGGCGGCCGGATCGCGGTCGTCACCGGGCCCAACATGGCCGGCAAGTCGACCTATCTGCGCCAGAACGCGCTGATCGCGCTGATCGCCCAGACGGGATCTTACGTGCCGGCGGCGAAGGCGCATATCGGCGTCGTCGACCGGCTGTTCTCCCGCGTCGGCGCGGCGGACGATCTGGCGCGCGGCCGCTCGACCTTCATGGTCGAGATGGTCGAGACGGCGGCCATTCTCAATCAGGCGAGCCCGCGCTCGCTGGTGATTCTGGACGAGATCGGGCGCGGCACCGCGACCTTCGACGGCCTGTCGATCGCCCATGCCTGCGTCGAGCATCTCAACGCGGTCAATCGCTCGCGCGCGCTCTTCGCCACCCATTTTCACGAATTGACCCGGCTCGCCGAGTCGCTCCCGCGGCTCGTCAACCTCACCATGCGGGTCAGCGAGTTCAAGGGGACGCTGGTGTTCCTGCACGAGGTCGTCCCCGGCGCGGCCGACCGCTCTTACGGCATTCAGGTCGCCAAGCTCGCCGGGTTGCCGGCCTCGGTGGTCAAAAGGGCGCGCAACGTGCTCGCCGATCTCGAAGCGGCCAGGCCCAGCGGGACGCTCGATTCGCTGCCGCTGTTTTCATACGAGCCCGCGGCGCCTCAAGCGCCCGAGCGCGACGCCTTGCGTGAGGCGGTGGCGGCGCTGGATCCCGACGGATTAAGTCCGCGCGAGGCCCATGCGGCGCTGTATGAGTTGATGCGAATTGCGGGGAGCTCCACATCCTGAATCGCTCGAACATGGACATGGCATGACCAATCCGCAGATCCTCGCCGCCACCCTGATCGCCGCCTTTCTCTATGTCGTCACGCCCGGGCCGGCGTTCCTCGCCCTCTTCGCCTTGGCCGCCTCGCGCGGGCGCGCATCCGGCGCGTATTTCATCTGCGGCCATCTGGTCGGCGACGTGACCTGGGGCGCGCTGGCGGTCGCGGCGATCGTCGGCGCCAACCGGATCGGCCCGACTTTGTTCGAGCTGCTCGGCTTCGGCTGCGGGCTTTACCTCGTCTATCTCGGCGTTCGGGCGGTCATGACCCGGAAGGGCGCGCCCCCGAAGACGATCGGCGCGCAGAGGCCGCTTGCGACCGGCATGGCCTTCGGACTCACCAATCCGAAATCCTATCCGGTCGCGCTCGCGATGTTTTCCGCGATCGTCGCGCCCTATATCGGCGCGCTCCGCGCCGCCGACGCGCCGCAGATGTTCGCCGCCGCCTTCGCCGGATTTCTGCTGGCGGACGCGGTCCTGATCTTCGCCGCCGGCCTGCCGGCGGTGCGGCGGTTCTTCCTCACCCACGGGGTCGCGGTGACGCGGATTGTCGGCGTGATCTTCATCCTGTTCGGCGCACGCTCGATCGCCGACGCGACGGGGAGCGCGATGAAAAGGACGGCGTGAAACCGGCTTGTCCTGCAGCCCGGCCGACGATATCATCGATAGCATACTGATATCAGAGTAAGGTAGTTCATGCCCGCCGTCACCGTCCGCAAGCTCTCGCCCGAAACGCACCGCGCGCTCAAAGCGCGCGCGCGGGACCACGGGCGCTCGACGGAGGCGGAAATTCGAGCGATATTGGACGCTGCGGTGAATGCGGAGGAGAAAGCCGGCGTAGGAACGGCGCTCAAGGCGCTGGGGAGTCGCCTTCGCGGGCTCGACCTCACAATCGAGCGCGACCGCAGCCCCGCCCGCCCGATGCGGTTCGAGTGATTCTCGTCGATACGAATGTCCTGTCCGAGCCCATGCGGGCGCAGGGCGAACCGCGAGTTGTCGCGTGGCTCGACCGGCAGAGGGCCGAGACCCTGTTCATCTCGACCGTCAGCGTCGCAGAAATCCTGTTCGGCGTCGCGGCCATTCCGGCTGGCAAGCGCCGCAGCCGGCTCGCAGATGCGTTCGAGAGCGCTGTTGAGCGCCTTTTCGAGCGCCGCATTCTGTCCTTCGATCTCGCTGCGGCCCGGGCCTATGCGACGCTTATGAGCGCCGCGCGCGCCCGGGGCTCCCCGATCTCGCTGGCCGACGGGCAGATCGCCGCAATCGCCGCGGCGAACGGGCTCGTAGTCGCGACCCGCGATGAAGACCCCTTCCGCGCGGCCGGCGTCAAGACGGTCAATCCTTGGACGGAGTGAAACCGATCCCTCAAGACGAGCCGCCGGCCTGCCGGCGGTGCGGCGGTTCTTCCTCACCCACGGGGTCGCGGTGACGCGGATTGTCGGCGTGATCTTCATCCTGTTCGGCGCCCGCTCGATCGCCGACGCGACGGGGAGCGCGATGAAAAGGACGGCGTGAGGTCTGAAGGGCGCGCCGGCGGTCAAAATCGTCCGCAATCCGGTCTGCCTCGGCATGGCGCTTTGGCGGAAACTGCGCGAGACCTGAATTGACGCGCGGCAGGCAGGCGTGAAAGGATCGTTTTCCCCGGGCTAGAGGCGAAGCCCTAGCCACGTCCGCGAGAGGCCGAAGGTTCGGACGGGGGGCTGGGCGAGGCGGTCCCATGAAGGCGCTTTTCAGATTCGCGATCGCTCTGGCGTTGGCGCTTGCGGTCGGCCTTTACGTTCGTGGGCAACTGAACCTTGAAAATGTCGCCAGGCTCAAATGGATTGATGAGATCAGCGTCGCCATCAAAGATGCCCTGGCGTCGGCAAAGCCAAAAGCGGCCTTTGCTCCCGTCGATTCGGCGGCCGCAGCGCTTGTCGACGAGGAACTCGACTATCGGATCGCCCAACGGATCGGGTCGCTCGAGGGGTGGCGCACCTTCCTCGCTGCCCATGGGGGCGGCGTCTATGCCCAATCCGCGAGGGCGGAGGTCGAGAAATTGCTTGCCCCCGGGAAGGTTTCCGCGCCGTCCGCCGCGGAGGTCTCGAATGGCGCGTCCGCCGGGGCGAAGCTAGAGAGCGAGGGCGTGGGTTCGCCCCCTGCTTCCCGGCAGACGCAGGTCGAGAAGTCGCTTGCCGCCGCGAAGGCGCCCGCGCCGCCCGCCGCGGAGGTCTCGAATGGCGCGTCGACCGGCGCGAAGGATGGGAGCGAGGGGGCGGGCTCGCCCCCGCCTTCACGGCAGACCCAGGTCGAGAAGTCGCTTGCCCCCGGAAAGGCGCCCGCGCCGCCCGCCGCGGAGGTCTCGAATGGCGCGTCCGCCGGCGCGAAGCTTGAGAGTGGGGGCGCGGGTTCGCCTTCGCCTTCCCCGCAGACGGAGGTAGCGGCTCTTACGCCAGACGAAATCTGCAATCGCGAAGGGGACCATCTGGAGCGGCTACGCGGCAGCGCCACGAGCGATGAGGCTCAGCGCTTCGCGAAAGAATTGGGCTGCGGGAATTTGCGACCCCAGCCCCTGGGTCTCACGAATGACTTAGGCTACGCAGCTCCCGACCAGCGCGCTGCGCTCCCAAGTCCTTCGGTAAAGGCCGGTTCAGCCTCGGGCCCAAAGCGGCGAGCGGCCGTGCTTGCGAGCAGGACGCACAGCGCCGCCTCCGCGCGCAGCCGTCGGGCGAGACGCCATGCGCATGGCTGCGCGTTCAAGTTCGTCTGCTTTCGCAAACCCTTGACCCTGCCGCCGATCGTCTTGGCGCTTATCGGCGCCAAGCCGAAGCACGCAGGCGCTTTCCGGCGATCCCTGACCGACGCCAGGCCGGATGACTTGCGCGGGAGATGAGGCGCGACGCGCTCAGGCGGGCTTGGAATTCCTTCAGCCTGGCGTGGAAATCCTTCAGTGCGGCCCGGAGGATCGGCCGCCGCCTCCGCCGGATTTCTGCTTGCGGGCGCAACCTTGATCTTCGCCGCCGGCCTGCCGGCGGTGCGGAATTTCTTCCTGACCCACGGCGTCGCGATGACGCGGCTCATTGACGTGATCTTCATCCTGTTCGGCGCCCGCTCGATCGCCGACGCCGCGGGCGGGGCGATGCGGAGGTCGGCGCAAGCTTCAACTCCGCCCGAGGCGGAGGCGCGAGCGCAACGCCCATCGTGTTGAAGCTCGGACTTCATGCCGGACCGTGCATCGCAGTCACGACCGGCGACGTGCTCGACTACTTCGGCGCCACCGTGAATATTGCGGCGCGCCTCGAACATCAGTGTCGCGGCGGCGAGGTGATCGTGTCGGAGGCCGTGGCGCGAGACGCCGAAACCTCAGCGGCGCTCGCGGATCGGACCCAGATCGAAGAAACGGCAATGTTGCGGGGCGTCAGAGCTCCGCTTCGGCTTGTTCGGGTCATGGGCCCTCGTGAGGCGCTTCCGTCATCGACGTTACGCTCGCCCGCTTTCTCCTCCCCCGTTCGGGAGGAGAGCCAAGATTGAAGGGGCGGATGGTTTTTTGGCGGCGGCTCGAACCGGCCGGGCATTGTGAGAAGCAGCCCGCGCCTTCCGCTCAAACTTCCATCATGGAGAAATTAGACAGCAAGGAGCGGAGTTCGGCAGCCCAAAGATTAGCGTAGGACAGGGGAACCTTGAAGACAAACCCCGGAGCGATCCCTATGTCTATGCCCATGACCGAAACGCGCCATGCCGCCCCGAGCGCGCCCGCCCGCGACGAAGAGCGCTGGTGGGACGCCGTCCGCCGCCGCGACCCTTCTTACGACGGCGCGTTCTTCGTCGCGGTCAAGACCACCGGCGTCTATTGCCGGCCGAGCTGCGCGTCGCGGCCGGCCAGGCGCGAGAACGTCTCCTTTTATCCGAGCGCCGAGGCGGCGGAGCGGGCGGGTTTTCGCGCCTGCAAGCGCTGCCGGCCCGACCGGCTGAGCGCGCCCGACCCCCAGCTCGAGGCGGTCAAGCGCGCCTGCGAAAAGATCGCGGCGGCCGAGGAGGCGCCCTCGCTCGCCGACCTCGCCGCGAGCGCGGGCTTAAGCCCGTTCCACTTCCATCGCATCTTCAAAAAAGTCGCCGGCGTAACGCCGAAGGCCTTCGCCGCGCAGATGCGGGCGCGCCGCGCCGCCGAGGGGCTCGCCAGGGCCGCGACCGTCACCGAGGCGATCTATGACGCCGGGTTCAACTCTTCGAGCCGCTTCTACGAGACCGCGGCGTCGCGCCTCGGCATGACCCCGACCGCGGTCCGGCGCGGCGGCGAGGGCGAAACCATTCGCTTCGCGGTCGGCCAGAGCTCGCTCGGCGCCGTCTTGGTCGCGGCGACCCAAAAGGGCGTCTGCGCCATCATGCTCGGCGACGACCCGCAAGCGCTGGCCCGGGCGCTGCAGGACCGCTTCCCGCGCGCGGACTTTATCGGCGGCGACCACAAGTTCGAGCGGACGGTCGCGGCGGTCGTCGGCCTCGTCGAGGCGCCCGGCCGGCGTCTCGACTTGCCGTTCGACATTCGGGGCACGGCGTTCCAGCAGCAGGTCTGGCAGGCGCTCCGCGCCATCCCGCCCGGGAAGACGACGACCTACGCGGAGATCGCCAAGGCGGTCGGCCGGCCGAAGGCCGTGCGCGCGGTCGCTCAGGCCTGCGCCGCCAATCCGCTCGCTGTCGCAATCCCCTGCCATCGGGTCGTGCGGACCGACGGTGACATCTCCGGCTACCGCTGGGGCGTCGAGCGCAAGCGGACGTTGCTAGGCCGGGAGGCCGCCTGATGCTGGTCCCGGCCGCGCAAAAGGGCGCTCCGCCGGTTGGCGCGAGCGCCGCGATCGACCGGCTGGACTGGGGCGCTCTCGAGGGCGAACTCGACGCGTTCGGCTGCGCGGTCGCGCCACGGCTGCTCTCGCCGAGCGTGTGCGGCGACGTTGAGGCGATGTACGCGGACGGCGGGCGTTTCCGGTCCACGATCGTGATGGCGCGCCACGGATTCGGGCGCGGCGAGTATAAATATTTCGCCGAACCGCTGCCCGATCTCATCGTCGAATTGCGCCGCGATCTCTACCGGCGGCTCGCCCCGATCGGCGATCGCTGGAACGCCATGATGGGCGTCGGCGCGCGCTATCCCGCCGAGCACGAGGCCTTTCGCGCCCGCTGCCGCTCCGCGGGTCAGACCAAGCCGACGCCGCTGCTGCTGCGCTATCGCGAAGGCGACTACAATTGCCTGCATCAGGACGTCTACGGCGAACACCTGTTCCCGCTTCAGGTCGCGATCCTGCTCTCCGAACCGGGACGCGACTTTGCCGGCGGCGAGTTCGTCCTGACCGAGCAGCGGCCGCGCATGCAGTCGCGGGCCGAGGTCGTGCCGCTAGCCCAAGGCGACGGCGTCATTTTCGCTGTCCGCGAGCGGCCGGTGCGGGGCGCCCGGGGCGGCTATCGGGTCAATCTGCGTCATGGCGTCAGCCGGATCCGAAGCGGCGAGCGCCTGACCCTCGGGATCATCTTCCACGACGCGGCGTGACGGGCGCCCGATTCGAGAAGCCGCGGGCATTGCCGACCGGCGGCGCGCAGCTTAACTAGGTCGCGAACGCGCCATACATCCGAGGTCTTGATGTCCGCTTCCCGTCAGCCCGCGATCTTCGTCCCTCACGGCGGGGGCCCCTGCTTCTGGATCGAGTTTCCGCCGCCATTCGGCCCGCACGCGTGGGATGGCTTGCGCGACTATCTTTCGGGCCTCCTCGCCTCGCTGCCCGAGCGGCCGAAGGCGTTTCTTGTGGTCACCGCCCATTGGGAAGCGCCTGAGCCGACCGTCAGCGTCAATCCGCACCCGGGCATGCTGTACGACTATTACGGGTTTCCCGAGCACACCTATAAGCTGAGCTACCCCGCGCCGGGCGCGCCTGACGTCGCCGCAGAGGTCAAGCGGCTGATCGAGGCGGCCGGTCTGCCGGTTGCGACCGACGCCGAGCGCGGCTTCGACCATGGCGTCTTTGTGCCGTTCCTGATCGTCGATCCGAAGGCCGAAATCCCGGTCGTGATGCTGTCGCTGCGCCGCGATCTCGATCCGGCGTTCCACATCAAGCTCGGCAAGGCGCTCGAGCCGCTGCGCGATCAGGGGATCGCGATCGTCGGCAGCGGCATGAGCTTTCACGACCTCAGCCATTTCCGGGACGGCGACACGAAGGCTTCCGCCGGCTTCGACGCCTGGCTCGACGAAACCGCCAAGGCGCCGCGGGAAGAGCGCGAAGCGCGGCTTGCGGCCTGGGACAAGGCGCCGTTCGCGCGCGCCTGCCATCCGCGCGAGGAGCATCTTCTGCCGCTGATGGTGGTCGCCGGCGCCGCGGGCGACAGCAAAGGGACGCGCGACTTCAACGACAAGATCGGCGGCAAGATGATCTCGGCCTTCCGGTTCGGGTGATGGCGGGCAGCGTTCCCGCCCCCTCTTGTGGGGGCGGGACAGGGTGGGGGGTCGCGCTTTGGCCAGAGCATTGGCGCCGGCCGCCCGCTCCTTGCGGCGGAACGCTACAAGCGCCGAGCGCCGACTTTGGCAGGTGCTGCGGCGGAAGCAGGTCGGCGGATTCCGTTTTCGGCGGCAGGTAATTCTGCGCGGTTTTATCGCTGACTTCGCCTGCCTCGAGGCGCGACTTGTCGTCGAGGTCGACGGCGCAACCCACTCGACCGACGAAGAGGTCGCGCGGGATGTCAGGCGGACTTAAGCATTGGCGGAAGACGGCTTCATCGTTTTGCGATTTACCAATGACGACGTCTATCGAAATCTTGACGGTGTCGCCGAGACGATTGCGATGAAGCTCGCCGAGTTGAGGCGGCGCATCGAAGACACGCTTTGAAGCATCAGCGCGACCCCCCACTCCAGCCCGCCCCCACAAGGGGGGCGGGGAGCGCGGCCGGCGAGAGCAAGGGCAAGCGCGACTTCAACGACAAGATCGGCGGCAAGATGATCTCGGCCTTCCGGTTCGGGTGATGGCGGCGGCCGAGCACGAACTTCGAATCCGTCGCACGATCCGTCGCTTGCGGACGCATTCGCGGGCCGCGTCTTCGACCAATTTCAACGCATCTCTCGGCGGGCGGGGCCGAAGATTTCGCCCGCGGGCGATGCTGTCCGCCTCCACGCACCAGCATTATAGTCTGTTAACCAATATATGACGATTATGAGTCCATGTCTTACTTGTGCTTTACTCGGCTGGCGGCTGACCTTCATGAGCGCGACGATCTTCTATTTGAGCCCTGAAGTCCGCGAAGCGGCGCTCGATCTGAAATGCTTGCGGGCGAAAATCAAGGAATCCGGAGAGCGGGGCCATGAGTGGTGTCCGGCCGAAGCCGACGCCCGGCGGAGAATGCTGCGTCTCAGTCTCGAGCCGGGCCGGAATCGGGCGAAGGCCGCCGGCCGGCGGATGCCGCGCCCCAAGCCTGGCGAGGGCTTCCTGAAGCTGGCGTAAAGCAGGCCGGCCCTCAACCGGGCGGCCAGACCGGCTCGAACCTCGGCACGAGATGCAGGTCCTTACCCTCCCACGGGTGGGCGAGGGCGACCTCCTCGTCGAGCTCGACCCCAAGCCCCGGCTCGGCGGGCGGAATGACGTAGCCATCCTCCCAGCGGATCGCGCGTTTGAGGATTTTGGCCTGGAACCCATCCCAGCGCTCGATGCTCTCCAGAATGAGGAAGTTCGGGCTGCAGGCGGCGAGCTGGATATTGGCCGCGCCGACGATCGGGCCGCAATAAAGATGGGGCGCGATCTGCGCGTAATGGGCTTCGGCGATCGCGGCGATCTTCTTGGCCTCCAGGATGCCGCCGACCCGGCCGAGATTCATCTGCAGGATCGAGGCGGCGCCGGTCTCCAGCACGCGGGCGAATTCATACTTGGTCGTCAGCCGCTCGCCGGTCGCGATCGGCATCCGGCATTGCGCGGCGACCTTGGCCATTTCCTCCGGCGCCTCGGGCGGCGTCGGCTCCTCGAACCACAGCGGCTCGTAGGGCTCGATCCGCCGCGCCATCCTGAGCGCGCCGGAAACGGTGAACTGGCCGTGCGCGCCGAAGAGGAGGTCGCATTTCGTCCCCACCGCCTCGCGCAAGGTCTTGCAGAAAGTTTCGCAAAGCTCGAGTCGCTCGAGGCTCGGCTGGCGCGGATCGAAGGTCGAATAGGGGCCGGCGGGGTCGAACTTCACCGCGGTGAAGCCCTGGGCCATGTATTTGAGCGCGCGCTCCGCGGCGGCGTCGGGATTCGAATAGACCGGGCTATCGGAATAGGCGTGCGAACCCGGCTCGTCGGGATAGAGATAGGTGTAGCTGCGCAGCCGGTCGTGCACCTTGCCGCCGAGAAGCGCGTACACGGGCTTGCCGACCGCCTTGCCGATGATGTCCCACAGCGCCATCTCGAGGCCCGAGAGCACGCCCATCAGCGAGACGTCGGGCCTTAAGGTGTAGCCGCGTCCGTAGACGTTGCGCCACAGAGCTTCGATCCGGAATGGATCGGCGCCGTTGACGTGGCGCTCGAACACGTCCTCGATCATCGGCACGATCGCACTCGGCGCGAAGCTCGCCGCGTAGACTTCGCCTGCGCCCTCGATCCCGCAGGCGGTCTTGAGCTTGAGAAAAATGAAATACCGGCCGCCGAAGGCAGGCGGGGGATTGCCGACGACGAAGGTCTTCAGTTCGGCGATTTTCATCGGCCGCGGTAAGAGTTGCGGAGCATATCTCCCACTTTCCTCAAAACACGATCACATTCCTCAGCGCCGCGCCGGCGCGGGTCGAGGCGACCGCCTCGTTGATCGCATCGAGCTTGTATCGTCCGCTGATCAACTGGTCGAGCTTCAGACGCCCCTCGGCGTGGAGCGCGACGATTTTCGGCACGTCGAGGAGCGGGCGGGCCGATCCCATCTTGGACCCGAGGATCTTCTGTCCGTAGGCGGCGAGCCAGCCGGGGTCGATGGTCGCCGTCACTCCGCTGGGAGGAATCCCGACCAGCACGGTCGCGCCGTTGCGCTTCATCAGGGATAGGCCCTGTTCGGTCGCGCCCTTGGCGCCGAAGGCCACGAACACCGCGTCCGCTTTCCGCCCGGCGGTCAGTTCGGCCACGCGCGCTTTGACGTCCTCGCTCTTGGCGTTGATCGCGTGGGTGGCCCCGAACTCGCGCGCGGCGGCCAGCTTGGCCGGCTCAACGTCGACGGCGATGATCTGCGAGCATCCCGAAATCCGCGCGCCCTGGATGGCGTTGAGCCCGACGCCGCCGCAGCCGATGACGACGACGCTCGACCCCGCCTTGACCTTCGCCGTATTGACGACCGCTCCGAACCCGGTCAGCACGCCGCAGGCGATGAGCGCGGCGCTGTCGAGGGCCAGGTCGTTCGGGATTGGGATCGCCTGCGAGGAATCGACCACGATATGCTCGGCGAAGGCGCCGGTCCGAAGGCCGTGGGAGAGCGGCTTGCCGTCGCCGTCGCTGAGCGGCGTCTGGCGGTCGAGCGGGAAAACCTCCTCGCAGAAGACCGGCGCGCCTTCGGCGCATGACGGGCAGAAGCCGCAATAGCGGATGAGCGTCGCCACCACATGGTCGCCGGGCTTCAGGCGCGAGACGCCTGCCCCGACGGCCTCGACGACCCCCGCCGCCTCATGACCATACACCGCCGGCAGTTCGCCGCCCCAGGCCCCGTCCATGTAGAAGATGTCGCTATGGCAGATCGCGCAGGCCGCGACCTTGACGCGGACCTCGCCGGGGCCTGGATCGGCGAGGTCGATCGTCTCGATCGTCAATGGAGCGCCGAAGGCACGGCAGACGGCGGCTCTCGTTTTCATGGATCGTCCCCGGCGATTTGTCTGTGGAAGCCCGGCCGCAACGTTTCGCGTCGGCCCCGAGAGATCAAGCGCAGTCTTGATTGGGCCTTGCGCAATTTTTGCGGGGGCGGCGGCTTTCAGCGCCGGATCGCCCCGCCCGCTTGGACACCGGCGGCTTCACCTGTTATCGGCCGTGGCGCGGATCGAGTCCGATCCGCCGACCTGGTCGCCGACCCCGGGCGACAAATCCCTCCCATTGGGCGCCTCGATTCCATGATTCCCGCCGCCCGCGTCGCCGCCGCGATTGAAGTCCTGGGCGAGATCGAGACCCGTCGCCGCCCCGCCGCCGACGCGATCAAGGACTGGGGTCTTGCGCATCGCTTCGCCGGATCGGGCGACCGGGCGGCGATCGCGAGCCTGGTCTACGACGCGCTGCGCCGCAAGGCTTCGTCGGCCTATATCATGGGCGAATCTTCACCTCGGGCCGAAATCCTCGGCGCGCTGGCGCGAACGCGGGGCCTGAGCGCCGAGGCGGTCGCGGCGCTGTTTTCGGGCGAGGGCCACGCGCCGGCAAAACTCAGCGAGGCCGAACGCCAGCGTCTCCTGGCGGCGGACCTCGCCGGCGCGCCGCCGCATGTGCTCGGCGATTTTCCCGAGTGGCTGACGCCGCATTTCGAGGCGAGCTTCGGCGCTCGAGCCGCCGACGAGGGCGGGGCGCTCGCCGAGCGGGCGCCGGTCGATCTTCGCGCAAATCTCATCAAAACGACGCGCGACAAAGCGTTGGCCGCTCTTGCTCATCTTTCGCCTCAACCAACGCCGTTCTCGCCCGTGGGGTTGCGGATCGCCATTCGCCCCGACGGGCGCGGGCCGGCGCTCAACGGCGAGCCGGCCTATGTCAAGGGTCTCATCGAGGTCCAGGACGAAGGCTCGCAGCTCGTCGCCCTCTTGGGGGAAGCCAAGCCCGGCATGCAGGTCCTCGATCTTTGCGCCGGCGCCGGCGGCAAGACGCTGGCTCTGGCCGCCAGCATGGAGAACCAGGGCCAGATCTACGCAGCCGACGCCGACGGACGGCGGCTCGCGCCGATCTTCGAGCGCCTTAGGCGCTCGGGCGCGCGCAACGTCCAGGTCCGCATCCCTCGCGGCGGAAAGGACGTGCTCGCCGACCTCGAGGGGCGCTGCGATCTCGTAATGATTGACGCGCCCTGCACCGGCTCCGGCGCCTGGCGGCGCAACCCCGACGCCAAATGGCGCATCCGCCCGGGCGCGCTGGAGCAACGCATCAAGGAACAGGACGAAACACTTGAAAATGCGCTGCGTTTCGTCAAGAGCGGCGGGCGGATCGTCTATGCGACCTGCTCACTGTTCCGGGCCGAGAACGAGGATCGCGTGGCCGCGTTTCTCGCCCGCCACGACGACATGCTGCCCCTCGACGCCGGCGCCCAGGCGCGCGGAGCCGGACTGCCGGCGCTGGCCGAGCATCGCTCTTCGTTCGGTCCCGGCTTCCGCCTCAGCCCGAGGACGACCGGCACCGATGGATTTTACATCGCGACGATGGCGCGCGTCTGAGCCGCCGCCCAATACGTCCGCCGCGGGTCGACGAGCGCCGCGACAAACTACACCCGCCAATGTTTGACTGCCGCGCCGGGCGGTCCTACATGCTGCTCAAGCCTCATGACCCGGATCATCGACACCCTCGCGGAAGATTTGCGTTCCCTTCGTCCGCGCCATCCCGAGAAGGCGCACCGGCCGGATCAGCCGGTCGCGCGCAAGCCGGACTGGATTCGGGTCAAGGCGCCCGGCTCGCCGGTCTATGGCGAGACGCTCAGGCTGGTGCGCGAATTGAAGCTCGCGACCGTGTGCGAGGAGGCGCGCTGCCCCAATATCGGCGAGTGCTGGGACAAGCGCCACGCGACCTTCATGATCATGGGCGATACGTGCACGCGCGCCTGCGCGTTCTGCAATGTGCGCACCGGCCTGCCGGGACCGCTCGACCAAGGCGAGCCAGCGCGGGTCGGCGACGCCGTCGCCCGGCTCGGCCTTAAGCATGTGGTCGTGACCTCGGTCGACCGGGACGATCTTGCCGATGGCGGGGCCAAGCATTTCGCGCGCACGATCGAGGCGATCCGCGCCGCCGCGCCGGGGACGACGATCGAGGTGCTGACGCCCGACTTCCTGCGCAAGGACGAGGCGGCCGAGATCGTCGTCGCGGCGAAGCCGGACGTGTTCAACCACAATCTCGAAACCGTGCCGTCGAAATATCTGAGCGTCCGGCCGGGCGCGCGCTATTTCGCCTCGCTGAGGCTGTTGCAGCAGGCAAAGGAGCTCGATCCGACGATCTTCACCAAGTCGGGAATGATGGTCGGCCTCGGCGAGGAGCGCCACGAAATCCTGCAGACGATGGACGACATGCGCTCGGCCGGCGTCGATTTCCTCACCATCGGCCAATATCTGCAGCCGACGCCCAAGCACCATCCGGTCATCCGCTTCGTGCCGCCCGGGGAATTCGCCGAATATGCGGCGATCGGGCTGACGAAGGGATTTCTGCTGGTCTCGTCCTCGCCGCTGACCCGCTCCTCGCACCACGCCGGCGACGACTTCGCCCGCCTCAGGGCGGCGCGGGGCGCCAAGTCTCGCCTCGGCGGCGATTGACCCCTTGCGTTCGACGCTGTAGGCACGAGACGCGCCTTGGCGAAGGCGAGCGCGTAGCTCAATCGGTAGAGCATCTGACTTTTAATCAGGGGGTTCCGGGTTCAAGTCCCGGCGCGCTCACCAAGCAAAGCCATGGGTTGAGTTAATTATTGCTTCCCAGAAACCGGCGCTGGGAAGCACATGGGAAGCGAAGCCGCAGCGGATCAGAAATGCTCACACCATACAACGAGCGGGCCGATCTTGATCTTTTCGCGGCGTATCTAGCGAATCGCGGATTTTCGACAGAACGATTTTGCCAAGCGGAAACGCAGACCGGAAAAAACACCAGATTTTCGAGTCCTGCGTAGCGGAGCGATCGTCGCGTACTGCGAGGTCAAATCCCCGAATGATCCTTCTGGGAAGCGGTACGATGTAGCAGCTTACCCTGACAGCGTTGGTAGACTATGGGTGGACGCATTGGGCCATTTATGTCAACGGCAGTCATGCAGTTGACGCGACGACCTCGCTAAAGTCAGCATTCCAATTTGTACCCGCCGAGAGGGAATTACAAAATGGACATTGACGCATGGGGAGCCTTTCATCACGTAAAGAATCACTCGCTCGCAAAGAACGAGGAATTCAGCCCGACCGCGGGAAGTGATGGTGCTGTAAGCATCACATTTAAGTCCGATCGCCCCTTTGATCTGGATGGTACATATTATGTGCGGGTAACGTTTTCCGCCGCTGAAATTGACAACATCTATCGGCACTCGATTGCCGGGACCGCTAAGGGATTGCTCAACTCGGTATAGGCGGTCCACCAGGCGCGCAACCCCGGCCATAACGGGGCGCTTATCGCCTCCCCTATCTGGGCGGCCACAGCGCCATGAGAACGTCCGGTAGAGCCGCGTTCGCGCCGAACTGCTCAATCAGCCTGTCCCGCTGATAGCTTCTGGCCCGTTCGCGTCGCCCGTCCGGCCGCTGGCGTCGCCGACGCGGCGCGAGAGCGCGCGCCAGCCTTCATGTACCCGTCCTCGATCTTTCCTCCAAATCTGTCTCGTGACAGATTGCTTCAGACACGGTTTGAGGTTGACCCTCGCGGAGGCTGAGCGTGCCGAACGAGCTAATTCGTCCGATCGATGCGGACACGGCGCGCGCAATCGAGGAACTGTCAAAGACTGCCAGCAAAGGGATCGAGGCGGCGGAAAAGGTTGGCGGCTACGCCGCCGGCGTTGTTGGGCGAACTCCACACGACTTAATCGCCTTTGTATTCGGGGATCGACTTGCCCACTGGCGCTTCCGCCAGCTTGTCAGGCTACAGGAAGGAACGCGCGAATATCTGGCGCGGCTAGGTGTCCGCGAGCCCGAGGAAAACCCCTCGGTCGAAATCCCTCTGCTAGAAGCAGCTATCGATGAGGGGCGCGAGGAACTTGTGGAGCTTTGGGCAAAATTGTGGGCGGCGGCGATGGACCCGAAGCGAAAGCAGTTTGTCCGGGCAGATTTGATAACGACTTTGAAGCAATTGGAGCCTCTGGACGCGAAGGTTCTTCAGGATGTCTATGATGCAAAAGGAGCTCAAAGGCCGCCGAACGGCTTGCAGTTCTTGATAGGGAAGTTTGGAGTATCGCAGGAAGAAATGGTAGTCTGTTTCCAGAATCTTGAACGCTTAGGCTGTTTCGTGCGTCGTAACGACATGCCACCAGAAAGCGGAGCGGTGCGGGATAATCCAACCGTGGGGCCGAGGGGGCTCTTGCTAATGCGCGCGGTCAACTGACGTAGACAGGCGCACTCCCGCCGATTGGCCGCCGCCCTCGGGCGCGCCTTCCTGGACCAGCCGCAGCGCCTCGGCGTTCCGCTGCATTGCGTCGCGTCCCCAACTCGGGCAGGTTCTCCGGGCGCGGCGCGACGTCCGACGCTACGCTTGCGGGAGGCCCGGATGGAGAGCGCTCAGTCAGACGCCCTGGTGTTCTTCGGCGCTTCCGGCGATCTCGCCTTCAAGCAGATTTTTCCGGCCCTGCTCGGCCTGGTCAGAGACGAGAACGTCAATATTCCGATCGTCGGCGTCGCCAAGGCCGGCTGGAAGGTCGAGCAATTGCAGGCGCGCGCCAGGGCGAGCGTCGAAAGCCACGGGCCGGTCGACGCCAAGGCCCTGGCGCGGCTGCTGGCGCTGTTGCGCTATGTCGACGGCGACTACGAGGATCCGCGGACCTTCGCTGAACTGCGCCAGGCGCTCGGACCCGCCAGGCGGCCGCTGCACTATCTCGCGATCCCGCCCAGCCTGTTCGCGGTCGTCATCTACGCGCTGGCGCAATGCGGGCTCAACCAGAACGCGCGGGTGGTGGTCGAGAAGCCGTTCGGCCACGACCGCGAGTCGGCGCGGGCGCTCAACCGGACGCTGCTGGAGCATTTTCCCGAAGCGTCGATCTTTCGCATCGACCATTACATGGGCAAGGAGCCGGTCCAGAACATTCTCTACACCCGGTTTGCGAACGCGACCTTCGAGCCGGTATGGAACCGCCAATATGTCCGTGGCGTCCAGATCACGATGGCCGAATTGTTCGGGGTTCAGGACCGCGGCGCCTTCTACGACGCCACCGGCGCCCTTCGCGACGTGGTCCAGAACCACATGCTGCAGGTGCTCGCGAACCTGGCGATGGAGCCGCCGTCCGGCGACGATCATGAATCGGTGCGCGACCAGAAGGCGGCCCTCCTAAAGGCGGTCCGGCCGCTGGACGCGGCGAGCGTGGTGCGCGGGCAATATCGCGGCTATCGCCAGGTCGCGGGCGTGCGGCCCAATTCGGCGGTCGAGACCTTCATCGCGGTCAGGCTGTTCGTCGACAGCTGGCGCTGGGCCGGCGTGCCGATCTACATCCGCGCCGGAAAATGCCTGCCGGTGACCGCGGCCGAAGTCGTGGTCGACTTCAGGCCGCCGCCGCGCCAGACGTTCGGCGACCGGACTGACGCATCGTCGGAATATATGCGCATGCGCCTCAGCCCCGAGGTCTGCATCGCAAGGGGCCTGCGGGTGAAGCACCCCGGCGAACGGATGACCGGCGACGATGTCGAACTGACGCTGACGGAACAGGCCGCGTCGGACATGCCTCCCTATCAGCGGCTGCTCGGCGACGCGATGCGCGGCAACGACGAGCTGTTCGGGCGGCAGGACGTGGTCGACGCGCAGTGGCGCATCGTCGAGCCGATTCTGACCAACCCGCCGGCATGTCTTGAATACGAGCCGGGGACGTGGGGTCCCGACGCGGCGGACGCGCTGATCGGCGCCGACGGCCCGTGGCGCAATCCCGCCGCGTAGGAGGCTGGGTAAAGCAACCGGCGCCAATTCCCTTGGGCGCCGGCCTGAAGAGCCGGAGGCACGACAATGAGCAACATGGCGCCGCTGACGACGATGCCGGAGTGGAAGGCGCTCGAGGCGCATTACGAAGGCGTGAAGGATCTGAGGCTGCGGGCCCTGTTCGCGGACGATCCCGGACGCGGCGAGCGCTTTGCCGTCGAGGCCGCCGGGCTCTTTCTGGACTATTCGAAGAACCGGATCACCGGCGAGACGATTCGCCTGCTGCTTGAGCTCGCCCGCGCCCGCGGCGTCGCGGCGCTGCGCGAGGCGATGTTCTCGGGCGAGAAGATCAACGTCAGCGAACAGCGCGCCGTGCTCCATGTGGCGCTGCGCGCGCCGCGCGATCAGAAAATCGTCGTCGACGGCAAGGATGTGGTGCCGGAAGTTCACGCCGTCCTCGACCGGATGGCGGCCTTCGCCGAAAAAATTCGATCCGGCGCCTGGACCGGACACAGCGGCAAGCGCATTCGCAACGTCGTCAACATCGGCATCGGCGGCTCATATCTCGGGCCGGAAATGGCCTACCGCGCGCTTCGACAGTTCAGCGATCCGGGCCTGACGCTTCGGTTCGTCGCCAATGTCGACGGCGCCGCCTTCGCCGAGGCGACCCAGGACCTCGATCCGCACCAGACTTTGTTCATCATCGCCTCCAAGACTTTCACCACCCTGGAAACGATGACCAACGCGGCGGCGGCGCGCCGCTGGGTGTTGGACGCGATTCGCGCGGAAGAGGGCGTCGCCCGCCATTTCGTCGCCCTGTCGACCAATGGGGAGGCGGTCGCCAAGTTCGGCATCGACACCGCGAACATGTTCGGATTCTGGGACTGGGTCGGCGGGCGCTACTCGATGGATTCCGCGATCGGGCTCTCCACCATGATCGCGATCGGACCGGAGAATTTTCGCGCCATGCTCGCCGGCTTTAACGCCATGGACGAGCACTTCCGCACCGCTCGGCCAGAGCGCAACATGCCGCTGCTGATGGGGCTGCTGACGGTCTGGTACAATAATTTCTTCGGCGCCCAGACGATCGGAATCATGCCCTACGCCGCCAACCTCGCCCGCTTTCCCGCCTACCTGCAGCAATTGCAGATGGAGAGCAACGGCAAGCACGTGGACATCGAGGGTGCGCACGTGCAGGTCCAGACCGGGCCGGTGATCTGGGGCGAGCCTGGAACCGACGGGCAGCACTCGTTCTATCAGTTGATCCATCAGGGCACGAAATTGATACCCTGCGACCTGATCGGCTTCTGCCGGCCGCTCAGTCCGCTTGCCGACCAGCACGACCTCTTGATGGCCAACCTGTTCGCCCAGGCCGAAGCGCTGGCGTTCGGCAAGACCGCCGAGGAACTCGCGGCGGAAGGGTCGCGCCCGGAACAGACCCCGTTCCGGGTCTGCGAGGGCAACCGGCCGACCAATGTCGTTCTGGCCGAACAGCTGACGCCGCATGCGCTCGGCGCCCTGGTGGCGCTCTACGAGCACAATGTGTTCACGCAAGGGGCGATCTGGGGCATCGATTCGTTCGATCAGTGGGGGGTCGAACTCGGCAAGGCTCTTGCCCAGCGCATCATTCCGGAACTGGCGTCGGGCGGCGAACCGGCGCTGGCGCATGACGGCTCGACCAACGAGCTCATCCGACGCTATCGGCGCCTGCGCCGGCCCCGCGCCTGAATTCGGCGCCCGGCGCCGCGCTCACGCTTGAGGCGCAGCAGGGCTTGCCGCCGCCCGGCGGCCTGCCGCTCCCAGGACTGCGAATGGGTCGAAATGTCGAAGAGACAACGGTAGATCGTCGACAGAACGGGCGCAGCATCCATGACCGCTGAAGAACTTGTGGCGCTATTCGATCTCACGCCCTCCGGCGCGGACCGGTTTGTCGGCCATTCGGCCCGCAACGCCTGGAAGCGCGTCTACGGCGGGCAGGTGCTGGCGCAGGCGCTCATCGCGGCGTCGCGCACCGTCAGCGCCCGCGATCCGCACTCGCTGCACGCCTATTTTCTGCTGGGCGGCGACCCGCGCGAGCCGATCCTGTTCGAAGTCGAGCGTATGAGGGACGGGCGCAGTTTCACGACCCGCCGCGTCGTCGCCCGTCAGCGAAACGAGGCGATCTTCGTGCTCACGGCTTCGTTCCGCGCTCAGGAGTCGGGATTCGAGCACTCCGCCCCGATGCCGGCGGCGCCGGCGCCAGACGCTTGCCCCGATCCGCGCCTGGCCATCGAGCGACTGGACGGGCCCTCGCGCTATCGAATGAAGGGCATGCTCGACACGATTTGGCCGATCGATTTTCGCCCCACCGACCTCGACCGTTACTCCCCGGACGCGCCGCGCGCGCCGCATCAGACGTTGTGGACGCGGATCGGCGAACGCCTGCCGGACGACCCCGCCATCCAGCGCGCCGCGCTGCTTTATCTTTCGGACATGTCGTTGCTCGAAACGTCGTTGAGAGCGCATGGGCGCACGATCCACGATCATCGCCTCCAGATCGCCAGCCTCGATCATGCACTGTGGTTTCATCGTCCGGCCCGCGCCGATGACTGGCTGCTCTACGTTCTCGACAGCCCGAACGCGAGCAGCGCGACCAGCCTGGTCCGGGGCCTGATCTATTCCCAGGCCGGGGCCCTGGTCGCCAGCGTCGCGCAGGAAGGTCTGATTCGACAGCGCCGCGAAGCCTAGGCAATCCGGCTAAATATTAGGCGCCCGGTCCTTGGGCAGTCATCGCCCGAAAACGGCCGTATTCGCGCCCGCTTCCACTCGGACAACGAAAACCGACCTATTTCCAGAATGTTAGCTCGCATCGAGCGCCATGGCACGGGCCTTGTAAGACGTCCGCTGACGGGGCGTGCCTTACGCTCCGACTTCACCACAGAGAACGGTCCGGTCTTTAGACGGCCGCGGATCGTCGAAATGGGGCGAGGCCAATGAAAATTGTGATGGCGATCATAAAGCCGTTCAAGCTGGAGGAGGTGCGCGACGCGCTGACCGCCATCGGCGTGCACGGCCTGACAGTTACCGAGGTCAAGGGATACGGCCGGCAAAAGGGCCATACGGAGATTTACCGCGGCGCGGAATACGCGGTGAGCTTCCTGCCGAAGTTGAAAATCGAAGTCGCCGTCGACGCCGAAGTCGCGGACAAGGTGGTCGACGCGATCGTCACGGCCGCGCGCACCGGCCAAATCGGCGACGGCAAGATCTTCGTCTACAGCCTCGACGGAGCGGTGCGGATCCGCACGGGCGAGAAGGACAAAGACGCGCTCTGAAACGACGACGCGCCCTTCCCTTTCCAGATCGGAGTTCCTCGACAATGAAACTGACCCGCATTTTTTCCGGCCTCGCGCCAGCCCTGGCGATAGCCGCGTTCGTCGGCTTGGCCGCGCCCGTTGCGACCTATGCACAGAACAACGCGCCGGCCGCCGCGCCAACGACACAGACCGCTCCCGCGGCTGCCGCGCCGGCCGCTCCTACGGCTCCCGCCGCGGCGGCGCCCGCCGCTCCGGCGAGCCCGCCCGCTTGTTCGGCCACCGTTCTCGAAAAATGCACTGGCAACTCCGGCGACACGGCGTGGATGCTGACCTCGGTCGCGCTCGTGCTGATGATGACGATCCCGGGCCTCGGGCTGTTCTACGGCGGCATGGTGCGGAAGAAGAACGTCGGCGACACCGTCATGACGAGCTTCGCGGTCACGGCGCTGGTGACCGTCGTGTACGCGGTCCTGACCTATAGCCTGTCGTTCACCGGCGGAAACTGGTTCATCGGCGGCCTTTCGCGGTTTTTTCTGCAGGGCATTCACTATGACCTGGCAAGCGGCGCGAACACGCCAAACCCGCTCGCGCCGACGATACCAGAGACCGTCTACATGTGCTTCCAGATGACGTTTGCGATCATCACTCCGGCGCTGATCGCGGGCTCCATCGCCGAGCGGATGAAGTTTTCGGCGATGCTGTGGTTCATGGGCCTCTGGGCGATCTGCGTTTACGCTCCGATCGCGCACTGGGTGTGGGGTCCGGACGGATTCATGAGCGCCGCCAATGTCGACGACAAGGGCAATTTCCAGGGCCTGTTCCAGGTGCTCGATTTCGCCGGAGGCACGGTCGTTCATATCGACGCCGGCGTCGCCGGCCTGATGTGCGCGCTGATGCTCGGCAAACGCAAGGACACCGGCCCGGGCCACAACATGGTTCTGACCTTCATCGGCGCTTCGCTGCTGTGGGTCGGCTGGTTCGGCTTCAACGCCGGTTCGGCGGTGACTGCCGGATTGCAGGCCGGCATGGCGATGACGGTGACGCAAATCGCGACCGCGGTCGCAGCCTTGACCTGGATGTTCGTCGAGTGGGCGCATCGCGGCAAGCCGACGGTTATCGGCATCGCCTCGGGCGCGGTCGCGGGTCTGGTGGCCATCACCCCGGCTTCGGGCTTCGTCGGTCCGATCGGCTCGATGGTGATCGGCGTCGCCTGCGGCGTCGGTTGTTACCTCGGCGCGACCTCGCTCAAGGAGGCCTTCGGCTACGACGACGCGCTCGACGCCTTCGGCGTTCATGCGGTCGGCGGCGTCATCGGAGCGCTTCTGACCGGCGTCTTCGCCGTTCAGGAATTCAGCGGTCACTCGGGCCTGCTGGAAGGCAACGTCCAGCAGTTCATCAATCAATTCTATGGAGTTGGCGTGGTCATCGTCTATGACGCGATCGTCACGCTGATCATTCTCAAGGTTATAGATCTGGCGATCGGCCTGCGCGTCTCGGAGGAAATCGAACGCGACGGGCTCGACCTCGCCCTTCACGGCGAAATTGTGCACTGAACTGCGTCGCCGACGGCCCCGGCCGCCGGAAATTGCGTTCCTCCCGCAAAACTTGGACGCCCTTCGGGGCGTCCTTTTTTGCCGGGAAGCAGAGGCGGGAAAGAGTTCAACGCCGCTACGGCGCGTTAAGGTTAGGCCGCCATTAACTCGCTCCACTTAGGTTGCGTCGCGGACATGGCGGGGGATCAGGCGCGCCCCGGGCCGGCGAGTGGGCGATGCGTACGACGACATTCTCGGTTATCGACTATCTGCCCGCCTCGGTTCGCGAGTTTCCCCGGCGGCGGGCGGCCGAATGCGCCGGCCTCAGCGCGCTGGCGGGCGTCGGCGGCCTGAGCATCGCCCTGCTGACCTGGTCGGTCGGCGATCCGAGCATCAATCACGCCACCAACGCGCCGGTCCACAATGTGATGGGCGCACCGGGCGCGATCGCCGCCGACATCGTCATGCAGATGTTCGGCCTTGCGTGCGTCGCCGTGCTGGCCCCGCCCGCGTTCTGGGGTTGTCGGCTCCTCATCCATCGCCGGCTCGAACGCCCGCGGATGAAAGCCGGCCTCTTTGTCGTCGGCGTCGCGGCCGCGGCGGCTTTGGCCTCGCTGCTTCCGGCGCCCGGGAGCTGGCCGCTCCCGACCGGCCTCGGCGGGGTCGTCGGCGACGCCGTTCTGGCAATTTCGCGCCATATGCTTCCCAGCTCTTCTTGGGCCTCGGCCGTAAGCGGCGTCGCGTTCGCCGTGCTCGCGATCCTCGCTCTGACCGCGGCCGCCGGAGTTGGCTTCGGGGCCCCCCCGGACGCCGAGGACGAGCCGCCGAAGTCGAACGCCAACACCCGCGGCGGCGCTCAGGCGCGATTCGACGAGGAAGACGCCGAAGACGAGCCCGGCTTCGGCATGGTGTCGATCGGCGCCGTCATCCACGCCTTGCTGACCGCGAAGGGCGCGCTGCGCCGAATGACGCGCCGCAATCCGGGATCGGCGCGGAGCCTCGAGCGGCGGTTCGGCCTCGAGGCGGGTTTCGAGCCGGCCCCGCTCGCTCCCCTGCCGCCGTGGTTCGGCCTGCGCGCCGATCACGACGATTTGGTCGATCCCAGGGCTTACGCTCCGCCGGCTCAAGGGCCGGCGCCCTCCGCCGACCCGGACGCGCGGCCGGCCGCAAGCCAAGCGATCGCCCCAAAACCGGCGAGCCGCTCCTCGTCGGAAGTCAGATTTGCGCGCCCGCCGCGCGGCGAATGGAAGATGCCCTCGATCACGATGCTGACCGAACCGAGAAAATCGGCGGGCGCGAAGATCTCGCAGGACGCGCTCGAACAGAACGCGCGCCTGCTGGAGGGCGTGCTCGATGATTTCGGCGTCAAGGGCGAGATCGTCAATGTGCGCCCCGGCCCCGTCGTCACGCTCTACGAGCTCGAGCCGGCGCCCGGCATCAAGTCGTCGCGCGTGATCGGCCTAGCCGACGACATCGCCCGCTCGATGTCCGCGGTTTCCGCCCGCGTGGCGGTGGTGCAGGGCCGCAACGCGATTGGCGTCGAGCTGCCCAACCAGCGCCGCGAGACGGTCTATCTGCGCGAGCTTCTCGCGAGCGAAGACTTCGACAAGTCGAAGCACCGGCTCGCCATCGCTCTCGGCAAGACGATCGGCGGCGAGCCGGTGATCGTCGACCTCGCCCGCATGCCGCACCTTCTGGTCGCCGGCACTACCGGCTCCGGCAAGTCGGTGGCGATCAACACCATGATCCTGTCCCTGCTCTACCGGATGAGGCCCGAGCGGTGCCGGCTCATCATGGTCGATCCGAAAATGCTGGAGCTCTCGGCCTACGACGGCATTCCGCACCTGCTGACCCCGGTCGTCACCGACCCGAAGAAGGCCGTCGTGGCGCTCAAATGGGCGGTGCGCGAGATGGAGGACCGCTATCGCAAGATGTCGAAGGCCGGCGTGCGCAATATCGACGGCTTCAACGCGCGGGTGGCGGACGCCATCGCCAAGGGCGAGACGCTGACCCGCACCGTCCAGACCGGCTTCGACCGCGAGACCGGCGAGGCGATCTACGAGCACGAGGAGATGGCGCTCGAGGAGCTGCCCTACATCGTCGTCGTGGTCGACGAGATGGCCGACCTGATGATGGTCGCGGGCAAGGACATCGAAGGCGCGATCCAGCGCCTCGCCCAGATGGCGCGCGCGGCCGGCATCCATCTCATCATGGCGACCCAGCGTCCCTCGGTCGACGTCATCACCGGCACGATCAAGGCCAACTTCCCGACCCGCATCTCGTTCCAGGTGACGAGCAAGATCGACAGCCGCACCATCCTGGGCGAGCAGGGAGCCGAACAGCTGCTGGGCCAGGGCGACATGCTCTACATGGCCGGCGGCGGGCGCATCTCGCGCGTGCATGGGCCCTTTGTTTCGGAAGGCGAGGTCGAGGCCGTCGTCGCCCATCTCAAGAAGCAGGGCGCGCCGGAATACCTCGACGCCATCACCGAGGAAGACGAGCCGAGCGGCGAGGACGACGGGCCCCTGCCCTCTCCCGGCTCGATGGACGCGGAGGAATCGGCCGACTATTACGACCGCGCGGTCAACATCGTTTTGCGCGACCGCAAGGTCTCGACCAGCTATATCCAGCGCCGCCTCTCGGTCGGCTACAACAAGGCCGCCTCGCTGGTCGAACGGATGGAGAAGGAAGGCGTCGTCAGCGCCCCCAACCACGCAGGCAAGCGCGAGATCCTGGTCGGGGAGGGCGTGGACCGGCGGGCGTTCGAGGACCTGGACGAGGATTGAGCGGCGACGCCGACCGCGCCGGCTCCGCTCCCGAAACTCTCGTCAGAAACGCCGTCTTTTGGATCGCCCGGGGGCCAAATTCCGAGACCGGGACCGCCCGCCACGTCGGGCTTGTCGCGGTGGAAAATGGGGTCGGTGGCGCAACTTTTCCACCCTCTACGGATCGAACCCGCGCCGGGCGACGAACTCCGCCACGAGTTCGCGCGCCCGCCGCGCCGACAGCTCCTCGCTCGCCGCAATCTCGGAAAGGGTGAAACCGGCGGCGAGCCGCTCGATAATCCGCGCGCCGCGCAACCATTTCGCGTGTGCCGCGGAACCCCGCCTGCCCCGCGCACCCGCCACGTCGCACGCCTCGCTCATTGCTCTCTCGTCTTCCGACATCCGGAATACAGAATAGCATATATTCCTATTTTCAGAAAGCAAATGTCCAAAAAAACAATCGTGTCCGCCATGATAACCGGCCGGCAAACGCGGCGCGTCGAGTCCAAAGCCGGCCCGTTATAGGCGTTCACGCCGCAACAATATCTGATTCCACAGTGAATTGATGGCTCAATGTCACCCGAAGCCAGTGCCCGCCGCCCCCGGCGCAAGCCGGATCAGGCGGGAATCCTCGACCGCGGCCTGCCGATGCTTGACCGCCTCGCGATAGATGGGGTCGCGGATCATTTCGACGAACGCCGCCACGCTTGGATATTCGGCGATGAAGCAGAGGTCCCAGCGCTCCTCCGGCGGCCCGATCAGCGTCAGTTCGAACCGGCCGCGCCAGACGATCAGGCCGCCAAGCCGGGTAAAAACCGGAGCGCTCGCGCGGCCGTAGGCCGCGTAGGCCTCGGCCCCGGTCGCCGCGCGCCCGTCGGGATAGGCCGCGCGATCGCGCAGCCGCACCAGATTGAGCATGTGGATCGGGCCGGGCCGGTCGTCGGCGCGAAAGGCGGCGAACGTCTCCCTGGTCGGATCGACACAAGAACTCATGGGCGTCCTCCCGTCTTAAGCCGTGCTTCCCCGGCGTCCTCCCGTATAAGCGGTTCGACTCTCGGCGCCAAAGTCGCGAGGCGGGACCCCCTCGCCTGGCATAGGCCCAGGCGCGCCCGGCCCCGATGACCGCGCTCCGATCCATCCGGCGGCGCGCCGCGGGTCTCGACGACGCGCGTTTGGCTTCGTCGCGCGGCCGCCGCCCGACCGGCCAAAAATCTTGCCTTAAACGGTCAAATTTTACCTTTGGCGTAAAGATCCGCTTTACCCGACTTACGTTATGTTGGGTTGCACCTAACGTAGCGGCCGTTCACGCGGACGCGGGCGTTCCGCAGAGATCGAACCCGCCTTCGGGCGCTTTCGCGGACAGCGAGGTCGAAGACCATGGCTTTGATCGAGTTTTCGGCCGGCGCCCTCGAGCGACTCGATGTGACGCGTTCGGATGGAGCAATCGAGGCCGACTTCGACGCCTTCCAATTGCGCGAGCAATACCGGACCCTGGCCCGTATGGCGCCCCTCTTCTATGGCGTCGCGGTTCTCGCGACGACGAGCTTGTTCTACGCCACCCGCGCCAGGACCTCGCCCGTCATTGCGTTCGGCCTCGCCGGTTCGCTGCTCGCGGTCGTGGTGTATCGGCTGGTCTACTGGCTGAGGATGCGGGGCTTCGTCGACCGCCAGAGCCTGGACGTCATGCGGCGCGACATTCGCCAAGCCGGCCTCGTCGGGCCGGCGCTGATGTTCGGGTTTTCGATTGTCGCGGCCGTTTTCGTGCGGTCAGACAGCGTCGTCGAGAAATCCCTGCTGCTGGTCGCCGTCTGGACGTCCGCGGTCGCGACGGCGTTCTGCCTGATGCGCCTAGTGCGGACCGCGGTCTTCATCATCTCGGGCTCGACCGTCCCGCTGGTCGTGACGCTGGTCGCCAACGGCAACGATCTGACCTACTGGGTCGCCGGCCTGCTGGTCGCCGTCTCCGCTCTCATTTGCCACGTATTGATCGACAACTCCCAGGCGTTCGCCGAGATCGTCCGCTCCCGCTTCGTGATCGCCGAAATGCATCGCGGCGCCCAGGACGCCGCGAAGGCCGCCAACGCCATCGCCTACACCGACTATCTGACCGGCCTCCCCAATCGGCGCAGCCTTCAGGCGTTGCTCGGAAGTCGCGTCGACGCAGGACTGGCGGGCGCGAATCCGTTCGCGGTCGGCCTGCTCGACCTCGACGGCTTCAAGCCGATCAATGACATTCACGGGCATCAGGTCGGCGATGCGATTCTGAAGCAGGTCGGCGACCGGCTCGCTGGCGCGATGAAGGGACGAGGCCATGCCGCCCGAATGGGAGGCGACGAATTCGCCGTCATCTGCGAACGGGTGGGCGCGCATGACGAGGCGCTCGCGCTCGGACGCCAAATCCGAAAGATCTTCGCCGCGCCTTTCG
Source organism: uncultured Alphaproteobacteria bacterium (assembly GCA_963835955.1). Taxonomy (GTDB): domain Bacteria; phylum Pseudomonadota; class Alphaproteobacteria; order Rhizobiales; family Beijerinckiaceae; genus Roseiarcus. The sequence continues at coordinate 698,543 of CAWIHZ010000005.1, read as the reverse complement.
TCGTCGATCAACTCACGGTTCACGTCAATTGCACCTCCGGCTTCGCGCTCTTTCCCGCCTCGGCCGATCAGCCGGACCGGCTCATTCGCATGGCCGACATCGCGCTCTACCGGGCCAAGTCGAAGCGGCGCGGCGACATCGGCGTTTTCGACGTCAGCGATGAGAACGCGGCGATCGCGCGGATGCGGCTCGAACAGGCGCTGCACAGGGCGGTCGCGGATTTAAGCGTCGATGTCTTCTTCCAGCCGATCGTCGACCTCGCGACCGGCGAGATTCGCTGTTTTGAAGCGCTCGCGCGCTGGAGCGATCCGGGACTGGGACCGGTCGCGCCGTCGGTCTTTATTCCGATCGCGGAACAGATCGGTCTCATCGAGCCGCTGTCGCGCGATCTTCTGCGCAAGGCGGCGATGGCGGCGGCGCGATGGCCGAGCGATATTTCGCTGGCCTTCAACCTCTCGGCGGAAGAATTGTCGAGGCCGAATGCGGGCCCCGAACTCGTTGCCGCGCTGGAGGCGGCCGGCCTGCCTGCGACCCGTTTCGAGATCGAGGCGACGGAAACCGCGATCATGAAAAAACTCGACGCCGCGCGCGCGACCATCAGGATGCTGCGGACGGCCGGTGTCCGGGTCACGCTCGACGATTTCGGGACCGGCCATTCGAGCCTGAGCCAGCTGCGCGATCTGGAGCTCGACAAGGTCAAGATCGACAAGAGCTTCGTCGACAGAATTTGCCGGGACGGGAAGATCGCGAGCCTGACCCACGCGATCGTCGACATGTGCCGCCGTCTCGAACTGCCCTGCGTCGCCGAAGGGATCGAACGTCAGGACCAGCTCGAGGAACTGAAGCGCGCCGGCTGCGAGGGCGGCCAGGGCTTCCTGTTCGCCAGGGCGATGCCCGAGGCGATCGCGGCCGGGTTCATCGAGGCGCGGCGCAACAGGGCGGCGTGAGACGCGCCTCCAACCGCCGTCGCGTTTGAGTTTCAGCGATACTCGTTGGCCCCGTCTCCGTCCTTCGGCGGCTTGGCGTAATAGGTGTTGAGCAGCGTCATCCGCGGCTTGTCGCTCTTCAGCGATATGGTCTCGCGGCCGTGCCAGCTCGAATGCAGCAGGTTGTGCGCCGGATGGATGACGACGAAAGCCGCGCCGCTGTTGGGCAGAAACGGAAAGGTCTTGTCCTTGACCAGGCCGTAGGTCTTCCAGGCGAAGACGCCCATCGGCGAGATCTTGTAGACCGTGGTTCCAAGCTCCTGCTGGCTCTCGTCGTCCGGCATGTAGATCATCATCGTGATCACTTTCCGACGGGTGTCGGGATGGGGCTTGATCGCGTAGCCCTCGAAGTCGGCGTACAGAACCGGCTGCGGATACATCGGCACCGGCCACCCTTCCCCGCTGCCCTTGGCGCGGATTTCCAGGCCCCGGCGCAGCCGCTCGCGCATCGCCGCCTCGATTTCCGGCGCCGAGACGGCGTCCGAAACCGCGCGCCACAGAGCGGTGCGATCGGCGTCGCCTGCGTCGGCCTTGCGGTCGTGGAGCGTGAACTGCTTGCGGGTGCGGGCGCCGTTGAGATCGACGTATTTGTCGATGTCGGGCCAATGCCCGATCAGACGCTGGTAAATATCGTCCGGAAAGAACTTGTCGAACGTCAGATGCGGATAAGGCTTGTCGAAATAGGCGCCGGCGAGAATGGATTCTTTGCCGTGACCGACGATCGACTGAAACATCGACTTAAACAAAGCTTCCGAAACCACGGCCCCTCCTGCCTGGCTGCGCCGCCGCGAAATTGTCCGCGGCGCGGCGGGCCGAACGTGGGCGGCGAGTTATCACGCTTCGCGCGGCGGGTCCAAGCCGTTAGAGGCGCTGATGTCCCTAGTAGTAACGCGGAATTGGGCCGTTGTGGGGTGTCCGTCGATCGGAAAGATCGAACATCACCTCGTCGACATAGCACCAGCCCCATCCTTCGGGAGGATCATAGCCTTCAATGACGGGATGTCGCGTCGCATGAAAATGCGTGGTCGCGTGCCGGCCCGGCGATTGGTCGCAGCATCCGACATGACCGCAGGTGCGGCAAATTCGCAGATGAAACCAGGCGTCGCCCGTCTTGAGACACTCTTCGCAGCCGAGCGCGCTCGGAGTCACATCATGAATGCCGCGCAGATGCGCGCAGGTTTTCGACATGGCGGCTCTCCCTTGGATCAGAGATGTGGACCGTGGGAGTGCGAAAGGAAGCCGTGAATCGCCTGCACGACCTGGGCGCCCTCGCCGATCGCCCCGCCGACGCGTTTGACCGAGCCAGACCGCACGTCGCCGACCGCAAACACTCCCGCCACTGAGGATTCAAGTTGCGACAGGATCGGGCTCTTGCCTTCGGTCGGCGGACCGCCGGTGATCACGAAGCCCGCCTTGTCGGTCGCGACCCCGCAACCCTGCAGCCATTCGGTCGCCGGATCCGCGCCGACGAAAAGAAAGACGTTGCGGATCGGCGCCTCGGCCTCGGCGCCAACCCGCTGGTCTCTCCACCGGACTTTTTCGAGGCCGGCTCCCGGCGGGCCGGATAGAGCGATGATTTCCGTCTGCGTCATCAGTTCGATGTTCGGCGTAGCGGCGATTCGATCGATCAGGTAACGCGACATGCTTTCGGCGAGGCCTGGGCCTCGCACCATCATGCGGACCCTGGAGGCGTGGGCGGAAAGAAACACCGCCGCCTGGCCCGCGGAATTGCCCCCTCCGACGAGAATGACCTCTTCGCCGGCGCAGAGGCGCGCTTCGATCGGCGACGCCCAATACCAGACGCCGCGGCCCTCGAAACGCCCAATCTCGGGGATCGACGGGCGGCGATATCGGGCGCCGCTCGCCACAACGATCGTCCGGGCCAGGATGCGGTCGCCGCCCTCCGCCTCCAAGGCGAAGGCGCCGTTAGCCCGCGAACAGTCGAGCGTCTTCGCCGCAACCGGAATCATGACGTCGGCCCCAAACTTTTGCGCCTGAATGAAGGCGCGGGCGGCCAGAGCCTGCCCGGTTATGCCGGTGGGAAATCCGAAGTAATTCTCTATGCGAGCGCTGGCCCCCGCCTGCCCGCCGTAGGCGCGGGCGTCGAGGACGGCAACCGTCAGGCCTTCGGAGGCGGCGTACACGGCGGTCGAAAGGCCGGCAGGCCCCGCGCCGACCACGGCGACGTCGTAGACAAAGTTCGGTCGCGGGGCGCCCGTCATCCCCAGCTGACGGGCGAGGATCGCTTCCGGCGGGTTGCCCAGGACCGAGCCGTCGGGACAAACCGCCAGCGGCAGCCCGCCGGAAACATCGGCATATCGGCCGATCACCTCTTTTGCTTCAGGCTCTGTCGCCGGATCGAGCAAATGGTAGGGATAGCCATTCCGGGTGAGAAAGACCTGGAGCCGTATCACGTCCGCGGAGGCAGGCGGCCCAATCAGGACGGCGCCGCCGGCGTGACCTTCGATCAGGGCGACCCGCCGCAGGATCAGCGCACGCATGATGCGCTCGCCGAGATCCGCTTCGCCGACCAACAGCGATCGCACCCCGTCAGGGGCTATCAGCAATGCTTCGACCGCGCCCTCCGCCGTGCCGTCCACAAGCGCCGCGCGGCTGGCGAGCTGACCGACCTCGGCCAGGAACTGGCCACGGCCTTGTTCGGCGATCGGCGTCACATGGCCCAGGCCGTCGCGCTCAGTGATCGCGACGAGACCCGAGATCACGACGAACATGCCGGGCCCGGCCTTTCCGGCCTCGAACAGCTTCTCGCCGTCCGAGTATTTGCGCAAAGACCCGTAGCGTCGAAGGCGATCCACCTCTTGGGCCGTCAGAACCGGAAACGTCTCCTCGTAGCGCGGTCCAAGTGCAGGGTAGGCCGAAACAGTCATTCGTTCACTCTTCGCAATCCGAACGCCGCGCGATTCTTGCCGCCGGCGGCAGGGAAACCCCCGCCGCCAAGTTCGGCGCAACATATTATAGCTGATGTCAGCCGCCCGCGCTGGACTTGCAACGCATCTCGCTGACCCTCTCTCGCCTCACGCAGATCGAACGACGGTTGCATTCGGCCAAAAGACGCTGTCTGCTGGGTCGTGAAGCCGGTCCGCCGACCGCGAATTGCGAAGATTTCTGCGACGGAGCAGCGCATGCCCAGCGGCATCCATCACATCACCTCCATCGCGAGTTCGGCGCGCCGGAATCTGGATTTCTACGCCGGAACGCTGGGCCTGCGCCTGGTCAAGAAGACGGTCAACTTCGACGATCCCGCCACCTATCATTTGTATTACGGCGATTGGACGGGCCGTCCGGGCACGATCCTCACCTTCTTCCCCTGGGAGGGCGCAGCGCCCGGCCGGCTTGGAATTGGCGAGGCGCAGGAGACCGTCTTCAGCGTTCCGGAAAGCTCGATCGGCCACTGGACCCAGCGCTTCGTCGAGCAAGGCGTCGACCACGATCCTCCAATCAAGCGCTTCGGCGAAACGACGCTCGCGTTCAAGGATCGCGACGGCGCCCGGCTTGCGCTTGTCGGAGCGAAAGGGGTCGAAGCCGACCCTGCAGGAAGCGCGGGCGACGCGCCTCCCGAACATGCGATCCGCGGCTTCCATAGCGTCAGCCTGCTGTTGGCCGAAGCCGGCCCGACGGCGGCGGTCCTGACCGACATTTTCGGCTTCGTCGCGGAGGGCCGCGAAGGCGCCACCGAGCGCTACCGCGCGCCGGGCGTCGAGCGTGGAGCAATTGTCGATCTGAGGACGGCAGGCGAGTTTCTGGCGGCGCGACAAGGCGCTGGATCGGTCCATCACGTCGCGTTTCGGGCGCCCGACGACGCCGCGCAGGCGGCGATGGCGAATAAGCTCGTCCAGAATCACAGGGTGCGCACAACCGAGCGGAAGGATCGCAATTATTTCCGCTCGGTCTATTTCCGCGAGCCCGGCCGGGTGCTGTTCGAGATCGCCACCGATCCCCCCGGCTTTGCGGTCGACGAGCCCCTCGAGTCGCTCGGTAAGGCGCTCAAACTGCCGCCGTTCCTCGAGAGCCGTCGCGCCGCAATCGAAGCCGCGCTGCCGAAGCTGGACTAGTCTCAGTTGATCGCTCGAGCCCGCTCGCCGCGCGGAAAGCCACGATGACGGCCAAGCTGTCCTACATCCATCGCTTCGAGCCAGGCGCCGATCCGACCCGCCCGCCTGTCCTCCTTCTTCACGGAACCGGAGGCGACGAGGAAGATTTGCTTCCACTCGGACGAGAAGCCGCGCCCGGAGCCGCGCTGCTGTCTCCCCGCGGAAATGTGCTCGAAGCAAATATGCCTCGCTTCTTTCGACGCATTCGCGAAGGCCAATTCGATGAGAACGATGTGCGCCGCCGCGCGAACGAGCTTGCCGACTTTGTCGCCGAGGCGCGTCGTTCTTACCGGATCGCGGCGCCGGTGGCGTTGGGCTATTCCAATGGCGCCAACATCGCTGCGGCGGTCCTGCTGCTACATCCAGGGGCATTGGCCGGCGCGATCCTTTTGAGAGCCATGGCGCCGCTGGCCGATCCGCCGAGGCCGGACCTGTCTGGCGTTCCGGCGCTGATCGTCTCGGGATCGGAAGACCCGATCGTTCCGCCCTCCAGCGTAGAACGGCTGGTCTCTTCGCTTGCCAGGGCCGGCGCGCGGGTCGAGCGCGAGACTGTGCTGGCGGGCCACGGCCTTACGCAGGCCGACGTCACGCGCGCCAGGACGTTCTACGAAATAGAGGCCTCGCAGTCGTTCGTTCCCAGGACCCCGCTTCAGAGATGAGCCGTCACGAGCGCCGGTCCCGCCGAAGAAGCGCCGCCTTGGAACACGGTCAGATCAAAGCGCCTTGGCGGTGAATGCGACGATTCTGGTCAAGACGGCCGAGGCCGCCTGGTCGAGCGCCGGGATGACGGTCGCCGGGTCGGTCGACGCGACCGGCGCCCGCAAGCTGAAGATGTCCACGGCGGCGACCCGCCCGCTCCCCAACGCGACGAGCTTGGCGGCGATGTCGATATGGACGGTCGACGTCTGGGCTTCCAGCTCGAAGGCGCGGATGTCGAGATCGAGTTCGTAGTCGGCGGTCGCGCCGCCGCCGGCGAGGAAGCGCGCGAGACCCGCGTTCTGAAAGCTCTGGGTGAGGCGCGCTCTGAGCAACGAGGGAAGCGTGTCGGGCCAGCGCACGCCCGAGAGGGTGGCGAGGGTCAGCGGCGACGTGCGCACCAGAACGCGGTCGCTGTCGAGATCGGCCGTCGCGACCGGCTGAGCGATGCGGACCTGGGCTCTGAGCGGGCGCGTCGCCGGCGGCTTCGCCGCGGTCAGATCGACGATGCTCGAAGGCGCGCCGCCCGCGCAGCCGGAGAGCGCCAGCGCCAGCGTGGCGACGGCGACCAACTTCGGGCGACGTCGGAACAGCCCCCCGGCTCCCCGCATCACTGACCGCCGCGATATTCGGGCAGCGCAGGCTTGCCGCCGAAGATAACCTGGCTCGGATTGCGCCCCAGCGAGCGAACGACCCGGTCGACGTCGTCGAGCACGCGCCGCCCTTCGATCGCGAGCGCCTCGTATTCGCGCAAGCCAGAATTGCTGAAGCGGTTGAGTCCGACGGCGATGTCCTTAACGCGCACGTCGACGTCGTCGGCGAGTTTCTTGACCGACTGCGCCGCCTCGCTCACCCGGTCGAGCGCGCTCTTGGTTCCGGGCGAGCCGAGGAAACTCTGCGCGCTCGTCAAGACGGCATCGACCTTGTTGGCCGATTCGTTGAGCTTGGCCGACAGCTGTGAGAAGTTCTTCAGCGTCTGATCGATGTTGCCGCGATTTTGGCGTACGGTCTGGGCGACGTCGCTTGCCGAATCTACGATGCCGGCGATTTTTTGCGAATTGACCGCCTTGATCAGGCCGTCGACGTCGATCAGCGCCGTATCGAGACGCTTCGAGGTCTCGTTGAGCCGGGTGGCGAGGGACGCGCCATCGCGCACCAGAATCTTGAAATTGTCCGAGCTCTGCGCCAGCGACCGGGTGAACACCTGCGCGTTGCCGACCACGTCGCGAATCTTGTCGGGGTCGATCGCCTTGACAAGACGATCGGCGTCCTCGGACAGGGTCTGAACGCGCGCGGCGACCGGCTGGATCGTCTTGCCGAGATCGCCCAGACTTTTCAGCGCCGCGTCGACGTTGGATGCATTGTCGCCCAATGCCTGGGAGAAGGCGTCGAGATTCGACAGCGTCGAATGGACCGTGTCGGAATTGTCGGCAATGAGCCTGTCGGCGCGATCCAGAACGGAATTGGCCTTCGATGACAGACCCTGCACGTTATCGACGATGGCGCGGACCTTGTCGGTGTCGATCGCCTTGACCAGACGATCGGCGTCGTCAGACAGGGCCTGCAGGCGGTCGGCGAGCGGCTGAATCGTCTTGCCGAGATCGGCGAGGCCCTTCAGCGCGGCGTCGACGCCGGTGGAATTGTTGGCGAGCGCCATCGAGAAGGTTTGGGCGTTCTCGATCGTCCGATGGAGCGGCTGGGCGTTGTCCACGATCAGCTTGTTGGCGAGATCGAGCACGTAACCGGCCTTGGTCTGCAGATCCGCGAGCGTCGCCGTCGGCAATGAGGGGATGACGGGCGGGTTCCCGGGCAGCTCCCCCTTGCCCCTCACCCCGCCGATAAGCGCAACCGTAGCCGAGCCCGTCAAACCCTGGGTCTCGAGTCGCGCCTTGGTGTCCTCGTTGATCGGCGCGCTGGGATTGGTCACGTCGATATCGGCGACGACCTGGCTCGGATTGCCCTCTACGAAACTGAGCTTCGTCACCTCGCCGACCTTGAGGCCGTTGAAGAGAACCAGCGCCCCGTTGGAAAGCCCGGAGACCGAGCCGTTGAACACGATCTGATAATGTCTGTGCGTGCCCGTCAGGCTGGAGCCCGCGACCCACATCACGAACACGAACGCGCCCACGACCGCGGCCAATGTAAAGACGCCGATCAGGATGAAATTGGCCCGGGTCTCCATCCTGATCAGCCCCTCGCGTCCCGCGCCCGGTCGCCGTCGGCGGGTCCCGCGGGGACGGCCCCGGCCGCCCCTGACCGGATCACGCCCCTCTTGCCGTGAAAATAGGATTTGAGCCAAGGATCGTCAGATTGCAAGAGCTCGCTGATCGGACCGACCGCCGACACCTTGCCATGGCCGAGCGCCGCGACCCGGTCGCAGATGGCGAACAGGCTGTCGAGATCGTGCGTGACCATGAAGACGGTCAGTCCGAGCGTCTTTTGCAGCGTGCCGATGAGATCGTCGAAATCGCCCGCCGAGATCGGATCGAGCCCGGATGTCGGCTCGTCGAGAAAGACGATCTCGGGATCGAGCGCGAGCGCCCTGGCGAGCGACACTCGCTTGGTCATGCCGCCCGAAAGCTCGGAGGGAAACTTGTCGAGCGTGTCCTGCGGCAGGCCGACGAGCGCCAGCTTCTGCGCCGCCAGCCCGTCGAGCGTGGCCCGAGAGAGGTCCAAATGCTCGCGCATCGGCGCCTGGATGTTCTGGCGCACCGTCAAGCTGGAAAACAGCGCCCCCTCCTGAAACAGAACGCCCCAGCGCTCGCCGATGACGATCCGCTCGCGCGGAGTCAGCGTGTCGATATCATGGCCGAAGACTTCAATCTTGCCCGCGCGCTTGGGCAGAAGTCCGAGGATCGTCCTGGTCAACACCGACTTGCCGGCCCCCGAAGCGCCGACGAAGCCGAGCACCTCGCCTCGATAGAGATCGAGATCGAGCCCGTCCATCACCAGATGGTCGCCAAAGCCCACCTTGAGGCCGCGCACGCGAATGACCGCCTCGCGGCCGGCCGCCTCGGGGGGTGGAGAGCCGGGGTTCAAAAGTCCACCGCGGCGAAGAACATCGCGAACAGACCGTCCATGACGATGACCATGAAGATCGATTTGACCACCGAAGAGGTGACGCAGCGTCCGAGAGACTCGGCCGACCCGCGCACCTCCATGCCCTCGGTGGAGGCGATGAGCGCAATCATCACCGCCATGAACGGCGCCTTGATCAGTCCGACCGAGAAAGTCTGGATCGCGATGGCGTTCTGCAGCCTCGCAATGAACACTGAAGGCGTCATGCCAGCATAGAGCCAGCTGACGATGAGCCCCCCCGCGAGCGAGGCCATATCGGCGAGGAACGTCAGAATCGGCAACGCGATCGTCAGCGCGATCACGCGGGGTATCACCAGCACCTCCAGCGGATCGAGCGCCATCACCTTCAGGGCGTCGATCTCCTCGCGCATTTTCATCGATCCGATCTCGGCGGTGATCGCCGAGCCGGTCCGGCCGGCGATCATGATCGAGGTCATCAGAACGCCCAGCTCCCTCAGGCCCAGAACCCCGACCAGATTGACCGCGTAGGGCGAAGCGCCGAAGCGGGCCAACTGGAAAATGCCTTGCTGCGTGACGATCGCCCCGACAAGAAAGTTGATCAGCACGATGATGGGCACGCTGTTGAGCGAATACATCTCGAGGTGATACACCATCGAGGTCCACCGCCAGCGCAACGGATGCAGGGCCAGGCGCGCCCCCATCGCGACGATCTCGCCCAAATACTCGACGATGTCGATCAAATCGAAGCCTGCCGTGTATATGGTCTCGCCAATCGCGCTCAGCAACGCGATCCCCAGGGGCGGGTGCAGGCGCCTTGGCGCGTCCAGCGGCCGGTAGCCGGCCTCCTGGATAAGCAGCGCATATTCCGGGCGCGCGCCGCGATATGTCACGGCGACTCCGGCCTCGGCCAGCTGGGCCCTGGCGCGGTCGATCACCCAGGCGCCGGCCGTGTCCATGCGCTCGACGGCGGCGAGATCGAAGTCCGCAGTCTTCGCGTCGCCGATGGCCGAGGTTAGGGAAGCCGCGCTCGTCTCCAGGACTTTGCCAGCGCCGACGATCCACTCGCCGGCCAATGACAAGACCAGTCCGTCGGCGCCGTCTTGACGCGTGACGGAGGGCGCGACTGGCGCCTCACGGTCCTGACTGGTAACGGCAAGCGCGACAGACACCGGGGCTCCGACGAACGCGACCAGGGCGCTCTTAGCGTGCGGGTCGGCGGCTGTCGAGGCGCGGCGGCCAGCCCGACCGTCGCGGAATGGACTAGCATGCGCTCAGGCGATCAAGACAAAAACAAAGCAGGTACGAATCAGAGACCGAGCGTGCGGACTCGAGAATTACGGTAAAAGCGAGTTGAATTTAGGTTCATATCGGCGCCGAGGCCGTGAATTGGTCGCTATATCGTCGGCTCGCTCCTCTTCCGGCTTGGCGCAATGCCGGACGACCGGACGATCCGGCGGACAAAGGGCCGGAGAATCGACGACTTCACGAACCGCGTGACCTCCAGAACGCAAGAAGAAATTGTCGGGGCCGCCCGCCAGCTTCAAGTCAGGGCTGGCGGGTCGATCGCGATGCTCCATAACGGCTTGGAGTCGCGCTCATATGCCGGCGCGATCGTCTTCGGCGACGGCTCGACACTATAACAATGCCTGCCTGGCGAAATTGCCAATTGGAGGCCAGTCCTGAACGGGCCTTTATTCGGGAATGGTCGCGGCCGGCCCAAACCGGAACGCGCGCGAATGAAGGCCGGACAAAACGGGGCAGAATCGGCGACGAACCGGCCCACGAGACGACGCGCCGACAGGCAAGCTCAATAAAGCGTCCTGGCGCCAGGTTTCGCGCTCATGGTTGGCGAAGCGTTTCGCCGCTCACGGACCAGATGCTCCAGACTGGCTTCAGGGCGAAGATAAAGAGGACAAAAGGGGCCGGAATCGGAGACGGTTCGAATCACGGCGTCGGACTCGGTAAAGGCAACCCCCGTTCGACGCGCCGGAGCGCCCGCACCGATTCTTGGTTGACAAAGCGCTAGCGCCGGATTCGGCCGCCAGAGGCAGCTTTGGGCTCGGACGCATGCGAACCTCAGTCCATCATCGCCGCCTTGAGAATGCAGACCATGGTCGCGTGGGCGGACCTGTCGCCGAGGTTGCGGATTCGGTGCGGCATGTCGCAGCGGTAGCGCAGCGTCTCGCCCCCGCTGACGGTTTCCGTCGTTCCGCCGACGTCGACATCGAGTTCCCCATCGAGCACTGAGAGGCATTCGACCGAGCCGCGGGCATGGGCGGTCGATTCCAGGACCCCGCCAGGATCGGCCTGAAAATCGTACCATTGCAGCCAGTCCACGGTCTTCAGCCAGCCGATCACCGCCAGACGGCACAGTCCGTCGTCGGAGACGAATATCGGCGTCGTTCCGCGACGAAGGTGTTCGATAAACGGCCCCTCTTCCGTTCCCTGCAGCATCGAACCGATCGAAACGTCGAGCGCATGAGCGAGTTGCCAGATCGTCGTCAGGGTCGGGTTGGTCTCGTTGCGCTCAATCTGCGAAATGATCGACTTGGCGACGCCGGAATGGTCCGAAAGGTCGCCCAGCGACAGACCATAGCTCCTGCGCAACCGCTGCACCGCGCGCCCGAGCTGGTTCGACAGAACCGCCGCTCCCGCCTCCAGGACTTTCGCCCTATCCTTGCCTTCGACGCCCATCGAGCTCATCCCGGGTTGAATCCGGTTTGATCATAGTGCAAATCGTCCGGAATATCGAACGCAACCGTTCGTTCAGTCAGGCCCGAGCAAGAGATCTCCGAAAAATGGCCCCCGGTTACGAAATCCTGCTTCTTCGAAGGACCGCGCTCAGGGCGGCGCGGAGGCCAAACTGATCCTGCGCGCCTCGCGCTCGCGCCACAGCATGGCGACGCCCGCGGCGATGACGACGCCGGCGCCGAGCGCGACCCGCGAAGAAGGCGTCTCGGCGAAGACCCAGTACCCGAGCGCCGCCGCCCAAAGCATCGCCACATAGTCGAAGCAGGCGATGATCGAGGCGTCGGCGTAGCGGTAGCTATGCGTCATCATGATCTGCCCGCATCCGCCGAGGAGGCCGATCGCGGCCAGGCTCACGAACTCGAGCGCGGTCGGCGTGACGAAGCGCTGGCCCGCCGCGACGCCTGCGAAAGCGCCCTGGGGCGGCCAAACCGCCGCGACGACGAGGACGCCGAGGCCGACGATCGCCGTCACGGTCGAAAAATAGAACACGATCGCCCCGGTCGCCTCCGATCGGGTGAGCCGGCGGGTCTGGATCATGGCCACGGCCGCAAATCCAGCGCCGCAAAGCGCGACGAGCGCGCCCACGGACCCCCCTGGCCGGCCGGCGCCCTCCCCCAGATGACCCGATAACATCACGAGGACCCCGATGAATCCGGCCGCGACCGCCGCCGCTCGAACGAAGCGGACCTGTTCGCCCAGCACGATCCAGGCCAAGGGCACGACCATCAAGGGGGTCGCGAAGGTGAAGGCGGTGGCGTCGGCGAGCGGCAGCAGCGACAGAGCGACAAAGCTCGCAAACATGCCGCCCGAACCCGCCAGCGAACGCCCGACATGGCCGAAGAGCCGGCTGGTTCGCAAAGCCGTGGGAAATTCGCCGCGCCAGGCGAGCCAGGCAGACAACGCGACCAGCGCGAAGATCGATCGGAAGAAGACCACTTCGGAAACCGGGAAAACCGGCGCCGCCGCCTTGATCAGCGCCCACATCACGCTGAAGACCAGGGTCGCGCCGATTTTCAGTCCGATTCCCTTTATCATCGACGCGGCTTACTGACCGGCCTGGCGAAGCGCAACGGAGCCCGGAGCGCGGAGACGAACGGCGGTCCTCCTCACCTTCAAAAGGCGCCGGGAAAGGCGCCGCCGTCGATAAGAATGTTCCGCCCGGTGATGAATCCCGCGTGGGCGCTCGCGAGAAAAGCGCAGAGCGCGCCGAGTTCGGCCGGCTCGCCGAAACGGCCCGCCGGGATTCTCGCCTGCGCTTCGGCCCGCACCGCCGACAGCGCCACGCCGCGCTGCGCTGCGAGGCGTTCGTGCCCCGGGCGCAGCCTGTCAGTGTCGAACGATCCGGGCTGGATCGAGTTGATCGTCACATTGTCACGCGCGAACGAGCGCGCGGCCGAGGCGACAAACGCGGTCAGGCCGGCGCGCGCGCCGGACGATACGTCTAGGCCCGCGATCGGCGCACGGACCGAACTCGAGGTGATGTTGACGATCCGGCCGAATTTCCGTTGCGCCATGCCCGGCGCCAGCGCCTGAATCAGCGCGATCGGGGTCAGCATGTTCGATTCGACGCCGGCGAGGATGTCCAGGCGCGCGATGGCGGCGAATGGCTTGAATGGCGGGCCGCCATTGTTGTTGACAAGAATGTCGGCGTCCGGGCAGGCGGCGAGGAGCGCCGCGCGCGTCGCCGGATCGTCGAGGTCGCCCGCGACTTCGTGAACCGCGGCGCCCGCGATCCCGCGCAATTCGCGCGCGGTCCTAGCCAAGGCTTCCGCATCGCGGCCGTTGACGACAATCTCGCAGCCGGCCTCAGCCAAAGCGCGCGCGCAGGCCCGGCCCAGGCCCCGACTGGATGCGCAAACGATCGCTTTGCGCCCGGCGATCCCCAAATCCATTGCCTTCTCCTTGCTCTCGACAGGTCCCGGAATGGGACCTATAAGCGCTGCAACATTGTTGCGTCATCGAAGCGACATGGGAATCTGCGCAGAGATTCCTCGCTTGTTCCTTCCCCTCGAGAAGAGGCCGACGTGTCCAAGACCCACGAGACCCATCGATACAGAACGCTCTTCCTGTCCGATCTGCATCTGGGAACCCGTGGCTGCCAGGCTCATCTCATCCTCGATATGCTGCGGCATGTCGAAGCCGACACGATCTACCTCGTGGGCGACATCATCGACGGTTGGCGCCTTCGCTCCGGCTGGTACTGGCCGCAGGCGCACAATGACGTGATGCAGAAACTTCTGCGCAAGGTCAGGCGCGGTGCGCGGATGGTGTTCGTGCCGGGCAACCACGATGAGTTCGCGCGTCAGTTCTTCGGCCTGAGCTTCGGCGGGATCGAGATCAAACGCCAGGCGATCCATACGGGCGCCGACGGCAGGCGCTATCTTGTCATTCACGGCGACGAGTTCGACGTCGTCGTCCGCCACCAGAAGTGGCTCGCCTATTTCGGCGATTGGGCCTACGTGTTCGCGCTGTTCGTCAACACGCATTTCAACGCCGCGCGCCGCGCCCTCGGCCTGCCCTACTGGTCGTTCTCGGCGTGGGCGAAGCTCAAAGTCAAAAACGCGGTCAGCTTCATCAGTTCGTTCGAGCAGGAACTGGCCTGCGAAGCCCGGCGGCGCGGGGTCGACGGCGTCGTCTGCGGACACATCCATCATCCCACAATCCGGGACCTGGAGGGCGTCACCTACGTCAACACCGGGGATTTCGTCGAATCCTGTTCGCTGGTCGTCGAGCATTTCGACGGCCAGTTCGAGGTGCTGCGCTGGAAGACTCCGCTGGCGCTCGCGGCGCGCCTCGAAGACAGCGCGCCCCTCGACGACGAACAGGAGAAGGCGCAGGCGGAAGCGGCGTAATGCGCATTCTCATCGCGACCGACGCGTGGCGGCCGCAAGTCAACGGCGTCGTGTCGACGCTCGAATGCATGACCCAGGCGGCGGACGAATTCGGCGCGAAGTTTGAATTTCTTACTCCTCAGGGAATGTGGACCGCGCCGACGCCGACCTATCCGGACATCCGGCTTGCGATCACATCGCCGCGACAGATCGGCCGGCGCATCGACGAGGCAGAGCCCGACCACGTCCATATCGCGACCGAGGGCCCGATCGGCTGGCTGACGCGACAAAATTGCCTCAGGCGCAAGCGGACCTTCACCACCAGCTTCCACACCCGGTTTCCCGAATACCTGTCCGCCCGCTTCCGCATTCCCGAGCGCCTGACCTACGCCGGGCTCCGCCATTTTCACGCGCCCTCGGCCGCGGTGATGGCGCCGACGCCGACGATCGGCGCCGACCTCACCCGGCGCGGCTTTGCGCGCGTACGGCTCTGGACGCGCGGCGTCAATCACGGGCTGTTCCGGCCGTCCTCTAGGCGCGCGCTCACGCTGCCGCGGCCCATCTTTCTGTCGGTCGGGCGGGTGGCGGTGGAGAAAAACCTGCAGGCGCTGCTCGACCTCGAGCTTCCCGGCTCGACCGTCATCGTGGGCGACGGCCCGGCGCGCGCCGCGCTCCAGCGCCGTTATCCGCGCGCGCATTTTCTTGGCGCGTTGCATGACGAAGCGCTCGCGGCCGTGTACGCGAGCGCCGACGTCTTCGTCTTCCCGTCGCGCACCGACACGTTCGGGATCGTGCTGATCGAGGCGCTCGCGAGCGGCCTGCCGGTGGCCGCCTTTCCCGTGCCGGGGCCGGTCGACGTCATCGGGCGGGACGGCGCGGGCGTGCTGAACGAGGACTTGCGCGCCGCCTGCATGGAAGCGCTCGCCATTCCTCGCGAGGCCGCGCGCGAATATTCCTTGCGCTTCACCTGGAAGGAAAGCGCGCGGCAGTTTCTGGAAAACATCGAGGGCAGCCGCCCCAGGACCAGCCGCGCCCCATCGAAACAGCTCGCGCTCGTCGGCGGCGCATAGAAGTTCGAGCTTCGCCGGCGCGTTTACGCGGCGAGGCTCATCGCAACGCCCGCCGCCGTGGCGGCGATGACGACGACAAGCGGCGGCGCGCGCCAGACGATCAACAGGATGAATCCGGCGGCGGCGACGGCGAAATCCGCCGGTGAGCGCACGGCGCCCGTCCACACCGGATCATAGAGCGCGGAAGCGAGCAGGCCGACGACGGCGGCGTTGACGCCCGCCATCGCCGCGCGCGCGCCCGGGCGGGCGCGGAGCGCATGCCAGAAGGGCAGCGCGCCCATCAGGACCAGAAGTCCGGGCGCGAAGATCGCAACGAGCGCAAGCCCCGCCCCGGCGACGCCGCCCGGCGGCGCGCTGGCGGCCGCGCCGAGATAGGCGGAGAACGTGAACAGAGGCCCCGGCACGGCCTGCGCGGCGCCGTAGCCCGCCAGAAACGCGCTGTCGGAAACCCAGCCCGGCGCGACGACGGCGGCGCGCAGCAACGGCAGCACCACATGGCCGCCGCCGAAGACGAGCGCGCCGGAACGATAAATGGCGGCGAGAAAGGCCAGCGCGTCCTCGCGGGCCGGCAGGAAGGAGAGCGCCAGGCCGGCGAAGGCGATGCAGAGGAACAGGGCCCCCATCCGCCGCGAGATCGGGGCTGCGCCGTCCTCTCCGGCCGCCTCGACGCCTTGCCGGCAGAAGACGAGCCCGGCGAGGGCGCCGAGCGCGATTACGCCGATCTGGCTCAGACTCCCCGGCGCGAGCGCGGTCAGGATCAGGGCGAGGATCGCGATTCCCGCGCGCGGCCGGTCCGGCGCCAGGCCTCGCGCCATCCCCAGCACCGCCTGGGCGACAATGGCGACCGCGACCAGTTTGAGGCCGTGCAGGAGGCCGGCGCCCGCGCGGCCGGAAATCGCGCCCGCGCCATAGGCGAACGCCGTCATCGCGACCGCCGACGGCAGCGTGAAGCCGACCCAAGCTGCAAGCCCGCCGAGATAGCCCGCCCGCGTCAGGCCGATGGCGAAGCCGGTCTGGCTGCTCGCGGGGCCGGGCAGGAACTGGCAAAGGGCGACCAGATCGGCAAAGGCGTGTTCGTCCAGCCACTTGCGGCGGACGACGAATGCGTCGCGGAAATAGCCCAGATGCGCCAGCGGCCCGCCGAAGCTGGTGAGGCCGAGCTTGAAGAAGACGCGCAGGACTTCGAGCGGCGAGCCTCGGGCCGCGCTCACGCCGCAGCCATCGCCAAGCGGCCTTCGACCGCGGACTTTTGTCGCCGGGCGCGACCTTTCAAAGCGTTAGGCGCCAAAATCTGCAACTTCGCACCTCCCCGGCGCCCCCTCCGCTCGGCGGGGAATGCAGGAAAGCGCCCAGCGTGCGCCGCAAGCGAAGGCTTTGCAAATCAGGAGGAAGCCAGCGAAAGCAAAAGCGGAAGCTAAAGAAAATCAGAGGGAAGCCAGCGAAAGGAAAGGGGAAGAAAAGGAAAGCTTCCTGTTTCCGGGAATCGAGACTTTTCAAGGGCTTATGCGAGAATCCAAATTAGAATTTTTTCTCCGCCGCTTGGCCCCCCTTGACGTCCCTGCTCCCGTCCTTCCGCCTCGCCGATTTCCAGCGTGTCAACCCGCCCGCGTGAAGGGTTAAGGCGGCCCCTTGCCCTCGGCGCGCCAGGCGCGCCTCGATCCAGCGACGAGGAGGAGCCTAACACAGCTTCTGATTTTCTCAAAGAAATTGCTGCGATAATTGGATTTTCGAAATTCGACCCCGCGTCCCGCCCCCCGGCCGCCCGGGAGCCCGGGAGGCCGCCCGCGCCGCCCCGTCGCTCAATTGACGCGTCTCACTCGAAGGGCGCCGTCCAATCCTGCAAAAAGGGAATTAAGTTCGTGGCGCCGTAATTTCCAAACTGTCGAGAGATAATCTTCCAATCATCTGGAGTAGGTCCTTTGGCGAGGGACATTTTCTCCCGACGGGGCGCATGCCATACTTCGGAAATAGCTCGACCATGGCGTAAATAGTCTGCAGAAGATCTGCGGCGACGCTGCGACCGCCAGACTCCACAGTCCGCAGCGCGGAGGGGTGGGGATGGAGGCGGGCCGAGGCCCGCCTCTTGGCGTCGCGCTCAGGCCTTGGCCAACTGCTGTCCGAGCGGCAAGGAGCGGATGCGTTTGCCGCTCGCCGCAAAGATCGCATTCATGAGCGCCGGGGCGACCGGCGGCACGCCAGGTTCGCCGACGCCGCCTGGCAGCACATCATAGCCATGCGGCACGATGTGAACACGCGTCTCACGCGGCGCGTCGCCGATGCGCAACACAAAGTAGTCGTCGAGGTTGCTCTGCTGGACCTTGCCGTCCTTGAACGAGATTTCGTTCATCAAGCCCACCCCCAGACCCATGATGACGGCGCCCTCAAATTGAGAGCGGACGCGATCCGGATTGACGGTCGGGCCGCAATCAACCGCGATGTCGACCCGCGGCACGGTGACCCTGCCCTTGTCGTCAACCGCAGCTTCGACGACGACTGCGACATAGCTCACGAAACTGCGATGGGCGGCTAACCCGAGGCCATGTCCTTTCGGAACTTGGCGGCCCCAACCCGCCTTCTCGGCGACAAGTTCGACGACGCCGCGCAGCCGGCCCGCGTCGATCGGGTAGACTTCCGGATTCTCGCCGTAGTCCCAGAAGTTCGGCGTCGAGCGCGCGACGTCCACTATGCGGGGAGGGCCGATCAGATCGAGCAAGAACGCCTTCTGATCCTTGCCCGCCGCCGCTGCCAGTTCTGCAGCGAAGGATTGGATGGCGAACCCATGCGGGACGTTCGAGACGGAGCGCCACCAGCCAATCTTGGTGTGCGCTTCGGCCTCGCCGTTCTCGATGCTGACGTTCTCGACTGCGAAGGGCATGTCGACGAGACCCATGCCCGCCTCCCAGTTGGCCTCATGCTTGGGGTCGGGCATGAAGATCGACATGATCGACGGCGCGACGCTGTTATGCCGCCAGGCGACCACCCTGCCGCCCTTGTCGAGCCCCCCTTCCAACCGTTCGACCGACACCGTATGGAAGAAATCGTTGTGGATGTCGTCCTCGCGAGTCCACACGACCTTGACCGGCGCTCCGCCGATCGCCTTTGAGCACAGCGCCGCCTCGACCGCGAAGTCCGGCTTCGACTTGCGGCCAAAGCCTCCGCCCAACAGGGTCACATTGACCGTGACGTTCTCGGGCTGAAGTCCCAAGTATTTGGCGACCAAATCATGCGCGGCCTGGGGGCTTTGCACGCTTGTCCAGACTTCGGCCTTGCCGTCGACGATCCGGCAGGTCGCCGACGGAGGCTCCATCGTCGCATGCGCATTGTGAGGGATGTAGTACTCGGCCTCGACTTTCTTGTCCGCGCTCGCATAAGCGGAAGCGAAGTCGCCTTCGCTGCGCAGGACCTTGCCCGGCTGCCGGGCGGTCGCCTCCATCGCCGCCCGGTAGGCCTGCGAATCGTAGGTCGCGTGCGGGCCGTCGTCCCACACGATCTTCAGCGCCTTGCGGCCCTGGATCGCAGCCCAGGTGTTGTCGGCGATAACGGCGATTCCCCCCGACGGCTGGAAAGCCATGGGATAAGACGGCGCCTGGATCTCGACGATTTGGACGACGCCAGGGACCTTCTTGGTCTCCGTGGCGTCGTAGGAGGTGACTTTCCCCCCCATGACCGGCGGTCGCGCGATGACGGCGTACTTCTGCCCGGGCAAGCGGACATCCTGACCATAAATGGCGCGACCGGTCGTGATATTGAAGCCGTCGACGATATTGGTCCCTTCCTTGCCGATGTAGCGGAACTGCGAAGGGTCCTTGAGACGCAGGCTGTCGGTCGGCGGGACATCCAGCTTGCTGGCGTTGGCGGCGAGCTCCCCATAGCCGAGCTTCTTGCCAGTGGACTTCTGAACAACCTCGTGGTTCTTCGCCTCCACGTCGGAGACTTCGACGCCCCAGCTCTTGGCCGCGGCCTCCTCCAGCATCATACGCGCCGCGGCGCCAACCTGCCGCATCGGCTTGATGAAGTGGCGGGTCGAACGGGATCCGTCGGTGTCCTGGTTGCCGTATCTGACCTCGTCGCCCGTCGCCTGCGCGATTTTCACTCTGGCCCAGTCGGCCTCGAGCTCATCGGCGACGATCAGCGGCATCCCGGTTCGCACGCCCTGCCCCATCTCGGAGCGATGGCAGACGATGGTGACGGTTCCGTCAGGCGCAATCGACACGAAGGCCCGCGGATTGTTCACTGTGCCGTGCGGCATGCCGTCCGCGCCCCATTTGGGGGCGTCGGCGCGCGCGGCGCGGTGCGGCAAAATGGTCAGGGCGAGCACGAGTCCACCCGTTGAAACCATGCCCTTCAGAACGCCGCGCCGGCTGACATTCTCGATCCCGGATGGCGCGATTTCGCGAATGTGCTTGGTCATGTCACGCTCCCGCAGCTTGCTTGATGGCGGCGCGAATGCGCTGGTAGGTCCCACAGCGGCAAATATTGCCGTACATCGTGTTGTCGATGTCGTCGTCGGTGGGATGGGGCGTCTGTTTCAGAAGCGCCGCGGCTTGCATGATTTGGCCCGCCTGACAATAGCCGCACTGCGGCACGTTGAGCGCGCGCCAAGCCTTCTGAACCGGGTGATTCCCCTCCGGGTCGAGGCCTTCGACGGTGGTGATCGACTTGCCGTTCGCGTCGCTGATCGCCGTCACGCAGGATCGGATGGCGTCGCCGTCGAGATGGACCGTGCAGCTGCCGCATGCGGCCACTCCGCACCCGAATTTCGTGCCGGTGAGTCCGAGAACGTCGCGCAGATACCAGAGCACAGGCATCGACGGATCGCCGTCGAACGTCTGCGCCTGGCCGTTGACATGCAGAGTGACCATGTTTGCCTCCCTGTCTCAGCTCGCAGCGCACATCGTAACAACGCGCCGCAAAGACTGTTTGTTCGTCTGTTCGGAAAACCATTCGCGCAACGACGATTGCAGAGGACTAAAACAGAATTGGAGTTGGCGCAATCGAGAATACGTCATATTCTAGTGAATATAACAAAGCTCCAAGTGTTCATCTCTCCGAATTCGTTTGAAAGGGGGCCAGCTGAGACGTCGTCGCCGAATTCAAGCAAAAAAATCCCAACGGCAACCGCTCAAGCCGCCCCCTTCAACCTGTGCTGCACCATCGAGCGAAGCTTGCCGAGAGCGCGGGCGAAGAGGCGGATGCCGTCGGTGAGTTTCTCGGTCGCCGTTGCTTCTCGCGCATCGCGACAACCGCATGCGTCGACGAATGTCGGAGCGGGCGTGGCCGCCGCCATTGTCGCCAGATTGACCCTAACCTCACAATCCTCATTCACTGATCCGCAGCGAAAGTCCGGCTGGCGTAGCGCGCAGCTCGGTCAACTCCTCAATGAGGATTTCTCAAGGGCGGATCGCCAGCCCGGAGAAATGCGCAGAATTGGAAGGACTGGATTGCTCCCCTCGGCGTCGAATGGCTTTGCCGGCGGGTTTCGATCAGCTCGAAACCCTTGCCGAGGGTCCGGCCGAGGCTTTCAGCGTCATAGCGCATAACCGGCAAGCCGCTGCACCGCTCAGGCCCATCCGGCGCGAAGGTGGCGATGATCGCGTGGCCTCCGCCCCGCAAGGCCCGCTTCATGCGGTCGACGTAGGCGGCGCGGTCCTGTTCTTCGGTCAGAAAATGGAAGGCGGCCCGGTCGTGCCAGAGATCATAGACCTCGGTCGGCTCCCAAACCGTCGCATCGGCGGCAATCCAGCGGACCTTGGCCGCCTGTGCGCCGAGGCGGGATTTGGCGGCCTCCAACGCCGCCGCCGACAGATCGAGCACCGTGATCGCGTGAAAGCCCTTGGCCAGCAGGCTGTCCACCAATCGCGAGGCCCCGCCGCCAACGTCGATGATTGTCGTCTGAGGCGTTGCTCGCACCGCCGCGATCAGATCGAGCGAAAGGGCGGGATTTTCCTGATACCAACTTACGTCTTTTTCGCCCTTGGCGGCGTAGACGCTCTCCCAATGGGCCCGACGGCTCCCGATTTCCATAATGCGGCGCTCCGCTCATTTCTGGCTAAAGGGTAACATGGTCATCGCCCCCATCCTCGACAACAAATCGACATCGAAGCCGTCGGTGTTCGCCCCCGCCGCCCTCTTGAGAGAGGCCCGGCGACAAAAAGGGCTCGGCGATGCGCAAGCGCCGCCCTGCTGCATTCTCGATCCGGATGGCGACCTCGTGCGCCAGTTGCGCCAGAGCGGCGCGGCGATCCCCTTCGCCGACTGGCCCTGCTATCACACCGAACTCGACACATTCGACCTTGCCGGGCGCCGGGTCGGGATTGTCGGCCGTGTCGTCGGGGCGCCCTTCGCGGTGCTGGTGGCCGAGGAGCTGTTCGCCTCCGGGTGCCAGCTTCTGGTCAGCCTCACTTCGGCGGGGCAGATCGCTCCCGCGGGAAGCCCGCCCTATTTCGTGGTGATCGACCGCGCGCTGCGCGATGAGGGCACGAGTTACCATTACGCCCCTCCGGCGGAATTCGCCGAGGCCGACGCGAGACTGGTCGAGGCGGCGGCGAAGGCGTTGGCGCGGGAGCGGTCCGCGCGCCGTCGTCGGGGCGAGTTGGACCACCGACGCGCCCTTTCGCGAAACCGCCGAAGCGATAGAAGCCGCGCGCAAGCGGGGCATTCTCGCGGTCGAAATGGAGGCGGCCGGGCTTTACGCCTTCGCCCGCGCCGCCAGCGTTCGCGTGCTTTGCCTCGCCCATGTGACCAATACGATGGGGCTGGCCGGCGACGATTTCGAAAAGGGCGAAGCGGACGGAACGCACGACGCGTTGGCCGCGCTAGCGGCCGTGGTCGGCGCGATTCATGAGGCTTGATTCATGCGCCGCGGCAGGGGGCTGCGCGATATCCCGTCCCGCCCCCGTTCCTCGGCGAGGCGGATGCCATAGGCGCTTTTCATGTTGAGGCGGAACTGCGCGGTCGCGCCGATCCTGTAGCCGAGACGAAGGGCGGCGCCTCGGCAAGTTTCAGACGGCGCGATCCAATCAGTGTCCCGCGGAGCCGCTTCTCGCGCATCGCGACAACCGCATGCGTCGACGAATGTCGGAGCGGGCGTGGCCGCCGCCATTGTCGCCAGATTGACCCTGATCTCACAATCCTCGCGACTTGAAGTACTTCAGCATGGTCCAGACGGCGGTTTGCTGTTCATCGTCCATCTCATTTGGGTCGAAGTGCGTGAGAAGGATTTCGGACGGCTTCTTGCCTTCGATGCGCGAGATGTCCGGTTGAGAGCCTGACGTTCCTGCTTCGAATTCTCTTGTCGGCGCCAGCGCGGGCGCAGGTTTCCTGCGCGGCGTCAGGGCCCGAGGCTTCCGGCCCTTCAGGACCCGGCCGCTGATTTTCACGCCCGCATCATTCGCGGCGTAAAGAAAGAATGTCACGCACTTCTGGACCACCGCGTCCGCGGCCGGGAAAGCCTTCCTGAACGCCTCGTTGAAATGGGAAGGCGTGGCCGTCTCAAGGTCGATTGCGAACATCGGGGCGTATTCCCGCCGAAGCAGCTCCAGCAGCTTCTCGGGCCACTGCCCTTCGCCATGCGCGTTGACCAGCTCCTTAAGACGCTGCGTCGGGTGTGCGTGGTCCTCGATCAGACCGAGAAACCGAAGCGCGTGCGTCAGCTGAGTGCCGACCACGCCTGAAAAGCGCGTCAACACGCTGCGGTCGATGCGCGTGGGAACGCCGTGCTCATGAAGGTCCTGGATGAAAGTCTTGAACGTACGATACGAGGTGTACGGCGGCGTTCGCACGGACTTCGCCTGTTCCGAACTGCCGCCCGGCATGACGGTCTCCCATCGATACGGAACGCCTACTACACGCATTCGAGCCGCGCCGCAAACATACCGTATTCGCGTCTTGCGTCGGACAGTTCGAAATGTGCGATTGCCCTGTCTAGCTTACTGCGTAACACATTGAAGTTAATTTGATATTTATGCTGGACAGACGGGTTGCGCCGGGTGCGGCGTCCGCGAGTTCGCCTACGAGGAGAATGGCCGGGCCATTTCATCTTGCGGCTGCGGACGCCGCAGCTTTAGCCATGGGGGGCGCGCAAATGCTGTGGACAGCCGAGGCGATCGAGAATCTCAAAAGGCTGGCTCTCGAAGGACGAAGCGCGAGCGTCATCGCTGCAGCGCTGGGGGCGGCGTCCCGCAACGCCGTGATCGGCAAGGCGAACCGAATCGGGATCAAGCTTAACGGCGACGGGCGCGCCTATGCGCCCCGCGGGACGCCGGCTGGCCCGTATCCGGCGCCATACCCCACGCCCGTTTCCAGAAAGCGGAACTCCGGCGCCGCAGGGTCTTATGAACTGGAGAGGAAACGGGCATGGATTCTCGCCGCAGCCGAAGTTGGGGAGATGCGGCGCGTGAGGTTCGAGGACATTCGCAAATTCGCCTGCCGATGGCCGCTCGGCGATCCGAGGAGCGGGGATTTCGCCTATTGCGGGCTCAAGCCGGCCGAGGGCCACTCCTATTGCGCCGGCCATTGCCGGATGGCCTATCGACCGCCAACGGCGGGAGCGAGACAAAGCCCGCGTGAGCGGCGATCGCCGCGCGCGCTCTCCAATCCGTGGCGGCTGCCCTGAGGGAGGCGGGCAATCCCGTCATTGCGCCTGAGGGCGCGCGCAGACGAAACCCTGCGGGCCAGGCGGACGGAGCCAATGGCTCGTGGGGGCGCCGCAACGCCAGCGCCTCATCCGGCGATTCCCGCAACCCTCTCCAACGGAGAAGCGGTCGCGGCTAACCTGCAAATTATCGCGGCCTCCCCCTTCAAGCCGCCTCCTTCAGCCTCTGCTGCACCATCGACCTGAGCTTGCCCAGATCGCGGGCGAAGAGGCGGATGCCGTCAGAGAGTTTCTCGGTCGCCATCTGGTCCTCGTTCAGCATCCAGCGGAACCCTTTCTCGTCCAGGGTCATGCGCGCCGGGGCCGGGCCCGGCTTGGCGGGGTCGAGGCGGCGGGGAAGCGGGCCTTGGTCCTTGGCGAGGTGGTCGAGCCATTCCGGCGAAATGGTCAGGCGGTCGCAGCCGGCCAGCGCCTCGATCTCGCCGGCGTTGCGGAAGGAAGCGCCCATCACCACGGTCTTGATCCCGTTCATCTTGTAATAGGCGTAGATCTCGCGCACCGACTTGACCCCCGGGTCCGTCTCCCCGTCGTAGGGGCCTCCGCCCGCCTTCACATGCCAGTCGAAAATGCGCCCGACGAAGGGCGAGACCAGGAAGGCGCCGGCGTCGGCGGCGGCGATCGCCTGGGCGAGCGAAAACATCAGCGTCATGTTGCAGTCGATGCCCTCGCGCTGCAGCCGCCGCGCGGCCTCGACCCCTTCCCAGGTCGAGGCGAGCTTGATCAGGATCCTCTCGTGACCGATCCCACGCTCCTTGTAGGCGGCGATGAATTTCTTGGCCTTGGCGATGCTGCCCTCGGTATCGAACGAGAGGTCTGCGTCCACTTCGGTCGACACCCGGCCGGGGACGATGGTCGTAAGCTCCGCTCCGAAGTTGACCGCGACCCGGTCGGTGACGTCCATCAGCGAAGCCCCGTTCTTGTTTCCCCACCGGATCGCCTCGTCCACCAGCCGCGCGTAAGCCGGCATCTGCGAGGCTTTGAGGATCAGCGACGGGTTGGTGGTCGAATCGGTCGGCTTGAAGGCGCGGATCGAATCCATGTCGCCGGTGTCGGCGACGACCGTGGTCATGGCGCGCAATTGTTCGAGCTTGCTGGTCATCGAGGTTCTCCTTCGGAAGCGTTAGTTGGCGGCGATTGTCGCGCCCGCGCGCGTCACGCGCAAGCACGGATGCTCCGGCCGCGCCGGCTTTGGGCGCGCGGCGCCGGCCATCATTGCGCGGCCTCAGCCGCGCGGTTTTCGCCGCCGCCAGCCGCCGGACCGCGCACGGCTTGATGTTCGATTTCGGCATTGAGCTGGGCGCCGATCAAAATGACGATCATCGAGATCCACATCCACATCATCAGGCCGATCGCCGCGCCAAGCGAACCGTAGGTCACGTTGTAATGACCGAAGTTGGCGATATACCAGGAAAACAGCACCGAAATGACCAGCCATGCCGCCGCCGCCGCCACGCTGCCGACGGATAGCCACTGCCAATGCGGCTCCCGGCGGTCGGGCGCATAGCGGTACGCCGCCGCCAGAGCCAGGATGACCAGCGTCAGCAGCGCCGGCCATCGCACGATGGTTAGGAGCGCGTGAGAAACCCCACCGAGACCGACATCGGCGAGCGCGATCGGCGCCACGACCACGGCGCCGATTGCAAGGATCATCAAAACGATCGCGATCAACGTGAAGACGAGTGAGATCAGATTCAGTCTCATGAAGCCGCGCCTCTCCTTCTCGTCATAGGCGACGTTGAGGGCGTCGATGATCGCCTTCATTCCGGAGTTGGCGCTCCACAGCGCAAATGCGAGACCGAACACGAATCCGAAGCTGAGGCCTGGGCCCCTGTCGGCCGCAAGCCGGGTCAGCTCGTCATGCAGGATGCCGACGGCGCCGGCGGGCAGAACTCCCGAGGCGATCGAAAGATGGGCGTCGATCGCCGAAGGGTCAGCGAAAAGCCCAAACAGAAAAACGAAGGCCGCCACCGCGGGGAAGAGCGCCAGCAATGCGTAAAACACCACGCCAGCCGCGACCGACAGCAGGCGGTTGTCGTCGATCTTCCGGTAGACCCGCCACAGAATGTCCTTCCAGCCCCGCCATGGGATGTCCCACGGGGCGGCGGCGTGAAGGCCACGGCCTGCACGCGGACCGTCCCGCCCGCCGCACGGCTGCGTCAGCGTCTCCGCGCACGTCCTCCCTCCGGTCAAAGCCGCCCGCCGCCCCGCACCGCCGGTTTGCCCCACGAGCAGGATGGCGCCGAGCGCCGCATAGGCGACAAGCGGCCAAAATTTTCGTGAGAATCGCATCGCCAGGCGCGTCAGCTTCGAGAGTTGAAGTCTATCGGTTCTCCCAAGGCCGGGACGCCGAACAATTGGGCTGCGGGCTTTCTGGCCGCATTGTCGCGTCCGTCGAATTGTGGCGGGTTGACCATGAGAAACCTCTCGGGTTGCAGGATCAACCCAGAGGGGTCCTTGTTTGTTCCATGTTTGCTGAAGTTCCGCCGCGCCGGACCTCGGGAGTCAGACGTCAAGGGGGCGCAGGCCCCATTTTTCGGCGAGCGACAGGCACTCGGCGACCGTTGTGACCCCTTGCGTCGTCGAGACCGCGCTCATCGACGCGGCGGCCGAGGAATGCGCGAGCCGCATGGCGTCGCCGATCGGCCAGCCCTCGTGCAGGGCGTAGAGCATGCCGGCGGCGAAGGCGTCGCCCGCGCCATTGGCGCCGACGATCGCCTGTGCCGGCAGAACGACCGATCCGAGCGCCAGCCGGGTCCCGTCGCGGCCGCCGGCGACGGCGCCCTCGGGAAAATGCGCGACCGCCCAGCGCATGGGGCCGAGCGCCAGCGCGTCGTCGATGGCGCGCGCAACCAGGCCCGCGTCCGCCGTCCCGTCGGCGCGGCGGGTCGCGCGCCCGGCCAGGGCGCCGATCTCATAATCGTTGACGATCAGGGTATCGAGATGCGGAAGACAGGGCCGCGCGAGCGCGGCGATGCGCGCAGGCGGAATTGTCATCAGTTCGAGATTGGCGGCAAGTCCCGACGCGCGCGCCCTGCGCAGAACCGCGGCCCAGCCGTTGGCGTCCTCGCGCCACGGCCGGTCCATCGTTCTATGCGCGCCCGGCAGGCCGAGATGCAGTATTTTCGCCCGCGTCGATGAAAAGTCGAAGTCATCGGGCGACATCCGGGCCGCGACGCCCTGATGGTAGAAGTGGGTGCGCCGTCCGCTGTCGCTGACGGCGAAGGCGTCGACGCTCATCGTCGCGCCGCCGGGCGTCGCGATGAGAGCGCCGCGCTGGATCCCGCGCGCGTCGCATTCGCCAATGAGAAACCGCCCGAGATCGTCGTCGCCGACGACGCCCATCGCCTCAACCGGAAACTCGGGGTCGAGGCGCTTCAGATCGAGCGCCATGTTGAAGCCGGACCCGCCGCCCTGGCGATCGATCTCGAGAATCTCGTTGGACGTGTCCTCGCTCGGCCAGCGCGCGATCGACTTGTTGAAATCGACGCACCAGGTCCCCGCCGACAACACGCCCCGCCGCGCGCTCATAGGCTCTCAGGCCCGCTTGAGGACGAGTTCGGTGATTTCGCTGTCGGCGGCGAAGGCGCGCATCGGCTTCAAGCCCTTTCGCCGCAACGTTTCGTGATAATCCTCGACCGCCTCGAGCGAGGTCAGGGCGCCGTCGGCGACGGCGCGCATCAGACGCACGATCTCGAGCGGCGACTCGGCGAGATTGATCTTGCGCCCGAACAGCGCGACTTGCGCGCCGTGCTTCTGCGCCTGATGGATGAGCTCGAAACAGTCGCGAGTGGTGCCCGCCCCGCCGCCGAGCACGCCGACCACGAGACCGGGATCGAACGAGGCGAGTTCCTCGAGCGCCCTCGGCCCGTTATAGACGATCTTGAGGAACTTCGGCCGCTCGGCCTCGGTGAGGCCGGCGAGGCAGCGGATGATCGCGTCGTTTACGAATTGCGGCATCGCCTCGGCGTTGAGGCCGCGTTCAACGTTCGGATTGAAAACTTCGAGGAAGTAGGAGAACCCATGCGCCTCGGCCTCGGCGCGAAAGTCCCGGAACGCTTCCAGCGAGGCGACATCGGCGTCGAGATCGTTGGTGAAGGTGATCGAATAAAGGCCGAGATCGGTCAGCCGGCGCACGTGCGCGAGCGAGGCGGTGCGAAACGGCCGCGACGGCTCGAGGTGATAGGCGCCGCCGCGATGGCGCCAGATGTCGGTCGTGTCGTTGGCGCGGATGGCGGGCTTGACGTTGGAGCCATTGAAAACTGCGCGCTTAGTGAGCTTCTCCAGGTTCGATGCCGAGGTCAGCATGATGTCGACGACGTCCTGGCGGACGATCGCCTCGATCGAATTGAGGAATTCGGTCCGGGTGCGGAAGCGTGGCGCCCTCCCCTGCGCCTCCGGCGCCGGCCCGTGGGCATGGAGGCCGGGTCCCATGTCGGGATCCTTGGCGTCGGCGATGATGAAGTCCGAGCGCCGATAGCCGCCGGCGCGAATCCTCGCGAGTTTGTCGTCGAGCCGAGACATTCGAACCCTCCGCGCCTTCAAGCGGTGTCGGCGAACTATAGACGCGACCGGCGGCGAGGCAACACGGGGGGGCGGCCGGCGCGGGGGGTTGCGCTGGCGCAATCCTCCCCAAGTCGCTAGTTTGCCGCGCCCCGGCGGGGCCCCGCTCAACCCCCAGTCAAGATTCGAGGCTCGTTCATGTCGCAGAGTTCCCGCCTTCGCATTCTCGTCGTCGGCGCCAGCGGCGTGCTCGGCCGGGCGGTGGTCGCGGAGCTTTCGCCGCGCTGCGACATCGTCTCCGCCGGATCGAAATCCGGCGACATCCGCATCGACATCGCCGATCCCGCGACCATCGAGGCCGGGCTCAAGGCTGCGGGGCCGCTGGACGCGGTCGCCTGCGCGGCCGGCGCTGTCAATTACCATCCGCTTTCGGCGATCAAGCCGGCGCCGTTGATGGATTCGTCCTATGGGCTCGGCCTCGCCAACAAACTGATGGGCCAGGTCAATCTCGCGCTCTCGGCCCGCGACCATCTGCGCGACGGCGGCTCGATCACGCTGATCGCCGGCGTGCTGGCCGATGTTCCGATCGCCGCAGGCTCGTCGGCGAGCATGGTCAACGGGGCGCTGGAGAGCTTCGTGATGGCGGCGGCGAACGAAATGCCGCGCGGGATCCGCATCAATGCGGTCAGTCCGACCGTGTTCGAGGAATTGATGGAAGGCTACGCCCCGTTCTTCCGCGGCTTCGATCCCGTGCCGGTCGCCCGCGCCGCCCGCGCCTTCAGCCGCAGCATCGAAGGCCTTCAGACCGGCCAGACCTACCGGGTGTTCTGAACAGCCGATGACCCGGACGCTGGTTATTTATGTCGGGTTGACCGCGCTGACGCTCGCGGTTTTCGCGCTTTGGCCCGGCCTCGATCTCGCCGTCGCGCATCATTTCTATGACGGCGGCGGCTTCATCGGTCGCGGGGCGCTCGCGCGCTTCGGCCGTGATTTTTTCCGCATCACCCCTTTCGTCGTGCTGGCGCTTTACGCCGCGCTCTGGCTCGCCAAACGGCGCGGCTACGCCTTGCCGTGGGCGCCGAGCGGGCGGGCGGTGATCTTCCTCATCGCGACGATGGCGATCGGGCCCGGTCTCATCGTCAATCTCGGCCTCAAGGATCACTGGCATCGCCCGCGACCCTATCAGACCCAGGATTTCAATGGCCGGAGTCCATTCATGCCCTGGTACGAGACTGACGGCGCTTGCAAGATCAACTGTTCGTTCGTCTCGGGCGAGGCGTCGACCGGCTTCTGGATGGTCGCGCCTGCAAGCCTTGTACCGCCGCCCTGGCGCGGGCCGGCGATCGTCGCCGCCTTCGCCTTTGGGACCGGGGCCGGCCTGCTTCGCCTGGCCTTCGGCGGCCACTATCTTTCCGACGTGCTGCTCGGCGGGCTTGTCACGCTGGTCGTCATCGAGGTCGCCCGCAAGCTGATCTGGCCGCGCGGCGTGCCTCCGGGCCGGGAGGCGAACGCGCGCTGGAAGCTCCGGCGCAGGGGGCGATCGAGCGCTTCGAAGCGAACCGCCGCCTGAGCTTTTCGCCGCCGATTGACAGGGGCAGGCTCCGGCGCGCAGCATTAAGGCGGGGCGGAAAAACCTTCGCCAGGAGAAAGCGCGGAGGGGGAGGAAGACCCTTGGCCGGACCGCTCAACGCCCAATCGAGGCCAGCCGGGCGACGCCGATGGACGATCGGCGTCTTGCTCGGGGTCGGCATCCTCATCAACTATTTCGACCGCGTGAACATCTCGGTCGCCGCGCCGCAGCTCCAGCAGGAATTTCGACTGAGCCCGGTCGAAATCGGGCTGCTGTTCAGCGCGTTTTTCTGGTCCTACGCCATCCTGCAGGTGCCAGTCGGCGTCGTGCTCGACCGGTGGGGAGTCATGCGGGTCAGCCGGATTGGCGCATTCTTGTGGGGAGTGGCGTCCGGCGTGGTCGCGCTCGCTACCGGCTTTGGCTCGATAGCCGCGGCGCGGGTGTTGCTCGGCGTCGCCGAAGCGCCAGCGTTCCCGGCCAATTCCAAGGCGACCGGCTACTGGTTCCCACGAGGCGAGCGCGCGACCGCCACAGCGATTTTCGACGCGGCGGCAAAATTCTCCAACGTAATCGGCGTTCCGCTGGTCGCGGTCGCGGTCGTCGCATTCGGCTGGCGCTGGGGCTTCGGCCTGACGGCGATCCTGAGCTTCGCCTATTTCCTTGCCTACTGGTTCATCTATCGCGACCCGAGCCAGGATGCGAAGCTCACGCGCGAGGAGTACGACTACATTCGAAGGGGCGGCGCGACGCCGGAAGGAGAGTTGGACGCAAGCCCCTTCGGCATGCTGGGTTACCTGCTGCGCAATCGAAAGGTGTGGGGACTGACGATCGGCTTCGCGGCCTATGGCTATTCCTTCTATCTCTTCCTCACATGGCTCCCCGGCTATCTCGTCTCCGAAATGCACATGAGCATCATCAAGTCGGCGGGTTACGCCGCAATTCCGTGGATGTTCGCAACCGTCTCAGACCTGATCGTCGGCGGCTGGCTGATCGACCATCTGCTCGCCAAGGGATACGACGACACCAAGACGCGCAAGACGGTGCTGGTGGGGGGAATGATCCTCGGCCTGGCGGTCTTCGGCGCGACGACGACGAAGAGCCCAGTCTGGGCGATTGTCTGGATCTCGATCGCTCTCAGCGGCCTCGCAGCGGCGGCCCCGGTCGGGTGGTCCATCCCCTCTCTGATCGCGCCGAGGGGCGGCACCGGGACCATCGGCGGCGTGATGAACTTCTTCAACAACCTGATGGGAGCGGTGGCGCCGGCGGTGACCGGTTTCGTGGTAGGGGAAACGAACTCGTTCTCGATCGCCTTTCTCGTGGCGGGCGTCGTGCTTCTGGTCGGCATTTTCTTCTTCGTCGTCGTGCTCGGACGAATTGAGCCGATTCCGGAGCCCGACGCGGCCGCGTCCGCCCCGGCGCCGGCGTGACGCCCATGACCGAGGCTAAACGTCCGGCGCAGGCGGTGGTGCTGATGGGCGTGTCGGGCAGCGGGAAAACCACGGTCGGCGAACTGCTCGCCCAGCGCCTCGGCTGGGAGATGGCGGAGGGGGACAGCCTGCATCCGCCAGCGAATGTCGAGAAGATGCGGCAAGGGATTCCGCTCGACGACGCCGACCGCGCGCCCTGGCTGGACAGAATCGGCGAACAGCTGAAAGCCTGGGAGGCCGCGGGACGCTCCGGCGTGCTGACCTGCTCGGCTCTGAAACGCGCCTATCGGGCCCGCATCCTCGCCGCGCGCCCGGATGTTCGCTTCGTCTATTTGAAAGGTTCCGAGGACCTGATCCGGCGCCGGGTGAGCGCGCGGCGGCACGAGTACATGCCCGCCTCCCTGCTTCACAGCCAGTTCGAAGCCCTCGAAGAGCCGCTGCCAGGCGAGCCTGTGATCACCGTCGACACGGCGGAGCCGCCGGAGCTCGAAGCGCGGAAGATCATCGACGCCCTCGGATTGTCGGCCGCGCGGCCGGAATCAGAAGCGAGTCGCTGACCTCGCTCTCGCACGGTTGGCCCAGATCGCCCGACGGCTCATTGAACCGCGCTGGCAAGCCTGACGGGGTTGCGCGCGGCGCCGGCGGAACTATAAGTCCGGCCGGCGCAAACGGCGGAGAATAACCACGTTGCGTCATGGACGGGTTTGACGCTTAGGGCGGCAGACGGCGTCTTGATCGTGCCGTTGCCGTGAAGCGAGCCCCTGATCCATGCCGAATTCCAGCTCCAAGACAAAGATCAAGCGGGTCGTCCTTGCCTATTCCGGCGGGCTCGACACCTCCATCATCCTCAAATGGCTGCAGACGACCTACGGCGCCGAAGTCGTCACCTTCACCGCCGATCTCGGTCAGGGCGAGGAGCTCGACGCCCGCGCGCAAAAAGGCGGAGCTGCTCGGGGTCAGGCCGGAGCATATTTTCATCGAGGATCTGCGCGAGGAATTCGTGCGCGACTTCGTGTTTCCGATGTTTCGGGCCAATGCGCTCTACGAGGGCCAGTATCTGCTCGGGACCTCGATCGCGCGCCCCCTGATCGCCAAACGGCTGGTCGAGATCGCGCGCGAGGTCGGCGCCGACGCGATCGCCCACGGCGCGACCGGCAAGGGCAACGACCAGGTGCGCTTCGAACTCTCCGCCTATGCGCTGGAGCCGGACATCAGGATCATCGCTCCCTGGCGCGAATGGAATTTCGCGTCGCGCAACGCGCTCATCGCTTTCGCCGAGCAGCACCAGATCCCGATCGCCAAGGACAAGCGCGGCGACGCGCCGTTCTCGACCGACGCCAATCTGCTGCATGTCTCCTCCGAGGGCAAAGTGCTGGAAGACCCGGCCCAGGAAACGCCGCGCTATGTGTACTCGCGCACGGTCGACCCCGAATCCGCGCCCGACAGGCCGACCGTGATCGAAATCGGGTTCGAGAAGGGCGATCCGGTCGCCGTCGACGGCAAGGCGATGAGCCCGGCGACCGTGCTGACAGCGCTCAATACCTACGGCCATGACAATGGAATTGGCCGGCTCGATCTGGTCGAGAACCGCTTCGTCGGCATGAAGTCGCGCGGCATGTACGAAACGCCCGGCGGCACGATCCTGATCGCCGCCCATCGCGCCATCGAGTTCGATCACGCTCGACCGCGGCGCGGCGCATCTGAAAGACGAACTGATGCCGAAATACGCCGAGCTCATCTACAACGGCTTCTGGTTCGCGCCCGAGCGCGAGTTGCTGCAGGGGCTCATCGACGCCAGCCAGCAGATGGTTTCGGGCCGCGTGCGCCTCAAGCTCTACAAGGGCGGAGTCTATACGATCGGCCGCGACAGCCCGCATTCGCTCTACGATCAGGACCTCGTCACCTTCGAGGAAGGCGCCGTCGCCTACGACCACAATGACGCGGCCGGCTTCATCAAGCTCAACGCGCTGCGGTTGCGGACGCTGGCGAAGCGGAGGAAGAAGGCGGCGGGGAGCAGGTGACGAGTTGAGGCGCGCCTGCCCGGAGAAGTATGTCTCGACCGGCGCCACTGTCGCGCAGGCGTCACATTTGCGCGTCAAACACCGCTCGGGCGAACCGAAATCCGGCTTCGGCCCGATGATCGGCTACGCCACAAGGCCGCCATGCCACCAAAGACCGGCAAGGATATCGACGATCTGCGCGCCCTTCTGGCCGAAGTGCGAGCGCTGCGCGGCGACATCGAGCAAAGAGGCGAAGAGCTTAGGCGCGAGTGGGGCGTAACGACGGACAAGACCGCGTCCCGCGCCCTCAACCTTTCCCACTACATCGCGCTGCGCCGACACGACCTCACCGATTTGCAATATCGGCTCGCCGCCCGCGGCCTTTCCTCGCTTGGCCGCAGCGAAGCCAGGGTGGCGCCGGCGCTCGACACGCTGATCGCGACGCTGCGCCGCCTGACCGGCGAGACGGACGCCGCCTATCCCGCGCCGGCGCGCTTTCGCGACGGCGGGGCGGAGCTCGAGGCCGAGGCCGACCGCCTGTTCGGGAAGCGCCCGACCGGCGCCCCTCACGCCCGGATCATGGCGACCCTGCCGCCGGAAGCGGCGACGCAACCCGAGTTCGTCAACAGTCTCATCGTCGCGGGCATGGATTGCGCCCGCATCAATTGCGCCCATGATGATCCGGAGGCCTGGGCGCGGATGGTCACGAATGTGCGCGACGCGGGGGCCCGGCTGGAGCGCCACTGCCGGGTGCTGATGGACATCGCCGGCCCGAAATGTCGAATCCAGCGCGTGAAGGCGCCGCCGAAAACGCGCCTTCAGACCGGCGACCGGATCGTTCTCATCGACGAATTGCGCGAAAAGACGAAAGAGCCGATCGCGTTCTCGCTCAATTTCCCAGAACTCGTCGACCAGCTGGCGATTGGCGCCGAGGTGTTCGTCGACGACGGCAAGGCGGCGGCGCGGGTGGTGGCCAAGAGCGCCGGGCGGGCCGAGATCGAGGTCTATGCGGCGCGCGGCAGAGGCGTCCGGCTCAAGCCGGGCAAGGGCGTGAACTTCCCCTCGACCGAACTCGACCTGCCGCCGCTGACCTCGAAAGATTTCCGCGATCTCGATTTCATCGCCGAGCACGCCGATCTCGTCGGCTTCTCCTTCGTGCAGCGGGTCGACGACGTCGAACTTCTGCAGGACCATCTCGTCGCGCGCGCCCCCGGGCACGAACCGCATGGACTCGTGCTGAAGATTGAGACGCCGCTCGCGGTGAGCAACCTGCCGCGGCTCATCATGCAATCGGCGGCGCATAATCCGACCGCGGTGATGATCGCACGCGGCGATCTGGCGGTCGAACTCGGCTTCGCGCGGCTGACGGAAATGCAGGAGGAAATTCTGTGGCTGTGCGAGGCGGCGCATACGCCCGTGGTCTGGGCGACCGAGGTGCTCGACAGTTACGTGCGCGACGGCGCAGCGAGCCGCGGCGAAATGTCCGACGCGGCGATGGCGCAGGGCGCGGACTGCGTCATGCTCAACAAGGGCCCCTATCTCGCCGAAGGCGTCGCTTTTCTTCGCGACGTGCTCGCCCGCATGGACCGCCACCACGCCAAGAAATTCGCCCGCTTCGGCTCGCTCAAGGCGTGGAGCTGAAGGAATCTCTGACTGAGGCGGGCGCACCCGCATTTCAGGACCGCGCGCGCGAGGCAATGGCGGAAGCGCAGACGATCCTCGTCAGCGCGATCTCGTTTTTCGAGATCGCGCAGAAAGTTCAGCTCGGCAAATGGCCTCAAATGGCGCCCGATATTGATCGGATTCGTCGCCATCTCCTTGCAGCACAGCAAGGGGTCTCCGCCTCGCTCGAAGCCGCGGACTGTCCTTTCCTCGCGGGAAGACGAATGGCGATGTGGGCGCACCGAGATCCATTCGATCGCCTTCTTGGCTCTGACCGACGACGCCGCTTTCGGCGCCGCCTTTCAATCGTCTCCGCCGACCCGATTTTCGACGCGCGATTCTCGCTTCGGATCTGGTGACGTCGACTTCTGGTCGCCGCAATTGAGCCTTCCTTCTCCCCTTGCGGAAGAAGGCTGCGCCTCGGCGAAGCCCGTGCCGGATGACGGGACAATGGCGGCCGCACCGCAACAGTCGACTTTTCTCACCGCGCCGCGCGGGCGACCCCTCTCTCCCCGACCCCCCTCGCCGCAGGGGAACGGATCTGGGAAGCGCCCAGGCGCATGGCCGCGCGCGGCGCGCTCTGGCTCAGCCCTCCAAAATCTCGCCGAACAACTGCCAGCTCGTTCCGTTGAATGTCCCGAGCTGCAACTGCCGGATCGGGCCGAAATTGGTCGGCGAGGTGTTGATCTGCATTCCCGGCTCAAGCATCGGCGCCTCGAAAGTCCTTTATGCTCGCCGCCTGTTTCATGACGTTGTCGCGCGACAGATCATTTCCGCATTGCTTGAGCACATGGGCCATTGTGGCCGCGACGCCGAAGCCATAGGCGGCGTTCTGGTCGATGTACTCTTTCTCCGACATATATTTCGAGGTGAACTCCTGCCACTGCTTGCGGCCTGGATCGTCCTTCCAATGCGGGTCAGTCGGGTCCATGACATAGGCGCCGGTGATGAGGCCCTTCGACCTCTCGAGGCCCGCGGGCTTTGAGGATAGTCGATCGAGGCCGAAACATTGGTCAGGTATCGGACCGCGTTCCAGCCGAGGTCGAAGGATTTGCGGATCGCCTGGGCTGCGAATTTCGGCGTCGCGGCGATCACGAACACGTCCGCGCCCGAGCCCTGCAGCGTCACCACCTGCGAATTGACGGTCGGCTCGTTGGTCTCGTAGGAGGTCTCCTTGACGATCATGCCCGCCCTGTCGGAGCCAAGGCCCTGTTTGAGGCCGATCAGATACTCCTTGCCGAAGTCATCGTTCTGATAGAGCACCCCGATCTTGGCTTGCGGCTTGGTCGCCAGAATGTGCTTGCGTAGATGTGAGCTTCAGTTTCGTAGCTCGGATTGTAGCCCATCGTCCAAGGGAAATGCTTCGGATCGTTGAATTCGGCGGCGCCGGTGGCGACGAACAATTGAGGGATCTTCTTGTTGTTGCAGATATTTCCGGATCGCCAGGTTCGGCGGGGTGCCGAGGGTCTGGAACAGGAACGCAACATGCTCCTCCTCAACCAACCGCCGAACCTGTTCGACCGTTTTGGGCGGGCTGTAGCCGTCGTCGAGACTGATCAAATTGATCTTGCGGCCGTTCACGCCGCCCTGCTCGTTGATCATCTTGAAATAGGCGGACTCGGTGCGACCGATCACGCCATAGGCGGAAGCCGGCCCGCTGTAAGGCATGGTCTGCCCGATCTTGATCTCGGTGGCGGTGACGCCGGGCGCGTCGGCGGCGCGGGCGGAACCCGCGCTTGCGGCGATGGCCGCGGCGGCTGCGCTCGATTGCAGGAATGTTCGTCGGGTAAACATGCTCTTTTCTCCCTTTCTTGCTACTTTCGCAGCGGCGCAACCGGCGCCGCCGCGTTCCAACTCACATTGCGCTCCGACTTGACGGAGCAAAGAAGCGCGCGGCCAAACTCGCCGAGGCCCGCGCGGCGCCGGCGACGCCCGCCGGCATCAACGCCATGATCAGGATCAGCAGCACCCCATAGACGGCGCCCGGCAGCGCCTTGGCGCCCTCGCCGAAATTGACTGTGAGCTGGTCGGCGATATTGGGCACGAATTCGATGAACAGGGCCCCGAACAATACGCCGCCGAGCGAAGCGAGCCCGCCGACGACGATGCCGACCAGGAACCCAAGCGACAGAGAGAGCCCGAAACTGTCGGGGGAAACGAAGCCGACGACGATCGCGCTCAAGCCGCCCGCCACCCCGGCATAAAGAGCGCTGACGCCGAAACAGGTCGTCTTGTAGAGCGCCGCGTTGACGCCCATCGTCTCAGCGGCGATCGGCTGGTCGCGGATGGCGATCAGCGCCCGCCCGACCCGGCCCTGGACGAGATTTCTCGCCGCCCAGTAGAGCGCCGCCGCGCAAAAGAAGCAAAGCAGATAAAGCCATTGATCGACGCTCAACCTCAGACCTAAAGGCGCGTGCGGCTTGGGGACCGAAAGTCCCTGCGAGCCGCCAGTGAAGGCGTCGAAGCCCGTGTAGCTGAGAATTTGCGGCGCCGCGACAGCAAGCGCGAAGGTCGCGAGCGCCAGATAAAGGCCGCCAAACCGCAGGGCGGGAAAGCCGAACAGAAAGCCGGCGCCAAAGCAGACCGCGCTCGCGATCGCGATCGCCGCCCAATAGGGCGCTCCGAACTTGACCATCAGGATCGCGGTCCCGTAGCCGCCGATCGCAAAAAATGCGCCGTGGCCGAGAGATATCTGGCCATTGAAGCCGGTCAGCAGGTTGAGGCCCAGCAGCGCAATCGCGAATATGATCACCTGCGTGCCCTGATAGATGTGATAGCCGGTGGCGAAGAACGGGAAGGCGAGCGCGCAGGCGGCGACAGCGAGCGTAACGAACGAGCGGACGGTTCCGTTGGCCTCCGCCATCGTCAAACCCTCGCCACCAGCCGGCGGCCGAACAGGCCGGACGGACGCCAGACCAACACCGCGACGATGATCGCGAGCGCGACCGAGAGCTTCACTTCGGCGCCCACGACATAGGCGCCGACGAGATTCTCGAGCACCCCGACCGCGAAGCCGCCGAACGCGGCGCCAAACGGGTTATCGATGCCGCCCAGCAGCGCGCCTGCGAAAGCGTAGAGAAGGATCCCGCTCATCATGTTGGGATCGAGATAGACGATCGGCGCCGCCATCATGCCCGCAATCGAGCCGATCGCCGCCGCGAGACCCCAACCGATCGCCAGCATCCAGCCGACGCGAACGCCGACCAGACGGCTCGACACCGGATTCTGCGCCGCCGCCCGCATCGCCAAGCCAAGCGGGGTGAAGCGGAAGAAGCCGTAGACGAGCGCCAGCACCGCCAAGGTCACGAGGACCGTCCCCAATTCATGGGCGGACATGTAGCCGGCGCCGAACCACGGCCGGCCGGTGAATGGCGTGTCGAATGACTGGATCGTATAACCGTAGAGCCATCCGGCGAGCGCATTGAAAATAAAGGCGAGCCCAATGAAAACGATCACCGAAGCAAGCACCGGCGCCTTGGCGAACGGCCGCACGACGACCCGCTCGATCACAATGCCGCCGACGAAGGAGACGAGGACCGTCACTGCGAACGCGCGCCAATAGGGCCAACCCGAATTCATCAGGTTCCAGGCGAAATAGGTCGAGAACATCGCCATCTCCCCTTGCGCGAAGTTCACGAGCTGGGTCGCCTGGTAGATCATCACCAACGCAAGGGCCAGGATCGCATAAACGCCGCCGAGCGCCAGACCGGAGGCCAGTTGGTGCAGGAACTCGACCAAGCCTGTGGCCCTCGCTCAATAGCCGAGATAGGCGCGGCGCACCGCGTCGTCGGCCCGGATCGTCTGTGACGGACCGCTCAGCGCCACGCGGCCTGTCTCGATCAGCACCGCGTGGTCGGCGAGATCGAGCGCCAGCGAGGCGTTCTGCTCGACGATCAGCAGGCTGACGCCCTCGTCGCGGTTGATCGCGCCGAGAATGCGGAAGATTTCCTCGACCACCAGCGGCGCGAGACCGAACGAGGGCTCGTCGAGCATCAGCAGGTGAGGACGCATCAGCAGCGCCCGCGCAATCGCCAGCATCTGCTGCTCGCCGCCGGAGAGGGTGCCCGCCTGTTGGCCCGGGCGCTCGGCAAGGCGGGGAAACAGGGCGAAGACGCGATCGAAATCCTTTCTGACTCCAGCCTTGTCGGATCGGACGTAGGCGCCGAGGCGAAGATTCTCCTCGACCGTAAGATCGACGAAGGTGCCGCGCCCGTCGGGCACGTGGGCGACGCCCAGACGGGCGATGTCCTCGGTCGCCAGCGCGGCGATCGATTTCCCGCGAAAACGGATGTCGCCGCCGCGGCGGATGAGGCCGCTGAGGGCGCGCAGAGTTGTGGTCTTGCCAGCGCCATTGGCGCCCAGCAGCGCCGTGACGCCCCCCTCCTCGACCGTGAAGTCAATGCCGAAAAGCGCCTGGATCGGGCCGTAATAGGCCTCGAGCCCCCTCGCCTCCAGAATCGGCGCGCTCACGCGGCGCTCCCGAGATAGGCGCGTACGACCTCGCGATTGGCTCTCACCTGGTCGGGCCGGCCGTTGGCGATCACGCGCCCGAAGTCGAGCGCGACGACCTGGTCCGACACCCGCATCACCAGATTCATGTGATGCTCGACCAGCAAAACCGCGACGCCGCGCCGGTCGCGAATGGCGCGGATCTCCTCGCTCAGACCGTCGACTTCATCGTGGTTGAGTCCGGACGCGGGTTCGTCGAGCAGCAGCAGCTTCGGCCGGATCGCGAGCGCGCGGGCAAGCTCGACGCGCTTGCGAACGCCGAAGGGCAGTTCGCCGACCGGCCGGTCGGCGACCGCCTGCAGGCCGAACTCCCCGATCAGCGCGTCCGCCCGCTCGGCGACCCGCCGCTCCTCGCGCCGGGACAGCGGGAGAGCAAGCGCATTGGCGAGAAATCCGCCGCGGGCCAGCGCGTGGGCGCCGACGCGCACGTTGTCGCGGGTGGTCATGGTCGAAAACAGGGCGACATTCTGAAATGTGCGGGCGATGCCGAGGGAAGCGATCTCGTGGGTGGCGAAGCTCGCGAGCGGTTTGTTGTCGAAGTAAATCGACCCGGCGTTGGGGTCGTAGAGCCGCGAAATGCAGTTGAAGAGCGTCGTTTTGCCGGCGCCGTTGGGACCGATCAGGCCGCAGATGGCGCCGGCGGATACCTCGAAGCTCACGTTCTCGAGCGCGGTCACGCCGCCAAACCGGACGCTTACTCCGTCGACCGTCAACAGCGCCGACGCATCATGATTTGCGCCCTCGTCGACGCCGGGGGCTTTCGCCTCGGCCAGCTCCATGAACTTTCCGTCCC
Organism: uncultured Alphaproteobacteria bacterium; assembly: GCA_963835955.1. GTDB lineage: Bacteria > Pseudomonadota > Alphaproteobacteria > Rhizobiales > Beijerinckiaceae > Roseiarcus. Next base: position 657,944 of record CAWIHZ010000005.1, on the reverse strand, counting down.
CGATGTGGTTGGGCCGATCGGAACCGGCCAAAGCCCAGTGTCAACGTTTCCTCCCGCCTTGTCACCCGTTTTTATTGGGAATGGGACGAATGAACCGTCCGCGCCGCAAGACTGCTGAGGCGCATGCCCTTCCCTCCTCCCAGAGCGATACCGGACTCCCGCCCCATCGACCGGCGGCGGTCGGGACAGGTCACGCCCGCCGCGCCAGAAATGCGAGCACGCCGGCCTTGAAAACCTGGTCGCCTACAGCGCGATTGTGATCGCGGCCGGGAATGTCGAGCGTCTCGGCTTGCGACATCATCGCGGCAAGGCGGCGCGGGTCGCCGGCGACCTCGTCGAGCGTCCCGATCGCGATCAGCGTCGGCGCCGCGATCCGCGCCACGCCCGCCGGGGTCAGGCTCTGGCGGGAGCCGCGGATGCAGGCTGCGAGCGCCGCGCGATCGCTATGCGTCTGATCGGCGAAAGCCCGGAACATGCGCTGCGTCGGGTCCGAGAGGCGGTCGAGCGAGGTCGCCTCCATCGCCTCCGCGATGCCGGGCGGCAGACCAGCGCCATGCACCAGCCGGTCGCCGAGGCCGCCCAGGATCAGCGCGCGCACCAGCCCCGGCCGGGCGAGCGCGAGAAAGCTCGCGATCCGCGCGCCCATGGAATAGCCCATCACGTCGGCGCGCCCGACGCCCAAATGGGCGAGCAGGTTCGCCGCGTCGCGCGCCATCAGGTCAGAGCGATAGTCGGCCGGGGCGTAGAGTTTCTCGCTCCGGCCGTGACCGCGGTTGTCGAAGGCTATGACGCGGCGTCCCGCATGGATCAGCGTCTCCACCCAGCGGGGGTTCACCCAATTGATGCGGTGGTTCGAGGCGAAGCCATGGATCAGCAGTATCGGCTCGCCGCGGTCATGGCTCTCGGCTGCGACGTCGATGAAGGCGATATCGACGCCGTCGGAAGAAAAACGCCGCAGCATGCCGGCCCCCTGGTCGTCAGGCATAGGCTCCCGGGACAAGGCTGAAAAGGGGGCTCCAGCGACATGGCGCAAGTCAAATTGGACAGAGCAAGGATGCAGACCGCATCGGCGACAGCCTCGGCGGGATCCGTCAATGGATCCAAAGCGAAGGAGGGTGTTGACAAGCCATCATTTTCGCCCAGCGCTTCTTCGGCGGCTTCGCGGTATTTTTAGTTTTCCGGCCGCCTGTCGCGGCTCTATCTTAAAATCGTTGCGGAACCCGAATACGACGGCGCCCGACAACGCTTTCCGCTCCAGACTTGCCCGCTCTTGAAATGGCTGTTCCTCTCCGCTACTCACGCTTAGGAATGGGTGTGCTCGCTCCACACTTTCGCTCCGAGTTGTCATTAGAATGAAGGGACATACGCAGAATGAAGGGACATACGCGCTTTGCTGAAGCGTTCGCCCATTGCAATTGCGCCGCGCACCAGATCAAAGGGAATTGGTCTCACAAGACATGTTTAGGTCCCTCTCAGAAAGCCGTTCTCCCATTGCGGCGTCTGCCGACTCGGGAACCGTTCCACGACGCGACCTAGATCGAATTTCAAGCTATGTCGTCAGAGGGCGCAGCCGCATCGCAGGATACCTGTCGCGTCTGGACGGCGAGATATTCGCTACGTTGTTGGTCGAACAGTTACGACGGGGCGCGAAAGGGGACGCGCTCGAAATTGGGGTCCATCACGGAAGGAGTTTCTCGCTACTCAGCTTGTGCCTGTCGGCTGGCGAGGTGGCGATCGCATTGGACATCTTCGACAACCAGGAACTGAACATTGGCGACCCATCGGGCAAAGGCAACCTTGCGAAATTCAAGTCAAACGTTGCCCGCTACGGCGACCCGTCAAAAATGAAAATCATCTCCGGGTCGTCTCTTGAGGTCCAGCCCGACGACATCAAATCGATTTCCCGCGGATTGCGATTCGTCAGCGTCGACGGCGGCCATTGGTATGATGTCGTCGTCAACGACTTGCGGCTGGCCGCCGACTGCGCCGGACCAAATTGCGTCATTGCGCTCGACGATATCTTCCATCCGGATTATCCCGAGGTCGCGGCGGCATATTACTCCTGGATCACCAACAAACCCAACTTCGTGCCGCTGTGCATATCTCGGGATAAAATCTATCTATCGCGTCCAAATGACGTGAAATCCTACCATGAAGCTTTACTGCGAAACGCTTATCTAAGATTCAATTGTAAGAAGCAGATCACTTACCTCGGTCACGAGATTCTTTTTTTCACTGGCCGATATAGTGGACTTTCAGGCTTAGTACAGCAATATCTAAAAATGTACTTTCCGAAGACTTTGGAGTTTCTTAAAAGAAAGAAGGGCAAAATTACTCTTCTGAAGTTCAGATCCCGTCAGAGCGGCTGAACTCGGCGCGACGGACTACACGAACGGAAGAACGACAATTCGCGCAAGACGCCAAACTGGTTCACGGTGGAATTATAGTCTTCGCCCGCGCTTCCGTCGCTTCCACCCGCGCCGGCCGGTACTTAGAGCGACGTCGCAAATGCGGTCAGCCAATTTGGCATCGCCGCGACCAGCGCCGCTTCGACATGGTGATCGACACCGGTGAGAACCGCCGCGCCGATCAGGGCGAAGGCGGCGCCGAGCGCCACCCGGCCGGCGGATCCGGCCGCGGCCAGGCGCGTCTTCGAAATGACCCGGCCGAAGGCGTAACCGACGGCGAGCAGCGCGACGGCGGCGCCGAGCGCATATGTCGTCATGGTCAAAATCGCCGCCGTGCGCGATCCGCCCCTGGCGGCGATGAGCAGCGCCGCGCCGAGAACCGGACCGGCGCAGGGCGCCCAGGCGAAGGCGACGACGACGCCGGTCGCCGCGTGGCCGAGGAGACCGGCGTTCGGCAGCTGCGCCTGCAAGAAATCGCTCGCCCGACCGACGACGCCGAGCCGCCGTTCGACCGCATCACCGATCGCCGGAAAGACAATCGCCGCCCCGATCACGACCATGATCGCGCCGGAGGCCGCGCGCACCAAGCCTGAGTCGCCAAATTCGACGCCGAACGAGGCAAGAACGCCGCCGACCACGCCGAACGTCAGCGCCATTCCGAGGCCCAAGGCGATCGGGCCGCGCGGGTCTTTGGCGCGCGCGCTCGCGACCACGATCGGCGCCAACGGCAGGACGCAGGGGCTGAAGATCGTCAACATCCCCGCCGCGAAGGCGAGCGGCAATGCGACGAGCGGATTCACATCGCGGCCTTCAGCACCTTCACCACCGAATCCTTGGTCGTTCCCCAGGACATGCGCGCGACTTCCTTGCCGCCTTTATAGGCGATCAAGGTCGAGCGCGGGCATTTGAGCTTGGCGACGACATCTTTCTGAGTGTCGTAGTCGACCCGAAAGAAAGTCAGGCCATCATAGGCGGGGTCCTTCCTCAGGGAATTAAGGATCTCGGCCTGCGCGTGGCATTGCAGACACCAGGACGCATAGACATGGACGATGACCGGCTCGCCGGACTCGATCGCCTTCTCGGCGACAGCGGGCTTGTAGGGCTGAATTTCGAAGGCCTGGGCCGGAATGGCCCACGCGACCGGCGCGAGGCCCATCAGAGACAGAAACATCCTTCGGCTTTTCATTTTCCGCCTCCTCAATCGACGCCGTCGATTGTCTTACGGCTGGGACGGCGACCCGGATCCATGACTTTTGCCGCCGGCTATCCCATCATTTGTGGTCGCGCCTTGACGGCCGCAAGCGCGCTTTCCCCGTCAGGCGTCAGGGTTCGGCGTTTGCGGCGCGATACGCTTTGCCCTAAGGCCATAGCCTTCAGCGAACCCGCAAGGCGAAAGATAATCTTTTCGTCACCGAGCTTTCGCCTTCCCACTGGCGCCACAGTTTGGCGCGCAGTTCCATGGCGCCGGCTTGATTGACCGCGATCTCGAATGCGACGTTTCCGCCCCCGCCGACGCCCGGCCCACCTGAAGCAAAACGCGACCCGACAACCGAGGCCGCCGGGCTCGGCTCGATATCGACCGACCAGCGGTAGCCTGTAGACGGGTTTTCCTCCAGACGCAGCTCCACCCTTTCGCCACGGGTCACGTCGTGGGCGGAACCCGCATCCGCTTCAGTCAAAACGAGGGTCGTCATATCATTGTGCGCCAGAATTGCCCAAACCACAAAAGACAAAATCGTTGTCATACTGCCATTGTTCCGCATTGGCGCCTTTTGGCGGCGAAACGCCGAAGTTGACGTTCGCATTTGACTCTGGCGATTTCGAGTTTCGCGGCCGCGTCGCGCTCTGCAGCATAATTCAGCCGGACCCGCGCTTCGAGCAGTTTCGCCGCCCCCGAGGCGCGCGCGGCAAATACGCGCTTGCGCCGCGGGTGCGATCCGGGCTCTTATTCGACCCTTGCGGCTATGAATGGCGACGGGTTCGGTCCGCCTTGACGGAGGGAATGACCATGAATTGGACAGGTCTAGCCAGAAGCGCGATCGCCTGCCTCGCACTTTGCTGTTACGGTTTGCCGCAGGCGGAAGCGATCGAGATCGTCGGACGACCGAGTCCGGTCGTCCAGATGAGCGGCGGCATGGTCTGGCAGGTTGCGGCGCGTCGCGGCGGCGCCAGCCGTGGCGCCGCGCATCGACCTGTCCATAGGCCTGCCCATCGCCCTGGCGGCGCCCATCGGCCGGTTCAACGTCCCGGCCATCAGCGGCCTGTTCACCGCCCGGTCCATCGGCCCGTTCACCGTCCAGTCCATCGGCCCGTTCACCGTCCAATCCATCGCCCCGTTCACGTCCACGGCGCGTGGGCCCGGCCGAGCTGGTACCGGTGGAATCCCGGGGCCGCGGTCGCGGCGGGCGCCGCGCTCGGCTTCGTCAGCGCGGCAGCCGCCGCCTCGTGGGCAGGCGCCGCCCCGCAACCGGGGCTTTGCTGGTTCTACACCGACCCCACCCGGCGACAGGGCTTCTGGGACGCCTGCCCCTAGACCTGCGGCGCTCGTCGAGGCGACGGGCGCGCCGGCAAACGCCGCCCGGGCAGGCTCTCCTGCCCGGGCGATTTGATATTCAGACGCGGACGTCGCCCCGACCGCCGGCAGGCGAACGCGCGGCTGGATTCGTCGCGCACCCGCCCTGACCAATCAGCCGCCTTTCACTTCGATGTTCCTGACCGGCTTTTGCGCCTCCGGAGTCTTCGGCAGCGTCACGGTCAGCACGCCTTTCTTGAAATGGGCTTCTATTTTTTCCGGGTCCACGCTGTCGGGAACCCGAAGCGAACGTGTGAAGGAACCGAACCTTCGCTCCCGGAGATGGAAGTCCTCCTTCTTCTCGACCTTTTCCTCTTCCTTCTGGCCCTTGATCGTGAGGACGCCATTGACGAGCTTCACCTCGATGTTCTTCTCATCGAGTCCTGGCAGTTCGGCCGAGACTTCGAACGAATTGTCGTGCTCGACAAGGTCGACCGGTGGCGTGGCGACCCAGGATTCCGGTTGCCAGAATGGTTCGATGTCGAACGCCGGCCGGCGCAGCGGCAGCCGGAACGGGTTGACTGTAAAGTCCTCAAACAGCCGGTCGACCTCGCGACGCAGGCTCTCGAAAGGCCGCCACGGCTGCATGAAGCTCGGCATCGTGAGAGGCTTTCCCTCAGTCGTTACGGGGACCTTGCTCTCGGCTTTTGCCTCAACTTTAGCCATTTATCTCCTCCATCTCTCCGTGCTTATCAACCGAATAGTTCTCATGCTAGACAATCGCGTCCGAAACGCATTGATCCAACGCAACTCTCTGGCGATTGGCGACCAGGAAAATTGGTCCGAAATCTCCGGAGGGTCCCGCCGCCTGACTACGGCCGGCGACTGAGGCGCACATTGACCGGACCCCCTCCTGGGCCCATCACCGCCTCATTAGCGCGTCATCGCGCAGATTCTATGACGCAGCCAAGCGGCAGGCCCACCACTTGGGCGGCATGAAGACCCCTCGCGACCCGGCGGAAGCAGCGCCCCTTGACGCCCGAATTCGGCTTCCCAAGTTCATTATCGCTCGTTACGGGCGAGTGTTGACAGAGGTCCGAGGGGGGCGTGCGGCATAGGCGCTCCACGGATGTCAGCGCTTGCCGGCGACGGAGACAAAGGAGGAAAAATCGATGGCTGTGTTTTCGGATCCGTTCGACGCGCTTTCGAACTTTCAGCAGGCTCTGGACGCATTCCGCACGAGCTCATGGCTCGAAGCGGGTCCCAGCGGCGGCGGCGGCTATCCGCCGATGAATGTGTTTCGCAAGGGCGACGACTTTGTCGTCATCGCCGAGGCGCCCGGCGTCAAGAAAGCGGACCTCGACGTCCAGGCGAAGGGCCGGACCATCCGGCTTGCCGGCGTCAAGTCGGTAAGCTTTCCGGAGAAGGCGAGCGTGCATCGCCGGGAGCGGCTATCAGGGCGGTTCGACCGGGCCATCACCCTGCCGGTGGAGATCGATCCCAACGGGGTGAAGGCCGAATATCGCGACGGAATTCTCGCACTGTTCCTGCCGCGCGCCGAGGCCGACAAGCCGAAGTCGATCAAGGTTGCGTGATATGAGCCGAAAATCGGAACGAGAGAAGGGGAAGACCATGGCGGAGAAACAGGAAATGGCCGTCCGCGACAAGAAGGAGTTGGTCAGCAAGGAAGAAAAGACCGTCCCGGGGCGCTACTATTTGCCCTACGCCGACATCTACGAGACCGAAGACGCGCTCTGCGTCGTCATGGAGATGCCCGGCGTCGAGAAAAAGCGCCTCAACGTGGCGCTGGAAAATGATGTGCTCCGTGTGGACGGTCAGATCGATTTCGCCAATTACAAAGACATGGAGCCGGTCTACACGGAATACAACGTTGGGCATTATGCCCGGTCGTTTACGTTGTCGAACAAAATCGATCAGGAGAAAATCAGCGCCCAGCTTGAAGACGGGGTGCTCACGCTGACGCTGCCAAAGGCGAAACAGGCGCAGCCGCGGCGGATTTCAATCAACTGAGCGGCGACATCGTTTTCCGGCGCCGGCAGCATGGCGGGCGCCGCAGAACGACATTCAAGATCCTATGGCGTCAGGCTCGTGGGCCGGAACCTTTGCGGGGCCGGATCGTTGTCGGCAAATTCGGGCGGCTGTCGAAGCGACGTGAGAAGAGGCGCGCGGTTGCACAGGAGAAGGGCGACACGGAGCCGACGCCCGAATGCGCCTGGCGCTGCGGACTTCAACCCTGCGCCGGTTTCGTGCGATAAGTGACCGCTCCACGGTCGAAAGTGATGCGGATGGCGTTACGCGCCGAAACCGGACCTGCGCCGCCAGCGCAATGCGGTTTCATGAGAGATGGGACGGTCTTATAGAGAATGGCGGCTGATTTGCCCGCCATGATCAGGGAGGAAAGCCATGAATTGGTCGAATTTGTTGAAGGGCGCTTGCGTGACGTTGACGCTTAGTTGCTTCGGCCTGCCGCAAGCCAAGGCGATCGAGATTGTAGGCGGATACAATCCAACCGTTCATCTGAACGACGGCATGGTCTCGAAGGTCGTGGTTGCCCGCCGCGGCGGCGCCGTCCACCGCGGCGGCGTCCACGGCGGCGTCTATCATGGGCCGCGCGGCGGCACTGTCTACCATGGCGGGGCCTACCGCGGCGGGGCCTATCGCGGCGGGGCCTATCGCGGCGGCGTCTACCGTGGCGGCGTCTATCGAGGCGGGGTTTATGGCGTTCATCCAGGCTATCGTTATGGCGGGTGGGCCCGGCCGGGCTGGTATGGGTGGGGTCCCGGCGGCGCCATCGCGGCCGGCGCGGCGATCGGCGTCATTGGCGCAGCCGCCGCCTCCGCCTGGGCCGGCCCCCCTCCGGCGCCGGGACTGTGCTGGTACTACACCGATCCCAGCCGTCGTCAGGGTTTCTGGGACGCCTGCCAGTAGGCCTTGACGATTGCATGAGCAAAGGTTCGCTCGCCGCCCGTTCTCCGGGCGGCGGGGGGCGTTCGTTCGGCTGCCATCGGGAAACAGGGTCGAATTATCGCTAGGATAGGAGCGCGCAGCGGCGCCGGCGGCCGTTGTCGAATTGGTGCGGTCCTGACAGGAATGCGGCGCAGCGAGGCGGCCAATGTTTGCGGAATGGATCACATCCATCGGGATGTGAAGGCGACCGGCCTCCGGCGGCGGCGCTCTCGATGGCCGCGTCGCTTTGACTCTCTACGCGCCAGCACCGCCGCCCGCGTTTGGATCGCTGCCGTTCAGTCGCGCCCGCGCGTAATCGCCGAGCGGGCGATTGTTGCGCCGCAACAAAATAGATGACTCTTTGTCATCGAGCACCTAGAAGTGCTCCGCCGAAACCCTCCCCGATTTTCCCGGAGTTTGAAGGTCGATGCGACAAGCCGCCTCCACCGTTGCGCGCAATCCCGTCCTTGTCGATGTCGCTTTGCAGGGCGGCGGCTCGCATGGCGCGTTCTCATGGGGGGTCCTCGATCGCCTGCTGGAGGAGCCGTGGCTTCGAATCGACGGCATTTCCGGAACGTCCGCGGGCGCGATGAACGCGGCGGTGCTTGTCCATGGCCATCAGCAAGGCGGCGTCGCCGGAGCGCGCGCGGCGCTGGAGAGGTTCTGGCGTCGCGTCTCCGAGGCGGCGCGCTTCAGCCCCTTCCAGCGCGGCCCGATGGATATCCTTCAGGGCCGCTGGACGCTCGAACTCGTCGCCGGTTTACGTGGCGATGGATCTCATGTCCCGACTGGTGTCGCCCTATGACATCAATCCGAGAGGGGTCAATCCGCTGCGCGATATTCTCGCCGAGCAGATCGATTTTGAAGTTCTGGCGCAGTCGCCAATCCACCTCTTTGTCACCGCCACCAATGTGCGGACAGGCCGGGGCAAAGTCTTCAAGAACGCGGCCATCACTCCGGACGTCCTGCTCGCCTCGGCCTGTCTGCCGACCTTGTTCCAGGCCATCGAAATCGACGGCGAGGCCTATTGGGACGGCGGCTATTCGGGCAATCCGACGCTTTCGACGCTGATCCGCGAAACCAAGGCGCGAGACACCATTCTGATCCCGATCAACCCGATCGAGCGCGTCCCGACGCCGCGCTCCGCCAGCGAAATTCTCAATCGCCTGAACGAGGTGTCCTTCAACGCCGTCGTCCTGAAGGAGCTCAAAATGATGGCTCTGCTGCGGAAAGTCGCCGACCCGGGCGACGGCGAGGGCGCGCTATGGGCGAACATGCGCATTCACATGGTCCGGAACGACATCATGACCGAACTCGGCGCCTCCTCGAAGCTGAACGCGGAATGGGCGTTCTTCGAATATCTGCACGCGGAGGGACGAAAATCCGCTGAGGCGTTTCTGGAGACCCATGCGAAGGATCTCGGGCGTCGCTCGACCCTCGATCTGGATAGCTTGCTCGAGGGAATTTAACTCATGGGGCTGCTAGGCATCCTCATCGCCCTCGGCCTGCTCATCTGGCTCGCCTATCGCGGCTGGAGCATACTGCTGCTCGCGCCCGCCGCCGCGATCATCGCCGCCGGATTGTCGGGTCAGCCGATGCTCGCCCATTGGACGCAGACGTTCATGGCGAGCGCGGCGCAATTCGTCATGCAATTTTTTCCGATCTTTCTGCTCGGCGCGCTGTTCGGCAAGCTGATGGAAGACAGCGGCTCGGTGTCGGCGATCGCGACCTTCATGACCGAGCGCCTCGGCCCCAGGCGCGCCGTGCTGGCGGTGGTGCTCGCGGGGGCGCTGGTCACCTACGGCGGCGTCAGCCTCTTCGTCGCCTTCTTCGTGCTCGCTCCGATGGCGCATGCCCTGTTTCGCGCCGCCGAAATTCCGAAGCGGCTGATGCCGGCGGCGATCGCCCTCGGCACTTCCACCTTCACCATGTCGATGCTGCCCGGCACGCCGGCGATCCAGAACGCCATCCCGATGCCGTTCTTCGGCACGACGCCGTTCGCCGCGCCGGGCCTCGGCGTCATCGCGTCGCTGATCACGGTGGGGTTCGGGCTCTGGTGGCTCGCCCTCGCCGAAGGCCGGGCCCGCAAGGCGGGCGAAGGGTATCTGGGGGACCCGGCGCCTGCGGAAGGCGACGTCGACGACGAGATTGTGCGCGAACGCGCGACGACCTCGGGCGCTTTCGATCCGGCAGAAATCGCCCATGGCGATCAAAGCAAGGTCGAGCCGCCGATCGTCCTCGCCGTCCTGCCGCTCGTCGTCGTCGTCGGCGTCAATCTGCTGATGTCGCTCTTCATACTGCCGCGCATCGACGCGAGCTTTCTCGCCGAGCCGGCTTGGGGGGCAACTTCGCTCTCGGCCGTCGGCGGCGTCTGGTCGGTGGTCACCGCGCTGGCCGCGGCCATTGCGGTGCTGATCGCCTCCAATTTTTCGCGGCTGCCGACGCCGCGCGCGACCATGGACGCCGGCGCCAATGCTTCCGTGCTGCCGGTGCTGAGCGTCGCAAGCCTCGTCGGCTTCGGGTCGGTCGTGGCGGCGCTGCCCGCTTTCGCGCATGTGCGGGACTGGGTTCTCGGCATCGGAGGAGGCCCGCTGGTGTCGCTGGCGGTCGCAACCAATGTGCTTGCGTCTCTCACCGGCTCTGCTTCGGGCGGCCTCACCATCGCCCTCGACGCGCTTGGCGGCGCCTATATGAAGGTCGCCGCCGACCAAGGCCTAAGCCCGGATCTGCTTCATCGTGTCGCGGTGATCGGCGCCGGCACTCTCGACAGCCTGCCGCACAACGGCGCGGTCGTCACTCTGCTCGCGGTCTGCGGCTCGACCCATCGCGAAAGCTATTTCGACATCGTCATGGTGGCGATCGTCGGCGCGCTGCTCGCCCTCGTGGCGGTCATTGGACTTGGGACGGCGTTCGGCTCGTTTTGATCGTCAGCGGGCGGTCGCGCCGCCGCTCAATCCGCGACTTCGACTTTCTGGGGCGGCTGGCGGCTATTTTTTCCGATGGGAAGATGGTGCCCAGGGGCGGAATCGAACCACCGACACTGCGATTTTCAGTCGCATGCTCTACCAACTGAGCTACCTGGGCGCCGGACCTTATGGGGCGAAGCGAATGGCGGCTTATAGGCGCCCGGTCGGGGCTTGTCCAGCCGGGGGATCGCCCGGTTTTGGCCAGTCAAAAGCGCTGACGCAGAGGCCCGCGGGCGTCCATTCGCCGCAATCAAAATGCCGCAATTTGGACTGCATTACGAACGCCGCGACTCGTGCTATAAATTTTGGAATGATGCGTAAGGCCATATTTCTTTCCCTCCTAGTCCCCGGCGTCTGCGCCACGGCGGTCGGCTTTCCGCCCGCGCCGGCCGCCGCTGCGGATCTGCCGAATGCTCCGTCGAGCTTCCCGGCGCTGACGCCGAGCCGCACGGACGTGGCGCCCAACCCCTGGTCCGGCCTCTATGTGGGCTCCGGCGTTTCGGCCTGGGGCGGCAAGGGGGTCAAGGGCGGCTTCGGAGGCGAGGCCTATCTCGGCTACGATCATGCGTTCGACAACGGCGTGGTGTTAGGGCTCAGGGCCTCGACTGGGTACATGCCCTCTCTCTGGTCGAGCCCACGATTCACCCAATTCAGCGGCTCCGCCTTCGCGGGCGGAGAAGCGACCGTCGGCTATAACTTCGGCCAGGTGACGCCCTATGTCATCACCGGCGTCGATTTCATCAGGCCTACGCGCTTCGGCGGCGGAGCGCTCAATGCGAGCGAGGCGATCAATAGCGTCTTTTCCGGGCCGGGCGCGGTTCAGGCGGTCGGCACGGTCGGCGTCGGGGTAAAATATCAGATCACGCCGAATTTCAGCATGGGTCTGGAGGCGCGCGTATTCAATCCCGGTTACGGGTTCGGACCTTGGCCGTGACGCCTTTACGGCGAGGCGACGGGTTGCTTTCGCCACGGTCGCGGGTTACGCCCGGTACAGATATTTCCCCTGCCCGAACGACGCCTATGCACGAATTGTCCCGCCGCGCGCTGATTGTCGGCGCTGCCGCCGCCTCGGGCCCGCGGCTCGTCGCCCATGCGCGCGCTCAGACAGACGCGCCGCGGGCCGCAGCTGGAGGTCCGACGCCGTTCGCCTATCCGGATGTTGTCAAGCGCGCCCGCGGCCTCGCCGCCGCGCCATACGACGCCACGATTCCGCCGTTGCCCGACGGCCTGGCGAATCTCGATTTCGACGCCTGGCGCGATATCCGTTTCAAGCCCGACAAGCAGCTGTTTGGAGAGCCGGCGGCGAACTTCCGCCTGGAACTGTTCCATCTGGGCCATCTTTACAAGCGTCCCGTCGTCATCAACGTGCTGCGCCACGGCATCCCGGCGCCCGTTCCCTATGCGGCCAACCTGTTCGACTATGGGCGCAACAAGATCGAGGGCGCCTTGCCGGTCAATCTCGGCTTCGCCGGATTCCGGCTCCGATTTCCGATCAACGCGCCGCACGTCTGGGACGAAGTGATCTCGTTTCTCGGCGCTAGCTATTTCCGCTTTCTCGGCCGCGGTCAGCGCTACGGCCTGTCGGCGCGGGGCCTCGCCATTGGCAAAGGCGCGCGTCCGAATGAGGAATTTCCGTTCTTCCGCGAATTCTGGATCGAGACGCCGGACCCGACCGCCGAGCATATCAACATTTACGCGCTGCTCGATGGCGAATCGGCCACCGGCGCCTTCCACTTCGACCTTGTGCCCGGCCAGGAGACCTACATCGAGACGAGCGTCACCCTGTTCGCGCGCAAGGCGGTTCCCGTGGCAGGACTGGCGCCGCTCTCCTCGATGTTTTTCGTCGGCAAGAACGATCACCGCCTCGCCGACGATTTTCGCGGCGAATTGCACGACTCGGATGGCCTGCTCATGCACACTGGCGCCGGCGAATGGATTTGGCGCCCGCTCAGTAATCCTGTCGCGCCGGTCGTTTCGACATTCACCGACATGAACCCGCGCGGTTACGGGCTTTTGCAACGCGACCGGAACTTCGACGACTATCAGGATCTTGAACTCGCCTATGAGCTGAGACCCAGTTATTGGATCGAGCCGCACGAAGGCTGGGGCGAGGGCCGGGTAGAACTGGTGGAGCTTCCCACTGACAGCGAGACCAACGACAACATCGTCGTCGCCTGGGAGCCGAAAAACGAGTTCGTGGCCGGGAAATCCCTCACTTATGGCTACCGCATCACGACGCTCTCGACGGATCAGAGTCTGACGCCGGGAGGGCGCACGGTCGCGACGTTCCGCGTGCCGCCGCGCGCGCTTGGCGCGGCGGAGGCTCCCCCGCCGGGGGCCACGCGGTTCCTGATCGATTTCTCGGGCGGCGACCTTTCCTATTATTTCAGCGACCCGTCGCTGGTGCAGGTGGTGGCCACGGCCTCGAACGGACGAATCCTGCGCACTTTTCTCACCCCCAACGCCCACGTCCGCGGCTTTCGCGCCGGCGTCGACCTAACCGTCGACAAGGGCCAGAGCAGCGATCTGCGGGTCTTTCTGCGGGCCGGCGCAAAGGCGCTGACGGAGACGTGGACTTTCCCCTGGCGGGCGTGAACAGGACGCCGAGACTTCGATCAGGCGCGACCGGAAGAAAACTCATGGATCGGCGCGATCAATCGTTCGCCCTGCGCCTTGCTTCATGGATCAGCGCGATCAATGCGCTGGTCGCCAGCGGCCTTTCCATCGCCGGCCTTCTCAGTCCGCCGCGCCAAAGAGCGCCAGGACTCGCAATCGCCGGTCCGCGAAACTTGGTTCGAGGCCGCTTCTGGCGGACATCCGATTTGGTCCAGACGAGGGGTTTGGGCTAGCTTCGGGGCGCGATTGGAGAATCCTTCAGCGGCGGCCGCCAAGCTCATCGATGTGGAGAAGAAGATCGGCCGGGTCCTCGTAAACACGGAAGGCCGACGCCTGCTGGAGTTCGCTGGCGCCGTATCCGCCGCAAAGCAAACCCACGCCGAGCGCTCGGCAACGCGCCGCCGCAAGCATGTCCCAGATGCTGTCGCCGACCACGACGGCGGTCTCGATCGGCGCGTTCAATCGCTCCGCAGCGGCGAGAAACAGGTCGGGATCGGGCTTGGCGTATTTGACCTGATCGCGGGTGACCACCGGCATGCGCGCCGGATCGACGCCGAGCGCCTGGAGGTTGACGGCCGCCGTCTCCATCCGACCGCTGGTCGCGATCGCCCATCGCAGCCCTGCGGCGCTGAGCCACGACAATAGTTCCCGCGCGCCGGGCAGCGGGCGAATCCGGTCCGCCATCCGACGATAGGCGGCCGCATGCGTATGACGCAGTCGCTCAATGCGATCCTCGCTCAGGTCGACGCCGGTTTCCCGGATGAGCTGGTTTGTGAAGAGGCCCCCGCTCATGCCGATCTTTCGGTGGATGCGCCACACCGACAGCTCAACGCCTTCGCTGTCGAGGGCCTCCTTCCACGCCAGCACGTGCTGATAGACGCTGTCCACGAGCGTGCCGTCGAGGTCGAACAGAAACACTGGGTCGATGCGCATCGATCTAAGCTCCCTGGATTCGGCCTCGATTTCTCTCGCAGCGCCGGCGATTTTGGTCAACCGAGGTCACGAGAAATCCAGGCGCGGGGCCCGTCCAAGGGGTCGGTCACGAAACTCGCAAGCGGAATGACCGGAATTCAGACCACGCGAAACCGACCGCTTCTGGCGGATGACGCGCTCGGCATGCCTATGCCGCCCGACGCGGCGACAACGAATTTCACTCGCCCCGCTAGGCCGAATTGCCGCGCTGAAACCGAGGCGTCCCGCCCGCGCCCGTCACCCGCGTCCTCGATAGGGCGCGACGCCCTGGTCGGGAACCCAGGCGCCCTTGGGCAGTTTGCCGAATTGCCAGAAGACGTCGATCGGAATGCCTCCGCGCGGGAACCAATAGCCGCCGATTCTCAGCCAGCGGGGCTCGAGCAGCCCCACGAGATCCTTGCCGATGCGCACCGTGCAATCTTCATGAAACGCGCCGTGGTTGCGGAAACTCGCGAGATAAAGCTTCAACGATTTCGACTCCGCGATCCACTTGTCCGGGGCGTAATCGATGACGAGATGGGCGAAGTCTGGTTGCCCGGTCATCGGGCAGAGCGAGGTGAACTCGGGCACGGCGAAACGGGCGATGTAGTCGGCGTCAGCGTGCGGATTCGGCGCGCGGTCGAGCGTCTTCGCGTCCGGCATGGGAGGAATTCGCGAAGGCTTGCCCAGATGAGTGAAGGCGGGCGCGGCTTTCTTGTTCATGGCCACGTTTAGACCGCAGGACGATCCGACGACAAGGCGGGCTGATCGGATGTGATGATTTCTGTGGAGATCGGCCACGCGGAACGCGCGAATTATGGCAGACTATTTCAACTGCCTCACGCCGACGCCGGCCGAAATATATCCGCTGATCCTGACGCAGACGCCATTGGCCGCCAGAACGCCCGGCGAACCCGCGATGTCGCAATGTTTGACGGTTTCGGCCGGCTTCACCTTCTTGCTCCGCGCGGGCAACTCGGCCGCGCTGGCAATGCTCACGCCAGCCAATAATGCCGCTACGACAAACCCAATCCGACGCTCAACGCCCATGCCGGGGACTCCCCATCGTCCAGCCGCGCGCACGACGCCTCGGCGTGAAATCCTTACGCAACAGCTTACGCCTAGGCGCCATCTTGGGCGCTTGTGAGGCGCCATGCGGCGGCGGCGTCTCGGGCTTGCGACTCAGGACGCAATCCGCAAGGAATAACCGCGCCCATTACCGGGACTTGTTGATTTCCGATGCGTAAGCTTTCCGCGTATCCGCTCGTAGCCGTTTCTAAAGAGCGCGTCGCCCGAGCGACTGGCGCCGCAACGTCGGCGGAAATGAGCGCTGACGCGCAGAATCTGCTGAGTGCGACGGGCGGCGCTCGGTTGGCGTTGGTGGAAGTTGGAGCAGGAGCGCGCAAAAGATGGACGTTACGGCCCCGAACGCTCGCCTATCTGTTCCGCCGCCGCTTTCGACGCTGTCCGGTCTGGCGCTTGTCGCCATGGGGTTCTATGCGTCGGTCCTGGCGCGCGAACCGATCTTCGCTGCGATCGCCGGCGCGGGGGGCCTCGCCGTGCTGCGCGCGGTTTTCTCGGAGCGCCCGTTCTCCAACGTCTTGATCGGGTTCGACGCGGCCGCTTTCGCCATCTTCGCGTATTTGCGCAATGACGCGCAAGGCTTCTGGCTCTTGCCGGGACCGTGGGTCGACGCGGCGCGCTTCGACACCCCCGGCGCGACGATCGCTCTGACGATCTACGCAGGCGGCGCGATCATGGCCTTGATCGGAGGCTTTCGCGGGCTTCGCTTGATCGAGGCGTTCAGCCTGATTGCGACTCCCTTCTTATTCAACCTCCTTTTGGTGGTCGGCGCCGATTGGCATATGGCCGAGATTGGCGCTTTCGTGACAAGGCGCGCCGCTCTGCCATTCGCCGCACAGGTCGTGATCGGACGATGGCTTACGTTGTGGTTTCTCGGCGAAGCGACGCTGATTCTGATCAGCCTCGTAAGCGTCAATCGGCTGCCCGGATCAGCACGGACCCACGCGTTATTTGCGCTGAGCGGGGCGGTCGCCGCGGTGACTCCGCTGTTTGCGAACGCCGCACAGCTTGTCCCCCAGCCCATCCTGGCGATCGTCTTTTCCAGCGCCTGCGCCGCGCTCGCGCAAGGGGGCCTGTGGGCGATCGTCTATCTGATGACGGGAATCTTGCTCGATTGGCTCGGCGACCGCCCGCCAAGCTTTGACGCCGTATGGGGCCATTGGCGCACGGGCTTCGTCAAAGGCGCGATCTATGGCGCGCTGTTCATGGGATTCATCCTGATCGCCGCTCTGGCGCTGCGCGCGCCGGGCGCCGGGGCGTTCTTGAGTTCGCAATGCCCTCGCCGTCGGCGCGCTCGGCGGCGCGCTGCTATTTCCGCTCGCCAAAACGATCTTGGCCAGCGCCGACGGGACCCCGCCGTTCTTTGGCCGTCTGAAGGCCGCCTACCTCGATCCCCGCTCGCCTGCGCGTGGCATTGTCGCCGGGGTTGGTCTCGCGCTCGCCTACGGGAGCGACCTCTCGGCGGACAACGGCGGCGCACGCTTCTTCGCCATGTTCGCCGTCGGAGCGCTTTGCTACGCTGGCGTCGACCTCGCGTTCGACGCCTGGAGCGTCGCCGCCGGCGTTCGCGGCAAGCTGCAGACCTGGCGGCTCTACGCGCTCGGCGCGGTGCTCGGCGGAGTTGTGGCTGGAGCGCTGGGCTGGTATTTCGACGCGCCGCAGGTTCAGGTCGTCGTCAACAAATTCTGGGCTTACGCCGACGTCAATTATCGCCTTGACGGCCGGCGGCTCGGAGACTTCACCACCTATCCGATTTTCAACAAGTACGGCATGATCAACCTTGGCGAGGTCGCAGGCGGCGTCAGGCTTTTCTGGGCGGAATCCGTGGCTGGAGTCATCAACTGGTCGCTCGCCGCCCCACTGTTCTCGATCAATTATGTGCTGCTCGACGCAGCCCTGCAGAAAAGCCTGCGGCCGATCCAGAACCTGGTCACCGCGCGGGGAGTTGAAGGACTCGTCGAACAGGCCGTGCGCGTGCTGCGCTGGGGTCTGTGGATGTCCCCGATCATCAATTCGTTCCTGCGTCAATCGCCGAGCCCGACCTGGTACAACCAGGACGGCGCGGTCCGGTCCATCGTCGCCGTCGGGGCTGACGTCACCCAGAGCCCAGCCAGCTTCCGCCAGTTCAGCCTGATGATGTTTCTCGGGCTGCTGGCATACGACTGGCTGCGGATCCTCATATGGTTCGATCACATGGGTTTGCGGGTCGCAAGCCTCGTCAATCTGTCGTTTCTCGGAGGCGACCGCGCGGACGAGGCCGCCGCGCGTTTCGTTGGCCACAACGGGCGAACGCGCGCCATTCCCGATGGCATTCGCCGCTTTGGCACCTGGGCGCCCCTTCTGATCCCCTTTTATATCCCGCGCGGAACGGAATGGGACAAGGCCTGGACAGGAGCTGAGACGCTCGCGCGCAGCGGCGCCCCTATGCCCGAAGCGATCAAGACGCTGGCGTTCGCCTATGCCGCGGCCGTTGCGGCGATCGCGGCGGGGTCGGTCGCGGTCGTGGCTCGAACGCGCCGAAAGCGTGGAACGCCCTCGCCTTGGCTGGCGGGCGCGCCGCTCGCCCTTGGTCAGCGGCCCGACCGTTACGTCTTCAACAATGGCGCCGTCGGCGTCGAAATCCTTCGCGATGGTCGCGGCGCGGCGTTCGTATTGGGCGCCGAGCGCGGCGGCGCGCCGATTGATCTCATCCGTCGGCCGCTGGATCCCCTGCAGTCCCGTGGCCATTTCTTTTATGTCAGCGAGGCGGGCGACGCCCCATGGTCGATCGGCTTCGAGCCAACTCGGCGCGCGGGAGCCTATCGTCTCGAGGAGATAGGCTTCAACCGCCTCGCGATTACCCACACGTTGAACGATATCGAGGCGCGGATGGAGATTGCGCCCGACGCGCTCGGCGCCGTCTCGAGCTGGCGAATCCGTCTCGAGGATAAGTCCGGCCGCGCGCGCAGGCTGCGTCTAACGAGCTTTTGCGAAATCGCAGGCATTGAAACGAGCGCCTACGCTCGCGATCTCGATTTCGCCGGCATGCACGTCGAGACCATGTTTGTGCGCGGACTCGGCGCGATCCTTGCGCGCAACCGGCTCTTGCGATCGGCGCGCGCCAGCCGCGGCGAGACCTCGTTCTTCGCCGTCAAGCCGGGCGTCGGGGCCGAGCTCGTCGGCTACGAGGACTCGCGCACCCGTTTTCTTGGCGAAGGGTCGCTCGCCAACCCGACGGGTTGTGAACCGTGGCGCTGGCGGAAGCTCGACGATGAGGGCAAGCTCTGGACATTTGATCCCGCCGCCAGTTTCACCCTTGAGCTGACGCTCGCCGCTAACGGCGTAGCCGAGGCCGAGTTCATTATTGGCCGTTCCGACAACGCGGTCTGGGCGAGCGAATTGGTTGCTCGCCGGTTTGGCCTTGCCGCCTTGCCCGAGCCCGATCTTCAGCTGCGGCTATATGAAACAAGGGCCGTCGAGCCGTCGCCAGCGCTCCCGACGCGCTGGCCCTTCGGATTCTCGGTCGGCGGCGAGGCCCTGCGGCTGACCCACCGCACGCCGCGCCCCTGGGCGCACGTAATGGCGAATGAACTCGGGATGGCGACGATGGTGTCAAACGACGGCGAGATTTTCTCGGCCTTCGGCAATGCGCGCCAAAACGGCCTCACCGCCTTCCGATTCGACAGTTCCACTGTCGTCCAGCCCGGGCAGATCGTCTACGTGCGCGACCTCGATACTGGCGAGACGGACGCGCCCGGATTTGCGCCATTCCAGCGCGACGACGCGACGCATGAAGTCGTCTATGAGCCGGGAGTCGCGACCTTCGCCAAGGCGCGCGGCGATCTGACGATGGAGTATGTCGTCTTTGTCTCAGCCGACTATCCGGGGGACACGCGAATCCTGACCTTGCGCAATTCCGGAGCGAGCGACAAGCGCCTGCGGGTCGCGCCGTTCTTCGATCTTGCGCTTGAGGAGAGCCCTAACGAGAGCGTCGACAAGATCAACGATGAGACCGTTGGCGCGACGCTGCTGTTCAATAATCCGCGAAACGACTTTGAGCAGGGCTTCGCTTTCGCCGCCACGAGCATTATTGCGCCAGCGACCGAAACGATCCGGGCGCGTTTTTTTGGCGGCCCTGGACGCAACGTCCACACTCCTGCGATGGTTGAGACGGGCGCCGCCGACGGAGCGGCGCGCGACGACGGGCGGCGGGTGGCCGTTTTTTGCACCGAAATCGCGCTTGCGCCAGGGGGCGAGGCGAAGATCGCGATCGTGTTCGGCCAAGCGCCGACCCGTGACGAGGCGCTGGCGGCCGCATCGCGCGTGGGGGTCTCCAACGCGGAGGCTGAGCTAATCGCGACCCGCGCGTCTTGGGCCGAGCGGTTGGGCAAGGTCGAAGTCCGCACCAATCGCCCGGACTTCGACCGGCTTATCAACACCTGGCTGCCGTACCAGCTGTACGCTTCGCGACTGTTCGGCCGTGTCGGGCCGAACCAGCGCGGCGGCGCAACCGGCTATCGCGATCAGCTGCAGGACGTGCTGCCTTTGATTCTGATCGAGCCTCGCCTGGCGCGCGCCCAGATCGTGCTGCACGCCAGCCAGCAGTTTCGCGAAGGCGACGTCCTCAAGTGGTGGCATCGCGCGCCAAATGGCGGAACGGGCCTCGGCCAACGGACCAAGGCAAGCGACCCTCACCTCTGGCTGCCATATGTTCTCATGCACTATGTGCGCGAACTGGGAGATCAAAGCGTGCTCGACGAGACCACGCCGTTTCTCGAGGCCGAACCGGTTCCCGAAAACGAGGACACCTGGATCGTCATGCCGCGCGTCTCGCGCGAGAGCGCGACTGTCTACGAGCACGCGCGCCTCGCCATCGCTTATACGCTCGAGCACCTCGGCGAGAATGGTCTGCCGCTGCTGCGCGCCGGCGACTGGAACGATGGCATCGATGTGCTCGGACGGCTGGGGATCGGCACCAGCGTATGGATGGGCTTTTTTCTCGCCAACGTGCTCGAAAGCTTTGTCCCGCTAGCGCGGAGCAAAGGCGACGAAACCTTCGCGGCGCGATGCGAGGAGGCCCTCGTCGGACAGCGCAAGGCTCTGGAGGTTGGCTGGCGGGGCGACCATTACGCACTCGACTTCGCCGACGACGGAAGCCTTGTCGCCGTCCCCAACGCGATGACGACCGGTTGGGCGGCCTATTCGGGCGCCTGCGACGACGAGCGCGCTCTAGCCGCGATCGAAGGCGGCCTGAAGAGCATCGAGCTGCCCGACCGCGTGCTCCTGCTCGAAACTCCGTTTTATGAGCATTCGCAGCCCTATCCCGGCCGCATCGCCGACTACCCGCCCGGCGTTCGTGAGAACGGCGGCCAATACAGTCACGGCGCGTCCTGGATCGTCGACGGGTTTACCCGCTTGGCCGCTTCGGCCCGCGCGAACGGCGACGAGAAGAAGGCCCGACGCCTGAGCGCGCGCGCGTTTGAGATTTTCGAGAAGATCTCGCCGCTGAAAAAGACTGATCCCGAGCGCATTGCGATCTACGGACTCATTCCCATTCAGCAGCCGGCCGACATTTACCAGGGCTGGGGTCATGGCGGGCGGGGCGGTTGGTCATGGTACACCGGCTCGGCCGCGCGGATGCTCTCGGCCGCCTATGCGCTGCTGGGCGTCGTCCATGAGGGCGGACGCGTCGAGGTTCGGGACGATCTGTTCGAGCCTAAGGGAGACTTGCAGGTCGAATTGCTCCGCGTCGGCGCCTCGACTTGGGTGTGCGGCGGGGACAGGAACCGATTTGTCGGCCTCAGCGCCCAAAACAGTCCCTAGGCTTCGGCCGTTTCGATGCTCACATTGACAAATTCCGGACGCCCGCGCGACTTCCGCCTAAGGCCGCTTTTGCCGCCGGTTCTTCATAAAGATTGACTTTGCGCGTTGCGGCAGGGCGCGGTTTCTGGCATGAGGCGCCCGCAATCCGGCCGCGGGCAGACCCCGTGGCCTATCCGTGGGGCAGTTCGCGATGCTTTTGGGCCTGATCATCCTGTGTGGACTGCTTTCGATCGTTTATGGCGCCTACACGGTCACCAGTCTGATGGCTGCGGACGCCGGCTCGCAGCGGATGCAGGAAATATCGGGGGCGGTCCGCGAGGGCGCACAAGCCTACCTCAAACGGCAATACGCCACCATCGCCGGCGTCGGCGTCGTCGTATTCATCGGGCTCGGGCTGCTGCTTTCCTGGACGGTGGCGATCGGCTTTGCGATCGGCGCCATACTCTCCGGCTCCGCCGGCTTCATCGGAATGAACGTATCGGTCCGCGCCAACGTCCGCACCGCCCAGGCGGCGACGAAGTCGCTCGCCGCCGGGCTCGACATCGCTTTCCGCTCGGGCGCGGTCACGGGCCTGCTGGTGGCGGGTCTGGCGCTCCTCGGCGTCACCTGCTATTTCGGCTTTCTGACCCGTGTTCTTGGCTACCCTTACTCCGATCGCACCGTCGTCGACGCGCTGGTCGCGCTCGGCTTCGGGGCCTCGCTGATCTCGATCTTCGCTCGTCTCGGCGGCGGCATCTTCACCAAGGGCGCCGACGTCGGCGCCGATCTGGTCGGCAAGGTCGAAGCCGGCATTCCCGAGGACGATCCGCGCAATCCGGCGACGATCGCCGACAACGTCGGCGACAACGTCGGCGACTGCGCCGGCATGGCCGCCGACCTGTTCGAGACCTACGTCGTGACGGTGGTCGCGACCATGGTGCTGGCCTCGATCTTCTTCGAGAACACCCCGGCCTTGGTCCCGACGATGATGTATCCGCTGGCGATCTGCGCCGCGTGCATCGTGACCTCGATCGCCGGCACGTTCTTCGTCAAGCTCGGCGCCAACAACTCGATCATGGGCGCCCTCTATAAGGGCCTCATCGCCACCGGCGCGCTGTCGATCCTGGGTCTCGCCATAGCGACGCAATTCGTGGTCGGCTGGGGCGAGATCGGAACCGTCGCCGGCAAGGCGGTCGTCGGGGCGGATCTGTTCGTTTGCGGCCTCGTCGGCCTGGTGGTGACCGGCCTGATCGTCGTCATCACCGAATATTACACCGGCACCGGCAAACGCCCGGTGGTGTCGATCGCGCAGGCCTCGGTCACCGGGCACGGCACCAACGTGATCCAGGGCCTGGCGGTCTCGCTCGAATCGACGGCGCTTCCCGCGCTCGTCATCATCGCGGGAATCATCGCGGCCTTCCAGCTCGCGGGCCTGTTCGGCATTGCGATCGCGGTCACCACCATGCTCGGGCTCGCCGGCATGATCGTCGCGCTCGACGCCTTCGGCCCGGTCACCGACAACGCCGGCGGCATCGCGGAAATGGCCGGATTGCCCAAGGAGGTGCGCCAATCGACCGACGCGCTCGATGCGGTCGGCAACACCACCAAGGCGGTCACCAAGGGCTACGCGATCGGTTCGGCGGGCCTGGGAGCGCTGGTGTTGTTCGCCGCCTACACCAACGACATCCGGCATTTCATCGCCACCGGCGTGCCCTACTTCAAGGACGTCGGCCCGGTCGACTTCGCCCTGTCCAGCCCCTATGTGGTGGCGGGACTCATCTTCGGCGGCCTCATCCCCTATCTCTTCGGCGGCATCGCGATGACGGCGGTCGGCCGGGCGGCCGGCTCGGTGGTGATGGAAGTGCGCCGGCAGTTCAAGGAAATGCCCGGCATCATGCAGGGAACGCAGCGGCCAGACTACGGCCGCGCCGTCGACTTGCTGACCAAGGCCGCAATCAAGGAGATGATCGTTCCCTCGCTGCTCCCGGTGCTCGCCCCCTTCGTCGTCTATTTCGGCGTGCTGTGGGTCTCGGGCTCGAAGGCCTCGGCGTTCGCCGCGCTCGGGGCCTCGCTGCTCGGCGTGATCGTCAACGGCCTTTTTGTCGCGATCTCCATGACCTCGGGCGGCGGCGCGTGGGACAACGCGAAAAAGAGCTTCGAGGACGGCTTCGTCGACAAGGACGGCGTCAAGCATCTGAAGGGCTCGGAAGCGCACAAGGCCTCGGTGACCGGCGACACCGTGGGCGACCCTTACAAGGACACCGCAGGTCCGGCGGTCAATCCGGCGATCAAGATCACCAACATCGTCGCCCTGTTGCTGCTGGCGATCCTGGCGCACTGACACGAGACTGCGGTACGGCCTGACAACGGTCTCGACGATCGGCTCCGGCCGTCGAGACCGGTCTTTACCGCCGCTTTTCCCAACGGTTCAATATATTTCAATCACTTGCGAGCCGGTTTACCGCCGCTGCGGCGACCGCTGCGCCGCGCGCAGGCTGACCTGCCCGGCCGCGATCGCAATCGGTTGCAGCCGCGAGGTCCATCCTTCACCCAAATTCGAAGGACGTTATCCCAAATACCTGGTCAAGAGGTCGGTCAGGCGCCTTGCCATTGACCATATGGGCGCAGCCGAACGACTGCTCCCATCCCAGTTCGCCCATCAACTGCAGGGCGGCGACGTTGGGCTCCGGCACGTCGATCTGAACCTGCGCGCCGGCGACGGTCGACAGCAAACTGCCGATCAAACGCCTGGCGATCGCCAAATCCCTGGCATGGAGCGGCGCGAGCTTGAAGCCGGTCCGGCATGGCCGCAGGTAGCCATAACCCTCGATCGCTCCATCGTCGAGCAGCGCGAAACCTTTGCCGCCTGGCTGGGTCAGCCACCCCCGCATGAACCCCTCCCGCCTGAGCCCCGACACCCTCTGGTCATGGGCTTGAAGAAGGGACCACGGAACCTGATCCAGCGGGACCGCGGCGCGGTCCATGATCCCGCGCGCCACGCCTTGATGGCGAAGGTCGCGATAGAGGTATTTGAATCCACCGGCTTCGTAAAACGGCGCCATCTCGAACACGCCGTCCATCGCGATCGGCGCCTCGGGCTTTAGACGGACGCGCAGGCGCCGCAGACGCTCGCGCCACAGCACGCGTCCGAGGCCCTGCTGGCGCAGGTCGGCCCGCATGATGAACAGGCCCATGAAACCCGCCTCGCGTTCATACGCGATGATGGCGCCGCCGCCGGCGAGTTCGTTCTCATGCCGGAGCGCGATGAACGCTTCGGGGTCATAAGCCCAGGCGACGTCGATGTCGGACAGGCCGGGATTCCAGCCCTCGCCGGCGGCCCAGGAATTGAGGATGCCGGCTTCGGCCCGGTTCATCTGACCGATGCGGTAACCAGGGGGCAGGTCGGATAGTTGTTGAGCCACGCCAAAGACTTTCATGTTGGGGTTGCATGAGGGGGCATTGCCGCGCGGTCTCTGCCCAACCTTCGGCAGCGGTCAATACGGCTTCTGATTTTCTCAAAGCGACTGTCGAAGAAAATTGATTTTCGGCAATCGGCCCCACCTCCTGCCCCCGCCGCGCCGGCCGCCCGAGAACCCGGAAAATCGCTCACGCCGCCCGTCGCTCAATTCATGTGCCTCACCCGAGGGGTGCAGACCACATCAGCGAAATTAGGGTCAAATGCATATGTCATGACAAAAGGGGGCCCTTTTGTGCGGTCGGGCGCAGTCCTCGGCAACCCCGCTATTTGCTCTCCGGGCGAGCCTGTGCTACAATGTAAACATTGTTTAACAGGAGCGGAAACAATGACAAAATCCGTCACCATTGCCGCCCGTGTCGATGCCGATCTCGATAGCCAGGTTGAACGTCTGGCGGCTGCTACAGGGCGCAGCAAGTCATGGCTCGTCAACGAGGCGCTGCGGTCCTATATCGCCAATGAACAGCAATTCCTCGCCGCCGTGGAGGAAGGCAAGCAAGCCCTGCGTGACGGGAAAACCCTCGATCATGAAACGGTTGTGGCGGCTTTCAAGCGAATCGCCAGCCCCAAACCATGACGATCAGGTGGACCCAACCGGCGAACGATGATTTTCTCGGGATTGTCGCAAGGATCGCCGCCAACAATCAGCCTGCCGCCTCGAAGGTCGGGCGGCGGATACTGGAAGCTGTCGAGCAGCTTGACGAGTTCCCTTTGCGTGGCAGGGCGGGCCGGTCTCCTGACACGCGTGAACTGGTGATTTCCGGCCTGCCGTATCTGGTCGTTTACAGTGTTGAATCCGCCCCGCCGCGCACTGTGGTCATTCTCCGGGTGCTGCACGGAGCCATGCTGTGGCCGCCAGATGCAGCCGGAAAGCAGGGGTGACTTACTTAAACCACGTTTTTTAAGCGGGCAAGTCAGCTGGGCGGAAAAGTGCAACGATCCTCTCCGACAAAGCCCGCCGCTCTAGCCAATAGGAATTCTCTGACCGAACATCGAAGACATGCCACATCGCGGAGCCTCGGCTTGAGATTTGTGATGGCATGATGTGCGCCTTCTGTGGGTCGTCCTTTGAATACTCGTAGATGTCGGTCTCGTCCTTGTTTTGCGGATGTCTTTGCATTTGCAGCGGGCCGGTGAGCTTTTTATCAAGCGCGATTTCATGCTTTTCAAGTGGAATGCGGAGCAGTCTCAGGTCGTGGGCTAACGCCCGGAATGGATCGCTGTCGGGGGCAAGCTTCCGCTCATTGAGCAGTCTGAAAATCTCATAGACCTCACCAACCCAAAGTTCTGAGAGCATCTTCTGATAATGAAATGAAAAAATATCGGCTTCCCCAGAGCCTTCTTGTGGCGGAGAGGAATCATCCTCCATGCATCTCAGCACTATGTCGAGTTCACCGGCCCGCTGAACTGCAACAATAAGCAGCGAGTTAGGCAGAAGACCACCCACCTTGAATGAGACGTTGATCCAAGTCTTTTGGAGCTCAGGACACCGGGAGCGGGTGAGCATGAAAACTGCTGTGATTAGCTGCGTCACAGTCATTAGTGAACCGGTCACGCCTTCAGCCTTGAAATCGTGCTGTGGCTGACGTTGTAGCTCTGGGCGATGTCGCGCAACGGCTCCTCGCCCCTGTCGCAGCGTTTGATCGCCTCGCGGATCTGGTGCGTGGTCAGTTTGGGCTTGCGCCCCATCTTCACGCCCTCCGCCTTGGCGCGTTCGCGGCCCTCGCCGGTGCGGACTTGGATCAATTCGCGCTCGAACTCGGCAAGGCCTGCCAACACGGTTAGCATGAGTCGCCCATGCGCCGTCGTGGTGTCGGCCCATGCGTCGCCAAGGGACCGGAATCCGGCTCCCCGGTCGGCAATGAGGGCAAGCGTATTCAGGAGGTCGCGGGTTGATCGCGCCAGCCGGTCAAGGCGCGTCACCGTGAGCACGTCGCCCGCGTCCAGCCCGTCCAGAACCCGGCACAGGCCTGCCCGGTCTGATTTCGTGCCACTGGCAGTTTCGCGGATCACTTTTTCCGCGCCTGCGGCGTGAAGCGCCTTCACTTGCGCGTCCACGCTCTGCCCGTCTGTCGATACCCTCGCATAGCCGTAAATCATGGGTGCAATTGCGCACCTGATTTCTGCAACGGGAAAGTCGTTTTAAATCAATGCCGTTTTTTCGGTGCATAACTCTTGAATTTTGCACCGAGCTTTCAAAAGCCTCGCCGCGCTCGTCCCGCTCAGCTGAACCGGAACAGCCCGCCCATCATGTTACGCAGAAAATCGGGCTCCTGCCCGCCGGTCGGGGTGGTCTGCGAGACGAAGTCGAACACCTTGCCGTCCTTCATGCCGTAGTTGGCGATGCGCTCGACCTTGCCGCCCTTGCCGAAATAGACGGCCAGCACATGCTGATCGGTCATCTGGACCGGCATGAAGGCGAGCGCGTGATGCATCTTCTGGCCGATGTAATACCAGGCGTCGCCGCCGACCGTCGAAGTGGTCGAAGGCGTGCCGAGCAGAGCCAGCGCCTCCGGCTTGGTGGTCGCGCCGACCTTGATCTGCGACAGCGCGGCCTGGTCGACCTGGTAGCCGCGGTCGAAGTCGCCGTTATATCCGATGCAGCCGCCGAGCGCGGCTCCGAGGCTGAGCGCGCCGCCGAGCGCGGCGCCCCGCACCGCGCCAGGACGGAATTTCAGCGCCTTCACCATGCAATCCCTCCGCCGCGTCGAGCCCTTTTGGCTTGCCAGCGCGGGCGGCGATGCCTAACCCAGGCCGTTGAACAAAAGCAAGGCGTCGCATGCTCGCCGCACCGCGACACGAGGTCCGACAGATGATTTTCGCCCGTTGGCGCGCGCGGCGCGCCAGCAAATCCGTCATCGAGCATATTCGCGGCGAGATCGTGACCGCGGCCCGGCGACCCGCGCTTTACCAGGCGCTGAAGGCGCCGGACCGAATCGACGGCCGGTTCGAACTCCTCGCCTTGCATGCCGGCCTGGTCCTGCGCCGCCTGCTCATGCTCGGAGAACTGGGCGAGGCGATGGCGCAGGAACTGGTCGACAGCCTATTCATGCACCTCGACGATTCGCTGCGGGAGCTCTCGATCGGCGACAGCGGCGTCTCCAAGCGGCTCAAAAAGATGGCGGCGGCTTTCTACGGACGCAACGCGGCCTACGCGGCGGCGCTCGACGCAGGCTCTCGATCCGATCTGACGGCGGCGCTGGCGCGAAATATCTATGGCGCCGCGGACCCGGACGCCCCGGCCAAGGCGGCGGCGCTCGCCGATTATGTCAAATCGCTCGACGCCGCATTGGCCAGGACGCCGGCAGAGGACTTCGCCAGCGGCCGGTTTCGCTTTCCGCAAGGCCCCCCGACGCTCAGCGGGGAACGCCATGACGCCGACCGAACCCTTTAGCCGCGTCGTGCGCGTCGCCGGGCTGCCGAAGGAAGGCCAAACGCTGACGATCGAAGCGAGCCCGGCCGAGCGGGATGCGCTGGCCGCGCTCTACGAGCTTCCCGCCATCGAGAGGTTGAGCGCGACGTTGAGCCTCAGGCGTTCGGGGCGAGGCGGCGTCAGGATCAAGGGCGCGGTGCACGGGGAGCTGACGCAGGTCTGCGTCGTTTCGCTCGAGCCTTTTTCGGCGATCCTCGACGAAGAGATCGACGTCCGCTTCGCGCCCCGCTCGGGCGACGAGGCCGGGCGCCGGCCTTCCAGGGACCTGGAGACCTTCTCGATGGCCGATCAGGACGATCCCGATCCGATCATCGACGGAAAGATCGATCTTGGCGCATTGGCGGCGGAATTCTTCGCGCTCGGCCTCGATCCCTATCCGCGCAAGCCGGGCGCCTCGTTCCAATCGCCGGAGGATTAGGGAACGCCCATTCGCCTTCTCGGGCCAGTCGAGCGTAGTCGACAAGGCCGAATTGAGGCGAAATTATTTCACGCCAAAGGCGATATGACCCTGTTGCACAAAAATTTGCCACAAACTAATCTATTTGCATCGGCGACAGGCGACTGACGCCGCGAAATAGGCCAGCGCGATCGACGGATCGGAAGAACACTGGCCCAAACGGGAGGGAATCATGGACCTCATCGCTGCCCTGGCAGTCAGCATCGGCGTGCTGGGAGGCATCGCCACTTTTGTGTTGTTGTCGCCCATCGGCATGGGTCTGCAAATCTGGGCCGCATTCATCGGCTGGGCGACGTTCTACCATTGCGGCGGCAAGGAAGCCGGCCTCAGCAAGTCGATCATCCACCTGGTGTTCGGCGCGATCATGGCCTTGATCGCGCTGCTGCTCGTCACAAAGATCCCTCTCGGCGCCGCGCTCGGCGTTCCGTTATGGGCCGGGATCTGCGTCCTGATCACAGTCTTCATCCTCGTCTACGCCGCCAAGGCGCCGACGTTGAGCGACATTCCTTCGTCCGTCTATGGCTACGCCGCGGTGGCGGGACTCGCCTTGGCGGGCGGCAAGCTGGGCGAGGTGGGCGCGGTCTCGCTCGCGAATCCATTCATCAACGCCGGGATTTCGCTGATCATCGGCGCGGTGCTCGGCTACATCTCCGAGAAGGTCGCCGGCGCGCTGGTGAAGACGTAAGCGCGAGACCGGCCGCCGCCCGGTTGTGTGCCTGAAAGCGAAAACGCCCGCCGGCGTGACTTTTGACGGCGGCGCGAATAGCGCGTGAGGGAGCGCCGCGGCGCCCGCGCGAGGCAAGGCGCGTAAGCCGTCGCCTTGCGCTTCCGGGGCCCATGGCCGCCAGCCGCGCCGACCGTCAAAACCCCTCGGGCGCCCGGTCGGCCCATGGCCGAGCCTTTTCCAGCTGGGCGCAAAGGCGGAACAGCGTCGCCTCGTCCCCCACCCGCGCCGCGAACTGGACGCCGACCGGCAGGCCGTCCGCGCTCCAGTGCAACGGCAACGAAACGGCCGGCTGACCGGTTACGTTGAAAAGCGCCGTGAACGGGATGAATTCAAAGGTTTTTTCCGCCATCGTATCGACGAGCCCGCTCGCGCGCATAGCCCACCCGGCGCCCGAACGTCCGATCGCGCCGAGCACGGCGGCCTCGGCGGCGGTGGGCCTAAGGGCGCCGACCGCGATCGGCGGCGAAGCGAGCGTCGGCGTCAAAAGCGCGTCATAGCGCTCAAAGAACGCGCCGACCGTTCTCGCCCAGCGCTGCAAATATCGCGCGGCCTGCGCGTAGTCGGTCGCGCTGAAGGACTTGCCGAGCAGGCCGAGAACATACGTCAACGGCTCGAAATCGCCAAAGCCGAGCTTGGCGCCGACAATTTCTCCGGTTTCCTTGATGTCGGCGCCGGTCTCGGCGGAAATGATGGTCAGGAACGCCGTCACCCATGGTTTGCGGTCGACCGCCGGCGCGTCCTC
Organism: uncultured Alphaproteobacteria bacterium; assembly: GCA_963835955.1. Lineage (GTDB taxonomy): Bacteria > Pseudomonadota > Alphaproteobacteria > Rhizobiales > Beijerinckiaceae > Roseiarcus. The sequence continues at coordinate 627,826 of CAWIHZ010000005.1, read as the reverse complement.
GACGATCTCATGGCCAAGGTCTCGCAAAAGGCGGGCGGTCGCTTCGACGCCGCGAACGCATTCGGGATGCACGGAATCGGCGAGGAACGGCGCCGTCGTCACGGCGATGCGCAACTTCCCCGGATCAGCGGCGATTTCCTCGAGGTACGGACGCGCCGGCGCGGCAATCGCATATGGCGCGCCGACATCGGCTCCCAGGGTCGCGTCGAGCAGCGCGGCGCTGTCGCGCACCGACCGGGTGAGCGCGTGGGCGACGGAAAAACCGCGCCAGTTCTCTCCCTCGACCGGTCCGCTCGGCGTTCGCCCGCGCGTCGGCTTGAGGCCGACCAGGGCGCAACAGGAGGCGGGGATGCGGATGGAGCCCCCTCCGTCGGAAGCGTGCGCCGCCGGCGTCAGACGGGCGGCGACCGCCGCCGCCGAACCCCCACTGGAGCCGCCCGCCGTCCGGGTCAGATCATAGGGGTTGCGGGTCGGACCGAACGCCTTCGGTTCTGTCACCGGGGCGAGGCCGAATTCCGGCGTATTGGTCTTGCCGACGATGACCAGTCCGGCGCTCCGATAGCGGCGAACCAGCTCATCCTCGTAATCGCGCTCGAGGGTCGTCAGCCGTCGATTGCCCTGGCTCAACGGAGCGCCGGCGACGGCTGCATGAAGGTCCTTCAGCAGGAACGGAACTCCGGACAGGGGTCCTTGCGGCGGGGCCTCCGCGACCTTCCGCGCCGCGTCATAGAGCTTGACCACCACCGCGTTCAGGCGCGGATTGGCCGCCTCGATCCGCCGAATCGCCTCCTCGAGCAGTTCGCGCGGGTGAACCGCGCCTTTGCGCACGAGCTCGGCAAGCCCCATTGCGTCGTAGCGCCCGTACTCGGAAAAGCCCGTCACTGCGTTTCTCCAACTGGCCGGCGAGGGTTTCTACCCGATCCAGTTCGAAATCGGCGATCGGCTCGCGAACCCGCCGCGCAAGTCCGCTCGCCGACCATTCCCGCCGGTTTCCGAGTCGCGTTTCCTGCATTGCCTTGCGCGTCCGAGGCGCTATTGTCGCGCGGCGCCGGGCGCCGCCCGAGCAAGCCGCTTCGGGCGCGGTCGGACGAGGGCATGGCGAGCGACGTTCGCATAGCATTGGACGCGATGGGGGGCGATCACGGTCCCTGCGTCGTCGTACCCGGCGCGGGAATCGCGCTGGAGCGCCGGCCAGACGTTCAGTTCCTGGTCTTTGGAGACGAGACGGCGATCCGGCCGGTTCTCGCCGCTCACCCGGGATTGGCCGCCAGGTCGCGGGTCTTTCATACCGACGTCGCGGTCAAGATGACCGACAAGCCGAGTCAAGCCCTGCGCACCGGGCGGCGCGTGTCGTCGATGTGGCAGGCGATCGAAGCGGTCAAGAACGGGTCCGCCGATTGCGTCGTTTCCGCCGGCAACACCGGCGCCTTGATGGCGATGGCCAAATTTTGCCTGAACACGATGGCTCCGATCAATCGCCCCGCGATCGCCGCGATGTGGCCGACGATCCGCGGCGAATCGATCGTGCTCGACGTCGGCGCGACGATCGGCGGCGACGCGCGCCATCTCGTCCATCTGGCGGTGATGGGCGCGGCGATGGCGCGCATCGTGTTCGACATCGACTGTCCGACCGTCGGCCTGCTCAATGTCGGAACCGAGGAGATCAAGGGGGTCGAGGAGGTCAAGGCCGCCAGCCGGGTGCTGCGCGAGGCCGACCTGCCCCACATGCGCTACCAGGGTTTCGTCGAAGGCGACGATCTCGGCCGAGGCGCGGTCGACGTTTTCGTCACCGAGGGCTTCACCGGCAACATCGCCTTGAAGACCGCGGAGGGCACCGCTTGGCAGGTCGGCCGATACCTTCGCGACGCGATGGGTTACAGCCTGATGTCGCGGATCGGCTTTCTTTTCGCGCGCAAGGCGCTGACGGCGGTGCGCAACAAAATGGAGCCGCGCGCCCGCGGCGGCGTGTTTCTCGGGCTTGACGGCGTCGCCATCAAGGCCCATGGCGGCGCGGACGCCGAGAGCTACGCGGGTGCGATCGAATTGGGCTTTGACATGGTGCGGCAAGAACTGCTCGGCAAAATACGAGAAATGATCGCGCGCGCCGACGACGCCCACGCGCCCGCCGCGCAATCGTCCGGCGCTCCGTCCTGATCTGGAAACCTCCTGCTCCATGCATCCTGCCATCTTTCGTTCCTGCGTGCGCGGCGTCGGCGCCGCGCTTCCCGCCCGCCTCGTCCCGAACGACGAGCTCGCGAGCATGGTCGACACCTCGGACGAGTGGATCCGGCAGCGCACCGGCATCCGCCAGCGCTACGTCGCCGGCGAGGGCGAAACCACTTCGACCCTGGCGACCGAGGCCGCCGCGGCGGCGCTGCGGCGCGCCGGCGTCGAGGCGGCCGAGGTCGACCTGATCCTCGTCGCCACTTCGACGCCCGATTACACCTTTCCCGCCGTCGCCACCCAGGTCCAGGCCAATCTCGGCGTCACCGAAGGCGCAGCGTTCGACCTGCAGGCGGTCTGCACCGGCTTCGTCTACGCCGTCGCGATCGCCGACAAGTTCCTCAAATCAGGCTCGCACAGGCGCGCGCTGGTGATTGGGGCCGAGACCTTTTCGCGCATCCTCGACTGGAGCGACCGCACGACCTGCGTGCTGTTCGGCGACGGGGCGGGGGCGATGGTGCTGGAGGCGCGCGAAAGCGACGGCTCGCTCGCCTCGCCGGGCGTGATCGCCTCGCGCCTGCGCTCGGACGGGCGCCATCGCGCGAAACTCTATGTCGACGGCGGCCCTTCGTCGACCGGGACGGTCGGCCATCTGCGCATGGAAGGCAGGGAAGTGTTCCGGCACGCCGTCGGCATGGTGACCGACGTGATCCAGGGCTGCCTCGCCGACGCCGGGGTGACGGCGGACGCAATCGACTGGTTCGTGCCCCATCAGGCCAACCGGCGGATCATCGACGCCTCGGCCCACAAGCTCGGCATCGCTCAGGAGAAGGTGGTCGTCACCGTCGACCGGCACGGCAACACCTCGGCCGCCTCGGTGCCGCTGGCGCTCGAGGTCGCGGTCACGGACGGCCGCATCAAGCCGGGCGATCTGGTGATGATCGAGGCGATGGGCGGCGGCTTCACCTGGGGCGCGGCGCTGATCCGCTGGTAGGCCGGCTGCGGATTCGCCTGTCCGGGTTCGGCGGCACGTCCTGGTCCGGGCTGTCGAGCTTGAAATCCCGCGACCGCCCGCTAAAGTCGCCCCGAGTGAATTGGCGCCGCTGGGAGGGCAGGACCCGTGAATATAGTTCTTATTTGCATCATCATTTTCATTTTGACGCTCGGCGCCGGCTACGCCGGGATGCTGGTGCAGCAACGGCTGGCGGATGAGCACAAGACAGCCGAGTCGCGCGGCGTGGTCGGCCAGGTGGCGGGGCTGGTCAGCCTTCTGCTGGCGCTGGTTCTGGGGACGCTTATCGGCGTCAGTTTCGCCTATTTCTCGACCCAGAAAACCGAACTGGAGGCCTTTTCCGCCCAGATACTGCGGCTCGATCAGGCGCTCGCCCAATATGGGCCGGAAACCAAACCCCTGCGGGACAAGCTCAAGGCTGGGATCGTCAAAGGTTATGAGACGTTCTGGGGCGGCGGCGCGGTCGACCCCAACGCGCTCACCGTCGAGGGGCCGTTGGCCAACGCCAAGGCCGTCAGCGATTATCTCGCCACCCTTCAACCCAAAACGGAAGCGCAAAAGGAAGCCCTGGCGACCGCGAACCTTTACGCGAGCATGGTCGAGCAATCGCGACTGATGATGTCGCTGCAGGTTGCGAGCACGCCGGTGTCCTGGGTGCTGGTGGCGATATTGGTGTTTTGGACGGTCGCGCTGTTTTTCGGCATCGGCCTTTTCGCCGCTCCCAACGCGCTGGTCGCTTCCGTGATCACGTTCGGCGCGCTGTCGATCGCTTTCGCGATCTTTCTGATCTTTGAACTCGGCCTGCCCTATACCGGCGTGTTCCGGGTCTCGCCCGCGGCGCTCCAGGAGACGATCGCGTTCATGGACAGGTAGGCGGACGAGGGGAGCGGGAGATACGAACGCGTCGGCCGCCGACAAGAAGCCGAGCGCTGGCCGCCCTTTTCACCACCGGTGTCGCAGATCGCGACCATCAGCGACGCGAGGCTCGGCTCCAACGTCTGGGGCGAAGCCGCAACGCGCGAAGAACCGGCGGTTGCCCCCGCAACCGCCGCCGATCTTGCGACGAAATGCGCCCGCCCCTATTCGGCGGCGACGGCGGCCGCATCCGGCTCGCGAACCTCGTAGATCTCAAAGGCTTCGCTGACCCCGCGCAGCGAGGTATGACGCGGCGTCGTCCGGTAGCCCGCGTCGGCGACCAGACGCGCCACTTCCGAGCTTTCGACGATCGGCTTGGTCGCCAGGATCGCGCTCGGGTCGGCCAGTCCCTGAATGCGCGAGGCGACGTTGACGGTCTGTCCGAAATAGTCCTGCCGGTCGTCGAGCATCACCGCCAGGCACGGACCTTCGTGCACTCCGATGTTGAGCGCGAGATCCTCGCTGCCGCGCGCTTCGTTGATCTCGCGCATGGCCTCCCGCATCCGCATGGCGGCGCGAAGCGCCCTGCTCCGGGGTCGGGAAAGTCGCCATCACCGCGTCGCCGATGGTCTTGACCACCGCCCCGCCTTCGCCGGCGACAGCCGTGAGAAGCGCGCCGAAGTGGCTGCGCACCAGATCGAAGGCGGCGAGATCGCCGACCCGATCGTAGAGCGCGGTGGAGCCTCTCAAGTCGGTGAACAGGATGGTCAGGCTGGTGATCTTGAAGCGTTGTTCGGGATCGAAGGTGCCGCTGCGATAGAGGTCGCGGAAGGCCTGGTTGCTGAGCATTCGGGTCGCGGTCAGAAACGGCCGGCGCCGGCCCGTCAGCGCGTCCATCTCCGGCCCATGCAGCCATATCCCCGGCATCGTCCGGCGCGCGGATTTGTTTTCAAATGAAATCCGCGCCGGGCCGGGCTGGAGCTTGACGGTGCCGCTGTGGGCGTGCTCGTCGGCGAAAGCGAGGGAAAGACTGCGCCGTTCGTGGGTCTCCTCGCCGGCGACTTCGAGAAAAACCGAGGTATGAGTCACCGGATCGAACACGATCGCAAACCCCTTCGGCAGGGTCATCGACATCGTCGCCCTCTCGCCCGGCGCCAGCTCCATCACGTCGAGCGTCACCCTTTGGATGACGCCTTCGAGATCCTCAGGGGTCTCGGTTCCGGAACTCCAGAAAACCTGGCGCATGTATTCGGCGTAGGGAAGCGAATCCGGATCATGCGCGGCGATCTTGCGAATTCTCGGGTTCACGGTGAAGGTGACCTCGACCAGCTGGTCGAGCGTCGGTTGGTAATCGGCCGCGCACAGCGAGCAGTAATAATCGGACCGATCGAGGGTCTTCAGCGCGGCGCCGGTTTCGAGCACGCCCCCGCACCCGGGGCAAACCATGCTCCAGGACATGTCGAACAGGCCGAGCCGCGCCGAATGCGCCAGCGCCGCGATCACCGGCTCCTCGCTCAAGCCGTGCGCCGCGGCGAAGGCGAGCGGATTGATCCGGTTGAGCGCCCGGTCCGGGGCCGATTCGACCTCGGTCTTGAGCGCCGCGGCGACCTGGGGGTCGGCGGCTCGAACTCAGCAAATCCCAAAGCGCGGCGGCTTCAGCCATGGCGGTCTCCTCAATGGCGGTTGATCGCGGTTTCGCGACCAATATGGGGCGGTGCGACCGGTTTCACGAGGGGTCGGCCGCGCGGCTGCCGTATGACAAGTTTTCGTCAGTCGTGCGTAAGTCCGCGCTTGGCGAGCCGGTCGAAGTCCTGCAGCTCGGCGATCAGCGGCTCGAAGTCCTTGAGCGCCACCATCGTCGGTCCGTCGGAGGGCGCGTGGTCGGGGTCCTGATGGGTCTCGATGAAAACGCCGGCGACGCCGACCGCCACCGCCGCGCGCGCCAATATGGGGACGAACGCGCGCTCGCCGCCCGAGGCTGTCCCCTGCCCGCCCGGCTGCTGCACCGAATGGGTGGCGTCGAAGATCACCGGCGCGCCGGTCTCGCGCGCCAGAATCGGCAGCGCCCGCATATCGGAGACGAGCGTATTGTAGCCGAAGCTAACGCCCCGTTCGGTCACCAGAATGTCGGCCGCGCCGGACCCGTCCAGCTTGGCGACCACGTACTTCATGTCCCAGGGAGCGAGAAACTGCCCCTTCTTGACGTTGACCGGCTTCCCGGTCTCAGCCGCCGCGACCAATAGATCGGTCTGGCGGCACAGGAAGGCCGGAATTTGCAACGCGTCGACCGCTTCCGCGACCGGCGCGCATTGGCCGCTTTCGTGCACGTCGGTGATGACCGGAAGGCCCAAGGTCTCGCGGATTTCGGCGAAGATCGGCAGCGCGGCCCTGAGCCCGACGCCCCGCGCGCTCCCGCCCGAAGTGCGATTAGCCTTGTCGAACGAGGACTTATAAACGAGGCCGATCGCGCGGCGCTGCGCGATCTCCTTCAGCGCCGCGGCCATTTCGAGCGCATGCGCCCGGCTTTCGATCTGGCACGGGCCGGCGATCAGCGCCAGCGGCAGATGAGCGCCGAAGCGCGCCGCATGAGGTCCGCGGCCGACCTGTACGATGGGGTTGTTGCGCATCTTCCTTGATCCGGGCTCGCCCTTTTCAGGCGCGGCTGTTTGCGGCAAGCCGGCTCAAAAAGCAATAATACCGAGGCCATCCGGGGATGACTCGTCGTGCGATCGAACCTCCCCGGCGATGACGGGAGACGATCGGGGAGCCTTGGCGTCAAGCTTCGCCGGGGCGCCCGCGAGCCAAGGCCCCTCCTCCCCGAGGCCTAAGCCCGGCGGAAGCGGATCCAAGCCAGCGGAAGCGAGATCAAAGCCAGGGGAAGCCGGAGCAAAGCCAGGGGAAGCGGAATCCAAATGATTCCCTTCCGTCAATCTAGCGTTTTCAAGGGGTTAGACGCGAATCCAAATAGTTTTTTTCGCCCCGCCCCCTTAATCCTCGCCCAACCCGTCCCGCCGCCGGCGGAACCGGCGGCCCCGGGTTGGTCACGAAGACAATGCTAACACACGTTCGGCTTTTCAGGAAGCAAAAGTTGGCTCCTATCGCGGCAGCTGTTGCTGCAAGGCTTCACCGCGTCCTGGCCGGCCTTGTGCCGGCCATCCACGCGGTTGGGCGCGTCGAGCGCACGGGAAGACCAGCAGCGGCGAAAAGCCCTTATTTCACAGGGCTTTGCAGCGCTGCGGCGTGGATGGCCGGGACAAGCCCGGCCATGACGACAGGGGATCGAAGGCAAGCAAGCGATCGCGGCCGGCCCATAGCTTAGCCGGCGTGACCACGCCGCCAAGCGCCGCCGCAATCGAGGCGCCGTCGACATTGGGCAATTCGGCGTCGAAAGCCGCGCCGGGTCACGCCGGCGTCTCCGCGCTCTCGCTCGCCGCAAAGTCGATCTCGACCCGGGCGCCGCTCGGATCGAAGAAGAACAATTGCCAGGTCCCGGCGGCGTGGCCGGATTCCGGCAGCCGGCGCAGATCGTATTTGAGCCCGCGCGCTTTCAGCCTGGCGACGAAACTGGCCGGATCCGTCCCGAAGAAGGCGATGTGGTCGAGCACCCCGCCGCCCTCGGGAATAGAAGCTTTTTCAACGACATGAAGCACGGCCTTGCCGTCGTTGTAGAGCCAGGCGCCGGGGAACGAGAACGCTGGCCGCGGCCCGGGCGCAAATCCGAGAATGTCGCGGTAGAAGGCGACCGTCTCGGAGGAATTAGTGGTGAGAATGGTGAAATGATCCATCCGGACGATCGGCATCGGTCCGTCTCCTCTCGGGCGCGCAGGCGATTCCGCCAGGCTCGAGGCCGGCTTAGGCGGGAAATTCTCTGTTGGCGCCGACGCCTGTCAAGCCCGCGCGGGTTCATGGGGTCGCCGCTCGCCAACCGGCCGGTCGCCGGCCAAGGAGAGAATTTGACACTTGCCGCGCGGCCGGCGCAGGCTCCCGGGCCATGAAGGTTTCGACAGACGACGAGCTCGGCATTCTCGCGCGCCGAAAGATCGAGGCGGCGATCATAAAGCCGATCTACGAGGAGATGCGCAAAAGCGTCGGCGAGGAGAAGGCGCGCACAATCCTGCGCAACGCCATTCGCCGCGCGGCGGTCGAAGCCGGCGCCGAAATGGCGGCGCGCGCGGCCGGCGGCGCCGACCTCGAGAGCTTCAAGGCGATTCAGCATCTGTGGACCAGGGACGACGCGCTGAGGATCGAAATCGTCGCCGACGGGCCGGGCGTGTTCGACTTCAACGTCACGCGCTGCCGCTACGCCGAGGCCTATCGCGCCATGGGGCTTGGCGACATCGGCGACCTCCTTTCCTGCAACCGCGACGGCGCCTTCTGCGAGGGCTACGATCCGCGCATCAAGCTGACCCGGACCCAGACGATCATGGGCGGCGCGACCCATTGCGACTTCCGCTACCGCGCCGACTGTGGAAGCAAAGCCGGCGCCGCCAGGCTGAGCCCGGCGCAGCCAAAAACTTCGACCGAAGGTCAAGGAGGGAGATCATGCGGGACCTGCGGCGGCTCGGCCTGATCGCGTTCGTCGGGGCGCTGAGCGCATTGCCTTCCGCCCTCGCGGCCCAGCCGCACATCATCGAATACACCAGCGAGCGGTTTGTCGTGGTCAGCGGCGAGGGCAGCGTCGGCGTTACGCCCGATTTCGCGCGGGTGACGCTCGGCGTCACGACCGCGGGAAAGGAAGCGGGCGAGGCGATGGCCGCCAACGCGAGGTCGCTCAGCGCCGTGCTGGCGGCGATCAAGGCCGAGGGGGTCGCGAGCGTCGACATCCAGACCTCCGGCCTGTCGATTTCTCCGGTGTTCTCGAACCAGCGCTCAAACCCGCAAGAAGCGCAGACAATTACCGGCTACAATGTGAACAACACGGTGGCGGTGACCGTTCGCGACCTTCCCCGGCTCGGTCCCTTGCTCGACAAGGCGGTGGAGGCCGGCGCCAATACGATGGACGGCGTCGCGTTCGGTCAGAACAACGTCAGCGCGCTCCTCGACAAGGCGCGCCCGCTCGCGGTCGCCGACGCCAGGCGCAAAGCCGAGATTTTCGCCAGGGCGGGCGGCGCGCAACTCGGGCGGCTCATGGAATTGAGCGAAGAGACCGCCGCTCAGCCAGTCTCCTTTCGCGGCGGGGCCTACGCCCAGATGGCGGGAGCGGCCCCGCCGACGCCGATCGAGGCCGGTCAGAACAAGCTGACGGTGACGATCACGGCCAAGTTCGAGCTGACGCAGTGAACATTGAAGCCGGAGCCGCGCTCGCGACCGCTCGCTTCAGATCATGATGCGATTTCGTCGAAATCGCATCATGATCTGAAGTCCCTGAAAACGCGGGACGGCTCTCTTCGCTTTGGCTATTGGTCGGCCGCAATCGCTTGCTTGCCTTCGATTCCCTGTCGCCATGGCCGGGCTTGTCACGGCCATGACGCGTTGAAGCCTTGCGGGTCTTCGGCCCCAATGGCCCGTATTTTTGGCAACCAGCAGCTAACGCGACAAGAGCCCGCGGGATTTTTGCGAAAAACCGGCGCCCACTTTTTCGCATCCCGCTTTAAAAGCTGCGCTGGATGCGCAGACGCCCGGCGAAGCCGCTGGAATTCGCGACCCAGGCGTTCGCGCCGGCGTAGGCGGCGGGCTTCGCCTGGTCGGTCGACTGGGCCATGAGCTCGATGTCGAAGTTGAGGTTCGTGACCGGCGCCCAGCCGATGTCGGCGCCTGCGATCCAGGTCGTCATAGTCGGGGAGATGAGTCCGCCGCTATCGCTCCAGCTCAGGCGGGCGAGCGAGGCCTCTGGATAGACGTAGAACTGCGGGGTCATATGGTGCTCGAAATAGGCTGCGATCGACCATGCCGAGGGCGTCCCCCAGGTCAGCCCATTGAAATACGCGTCCGCCAGAAACTGCTGCTGGCCGTTGCCGTTGACCTGCCCGTTCTCGTTGACCATCTCCTCCGGAATGCCCGAGTACCAGATGGCGTTGCGGCTGAAGACGGCCTGCATCTGCAGGTCGTCTGCCTCGCCGAGCGCCGGGACGTTGATCTTGCCGCCCGCCAGCACCGCCCAGCCGAGGATCGACGTCCTCGCCGTCGGCGAGCGGGCAAAGCCGTTGGAGCCTTCCGCGCCCACGTGATGAACCGCGGCGGCGATCTGCGCCTCGCCCCAGCTTTCGGTGGCGCGAATTTGCGCGACCCCATCCGGCCAGCGCTCTCCGGCGTAGATCAGGTCGCCTGAATTCAAATAGTCTAAGCCGTTGCTCTGCCAGTTGGAGCCGTAACCGTCGGGCAGCGGGAACGCGCTCTCCATGGAAAGCGTGGCCGAGACGCCGCCGTCGAAGGAGGCGCTGTAGGCGAGAAGCGCCGGCTGGTTGAATTGCTGCCGGTCCGGAGAAAAGATGTTCGCCCAGTTGTCGCCGCCGGCGAAATAGCTGAAGAACGACATTGCCCGGCCGGCCGTGATCCCGGCCCAGCGCGCATAGGCGAGATTGAGATAATTTTCGAGCTGCGAGTCGAATCCGTTGCCGGTGTTGAATTCGTAATCGAAATGGCCGAGCAGCGGGCCATAGGCGGTCGCGGACGCGAAATCGAACCCGAATCCAAGCCGGGTCGTCCAGCCCACGGCGTCGCGCGCCCAAGTAGCGGCGCCGGGCGCAAGCCCGGTCTTTTTGCCGGCGAGCGCGCCGTCGCCCGTCGTCTGGTTGCCGACCCAGATCCATTGCTGCGACAGGCTGCCGCCCGCGAATTGCGACTCGATGTAGCCGCTGAGTTTGACGCAGGTCTCCGGGCCGGGGAGGACCCAGCCGGAAACCCCGCCGACGTCGCAGACCTTGACGAAGCCGGCCGCCGGCTCCGCTTTCTTCGTCGGAAGCTCAGCCGCGCGGGCGGCGATCGCGCCGGCGAGGCCCGCGGTCAAGGCGCATAGAAAGCTCCTGACGAACGGCATGATGCGTTTCCGGAGGCCCGAGCGCTCCGACCCGGGCGAATCGTACTCCCGCACGGCGACACAAGTTTTTCCCCGCTGGCGCCCGTCTCGCGCGGCCGTCGAGGGGGCTCGCCCGCGACGTCTAGCTCACCCCGAGCTTGCGCTGAAGGCTAGTCGAAGAAGTCGTGTACTGGAAGGTCAGCTTCTTGTCCGGGTAAACGTAATGATGCACGCGCTGGGCGGCGAGCGTGGCCTCGTGGAAGCCCGACAAGATCAGCTTCAGCTTGCCCGGATAGGTGTTGATGTCGCCGACCGCGAAGATGCCCGGAACGCTGGTCTCGAACTTTTCCGTGTCGGTTGGGATCAGGTTCTCGTGCAGGTTGATGCCCCATTTGGCGATCGGCCCGAGCTTCATCGTCAGTCCGAAGAACGGCAGCATGACATCCAAGGGATGATCGTATATTTCGCCGTTCTCGCGCCGGATCGTCAGCGCCGACAATCGCCGGTCGCCGCCCTTGACCGCCGTCACCTGGCCGAGCACGAAATCCATCTTGCCGGAATCAACCAGCGCCCGCATGGCGTTGACGGAATGGGGGGCGGCGCGGAAGACGTCCCGGCGATGGACGAGCGTGACCCGGCTTGCGACCGGATGCAGGTTCAGCGCCCAGTCCAGCGCCGAATCGCCGCCGCCGACGATGACGACGCGGCGGCCCCGGAAATGCTCCATCTTGCGCACGGAATAGAAGACGCTCGTATTCTCATAGGCCTCGAGACCCGCCAGCGGCGGTCTCTTGGGCTGAAACGAGCCGCCGCCGGCGGCGATGAAGATCGACCGGGCCTCGATCGTCTTGTCATTATCGGTGGCGACGCGAAACAACGGCCGATCCGGCGCGCTCAGGACATCGACCCGATCGACCATTTCATTCAAGTGAAAAGTCGGCCCGAACGGATGAATCTGCTTCATCAGATTGTCGACCAGCTCCTGGCCGGTGATGATCGGGAAGCCGGGAATGTCGTAGATCGGCTTTTCGGGATAGAGCTCCGCGCACTGGCCGCCGGCCTTCGGCAGGATGTCGATCAAGTGGCATTTGATGTCGAGAAGGCCGAGTTCGAACACCGAAAACAGACCAATCGGCCCGGCGCCGACGATGACGACGTCAGTAGAAATCACATCGTTCATATATTTAGGGTCCTATCCTTGCTTGCCTGGCGTGGTCACGACGAGCCCGTCCAGGGCCTCGGACACCTTGATCTGGCAGGAGAGCCGGGAACTGGGGCGCACTTCGAAAGCGAAGTCGAGCATGTCCTCTTCCATCTGCGAGGGCTTGCCCACTCTTTCGGTCCATTCCTCCGCGACATAGACGTGGCAGGTCGCGCAGGCGCAGGCCCCGCCGCATTCGGCCTCGATCCCAGGAATGGAATTGCGTAGCGCGGTTTCCATCACCGTCGAGCCGATCTGGGCGTCGACCGCCCGCGCCTGCCCCGATGCGTCGATAAACGTCACCTTTGTCATTGAGTCGGATAAGTCCCAAGAACAACATATCCAGGATGTAAGGCTAAAGCATCCCCACCCCTGCCGGGCGCCTACATAGAGCAAGCTCCGCGGCGCCGAAAGGGCATTTGTCTCAAAGCCGATTTCCGGCGAGCGCGACAAGCGCGAGCGACGTCCGGCGAGAATGGATAGGTTGGATCCGGGTCTTCAGCCGCGGATGCGCTCGATTTCCGCTATGGCCTCGGCCACCGCCGCCTCGAGCGCGGCGATGGCTCGCCTCAGGGCGGCGCGGTCTTTGGCGCTCGCCGACGCGCCGGCGTGAACGGCCGAGGCGCATGCCTCGATTCGGCGCGCCGCGCCCGCGACCCGCTGGGCGCCGACCGCGAGCGCCGAGCCACAAAGCTTATGGGCGATTTTGGCCTTGGATTCGAAATTGGCCTTGGATTCCAAAAATGCGGATGAAGGCTCGGTTAATTGCGTGGTCAGAGCGCGCGACTGGAGCCGAAAAAGACCCAGCAATTCCTGCTCCAGCTCCTGGTCGCCCCCACATTGGCGAGCCAGATGAACGAGGTCGAGGGGACAATCGCCGTCGTCTCCGATCGAGAAATTCCAATTCGAGTCCGCCTCCGACGGCCCCGAGGCTCTGAGCTTCTCGAGCATGCCGCCCCCGCCATTCGCCCGCCAGTAAAGGACCATGACACGAATGCGGCGCCGGGCGGTTGCCGCCGTCAGTCGGCTGAACAGTTTGAAAAAACATGGTAAAATAAGCGTTAACGACGTTTGAAGTTTGCGCGTTCGACATGGTTTTCATATCGAGGCGGCGGCGGTAAACTGCGACGTGGTTAATTGTGACGTTTCCGCCGGCCGAGGCCACGCCGGGGAAAACGCTGGCGCGTCAGTCGATCCGGGTGCGATCGACGCCAAAAAATGAGGCGGACAAATGGCAAAGCAGAATTCGACGCCGGATCCGGTTTCCGCCGCGATGTCGGCGATCGAAAGCGCGTTGAACCTGACCGACGACGAAACCGAGGCGCTGTCCCAGGGCCAAGGTCCTTCGCGGCCCGCAACGAGCGCGCCGGCGAAGCCGGCGGCCGGGTCGCCTATCCTCAAGCCGAGCGCGCCAGCCGAAGCCGCGCCGCTGCTGCGCCCGAGCCAACCCTCGGCGACAGCTGCGTCGCCGGAGGCCGAGGCGAGGCCCGCGATCCCCACGACGGCGCCGGCGAATGACGACCGCGAGACGGTCGGGGCCGTTTTGCAGGCCATGAACGTCCGGCCGGCGAGCCGTACGCCATTCGTTCTCGCCCTGATCGGCTCAATCGTCTGGGCGGCGATCTGCGCGGTCTACGGCTATGAAAATCTGTGGCCGTCCCTGTCCGCCGCGCCGCTCAGGCAGAGCCTGCTGCGGCCCGAGGCGCCGTTGCTGGCGCTGGCGGCGCTGGGGCCGATTTTCTTCATGTTCGGCTTTGCCGCGCTCTCGCGCCGATTGCGCGAACTGCGTCAGTCGGCGCGCGCGATTTCCGAGGTGGCGGTTCGTCTGGCCGAGCCGGAGACGATGGCCGGCGAGCATATGATGAGCCTGTCGCAGGCGATCCGCCGCGAGCTCACCTTCATGGGCGACGGCGTCGAACGGGCCCTCGCGCGGGCGGCCGAGCTCGAGACGCGCGTGCGGTCCGAGGTCTCGACCCTCGAGCGCTCCTATTCCGACAATGAGCGCAAGATCCGTCTGCTGATCGCCGAGATGGCGGATCAGCGGGAGGCGATCGTGGTCAGCGGGGCGCGGATGCGCGACGCGATCGCCAACGCGCACGACGGCATTTCCGAAGACCTCAATTCGGCCGGCGCCCGCCTCAGCGATCGCCTCAACGAAGCCGGCCAGCGTCTCGTCGCCTCGCTCGGCGCATCGTCGGAGGAGATCGCCAACGCCATCGACAGCACCGGCGCCGCGACGCTCGAGCGCATCGTCGCCGGGGGTGCGCAGGTGACCGTGTCGATCGCCGGAATCAGCGACGGCCTCGCCGCTCGCCTCGCCGACACCAGCCGAAAAGCCGCCGACGACATCCTGGCGCGGGTCGGCGACATCGATGGCCGCGTCAAGACGGCCGGAGAAGTCCTGCTTTCCAGCATGGAGGGGCGCAGCGACGAACTGATCGAGCGCATCAATATTTCGCAAAATTCAATCGTCGATTCGATCGGCGCGCACGGCGACCGCGTCGCGGCGCGGCTCGCCGAAGCGGCCGACCTGGCGCGCGGCGCGGTCGGCGCGCACGCCGATGATGTCGTAGGCCGAAATCAATGCGAGCAGCGCGCGGGCCGTCGACGCGATCACGGGGCATGGCGACGCGGTCGCCGACCGTCTCGCCCAGGCGTCGCAGACCATATCGGAAGCCGTCGGCGGCCATGCCGACAGCATTGTCGGCCGCATCTCCGCCAGCGGCGCCCAGGCCGTCGACGCGATCAGGGGGCATGGGGACAGCGTCGCGGCCCAGCTGGCCGACGCTTCGATCGCGATGACCGGCGCCGTCGGCGCCCATGCCGACGACATCGTCGGCCGCATCGTCGCAAGCAGCGACCAGGCGATCGGGGCTATCAGGGAGCATGGCGACATTGTCGCGACCCAACTCGCCGACGCGTCGCTCGCCATGACGGACTCGGTCGACGCCCATGCCGACGACATCGTCGGCCGGATCGCGACCAGCAGCGCCCTCGCCGTCGAGGCGATCAAGGACCATGGAGACAGCATCGCCGCGCAACTTGTCGAGGCTTCGCTCGCCGTGTCCGGCGGGTTCGGCGCTCATGGCGACGAAGTCGTCGGCCGCATCAACGCGAGCAGCGACCAGGTCCTCCACGCGATCCGCGCGCACGGCGACTCGGTCGCGAACCGTCTGGCCGAGGCCGCCGTCTCCGCCGGCGCCGCGATGGGAGCGCATTCCGACGATGTCGTGGCTCGCATCAGCGCCAGCAGCGACCGCGCCGTGCATATGATTGGCGCGCACGGCGACGCCGTCGCCTCCCGCCTGGGCGAGGCCGCCGAATCAGCCACGAGCGCTCTCGACCACCACGGCGGCGCCATCGTCGGACGCATCGATGCGACCAACGAACGCGTCGTCGATGCGATCCGCGCGCATGGCGACGCCGTCGCCTCCCGCCTGGCCGAATCCGCGCAATCCGCCAGCGCCGCCGTCGGCGCCCACGTCGACGCCGCCGCCGGGCGCATCGACACCAGCAGCGCCGAAGCGGCGCTGGCGCTTCGCATGCATGGCGACACTCTCGCCGCCCGCCTGGCGGAAGCCGCCTACACCGTTCAATCTCACGGCGATTCGGTCGCCGCCCGCCTCGCCGAGGCCTCGCTGGCGATGACCGGCGCTTTGGACGCCCAGGCTGACGACGTGGTCGGCCGGATCAATTCGACCGGCGCGCAAACCGTCGACGCCATCCGGGCGCAAGGAGAATCCGTCGCCGACCGTCTCGGCGAGAGCAGTGAGGCTCTGTCGCGCATTTTCGGCGCCCGCTCCGAATCGCTGATCGAGCGCCTCGACGCCAGCAGCGCCCGCCTCTCCGAGACCATTCTCGTTCGCGGCGACGACCTCGTCGCGCGTCTCGGCGGCGCTTCGGATCGCCTGCACGAGACCGTCGTCGTCAGAGGCCAGGCGCTCGAAGACCGGCTCGACGGCTCGAGCGAACGCATCACGACCCTACTCAGAGACCGCGCGGAAGACGCAATCGCGATCCTCGACGCCGCGGCTGCCCGCTGGGCCGAGCAATTCGAAAACCGCGACACCCAACTGCGCCAGACGATCAACCGTCAGAACGCCGCCGTCGAGACCTTGTTCGACGAATCGACGAACCGCCTTGTCGGGGCGATCACCTACCAGGGCGCGGCCACGCAAGCCCAGATCGAAGCTTCGACCGCGGAATCCGTGGCGAAATTCAATGCGGACTCGACGCGAATCAACGAGCGCTTCGCCGCGCTCGCCGGCGACGCCGCAGCGACCGTTACGATTGGCGCGGCCAACCTGCATGACGCGCTGAGCGTTCAGGTGGCCAAGTTCGACGCCATCATCGGCGAACGAGGCGCCGGCCTGGTGGAATCCCTTTCGCAACAGACCGGCCGCATGAACGAATACCTCGAAGCGATCGACAATCTGGTGGGCGAGAACGGGCACAGCGTCGTCGAGCGAATCGCGGCTCATTCCGACCAGCTCAACGCGCGCATCGCCAGCCAGGTCGACGCGGTCGACGTGATGATGCAGGCCCGCCGGGACGACTTCGACCGGCGCTTTGCCGCCAATGTCGAGCAGCTTTCGGCGAGATCGGCGCAGCGTCTGGGTCAGTTCGAGGCCGTCGCCTCGGCCCACCACGACGCGGTCGATCAAGCGGTCGCTTCCCATTCCCGTCAAATCGAGACCACGCTCGGCGAAGGACTTGCACGCTTCGAGGTCGCGATCGACGGACGGGGCAAAGACATCGTCAGACAAATCGGCGAACGATCCGAGGCGCTCGGCGCCGATCTCGCCGCCAAGCTCACCGCGATCGAAGAGACTCTCGTCCGCGGCGGCGGGGCTGTCGATGAAAGGCTCGGCCGTAGAAACGAAGAGGCGGCGGCGCTGTTCGACCGCAGCCTGCAAGCGGTCGACGAGCGCGCCGCCGAGAAGCTGAGCCAGGTCTCGACGACGCTCGAGGCGTTGCTTGCGCGGATCGAGGAGGCGCTGGTCCAGCGGGGCCGCGCGCTGTCGGAGACGCTCGCCCGCAACACGCTCGACGCCGCGCGATCGCTGGGGGAAGGCGGTCGTGAAATCGTGCAAGGCATGGACGCCAAGTCGGCCGAAATCGGCGAAACGTTGCAGAAGCGCGCCGGCGAATTGACGCAGACGCTCTCCGCGCTCGCCGAGGACATCAACGCGACGCTGGCGGGACGCGCCGACGACGTTTCCCGGTCGCTTGGCGAAAGCGTCGAACGGTTCAAGGATCATGTGGTCGCGCCGATGCAGGATCTGAGCCAGCGGTTCGACGCCAGTCGAACCGACCTCGCGGACACGGTCGGCGATCATGCGCAGAAGGTCGCGGCCATGATCGACACCCACAACGCCGCCATCGGCGCCGTCTTCGATCGCCACCTGGCCGTGCTTGCCGACGGGGCAAAACAAAACGCGCAGGACTTCGAGACTCGCCTGTCCGCTCTCGCCAACGCGGCCGATCAGAGCGGGCGCATCATTGACGCGCGCCTGTCGGATCTCGCGGACGCCGCCAACCGCAATGCCGGGATTATCGACGCCCGCCTGCAGGCCCGTATCGAGGCGGTCACCGAGGCGCTGGCGAAAACCGCGGCGGAGGCCGATTCGAGCTGGGCGGCGCGCGGCGCCAGCATCGCGTCCGAGATCGCCGCCAAGGTCAACGATCTGCGCCAGGTCATCGACGGCGGGGGCGCCGTTCTGGTGACTGCGCTCGGCGAGCGCAGCGAGCATATTTCCAAGGAGATCGCCGGAGTCGGCGCGCGCGCGATGCAAACGCTCGACCAGCAGATGGCCGGCCTCGCCGAGGTCCTGACCCGTCGCACCGACGAGCTGATTTCCGCGGTCAACGGCAGCGCGGCGGACCCGGTGCGGGTCCTGAGCTCGCTCGCCGGTCAATTGCGCTCGGAAGTCGTCGAGTTCGAGCGAGGCCCTGCGCGGCGCGGCCGACGATGCGGTCAACCGGTCTGGCGAGGCGATCGGCGCGCTGCTGAAGCGCCTTACCGAGCAGGTCGAACTGTCCAGCGCGTCGCTGCGCGACTCCATGAGCCGCAGCACTGAGAATTCGGTCGGCGCTCTCGCCGGCTCGAGCGAACGGCTGCGCGGCGAACTGGTCCTGGTGATCGACAATCTCGGCAAGACCGGCGCCGCGATCGACCATGCCGTGGACTCGGCCAGCAACCGGCTCGCCGCCGTCCAGGGCGGCCTCGCCGCGCGGGTCGACGAATTTCAGCGCGCCCTGGGCGGCATCGCTTCTCAGGTGGCGACGCTGGGACGCATCGCATCAACGACCCAGACCGAAGCCGGAGCGCTGGCGACACGGCTCTCCCAGCACGCCGACTCGCTCGGCGTCGTGGCCCGCGATCTCGCCGCCCAGCAGCAGTCGCTCGACGGCGCGCTCGAGCACCGGCAGAGCAGCCTTCAGGCGCTGGTCGGCGATCTGTCCGGCCGAGGAGAGGCTTTCGCCTCGATGCTGGAGCGCTTCGCCGCCAGCGTCGAGGACAGTTTTGGCAAAGCGCAGGCGCGCGCGCAGGAAATCGCGTCCGCGCTCACTTCGGCGACCAAAGGCGCGTCGGTCGCCGTCGCCGGCCAATTCGAGACCATCCGCGACACCGCGGCCAAGGAGCGCGAACGCACCGCCGAGACATTGCAGGCGACCATCGAGCAAACCAACGCGCAGATTTCCGGCGCGCTCGACCATGCCGCCGAACGGTTCCGGCAGTCGGTCGCCGAAGTGAAGGAAATGGCGAGCCAGGTTCAGCGCGAGCTCGACCAGACGCGGCAAGAGCTGCGGCGTGGCGTGCTCGATCTGCCGCAAGAGACGAGCGAAACCGCGGAAGCGATGCGCCGCGTCGTCTCCGATCAGATTCGCGCGCTGAAGGAGCTCGCGGCGCTGGTGTCCGATTCCGGCGCCGCCTTCGACGTCGCCGAGCCGATCGCGGTCGGGGCGTCGGCCGCGGTTTCCGCGCCGGCGAGGGCGCGGCGCGAACCGCCGCCGCCGCCGCGCCCAGCTGAGCCTGTCCGCGAAGTCGAGGCGCCGGCGCCGCATCGAGAGGATCTGGCGCCGTCCGTCGAGGCGATTGTGAACACGGCGATCGAAATCCCGCCCACGGCGCAGATTGCCGCCCTGCAACCCGCTCCCCCGCTCGATGACGCATCGGATCGCGCGTGGCCGGCGCCGCCGTTCGGACTCGGAACCGATCGCCCGGCCGCGCCGACCGCTGTCCCCGCGGATGTCGCCGACCGCGCCCAGGCCGGCTGGCTTTCCAACCTGCTGGCGGCGGCGTCGCGGGAGGAGCCTGACGCCCCCGCGCCGCGCGGAATCGAGACGTTGGAGGCGTTGACCCAAGGCATCGGCGGCCTGATCGACAGCGTCGCGGCGGTCGAAATGTGGGATCGCTGGCGGCGGGGCGACCCAGCCGCCGTTTCGCGCCGCCTCTACACCGAGCCCGGGCAGCAGGCCTTCGACGAAATCCGCCGCCGTTATCGCGCCGACCCTCAATTCCGCGACACCGCGACGCGCTACACCCAGGAGTTCGAGCGCCTGCTGGCGAAGGTCAGCCAGAACGACCGCGACGGTTCCCAGTGGCGCGCATACCTGCTGTCCAACACCGGCAAGGTCTACACGATCCTCGCCCACGCGTCGGGCCGGCTCGGCTAAGCGAAAGGCGCGCTGGTCACACGACGTCGTCGGGGGCCAGCGCGCAGGCCATGTCGGGATCGGTTTCAATTTGCGCGGTCGGATGACTGATCTGGAACCGCTTCGCCAGCTCTTTTGACAGGCGGTGCAGGAATTCGTCGCCAGGATGGCCGCCCGGCATCACCAGATGACAGGTGAGGGCCACTTCCGTGGTGCTGATAGGCCAGATGTGCAAATCGTGAACGCCTTCCACGCCCGGACGGGCGGCAAGGAACGTTCGCACCTCGCCGGGATCAATGTGCGGCGGCGCGGCCGCCATCGACATGCCCAGCGAATCGCGCAGAAGGCCCCATGTCGCCCAAACGATCACGGCGTTGACCGCGAGACTGACGAGCGGATCGAGCCAAAACCACCCGGTCAGCAGAATGGCGAACCCGACCACGACGACCCCGGCCGAAACGAGGGCGTCCGAGGCCATGTGCACGAACGCGCCGCGCAGGTTGATGTCGCGCCTGCCCGAGGCGAACAGCCAAGCGGTGACTCCGTTGACGACGATGCCGATCGCGGCGACGATCATCACGACTTTTCCCGCCACCGGCGCCGGCGCAGCCAGCCGCCGAACCGCCTCCCATGAAATCGCCCCGACGGTCACCAGCAGGAGCATGGCGTTGAACAGCGCGGCGAGAATCGAGGAGCCTCGCAGTCCGTAGGTGAATCGCGCCGTCGGCGCGCGCATCGCCAATGCGCTCGCTACCCACGCGGCCGCGAGAGCGAGCACGTCGCCCAGGTTATGGCCCGCGTCGGACAACAGGGCGACGGAGTTGCTGAGGATGCCATAGACGACCTCGACCACCACGAAGCCAAGGTTGAGGGCGACCCCGATCGCGAAAGCCTTGCCGAAACTCGCCGGCCGATGGCCATGGCCGTCGTGCCCATGGTCGTGACCGAAGGCGCGACGCTCGGCGTCGCTCATCGAAAGCCTCGAATCGCCTGGCGCCGAATGCTTGGCGCCGCCCAATGAAAGCGCTTACACACTGTAGATGTCCTTGTAGGTCTGGCGCAACGCGGCCTTCTCCACTTTGCCCATCGCGTTGCGCGGAAGGGAACCGACGACGAACACGCGCTTGGGCGCCTTGAATTTCGCCAGCCGGCCGCCCAACGCGGCAAGGACCGCGGATTCGCTCAATTCAGCGCCGGGGCGCGGAACGACGACCGCCGTCACTCCTTCGCCGAAGTCGGCGTGCGGGACGCCGAACACCGCGCTTTCGAGCACGCCCTCGATCGCGTCGATCTCGCTCTCGACCTCTTTCGGATAGACGTTGAATCCGCCGGAGATCACCAGATCCTTGGCGCGGCCGACAATGTGAATGTAGCCGTCCGGGTCGACGCGGCCCAAATCGCCGGTAATGAAAAAGCCGTCGGGCCGGAACTCCTGCGCCGTCTTCTCCGGCATCCGCCAGTAGCCGCGAAAGACGTTCGGGCCCTTGACCTCGATGACGCCGACCTCGCCCTGCGCCACCGGCGCGCCGCTGTCCGGCTCTGCAATGCGCACGCTGACCCCCGGCAGGGGAAAGCCCACCGTCCCTGGCCTGCGCTCTCCCTCGTAGGGGTTCGACGTGATCATATTGGTCTCGGTCATGCCGTAACGTTCGAGGATTTCGAAGCCGGTCCGCTCGCGCCAGGCGCCGTGCGTTTCCGCCAGCAGCGGCGCCGAGCCGGAAACGAACAGGCGCATATTTGCGCACGTCCCGTGCGTCAGACCCGGATGGTCGAGGAGCCGGGTGTAGAAGGTCGGCACGCCCATCAGCGAAGTCGCCCGCGGCATGGCCGCGATCACGGCGTCCGGGTCGAAGCGGCTGTGGAAGATCATCGTCGCGCCGGACAGAAGCGCGACATTGACAGCGACGAAAAGCCCATGGGTGTGGAAGACCGGCAGCGCGTGAATGAGCCGGTCCTCCGCGGTGAAACGCCAGCAGTCGATGAGAGCGAGCGCGTTCGACGCGAGATTCTCGTGCGTCAGCATCGCGCCTTTCGAGCGCCCGGTGGTGCCGGAGGTGTAGAGGATCGCCGCCAAGTCGTCGCTCGCCCGCGCCACCGTCTCGAAATCGGTTGGCGAGTCGGCGATGCGCTCAGCGAAGGTTCCGTCTTGCGCCGCGCCGAGGCTCTCGACCGCGGCGAGGCCCAGTTTGCCGCCGAGCGCCCGAGCCGCCGCGAGCGCGTCGGGCCGGCACAACGTCAGCGCGGGCTCGGCGTCGCCGAGGAAATATTCGAGCTCGGCGAGCGTGTAGGCGGTGTTCAATGGCAGCAGCGCCGCCCCGGCGCGAAAACACGCGAGCGCGACGACAATCATGTCGGTCGACTTGTCGACTTGCGCGGCGACCCGGTCGCCGGGCTTGACCCCGAGCGATCGAAGCGCATTGGCCGCGCGTCCCGATCGCTCGATCAGCGCGCCGTAAGTCAAGGCGGTGGCGTCGGAGGTCTCCAACGCGAGCTTGGCGGGACTCCCCGCGCGCTTTGCGATGAGTTCGTAAAAATTTGCGGAAGCGGATCGCGGCACCTGAAACCTCGACTTGAAACCGACGTCGCCTCGTCAATGCCCTGACGACCCGACGGCGTTCCCCATTCTTACCCGACCGCGCGCGCCGACGCGATTCGCCGGACCGGCGAAAGCGCCGCCAGCCGCCGCAACCGGCGTTGGACTTTGCGCACGACCGGCGCCACATAGTTCCGATATTGTTTCGTTGGCGATTCCTTGTGACCGCGCCTATGCCGGGCGGGAAACGAAACAGGCGCGGGGCGGGTATGGCCATGACGGAAAAGGCGCTGCGCGAGTTGATCATCGCCTATGGGGCGCGAATGGTCGAGGCCGGGCTCGGCGGCGATCTCGTCATCGACATCTCGGCGCGTTCCGCCGAATCCATCCTCATCACGCCGAACCGCGCGCAATATTCATTCCTGCGCCCTGCGATGATCGCGCTGATGCCGCTCGGCGGCGAATACGGCGCCTGGAAGGGGCCGATGAAGCCGTCGAGCGAATGGCGCATCCACCTCGACATAGCGCGCGCCCGCCCGGACGTCGGCGCCGTCGTGCGCTTTCAATCGCCCTACGCGACGGCGCTGGCGATGGCGCACAAATCCATCCCGGCCGTGCATTCGACCATCGCTCTGTTCGGAAGTCCGGTCATCCGCTGCGCCAACTACGCGCCGTTCGGCACCAAGGAGCTCGCCGTCCTGGCGCTCGAAGGGCTGGGACAAGGTCATGCGGTGCTGTTGGGAAATTACGGCGCGCTCACCACCGGCGGCTCGCTGGCGGCGGCGCTCGCGCGAGCGAGCGAACTGGAGAATCTCGCCAGGCTCTATGCGATCGCCCTTTCCTTTGGCCGGCCGGCCGTCCTTTCGGACGAGGAAGTCGGACGGATCGCGGAGCGGTTGAAAGCCAATGGCGCCGACATCGAGGCGCGGATGGCGCCGATCGCCAAGACAAAGGCCAAGACGCCCGCCAAGGGCGAGCGGGCGGCGAGCAAACGCGGGGCGAAAAAGAAGTCGCCGCGTCGCAAGGCCGGCGCCGTCAACGCGCCGGGCCGCTGAGCCCTTCCGCCGCCAACCGCTCGCTGACCATCAACAGCTGCGCGGTGGTCGAGGCGGCGATCACCGCCGGATCCTTGCCCTCGACGCCGGAGACTCCGATCGGACAAACCAGTTTCGCCAGCTGGACCTCTGGCAGCTTGGCCGAGCGCATCTGGCTCAGAAATCTCGCGCGTTTGGTCGCCGAGCCGATCAGGCCGACATAGCCGAAACGCTCCGAGCGCAGCGCCTCGGCGACGATCTCGAGATCGATTGCGTGCGAGTGGGTCATCACGACAATCAGCGCGCCGTCGGGCGCGTGCGTGAGTTCGGCCGTCGGCTCAACCGCATGAATCAGCGCGACGTTGGCCGGCGCATAGGCCGGGAAGGCCTCAAGCCGCGAATCGATCCATCGCACCGCGAACGGCAACGGGGCGAGCGCCAGCGCCAGCGCCCGCCCGACATGGCCGGCGCCGAAGAGGTAGACCGATCGCGCGCTTTGCCCGAGCGGCTCGATCCATTCGGCGGCGGCAGGCAGGCTCGCCGTCAGTCCCTCTCCCCGCTGTTCGGCCGCAAGCTTCCGTTCGACCCGGCCGTCTGGGCCCAAGTGGGCGCTCAGCGTCGCCAGGCCGCGGCTCTCCGCGCCCGCAATCGGCGCCAGATCGGCGAGGTCGCGAAGGTCGAAGGTTTCGATCCGCCATTCGACGCGCCCGCCGCAACATTGCGCGAGCTCGGGCCCCAGCGCCAGCGAGCGGCGGGCAGCCGGACCGCGACCCTCCTTCAGCGCCGCCTGGGCCGCGGCGAGCGCCGCCCATTCCAGCGCTCCTCCGCCAATCGTGCCGTGAAATCCGCCCGACGGCCTGACCACCATGCGCGCGCCCGATTCGCGCGGGCTCGATCCCTCGGCCCGGGCCAGCGTCACCAGCGCCGCCGAACCTTCGGCTTCGATCGCATCGATGAGGCGGCGAAAAGCCAGCATGGCGCCGCGCTCAAGCCGCTCCGTCGAGCGAGCGAACCGCGTTGAGGATCGACTCCGGCGTGCAAGGCGCCTCGAGCTTCGGCTGGCCGTTCGGGTTGGTCGCATGCACGGCGTCGAGGATCGCCGAATAGACCGAAATGCCGTGCATCAGCGGCGGCTCGCCGACGGCCTTGGAGCGATAGATGCTGGGCGTCGGATTGGACCGCGTGAACAGGCGGGCGTTGAAGATCGGCGGCGTATCGGAAGCGACGGGTATCTTGTAAGTGGCGGGCGCGTGCGTGGTCAGCCGTCCCCTGGCGTCGTAGACCAGCTCCTCAGTCGTCAGCCAGCCCATGCCCTGAATGAACGCCCCCTCGACCTGGCCGAGGTCGATCGCCGGATTGATCGAGGCGCCGACGTCGTGCAGCAAGTCGACGCGCAGCACCTTCATTTCGCCGGTCAGCGTGTCGATCGCGACTTCGGAGCAGGCCGAGCCGTAGGCGAAATAGAAGAACGGCCGCCCCTGGGCCTTGGCGCGGTCCCAATGAATTTCCGGGGTCTTGAAGTAGCCCGCATGCGAGAGTTGCACGCGCGAAAGACGGCAGGCCTTCGCCAGCTCGCCGAAACTCATCGAGGCGTTGCCGGCGAAGGCGCGCCCGTCGCGGAACTCGACCGCCTCGGGCGCGACGCCCCATTGCTGGGCGGCGAAAGCCGCCATGCGCTGCTTGATCGTCCCGGCGGCGATCTTCGCCGCCATGCCGTTGAGATCGGTTCCCGACGAGGCGGCCGTCGGCGAGGCGTTTGGCACCTTGGCGGTGTTGGTCGCGGTGATGCGCACGAAATGCAGCGGCACGCCGAATTCCTCGGCCACGATCTGCGCGACCTTGGTG
Source organism: uncultured Alphaproteobacteria bacterium (assembly GCA_963835955.1). Taxonomy (GTDB): domain Bacteria; phylum Pseudomonadota; class Alphaproteobacteria; order Rhizobiales; family Beijerinckiaceae; genus Roseiarcus. Next base: position 602,569 of record CAWIHZ010000005.1, on the reverse strand, counting down.
AATAGCCCCTGCCCCATCTCGGTGCCGCCGTGGTTGAGATGGATCGAGCCGTCGGAATAGACATGCACCAGCGCGCCGGCCTGGTTGAGCGGGATGAGGGTGAAGGAAATGCCGAACATTACCGGCGTCAGGGCGATGCCCCGCTTGATGATCGGACTTCGCGCATTGAAGGCGGCGATCCGCCCGCGGCGGGCCCGATAGTCGCTCGTGACTTCGAGCTCGTCCATGATCGTCCGTTGGGTCTCATAGTCCTCAACCGTCTGCCCATAGGGCGTCCGCTCGGCGCCGGCGCGCAGCAGGTTGGCCTTGCGGACGTCGAGCGGATCGAGACCGCGTTCGCGCGCGATCGCGTCCATCACACGCTCGATCGCGATCATGCCCTGCGGGCCGCCAAAACCACGAAACGCGGTGTTAGACACGGTGTCGGTCCTGAGGCGCCGAGAGGCGATCGCCACGTCCGGCAGCCAATAGCCGTTGCCGGCGTGAAACATCGCGCGGTCGGCGACGCCGGGCGTCAGGTCGGCCGAACAGCCGCAGCGGGCGTTGAGGGCCACGTCATAGCCGGCGACGACGCCCCGGTCGTCATAACCGACGCGCCAGTCGGCGCGGAAGTCATGGCGCTTGCCGGTGAGCATGAAGTCGTCGTCGCGGTCAAGGCGGATCTTGCACGGCCTGCCGGTGACGCGCGCGGCCAGCGCCGCGATCGCGGCCCAGGCGCAGGCCTGGCTCTCCTTGCCGCCGAAGCCGCCGCCCATCCGTCGGGTCTCGACCGTGACGAAGGCGTCCGGAACGCCGAGGATCCGCGCGACAATGTGCTGCGTCTCGGTCGGATCCTGGGTCGAGGCGTGCACCGTCATCTCGTCGCCTTCGCCGGGAAAGGCGAAGGAAGCCTGGCCTTCGAGATAGAAATGTTCCTGACCCCCGATCGCAAATTGGCCTTCCAGCCGATGCGGGGCCTTTTCGATCGCGCCCGCCGCGTCGCCGCGCCCGAAGGCGTAATCCTCCTGCACGCGCGCGCCGGAGGCGAGCGCGTCGGCGATGGTGACCGAGGGCGTTTGCTCTTCGATCTCCATCCTGGCCAGCCGCGCCGCCCGCCGGGCCTGGTCGCGCGTGCGGGCGACCACCGCGAACAGGGCCTGGCCGTGGAATATCACCTCTTCATGCGCGAACAGCGGCTCGTCGGCGAACACGGGCGCCACATCGTTCTTGCCGGGAATGTCGCCCGCGGTCATCACGGCCACGACGCCCGGCGCCGCCCGCACCGCCTCCAGCTCCAGGGTCCTCAACCTGCCGCGCGCCTTGTCGGCCATGCCGATCGCGATGTGCAGCGTGCCTTCCGGCTCGCGGATGTCGTCGACATAATTCGCCGAGCCCTGAACATGCAGGCGAGCGGAATCGTGCGGCAGCGGCTTGTGAACGACCGCGGTCGGCAGGGCGAGATCGCCAATGTCATTCGGCGGCATGGAGCATTCCGATCCGGGTTGGCGCGCTCGCGCCGGAAATCTCGAGCACGGCCTTTTCGAGCAGATTGGCCGCGACCGTCATCCGATAGGCCGCGCTCGCGCGCTGGTCGGTCAAAGGAGTGAAATCGCGCGAGAGCGCCGCGAGCGCCGCGCGCCAGCTCGCGGGTTCGTCGAGGCTTGCGCCGATCAGCGCCCGTTCCGCGCTTACGGCGCGCTTCGGCGTCGCCGCCATGCCGCCGCAGGCGATGCGCGCGCCGACGATCCTTCGGCCTTCGAGGCCGATGCGCGCGGCGAGCATGACCGCGGAAATGTCCTCGTCGAAGCGCTTCGACACCTTGAAGGCGCGGTAGTGCTGACCGGCGTCGAGCCGCGGCGCCTCGACCGCGAGCACGAACTCGCCAGGCTCGCGGTCCTGCCTGCCGTAACCGATGAAGAAGTCCTCGAGCGGCAGGGCGCGCGTCTGGCCGCCCCTTCGCAGGATGACCTTGCCGCCAAGCGCGATCAATGCGGGCGCGATGTCGCCGATCGGCGAACCGTTGGCGATATTGCCGCCCACGGTCCCGCTCGCGCGCACCTGAACCGAGCCGAAACGGCGCATCAGTTCGCTGAGGTCGGGATGGATCTCGCCAAGCAGCGGCGTGGCTTCCGCCAGCGTCACGCCCGCGCCGATCGACAAGACCCCGTCGCCGCCTTCGCCGACGGCGTCCAACCCCTTAACCGCGCCGAGCCATATGATCCGCTTCAAGTCGCGCAGCTGCTTGGTGATCCAGAGCCCGACGTCGGTCGCCCCGGCGACGAGCGTCGCGTCGGGAAAGCGCGCATAGAGCGCGGCGAGCGAATCGAGGTTCGCCGGCGCGGCGAAGAACGACGCCTCGTCGCCGACGAACAGGTCCCGGCCGTCGGCGAGCGCGGCGAGCGCGGCGGCCCGCTCCTGCGCCGTCGCCGCGAACCGGTCCTTGGGCGCGCCGTCGCAAGTCTCCAGCGCCGCTGTCAGGATCGGGCGATACCCGGTGCATCGGCAGAGATTGCCGGCGAGCTGATCGCAAAGGCTGGAATAGGTGGCCGGCGCGCCGGAATGATAGGCGACGAACAGGCTCATCACGATGCCGGGCGTGCAAAAGCCGCATTGCGAGCCATGATGATCGACCATCGCCTGCTGCACGGGATGGAGCGTCCCGCCGTCGGCGAGGTCCTCGACCGTGATCAGCTCGGCGCCGTCGAGCTGGCCAAGCAGCAGAATGCAGGCGTTGACCGCCTCGTAGGCCAGCGCGCCATGGCGCAGCCGCGCCAGCGCCACCGTGCAGGCGCCGCAATCGCCTTCCGCGCAGCCCTCCTTGGTCCCCGTCGCCCCCGCTTCCTCGCGCAGCCAGTCGAGAACGGTCGCACGCGGCGAGAACCGGTCGAGCGCGACCTCGGCGCCGCGGAAACGGAAGCGCAACGAACGGCGGGCCTCGGCCGGATTCCTGTCCATGGACATCGTCGCTCCTCGATCGAACATATATGATGGAGCTTTCGCCGGCCAAAATAAAGCGCCGCTGACAAGATCGGCGACTGTCTCGTGACGCCAGCGGCTTATCGGCGCAGGTCGGGCGGCAGAGCCTCCTCGCCAAGCGCCTCGATCGCCGCGTCGGCGTCCATCGTGGTCTGCGCGTTGGAGCCCAGGCGGCGAATGGAGACGGTGCTCTCGCTCGCCTCCTTGCGGCCGACGGCGATCAGGACCGGGACCTTGGCCAGCGAGTGCTCGCGCACCTTGTAATTGATCTTTTCGTTGCGCAGGTCGGTCTCGACCCTCAAGCCCCGCTTTTTCGCCCGCGCGGCGAACTCGATCGCGAAATCGTCGGCGTCGCTGGTGATCGTGCAGACGACGATCTGCAACGGCGCCAGCCATAGCGGCAGGTGGCCGGCGTAATGCTCCAGCAGAATGCCGATGAAGCGCTCCATCGAGCCGCAGATGGCGCGATGGATCATCACCGGCGTCGTCTTTTCGCTGTTGCCGGCGATGTAAAAGGCGCCGAAGCGCTCGGGCAGGTTGAAGTCCACCTGGGTCGTTCCGCATTGCCAGTCGCGGCCGATCGCGTCGCGCAGCACATATTCGAACTTCGGCCCGTAGAATGCGCCTTCGCCCGGATTGAGGCTGGTCGTCACCACATTGCCGTGGCGCGCCTTGATCTCATCGAGGACGCGGCCCATCACCGCCTCCGCGTGGCCCCACATCGCGTCCGTCCCGACGCGCTTCTCGGGCCGGGTGGAGAGCTTCACCACGATACTGTCAAAACCGAAATCGCCGTACACCGACAGGATCAGCTCGTTGATCTTGTGGCACTCCTGCGCCAGCTGCTCCTCGGTGCAGAAAATATGCGCATCGTCCTGGGTGAACGAGCGCACGCGCATGAGGCCGTGCAGCGCGCCTGACGGCTCGAAGCGGTTGACCGCGCCGAATTCGGCCATCCGCAAAGGCAGCTCGCGATAGCTGCGCAGGCCGTGCTTGAAGATCTGGACATGGCCGGGACAATTCATGGGCTTGAGCGCATAGACGCGCTCGTCCTCGGTCTCCGCGTCCTCGCCGGCCGGACGGCACATGAACATGCTCTCGCGATACCAGTCCCAATGGCCGGAGATTTCCCATAAGCGCTTGTCGAGCACCTGAGGCGCGTTGACTTCCTGGTAGTCTGCGGCCAGCCGCCGGCGCATATAGGCGACCAGCGTCTGAAACAGCGTCCAGCCCTTGGGGTGCCAGAAGATCGAGCCGGGCCCCTCTTCCTGGAAGTGGAACAGGTCCATCTCGCGGGCGAGCTTGCGGTGGTCGCGCCGCTCGGCTTCCTCGAGCTGTTTCAGATAGGCGTCGAGCTCCTCCCTTTTCGCGAACGCCGTCCCGTAGATGCGCGACAGCATCGGCTTGGTCGAATCGCCGCGCCAATAGGCGCCGGCGACTTTCATCAGCTTGAAGGCGTCGCCGACCTTGCCGGTCGAGGTCATATGAGGCCCGCGGCAGAGGTCGGTCCATTCGCCCTGGCTGTAGAGCTTGACCTCCTCGCCGGCGGGAATGGCGTCGATCAGCTCGATCTTGAACGCTTCGCCCTTCTTTTCGAAGAAGCCCTTCGCCTCGTCGCGCGAGACGACGGTCTTTCTGAACGGGCGGTCGCGGGCGATGATCTCGCGCATGCGCTTCTCGATCGCCGGGAAATCCTCGGGCGTGAACGGCTCTGAGCGGTAGAAATCGTAGTAGAATCCGTTCTCGATCACGGGGCCGATCGTCACCTGGGTTCCCGGCCACAGCGACTGCACCGCTTCGGCCAGCACATGCGCGGCGTCGTGGCGGATCAGCTCGAGCGCCCGCGGATCGTCGCGGGTGATGAATTCGAGCGCCGAGTCTTGTCCGACCGGGTCGGCGAGATCGGCCAGCTCGCCGTCGCGGATCGCCGCGACCGTGCGTTTGGCGAGCGAGGGAGAGATGGATTTGGCGATGTCGAGGCCGGAAAGGCCGGGCTCGAAGGGGCGCTTCGCGCCGTCGGGAAAGGTGACGTAAATCATCGAGGCTCCTCAAAAGCTCACTCGCCGATACCAATCGGCGTAAGCGATCGAGCGAGCCTATAGACAAGCGGGGCGCAGGGAGCAATGCCGCCGTTCGGGCCCGAGCGCTGCCTGTGCTAAGGACGTTCGCGATGTCCGCAGAGGAAGTGCTGATCCGCCGCGTCGTCGTCGAAGGCTTCGTCCAGGGCGTCGGCTATCGCTATTTTGCGCAGCGCGCGGCGCTGAGGCTCAACATTTCGGGCTGGGTGCGCAACCGAGCCGACGGCGCGGTCGAGGCGCTTGTTCGGGGCGCTGCCGCCGACGTCGAGGCGATGATCGCCGAGATGCGGCGCGGTCCGCGCGGGGCCGAGGTCACGCGGCTCAGCCTCGCCGAGGCCGACGATCCCGCCGGCGCCGGAAGCGGGACCTTCGTCATCCGGCCGACGCGGTGAAGAGCCCGCGCGGGACCGGCCGGCCGCCTCGGTCCCAGGCGGAATCTCTGCAAGCCATAGGGAAGCTAACGAAAGCAAATGGGAAGCAAAAGAAAATAAAAGGGGAAGCCAACGAAAATAAAAGGGAAGGAAACGAAAGGATTCTTCTTCCGCGAATCCAGGCTTTTCAATAAGTTATGCGCGAATCCAAATCAAAAAATCCCGTGCCGCGCCACCCTCGCATTCGAGGCGTGCGTGGCGACCCCTTCCGTCGTCCGCAGCCCATCCGGCATCCCCGCTCCTTCGGCCACCCGCCACCGAAATTCAAGCCTAGCACAGCTTCCGGTTTTTCGAAATAAAAATGTGTAAGTAACTGAAAATACTAAGCTATTCGACGCACAATATGCGCGCCGCCGATCCGCCCCGAAACAGTCCCGGCGATCAGCCCCGCCGCGCCGTCTTGGGCCGTGGCTTCGGCGCTTCGCGCGCCGGCGGCGAACGCTCCGGACCGCCAATGAAGGACGGGTTGGTGGGCAGCGGGTCGCTGGCGGGGAAGGATTCCTCAATCGCCTCGTCGAGCATCGCCTCGGACATTGCGCGCGCTCGGCGCGCGGGCTTCTTGGTGTCGTCTGTCATTTGATCGCTCCGCGGCGGGCCTTGCGGCTAAGGCGCCCGGCGACGCCGCACATTCCAACGGACCTCGCTGATATATGTTCCGCGGCGGCCGAGGCAAGGCGGCGGAATTGGGCGGGCGCGATGATCAGCGGGGGCTCGACTTCCTCAGGGCAGCGTTGATGCGCGTCTGCCAGCCCGCGCCGGCCGCCTTGAAGCGTGCACGTCGCGGTCGAGCCGAAGCGTCACCGAGACCTTGCGGTCGGGTTTCGGCGGACGGCCCACGCGACTGACGATGCCTGCGACGGGCTCCGACAGGTCCGGCGCCGCGTCGGGATCGGCGGCAATGCCGTGCGCGATCCGGACGTCTTCGGCGGCGCTAGGACGGATCGGCTTCGGTCTTTTAATCACATGATCCCAAAATGCGCTTGGCCAATTCGGTCGCCTGACCGCGCTTCTTTACGCAATATTTTGCGCAAACGGGTTGGCTTGAGAATGCGGCGGGAGTATCGTTTGAAACAAGGGGCGCGGTGGTGGCCGAGGTCGAGACCAATGTTCGCAAGATGGTCGATCGCCTCCAGGCCGAGGGCTGGAAAAACATCGGCGGCGGGCGTCATGATCGATTCATCCACAGGGACCGGCCGGAGATGATGATCGTGGTTCCCCGCCACCGCGAGTTGTCCCGAGGCGTGGCGCGGTCGATAGCGAAGGCCGCGGGGTGGCTGTGAACTTAAGGAGCGGCGCGATGACCTATTATGTCGGCGTTCTCGATGGAAGCGGCGGCGTCTGGGGCGTCCGCATCCCCGACATCCCCGGTTGCGTCGGCGGCGGCGCCACCGCCGAGGAAGCGATCGCCGACGCCGCCGGGGCGCTGCGCGACGTCCTCGCCCACAAGCGCGAGGGCGGTTTCGGAGCGCCCCGCCCGTCGACCTTGTCGGCCATCGTCGCCTCGGGCGAAATTGGCGAGGGCGAGAGCGCGGTGATGATCCCGCTGCTCCTCGAACTCGGGCCGAACGGTGCGGGCCAACATCAGCCTCGACGCCGCCCTGCTCGACGCGATCGACGCCGCCGCCAAGGAGCGCGGCCTCAGCCGATCCGCCTTCCTCGTCAGCGCGGCGCGGGACAAGATCATGGAGGGAGCGTAGGGAGCGGCCCGGCAGACGTCGCGACCGGACCCGCGCGAGCAGACCCTCCGCTTCGACCCATTTCGCCAGCGCCGTCGGGTTGGCGAAAGAGGTCTTGTAAAAGGGCGAAGGTCAGGCCTTCCTCGCCAGCCTCCATCGACTCGACGTTCTCATTGCGGGCGCAAACGGGAGGCTTCGACGTCATCGTCAGGAAGCGCCGCGCCAGCGGCTAACCGGCGCCGCCGGGAATCATCCGCATCAGCACGCGGTCGCGCCGGACAAAGTGATGCCACAAGGCCCCGGCGGCGTGCAGGGCGGCCAGTCCAAACAAAGCATAGGCCAGAAAAGAATGAATTTCCTCGGCCGGGTGGAACACGGCGCGATCGGAGGGGACGCCGAAGTCTATTTGAAACAGGCCATAGTCGAAGGCCCGCCCGTGCCACACGAAGGCGACGAACCCAAGCATGGGGATGCTCGCCATCAAGGCGTAAAGCAGCAGGTGTGCCGCGTGCGAGGCGCGCCGGGACAACTCGCCGACATCCGGCGGCAGGTCCGGAGGCCGGTTGCCTGCGCGCCATGCGAGCCTTGCGATCACCAATGCAACATAGACAAGGCCGACAGATCCATGAACGTTGATCCAAAACGGCCGCGACTGCCTCGGCAAATCCTCGAACAACAGGCCAAGCACGCCAAGGAAGACAATCAGCGCCGCGACCGCCCAATGGAAGGCGATCGCCCCGACGTCATAACGATCAGGCGCCGGGGCCGTGCCTTGTCTTGTAACCGTGTCGCTCATCGCCGATCCTCAGTTTACGATCGAGGTCGCGAATCGATGCAAGGCCCCGTCGCCGGGACGACTTTCGCCTTGCATCGAACGCCGGATGCTGACGCCGAAGTCAGCCGCCTTTTTTCAGAGAAGGCAGCGACGACTGCACTGAGGCGGAACTTTGGGCCGCGGCGGAACTCGCCGCCGCTATCGGCTTGTAATCTCCGTCGCCGTCCTTGACGTGAGCAGAATTGACGCTTTGAGCCTTGTAGTCGCCGTCCACCGCCCTCGCGACCGGCGCCGTGCTGACATTGACGGGCGCGCCCGGCGCGGCCGAAACTGGTGAAGTTGACATCGCTTTCTCCAATCGGGCGTAAATTCACAAGCGGGACATGTCGGAGTTTCGCCGACGGGACGGAGCGGCTTCATGCCTCCGCCGGAGCCAAAGCACGATGGTCCGTCCAGTGCGAAGACGCTAGACAACGCTGGTAAACGAGAACTTAGTCTTTGCCGTCGATAGCGAACATTACGAATAATTATAGTTCCCGCCAATTTCTAGACACGAATTCTTCGACCCATTCGACCGGTCCGGTGAAAAATTCGACCTGGATTACCTTCAGCTCCGGAACGATAAACTGGGGCTTAAGGCGTGGAGACCTATGCGTCAGGATATTTGTGACCGCTGGTCCAAACTCGACAAGGATACGACGTCGGTGAGATTTCGTGTTTCGTCGCAACCTGGACCGCCTCGACCAGTTGAGCGATCATACGATTCGCAAAATCGATCGACAGAAAGATCTCGATTGTCTCCACCTGGTCCGGAAGCGATGGAGCGGCGACCGGCACGGAAAGATAGATGTCTTCGTCTTGCGCGACCGCCGAAGGCGGCCGCCGCGTCACCACATAGACCGGAGACGTCCGTAGATCGATCTCATTCATGGTCTCTCCCCTCAGTCTGACGGGCGCGATCCAATCGAAAGCCGGTGGCCGAATAGCGGCGGCGAATACAATTCTTGGTAATGAACCCGCGCGCGAGCGTCAGGATGGGCCGCCGCCGCGACTGGAGCCGTCAGCAGGCCGAGTTGCTGCGGCCGGGAATGCTCGCGCAAGCCGAGATCGAGCCTACCGCCCCCGCCTGCGAGCGAGGGACGGACGGACGCCGCGGGCCGCCGCGGAGAAGCCGGCCTAACCGTGACGGGAAAACTCCTTCCAGTCGCGGAAGGGGTTATACGCGGTTCGCACTTTTGCGAGTTCGTTCACGATGGTGGGCATCATGGCCGCCAGGTCCCGCATCGGCGCGCGAAAGCTCGGATTGTGCGCCATCGAGTGGTCCGGCGAGACGTTGCTGCTGGCCTGGTGATGGGTCGCGCGCAGCGGCAAATTGCGCTCGTTGGCGTACATGTTCTGGACAAAGACGCTGTAGAGCTCCTCGACCGTGTCGAAATCGCCGTCGAGAGGCGTATTGCGCAGCGCCCCGAACGTTTGCCGCATGGCGTGAAACAACTCGTGAACCAGGACTTCCTCGGGGGTGTCGAAGCTGCCTGGAGGGTAGCGCCAGTGGATCGGGTGAAAGCGCAGCAGGCTGTCCGATCCGGTCCCGGCGCCGCGGCGGCCGCGGGGATCGACGCGCCCATCGAGGGCGCTGCGCAATTCGAAATTGCGGCGGAATGCGGCGACGGGATCCGCAGCGCCCGCGTCCGCCTCGACTCGGCTCTGCATTGCCTCCCGGCGGGATGATCCAAACGTTATGCCGTCGCAACGCGAAGAAGCCCAGCAAGGTCCGCCCGGTGGCGGTCGCCCGCACGTTTCCGAGCATCGCCCGCACCTGCCGCTCGTATTCGGCCGCGCCGCCGGGATACGGGTTGTCGCTACCGTCGATCCACACGTGGGCGACGAATTCGATTGCCATTGTCCCCCCCATCGGCCGGCGGAATCGAACGGAGACCGAAATCAGCGCCCGTCTTTCGCGAATCCTTCGCCTGCGTTCGCGGATTTCCAGTTTGCGCAGGATACGCCTTGCTGGCCGTTGGAATCCAGTCGACGACCCGGAGGGCGTTTGGGCGGCTTTCGCCGGAAACGCCTGACCCGCCGCCGACCGCGAACCTCGGGCTGCGGAAGCGGAGGCGGGGCTGGCGGGTTCGACGTTTCCCGAGGCGCGCCCGTGGACAGTTGAGCAGGTGTTGGATGGCGGGTTCTGGCCGGGGTGAACGTGCCGGCCTCGTCATTCGCCGCGTTCGTTTGGGCGCCGCTCCCACATATGCAACACATTGTGACGTTAGCCTGAACAACCCCAATGAGCCGGAGCGCGCGACGTTTGATGCGGATCATGCTCAGCGTCGCGCTTGCGCTCGCCCTCACAGCCGCAGGAGCGACAGCCTTTGTCCTCTGGCGTTATGGGCGCGACCTGCCGGACGATGGGAAAATCGTCGCCTACCATCCGGCGGCAGGACAGCGCTTCGTGCCCATGAGCGCCATGCCGGCGCGGGTCGTCCACGCCTTTCTTTCGGCCGAGAACAGGGACTTCTACCAGGATCCGGGGATCGATATTCCGTTGATGGCGCGCGCCGCGGCCATCGATGTCGTGCGCTACCTGTCGAACGAGCGCCCGATCGGCGCCTCGACCATAACCCAGCAGCTGGTGAAAAACCTGCTCCTCACCGATAAAGTCTCGCTCGCGCGAAAGATCAAGGAAGTTCTCCTGGCGCTTCGCATCGAACGCGAGCTGTCAAAGGACCGCATCCTCGAGATCTATCTCAACGAGGTCTACCTCGGCTGCGGGGCGCACGGCGTCGCCGACGCGTCGTTCCAGTACTTCGACAAGCCGGTTGACGAACTCACGCTCGAGGAAGCGGCGTTCGTGGCCGGATTGCCCAAGGCGCCGAGCCACTATGATCCGGCACGTTTCCCGGAAGCGGCGAAGGAACGGCGCGATTGGGTCATCGACCGCATGGCGGAAGACGGCTACATTACGCCTGCTGAGGCGGCTTCCGCCAAGGGGCTGCCGATTGGCGCGAACCCGCGGCTATCTTGCGGCGCCGTCCCCCGCCCTACCGAAGCCCCTCCTCCGACCGGCCCCTCAGCGGAGAGCCGCGGGACATTGCTGACCAGGAGCGTCGGCTTCGCGGCGGCCCCGAAGTCGGGCGCGCGCTCATCGCGTTGAGCGCGCGGAGGATCTCCCGGCGAGCTTCGCGATCTCGCGCAAAATTTTCACTGTTCCGGTCAGCCGGTCGGCGAGTTTTTCGAAATCGTCGGCGACGACGATCCGCATGTCGGGGCGCACGCGCGCGAGCGGGCCTTGGGCCTCGACCCATTTCACCAGCGCCGTCGGGTTGGCGAAGGAGTTCTTGCGGAAGGCGAGCGTGACGCCCTTCGCGCCGGCCTCCAGCTTCTCGACGTTGGCGGCGCGGCACAGCGCCTTGATCGCGACCAGCTTCATCAGAAGGCCGACTTCGGGCGGCGGGGGGCCGAAGCGGTCGACGATTTCGGCCCCCATCGCCTCGATCTCGCCTTCGTCCTCGAGCGCGGAGAGACGGCGATAGAGCATGAGCCGGGTCGGCAGGTCGGGGATGTAGCTTTCGGGGATCGTCACCGGCGCGCCGAGCGAAATCGCCGGCGACCACAGGTCCTCGGCCGGCGCGTCCTCGCCCGACTTGATGCGCTCGACCGCCTCGCGCACCATCTGCTGATAGAGCTCGTAGCCGACCTCCTTGATGTGGCCCGACTGCTCCTCGCCCAGAAGATTGCCGGCGCCGCGCAGGTCGAGATCGTGGCTCGCGAGCTGGAAGCCGGCGCCGAGCGTATCGAGCGACTGCAGCGCCTGCAGCCGCTTCTCGGCCTGCGCCGTCAGCGGCTTCTTGGGCTCGGTGGTGAAGAGCGCATAGGCCCGGATTTTCGAGCGCCCGACCCGGCCGCGCAATTGATAGAGCTGGGCGAGACCGAACATGTCGGCCCGATGGACGATCATGGTGTTGGCGCGCGGTATGTCGAGGCCGGATTCGACGATCGCGGTCGACAGCAGAATGTCGTACTTGCCGTCATAGAAGGCGCCGATCTTGTCCTCGAGTTCGCGCGCCGCCATCTGGCCGTGCGCGGTGACGAACTTCGCCTCCGGCGCGTTCTGGCGCAGGAACGCCGCCGCCTCGTCGAGGTCCTCGATCCGCGGGCAGACATAGAACGACTGGCCGCCGCGATAGCGCTCGCGCAACAGCGCCTCGCGCACGATCAGCGCGTCGAACGGCGAGACGAAGGTCCTGACTGCGAGCCGGTCGATCGGCGGCGTCGCGATGATCGACATTTCGCGCACGCCGGTCATCGCCAATTGCAAGGTGCGCGGGATCGGGGTCGCCGAGAGCGTCAGCATGTGCACTTCGGCGCGCAATTCCTTCAGCCGCTCCTTGTGGCCGACGCCGAAATGCTGCTCTTCGTCGATCACGACCAGGCCGAGGTCCTTGAAGCCGACGGTCTTCCCCAGCACCGCGTGGGTGCCGACGACGATGTCGACCGAGCCTTCGGCGAGGCCTTTTTTCACCTCGCGTTGCTCGGCCGCGCCGACCATGCGCGAGAGCTGGCCGACGTTGACCGGCAGGCCGGCGAAGCGGTCGCGGAAGTTTTGCGTATGCTGGCGCGCGAGCAAAGTCGTCGGGGCGACGATCGCGGTCTGCTTGCCGTTGATCGCCGCGGCGAAGGCGGCGCGCAGCGCCACTTCGGTCTTGCCGAATCCGACGTCGCCGCAGACCAGCCGGTCCATCGGCCGGCCGGCGGCCAGATCGTCGAGCGTCGCCTCGATCGCGCTCTGCTGGTCCTCCGTTTCGTCATAGGGAAAGCGGGCGCAGAACTCGTCGTAGAGGCCTTCGGGCGGGATCAGCCGCGGGGCGGGATGGGTCATGCGCTCGGCGGCGACCCGGACCAGGTCGCCCGCCATCTCGCGCACCCGTTTCTTGAGCCGCGCCTTGCGCGATTGCCAGCCTGCGCCGCCCAGCCGGTCGAGTTCGCCGGCCTCCGAGCCGAAGCGCGACAGAAGCTCGAGGTTCTCGACCGGCAGAAACAGCCTGTCGCCGCCGGCGTAGTGAATCTCCAGACAGTCGTGCGGCGCCCCGGCGGCCTCGATCGTCCTCAGGCCGACGAAGCGCCCGACCCCGTGGTCGATGTGGACGACCAGGTCGCCGGCGCCGAGCGCGCTCGCTTCGCTCAGCACGTCCTGCGCCCGCCGCCGGCGTTTCGCATGGCGCACCAGCCGGTCGCCCAGAATGTCCTGCTCGCCGATGATGGCGAAGCCGGGCGCCTCGAACCCCTGTTCGAGCGCGATCACCGCGAGCGGCAGCGCGCCGGCGCGCGCGGTCCTGACCTGATGATACGAGGAGACGAGTTCGAGCGATTTCAGCCCATGCTCGGCCAGCACATGGCTCAGCCGCTCGCGCGAGCCGTCGCTCCAGCCGGCGACGACGACGGCAAGCCCGCGCGCCTGCAAGGCCCTCACATGCGACGCCACCGCGTCGAAGACATTGGCGTTCTCGTTCTGCCGCTCGGGCGCGAAATTGCGGCCAATCCGCCCGCCGCAGTCGACGACCTCGTCCGCCCCCGGCGGCGCCTCGAAGGGCGTGAGGCGGGCGAGCGGCGCGGCGGCGAGCCGCTCCCTCCACTCATCCTCGGCGAGGTAGAGCCGCGCGAACGGCAGCGGCTTGTAATCGGCCTTGACCGGGTCAGCCAGGAAGGCGGCGCGGCGAGCGGAATAAGCGTCGGCGATCAGCGCGATCCGCTCGCGCGCGGCGTCCTCGGCCCGAGCGTCGAGCACCAAGGGCGCGCCGGCGACATAGTCGAAGATCGTGTCCAGGCTTTCATAGAGAAGCGGCAGCCAGTGCTCGAGCCCGATCGCGCGGCGGCCTTCGCTGACCGCGGCGTAGAGATCGTCGTCGCGCGTCGGCGCGCCGAATTCGAGGGCGTAGGTCTGGCGGAAGCGGCGTATGGTTTCGGTCGTCAGCCGCGCTTCGCTCATCGGCACCAAATCGAGCGAGCGCAATTGCCCAACGCTGCGCTGGGTCTCCGGATCAAAAGCGCGAATGGATTCGAGCGTGTCGCCAAAGAAATCGAGCCGGATTGGCGCCGCCGCCCCCGGCGGATAAAGGTCGAGAAGGCCGCCGCGCGAGGCGTAGTCGCCGACGTCGCGCACCGTGCCTGCGCGGACAAAGCCGTTGGAGTTGAGCCACCGCGCCAGATCGTCCATCCTGACGCTGTTGCCGGGCGCGGCCGAAAAGGCGGCGGAAGCGATATATTTGAGCGGCGGAACCCGCTGGGTGAACGCGCTGACGGAGCCGACCAGAATGCGCGGCCGCTCAACCGCGCCGCGCGTGCGCGCAAGCCGCGCCAGCACGGTCATGCGCTCGGCCGAAACGCCCGCATTGGGGGAGACCCGGTCGTAGGGCTGACAATCCCATGAGGGCAGACGCAGCGCTTCGATCTCCGGCGCGGCGAAGGCGAGCGCCTCGATCAGCGCCTGGGCGCGCAAGCCGTCCCGGGCGACGAAGGCGAGCGCCGCCGCGCGCCTTTCTCCGGCCACAGCGAGCGCGCGCGTCAGCTCCGCGACGACGAAGGCGTCGTAGCCCTCGGGCGCGCGCGCCAGCGTGACGGCGCCGCCCTCATCGAGGCGGCGGATCGAGGGCGACAAGCTGTTCACGGCGCTCTGTCGGCGCACTCCGCCGCCTGGCGCGGCATGGCGCGCAGGCGCTCGATCATCGGCGTGTCGAAGTCGGGCGGCGGCGCCTCCCCGCCGGTGATCCAGGCGAGCGCCTGCGGGTCGGGGACCTCGAGCAGGCGCTCGAACTCGTCGAGCTCGCTTTCGCTCATCGCCGGCAGATGCGCGTCGGCGAACCGGCCCATCACCAGATCCATCTCACGCAATCCCCGCCGCCAGGCGCGATAAAGAATGCGCCGCCGCCGCTCGTCCAGCGCGGCGCTGCTCAAACTCGAGCCGGACATGATGGACCTTTCGGCGACAGCGGCGGAACCGTATTTTGGGAGCCGGGCTTATAGCCGCGCATGCCCCCGATGTCACATTCTCGAGCCGCGCCGCATCAGCGTCGGCCCGGTCTCCACCGCGACCGCCCCGATCAGGATCAGCGCACAGCCGAGCGCGCCGAGAGCCGTCAGCCGCTCGCCCAGCAATAGCGCGCCGGCGAGCGCGGCGAACACGCTTTCCAGCGACAGGATCAGCGCCGCCTCGGCCGGCGGGGTATGGCGCTGAGCGATGATCTGCAGCGTATAGCCGAGCGCGCCTGAGACGAGGCCGGCGAACAGGATCGAGGGCGTCGCGGCCGTGAATCCCCGCCATCCGAAGGTTTCGAACGCAAACGCGGTCACGCCCGCGAGCGCGCTGCAGAGCGCGTATTGAACGAACGCGAGCGCCAGCGGCCTCGGCGCGCTGGCGAGGAACATCGGCGTTAATGCAATGCTGACCGCCCAGGCGAGATCCGCGATCAGAACCAGGCCGTCGCCGATCGACGGCGGCTCGGCCGGTCCGCCGCTGAAAGCGAGCAGCGCTGCGCCGAGAAGAGAGACGAGGCTCGCCGCCACGACGGCGCCGCGCGGTCGCGCGCGCGCCAGCGCCCAGACCACGAACGGCGTCAGCACCACATAGCAGGCGGTCAGAAAACCGGCGTTGGTCGCGCTCGTCGTCTCGAGGCCCGCTTGTTGCAGACTGGTTCCGAGGAAGAGCGCGAGGCCCATGATCAACGCCACCCGCGAGGCGCGCGGCGTCAGCGGGCGCTGGGCTCGGCTACGCTCGAAGAGCGCGAACGGCGCCAGCGCGAGCGCCGAGACGGCGAAGCGCGCGGCGACGAAGGCCAGCGGCGGCAAGGCGGCGGCCGCGTCCTTCTGGGCGACGAAGGTGACGCCCCACAGAAACGCCGTCGCCAGCAGCAACGCGTCGGCGCTGAGGCGGCGCCTGTCGCCGGCGTGGGCGGCCCCGATCGTCAAATCCTACGCCTGCTCGATCTCGATCAGCGCTCCGCCGAAATCCTTCGGATGCAGGAACAGCACCGGCTTGCCGTGGGCGCCGATCCTCGGCTCGCCGTCGCCGAGCACCCGCGCGCCCTGAGCCTTCAGCCGGTCGCGGGCGGCGATGATGTCATCGACCTCGTAGCAGAGGTGATGCATGCCGCCTTGCGGATTCTTTTCGAGAAACTTCGCGATCGGGGAACTCGCGCCGAGCGGGCGCAGCAGTTCGATCTTGGCGTTCGGCAGTTCGACGAACACGACCGTCACCCCGTGATCGGGCTCGTCCACAGGAGCCGAAACGCGCGCGCCCAGCGTCTCGCGGTAGGTGCGGGCCGCCTGTTCGAGATCGGGGACGGCGATGGCGACGTGGTTGAGCCTTCCGATCATGGGTTACTCTCGGAAATTCAATTGAGACGCGCGCGCCGATCGTCAGGCCTTGTACGGATGGTCGCCTAATTGTCAGAGAAGCCTTCCTCTTCATGGCCGGGCTTGTCCACTTTGTGGCTGCGCGTGCCGGCCAACGGCGCCGACGGCCGGCCGGCGAGCATCGAATCACAATATCCCCTGATCGTGCATGAGCTGCCTTGCCCAGCAGCTGTCGGACCTGAACGTTAAGTGATTGATTTCATTTAAGTTTATCTGTTTGAGCCATCACAGAAAACAGCAAGTCTGGTGTTTACTCTCAGAGTAACCCGGCAATCAAACTAATAAACATTTGTACACCCATGGTTATGCTTACGTATTTCTGCCAATATGTTATGGATTGATCCGTTGTTACTACAGACGCGACTTTCTGAACTTGCAATTACAGTAACGCGCGGACATGTTAGCGGGGCCAGTCTGAGCGTCCGAAGGGCGCCCTTTATGAACGAATCACTAATCAGTGAGTGCGAGGTGTGCCATGCATTTTGGTTCGGAGTTGAAGCCGGGACACATGCACCGAAACGCTTCGATCCCGCGCTGAGCGATCTCCCCGCGCGCAGCCCCTCCGAAAGCGCGAGCAAGCCGTATTTGATACATTGTACGGGAGAGTGAAGCTGTTGGAGATCAGCCCCGCGATCGACGCCGTGGATACAATGTGTCCGCCCTCGCCGTGCCGTTCGATCAAAGGACCAAAAATCTCGATACCCCAGACGACCGCCCTATCAGATTGACGCCGAGCGTCCAGTCCCATCCTTGATGTCTAGTCCATGTCGGCCTAGATCCGCCGCCGCCCACGCCCGCGAGTTGACGAGGATATGCACCTTGCCGTAGCGGGCGACGGTCCTTCAGCGCGCCATAAGTTCGGCCTTGAGCGAGACATCCGCCTTGACGCCGTCGACGTCCGCGTTGGTGCGCCTCAATCCCTCGACCGCCCGGGCGAGCGCCGCTTCCTCGATGTCGCAGAGCATGACCTTCACACCGGCCTGCGAGAGGGCGGTGGCGACGCCCAGTCCGATCCCGGACGCCGCGCCGGTGACAAATGCGGTCTTTCCCGCCAATTCCTTCACCGGAATATTCCCCGTTGAGTGTCTGCGGCGCCGATTTCAGCCAAGCTTATTGAAGTCATCCCTGATTTACAATTGACAAGGCTTCTTGGTTTCCAGGCCGGGCGACAGAAAAACTCCGGGGCTGCGCGCCCAACTCGTCGTCCCATTTTCGCGACCGATCGAAATGCGCGCTTCGCGCCGACTCGTCAAAATTACAATCCGCCGCACGCGATCGCTACACCTCCACCACCAGCACATGCGTCTGCGGCTTCTTTCCCCAGACCTCGTTGACGGAATTGCGCACCGCGCGCTCGATCGCCGTCGAGACAAAATCGGCGTCCTTGCGTTTTCCCCGCGGCAGGCTTTCGAACGCCTCGAAGATCGCCGCGTCGATCAGCGCATCGATCGCCGCGCCCTCGCGCGTCCGTTCAGGGAGGCCTGCGATCATCACATCCGGATCGCCCGCCAGCTCGCCCTGGGCGGTGAGCGCGAGCGCGATCGAAACAACGCCGGCGAAGGAGAGCCGGCGCCGCTGGGCCACGCTTTCCTGATCGGCCGGCAGCAGGATCATGCCGTCCTTCAGCCGCCGGCCGCGATCGACCTTGCCGATCACCGAGGCGTCGCCGGGCGAAAAGCGCACCAGATCGCCGTCGAAGGCGCGCACCACCTGCGGCACGCCCAGGGCCTTGGCGAAAGCGGCGTGCTCACTGAGGTGAAGCGGCTCGCCATGCACGGGCACGGCGATCCTGGGGCGCAGCCAAGCGTACATTTTCGCCATCTCCGCCCGCCGCGGATGGCCGGAGACATGCACCAGCGCGTTACGGTCGGTGACGACTTCGACGCCCGTGGTCACGAAGGCGTTGATGAGTTTGCCGACCGCCTTCTCGTTGCCGGGGATGGTGCGCGAGGAAAAGATGACGGTGTCGCCGGCGACCAGCTCCGCGGTCGGATGCTCGCCTTCGGCCATCCGGGCGAGCGCCGCGCGCGGCTCGCCCTGGCTGCCGGTGGCGAGCGCCAGAATCTTGTCGCGCGGCAGGCGTTCGAAAGCGTCCATGCCCAGGAACTGCGGCGCGCCGTCGAGCATGCCGCACTCGCGCGCGACCGCGATCACGCGCTCCATCGCGCGCCCCAGAATGCAGACCTGCCGCCCGGCGGCGACGCCGGCTTCGGCGGCCGAGCGCAAACGCGCGACGTTGGAGGCGAAGGTGGTCACGACCACCCTGGCCCTCGCCTTGGCGATCAGACCCGCCAATGTCTCGGCGACCTCTCGCTCGGACGGGCTTTCGCCCTCGCGCAGCACATTGGTCGAGTCGCACACCAGCGCCAGAACCCCCTCGTCGCCCAGCGCCCTGAGGCGCGCTTCGTCGGTCGGGAGGCCGATGGTCGGCGTCGGGTCGATCTTCCAGTCGGCGGTGTGGACGACCAGGCCGGCGGGGGTGCGGATCGCGAGCGCGCAGCTCTCGGGAATCGAGTGGGCGACGGCGATGAATTCGACGTCGAAAGGCCCTATCGCAAGGCGCTCGCCCTGCTTGACGATCCGAAGCGGAATATCGGGCGCGCCCGGCTCGCCGAGCCGCCGGGCCTCCGCCAGCCCCGCCGCGAAGCTCGTCGCATAGACGGGCGCGCCCAGGCTCGGCCAGAGATCGGCCAGGGCCCCGATATGATCCTCGTGCGCATGGGTGATGACGACGCCGACGAGGTCCTTTTTCGCCTTTTCAATGAAATCGAGCGCGGGCATGACCAGATCGACGCCAGGCAGGGTCTCGCCCGCGAAGGCGACGCCGAGATCGACCATCAGCCATTTGCGCGCCTTCGCCGGGCCGTAGCCGTAGAGCGCGCAATTCATGCCGATTTCGCCCAGGCCGCCGAGGGCCGCGAACACAAACTCGCTGTCGTCCGTCATCTAAATCCGGCCTTCCCGCGCGAGCGGAGCGGAAGAGGCCGCCAAGGGCGGGCTGTCCGGCGCCGGCAAAATCCAAAGATCGGCGGTTTCGATCGCCTCGATCCCGTTCTCACCGCGAAACAGCAAACGGCCGCCAGCGTCAAGCCCCTCGAACACGCCCTCGCGACGGCCGGCCGGGTTCTCGACGCGGATACGACGCCCGAGTCCGGCCGCGTGATCGAGCCAGGCCGAACGGATGCGCTCGAACCCGGCGCCCCCGCGCCATTGCTCCAGCGCCTCGTCGAATCGCGCCACCAGGCGCTCGAACAGCTCGCGCACGCCGACCGCGCGCCCGCCCCGGTCCGTCAGCCGGCTCGTCGGACGCCCGACGCCGTCAGGCGCGCGCGCGCAATTGACGCCGACGCCGACGACGCAGGCGAGACGCTCTTGGGCAAGCGAAACGCCTTCGACCAGGAGCCCGGCGCATTTCGCCTCGCCGCACAGCAAATCGTTCGGCCATTTGAGGCCGAGGCCGGCCGCGCCTGCGTCCCCGGCAGCGCGCGCGAGCGCCACCCCGGCGACGAAGCCGAGCTGCGGCGCGATTGCGGGCGGGCACGGATGGATCAGCAGAGCGCTGGCGTAAAGATTGCCCCTGGGCGAGACCCAGCCGCGTCCCCGCCGGCCCCGCCCGGCGCTCTGCCGCTCGGCGACGACCCACAGCCGGCCGGCATCGCCGGCAACCGCGCGGCGACGCGCCTCCTCGTTGGTCGAGTCGATGGTCTGGAAGCGCACGACGCGCCAGGGCGGGGTCAAGCGCTCAAGCCTTCGCGCCCGCTCAAAACAGCGACTGCGCCGCGGCCATCGCCGCGTCGGTCAGCGGCGAGGGCGCGAACATGAACAGGATAATCGCCAGCGACGCGACCGCGAGCACGATCCGCGCGACCGGCCCGGCCCGGTCGAACGCCTTGGCCGGCTCGTCGAAATACATCAGCTTGACGATGCGCAGATAATAATAGGCGCCGACCGCGCTGGCGAGCACGCCAATGACCGCCAGGCCGTACAGACCGGCCTTGATGGCGGCCGCGAACACATAGAACTTGGCGAAAAAGCCGGCCAATGGCGGAGCGCCGGCGAGCGAGAACATCATCGCCGCCAGGAAGAAGGCCATCGTCGGATCGGTGCGGGCGAGGCCCGCCAGGTCCTCGATCGTCTCGACCGCCTTGCCGCCGCGCCGCATCGACAGAATGGCGGCGAAGGTCCCGAGCGTCATGACGACGTAGATCGACATATAGACGATGACGCTCTGCACCCCTTCGACCGTTCCGGCCGCGAGCCCGACCAGCGCGAATCCCATGTGGCCGATCGAGGAATAGGCCATCAGCCGCTTGAAGTTGGTCTGGCCGATGGCGGCGAAGGCGCCGAGCCCCATCGAGGCGATGGAGACGAAGGTCAGGATCTGGCGCCAGTCATTGGTGATGCCGGGGAAGGCGGTGATCGCCACCCGGACCAGGATCGCCATCGCCGCGATCTTGGGCGCGGTTGCGAAAAAGGTCGTCACCGGCGTCGGCGCGCCCTCGTAGACGTCCGGCGTCCACATATGGAACGGCACCGCCGAAATCTTGAACGCGAGCCCAGCCAGCACGAAGACGAGGCCGAACAGCACGCCGATATTCGCATGGCCATGCACGGCTTGCGCCACCGCGGCGAATGAGACCGACCCGGCGAAGCCGTAGATCAGCGAGGCCCCATACAGCAGCATGCCCGACGACAATGCGGCGAGCACGAAATATTTGAGACCCGCCTCAGTGGCGCGCAGATCGTGCCGGCGGTAGGCCGCGATCACGTACTGCGAGAGGCTCATCAGCTCGAGGCCGAGATAGAGCGCGATGAAATCGTTGGCCGAGATCAGCATCAGCATGCCCAGCGTGCACAATAGGATGAGGATCGGGAATTCGAATCCGCCGACCCGCTCCTTGCGCATGAATTCGATCGACAGCAGCAGCGTCACCAGCGAGCCGATTAGCGCCAGCCCGCTCATGAAGCGGGTGAAGGCGTCGTCAGCGAAGGCGCCGTAGAAGGTCACGCCGGTCGGCCGGTGCTTGGCCACCAATAGAATGAACACGACGCCGATGAGGGCGACGGCGATCTCGCTGACGACGCCGTATGAGCGCTCGCCGCGCAACGCGCCATACAGCACCAGCGCCAGCGTCCCCACCGCCAATACGGCTTCGGGCAGGAAGATCGGGAGAGAAAGGGCCGTCACATTCATGGGTCGCCCATACCTGGAAAATGATGCGCCGCTCGGGCGCGCGCCGTCACAGCCCCGCCGTCTTCGTCATCGCGACCGCGTGCTCGAAGCCTTTGATGATCCCGTCGATTGAAGCCGCGCTGGCGTCGATGACCGGCTGCGGATGCACGCCGTAAAAGACGACCAGCAGCCCCAATGGCAGCAGGGTCGCAATCTCAAGGCCGGAGAGGTCGGCGATCCCCATCAGCCCAGGTTTTTCGATCACGCCGAAGATGACGCGGCGGTAAAGGTAGAGTGCGTAGGCGGCCGACAGAATCGTGCCGGTGGTGGCGAAGAACGCGACCCAATTGTTGACCTGGAACGCGCCGATCAGAGTCAGGAATTCGCCGATGAAGCCCGACGTGCCCGGCAGCCCGACATTGGCGAGCGTGAACACCATGAAGGCCAGCGCATAGAGCGGCATCCGCTGCACAAGGCCGCCGTAAGACGCGATCTCGAGCGAGTGCGTGCGGTCGTAGACGACGCCGACGCAGAGGAACAGCGCCCCCGAGACGAGGCCGTGGCTGATCATCAGGTAGACGGCCCCCTGAATCCCCTGGGTATTGGCGGCGAAGATGCCCATCGTCACGAAGCCCATGTGAGCGACCGACGAATAGGCGATCAGCTTCTTCATGTTCTCCTGCGCCAGCGCCACCAGCGAGGTGTAAATGATGGCGATGATCGACAACGCGTAGACGAGCGGCGTGAAATAGACCGAGGCGTCCGGGAACATCGGCAGCGAGAAGCGGATGAAGCCGTAGCCGCCCATCTTGAGGAGAATGGCGGCCAGGATCACCGAGCCGGCGGTCGGCGCCTCGACATGCGCGTCGGGCAGCCAGGTGTGCACCGGCCACATCGGCATCTTCACCGCGAACGAGGCGAAGAAGGCGAGCCACAGCCAAGTCTGCATCTTTGGCGCAAACGGGGTCTTCAGCAGCACCGTGATGTCGGTCGTGCCCGCCGTCCAGTACATCGCCATGATCGCCAGCAGCATCAGCACCGAGCCGGTGAACGTGTAGAGGAAGAACTTGAACGCCGCGTAGACGCGGTTCCCATGGCCCCAAATCCCGATGATCAGGAACATCGGGATCAGGCCGCCCTCGAAGAACAGGTAAAACAGCACCAGATCGAGCGCGACGAAGACGCCGACCATCAGCGTCTCCAGCACCAGGAAGGCGATCATGTATTCCTTGACCCGGCTCTGGATCGGGGTCCAGGAGGCCAGGATGCTGATCGGCATCAGGAAGGTGGTCAGCAGCACGAACGGCATCGAAACGCCGTCGACGCCGAGTTTGTAAAGGATGGCGTGGGAGAACCAGTCGTGTTCCTCGACCAGCTGAAAGCCCGGCTGCGCGGTGTCGAACCGCCCCCATGCGACCAGGCTCAGCGCGAACGCGAGCAGCGTGGCGAACAGGGCGATCCAGCGCGCGTTCTGCTTGGTCGCTTCCGTCTCGCCGGGCAGCAGCAAGATGAATAGCGCGCCGATCAGCGGCAGAATCAAAATGCCGGAGAGGATCCAGGAGCCCGACATCACAGAGCCCCTCCGAACAGATACCAGGTGGCGAGCGCCGCTACACCGAGCAGCATCGCGAAAGCATAATGGTAGATGTAGCCGGTCTGCAGCCGGATCGCGCTGCGGGTGATGTCGAGGACGCGGGCGGAGATCCCGTCAGGCCCGAAGCCGTCGATGATCGCGCCGTCGCCTTCCTTCCAGAACAGCCGGCCGATCGCGAAAGCCGGACGGACGAAGATCGCGTCGTACAGCTCGTCGAAGTACCACTTGTTGAGGAGGAAGCGATAGAGATAGGGATAGGCGTCGGCGAGACGTTTCGGCAGCGTGCGGTCGACGACGTACATGTAATAGGCGACGCCGAGCCCGATCAGCATCATCAGGGCCGGCGAGAACGAAACGATCGCGGGGACCGTCTCCATCTGCTCGAGAATATGGTTGTCCTGGGCAAGAAACAGCGAGTGCCGCCAGAACGCCTCGTGCCCGCCGCCGATGAACAGATAGCGGAAACCGACGCCCGCGAAGGTCGCGCCAAGCGCCAGCACGGCGAGCGGGATCAGCATCACCGGGGGAGATTCGTGAACGGGGTGATCGCCCGGGCCATGATCGTCGTGACCATGATGGGCGTCCGCCCCGGCCGGCAGGCTCGCGGCCCAATCGCCGCGGTTGCCAAAGAAGGTCATGAACATGAGGCGCCAGGAATAGAACGCGGTGAGGGCGGCGGCGATCACGACGCACCAGAACGCGTAAGTCGCGCCGAAGCGGTGCGAGGCGAAGGCGGCCTCGATGATCGGGTCCTTCGAGACGAAGCCCGAGAATCCGATCGAAGTGAACGGAATGCCGACGCCGCTCAGCGACAGCGAGCCGACCACCATCACCCAGAAGGTGACCGGGAGCTCCTTGCGCAGGCCGCCCATCGCGCGCATGTCCTGCTCGTGGTGCATCGCGGTGATGACCGAGCCGGCGCCGAGGAACAGCAGCGCCTTGAAGAAGGCGTGGGTGAACAAGTGGAAGATGCCGAGGCTGTAGCCGCCGACGCCGAGGCCGACGAACATGTAGCCGAGCTGCGAGCAGGTCGAATAGGCGACCACCCGCTTGATGTCGTTCTGCACCAGGCCGACGGTCGCGGCGAAAAACGCCGTGGTGGCGCCGACGATGGTGACGACGCTCAGCGCGGTCGAGGACATCTCGAACAGAGGCGACAGCCGCGCAACCATGAACACGCCCGCCGTCACCATGGTCGCGGCATGAATGAGGGCCGAGACCGGGGTCGGACCCTCCATCGCGTCGGGCAACCAGGTATGCAGCAGGAACTGGGCCGACTTGCCCATCGCGCCCATGAACAGGAGGAGGCAGGCGAGGGTCGCGGCGTCCCAATTGTAGCCGATGAAATGCACGGTCTTGCCGGCGAGACCGGGGGCGGCCGCGAACACCTGATCGAAGGTCACCGAGCCGGTGAGCTGGTAGGTGAGGAAAATGCCGAGCGCGAAGCCGAAATCCCCGACGCGGTTGACGACGAAGGCCTTGATCGCCGCGGCGTTGGCCGATGGACGTTCGTACCAGAAGCCGATCAGCAGGTAGGACATCAGTCCCACGCCTTCCCAGCCGAAAAACAACTGCACCAGATTGTCGGCCGTCACCAGCATCAGCATGGCGAAGGTGAACAGCGACAGATAGGCGAAGAAACGCGGCCGGCTCGGATCCTCGCTCATGTAGCCGATCGAATAGACGTGAACGAGAAACGACACCGTCGTCACCACGACCAGCATCACCGCCGTCAGCGTGTCGACGCGCAGGGCCCATTCGACCGCGAGTTTGCCGGAGGTGAACCAGTTGGCGATGGGCACATGCGCGTCCGCTCCGCCTGCGACCATGAAGAACGCGATCCAGGAAAGGGCGAAACTGACGCCAAGGAGACCGGTCGTCACATATTCGGCGCCGCGCGCGCCGATCCAGGGGCCGAACACGCCGGCGATGAGAAAGCCGAGAAGCGGCAGGAAGACGATAAGATCGTACATGGCCCGGCTCAGCCCTTCAGCGCGTCGATGTCCTCGACCGCAATTGACCCGCGATTGCGGTAATAGGCCACGAGGATCGCGAGGCCGATCGCCGACTCCGCCGCCGCGACCGTCAGAATGAAAAGCGCGAAGGCCTGGCCCGTCAGGTCGCCCGAATAGGTCGAGAAGGCGACCAGATTGATGTTGACCGACAGCAGGATCAGTTCGATCGACATCAGGATGATGATGATGTTCTTGTGGTTGAGGATGATGCCGGCGACGCCGATCGTGAACACGATCGCGCCAAGCGTCAGATAACTCGAGAGGTCGACGGCCATCGTTTTGTCCTTCAAATGCCGGCGCGCGAGGGAACCTTGCGCAGTTCGACCCCGGTCTCGGGCGTTCGAGCGACTTGGGCGCCGATGTCCTGGCGCTTCACGCCCGGCTTGTGCTGCAGAGTGAGAACAATCGCGCCGATCATCGCCGTCAGCAGGATCATTCCCGCCGCCTGGAAGAAATAGAAATAGCGGGTATAGAGCACCTCGCCGAGCGCGGCGGTGTTGCTGATCGTCCCCGAAGGGGTCGCGGCGGCGGCGGCCTGAGGCGAGCGCCCCCAACCGGAGACAACGTAAACGAGTTGCGCGCCGACGACGAAGGCGATCAACAGTCCCTGAGGCAGATATTGGACAAAGCCCTGTTTCATCCGGGCGAAGTCGACGTCGAGCAGCATGACGATGAACAGGAACAAGACCGCGACCGCGCCGACATAGACGATGACGAGGATCATCGCCAGGAACTCCGCCCCCAGGATGAGGAACAGCCCCGCGGCGCAGACAAAGGCCAGAATCAGGCACAGAACGGAATGGACCGGGTTCCTCGCCACGATCACGCCGAGCGCCGACCCTGCGAGGATCGTCGCGAAAATCCAGAAGAATACCGCCTGGGCGCCCATCGTCAGCCTCTTCGTGGAACCCTCACCCCAACCCCTTTCCCGCCGTAGCCCATCAAAGGACGGGCGTTCTTTCGAACGCCCTTTGGCGGATGAGGGGCTTCACCGATACGGCGCGTCGAGCGCGATGTTGCGCGCCAGCTCCCGCTCCCAGCGATCGCCGTTGGCCAGCAGCCGTTGCTTGTCGTAATAGAGTTCTTCGCGCGATTCTGTCGCGAACTCGAAATTCGGCCCCTCGACGATCGCGTCGACCGGGCAGGCCTCCTGGCACATCCCGCAGTAGATGCATTTGACCATGTCGATGTCGTAGCGGGTGGTGCGCCGCGTGCCGTCGTTGCGGCGCGGGCCCGCTTCGATGGTGATCGCCTGCGCCGGGCAGATCGCCTCGCACAGCTTGCAGGCGATGCAACGCTCCTCGCCGTTGGGATAGCGGCGCAGCGCGTGCTCGCCGCGGAAACGCGGCGACAGCGGCGACTTTTCATTGGGATAGTTCAGCGTCGCCTTGGGCTTGAACATGTAGCGGATCGACAGCGCGAGCGCGGCGACGAATTCGCTCAAGAACAGCGAGCGGGCGGATTGAGCGAGTCTCAGAGCCATGGTCTTGTCCCTTTCCCGTCAGCCCGAAGGATTGGCGCCGAGGCCGGTGAATTCGAGCACCCCGGCGACGATCAAGACCATCGCCAGCGAGATCGGCAGGAACACCTTCCAGCCGAGCCGCATCAGCTGATCGTAACGATAGCGCGGCACGAACGCCTTCACCATCGAGAACATGAAGACGACCGACCACGCCTTGATGAGGAACCAGATCAGGCCGGGAACCCAGGTGAACGGCGCGAATGGCAAGGGCGGCAGCCAGCCGCCGAGAAACAGCACCGCCGTCATCGCCGACATTGTCAGGACCGCGACCAGCTCGGTCAGGAATTGCAGCAGAAACATCGAGCCGGAATATTCCACCGAATAGCCGGCGACGAGCTCGGACTCGGCTTCGGTCAGATCGAACGGCGGCCGGTTGGTCTCGGCCAGCGCGGAAACAAAGAAGATGATGAACATCGGCAGCAGTGGCAGCCAGTACCAGCCGAGGAAGCCGAAGCGGGTGTCCTGCGCGCGCACGATGTCGGAGAGATTCAGCGAGCCGGCGCACATCACGACGGTGACGATCACGAATCCGATCGACACTTCGTAAGACACCATCTGGGCGGCCGAACGGAGCGCCGAGAGCAGCGGGTATTTCGAATTCGACGCCCAGCCGGCCATGATGATGCCGTACACGCCGAGCGAGGACACGGCGAAAAGGTAGAGAACGCCGACATTTACGTCGGCGACCACCCAGCCGTCGGCGACCGGAATGACCGCCCACGCCGATATCGCCAGCACCACGGAAACCAGCGGCGCCAGCACGAACACGCCCTTGTTCGCGGCCGAGGGAATGATCGGCTCCTTGAGGATGAACTTCAGAAAGTCGGCGAACGGCTGGAGCACGCCCCAGGGACCGACCACGTTGGGTCCGCGCCGCAGCTGCACCGAGCCCCAGATTTTGCGCTCCAGGTAAATGAGGGCCGCGGTCGAGAGGAGAAGGCAGACGAGCAGCACCACGCTCTCGATCAGGTAGCGCACGAACGAGCCGAAGCCGCTTTGGTGCAACCATCCGCCAATGGCGGCGAAGACGCCGCCCTGGACGAGGAGCCACGCCAAGAGGCCGACCACGACCGCGGCGATAAGCAATCCGACGCCAATCATGACGAGCGGCTGAGAAGAACCGGGGCGGGAAGGCGTCGCGCTGCTCATCGTGCTTTAAGACCTATTCCGCCGCCGCGAGCGTCCGCCCATGCGCCAGAGCCGAACATTCGGCCATGGTGCGCGAGGCCCGCGCGATCGGATTGGTGAGGTAGAAATCTTCGACGCTCGACGTGAACGGCCGCTTGTCGACCGAACCCCCGAGCGCTGCGAGATTGGCGAAGACGTCCGCGTCGGCGCGCGCGATCGTGTCGAAACGGACAAGCTCGGGATGGGCGGCCGCAAGGGTCGCGCGCAACTGGGTCAGCGAGTCGAAGGGCAGCCTGGCGTCGAGCGGTTCCGAAAGGGCCCTTAGGATCGACCAGTCCTCGCGCGCGTCTCCGGGCGGAAACACCGCGCGCTCGGCGAATTGCGGCCGCCCCTCGGTGTTGACATAGATTCCTGATTTCTCGGTATAGGCGGCGCCGGGCAAAATCACGTCGGCGCGGTGGGCGCCGCGATCGCCATGCGTGCCGATATAGACGGCGAAGGCGCCGGGCTCGACCTCGATTTCGTCCGCGCCGAGATTGAACAGCACATCGAGCGCTCCCGCTTTCGCCATCGCGGACGCGTCGAGCCCGCCCTCCCCCGGCGCCAGGCCGAGATCGAGGCCGCCGACGCGCGAGGCTGCGCTGTGCAGCACGTTGAAGCCGTTCCAGCCCTCCTTGACGACGCCGGACGCGACCGCGGCCTTGGCGAGGCTCGCCAGCACCGCCGCTCCGTCAGGGCGGGCGAACGCGCCGGCGCCGATCACGAACATCGGTTTGACCGGACCTGCGGCGAGCTTTTCGCCGACATGCGCCAGCGCTTCAGGGCCGGCGCCGAGATAGTCGTATTCGTAGGTGAGATCGGCCCTGGGGCCGATGACGCCGATCAGCACGCCGCCCTTCAGCCAGCGCTCGCGGATGCGCGCATTGAGCACCGGCGCCTCGCGACGCGGGTTCGAGCCGATGACGAGAATGGCGTCGGACTGGGCGATGCCCGCGATCGTCGAGTTGAAGAGATAGGACGCACGGCCGAACTTCGGGTGCAGCCTGGAGCCGTCCTGACGACAGTCGATGTTGGGCGAGCCGAGGTTGGCGATCAGGCCCTTCAGCGCGAACATCTCCTCGACCGCGGCGAGATCGCCGACGATCGCGCCGATCCTGGAGCGCGAAGCCGCCTTGACCCTGGCGGCGACCGCCGCAAACGCCTGCGCCCAGCTGGTCGGCCTGAGCCTGCCGTCGACGCGCAGATAAGGCCGGTCGAGGCGCTGCGTCTTCAGGCCATCGACGACATGGCGCGTCTTGTCGGAAATCCATTCCTGGTTGATCGCCTCGTTGACCCGGGGCAGGACGCGCACGACTTCGCGGCCGCGCGAATCGATGCGGATCGCCGAGCCGAGCGCATCCATGGCGTCGACCGATTCGGTCTTCACCAATTCCCACGACCGCGCCTGGAACGCGGTCGGTTTCGAAGTCAGCGCCCCGACCGGGCAAAGGTCGACCGCGTTCCCCTGCAACTCGGAAGTCAGCGCGCTTTCGAGATAGGAGGTGATCTCCATGTCCTCGCCCCGCCCGATGGCGCCGAGTTCGGGCGCGCCCGCCACTTCGGTCACGAAGCGCACGCAGCGCGTGCATTGGATGCAGCGGTTCATCACCGTCTTGATCAGGGGGCCGATGTACTTGTCTTCGACCGCGCGCTTGTTCTCCGAGAACCGCGAGGTATCGGCGCCGTAGCCCATCGCCTGATCCTGCAAATCGCATTCACCGCCCTGATCGCAGATTGGGCAGTCAAGCGGATGGTTGATGAGCAAAAACTCCATCACCCCCTTGCGCGCCTTGCGCGCCATGGCTGAGTTGGTTTCGACTGCCGGCGGCTCACCCTTGGGTCCGGGACGCAGATCCTTGACCGACATCGCGCAGGACGCGGTCGGCTTGGGCGGGCCGCCCTTCACTTCGACGAGGCACATTCGGCAATTGCCGGCGATCGACAGCCGCTCGTGAAAACAGAAGCGCGGCACCTCGGCGCCGGCGGCCTCGCACGCCTGCAAAAGCGTGTACTCCGCCGGAACGTCGATCTCCTTGCCGTCGATGATGATTTTGCTCATGCGCTGCTCAGCCCGCTCACCCGCATTTCTGGCTCATCCACAGCTTGATATGCGCCAAATGACTCCATCCGAAGGCAATGTCGCTGTCACCGTTCCGCGTCAATTGTTCGAGCCGCGCCTTCGCCTCGTCGAGGTCCGGAACATGCCCGGCGGGGATCGGCCACATGACGAAATGCGGCGCCGAGGGCTTCTCGAACCAGACGCCCTTGCGATTGTAGAATTGCTTGTGGACCGTCGCCCAGACGAAACGCTCCAGCGCCTCGACGCTTTCCCAGACCGACATGTTGACAAGCATGTTCGGGTCTTCGAACGGCCTCAGCGCGGTCGCGTTGTTGCTCTCGTCCTTCAGGCGCCAGACGAAGCCCGGGCTGCGCTCGGCGATCGCGTTGACGCGATCGAGATTGTCCATGAAGCCGGCCATGCGCGGATCGTCGAGCGGGTGCAGCGGACGGCCGATGTTGAGCTGGGCGATATGGCTTCCGGTCATCGCCCTACTCCGCCGCTGCGCGCACAGGCTCGCTGTGCGGATTGGCCGAATAAAGGTCGATGCGCCGCTCGATCTCGGGGCGGAAATGGGCGATGAGACCCTGGATCGGCCAGGCGGCGGCGTCGCCGAGGGCGCAGATCGTGTGCCCCTCGACCTGCTTGGTGACATCGAGCAGCATATCGATTTCGCGCTTCTGCGCCCGTCCCTCGGCCATGCGCATCATCACCCGCCACATCCAGCCCGCGCCCTCGCGGCAGGGCGTGCATTGCCCGCAGCTTTCATGCTTGTAGAAATACGACAGCCGCCCAATCGCGCGCACGATGTCGGTGGACTTGTCCATCACGATCGCCGCCGCGGTGCCGAGGCCGGACTTGAGCTTGGCGAGCGAGTCGAAATCCATCGGGCAGTCGATGATCTGGGCCGCAGGCAGCAGACGCACCGAAGCGCCGCCCGGAATGACGGCGAGCAGATTGTCCCACCCCCCACGAACGCCGCCGCAATGCTTGTCGATCAGTTCGCGGAACGGGATCGACATCGCCTCTTCGACGTTGCAGGGCCTGTTGACGTGCCCGGAAACGCAGAACACCTTGGTGCCGGAATTGTTGGGCGCGCCGAAGCTCGCAAACCACGACGCGCCGCGCCTCAGGATCTCCGGCGCCTGGGCGATCGATTCGACATTGTTGACCGTCGTCGGGCTGCCGTAGAGGCCAACGTTGGCCGGGAACGGCGGCTTCATGCGCGGCATTCCCTTCTTGCCCTCGAGCGACTCGAGCAGGGCCGTCTCTTCGCCGCAAATATAGGCGCCCGCGCCGTGATGGACGTAGAGGTCGAAGGGCCAGCCGTGAATGTTGTCCTTGCCGATGAGCCGGGCCTCATAGGCCTCGTCGACCGCAGCCTGGAAGCGCTCGCGCTCGAGGATATATTCGCCGCGAAAATAGACATAGGCCGCTTTCGCTCCCATGGCGAACGAGGCCAGCAGCGCGCCCTCGACCAGCGTATGCGGGTCGTTGCGCAGGATCTCCCGATCCTTGCAGGTGCCGGGTTCCGACTCGTCGGCGTTGATGGCGAGATAGTGAGGCCGCTTGGGATCGACGGCCTTCGGCATGAACGACCACTTGAGGCCGGTCGGAAAGCCCGCGCCGCCGCGCCCGCGCAGTCCCGACGCCTTCATTTCGGCGATGATCCAGTCGCGCCCCTTGTCGATGATCGCCTTGGTCCCGTCCCAATTGCCACGCGCGCGCGCCCCCTTCAGGCCGGGGTCGCCCAGCCCGTAGAGATTAGTGAAGATGCGATCCTTGTCTTCCAGCATTGCTCAGCGTCCCGGATCCGCGTCGAGATGGACATCATCGCCGCCGTCCTTCGGCCCGGCAGCGCCAGCGGCGAGGCTTGCGGCCTGAGCGACCCATCGCTCGCGATCGATGCGGCCGGGGAACGCAAGGTAAGTGCCGACCCATCTGATCTGGTCTCGTGTCCAGCCGGCGATCTGATCGAAGTGATAGACCCCGAGCTCGTGAAGACGTCTCTCGTTGACCGGGCCGACGCCCTTGATGAGCTGCAGATCGTCAGGGCCGCCGCCGCGCGGCGCTTCGAGCGCGAGGGGCCGGGCGCCGACCGCATCGGCCTTCTGCTCGGGCGTCGCGTCGCGAGGCAAGGCCGCCAGAGCGGCCTCGATATGCGCCTCCTCGGCGGCGGCGTGCGCATCGGTCGAGGCCTCGTCGCTACGCGCGGTCGCGCCTGGCTGATCGTTTGCCGGCGGCGGCGGCGACGCGCCCGGCGCGCCCCGCCCGTCGACGCCATAGAGCGTCGACAGCGCGGTCAGGCGCCCGACCGGCTCGGAGCAGACCCGGCCGATCTGCGAGCCGGTCTTGACCGGGCGGCCGGCCGCCAGATTGTCGAGCAGCGCCGCGAAATTCTCCGGCGTCAGGTCCTCGTAATAATCCTGGTTGATCTGAACCATCGGCGCGTTGCAGCAGGCGCCGAGGCACTCGACTTCGGTCCACGAAAACATACCGTCGGCCGTCACTTGGCCCTGCTCGCCGATGCGCCTGCGGCAGACCGCCTTGATGTCTTCCGCGCCGCACAGCATGCAGGGCGTCGTGCCGCACAACTGCACATAATAGCGTCCGACCGGCGCAAGGTTGAACATGGTGTAGAAGGTCGCAACCTCGAGCACCCGAATTTTGGGCATGTCGAGCATCTCGGCGACTTTCTCGATCGCAGGCCTCGGCAGCCAATAGCCGCTTTGCAACTGCGCGCGCCACAGCAACGCGATCACCGCCGAGGCCTGACGGCCGGCCGGGTACTTGGCGATCTCCGTCTCGGCCCAGGCCTTGTTCTGGGCGGTGAACTCGAAGCTCTCGGGCTGGATGTCGGCAAGACGACGAACGGACATGGGTCAGGCGCCCCACGATTGCGACGGCCCCTTGCCCTCGCCCCAGCCCGCTCCCGCACAGGGCGTCGATAGACGACGGTCTCTCGACGGGCCATGCTGGAGAGGGGGAGAACCCTTCTCGCGCAAGCGGGAGAACGCCGCCCGATGGGCCGGATGAGGGCTGTGCGCAGCGAAGGCACTCACCGGTCGACCTCGCCGAAGACGATGTCAAGCGAGCCGAGGATCGCGCTGACGTCGGCGAGCATGTGCTTGCGGCAGAGGAAATCCATCGCCTGTAAATGCGCGAACCCCGGCGCGCGCAGCTTGACGCGGTAGGGCTTGTTCGAGCCGTCGGACACCAGATAGACGCCGAACTCGCCCTTCGGCGCTTCCACCGCCGCATAGACCTCGCCGGGCGGGACCCTGTAACCCTCGGTATAGAGCTTGAAGTGATGGATCAAAGCTTCCATCGAGCTCTTCATGTCGCCGCGTTTAGGCGGCACGATCTTGCCGTCGTCGGAGCTGACCGGGCCGCCGCCGTCCGCACTCCTCAGTTTCTCGCAACACTGCAGCATAATCCTGGTCGACTGGCGCATCTCCTCCATGCGGACGAGATACCGGTCGTAACAATCGCCATTCTTGCCGACAGGAATGTCGAAATCCATTTCCTCGTAGCATTCGTAGGGTTGCGCCTTGCGCAGGTCCCATGCCGCGCCCGAACCCCGCACCATCACGCCCGAAAACCCCAAGGCCCAGGCGTCCTCGAGCTTGACGACTCCGATATCGACGTTGCGCTGCTTGAAGATGCGATTTCCCGTGAGCAGGATCTCGAGATCGTCGCAGACCTTGAGGAAAGGGGCGCAGAAGGCGTGGATGTCGTCGATGAGCTTCGCCGGCAGATCCTGGTGGACGCCGCCCGGACGAAAGTACGCCGCATGCATGCGCGAGCCGCTCGCCCTTTCATAGAACACCATCAGCTTCTCGCGCTCCTCGAAACCCCAAAGCGGCGGCGTTAGCGCGCCGACGTCCATCGCCTGGGTGGTGACGTTGAGCAGATGCGACAGCAGGCGGCCGATTTCCGAGTAGAGCACGCGAATGAGCTGGCCGCGCCGGGGAACGGAAAGCTCCAGCAGCCGCTCGACTGCGAGCGCGTAGGCGTGTTCCTGGTTCATCGGCGCGACATAATCGAGCCGGTCGAGATAGGGCACGTTCTGCAGATAGGTGCGCGCCTCCATCAGCTTCTCGGTGCCGCGATGCAGCAAGCCGATATGCGGATCGACGCGCTCCACGACTTCGCCGTCGAGCTCGAGAACGAGTTGCAACACGCCATGCGCCGCCGGATGCTGCGGCCCGAAGTTGATCGAGAAGTTGCGCAGGTTTGGGGCGGTCATTTCGCCTTCTCGTCTCCCGGCGGCGGCGCGCCTTCCCACGGACTGAGGAAATCGAACTGGCGGAATTCCTGGTTGAGGCGCACCGGTTCGTAGCGGACCCGCTTCTCCTGGTCGTCGTAGCGCACTTCGACAAAGCCGGTCATCGGAAAGTCCTTGCGCAGCGGGTGGCCGTCGAAACCATAGTCGGTCAGGATCCGCCGCAAATCAGGGTGACCCTCGAACAGCACACCGAAGAAATCGTAGATCTCGCGCTCGTACCAGTCGGCTCCAGGATAAACCGCGGTCGCGCTGGCAATCGGCGTTTCCTCGTCGGTCGAGACCTTAACCCGAACGCGCCGGTTCTGCCTGGGCGACAGCAGGTGATAGACGACGTCGAAACGCTTCTCGCGCTCGGGATAGTCGGCGCCCGAAATATCGATGATGCAAGCGAACTGCGCCGCCGGATCGTCGCGCAGGAACCTCAGCGCGTCGACGATCCGGGTCCGATCGACGGTCAGCGTCAGCTCGTTGAACGCGAGCGCGGACGCAATCACCGCGCCCGGCAGCGCCGCGGCGGTCTTTTCGCCGATGGTTTGCAGCTTCTCGTCCATACCCCTCGTTTCTCGCCGCCGCGACGGCCGCCGATCTAACGCTCGATCGTCCCGGTGCGCCGGATTTTCTTCTGCAACAGCAGCACGCCGTAAAGCAGCGCCTCGGCCGTCGGCGGGCAGCCGGGCACATAGATGTCGACCGGCACGATGCGGTCGCATCCGCGCACCACGGAATAGGAATAGTGATAGTAGCCGCCGCCGTTGGCGCAGGAGCCCATCGAGATCACATACCGCGGTTCCGGCATCTGGTCGTAGACCTTGCGCAGCGCCGGCGCCATCTTGTTGGTCAGGGTGCCCGCCACGATCATCACGTCCGACTGGCGCGGGCTGCCGCGCGGGGCGAAACCGAACCGTTCGACATCGTAACGCGGCATCGACAGCTGCATCATCTCGACCGCGCAACACGCGAGGCCGAACGTCATCCACATCAACGAGCCGGTGCGCGCCCATTGGATGAGGCCGTCCGCGGTGGTGACCAGAAAGCCCTTGTCGGCGAGTTCGTCGCTGATCGCTCCGAAGTAGGGATTGTCGGCGCCGACCGGTTTGCCGGACGCATCGACGAGACCCTTCGGGGCGGGCGCGACCAGCGGATTGGCGCTCAATCCCATTCCAGCGCTCCCTTGTTCCACTCGTAGACAAAGCCGACCGTCAGCACGACCAGGAAAATGATCATCGACCAGAAGCCCAGCGCGCCGATGTCATGGAAGACGATCGCCCACGGGAAAAGGAACGCCACTTCGAGATCGAAGATGATGAACAGCAGCGAGACGAGGTAGAAGCGTGCGTCAAACCGCATGCGCGCATCGTCGAACGGATCGAAGCCGCATTCATAGGGCGACAGCTTTTCCGGATCGGGCGCCTTGAAGGCGACGAGGAAAGGCGCAATCAGCAGCCCGCCGGTGATGACTGCGGCCAGAGCGATGAACACGACCAGCGGAAAATAGTCGGAAATCAGGCTCGGCATCGGCCTTGCTCTCATAATTCGGTCAGGCGCGCGCGAGGGCGGCGCCCAGAAGACGCGTGGCCCCTCGCATCTGCTCACAGGCCTATCGCAGCGCAACGAGCCATGCAAGGCGAAAGGCTGGCATCGCCGCTTCGTCATTACGTAGTCGTTCGCTCGACGCGATCAATGGCGCGGCGCCGTCGATCAGCGGAACGGTGGCCTGACACTTGGGAAAAATGGCGAGAGAGACGGGACTTGAACCCGCGACCTCCGGCGTGACAGGCCGGCGCTCTAACCAACTGAGCTACTCCCCCGCGAGGGCGTCAGCCGGATAAGCCAGCGCCGACCCCAAGTCAAGGCGCGCCAAGGCTTTCGGGCCACGCCGCCGAGGGCCTAGAACTGGCTCCTGGCGAGCGAGAAACGGCGCATTTCCTCGCGAGTGAGAACATGCACGGTGTCGGGCGGAAGCGATTCCGCCATCCGCACCAGCGCCGGGTCGACTCCCATCCTGCGCGCGTAGCGCCTGAGCACGGCGACCATCGGAGCGTCCGCGAAACTGCGCGTCACGTGCGCCGCTCCCTGGCCGCCGCCTTCGTTCTCGACGATCGACATCCGGTGCAGCGCGACCTCGCTTCCCGGCGGCGCCACGCGGCGCACCGCGCCCATCAGAGCGTAGACGCAGGCGGAAAGGCATTCGCCGACGAACGGACCCGCGTCGCCCCGGCCCCTCTCGAACCGCCCGACGACGCCCGCGATGCGCAACGCCCGCAGAATGTGGCCGAAGACCATGGACGCGACGACATTGCCGCCGCGGGAATTGAAGAAGACGATGCGGCGCAGGCTGGTTCTCCTTGCGCCCGATTTGAGGAAATCGACGAAGGCCTGCGGCGTATCAGTCTCGATCACGCCCTCGGCGACGATTACGGTTGGGCATCGGCGGCCGCAGTCATGCGATTCGAGCGGGACGATGCGGAAGGTCATCGACTCGCCCTGGTCTTCGGCGGTCGCCGGCGTCGCCGCCACAAGAACGAACATAATCGCCAGCGCCGCCTGAACCGTCAGCCGCCGGAAGCTGGTGGGCGGTGACGGGCTCGAACCGCCGACCCTCTCGGTGTAAACGAGATGCTCTGCCAACTGAGCTAACCGCCCTGTTTCGCGACGCGCGTCTTGCGGCGCGGCTCAAGACTACAGTCTTGCGCGGGCCGCGCCAAGCGCGTCACGATGTCAAGGCCTCACTGTCGGGCGCGCAAAAAGGTCGCGAGGCGGCGACGGCCGAGCCCCGCGACTCCAAACTTCCGCCAGCCGCGAAACGCGCTCTCCCGGTCCTATTTCTTGCCGGCCTTCTTGTTGAGGCTCGCCTTAAGCGCCGCGCCGGGTTTGAAGCGGGCGTTTTTCGATGCGCTGATCTTGATCTCCTTGCCGGTCGCCGGATTTCGTCCCTTGCCCGCCGCACGTTCGCGCACCGAGAAGGTGCCAAAACCGACGAGACGGACCTCCTCGCCTTTCCTCAGCGTCTTGACGATGCCCTCCAGCGTCGCCTCGAGCGCGGCGGCGGCGCTGACCTTGGTTAATTCCGCTTCGGTGGCGATGTGATCGACGAGTTCTAGCTTGTTCATTCTGTGGCCTCTTCCGCTTGAGTGCGACGCCTTGGCGCGGCGCCGTTCGTTGGCGCGGCGCCCGTGCGCCGCAACGCGCTCATTTCCGTCCCTCTTCGCGAACGCGCTCAAACGCCGCTTTCGCTCGAATCGACGGCTGAGTTGATATCCTTGCTCGCCGTTTCGTTCAAGAAGCGCAAGCGTTTGCCGGGATTGAATACAGAAAAATCAGCGTTTGGCGGCGTAAATCGCGCTCCAGGCAAGAAAAAGCCGCGAATTCCGGGGAATTCGCGGCTGCAGCATGGCGCCGGGGGAAGCGGGCGGGCAAGGGAGGATCGCCTTCGCCCGCCCCTCGCGATCAATGAGCGACGAGGCCCGGTCCGTCGTCTTCCGAAGGTTTGGCCGGCGCGGCCGTGCTCGCTTCCTCTTCCCAGGCGATGCGGGCCGGCTGCCGCACGAGCGCATTCGCGAGCACTTCGTCCATGCGCGAAACCGGAACGATTTCGAGCCCGTTCTTCACCGAGTTCGGAATCTCCGCCAGGTCCTTCACGTTCTCTTCCGGTATCAGGACCTTCTTGATGCCGCCGCGAAGGGCGGCGAGCAGTTTCTCCTTCAGACCGCCGATCGGCAGCACGCGGCCGCGCAAGGTGATCTCGCCGGTCATGGCGATGTCGCGGCGCACCGGAATGCCGGTGAGCATCGACACGATGACCGTCGCCATCGCGACGCCCGCCGACGGTCCGTCCTTTGGCGTCGCGCCCTCGGGGACGTGCACGTGGACGTCGCGCTTGTCGAACAGCGGCGGCTCAATGCCGAAATCGAGCGCCCGCGAGCGCACGTAGGACGCCGCGGCCGAAATCGACTCCTTCATCACGTCCTTGAGATTGCCGGTCACCGTCATGCGGCCCTTGCCGGGCATCATGACCCCTTCGATCGTCAGCAATTCGCCGCCGACCTCGGTCCAGGCGAGTCCAGTCACCAGCCCGACCTGATCGTCGGCTTCGATCTCGCCGTATCGGAATCTCGGCGGACCGAGGAACTCGGCGACGTTCTCGCCAGTGACGACGATCCTCTTCTTCTTGTTGGTCAGGATCTCCTTGACCGCCTTGCGGGCGAGGTTGGAGAGCTCGCGCTCGAGATTGCGCACGCCGGCCTCACGCGTGTAGCGGCGCACGAGCTCCATGATGCCGCTGTCCTCGACCTCCCATTCCTTACCGTCGAGGCCATGCTTGGCCATTGAATTGGGCAGCAGATGGCGCTTGGCGATTTCCAGCTTCTCGTCCTCCGTGTAGCCGGCGATGCGGATGATCTCCATCCGGTCCATCAGCGGCGGGGGGATGTTGAGCGTGTTGGCGGTGGTGACGAACATCACGCTCGAGAGATCGTAGTCGACCTCGAGATAATGGTCGTTGAAGGTCGAGTTCTGCTCCGGATCAAGCACCTCGAGCAGCGCCGAGGACGGATCGCCGCGAAAATCCATGCCCATCTTGTCGACTTCGTCGAGCAGGAACAGCGGATTAGACGTCTTCGCCTTGCGCATCGACTGAATGACCTTGCCCGGCATCGAGCCGATATAGGTGCGCCGGTGGCCGCGAATCTCCGCCTCGTCGCGCACGCCGCCGAGCGACATGCGCACGAACTCGCGGCCGGTCGCCTTGGCGATCGACTTGCCGAGCGAGGTTTTGCCGACGCCGGGGGGACCAACGAGGCACAGGATCGGCCCGGTCAGCTTGTTGGCCCGCTGCTGCACGGCCAGATATTCGACGATCCGCTCCTTGACCTTATCGAGGCCGAAATGGTCGGCGTCGAGAATTGCCTGCGCGGCCGGCAAGTCCTTCTTGATCTTCGAGCGTCTCTGCCACGGGATCGAGAGCAGCCAGTCGAGATAGTTGCGCACGACCGTCGCTTCCGCCGACATCGGGGCCATCTGCCTGAGCTTCTTGACTTCGCCCAGCGCCTTCTCGCGCGCTTCCTTGGTGAGCCTGGTCGACTTGATGCGATCCTCGAGCTCGGACATTTCGTCCTTGCCCTCCTCGTCGCCGAGTTCCTTCTGAATCGCCTTCATCTGCTCGTTGAGATAGTACTCGCGCTGCGTCTTCTCCATCTGGCGCTTGACCCGCGTGCGAATGCGCTTCTCGACCTGCAGCACCGAAATCTCGCTCTCCATCAGCGCCAGGCACTTCTCGAACCGCTTGGCGATGGAGCGGGTCTCCAGGATCGCTTGTTTATCGACGAGCTTGATCGCCAGATGCGATGCGATCGTGTCGGCGAGCTTGCCATAGTCGTCGATCTGATTGACCGCGCTGACGACCTCGGGCGATATTTTCTTGTTGAGCTTCACGTAGCTCTCGAACTCCGAGACCACCGAGCGCGACAGCGCTTCCGCCTCGATCTTTTCGATCGGGTCGTCGGCGACCGCCTGCGCCTCGGCCTGGTAGAAGCTTTCGCCCGGCATATAGCGCGTCACTTGCGCCCGGGCCGCGCCCTCGACCAGCACCTTGACCGTCCCGTCGGGCAATTTGAGCAACTGAAGGACGCTCGCCAGCGTGCCGACCGAAAAGATGGCCTCGGGCGCCGGATCGTCGTCGGCCGCGTTTTTCTGGGTCGCGAGAAGGATCGGCTTATCCGATTTCATCACCTCTTCGAGCGCGCGAATCGACCTTTCCCGGCCCACGAACAGCGGCACGATCATGTGGGGGAAAACGACGATGTCGCGAAGCGGCAAGACGGGGTAGATGTCGAGCGTTCCGGCGACGATGGTTCTGCGTTGGCTGGTCATGGGTTTGTCCCCGATTCTTGTGGAGCCGGCATGTCAGCCCGCTCCGCATCCCTATGCTGACGACGCCCGCCGGCGGACTCTGCCCTGAAGTTCAGCTGCCTTGCCCGCCGCTTGCGCACCCCGCAAGATAAGTGCCCCCGCGGAGACGTTGCGACCGCCGCGATGCAAATCCCGTACCCAGTTTGCGTCGCGAGAATTGCGCGTCGCCCCGGAACATGGGCCGCCAACGCGTTACTTTCAAGTCGCCAGAAATGGCGCCCGTTCAGCTCGCGCGCTCGGCGCGCTCGGCGTAGATGTAGAGCGGGCGCGCCTTTCCTTCGACGACTTCGGGACCGATCACGACCTGCTCGACGCCATCGAGACCCGGCAGTTCGAACATCGTGTCGAGCAGAATGCCCTCCATGATCGAACGCAGGCCCCGGGCTCCCGTTCGTCGCTCGATCGCCTTCTTGGCGACCACGACCAGCGCCTCGTCCTGGAAGGTGAGGTCGGTGCTCTCCATTTCGAACAGGCGCTGATACTGCTTCACCAGCGCGTTCTTCGGCTCAGTCAATATTTTCTTCAGCGCATCCTCGTCGAGGTCCTCGAGGGTCGCGATGACCGGCAGTCTGCCGACGAATTCGGGGATGAGGCCGAACTTCAGCAGATCCTCGGGTTCGACCTGACGGAACACTTCTCCGGTGCGGCGGTCGTCGGGGGCCTGAACCTTGGCCGAAAATCCGATCGAAGTGCCCTTCCCGCGAGCCGAGATGATGCGCTCCAGGCCGGAAAACGCGCCGCCGCAGATGAACAGGATATTGGTCGTGTCGACCTGCAGGAACTCCTGCTGGGGATGCTTGCGCCCGCCCTGGGGCGGCACGCTCGCAATCGTGCCCTCCATGATCTTGAGCAGCGCCTGCTGGACGCCCTCGCCCGACACGTCGCGGGTGATCGAGGGATTGTCGGACTTGCGGCTGATCTTGTCGATCTCGTCGATATAGACGATGCCGCGCTGCGCCCGTTCGACGTTGTAGTCTGAGGCCTGCAGCAGCTTCAGGATGATGTTTTCGACATCCTCGCCGACATAGCCCGCCTCAGTCAGGGTGGTGGCGTCGGCCATGGTGAACGGCACGTCGAGGATGCGGGCCAGCGTCTGGGCGAGCAGGGTCTTGCCCGAACCCGTCGGGCCGATCAGCAGGATGTTGGATTTCGCCAGTTCAACGTCGCCGTGCTTGGTGGCGTGATTGAGCCGCTTGTAATGATTGTGGACCGCAACGGACAATACGCGCTTGGCCTGCGGCTGCCCGATCACGTAATCATCCAGAACCTTGCAGATTTCGCGCGGAGTTGGGATGCCATCCTTGCTTTTGACGAGCGCAGTCTTGCTCTCCTCGCGGATGATATCCATGCATAATTCGACGCACTCATCGCAGATGAATACGGTAGGTCCGGCGATAAGCTTGCGCACTTCATGCTGGCTCTTGCCGCAGAAGGAGCAATACAGCGTATTCTTCGCGTCGCCGTCGGCCTTGGCCATCGTTTTTCTCCACTGAGGCCGGTTGCGTCGAAGCGTCTCCTCGACACCCGAACGCGCAGCCTAAACAAACCACCCTAACGAACCGTAGCCTTTGACCCGCCTTCCCGGCGCGCGCCCCCAATGGCGACGCGCGCGGATCGCTGTCCGGCTAGCAACCATCAAATTCCATGCAAAATCAAGTCCACGCCGCAAAAATCGTCGGGAGCGCCCGCCGCTTGCTGTCAGCGAGGCCGTTATCGAGCCCAACCTTAAGCCGGCGCCTTGACCTCTTCAGGCTCCACGACGCGCTTCATCGTCACTTCATCGACGATCCCGAAGGCCTTGGCTTCTTCAGCCGACATGAAATGATCGCGATCCAGCGTCCTTTCAATGGCTTCGAACGATTGCCCGGTGTGATGGACGTAGATCTCGTTGAGGCGGCGCTTGACTTTGAGGATGTCTTCGGCGTGCCGCTGGATGTCGGAGGCCTGGCCCTGAAACCCGCCGGAGGGCTGGTGGACCATGATTCGGGAATTGGGAAGCGCGAAGCGCGATCCCTTCTCGCCGGCCGCGAGCAGCAGCGATCCCATCGAGGCGGCCTGGCCGATGCACATGGTGGTCACTTTGGGACGAATGAACTGCATGGTGTCGTAGATCGACAGCCCTGCGGTGACCACGCCCCCGGGCGAATTGATGTAAAGCGCGATTTCCTTCTTCGGGTTGTCGGCTTCTAGGAACAACAGTTGCGCCACCACCAGCGACGCCGACCCATCCTCGACCGGGCCGACCACGAATATAATGCGCTCGCGCAAAAGGCGCGAGAAAATGTCGAAGGACCGCTCGCCCCTCGCCGACTGCTCAATCACGATCGGGACGAGTTGGTTATAGTAATAGTCGACGGGATCGCGCATAGGTCATTTCTTTCGCGGGAATTAGTCGGCGGACGCTGCCGCCCTAGATAGGCGCCCTGCGCCCAGCCGAAAAGGGGCGGCCGCCGCGGCGCTCGGGCCGATGTCGGCCGCCCGCGCCTTCGATCAGGCCGGCGGCGGCTCGCCGTCGGCGAGCCCGGGCGGAAGTTCGACGTCGGCCGGCTCCGTCGGCAGGTCGTCGTCGACCGGTTTGAGAAGTTCCTCCTTGGTCACCTTGCGGTCTTCGACCCTGGCGAGGCCCAGGATATGGTCGACCACCTTCTCCTCATAGATCGGCGCGCGCAATTCCGAGAGCGCCTGATTGTTGTTGCGGTAGAAGTCCCAGACCTGCTTTTCCTGCCCCGGATAGGATCGCGCCCGGGCGATGAGCGCCTGCGTCATCTCCTCGTCGGAGACTTTCAGCTCGGCCCTGGTCCCGACCTCGGCGAGCAGGAGCCCGAGGCGCACCCGGCGTTCGGCGATCTTGCGGTAGTCGGCCCGCGCGGCCTCTTCCGTGGTGTTCTCGTCGGCGAAGCTGCGGCCGGCGGCCTGTTGTTCGCGCGTCACCTGGGTCCAGATCGACTCGAATTCCTGGCTGACCAGTCCCTCCGGCAGTTCGAACGAATAGAGACTGTCGAGCTTGTCGAGCAGCTGGCGCTTGACCTTCTCGCGCGAGGCGCGCGCGAAGTCCGCGAGCATTCGATCGCGCACCGCCTCCTTCAGCTTGTCGAGGTTCTCGAGGCCGAGGCTTTTGGCGAATTCGTCGTCGATGGCGAAATCCTCGCGCGCCGCGACGGCCTTGACCGTCACATCGAACGCGCCGGTCTTGCCTGCGATCGCGCGGACCGCGTAAGCCTCCGGAAAGGTCGCGTGGACCATGCGCTTCTCGCCCGCGGCGACGCCGACGAGCGCTTCCTCGAAGCCGGGAATGAAGGTGTTGGAGCCCAGCACCACCTGAATGTCTCTGCCTTCGCCGCCCTCGAACGGAACGCCGTTGATCGAGCCTTCGAAATCGACGGTGACCCGGTCGTGGTTCTCGGCTTTGGCTCCTTCGGGCTTGTCGGCATAGGTCCGGCGGTCCTCGGCCAGACGGTCGAGCGCGGTTTCCACATCGGCGGGCTCGACGTCGGCCACCGGCCGCTCGAGCGCAATTTGCGAAAAGTCGCCGATCTCGAACGCCGGCAACACTTCGAGCGCGACCTTGAAGTTGAGATCGCCGCGCGCCTCCAGCGCCGCGTCGATCGTCGCCTGATCGGTCGGCAGCTCGACCTTCGGCTCGCGGGCCAGCCGCAGGCCGTTGTCGTCGACGATCTTCTTGTTCGCGCTGGCGATCGCCTCCTGCACGACGTCGGCCATCACCGACCGGCCGTAAACCCGCCGCAGGTGTTCGACCGGCACCTTGCCCGGCCGGAAGCCGTTGATGCGGATTTTCGCCTTCAGATCGGCGAGCTGCCCGTTGAGCTTGGCCGCAAGATCGCTCGCCGGCAGGGAAATGTCATACTCGCGCTTGAGCCCCTGGCTCAGCGTCTCTGTCACTTGCATCGTCAAATCCGCCTTGTCGTCTTTTGGCCAAGGTCCCTCTTAGCCGGTTTTGTCTGTCGCCAATACGCCGTTTTGCGCCGGCCCGGCTTCGCTGGTGGTGCGGGCGGAGGGACTCGAACCCCCACGACTTTCATCACCGGAACCTAAATCCGGCGCGTCTGCCAATTCCGCCACGCCCGCGCTTAAGCGCCGCCCGGACGGGACGCCTTCGCTTCGGGCGCGCTCTATATCAGCTTGCCCGCGCGACGCCACAGAAAAAACGGGCGTGGGAAGCGCGCGCCCGTGGCGCTCAGTCGCGCACCACCGCGGCAAGCGCGATGGTGAACAAGCCGCTGGCGAACAATAGAGCGGTTGCGTGATCCGCCGGCTCGGCTAAGAAGAGCGGCGCGAAGATCACGCGCGCCAGAGCGAGACCGGCGGCGGCCGTTCCCAGGGACAACATGAATTTACGCAAGGGTGCGCCCTCGACGCCGCAAGTCATATTAAAGCAAGTCCCGCGCCAGACGCAGCGTCCAGCAATGGGACGCAAGTCATGCCGCTGACCCGGCGCGCCGCTCTCGGGGGCGGACTGGCGGCGACGGCGTGGGCAATCATGCCCGCGCGCGCGGACGCGCCCGCTCCGGCGGCGGACGGCCCGCTCATCCTCGAGGCCGCGCCGTCGCGGCTTGCGCTGGCCCCGCCCCCGACCGAGCCGGCCGCGACCTATGCTTACGCCGGGG
Organism: uncultured Alphaproteobacteria bacterium; assembly: GCA_963835955.1. Taxonomy (GTDB): domain Bacteria; phylum Pseudomonadota; class Alphaproteobacteria; order Rhizobiales; family Beijerinckiaceae; genus Roseiarcus. The sequence continues at coordinate 557,898 of CAWIHZ010000005.1, read as the reverse complement.
CGACGCCGGGCCCGCTGTTGCGGCTCAAGAAGGGCGAGGCGTTCAGGATCAGGTTCGTCAACCGGCTCGCCGAGCCGACCTCCCTGAGCTTTCCCGGCCTTCGGACCGCCAACGCCGACGCCGGCTACGGCGGCCTCACCGGGGCGCCGCTGGCGCCCGGCGGCAGCGCCGACATCCGCTTCGTTCCGCCCGATTCCGGCTTCAACCTCTATCTGCCGCATGCCGGAGCGACCGACGCCGGCCAGCAGGGGCGCGGGATGTTCGGGCCGATCATCGTCGAGGAGGCGGTCAGGCCCGAGGTCGATCTCGACCTTGCGGTCGTGCTGTCGGACTGGAGCGTGGACGCGCTGGGCCAGATCAAGAACGACTTCGCCGATCATGCTCTCGCCCGCGGGGCCGGACGCAACGGCGCCCTCGTCCTCGCCAACAACGCCCGTCCGCCATTGAAGCTGACCGCCCGCCCGGGCGCTCGCGTCCGGCTTCGGCTCGGCAACGCCGCGACGGCGATGATCGCCACGATCGCGGTCGAGGGCGCGAAATCGCTGATCGTCGCCGTCGACGGCCAGCCGAGCGCGACGTTCGAGCCCCTGCGCGGCCAGTTTCCGATCGGACCGGGGGCGCGATTTGAACTGATGTTCGACCTGCCTCACGAGCCGGGAGCGACCGCCGGCCTCACGCTGAAGGGCGACGCCGGAGCGGCCGACCGGCCGTTCGTCGCGATCGCCGCCGAGGGCGAGCCGGCCGCCGCGCGAACCGATCCGCCGGGCCTCAACGCAAATCCGCTGCTGCCGGCGGAGATCGGGCTCGAAGTCGCCAAGCGCTTCGATTGCGCCATCGCTGGCGGCGGTTCGGCGCCGTTCGCGGTCAATGGGGTCACTTTCGTCGGCTGGGCGCCGAAGCCCGCCGTCGCCGTTCCGCGCGGCGCGCCGGCCGTGTTCGCGCTCGCCAACAAGACCGCGGCAGTGCAGGCGATGCGGCTCGGCGGCCATGTCGCGAGGCTATTGCATGCGCTGGACGACGGCTGGGAGCCCTACTGGCGCGACACCATCCTGATCCAGCCCGGCCGCACCGCCCATATCGCCTTCGTCGCCGACAATCCCGGCAAATGGCCGCTCGAATCCGCGATCCCCGAGCACCGGGCGGCGGGGGTCGCGACATGGTTTCAGGTCGGGTAAGTGCTCACTTATAATAATTATGAATCAAGAATTTATATTGATTTCCTCCAGCACTGCAGAAAGTTTCCGAGCATGATTCTCATCGTCGCAGCCGGAGCAGGCCCGGCCATGACGCGCGCTCATCGTCATTAGTCGTGAAAGGCGGCTATCTATAAATACTTACAGCCACTTCTTCCACCTAAAAAACACATAGGGCACGATCCCCACGCATGCCATCAAAACCAGCGCCATCGGATAGCCCAGCCGCCAGTCCAACTCCGGCATCGCCTTGAAGTTCATGCCGTAGATCGAGGCGATCAGGGTCGGCGGCATGAAGATGACGGCGAGCACCGAGAACAGCTTGATGATGTCGTTTTGCGCCAGATTGATGAAGCCGAGCGTGGCGTCGAGCAGGAACTGCACCTTCTGCGCCTTGAAGCTGGCGTCTTCCTCCAGCGACTGAAGGTCGCGCAAGGCCGATTTCGTCGCCTCCCGCACCGGCTTCGACGCCTTTTCGATCCGCCCTTCCGCAGACAGGAACAGCAGCAGCCGCTCGAGCGACAGCAGGCTTTCGCGAAGGTTGGAAATCCGCTCGTCCTCGCGGCCGAGGCCGTCGAGGGTGTCGGAATAGATCTTGCTGCGGCGGCCAATGTCGCCCGTGACCCTGAAGACGGCGGCCCCGATCACGTCGAGGTTCTCGCCCACCCTGGCCAGCGCCCGCGCCGAGCGATTGACGATGGTGTTGACGAGACCGACCGCCACCGCATCCGGTTGCAGCGCCCGGCCCCACGACCGGCAGAGCTTCTGCCCGAAAATCTCGAACGAATCGCTGGCGTCGTAGCGCACCGTGACCAGCGTCGAATCGAGAATGACGAAGGTGACGCCGGTGACGTCGGGGGTGTCCTCGGCCTCGCTGATGACGCTCGCATGCAGATAGCGCACGCCGTTTTCCGCATAATGGGCCTCGGGAGGCTCGGCGAAGTCGGGGTCGGCGCGGGTCGGGATCTTGCAGCCGAGATAGTGCTGAACCTTCTGGTCCTCGTCGACCGTCGGTTCGATCATGTCGATCCAGACGGCGGCGGGCGGAACCGGCTCGGCCGGGTCCAGGATTTCTCGCCCCACCGGCATCGTATCCGGCGTCTCCCCCGCGTGCTGCGGCTTGGCGACGTAGTGGACGACAATCACGCGTGGGGCCTCCCAATATGCAGCCAGGTCGTTGCCAAAGGCGCGAGGCGCGGGCAAGCCGCGACCGAGCGAAGGACTCAAATACACGGATTTTCGCGAGCAAGGACGCCGCTCTCTCGGAAGTTAAGGAGCAATCGGCGGCGGGGGTCGGACGCTGGAACGCTGGGGCGACCCGTCATCGCGGGAGATGCGCGCGGATCCAGGCGTTCGCCGCCGCCGGCCCCTGGTCCCAGATCTCCTGCGGCGCGCTGGCGAAGACGAGCTCATAGGCCTCGCCGCGCGAGCCGCCGCGCAGGCGCTCCTCGTACCATTCGATCCAGACGTCCCAGTCTTCGTCGCTCGGGAGCGCCGCTTTCAGAACTCTCCCAATCATCCTTCGCCCAGGACGGGGGGCTATGAGACTGCAGAGGCAAGTCAGCCAGGCTATCGGCCCCCACCTTCCGCAGCGCCAACGCGTCGGCGCTAATCTCCCTCCGGGCCGCCGGATCGAAAGCGGCGACGGCAGCCACGAACGCAGCCGCGTCGGCGCAGAAGGAGGCCGCGACAGGCGCGGCGAAGGGCGCGGCGCCCGGCGAAGCCAAAGGAGCGCCAGGAGCGGCGGCGTCGGCGGCGGCGAGAGCGGCGGTCAGCGCGGCTGCGAGGGCGCCGAGGCCGCCGGCGCTCATGGAGCCGGCGCCGGCTGAAGCGGCGGCCGCGGCAGGCGCAGCGGCGACGCGCGTGGCGGCGGCTTGAGCGGCGGCGTGCAACGCATTGGCGCGGGCCGGATATTTGGCGGCGATCCGCGCCAGAGCGTAGGCCCGAAAGAGGGCGCTGGTCGCGAGCAGGAATGGGGCGGCGTCTCTGACGCTCGGCCCCTTGGGTCTCATTCGAATCGCCAGCGGCGCCCCCCGCAGCGCCGTCCGCACCGCGAGGGCGACGATGTCCTTGGGGCTCTGCTCCCCGAGCCAGACCTCCAGCGTATTTTGGTCGCTGGGGCTGTAGCCGACGGCGCGATCGGCGGCGAGGCGCAGCGGCGGCGACGTCTGCCGCTCGAGCAGCGCCGGCGAGCGCCGCTGCGATCGGGACCGCCATTTCCTCCTCTCCCTCAACCGGGTTGCGATGTCCACGATTTCGTCGGCCGCGTCCAGCATCTGCCGGCTCTGCTCCCGTCCTGAACAGATCGAGAACGGCCTGCCCTCGCGCGGCCGCATGTTTCGATCGCGCGCCGCTTCGAGCGCGGTCTCGGGCGTCGGCTTCATCAACAACGGATAGAAACAAACGCCCTCGCCCTTGGCTTGGCGCTCGCGAATGATCGCGATCGCCTTGGCCGCGACGCCGGACGACATCGAATGGGGCGAGACCAGCAGGACGAAGATGTCGCAGGCGCGCAGCTTCCGCTCTCTTTCCTCGTCCCAATCCTCCGCGTCTCGCGCGATCTCGCCGATCCAGATGTCGAACGCGCCGGTTTCCTTCGCCGGCCGAAGATGGTCGGTCACGAAGGATAGCCATCGGACCTCGCCCGCGGCGGGATTCTCCGGCTCGTCCTCACGGGCGTAGCTGATGACGACGATTGGCTGGCGACGAGCAGGCATGGCGCACTTGCGTTAGGATATCGCGAGCTTGCGCCCGGTTTCACTCAGGTCAAGGGGACATTTAAGGGGAAGCGGGGCCTTGTAAGCGGAAGCGAGGTCCGGGGGCTTTCGCGGGCGGCGGCGGCGCAATGACGCGTCGGCCGTCCAATATTCACGGCTGATGCTCGCGGATCCAGGCGTTCGCCGCCGCCGGGCCCTGGTCCCAGACCTCCAGCGGCACGCTCGCGAACGCAAGCTCGTAAGCCTCGCCGCGCGATCGGCCGCGCAGGCGGTCTTCGTACCAGTCGATCCAGACGCTCCAGTCTTCATCCATGGGAAGCACCGCCTTCAGTTCTTCCCAGGCGTCCTCCGCCCAGTCGGGACGCTGACGCGACCACAGACGCAGGTCCGCCAGCTTGTACGCGCCGACCTCCAGAAGCGCCAAAGCATCGACGCGAATTTCGGTCCGGACGTCCGCGTCGGCGGCGGCGACCGCGGCCACGAAGGGGGCGGCCCGGGTGGCGAAGGAGGCAGTGACCGGCGTCGCGAACGGGGCGGCGTCGGGCGCTGCGAAGGGCGCTGCGCTGGCGGCGGCGTCGGCGGCGGAGAACGCGGCGGCAATGGCGGCGGCGACCGAGAGAAGACCGCGGCCGCTGGCCGAAATATTGGCGGCGGCGGCGCGGGCGGCGCCGACGCGGGCGGCGGCGGCGTGGGCGGCGGCGTGCAATTCAACGGCCCGGGCGGGATATTTGCCGGCGACCCGCGCCAGCGCGCTCGCCCGAAAGAGAGCGCCTGTCAGAACCAGGAACTGGGAAAGGTTGTTCGACGGCGGCCCCTTCGGCTTTGCACCAACCACCAGCGGCGCCACCCTGAGCGCCGCCCGCGCTGCGATGGCGACCACGATCTCGGGACTCTGCGCCTCCAGCCAGTTCTGCAGCGTTTTTCGCTCGGGGAGCTCGAGCTCCGTTCCAGGCTCCCCGACTCCTGCTGACGGCGAAGGAGAGTCCCCCAACACCGGCGCTCCCAACAGCCGCAAAGGCCGTTGCGGCGGCCCGCCTCCGCCCGCCGCGATCCGCGCCGCAATGTTGGCGATCTCATCCGCAGCCTTGGACATCCGCCGATAGCGATCGTCCAGCGGATAGTCGGAAAAGGGCCTGGCGCCGCGTGGACGCAAGTTCCTTCCGCGGACCGCCTTAAGCGCGGCCTTCGGCGTCGGCGTCAGCAGCAGCGGAACGAAATGCACGTCCTCGTCGTTGCCCTGGCGCTCCCGGATCAGCGCGATTTGCCTTGCGGCGATCGTGTCGGGCGCCAGCGAATGGGGCGAGGCCAGCAGGACGAAAATGTCGCAGGCGCGCAGTTTGCGCTCGATTTCCGGATCCCAGTCGCCGCCGGCCGGCAGCCGCTGGATCCGGATGTCGGCCGCGCCGGGCTTCAGCGCGGCGTCGAGACAGCCGGTCACATAAGAAAGCCACTTGACTTCGCCCTCGCTCGGATTCTCGGGCTCGTCTGCAGGGGCGTAGCTGATGAGAATGACCGGCTTGGTCGAAGCGCTCGGCATGGACGGCGGCGGCGGCAAGGACCCGACAATGCCCTTGATTTCACAGAAGTCAAGACGTGATTGGATTCGTTCGCGCCTGGAGAATCTTGACGGGCCCGGTCCCGAACGGGCGAACGCCACCCGCCTCATGCCCGCCGAGGAGCCCGAACCGTGGCAGAAAAAGCAGCATGACGCGGCAAGCCTCGCATCCTTGCCGGGTGTGGGAAGGATCGTCCTCGTCAGGCTGCTCGCAGAGGCCTGGGATGCCCTGCAGCGACGAGATTACGCCGCCTTGCGCAGTCTGACAGGAGTCGCCCCCGTCACCAAGCAATCGGGCAAAAGTCGCTTCGTCGTCAGACGGACAGGCCTGCAACGACCGGCTCGCCAACGCCGTCCACCATTGGGCAGGGTCGCCGTGCAGGATGATCAGCAAAGCCGATCAAAATACGCTGAACTCCGACGCCGAGGCCACAGCCTCGGCCGAGCCCTGCGCTCGGTCGCAGACCGCCTCCTCAACGTCGCCTGCGCCTGCGCTCAAATCCGGCGCCGCTTTCAACCCACCCTCAGCCGCTCAAAAAAACCCTCTTGATAAACGGTGGAGAGTCCCATCACTGTAATTCCCTGGTTCAAAACCCATGCGCAAGCACGCGCCAAAGAATAGCCGCAGTCATCACGAGGTTTAAGCCGATCAGCCAAGTCAGAAAGGTCACCTCGCCCTCCATCGTTTCAAGCGTTGCGGCGAAGTCGCTGAGCCCACGATCGAAAGCGTCGAAGGCGGCGGCGAACTCCTCAATGGCCTTGTTCGCCAGGTCTTCCGGCGCGCCGGCGCCGGCAAAAGCTTCGCGGAGCACAATCAACTTTATTGCCACATTGCCCTCCATTCCTCGCCCAGGCAACAGTAACGTCGCGCCAACGGGCTCGCAAGCTGCCCATTCGTGATCCGGCTCAAATCCAGTGTCTCAGCCAAGGGGTGCAGTTCACCGAAGTGTCACGGCAAATCGAGCAGACTCAACCTCGGTCCATTCAACGCAAAGACGGTCGGGCTCATGGCCGGCTCATGGCGGCCCCTCCGGGAAGCTGCCTTTTGTCTGAGCCGCGGGGCGCGGTCCAGATCGGTCGTCTTACGTGCGACCATTCAAACTTGGGCGAAGAGTTGGCGAGGGCGATCGCTTTCTGACCCCGGGTCAGCGGCAGGTATTGTTCATCCGCTGGAAACGATCCCCGGTCGGAGAAAATCCGTCTTCTGCAAAGATCCGGTCGACCGCCCTCGACCGGAAGTTGGAACGCCCCTCAAACCCGCCGTGCACAAGAATGTCGTAGCTCGGCTGGGGCCCCTCGAATTCGCCGCGGCCGTGGTAATGCACTTCGTATCCGTATTCCCTTCCGAAGAATTGTTCGAGAACAATCACGCCCCGGCCAGACTCGGATATAGACAGCGAAGTCGTTCCGTGAACGGTGACGCCTGAATTGGTGCACGGATCTGTGGTGTTGATGACGGCGGCAAAATCGACCGCGTTCGCTTGCGCCCGCGACGCTGGCGACAGAGCCGATAACGCGATGCTCGCGAGTGCAACGACGGATAATTTCGTGATGCATGACGTCTTCAAGGCGACCTTCCTCTCCCCGGCGTTCCGGAATTCTCACGGTTCGATGTGAATTCTGCACACATGACGAATTTTGGCAAATCACGGAGCGGCAGAGCTGGGCTCGAGAGTCTGGACAGGTCGATAAGTGGATTTCTGCCTGACAACGGCGACATTGGCCGAGGATGAGGAGATCAGGTGACGAAGCGCGCCCGTCGGAACCACCCACTGGCCTTCAAGGCAAAAGTGGGCGCGCGCCGTCGGATTGTAGAGTCGAGCAAGGGCGCGTGGGCCAATCGCTCCGTTTCCCTTCCCCGCTCGTCAGTAGGGTCGGGGACTGGCGCGCCGGTTTAGGTCAAAGTTCGTGTTCCCTGTTGGCTCGCTCTTTCGTCTGCGAGTGGCGCACCATCTCGACCGTGCCACCCAGACATCGCAGCGGCGCCGAGATATCACACCATTGATTTGTTTGTTCACCGCCCTCGCGCGCCTCGCGCCTCCGCCGCTCAACCGCGCGGATGCGCTTTTTTGGCCTCGGCGCGCTGCGCGCGCTCGCGCACGATCGCCGCGTTGAGCTCCCCGCCGAAGACGAACAGCAGCGCCACCCAGTAGAGATAGACCAGCGCGATCATGACCGACGCCAGCCCAGCGTACATCGAAATATAGTTGCGCAAGTATTCGCTGAGATAGACCCCGAACGCTTCGCCGAAGGCGATGCTGGCGATGAAGGTCATCGCCACCCCAGGCATGAGATCGCGCAGCCGCACCCGATGGGCCGGCAGAATCCAATGGGCGAGGGTGAGCGAAGTCCCGAGCATGGTCGCCGCGATCCCGATCCGGGCGAAGGTCAGCATCTCGTGCGCCGCCGCCACCCAGGGCAGGTAGGCCGCAAGCGCGTCGACGATCAGCGGCCCCAGCACCACCAGAAAGGCGAGCGCCAGCAGCGCGACCGAGCCGATCAGCACCAGGCCGAGCGACTGGAGCCGCAACAGCCACCACGGGCGCATCTCCGTGAGGCCGTAGGCGCGGTTGAGGCCGACCCGAAGCGCCTCGATCGCGCTGGAGGCGAAATAGAATGACAAGATCGCGCCGAGGGTCAGCAGTCCGCCGCCGCGCGGGGTCGTTAAAACTCGCTCCACTTCCCCGGCGATCGGCCGCGCCACGACGTCCGGCCATTCCGCGAACACCAGCCGCGCCGCCTCCTTCGCCAGTTCCGCCGAGCCCAGGAACCCGGCGAGCGCAGCGACGAAAATCAGAAACGGAAACAGCGACGTCAAAAGCGACAAGCCGATATAGCTGGCGATCGCCCAGCCGTCGTCGGCGGCGAATTTCTCCGCCGCGCTCCACACGATCGAAAACAGCCTTCCCAATCTCGCCTCGCCCGGCCGCGCCCGCCTTCACCCCGCCATTGTGGCCGGACGCCGCGCCGAACGCCACCCGCCCGGCCGCGAATTCGCAGCCGGCGCCGCCAAAAAAGATGCATTGCAACCCGCCCGGCGCCGACGCATTGTGCGGTGCAATAAGGCCGACGGCGAGGAGAGAGAGCCCGGTGACGCTCGAAGACATGACGCTCGAAGACATGGCCCGCCAGGCCCATCACGCCGCCGACGGTCTGCTGGACTTGGCCCTGAACGCGATGCGCGAACGCGTGAGCGAAAACCGCAGGCTCAGCGCCGCCAGGATCGAAGTCGAGCAGCACGCCGCGCACGGGCTCGCTTGGCTCGCGACTTACGTCGAGGCGATCAAGGAAATGGCCGGCTACGCGCGACGGATGCGCGAGGAGGGCCGGTTCGGCCCGACCGAGGAGTTGATGACTCGCATCGGCCTGGGCGAATATCTCGCCCAGATCTTCGGCGGCATTTCAATGAATCAAGGCGAGATCGTGCGCCTGTCCGACTTCGGCCTGTCGGCTTCCGACGTCAGGCCTTTTCGAGGCGAATTTGTGGTTGAGACCCTGATCGCCGAGGGCAATTCGCGCGAAAATCGCGCCGCCCTCGCCGCCCTTGTCAATGACGCCCACGTTGGCGCGATCGGCGATCCAGGCCTGGACGACACGTTCGAGGCCATTCGCGCAGAAATGCGCCGTTTCGCCGAGGCGGAGATCGTTCCCAACGCCCAAAACTGGCACCGGGCCAACGCCTATATTCCGATGGAAGTCGTCGAGGGGCTCTCGCGGATGGGCGTCTTCGGCCTCACCATACCGGAAGCCTACGGCGGCATGGGGCTCGGCAAGGTTGCGATGTGCGTGGTGTCGGAGGAGCTGTCGCGCGGCTATATCGGCGTCGGTTCGCTCGGCACCCGCTCGGAAATCGCCGCCGAACTGATCCTTGTCGGCGGCGCAGAGGCGCAGAAGCGGAAGTATCTGCCCAAGATCGCCAGCGGCGAAATTCTCCCCGCAGCCGTCTTCACCGAACCCAACACCGGCTCCGATCTCGCGTCGCTGCGCACGCGCGCGATTCGCGAGGGCGACCACTATATTGTCAACGGCGCCAAGACCTGGATCACGCATCCGGTCCGGGCCGATCTGATGACGCTGCTCGTGCGCACCGATCCGCGCGAGCGCGGTTACAAAGGCCTGTCGATGTTCCTGGCCGAAAAGCCGCGCGGAACTGACGCCGACCCCTTCCCGGCGAACGGCATGTCGGGCGGCGAGATCGAAGTGCTCGGCTACCGCGGCATGAAGGAATACGAAATCGCCTTCGAAGGCTTTCGGGTGCCCGCGGACGCGCTCCTCGGCGGCGTCGAAGGCCAAGGCTTCAAGCAGTTGATGGAAACCTTCGAATCGGCTCGCATCCAAACGGCGGCGCGCGCGGTCGGCGTCGCTCAGTGCGCGTTCGAGCTCGGCCTGCGTTACGCCAAGGAGCGCGTTCAGTTCGGCAAGGCGCTGATTCATTTCCCGCGAGTCGCCGACAAGCTGGCGATGATGGCGGTGGAGATCCATATCGCGCGTCAGATCACTTATTTCGCCGGCCGGGCAAAGGATGAAGGCCGCCGGTGCGATCTCGAGGCGGGGATGGCGAAGCTTCTGGCCGCGCGGGTCGCCTGGGCGGCGGCGGACAACGCGCTGCAGATCCACGGGGGCAACGGCTTCGCGCTCGAATATCCGATCTCGCGCGTGCTGTGCGACGCCCGAATCCTCAATATTTTCGAGGGCGCCGCCGAAATCCAGGCTCAGGTGATCGCGCGGCGCCTGCTCGAGGGCGGCGACTAGCCGCCCTCGAGACCAGCTTTGCTACATCGGCTCAATTCGCACGTGGGCGACGCCGGCCTGTAGGAAGCCCAGCGCCACGGCGGCGGCGGTCGATACGTCGATCACGCGGCCGCGAATGAACGGACCGCGATCGACGATTTTGACGACCGTCTTACGTCCATTATCGAGATTGACAACGCGCACCTCCGTTCCGATCGGCAGGCTGCGATGCGCAGCAATCAATCCGCTGTGGTGAGCATTGTGATAATACGAGGCTATTCCCTGCTGCGCAGCCGAGGCTGCTGACGTACATCCGACCAGAATCACACTCGCAATTATGACATTTCGCATCCATTGGACCTTTATGTTGCCTCGCGAAGCCGACTCTCCTGGCCTGGACTTGCGTCAATAAAATGGCGCGCCAAGTTCAATTACACCCCGGCCTCAAATGACTTGAACCTCAGTTCAAGTTTCGTTAGGTCGCAAAATGTCCGTAAACTCCTAGCATAGCCGGCGGCGCGATCAAGCGTCGGCCGGTTCGAGAAGCCCTCGGCGGAGGCGTGCGATGAAGGCGCTGATAATCGGCGCGGCCGGCATGATCGGCCGGAAGTTGTCGGCGAGATTGGCTCGCGACGGACGCTTGGCCGGGCGCGCGATCGCTGATGCATGCCTGGTGGATATCGTCGAGCCGAAAGCGCCGGAAACGGCGCCCTTTCCGATCGCCGTCGCCGCTTGCGACATCGCCGCGTCCTATGTCGCGCCGAAACTGATCGCGGGCCGCCCCGACATGATTTTCCTGCTCGCCTCGGTCGTCTCTGGCGAAGCGGAGACGGATTTTGACAAGGGCTACGCGATCAATCTTGACGGAACCCGGGCGCTGTTCGAGGCCATTCGACGGGAACAGGCGCTGTCGGGAGGCGCCTATCGTCCGCGGCTCGTCTTCACCTCCTCGATCGCCGTCTTCGGCGCGCCATTCCCCGAGGTTATCGGCGACGAGTTTCTCGCCGCGCCTTTGACCAGCTATGGAACGCAGAAGGCGATCTCGGAGCTGCTGCTCGCCGACTATTCGAGACGCGGCTTCTTCGACGGGATTGGACTGCGTCTGCCGACGATTTGCGTGCGCCCCGGAGCGCCCAATCTGGCGGCCTCGGGATTCTTTTCCGGAATCATCCGCGAGCCGCTCGCCGGCAAGGAAGCATTCCTGCCCGTGGGGGACGAGGTTCGCCACTGGCACGCCTCGCCCCGCTCGGCGGTCGAGTTCCTGCTGCGCGCCGCCGAACTCGATACGTCCTTGCTCGGGGCGCGCCGCACGCTCAACCTTCCGGGCGTCTCTGCGTCCGTCGGCGAGCAGATTGGCGCGCTGCGCCAGATCGCCGGCGAAAAGGCCGTCGCCCTTATCCGCCGCCGACCGGACGAGAGAATCGCGCGCATCGTCGCCGGCTGGCCGAGCGCATTCGACCCAGCGCGCGCGCGGGGTCTCGGATTTCGCGCGGATGCCGACTTTTCCGCCATAATTCGCGCTCACATTGAGGACGAACTGGAGGGCAAGACTCCGTGAATTGGCCATGCTAGATCGATCGGCCCGACAAGGGGGCGAGGCCGAGACCCCGCTGTTCGTCTTCGCGCCCGCGATTACGGCTATTGCTGCGCATGCGGCTCGCCGGACTCGGGGGCTCGGACTTGCGGCGCGGGTCCTCTTCCTGACGATCGGCTGCGTGCTGGTGGCGATCGGACTGGTGTATGTCACCCGCCTCTCCGCCATTCGCGAGACCTGGTTGCACAACAAACTTATCTCCGCTGAGACGGCGGCGGACGCCTTTGACATAGGCGGCCCGGACAAGTTGCCGGCGGATCTCTCGCAAAAAATTCTCAACAGCGTCGGCGCGCAATCGATTTCAATTGGCAAATCTGCGCAAAGACGCATACGCGGACCGTCAGCGGCGCCGTCGATGCCAATCGAGACCGTCACCCTCGACGGCGGCACGTTCCCGGAAGGCGTCGTCGCGGCGTTCCGGACGCTCTTCGCCTCGCCAGGAACGATTATTCGCATTACCGACGCGAAGTCGCCCGCGACAATCGAGGACGACATTGAGGTCACGCTCGACGAAACCCCGCTGATCGACGCGATGTGGCGCGTCTCGCGCACCTTTCTCATCATATCTCTCACCGTCGCCCTCGTGGTCGCCAGCGTGCTTTGGGCGGCGCTGTGGCACATGGTGCTGCGGCCGGTGCGCATCCTCACCTCGAACATCATCGCTTTCGGCGAACGCCCGCAGGATTTGTCTCGCGCGATCGCGCCCAGCGGACGACGCGACGAGATCGGCCGCGCAGAAACGGCGCTGGCTGCGATGCAGGCTTCGCTCGCCGACGAACTGAGCCAACGCAAGCGCCTGTCCGAGCTCGGCATGGCGGTCGCGCGAATCAACCATGACCTGCGCAACATTCTGAGCGCCGCGCAGCTCATTTCGGATCGTCTGGCGACAATTCCCGACCCGCTCGCGCAGCGCCTCGCCCCGCGCCTGGTGGCGACGCTCGATCGGGCGATCCAGTTCTGTCAGGCGACATTGACCTACGGCGCCGGGCGAGACCTTCTCCCGGAACGTCGGCGGTTCGACCTGAGCGAGTTGGTGTCCCAGGTGGTGGAGGCCGCTCGCGCCGAGGCCGGCGGCGCAATCGAATTCGTGATCGACATTCCGCCTCGCTTCGATCTCTACGCCGATCCCGACCACATCCTTCGCGTGTTCGAGAACCTGAGCCGCAACGCCGCTCAGGCGCTGACGACCAAAGGCGCGCAGGGCGGCCGGCCGAAGGCGATGCGCTACGCCGCGATTCGCACCGAGGGGGTCGCCCTGATCGAGATCAGCGACACCGGACCCGGGTTCGAGCCCGATCAGAGCGACCGCATTTTCGAGCCTTTCCACAAATCGACGAGTGCGGTGGGCTCGGGCCTCGGACTGGCGATCGCCGCGGACCTGGTGACGCGCAACGGCGGCGCGATCACGCTCGCGCCCGCCAAGGCGGACGACTTCTATTGCGGCGCGCGGTTCCTGATTAGGCTGCCGACCCCGGAGCGGGAACCACGCAAAGCCTCGCGCGCCCTGCCCGAGGCTTGAGAGCCGCCCACCGATCCGACCGCATGGCCGAAAAATCTGGCCTTCCTCCCGCCGGGGAAGCTCCTGTGCGCGTCCACGGCCGCGCCTTTTAAAGGCTGGGGCGGTCGGATTAGACTGCCCCGGCGCTCAGCGCCGCCAGAACCGCCCCGCGGGCGGCGAAACGGAACGCTCGGGGCGCGATTCGGACGAAGCCTCGCATGGGGAAAGAGCATGATGACGATTGCGGCGAAGCTCGCCGTTCGAACCGAGGCGATCGCCTTCCTGTCTTCGGGCGCAAGGGAAGCCGACGAGGCCTTGGAGGCGCTGGTCGGGCTCTATGGCAACCGGCCGCCGGCGGAGGCCGACGTCATAGTCGCGCTCGGGGGCGACGGACTGATGCTCCAGACCCTACACAGCGCGATGGAGGCGCCGAAGCCGATCTACGGCATGAATTGGGGTTCGGTCGGCTTCCTGATGAACGAATATTCGGAACATGGCCTGCGCGAACGTCTCGCGGCAGCGCGGCCCTCGGTCGTCCATCCGCTGATCATGCGGGCGCGCGACATTCACGGCGCGGAAACGACCGCGCGCGCGATCAACGAAATATCGCTCTTGCGCCAGACCTATCAGGCGGCGAAGCTGCGCATCGACGTCGACGGGTCGACCAGGCTCCACGAGATGATCGCCGACGGCGTCCTGGTTGCGACGCCGGCCGGTTCGACCGCCTACAACCTCTCCGCCAGCGGACCGATACTGCCGCTCGGCGCGCCATTGATGGCGCTGACGCCGCTGTCGCCCTTCCGGCCCCGCCGCTGGCGCGGCGCGCTGCTGCCCGACGACGGACGGGTGACGATCAAGGTGCTGGAGGCCGACAAGCGCCCGGTCGCAGCGGCCGCCGATCACTTCGAAATCCGAAGCGTCGCCCGGGTCGACGTGACGATGGACCGGGCGACGGCGCTGATCCTGCTGCATGATCCAGGCCACTCGCTCGACGAGCGAATCCTGCGCGAGCAGTTCGGGTACTAAGCAGGGTTTCGTTGCCGGGCCAACGAAACCCTGCTCAGAGTCCCTTGAAGAAGCAGGATTTTTATCGGAAAACCGGCGTCCACTTTTCCGAAATCCTGCTTAGAGGCGTCCATGGCCAGGAGGGCGACCATCATCGGCGAAACCATCCTCGCCAGAGGGCGGTTCGACCTGACCCGCGCCGATATCGAGGTGGTCGAGGACGACGGCGTGACGCGCCGGCTATCGCATGAGGTCTACCGGCACGGCAAGGCCGCCGCGGTGCTGCTTTACGATCCTAAGCGTTCGGTGGTGACGCTGGTCAGGCAGTTCCGGGCCGGGGCGTATCTCAGCGACGGAGCGCTGGCGACGATCGAGGTCTGCGCCGGGATGCTCGACGGCGACGCGCCCGAGGCCTGCGCGATCCGCGAGGCGTTCGAAGAGACGGGGCTATCGATCGCCGCTCCCCGCCACGCCTTCGACGCCTATATGAGTCCCGGCGGCATGACGGAAAAGATCGCCTGCTTCGTCGCCGCCTACGGCGAACAAGACCGCTCGGGCCAAGGCGGCGGCGTCGACGCCGACGAGCATGTCGAGGTGATCGAGATCCCGTTCGCGGACGCTCTCGCGATGATCGCGCGCGGCGATATCGACGACGCCAAGACGATCGCGCTGCTCTATTACGCCAGGGCGACGGGGTTCGTTGGCCCGTGACGCGGCGGCCGGCTGACGGCGTCGGGCGGCGAGCCCTCGGCAATACCAGCACTTCGGCGACGCGCGCCCGGTCGGTGAGACACGCTCATCGAGTGACAGCGCTTCGTCCTTGTTCAGCTTTGCGCGACCGGCCGCTTGTGCGTATGCACCGGGTCGCCTTGTTCGCAGGCCCGTGCGGCGATCGGGCGGATGCGTCTACAATGTGACGCCGGTCACACAAAATCGCGTCGCGCCGGCCTACGCGTGAAGCCAAGGGGGCTGCTCGGTTCGGCCGGTCCGTGATTGGGATGCGCCGAAACGAGCGGGTCAGCGGCCCGGGCGGGCGCTTGCTTGCCCGACATGGTGAAGGAGCCCGGAACATGAGCGTGCAGGTCGAACAGCGAGCCGGCGAAGTTTCGCCCTCCATTGTTGCGAGGCGGTCGTCGCCGTTTGGGATCCAGCGCATCTGGGAACAGGTGAAATGGGACCTTTTCAGCACCAAGGACGTCCAAGACGCCATCACCGCCTCTTATGTATGGCTCGCGGACGAGGCCGGCCACATTTGGCTGGGTTTCATTTCGACCATTGCGCTGTGCTGGGTCCTCAGCCTGTTCTGGATTGAGGCCAATTTTGCGCGCAAAGCAGCATTTCTCGCTGTTGCGATCGCGTTGATCGGCGTCTTCACCCTGAAGGAGCTTTCCGACAGGAAGAAGTGCAGGAAGCGCTGGGGCCACGTCTTCACGTTCGACTCGTGGGACCTCGACTGGAACGTCGAAACCGCCATTCTCGCCTTCGGGGTCGGCGTAGCGTTGGCGATCGCAGGGCTCGTGCTCGGCTGGCGGGGCGTGGCCTGGACGCTTCTCGCCGCTGTCGCGGTCATCCTCCCGGTGGCCTATTGGTGGCTGAAGCACAAGCTGGCGTTCCAGCAGGCGGGGCTCCCGTACCTTTTCCGGCTGGCCAACTTCGACGCCAAAGTGGACAGCGGGTCGAAAGAGCTGCTCGAGAGGTTCGCCGGTTACCGCAACAAGCGCGTGACGCCCCTCGACGTGCTGCTCGGGCGTGATCCTGGACCCTCCAAGGACCCTGCGTTTCGCCACATCCTGGTGACCGGAGACCTCGGCTCGGGCAAGACGAGCCTTTGCGTCGGCATTGGAACCGAGTTCGCCCTCTCTCTCAAGAAATGCCGCTATCTCACCCCGGTCAAGCTCGTCGAACTCATCGTTGACGACGCCCCGCGGAAGTCTGGCGCGGGCGACATTGAATTTGTCGATGGACTGAACCTTTGGACGCTCGACAAGTGCGATATGGTCATCCTCGACGATGTGGACGTCGGCGTCAGCAAGACCCGCGAAGCCGCCGAGCGGCTGGCGACGAACCTGATTAATCCCGATCATCTGGGCAAGTGCTTGACGCAGGCGCGGGGCCGATCCCCGCTGGCCTGGCTGGGCGGTCGGCGCTCGGTCTGGGTGATCGGCGACGCCGCCGGGCGAGAGGATTGGCGCAAAGTCATCGCAGGCCTGCTCGACGTGTCGCCGGACGCCATCGGGGTCGTTCACGTCGGCGGCCGTCCGGCCGTCGCGCCAAGCAGCTGATCGTCGCTCGGGCGCGCAGGGCTCGGCTACGCCGCCTTTCGCCCGCGCGGGCGGTCGGTCGTAGCCGCCGCCCGAAGGCGGATTTGCGGATCGAGACCTCGAGACCGAGGCGGAACTGGATTCCGCCCGAGTTATGGTTGCCCTCGCCCGAGCTTCGCCCGCGCGGGCGCCCAGGCCGCGCCTGCCGCTCCTCGACCGGATCGCTCTTCGAATTTCGCTCGGCCGCGCACAGAGCCGCCACAAAGACTCTTCTCGCGCCGCCAAATGCGGGATAGACATGATCATATCGGACCCGGTCAGGTCCGGAATTGGGAATTGGAAAAAGCGACCATCCTCGCGGCGCGGCAATAGCAACGCGCGACCCATGGAGGTCATAACATAGTGGGAGGAAATCAGATGAGGAATGCTCTATGTCTGGGCCTGCTCGTTTCCGTGGGCTGCGTTTGGGCCTCGGGGGCGATGGCCCAATCCGGCGCCATCAACAAGGCGGTCGGCGGCTATTCGTTTGAAGATGCGGCCAAAGAAGCCCCCACGACCAGGAAGAACGGCAAGCCGCTCACCTTTGCGATCGTCACCCACACCGCCGGCAACGGCTTCTTCGATCCGGTCTATGTCGGCGCGCAAGTCGCCGCCAACGCATTCGGGATCAATCTGATCCGTCTGGGCTCGGAATCGGCGGTCGACGACATCCCGCGCGAAATCCAGATCCTCAACCAGGTCGTCAACGACCCCACCATCGACGGCGTGATCATGACCACGCCGCAAGTGGGCGCCTACAACGACATTGTGAAGAAGCTCGAAGCGAGGGGCGTGGTCGTCGCCACGACCAACTCGTACGATCCGACTCTGTACGATCGCAACAATATCAGCCATACCGGCCAGGACGCGAGCGCCGCGGCGATCGGCGGCGACGCGATCGTCAAATGCCTGATCAAGAATAACATCAAGAGCGGGTCGATCCTGTTCCCGAACACCGTGCCGGTCGGAAATATCGAGGTGAACAACCGCGTCACGGCGGCCTTTAAGGCCACGTTGAAAGGCCTGAAGGCGGCCAACATGTTGCAAAACTTCAAGGTCGATGCAGGCCCCAACAATATCGGCGTCGACGTCGGAACCGACATCACGGCCGGCCCGATTGTCCAGCTGATCGAAAGTCGGAAGGACGTGGTCGGCCTGTTCGGGCCCAATGGCGGCGTGACCCCGGCGATCGGGGACGCCATTTCGCAGCTCAAGATGAACGGCAAGATCTGCGCCTACGGCTTCGATCTCGGGCCCAAGCAGCTCGAACAGATCAAGAGCGGCGCTCTGATGGGTTCGCTCGGCCAGCAGCCGTTCCTGCAGGGCTTCTATCCGGTCGTGCAGCTCTATCTGCAGATCGACCGCAACATTTCCGCCGCCAATCTCGACACCCGCGCGCAGCTCGTCACCAAGGAAAACGTCGACAAGGTCGGCAAGCGCTTCGAAAACTGAGAGCGCGGTCTCGAATGGGATGCGCGGGCGAAGACGCCTTTCACCCGCGCAACCCACTTCTTCGAAATTGACTGGGCTGCCCATCCCATGAGCGCGACGAGCGCGGTCACGCGCCCTATCGAGAGCGGACGCGGCTTGACGCTGCTGTTCGGAGGATGGGAAGTCGGCCTGCTCGTCATCATGGCCGCGCTCTATCTGGGCGGCCTCTATCTCAACCCCGCATTCTTCGGCTCGACCGGCGCGCTGTTTTCGGTGCTGCGCGACGCGTCGCGCTACGGCGTCATGGCGGTCGGGATGACGTTTGTTCTGGTCAACAGGGAGCTCGACCTTTCCGTCGGCTCGACTTTCGGCCTGACCGCGACGGTCTTCGGCATGATGTTCGCGCCGGCCTATTTCAACCTCGGCATTGGCGCCGCCGTGTCCGCATGTCTCGTTCTGGGCCTCGCCATCGGATTGATCAACGGCTTTCTGGTTACGGTTCTGGAGGTGCCGGCCTTCATCGCAACCCTGACCATGTTGTTCATCGGTCGAGGCTTCATCCTCGGCCTGACTGGCGGCAAGAATATCGCGTTCGAACTCAAAGCCGACAAATACCACCAGTTCTTCAGGATCGGCGAGGTCAACGCGCTCGGCTTCAACAATCAGATTATCGCATTCCTCGTCATCGCGGCGGTCGGCGCCGTCGCTCTCGCCTATACGTCCTACGGCTGGACGACCTACGCGACCGGCGGCAACGAACAAGCAGCCCGCTACGCCGGCATCAACACGCGCTTTGTCCGCATGCGCTCTTACGTCTTGTCTTCGCTCTGCGCCGTCACCGCCGGACTAATGAATGTCGCGCAAAGCAAGGACGCCGACCCGCAATTCGGTCTCGGCGCTGAATTGATCGCCATCGCGGCGGTCATCGTCGGCGGCACGGCGATCTTCGGCGGCCGCGGACGCGTGATCGGATCATGCCTCGGCGCCATACTTGTCGGCCTGATCGACAAGGTGCTGCGCGAGGGCGTGCCAGTCACGCGCGTGATCCAGGTCGGCGACGAGAAACTCGAAGTCTCCGCCATCGCCCAATTGCCGCCCGGCGCGGTGCCCGCATTCCTGGGCGTCGTATTGATCCTTGCGGTTCTCATCGAACCATGGCTGGTGCGCCGACGCGTTTTCGCCCGGCTGTGGGCGCGCCTACGCGGGCTGCCGGCGCCAGTCATTCCGGATCTTGGCGGGGTGGCGATCTCCGGGGCCCAGACGCGCGGCACGACGGCGCAGGCGCGCGGCCTCGGCAAGCGCGGAATCGCGGCGTTCTTTTATCGACGCGATGCGGCGGCGGTCATTCTGGTCGTCGCGCTGTGGCTGTTCGGCTTCTGGGCGAGGCCGGATTTCTGGCAGGGTCTCGACAATTCGTTCTCGATCCTGCTGGCCTTTTCCGAGATCGCGCTGCTTGCGGTCGGCCTCACCTTCGTCATGGCCAATGGCGACATCGATCTCTCCGTCGGATCGGTGCTGGCGCTTTCGGGCGCCACCGCCGCGGTGGTCATGAAGGACACCAGTCTCGGTCCGCTAGCGGCCGCGATCATCGCGATCGGCGTCGGCGTATTGGCCGGCGCCATCAACGGCTGGCTGACCGCCTATGTCGGCCTTCCCGCATTCATAGCTACTCTGGGGACCTTCTACTGGGCGCGCGGCGTCGGATCGTCGATCGTGGCGGGGACTCAGCTCAACGGGTTTCCCGAGTCCTTCAACCTCATCGGCCACAGCTTGTTCGAATTGCTCGACGCGCTCGGAATTGCCCCGACCCACGGACTGTGGCTCGCGATCGCGAAGGCGGTCAGCGTGCAGACGATCTTTGTTCTAATCGTAGCGACGATTGCCGGAATTGTGCTTGGCTACACGAGATTTGGCGAGAAAGTTCTCGCGGTCGGCGGCAACGAGCGCGCCGCGACCTTCGCCGGCATCAATACGCGCCGCGTTCGGTTCGCCGCATTGCTTATTTCCGGGACCTGCGCGGCTTTCGCCGGCGTAATCTACGACGCGTTCTATCGCAGCTTCATCCCGACCGCCGGACAATTGCGCGAACTCGACGCCATTTCATCGATCATCATCGGCGGCGGCTCGATCTTTGGCGGCTACGCCACCATGATCGGATCGATGGCGGGCGCGGCCGTCATCACCCTCATTCGCCAACTGCTTTCGCTTCAGATCATTCTGCGGGACGGCAGTTCGTTCGTTCTGCCGCAGCACTGGCAGAATGTCTTCATCGGCTTGATATTGATTATCGCGGTGATCGCCGACATCTGGTTGCGCCAGAAGAATATCCTCGGCGCGTGGTTCGGTAGATTCCAAGCGTCCGAAGAGGCGCCGACCGCCGTTTTGGAGCGCGAGGCATGACGACGCCGATCGTGGAGATGCGCGCAATCTCCAAGAGCTTCGGACCGGTCCAGGCGCTGATCGAGGTCCATCTGCGCTTGGCGCCCGGCGAAGTGCTCGGGCTGGTCGGCGATAATTCGGCGGGCAAGTCGACGCTGATGAAAATCCTCACCGGGGCCTACCAGCGTGACGCGGGCGAAATCTTGATCGATGGGCAGCCGGTGCATTTCCGAAGCCCGCACGAAAGCCGCGAGCGCGGCATCGAAATGATCTATCAGGACTTCGCGCTATGCGGAAATCTCGACGTCGGTCAGAACATCTTCCTCGGGCGGTGGCCGATGCGTTTCGGAATCTTTGTCGCTCGCGCGCGGATGCACCGCGACGCCAGGGAGATCCTGAACCGGCTCAAGGTCGACGTGAACTCGGTCTACCAAAAAGTGGAAAGCCTGTCAGGCGGCCGCCAGCAATCGGTGGCGATCGCCCGCGCGATTTCGTTTGCGCCGAAGGTCGTGATCTTCGACGAGCCGACCGCGAATTTGTCGGTGACCGCGACCCAGCGATTGCTCGAGACAATAACGGAATTGAAGGTCCACGGGGTCGCGCAAGTGATCATCTCTCACCGCATGACCGATATATTCGAAGTGGGCGATCGCGTCATGGTGCTCAAGCGCGGCCGCAATGTCGGCGATCGCGTGATCGCTGAGACGACCGAAAAGGAAGTGCTCGAGCTGATCGTATCGGGCGCGCCGGAAACGTTCGCTTCGGCTGAGGCGGCGCCGTAGACGCTCCCGCGCGCCGAAGTCGCGTTTCGAAAGATGGCGCTTTGACCTAGGCCTTCGCCGTCCTCTTGGCCGCGGCAAGCGTGTTGGCCATCAGCATGGCGACGGTCATCCGGCCGACGCCGCCCGGCACCGGCGTGATCGCGCCGGCGACGCCTAAGGCTTCCGCATAGGCGACGTCGCCGACGAGGCGGGTCTTCGGCTTGCCGGCGGCGTCGAGTTCCTGCCCCGCCAGGCGGTTGACGCCGACGTCGATCACGATCGCGCCCGGCTTCACCCAATCGCCGCGCACCATCGCCGGCCGGCCGACGGCGGCGATAAGGATGTCGGCGCGCCGCGCGACCGAGGCGAGATCGCGGGTGCGCGAATGGGCGATCGTCACCGTGCAATGGCGCTGAAGCATCAGCTGCGCCATCGGCTTGCCGACGATATTGGAGCGGCCGATGACGACCGCCTCCTTGCCCGGCAGGGATGAGCCCAGAACCTCGCAGGCCCTGTCGATCAGGATCATCGCCCCGGCTGGCGTGCACGGAACCATGGCCCGCTCCATCTCGCCGATCGACAACAGGCCGACGTTGACAGGATGGAAGCCGTCGACGTCCTTTGCCGGCGCGACCGCCTCAAGGACCCGCGTAGAATTGATCCCCTTGGGCAGCGGCAGTTGCACCAGAACGCCGTGCACCGCCGGATCGGCGTTGAGCGCGCCGATCAGCGCCAGCAATTCGGCCTCGCTAGTGGCCGCCGGCAGCGTGTGCTGGATCGAGTTGAAACCGCAGGCCCGCGCGGCCTTGCCCTTGCTCGCGACATAGGACTGGCTCGCGGGATCTTCGCCGACCAGAACCGTAGCCAGGCCGGGCGTCACGCCCCGCGAGACGAGGGCCCGCGTCTCCCCGGCGACGCGGTCGATCACGCCGCGCGCGATTCCCGCGCCGTCGATCACGAAGGGGGAGCGATGGGTCACGGGCGCGGGTTCTCTTTTTGGCTGGGGTTCAAAGCTCAGGCGGGTCGATAGACGAAGCGCGCCTCGTGCCGGGCGCGGGCCCCCGCCTCGAGCGCGCGCATGCCGGGCTTCTCGTGGAGTTCGCCGTCGAAGCCCTCGGTGTCGCTGTATCCGGTCCAGGCTTCGAGGCAGAGGAAGGGCGCGCCGGGCCGCGTCCACAGCGCGGCGTGCTGGAAAGTTGGGAACGCCATTGTGATCGACGCGCCCGAGGCGTCGATGAAGGCGAGCGAGCGGCTGGCGCAATTGAGGAAGCACAAAGCGTCGTGGGCGAAGAGGGGGTCGGAAAGCGGCAGTTCGCGGTCCTTCAGCGGTATGGCCCGCATCGTCGTGCGAACGAGCCCGCCCGGCGCCAGCGCCGGGACCTCCGGGCGCTCGTCGACTTCGAAGCGGACAAGCGCGCCCTCCCGCCCCGCCCCGCCGAGCGGCCAGCGAAAGCCCGGATGCAGGCCACAGGCGTAAGGCGCGGGGAGTTCGCCCGGATTGGCGACCTCCAGCGCGACGTGAAGCGCGTTGTCATCGAGCCGGTACTCGACCGCGAGCGCGAAGGCGAAAGGATAGATCGCGCGTGTGCGCTCGCTGTCGCCGAGCGCAAGACGCGCGAAGTCCGGACCCGCCCTCTCGACCGCGAAGGTCTCGAAGCGCGCGAAGCCGTGCAGGCCGAGATCGTAATGACGGCCGCCGACCCGCGCGCCGTCGCGCGTCCAGCCGACCACGGGATAGAGGATCGGGCTGACGTCGCTCCAGATCGCCGGATCGCCGGGCCAAAGCAGGTCGCGCTCCCCCACCCGCCAGCTTCGCGCCTCGGCGCCCAGTAGCGCGATTTCGGCGCGCGCCGCGCCATGCGTCAGAATGATCTCGTTCACAGGACAATCCCCTCGATCGCCGCCGCGGAAATCAGCGCGTCTTTCACCCCCGGCGCGCAGGCGATCAGCGGATTGCCCTTGTCAAGCCCATCGCCGCTAAGGAAGTCGCTGACATAGCCGCCCGCTTCGTCGACCAGCAAGATCCCGGCCAGGCAGTCCCAGGCGTTCATGTGGTATTCGACATAGCCCTCGCGCCGCCCCGCCGCGACATAAGCGACGCCGAGCGCGCCTGAGCCCGTCAAAAGCGGCGCCGCGCCGGTGGAGGCGACGCGTCCGAGGAGAGCGAGGGTCCTCGCGGGTCCGGCGCGATTGTTCCAGCCGACCTCGACCGACGATTGCGAAAGCGCCGTCGTGGGCGAGGCCCGCATCGCCGCGCCATTGAGCCGGGCGCCGCCGCCGCGCCGGCCTGCGAACAGTTCTTCGCGCATCGGATCGTAGACGACGCCGACTTCGACCCGGCCCGCTGAGACGCAGGCGACCGAGACGCAGAAATGCGCGACCCCACGGGCGAAATTCGAGGTGCCGTCGATCGGATCGACCACCCAGACCGGCTCGCCCTCCTGCGCCTCGCGCCCACGCGTCTCCTCGCCGACGAAGCCGTCGCGCGGAAAGACCCGATGCAGACGCGCGGCGATCAGCTCCTCGATCTCCCGGTCGGCTTCGGTCAGATAATCCTGCGGCCCTTTGAAGCTGACGGTGAAGGAGGAATCGAGGAAGCGCCGGCGCGCCATCACCCCCGCTTCGCGCGCGATCGCGGCGGCGGCCAGAAGGCGCGTCTCGATCGGATCGGCCTCGCTCATTCAGGGCGTCCTCAAAAATGGCTGTAGGCGCCGCGCGCGAACGTGACGCGGCCCCCGTCCGGACCGATGAAGCTTGGCGGATCGAAGCCCTCGACCGCCTCGCCGATCAGCGTGACCGGCACGCCGGCGGCGGCGGCTTCGGCTTCGAAGGCGGGCGCGGAAGCGGGAGCCGTGGAAACGATGAGTTCATAGTCGTCGCCGCCGGTCGCCGCAACCGCGAACAGGCCGGGATTGGCGGCGATCGCCGCGCGCGCAGGCCGCGACATTGGCAGACGATAGATCGGAACGCGGGCGCTGACTCCCGAAACGCCGAGCATCTTGGTCAGATCGCCGACGAAGCCGTCCGAGACGTCCATCCCGGCATGAGCATGCGCCCTGATTGCGCCAGCCAGCGCCACCCGCGGCTCGGGCGTCAGGTAGCGGCGGAGCAGGAACGCCGTTTCCGCGTGAGCAATGTCGGGGCCGCGCCCCTGGCGGAGTTTCAGGCCGATCGCCGCGTCGCCGATCGTGCCGGTGACATAAAGCCGGTCGCCCGGCCTGACGCCCGCGCGGGCGACCATCCGCCCCGCCGGCACCGCGCCGAGCGCGGCGATCGAAAGCGTCAGCGGCCCCGGCGTCGCCACCGTGTCGCCGCCGATCAGCGGACAGGCGTAGCGGGAAGCGTCGTCGCCGAGGCCGGCGGCGAAGCCCGCGAGCCAGTCCTCCCGCCAGTCGCGCGGCAGGGCGAGAGAGAGGAGAAAGCCGATCGGCCGCGCGCCCTTGGCGGCGAGATCGGAAAGGTTGACCCGCAGCGCCTTGCGCGCGATCGCGTCGGCCGGGTCGTCGGCGAAGAAATGGACGCCCGCGACCAGCGCGTCGGTCGTCAGAACCAGATCCTCCCCCGGCGGCGGGCGAACGAGCGCCGCGTCGTCGCGAAGCCCGAGGCCCGCGGGCCCGGCGAGCGGCGCGAAATAGCGCGCGATGAGATCGTCTTCGCCGAGGCGGGGCGACATGAGAATCAGACCTGAGGCAAGCGCCGGAAATTGGCGCGGACGCCGGTCTGTTAGCGCATTCGAGGCACGCTGTCGCCGGGCCGGCGACCCG
Source organism: uncultured Alphaproteobacteria bacterium (assembly GCA_963835955.1). GTDB lineage: Bacteria > Pseudomonadota > Alphaproteobacteria > Rhizobiales > Beijerinckiaceae > Roseiarcus. The sequence goes on along the minus strand of CAWIHZ010000005.1, from coordinate 532,970 downwards.
CCAGCCGAGAGGAAACCCGCGCCCCGCAAGACGAAAGCGGCGCGGCGGGCGCGCGGCGCCGTTCACCGTCGCCGTATCTAAGCAGGATTTCGGAAAAGCGGACGCCGGTTTTCCGATAAAAATCCTGCTTCTTCAAGGGCCTCTAAGCAGGGTTTCGATGGCTTGCCAATGAAACCCTGCTTAGGGCAGTCGCCTCCCTCCGCCTCCGCCAAGATGCGTTCGGCCGCCCCCCACCCGCATTCCGCCGATATGCGCGCCTCCGATGTGCGCGACGCCCATGTGCATGTCGCCCATGTGCATGGCGGGTGCGTGATACACAAAATGCGGGCGCATGACGTGCATTGCTGGCGCATGCATCACGGGAGCGTGGTACGCGAAATGGGGACCCACGACCGGCGCATGCATCGCCGGGGGGTGATAAGCGAACCGCGGACGCATGGCGTGCATCGCCGGCGCATGCATTGCTGGCGCGTGATAGGCGAAATGGCGACCCACGACCGGCGCATGCATCGCCGAAGGGTGATAGGCGAACCGCGGACGCATGGCGTGCATCGCCGGCGCGCGCATTGCTGGCGCGTGCGACACAAAATTGCGACGCATGGCCGCCGCGTGCTCCGGATGGGCGTGGGCCGCCAGACGCTGACCTAAGGCGCGCGCATGCGCGACCGACGCGGCGGCGCCGATTTTCGGCCGCTCGGGCGCGGCGCGCGCCGCCGTCTTGACCGCGCCGGCGTGTTGAAATTCGCCCGCCCGCTGCAGCGCGGCGATCGGCGGTCGGCCGTGATTGACCTTATAGCGAAGCGCGGCCACTCGGCTTGCGGCCCGCTGATGCTGAAGCTGCGCGGCGGTCGGCGGAATGCGATGGATTCTCGCGGCGAGCTCGGCCGCGGTCGGCTTGGCGACCGTTCCGCCAGGTCCGCCTCTGTAGCTGACGCGGCTGGCGTGGCTTAGGGCAGCGGCGACAGCCCGGTCGTAGACATGGACAATGTGCGCGCCGGCAAGATTGTTGACGGCGCGATTGTAGAAGAAGTTGTTGTCGCGCCAGTAGCCGCCGTCATAGCCGGCGCCGGAATAGCCGTAGCCGTAGTCGACGTCGCCATAATATCCGACCGTGGGACCCCAATAGCCCGCATAAAAGACGTAGCTTCCGTCATCCCACGCCCAATAGCCGGGCGTCCAGAGCAGGTCCGCGCTCGGCGGCCAGGCCCAATAGCCGGGCACCCAGTAATATTCCTGACCGTCCCAGGCCCAATATCCGGGGATCCAGACGTACCCCGGTCCCGGGATCGGCGGTTGCGCATAGATCGGCAGCAGGGGCGGAGCGATTGGAGCGCTGATCGAGAAGGCGACTTGCGCCTGCGCAGGCGCAACGAAAGCGCCGATGGGCGCCGCGCCGAGGATCAGCGCGGCGGTCGACGCGCATAGCATCACATGAAGGGGACGTAACATCGCGATCATCCTTGGGTTCGTTCGACCGGCGGATCGCCGGCCGACTCAATTTGCCGAAAGAACAAATGACCCCGATATTAGGTTCCGACCTCCGCGCCGGCGCAGAAGCGGATCGCGGGGCGGGGCGAAGCGCCACAGGGTTCGCGCCTCTTGGTTGCGCTTCCCGTCCCGCCTCCCTAAAGCTCCGGCCGCCATTCCCGCCGAGGAGCCGAGCCAAGCGTGACCGACGCGTTCCGACCCCGATCCGACTTTCTGCGCGTCATGCAGGAGCGCGGCTATATCCACCAGTGTTCCGACCTCGCCGGTCTCGACGACAAGGCGCGCTCAGGGTCGCTCGCCGGCTATATCGGCTTCGACTGCACCGCGCCGTCGCTGCACGTCGGCTCGCTGGTGCAGATCATGATGCTGCACTGGCTTCAAAAGACCGGCGGCAAGCCGGTCGCGCTGATGGGCGGCGGCACGACGATGGTCGGCGATCCGTCGGGCAAAGACGAGAGCCGCAAGCTGCTGACGGTCGAGGAGATCGAGGCCAACAAGGCCGGCATCCGCAATGCGTTCTCGCATTTCATCCGTTTCGGCGAGGGCAGGCATGACGCCGTCATGCCCGACAATTCCGACTGGCTCGCCAGGCTCAACTACATTGACTTTTTGCGCGAGGTCGGGCGGCACTTTTCCGTCAACCGCATGCTGGCGATGGATTCGGTCAAGTTGCGCCTGAGCCGAGAGCAGGAGCTCACGTTCCTCGAATTCAACTACATGTGCCTGCAGGCCTACGACTTCACCGAGCTTTACCGGCGCTACGGCGTGACCCTGCAGATGGGCGGCTCGGACCAGTGGGGAAACATCATCACCGGCCTCGATCTCGGTCGGCGCATGGGCCTCGAGCAATTCTACGCGCTGACCTCGCCGCTCATCACCACCGCCTCGGGGGCCAAGATGGGCAAGACCGCCGCCGGCGCCGTCTGGCTCGACGCGACGATGGTCCCGCCCTACGACTACTGGCAATATTGGCGCAATGCGGAGGACGCCGACGTCGGGCGGTTCCTCCGGCTGTTCACGCTGCTGCCCTTGGACGAAATTCGTAGGCTCGAATCGCTAACGGGCGCGGAAATCAACGAGGCGAAGAAGATTCTCGCCAGCGAGGCGACCGCGCTGCTGCATGGCCGCGAGGCCGCCGAAGCGTCGACGGAGACAGCGCGGAGAACCTTCGAGGACGGAGCGCTCGCTGACGGTCTTCCGACCGTCGACGTTCCCGGCGCGGAGTTCGACAAAGGGCTCGGCGCGCTCAATGCTTTCGTGCGCGCCGGCCTCGTCGCCTCGACCGGAGAGGCGCGCCGCCAGATTCGCGGCGGCGGCCTGCGCGTCAACGACGCGGCGCTCGGCGACGAGAAGGCGCTCATCACCCGCGAGGCCCTGATGTCCGGCGGCGTCGTCAAGCTGTCGCTCGGCCGCAAGAAACACGTGCTTCTGCGGGCGGTGTGAGCGCCAACGCCCGGCGCGCCCGACGACGACTCGTGCGGGTGAGACCCTTGGTCCTGGCTGACCTGGATTGGGCATGGGCATCGCCGATGGCGAGGACCCGGTCGCGCGACAATTCGGTCGCGCGACAATTCTTTGCTGAAAATCCAAAGCCATGTTAGTGTGCTTTCGTCATGGGCAAAGCAATCGCGAGCGCGAGGCCGAGGGACCAGGGCGGAAGCCGCTGTCCGTTGCGGGCGGGCGCATATCACACGATAAGCATGGTTTTAGTGAACCCTGATGATTTTTTTCGTTCGGATTCGCCATAATCCATTGAAAAGTCCCGATTCGGACGAAGGAATCCAAGCAAATCCAAGCAAATCCAAGCATTTTTTCTCTTGGATTTGCTTGGATTTGCTTGGTCCGGCTTGGATTGGCTTGGAAAAATTTGGATTCCGCGCCGAGGCGCTCCAATCGGGACCCGCCTCAATGACCGACAGGGGCGCCTAGCGGCTCGTCCGCCGAGGCGGCGGCGGCGCCTGGTCCGCCTCGGCCGGGTCGACGACCCCATGCGACGTTGTTCCGTCGACTGCGCCGAGCATCCTGCGCAGGATGCCCGGCGCCACCGCGGACAGGGGATTGATGGTCAGCAGCGGCCCGCTCATCGGCCCGTGCACGCGATAGCTGAGGCCGAACACGCCGTCGTTCTGTCCTCCGCTCAAGAGCAAGCCGACCAGCGGGATCTTGGTCAGCATCGTATTGACCTGATAGGCCGGCACGAAGCTGCCGCTGACGTCGATTTCGTTGTGCGCGAAGTCGATCACGCCCTGGGTCGTCAGTCCCATTGTCGGGTTGTAGATGACCGCGTCCTGAATCTCGAGCCTCCCCGGAGAACGCACGAAGGTCGCCTTCATCCGCTGAAACCGCACGATCGACGGATCCACCGGGACCGCAGGAGCGCTCGCTTCGGCGCGCCCGGTCGCGCCCGCTCGCCCCGCCGCGACCAGCTGACGGAACGCAGGCTCATCGCGCAACACGAAATTGGTCAGCACCGCCTCGCCCACGCTCGAGTCGCCCTTGGTGCGAAGGACGAGGTCGAGGTCGCCGCCCTCCATTCGGGCATAGAGATCGGCAAAGCGGAGCAAGGCGCCCGCGTCACTGGTCATCATGCGCAGGTCGCCGCCGATTCCGCTCGTCGCGCCAATGACCCCAGTTCCGATATGTCCGCGCAGCAAGGTCAAGCGGTCGCTGCCGTCGCGGCGCGAGGCTTCGAGTTCAAGGCCCGCGATCGACTGCTTGTGGGCTCCGGTCACGCTGGCGATCTTCAGATCGAGATCGAAGTCCTTGCCGCCGCCTTGCGCGCGCGAACCCTCATTCAACAGCGACTTGATGAAGGGCCTTGCGTCAAGGGTCGCGCCGCGCACCGTAGCTTTGACGACGCTCGGGCCGTTGACGATATCCGCCTTGAATTCGTCGCCCGGCGAAATGCGCGCCTGCGTGACCTTTGCGCTCGCGAACGAACCGTCGGGCCCGAGGTCGGCGGAGCCATGCATCGCGGCGGTCCCGAGATCGACAACGATGTTGTTGAGCGTCCCTCCGCCGGGCGCAGGCTTGAATTGAAACGTCGCCTTGCCGGATTTGCCGGCGGCCTTCACGACGCCCGGAATAGGATTGTCGACGCCGGCCTGGGTCAGGTCGATTTCCGCGTCGGCGCTGGCGCGCGACAATGGCGCCTTGAGCTTGACCTTCACCGGGCCCGTCAGCCACGAACCGAAATTCCAGCCTCGCTTTGCGCGCGCCGCCGCGTCGAGCGTGAAGGTCAGCGTCGCCATGCCTTCCTCGCGCGGCGCCCGGCCGACGTCGATATGGATCGGCGTTCCGAGGAGTTGCCCTTCGCCAACCATCTTGAGCGAATTGCGGTCGGCGTCGAACGTGGCCGTCGCCTGATCGAGCTTTTCGTCGCCGAGGAACTTGTCGATCTGGAGGTTGGAGAGCGCACCCTTGGCGTGGAAGCCGGTGTCTTCCGGACGCGCCGTCTTTCCGAGTTTGAGGTCGAGGGCGAGATCGCCCTCCGCCTGTCCCTTGACGGTCGCGGGATCGATCGACAGGCCGGCCTGGCGGCGCAAGGGCTCGCGCCCCAGAAGATCCGCGAGCGCGTCGGCCGCTCCAGTCAGATGGGCATGGGCTCGAGCGTCGACGATCGGCGCCGGCGTGGTGTCGGGCACGGTGAATACGAGATTGTCGGCATGAATGCGTCGCGTCGGCGACAGCGCCATTGTCGCGTGATCGCCCGACACGGTGAATTCGCGGCCGGTGAACGAGCCCGAGCCCTGGCCCGACATCATCCTCGGCAGGCCCGGAAGCAGGTCGACCGCGACGTCCCGGGTCGAAAACTCGCCGTGGACGCTGTCGGGCGGGACGGCGCGCTTGTGGGCCATTGCATCCAGATCGGCGGCCGACCAGTTGGCTGTCATCGAACCCCGGAGTTGTCCGCCGTGTAAATTGTGCGCGCACCAGTCGCGCACGTCGGGATTGATGAATTGCGGCCACAGACGCACGAGGTCGGGGGTCGCGCTCGAATTGATGCGAATATCGAGCTTGAGGGAGGCCCCATCGCCGTCCGGGGCGGTCTCAGCCTTGAGGGAGACGTCGACGGTCGGCCCGCGGGCGACGAGGCTGTCGAGCACAAAGCGCGACGTCCCCGGGAAGTAGCGGGCTTCGGCCAGCAGGGAATCGAGGACGACCGTCTTTTCGCCGCGCCGCTCCGGTCCGAACCGCGCCTCCTTCGATTCGAGATGAGCGACCCAGGCGTCGTTCGGATCCGCGGGCGGCGTCAGCCAACCGTCGGCCCTCACCTGCGTATCGCCGGCGAGAACATTGAGCTGGTCGACGCGGAGCCGCTGCGTCGCTCCCTCCCATTCGACGCTGCCGGTGGCCTCGTCGATAAGGAACGGGAGCGCGTCCGGATTGTTCAGCCGCACGCGGCCGGCGCCGACGCTGAACCGGCCGCTCAAGCTTTGGATTGCGGCGTCGGGCGTCAGACTTGCATCGAGTTTGAACCCGATCGAGCCCTCCACGAACAGCGGCGGCGGCCTCTTGTCGAACGCCTGCAGGTCGGCCAGGCTGAGATCCTGGGCCTTGACGGAGAGCGTCGGCGCGTCTCCAGCGGAGGCCCGCGCCTCGATTGTCCAGGGACCGGCGGGACCGATGGCGGAGATTTTGGCGCGCGCTTGGCCGCGGGAATGGTCGAAGACAACGGCGAAATCGTCATAGACCACTGAGTGTCCGGTCGCCTCGTTGTCGATCTCGAAGTGACCGTTGGCGAGCGTCAGCCGGTCGATCGCCTGGCTGGCGCCGGCCATGGCTTCGACGCTCGCCCGGACGAGGGCGGCGATGCGGGGCGCGCCGACGCCGTGGGTTGACGGCGCGCCGGGGAGCGCGATCGGCGTTGCGCCCGCATCGTCCGAAACCGCAATCGATAGCGCGCCGTCCCTCGCCACGAGCATGCGCGTGAAAAGTCCGTCCAACTCCAGTCGACGAACCGTCACCCGCGCCAGCAGCAGGCCGAACGGGTCGAGTCCAACCTTGCCGCCCGGCGCCGACAAAACCGTGCGGCCCTCGGCGTCGCGCACCGTCAGGCCCCCGAACCCCAGGCCGACGCCCCAAGAATCGTGCATCAGATAGGTTGGGCCGAGCGTGATCACGTAACGGTCGCCGACGCGCTCCTGCAGGCTGGAGGCGATCTGATCGTGCAGGCCGGCAAGCTTTATCGGTCCGCGCGCCAGGACGGAGGCCAGCATAATTCCGCCCGCGAGCACAAGCACCGCGAAGAGCTCGGCGGTCCGGACGAGCAGGTGCAGTATCCGGCCGACGCGAACGCCGCGCCAGCGCGAAGGAAGCCGCGGGCCCTCACCGTTGCTCGCCATGCGGTGCATGGCGGCCCGTGCGCGAGACCGGGTCGCGCGGTCAAACCGTCCGATCAAAAAAGACTGTCCTCCATTAATTCACTGCGGCGATGGACGCATTTTTTCGTAAATCGAAGGCCCCTCCCGGCGCCGCCGTTCATTACGCGCCGCTTGAAACTACGCCGCTTGAAACGCTCCGCGCGCCGGGCCACTCTCGGAAAGCGGCCCCGCGGCCGTTTTTCCGAGGCAGCGCATTGACCCGACATTATGCCGGAACGAGGGCGATATGGTGAATGAATTGAGCGTGGGCGACCTTGCTCCCGACTTCGAACTGCCGACCGACGGCGGCGGCCGCGCGCGACTTCATGACTTCAAGGGCAACGCGGTCGCTCTCTATTTCTACCCGAAGGACGACACCTCGGGATGCACCTCCGAGGCCATAGCCTTCAACGGCTTACGGGCCAAATTCGCCTCCGCCGGGACCAAGGTTGTCGGCGTGTCGCCCGATAGCGTTGCGAGCCACGACAGGTTCAAGCGCAAGCATGACCTGCGATTCCCGCTTGCCGCGGACCCCGGGCGGTCGGCCATAGACGCCTATGGCGTGTGGAAGGAAAAGAGCATGTACGGCAGAAAGTATTTCGGGGTCGAACGCTCGACTTTCCTCATCGACCGCGCCGGCCGGATCGCAAAGGTCTGGCGCAAGGTCAAGGTGCCAGGGCACGCCGAGGAGGTTCTCGCCGCCGCGAAGACGCTGTAAGTCGCGCCCGATTCGGGCGGCTCGGCGAAGCCCGCGCTATCGAAAAAGGGGCGCTCGAGGGTGGCCGTCGCCGAAAGCAGGGTCGGACGCATGTGGAAAGCCGGCCCAATGGAAATCCCGCGCCTTTGCGATCCGTTAACCCTAATCGTTTTCACTCGGCCCTCTGTATTTGCCCGCATCCACGGACCGGAGCGTCGATTTATGTCATTGCGCGAGCGCGATCCTCGACCGGGGCTGCCGACGTCGCATTATTTCTTTTCGCTCTCCCGCGGCGACTCGATCCGGACCTTCGTACTGAGACCGGCGGCGTTGTGGACGCTTATGGCGCTCGCGCCGCTGTCGCTATCATGGGGCGCCGCCGTGACCGCGTATCTCGCGTTTCACGATGACTTAATCGGCGTCATTGTCGTGCGGCAGGCGCAAATGCAAGCGGCTTACGAGGATCGGCTTGCCGAGGCGCGCGCCCAGCTCGATGCGGTCGCCAGCCGTCAATTGCTCGATCAGAGCTCGTTTGAGGGCAAGATGCACGAGCTTCTGTCGCGACAGGCCCGTCTCGAACAACGCGGTTCGATTATCGCGGCGCTGGCTAGGGAGGCCTCGGCGACCAGTCCTTCGCCATCCGCCGCGACGGCCAAGTTCGCTCCCGACGCACTAGGCGCGATCCAGGCCCTGAGCCCGCCGAAGGCGGGCGATAGCGACAGCGACGGCTCCGCGCGCGCTTACGCCCCGGCGACGGGCCTCACCGCCGAACCCGAGACCGCTCGGCCGCGTCCGGTCGACCGTAGGCGCGAGAATTGGAGCGCTTTGACCGGCGATCCGGAGACGCGCGCGCTGTCGGGCTTGACCGCCGCCGCGGAAAGCCCCGATCTCGACGCCGGCTCGCGCCTCGACCTCATCGGCCACTCGCTCGACCGAATGGGCAGTGGGCAGATGATCGCGCTCGCCGCCATCGACCGGACGGCCACGCGGGCCACGGCGCGCGACGTGGCGATCGTCGCCCGGACCGGGCTCGATGCGATGAAGCTCGCCCCCCCGAAGCGCGCGGCGGGCGTCGGGGGTCCGTTTATTCCGATCGATGTCGACCCGAAGTCGCCCGCTTTCGATCGCGCGGCCGCGCGGGTGGCGCGCGACTTGGCGATCGCCGAGCGGCTGAAAGCGCTGATGCCGTTCGTGCCCCTCCGCAAGCCTCTCGACGGCGACGCCAGCCTCACCTCGCCATTCGGATACCGGGTCGATCCCTTCCTGGGCAAGCTCGCCCTGCATCCGGGCGTCGATCTCGCCGAGGCTTATGGCGCAGAAATCCGTTGCACGGGCGCGGGCCGCGTCACCCATGCCGGACCAATGGGCGGCTATGGAATCATGGTCGAGATCGATCACGGCAACGGCCTGACGACGCGCTACGCGCACATGTCCGAAGTCCTGGTCCATGAGGGTCAGGAGGTCGCGCAGGGCGCGATCGTCGGCCGGATCGGCTCGACTGGCCGTTCGACCGGCCCGCATCTGCACTACGAGGTGCGCATCGACGGCGAACCGGTCGATCCGGAGCGCTTTCTCCGCGCGGGCGCGCAACTGGCGGCGGCGGAATAGGGCCGCGCGAGGTTCCGCTTTTTCCGCCACGCCGCTAAACAGGCGCAATGAACGCCCTGTTATTTCGCGCCCTCGGTCTGCTCGGTCTGGCCATTCTCGTCGCGCTCGCGGCGCGCCGGCTTCGCCTGCCCTATACAGTCGGTCTCGTGCTCGCGGGAGCGGCGCTGGCGGCGCTTCGCGTCGACACCGGTCTGGCGCTGACCCACGATCTCATTTTCGACGTCATCCTGCCGCCGCTGCTGTTCGAGGCGGCCATCAACCTGCGCTGGCGCGAGCTGAGGCGTGATCTTTTGCCGGTGCTCGCGCTGTCGACGGCGGGCGTCGGGCTGGGCGCGGCGGTCGTCGCGGCCGGGCTCGTCCATTGGCTCGGCTGGGAACTCGACTCCGCCCTGGTCTTCGGCGCGCTGATCGCCGCGACCGATCCGATCTCGGTCATCGCGCTGTTGCGCGAATTGGGTGTGACCGGCCGGCTGCGGCTGCTGATCGAGGCCGAAAGTCTCATCAACGACGGCTCCGCGGCGGTCTTGTTCGCGCTGGTCCTGGCCTGGACGGCGCACGACGCCTCGAGCGCCGGCGGCCCGTTCGGCGTGGCGACCGCGTTTGGCGCCATCGCCGGCGGCGGGATCGCGATCGGGCTCGTCGTCGGTCTGGCGGTGGTCTTTATCGCTGGAGGTTCGAATGATCATCTGGTTGAGACCGCGCTGAGCCTGATCGCTGCGTTCAGCTCGTTCCTGGTCGCTGACCGCGCCGGCGCGTCGGGCGTGCTCGCGACCGTCGCCGCCGGCATGACGATGGGCAATCTCGGCGTCATGGGCGAAAAGGGAAGACTCGGCCGGGCGCTGACAAGCCAGGGGCGCGCCTTCCTGGTCGAGTTCTGGGAATTCGCCGCCTTCCTCGCCAACTCGCTGGTGTTCCTGCTAATCGGGTCGGCGCTGGCGAAGGTCGAATTTTCGCGTGAGGGGTTTGACGCGCTGGCGCTCGCGATCACGCTCGCGCTTCTCGGCCGCGCGGCCGCCGTCTATCCTGTCTGCCTCGCCCTCTCGCGCTCGCGCTGGGCGGTGCCGCTCAACGAGCAGCATCTCTTGTGGTGGGGAGGCCTGCGCGGCGCGCTGGCGCTGGCGCTGGCGCTGGCGCTTCCCGCCTCGTTGCCCCGGCGCGACGACATCCTCATCGCCACCTTCGCCGTCGTCGCCTTTTCCGTCATTGTTCAGGGGCTGACCGCGCCGGTCGCGCTGAGGGCGCTCGGGATCGTGCCGGGCGGGAAGAGGCAGTCGGCTAAGGGCGGCAGTCAGTAGGCTTTGCCCGGAGCCGCCCCGGGATCCCTGCTGCCCATGGCCGAATCCTATCGCCCCGCCTTCTTGACCTTCGCCGCGCGCAGCCGTGCGACTTCAGGCATGTCGGCGCCGAGCAACGGACGCAGATAGTCGTGGAACGCCTTGGTCACGCCATTGCCGGCCGCGTTAATGAAGTGATCGTCCATCACCCGCGTCTTTCCGGCCACGGTCTCAAGCGGAATGAGCGGATAGTCGACCGCGTAATCGGCGACGCGGCGAATCGCGACCGAGCCGTCGCCGTGGCCTCCCATCGCGTATTGCACCGCCCTTTCGCCGACCTCGCGCGCCTCGCGTTGGTCCACATTCGACACGCAGCCGACGAAGGAGCGCTGCAGATAGCCGAACGTGTCGCCGCGCACGCGCTTGATGCCGAGCTTCGCCTTGACCTCCTCGCACAGCAGGTCGGCCAGAGCGCCGGTGCCGGAGAGCTGCACGTTGCCGTGCGCGTCTTTCTCGACCGTGCCCGCGAGCCTGGTGATGATCGCTTCGCCCTTCTCGTCGTGCACGCCCTCCGAGACCGCGACCATGCAGCGGCCGTGCCTTTCGTAAACTCCCTTCACGTCGGCGAGAAACTTCTCGACGATAAATTCGCGCTCGGGCAGGTAGATGAGGTGCGGGCCGTCATCCGGATATTTGCGCGCGAGCGCCGAGGCAGCGGTCAGAAACCCGGCGTGACGGCCCATCACCACCGCGCAATAAACCCCCTTCAGCGCCAGATTGTCGAGATTGGCGCCGGCGAAGGCCTGGGCGACGAAGCGCGCGGCGGAGGGATAGCCCGGCGTGTGGTCGGAGCCGACGAGGTCGTTGTCGATCGTCTTGGGAATGTGGATCGCGCGAAGCTCGTGGCCGCCCTTCTTGGCTTCTTCGGCGACGATGCGCACGGTGTCGGAGGAATTGTTGCCGCCGATATAGAAAAACGTGTCGATCGCATGCGCCTCGAGGACCTTGAAGACCTCCTGGCAATATTTGCGGTCCGGCTTGTCGCGAGTCGAACCGAGCGCCGCGGCCGGCGTCCCCGCGACAGCTTCGAGATTGGAGATGGTCTCCTGCCCGAGATCGATGAGAGTGTCGTCGACGATGCCCCGGACCCCATGCAGCGCGCCGTAAACATGAGAGACCTCCGCGAAACGCCGCGCCTCAAGGGCCACGCCGACCAGCGACTGATTGATGACGGCGGTCGGTCCGCCTCCCTGCGCAACCAGAAATCTGTGCGACATCGTTCAAGCCTCCCCTTCGTCCTCGCGACCGCGGGCGGGACCGTCCTTCGCGCGACAAGCCATTATGAGGCGCCGACGTCGCACGCAAGTGGCAAGGCGTCGTTCGGCCGCCAGGCGGCGCAGGAAAAGCGGCGCCTCGTTAACGGGCGAAAGCGCGCCAGAGGTCGACCGGCTGCTCCGCGACGTCGCGGATATCGAGTGTATGTTCGATATGGCGCAAATGACGCTCCATCTCCTCGGCCGCGCGAGAGCCGTCGCGCGAGTTGAGTGCGTCAACGAGGTACTTGTGCTCGACTTCCGAGCAGGAGCGGTCGCCGCGCAAGCCGTAGAGAGCGATGATCAGCGATGTGCGCGCGACCAGTTCCTCGAGAAACTTTGTCAACACCGAATTGCCGGCGACTTCCGCCAGGCGAAGATGAAACTGCCCTGACAGCCGGATCGATTCGCTGCGGTCGCCGCGCGCCTCGGCGGCCGCGCCCGCGACGACATTGGCGCGAAGCTCCTTCAGCGCCGCGCGATCGACGCGAGTCGCGGCTGATAGCATGATCGACCGCTCGATGGCGCGCCGCGCCTCGAACACCTCGCGCGCGGCGGCGGCGTCGGGTCTGCTGACGAAGGCCCCGCGGTTGGCCTGAAGCGCGACGACGCCGCGCTCCGAGAGCACGACGAGAATGCGCCGGATTTGCGTGCGGCTGCTCTCGAAAACGTCGCAAAGCACGCCCTCGGACAGTTTTGCGCCGGGCGGCAGCTTCTGCTCCATGACCGCGCCGACGATCCGCTCGACGATCGCGGCGTCCGAAAGCGATTTTCGGACTTGGTCCGATATGAGCGCCATTGGCTTTCCTTGTCACCCTCGCCCGCAGCCGCGCCGATGCGCCTGCGGCACGAACTCTTGGAACGATCGTTGCGCCGCTACAGTGGGCTCCAGTTGACGCGTCATTCGTCAACGTTCTGCCAGTCTTTTGTGCGGCTGCACAAATTGTGGCAGATTGTCGACAATATTCGTGCTTATTGTTGACAAAAACTTCGGCCGGACGCAACGTCAAGGGAGCCGTTGACCGGTTCCGGTCCAGGCGCTCCGTCCAGGGCGCATGGTTCGGCGCAACTCGGAGGAAATCGTATATGGCTAACCGCGCAAACTCATTCCGCTCCGCCCTCATCGGCCTTGCGTCGGCGGCCGCTTTCGCCGCCGCCATTATGCCCGCGCAAGCGGCGAACAAGGTTCTCAAAATCGGATTCGTCGGCGTGACCAGCGGCCCGGCCGCCGCGTGGGGCACGTCGAACGTCCGTTCCATGGAAACGCTCGCCGACTGGTGGAATTCAAAGGGCGGCGTCAAGATCGGCGACACTACCTACGACATCGACATCGTGACCTTCGACGACCAGAAGGACCCGAAACGCGCCATCGCCGGCATGGAGAAGATGGCGGAGGAAGGCATCCACTATGTCGTTGGGCCCAATGTCGACGACGGCGCCGCGGCGGTCCGCCCGGTCGCGGAAAAAGCAGGGATCATCTATTTCCCCTATGCCTTCCCGAAGTCGCTTTACACCAAGCCCGCCTCAAACGCGGTGCTTGGCATGGTCGCGAACTATCAGTCGGCTCCGGCGATCTATAAGTATCTCAAGGAACAGAAGGGGGTAAAAACGGTCGCGTTCGTAGCCGCCAACGAGTTTGATCCGCTCAGCCAGCGTGACGGCGGCGTCGCGGCCGCCAAGGCGCTGGGCCTCGACGTCGTGGCGGACAAGGACACCTACGAGAACGACACCCGCGACTTCACCCCGGTGCTGACGCCGATCGTCAAGCTCCACCCCGATCTTCTGGTGCTCTCGGGCGTCGCCCCCGCTAACGCGCCGCTGCTGATCCGTTCAGCGCGCGAACTCGGTTACAAGGGCATCATCTCGACCGAGACCGCGCAGGACGCCAAGGTGCTGGAGGAAGGCGCAGGCGATCTCGCCAACGGCTTCATCTCGGTCGGCGGCGCCTCGACGCCGGAAATCCGGTCGAAGACGATGGAGGAATTCATCGACCGATACAAAAAGAAGTTCGGCGAATACAACGACGAGTTGAACACCAAGGTTTATGCGCTGCAATATATCATCGACACCCTGAAAGCCGATCCGAAGGCGATCGACAACATCGACGAATTCAAGAAGACGATGGACACCTTTTCCGCCCCGAACCCCTACCTGAAGGATCCGAACGCGAAACTCCACTACGTCGGAACGACCTCGTTCGGGCAGAAGCGGCAGCTCGCCGTGCCGCTGGTCGTCAACGAGTACGAGGACGGCAAGTTCAAGACCTTGTTCGTCGCCAACGTCGACTGAGCGGCGCTTTCGGCGGCCGCCCCGCGCCAAATTGGGGGAGACGCGAGAGCGCCTCCCCGTCGCCACGGATGAATTCGGCATGGAACAGGTCATCGCCAACGGGCTCTATCTCGGCGCGCAATACGCACTGATCGCGCTCGGCCTGACGTTGATCTTCGCGCTGATGAACGTGCTCAATTTCGCCCACGGACAGATGTATGTGATCGGCGGATTCGTCACCTACGAAATTTACGGACTGCTGCATTGGCCGTTCGCGGTCGCGCTTCTCGCCTCTGCAGTCACGCTGGCCATACTCGGCGGCCTGATCGAGCGCTTCCTGTTTCGAACAGTCATCAGGCGCTCCGAGCGCGAGGAAAGCACGATGCTGCTTGCAGCCGGCGTCGCCTATTTTCTCGACGCAGCCATCTTGCTGCTATTTGGCGAAAAGCAGCGCGGCGTCCCCAAAATCGTGATGGGCGTGCTCTTTTCGGACAATCTCATCATGCCCTGGGACCGCATTCTGGTGGCGTTCCTCGCCGCGCTTTTCATCGTCGCCTTCATTTTGATGATGCAGTTCACCAAGCCGGGCCGGGCGATGCGCGCGCTGGCCCAGGACCGGGTCGCCGCCCAGTTGATGGGGGTGCCGGTCGAATTCTACTCGCTGCTCGGTTTTGCTCTCGGCGCGATGTTGGCGGGACTCGCCGGCGGCCTTCTGGTCACCATCACCGGCGTCAATTCGGGCATCGGCGGACCGATTTCGATCAAGGCTTTTATGATGGTGATGATCGGCGGCGCCGGCGTCGTCAGCGGCGCCATCGCCGGGGGATTCATTCTCGGCATGCTGGAGTTGGTCGGCCTGACCGTATTGCATTCCTACGGAGACATCACCTATCTCGCCATCTTTGTCGCATTGATGGTTTTTCTCGCCATTCGTCCCAACGGGCTGATGGGCAAGCCGTGGGGTTGATGTCGATGACGCGCCTCGCTTCGATCGCCGCGGTCGCCGCCTTTCTGCTGCTCGTTCTCGTCGCCGCGCCATGGGCGATCGCCGTCTCCCACCGCTCTGACCTCTATTACACGCTGAGCTCCGTCGCACTGCTGGCGATCGCGAGCGGAGGCGTCTGGCTGACCTTCTACATCGGCCGCATCAACATCGGCCAGGGCGCCTTCGCCCTGGTGGGCGGCTACGTGTCCGCCATTCTCGTCGCTCACCACGGCGTCTCCTTCTGGCTCAGCCTGCCGATCGCCGGGCTCTTCTGCGCTCTCGCGAGCGTCTTCATCGGGGTGCCGATCCTGCGGCTGCGCGGTGTTTATTTCGCTATGGTCACGTTGGTGCTGACGGAAGTCGCGCGGCTGAGCGCGCTCGCGCTCTCGGTGACTGACGGCGCAAAGGGCATCACCGACATTCCCCCGCCAGGCCCGATTCGCCTGTTCGGTCTGACGATCGTGCCCGCTTTCGTCACGTTTGCGGACCGCAACCGCGCCTTCTATTTCCTGTCCGTGGCGATGATGATCGTCTGCTTCGCCGCTCTGTGGCGGCTGGTCAATTCGCGCGTCGGCCAGTTGTTCGTGGCGTTGCGGCAGAACGAGGACCTCGCCTCCTCGATGGGGCTCAACGTGCCGGCTTTGCGCGTTCTCGCCTACGCGATCTCGTCTTTTTTCGGCGGCGTGGGCGGCGCGATTTTCGTCGCCATCGCGCAGTCGATCTATCCCTCGAGCTTCACCGTCAACGACAGCGTCAACTTCATGCTGAACTGCTTCCTCGGCGGCCTCGGCTATGTGTTTGGCCCGATGCTCGGCACGCTGGTGCTCTATTTCGGCTGGGACCTTTTGTTCCAGACCGGGCAATATCAGCTTCTGATCTATTCGGGAGTGATGATCACCCTGATTCTGGCGCTGCCAAACGGGCTCCTGAGCCTGCGCCTGCCGTCGCGGAGCGGGGGCTGAGGCGATGGCGTCGATCATGCAGGTCAAGGAATTGACCAAGCGCTACGGCGGCCTGATCGCCGTCAACGACGTTTCGTTCGACGTCGAGCCGAACGAAATCCTCTCCGTCATCGGCCCCAACGGCGCGGGAAAGTCGACCATCTTCAAACTGATCTCCTCCTTCGTGAAGCCGACGCATGGCGCAGTGACGTTCAAGGGCGAGGTGATCTCGGGGCTGGCGCCGCATGTCGTGGCGCGCAAGGGCGTGGTCAGGACCTTTCAGGAGACCACGATTTTCAAGGGGCTCACCGCCCGCGACAGCGTCATCGTCGCCCATCACTTGCGCTCGCGCGCAACGCTGCTGGGCTTCTATCTGGGAACCGCGGCGGCGCGGCGCGACGAGGCGGAGTTCGGCCGCTCCAGCGACGAAATCCTGGAATTTCTCGGCCTCGGCGAGGTCAAGAACGAAATCGCCAGCAACCTGCCGCAAGGCCACCTGCGCGCGCTCGGGATCGCGATCGGGCTCGCCGCCGATCCGCAGGTTCTCCTGCTCGACGAACCGTTCGCGGGCATGAACCACGACGAAACCAACCGCGCCGTCGAGATGGTGCGCGCCGTGCGCGATCGCGGCGTCACGCTGCTGCTGGTCGAGCACGACATGGCGGCGGTGATGAAGATTTCCGACCGGATCGTCGTGATCAATTTCGGGGTGAAGATCGCCGAGGGAACGCCGGCGGAGATCCAGAAGAACGACAAGGTGATCGAGGCCTATCTCGGCGTCGAAGACGAATCGATCGGGCTCTAGCCCATGTCCGCGATGTTGTCCCTTTCCGACGTCGAGCTCTACTACGACCATGTCTACGCGCTCAAGGGCGTGTCGATCGTCCTCAATCAGGGCGAGACGGTGGCGCTGATCGGCGCCAACGGCGCCGGCAAGTCGTCGATCCTTCGCGCCATCACCGGCATGCGCAAGATCCGCAAGGGGTCGATCACTTTCGAGGGCAGGCGCATCGACGGTCTCGGCCCGGAGGCGATCGTCAAGCTCGGGATCGCGATGGTTCCCGAGGGGCGGCGGGTGTTTCCCTATATGAGCGTGCGCGACAATCTGATGATGGGCGCTTTCGCGCGCTCCGACGCGGCGGGCGTGCGCGCGTCGCTCGAAGCCGTGCTCGGCCGCTTTCCGCGCCTCAAGGAACGCCTGGGCCAGTCGGCGGGCACGATGAGCGGCGGCGAACAGCAGATGCTGGTGATCGGGCGCGCGCTGATGGCCAAGCCGAAGCTTCTGCTGCTGGATGAGCCTTCGCTCGGCGTCGCCCCCAAGATCGTGCAGGATATCGCCCGCTCGATCGTCGCCGTCAACCGCGACGAGAAGGTCAGCGTGCTGCTGGTCGAGCAGAATTCGCGGATGGCGCTGCGGATCTCGAATCGCGCTTATGCGCTGACAACCGGCACGATCGCGCTCGCTGGCCTCTCCGCCGACCTGGTCGCCGACCAGCGGATCCAGCAGCTCTATCTCGGCGGCGATCTTTAGCGGGCGGCCCGGATGCGCATCCACGTCGTCAACCCCAACACCACCGCCTCGATGACGGCGAAGATCGGCGCGGCCGCCAGAGCCGCCGCCTCCCCGGGGGTCGAGGTTTCCGCCGTCAATCCCGACTTCGGCCCGCCCAGCATCGAAGGCTATTTCGA
Organism: uncultured Alphaproteobacteria bacterium; assembly: GCA_963835955.1. Taxonomy (GTDB): domain Bacteria; phylum Pseudomonadota; class Alphaproteobacteria; order Rhizobiales; family Beijerinckiaceae; genus Roseiarcus. The sequence goes on along the minus strand of CAWIHZ010000005.1, from coordinate 515,344 downwards.
CGAGGCGTTCTCGGTCCCCGGGCTCATCGCCGAGATCGGCAAGGCGCCCCGCGCCGACGCCTTCGTCATCGCCTGTTTCGACGACACCGGGCTCGAGGCGGCGCGATGCGCGACGGATGCGCCGGTCGTCGGCATCGGCGAGGCGGCGTTCCATCTGGCGAGCCTGATCGCCGACAGGTTCAGCGTCGTCACCACGCTTTCGCGCTCGATCGCGCCGATCGAGCGCAATCTCGCCAAATACGGGCTCGCAGCGCGCTGCGCCCGGGTTCGCGCGGCCAATGTCGCGGTGCTCGATCTCGAGAAGCCCGGCTCCGGCGCACGCCGGTCGATCGAAAAGGAGATCGAGCGCGCGCTCAGCGACGACGGGGCCGAGGCGATCGTGCTCGGCTGCGCCGGGATGACGGATCTGGCGCGCGAGCTCGAGCGAGCCGCCGGGGTTCCGGTGCTCGACGGCGTCGCCTGCGCGGTCGGCCTCGCCGAGAGCCTGGTCCGGCTCGGCCTGAAGACCTCGAAGCGCAACGCCTATGCGGCCCCGCTCGCCAAGGCTTACGCCGGCGACTACGCGCGCTTCTCGCCGCGGTGAGCCGTCGCCAACAGAAATACGCTGTTAGCTAGCGCGCGCCAAGCCGCTCACGCGCGCTTTCCGTTTCCGCCGTGACCGCGGCGCGGCGGCCCGCCTTCGCCAGCCCGAACAGCGGCATGCCGCTATAGAGAGTCTCGTACTCGCCGGCCCGCACGAGATAAGTCTCGTGCCAGATGCCGACGTCGCCGCGCGCGTTCTTCATCCGGCGGTTGAACTCGACCCAGGCCGGCCAGTGACGCCTGTCCCTGGCGCGGGCGTAAGCCTCCAGGTGATCGAAGCTTCGCCAATATTGGGTCGTGGCCCCCAGACCCAGGCCATTGTGTCCGAGAAACCCGAGCTCGGGCGGCGCGTTCTCCAATTCCTTCAGCATTCTCGGCATCGCCCTGATCATCGGCAGCCACTGACGGACCTTCCACGGCTTGTTGATCCGCATCCCGATCAGGAACACGACAAAATCGCCGTCGATCCGGGCGGTGGCGCGGCTCGCCATGATTTCGGGCATGGGCGGCTCTCCTCTTTAGGGCTCGAGGTCGACACAGGCCTTGAGGCTGCCGTCCATCGAGAACGGCACCGAACAATGGGCGTGGACGATCTTCCATGCGCCGTCGTCCTTGCGAAAACAATTGGTGCTGCGGACCCAGAGCGAGACTTCCGCGCCGTCGGTCTTCACGCCCGTCATGCGGGACAGCGCGGTGGAGAAGGCGACCGTGTCGCCAGCCGTCACCACAAGTTCGCGGTCTTCCCAGCCGATCGGGCCTTTCCAGGTCGCAAACCAGGCTTCGACGTCCTGCCGCGCATGTGGCGAGGCGCCTTTGTTCTGCAGGGGCGGCGCGAGATCGAAGGCGAAGAAGTCCGCGCTGTTGTGCGCGAACAGAAGCTCAGCGTTCCTGGCGTGAAGCGCCTTGACGTAATCGGCCAGGATTGCGCGGATTTCCGCTTCGTCTTTCGTCATCGCGTTTCTCCAGTTTCCCTGGCAGATCATGCAGGCGATGGAAGGCGCTGGTCCAGCCCTGGTTGTGACCGCAAGGGAAAAGAAGGCGCGCGCCTCGCACCGACCCTTCTCCCACTCGCGGGAAGCGGGAGCCCATCGCCTGCCTCGCCTGAGAGCACGCGACCAGCCTGAGCCGCGCAAAAGGGGTCAAGGCGTGCAAGCGGCGACCGCGATGCGGCGCCTCGCTTCACCCGAGGGGGCCTTGAGGCCGAGCGCGGCTTGGGCGCGGGGCCCTCATGCCCTGGCCTTCTCCCGTGAACGGGAGAAGGGAACGCGCCGTCACTCCGGCCAGAAATCCTCGTCGACCGCCTGCTCGAACCGATAGGGCGCCGATTTCGGAAAGTCGTCCTCGGGCAAGCCGGTCTCTCGCGCCGCGCCGATCACCGCGAGTTCGTAGGCCTCCGCGAAGGCTTCGTCCGCTTTCGATTTGAGACTCGGGTTGTCCTTGAGGTGGCTACGCAAGCGAATGCGCTGTTCACGGACCCTCGAACTCCAGCTCGCGCTGCGAAAGCCGGGCTGGAAACGCCACTTCAAGAGATGCAGCAACAGAACGGTCAGCCGGTCGACGAGTTCGCGCTTCTCGCCTCGTCCCATGCTTTCGATCTCCTCGGCGACATTGGCGACGTCCGCCGAAGCGAAGCGGCCGTCGCGCAACAGCGCGGCCTGTTCAAGCGCCCAGGCGTAGAAATCGGTCTGATAGGCATTGGACATGTCGCCGCGTCCACCACAAAGGGCTGATTGAGCGCGCAGGAATTGTGCGCTTCGACCGCTTCCGACGCAAACGCCCCGCCATCCACAGCCCCTCGCCTGCCCCGCTCGACGCCGGCCGCTCGCTTTGCGACAATCGCGGCCATGGAATCATCCATCCTCAAAGCGGTCGGGTTCGTGCATCTGCACGTGCACAGCGCCTATTCGTTGCGCGAGGGGGCGCTGACGATCGAGACGCTGGCCAAGCTCGCCAGGGCCGACGACATGCCGGCGCTGGGGATCGCCGACACCAACAATCTGTTCGGCGCGCTCGAGTTTTCCGAGAAGCTCGCCAAGTCCGGGGTGCAGCCGATCATCGGCGCGCAGGCGATGGTCGACTTCGCCGACGCTCCGCCCCTCGCCTCGCGCCTCGGCGAGCAGAGGCTCGCGCGCGCGCCGATCGTGCTGATCGCGCAGAACGAGACCGGCTACCGCAATCTGATGCGCCTCGTGTCCAGCCTGTGGCTCGATCCGAGGGACGGCGACGAGCCGCATATCCCGTTCGGCGCGCTTCAAGCCAGCGAAGGCCTGATCGCGCTGACCGGCGGCCCGAGCGGGCCGGTCGACAGCGCGCTTAGGGCCGAAATGCCGGACCTCGCCCAGAGCCGGCTCAAACGCCTGATCGAGGTTTTCGATTCGAGGCTCTATGTCGAGCTTCAGCGTCACGATCTCGAGGCGGAGCGCGCGATCGAGCCTCAGCTCGTCGATCTCGCCGACCGACACGGGGCGCCGCTTTTGGCGACCAACGAGCCCTATTTCGCCGCGCGTTCCGACTATCAGGCGCACGACGCGCTGCTGTGCGTCGCCGAAGGCGCGCTCGTCTCCGCTTCCGAGCGCCGCCGGCTGTCGCCGGAGCACCGGTTCAAGACCCGGGCCGAGATGACGGCGCTGTTCGCGGACTTGCCGGAAGCGACCGAGGCCAGCGTCGAGATCGCGATCCGCTGCAGCTATCGCCCGCTGACCCGCAAGCCGATCCTGCCGCGCTTTTTCGCCGCCGGCGGCGGCTCGGTCGACGAGGTCGAGGAACTGCGCCATCAGTCGAGCGAGGGCCTCAAGGCGCGGCTCGAGGCGCACGGCCTCGCGCCCGGAGTTACGCTCGAGGATTACCAGAGCCGGCTCGCCTTCGAACTCGACGTCATCGTGAAGATGGAGTTTGCCGGCTATTTCCTCATCGTCGCCGATTTCATCAAATGGGCGAAGGCGCAAGGGATTCCGGTCGGGCCGGGCCGCGGCTCGGGCGCGGGCTCGCTTGCCGCCTGGGCGCTCACCATCACCGATCTCGACCCGATGCGCTTCGGACTCCTGTTCGAGCGCTTTTTGAACCCAGAGCGGGTGTCGATGCCGGATTTCGACATCGACTTCTGTCAGGACCGGCGCGACGAGGTGATCGCCTATGTGCGGCAGCGCTACGGCGTCGACCGGGTGGCGCAGATCATCACCTTCGGCTCGTTTTTGGCCCGCGGGGTCATGCGCAACGTCGGGCGGGTGCTGGAAATGCCGCTGGGCCAGGTCGACAAGCTCGCCAAGCTGGTGCCGCAGAATCCGGCCCATCCGGTCAGTCTGAAACAGGCGGTGGCGGACGAGCCCCGGCTCCAGGAGGCGGCGACGGCCGACCCCAAGGTGGCCGAAATGCTGGCCATCGCCGGACGGCTCGAAGGGCTCTACTCCAACGCCTCGACCCACGCGGCCGGCGTCGTCATCGGCGAGCGGCCGCTGACCGAACTCACGCCCCTCTATCGCGACCCGAAGTCGGCGATGCCGGCGACGCAGTTCAACATGAAATGGGTCGAGCCGGCCGGCCTGGTGAAGTTCGACTTTCTCGGCTTGAAGACGCTGACGGTCCTGCAGCGCGCCGTCAACCTGATCGCGCGGCGGGGCGTGGCGATCGACCTGAGCCAGATCCCGCTCGACGACGCCAAGACCTACGCGATGCTGGGACGCGGCGAGACGGTCGGCGTGTTCCAGGTGGAAAGCGGCGGCATGCGCAAGGCGCTCACCGAGATGCGCGCCGACCGGTTCGAGGACCTGATCGCGCTGGTCGCGCTCTACCGCCCGGGTCCGATGGCCAACATCCCCACCTATTGCGCCCGCAAGCTCGGCCACGAGAAGCCCGACTATATCCACCCGATGATCGAGCCGATCCTGCGCGAGACGTTCGGGGTCATCATCTATCAGGAACAGGTGATGCAGATCGCGCAGGCGCTCTCCGGCTATTCGCTCGGCGAGGCCGACTTGCTGCGCCGCGCGATGGGCAAGAAGATCAAGAAGGAGATGGACGCCCAGCGCGCCCGTTTCGTCGAGGGCGCGGTGAGCCGCGGGCTGACGCGGGCCAAGGCGGACGAGATTTTCGATCTTTTGGCCAAGTTCGCCGACTACGGCTTCAACAAGAGCCACGCTGCCGCCTATGCGCTGATCGCCTACTGGACCGGCTGGTTCAAGGCCAACCATCCGGCGGAATTCCTCGCCGCCTCGATGACCCTCGACAAGGGCAACACCGACAAGCTGGCCGAGTTCCGCGCCGAGGCGCAAAGGCTCGGCATCAGCGTCGCCCCGCCCTCGGTCAATGACTCGCAGGTCGATTTCGACGTGCGCTTGGGCGCCGCCGGGACGCCGACGATTCATTACGCGCTCGGCGCGGTCAAGGGCGTCGGCGACGCCCAGGCCGAGGCGCTGGTGGAGGCGCGCGGCGGCCGCGCCTTCGCCTCCTTGAGCGATTGCGCGGCGCGCCTCGATCCGCGCCTCGTCAACAAGAAGGCGCTCGAAAGTCTGGCCGCCGCCGGCGCGTTCGACGCGCTGGAAAGCGACCGCGCGACCGCGTTCGCCTCGATCGAGCCGATGCTGGGAATCGCGAACCAGAGCGCGCGTGAGAAGGTTTTGGGCCAGAACGCCCTGTTCGGGGATGCGGAGGCGCCGCCGCTGCGGGCGCGCGCGCCGGCCTGGAGCGAAGCGGAGCGGTTGAGGCGCGAATTCGAGGCGGTCGGGTTCTTCCTGTCCGGCCATCCGCTCGAAGCCTATGACGCCGCGCTCAAGCGGCTGCGCGCGACCCGCTGGGCCGATTTCGCCCGCGCCGTGCGCGGCGGCGCCTCGACCGCGCGGCTCGGCGCCAGCGTCATCGACCGCTATGAGCGCCGGACCCGCAACGGCGGCAAGCTCGGCGTGGTCCAGCTCTCCGACCCGTCGGGCCAATACGAGGCGATCCTGTTCCAGGAGGCGCTCAACCAGTTCCGCGACCTGCTGGAGAAAGGCTCGGACGTGCTGGTGACGCTGCAGGCCAACGTCGAGGGCGAGGACGTGCGCGCGCGCATCGTCGCGGTCGAGCGCCTCAACGAAGCCGCGGCCAAGGTTCATAAGGGCCTGCGCGTGTTCGTGCGCGACGAGGCGCCGCTGGATTCGATCGCGCGGCGGCTGAAGGCGCCCGGCGAGGGCGAAGTGTCGCTGGTCGTGATCCTGGGGCCGCGGGAGGGCGAAGTCGAGATCCGCCTGCCCGGCCGCTACGCCGTCAACGCCGCGATCGCCGGCGCGCTCAAAACCGCGCCCGGCGTGGTGGCGGTGGAGCATGTGTAGCCGCGGGCGGGGGGCGGTCAACTCTTGCGCCCAAGTCCTTGCGCCCAAGTCCTTGCGCCCAAGCCCGAGCTTCGCTACTAAGCCCGCCATCGCCCCCGCGTGCTCAAGGCTCGGCAGGCGATCCGTTGGGGGATAGTTCAACGGTAGAACTGCGGACTCTGACTCCGTCAATCTTGGTTCGAATCCAGGTCCCCCAGCCAATAATATCAATATGATAATCCGTGTGCGATCGATGCGGCCACCACTGCCTTTGATCGCCGTTTCCGCAACCGCCACCATGGGCGTTGTCCTCCTTCGCGCAAGCGCAAAACCGGGGATGGCGCCGCATATCGTGCGCAGAATCACGCGCGGCGCCCGCTAACAGCCAATCCTGCTCAGCAGACCTCGACGCGCGCGATCGGCCCGGCAAAGGTGGATCGGGCGGACGTCGAGGCCGCCCGATTTGAGGTCGCGGAAGCCGCGTTCGGCGAGGCGCGAGAAGCGAGCGGCGCGCGATTCTTGCCCGCCGTTGACAGATGATCGGGAAAAGTGAAAACCGGTCTTCCGAACGGATCATGCTGCGGCAAGAACAAGATCGCGCCTCGTCCGTGAGGGCGATCTGGAAGGAAAGACTGATGGAGAAGCGAAAACTCATGCTCGTCAGCGTTGCCGCCGGCGGTCTTTCATTGGCGGGAGCAACGTTTTTTGCACCAATTCACGAGGCATGTGCGCAAAAAGGCCAGATGAGCTTTTCCGAAGACATCGCCCCCATTCTGAGGGGATGGTGTGTCTCGTGTCATCAACCGGGCGGCCAGGGTTACAAGGAAAGCGGGCTCGATTTAACAAGTTACGACGGGTTGATGAAGGGCACCAAATTCGGGCCAATGGTGATTCCCGGCCATCCCGACAACAGCAATCTGGTGGTGCTCATCGAGGGCCGAGCAAAAGTCAGGATGCCGTTCGGGCATAAGGCGTTGCCGAACTGTCTCCGCAACAACATTTGGAGCTGGATTTTCGAGGGGGCCAAGAACGATTGACCGCATAGGGGCGCCGCTCCAGCCCTAACGGAAAGCGTGTTCTGGCGCTTGCACGGCCTCTTGATCGACTCGGCATGGTCGGGCGCGGCCATTGGAGCCGGTTTCGACAGTCAAGCCAAAAGGATCGGCGAAAGACGCAACAAGCCTGCGACGCCGCGCCGAATCACACCGTCTTCTTGGCTCTTCCGCTCGACTTAGCGGCCAAAATCTGGTCACGCGGCGGCTGCGACGCATCGAATGGCTCGTGCGGATAGCCGTGCTTGCCAAAAATGGTGAGGACGCCATCATATCTGTGGCCGAAATGTGACTATCTCACTGAATTTTTGTATGGGTTCAGAATATGGATTGATCGACGATTTGAATAGCGGCTAACTTTCCGTGAGCGGGGCGCCGAGCGGCATGTGAGGCCGGCGCCTGCGGCTATAAGAACCCTGCGGCTATAAGAACAAAGAACAACAAGAGGGGCGCATGAGGCGGAAAATTCGAAAAGCGCTAGATATGCTGCTGATCCCGCCATCGAGCCGAAACTCAGCGAAGCGCGGCCGCCGGCAGGAGTGCGCGAAGAAAACGCCGATCGTCGATCTGGCGGCCCGACTGTTCTTGGCGGGCGCGTTCATCATGGGCCTGCCGATCACCGCCGAACCGACGCCTGTAACCTCCGTTCACGCCAGGGACGACGCCTTTGCCGCGCTGCAGGATTTCGTGCAGACGCAACGCGTCGCGCCTTTGAACTTCGCACAGTCGCCGAGCCCTGATCAGGCGAGCGCCCGTGAGACCTCCGGCGCCCGCGATCCCTATTCCGTGCTGCGCGATTTTGTCCGGGTCGCCAACTCCTCGGGAGCGGTTCCGTTGCCGATGCGGGGACAGGGCGGCGCGCCCGATGACGCCATTCATGCCGGGCTGCACGGCGCGACCGCTTCGGGGGGCGACGCCTATTCGGTGCTGCAGGATTTCGTGAAGACCGCCGACGGTTCGAGCGGCGAGGCCGCCGCGCCCGGCGACGCCACTCACGCAGGGCTGTGCAGCGCGACCGCCTCGGGCGACGCGGCCGTCGCGCCCGATGACGCCATCCACGCCGGGCTGTGCAGCGCGACCGCCTCGGGCGGCGAGGCCGTCGCGCCCGACGACGCCATCCACGCCGGGTTGCGCGCCGCCGCCTCGGGCGCCGCGGCCGTCGCGCCCGACGACGCCATCCACGCCGGGTTGCGCGCCGCCGCCTCGGGCGCCGCGGCCGTCGCGCCCGACGACGCCATCCACGCCGGGTTGCGCGCCGCCGCCTCAGGCGGAGGCGCCTCTTCTGGGGTGGTCAGTTTCGCCAAAATCGCCGACGCCTCCGCTGCTCCCTACGATTCATTCCATGCCGGGCTGAAAGGCGCAGCCAACACTGGCTCGGACGAATACGCCGCGCTGCTCGACTTCGCTCAAACGGTGAAGGCCACGGAACCCGTGCTTGTTGCGGCCGCCGACAGGAGGCGGGTCAAAATCAAAAAGGCAGTCTCAGCCGCCAGTGAGGACGCCAGTGGATTCGCCAAGGGCGATCCGCAAGTCTGCCTGGGCTGCCACAGTCAGGATCCTCACATCCGGGCGTTCCTGAAATACTCGCCGATGGCCAGGAAGGGCGATCAGCGTACGCCCATGGCCGGCGTGGGCTGCGAGACCTGCCACGGTCCCAGCGCGGCGCATGTCGCCAGCCGGTCGAAAGGAGGCGATGTCGAGCCGGCGGTGGTCTTCAGCGGTCCCCACGCCTCGCCGGTCGAGCAACTTAATGAGCAGTGCATGAACTGCCATGAGGGAGGTCAGCGCATCAACTGGGTGGGCAGCAAGATGCAGAACGACGGCGTCGCCTGCGTGAGCTGCCACACGGTCCATGTCGCCAAGGATCCGGTGCTCGTGAAGAAGACCCAGCCCTTCGTCTGCTTCGCCTGTCATCAGCAACAGCGGGCCGAGAGCTTGGAATATTCGCATCATCCGATCCAGGAGGGCTTGGTGGCTTGCTCGGATTGCCATAATCCGCACGGCTCGGCCGGCCCCTACGCGCTCAAGGAATTCTCGGTCAACGAGACTTGCTACAACTGCCACCAGGACAAGCGCGGGCCGATGCTGTGGGAGCACCAGCCGGTGCGAGAGGACTGCACCAACTGCCACAACCCGCACGGTTCGACCGAGGCGCGGCTGATGAAGGAGAACATGGGCTTCATGTGCTCGAGCTGCCACAGCGCGGTTTCAAACAATAGTGGCGGAGCGTTCGGCGGAGCACATGCGCTGCCCGGCAACCTGCTCGGGAAGGCCCTCTTTAACAGCGCCTTGGGGAACCAGCGGTTGTGCCTGAATTGTCACTCCCAGATTCACGGGTCGAACAGTCCGAATGGCGCTTATTTCTTCCGCTGACGAGTTTATCCCGCGATAACCCTTGGCAAGGGGGCCGAGATGACGCAAAAATTCGCTCTCCGCGCAATGTTGCTGAGCGGAGCATGCCTGTTGCCGCTCAGCGCCGTAGGCGCCGATATTCCCACCCACAAGGAGGCGCCGCCGACCGCCGAATCGTTCACGGAGAACGAGGTCGAGTTCGGGGTGCTGGGGTTGTGGGGCACCAACACCGGCCAGTACGGCCGCTACAACGGCTTTACAATGGGGGGCGTCGACGGATTATTCAGTTTCAGCTCCCTGACGCTTCCCACCTGGGACTCCAGCGGCACGTGGTACTGGGATTTCAGCGGCGACAACATCAATTTTCAGTTCGGCGACGACCTGGGACGGGCCCCTTATCCCTGCCGGACGCCCTTGGGCGGACAATGTCAAACCAACAGCTTTTCAGACAGCCGCCATACGAGCCAAACCTGGAACGACATCGGGCCGGACGCCTCGCTGAACTTCGCCTTCGGCAGTCAGGGGCAATGGGGGATTGACGCCTGGTACAACGCGATTTCCTACACCGGCAACATCATTGACTCGATTTATACGATCAACGGCGATACCGCGGCCCTCAACGGCCTTAAGCCCTGGGGCGGCGCAACGAACTCCCCGCGCAAAGAAGGCACCCCGACCACGGGGTTCGCATACCCGAATTCTTTGAAGATCGCCGCCGCCGAGCAACCCTACCAAGTCGGCACGCGACGCGACCGCGTCGGGCTGAACGGCAAATACCTCTGGAACGACTGGACTTTCCGTTTCGCCGTGAGCCACGAACACAAAGAGGGGACGTTGGAAGAGTCCATCGATGAGAGCTGGGGGGGCCAAGCCTTCACGCTGCCCGTCAACTACGACACCGACACCTTGAGGCTGACGGCGGCCTACAGCACCGCCCAGCTCCAGGCTGAATTCGGGTACATGTTCTCCCACTTCACCGACAACAACGTAGCGATCGCCCTTCCCTTCCCGGCGTCCGGGACGTCGGCGCCCTTCGCCATGACCGGCCTCTACTCGACGCCGCCGAGCAACGACGCCCAGTACGCGACCGCCATGGTCGGCTACAACTTACCCTGGCAGTCGCGGATCAACGTAAACGCCCGTTACGGCCTGGAGATGCAGGACGACACGTACCCGGCGAATACCCTCGATCCCTACCTCCCGGTCAGCGGCTTCGGCGGGCTCTCCAATCTCAACAGTTCTTTCCAGGGAACTCGCACCACCTCGCCCGGCATCATGGCGCAGGTCGTCCAGGGCGGCGTCGCCCTCACCTCCGCCCCGATCCACAACTTCAGCGCCCGCCTGTACTATAACATCGATGAACGCGACGTCAGCATGAACCAATGCAACGTCAGCGGAAATAAGGCTTGCGCGGTGTGGGGCGGCGGCCCCCAGCCGGACGCGAACGCCAACACCGCGACCTATGTCGTGCCGCAGGAGTGGCTGAAGCAAAAAATCGGCGGCCAGATCACTTACCACCTATGGCCGGAACATAACACCAACTTGACGGCGGGTTATAGTTTCTACGACATCAGCCGCAGCAACGCCCAGGTTGGCTCCAGCCAAACCAGTGACGTGACCGTCGGGTTGAGCAGCATGATGACTTCCGTCCTTATGGGCCGGATCACCTACGATTATATCGATCGGAGCGGCGTATTGAACTACTGGGCGCCGTGGGGGGCCCTGGAGGGCAGCACCGGCGCCGACGCCGCGCCCTCCGGCGCCTATTACCAGGCGCCTATGACATCGAACGGGGTCACCCTGCGGACCGATTACTCGCCGGGGGGCGCCTTCTCCGGCGGTCTGCAGTTCAAAGCCGTGAACGAGGATTTTCACTATCCAGGCACGGTCGGCGGCCCAGTTCTGACGCCCGTGAACCTTGTCAACCAGGTCCAGGGCATCAAGTCAGACTACAATTTAACCGTCGGAATCGACGGCAATTATCGCCCGGTCGAGGGCGTGAACCTTCATGCCTATTACAACTACGAGCAGATCTTCTACAACAACCTGGGCAACGGCGCCTGCGCCAATTCGATTGGCACCGCCGCCTGCCGGACCAGCGCGGGGTATTTCCAAAACAAACAGACGACCGACGTCAACACTGTCGGCGTCAGCGGCGACTGGCAAGCGACAGACAAACTCAAACTCGGGCTCAACTACACGTTTTCCTATGGCTCGGTGATGTTCGGCCAGTTCAACGGCGTGTTTGTCCCTCTGAACGGCGTAGGCCAGACCTATCAGAACGTGGCCAACTACCCGGACAACAAGTCAATCATGAACGCCCTCACGGTCAAGGCGAGCTACCAACTGACGCCCAATATGGAGTTCTCGGTGGCCGGCACCTACGCCATGTTCCTCGATCACAACTGGCAAGACAACGCGTGTACGCCCATGCTCAGCAACGGGCTCTGCGCCGGCCCGGCGAAGACGACGATCAGCATCCTGACGCCGGGTTACGTCTCGCCCAACTATAATGTCGGGGCGGTCATGGCCTCGTTGAAGGTCAAGTGGTAGGGCGAGGTCGGGAGCATCGGTTGGCGCGCGGAGCGAGAAACAGCGACTTTGATCGCGCGGCCTTTTTTGCCCCGGGCCTGCGACAATACGCCACCTTTCTCGGCGCTCGTCCGACGCGCCAGATAACGACGAGGGAGGCTGCGCCCGCGCCGGTCAAGCACAAGCGCAAAGCCGATGCAGGTTGCAAGCCGTCGCTTGTGCGAGGCGAAGCGTAATGCAAAAGATTCGGTCATTCCGGCTACGCCAAGCGACGAATTCAGCGGCAGGACAGGCTTCAGCGGGTCAATGCCGGTCCAAACAGGCACGAATCCGACAAATGGGGATAGCGAGCAACCCGCGGAGCTTGGTCGCATTCTTGGCCGCTGCGAGCTTCGGGTTCGGGCTTTGCGGGCCGGACGCCATCGCCCAGACGGCGATGGTGGGCGCCGATGAATTGCGGCCGGTGTTCGCCACGCCCGACGACATCGCGCAAGGCAAGGAGCTTGCCCAAGCGTCTTGCGAGAGCTGCCACGGCCCCGATGGGGTCAGCAACACTGCGGGCGTCCCCAATCTGGCGGGCCAGCGGCCCTCCTATATCTACGGCCTGCTGAAGGCCTATCAAATCGGCGGTCATCCGGGCGGCCACAACGTCCCCAACATGAGGCTGTTGAAGTTCTTCAGTAACGACGCGCTGGTCGACGTTGCAGCCTATTACGCTTCCCTCGAGCCTGCGCAGCCAGCCCCCGAGGCGCAGGCGACGGCGTATGTCGATCCGGTCGAGGCCGGCAAGACCGCGGCGGCGGCCTGCGCGGGCTGCCACGGGGAGACGGGCGTCAGCAAGACCCCCGGGACGCCAAATCTGGCCGAATTGGAGCCCCAGTACCTCGTGGCTGCAATGAAGGACTACAAGAGCGGCCAGCGCAAGAACGACACGATGAAGGCGATGGTCGCGTCGCTTGACGACGCGGCCATGAATCACATTGCGTTGTTCTACGCCCTGCAAAAACCTGCGCGCGCGCAGACCCCGGCCGAGGGCGACGCAGCGGCGGGCAAGGCCGCCGCTGTCGGTTGCGCCGGATGCCATGGCGACCAGGGGATCAGCGGCAACCCCGCGATTCCGAGCCTGGCGGGCCAGGATGCGGCGTACCTCGTCGACGCGCTGCGAAGCTACAAGAACGGCGCCCGCAGCAACGAGGCGATGAAGGGCATGGCGAGTCCGCTCGACGACGCCGGCATCAAAAACCTCGCCGCTTATTACGCGAGTTTGGAGCCCCAGCCGGTCAAAGTCAGCAGGCCGCTGAGCCCGGACCAGTGGGCCCGGAAATGCAATCGCTGCCACGGCCCCAACGGCAACAGCACCCAGGTCAACGTTCCCGCCCTGGCCGGACAGCGAATGGACTACCTCGAAGCGGCCCTGCACGCCTATCAGACAGGCGCGCGCAGGAATTCAGAGATGGCGGCCATGGCCGACGCGCTAAGCAGCGACAACATAAAGGGGATTGCGGCGTATTATTCGCGCCAGAAGCCGCGGGCGGTCGTGTTCGTCCCCGTGCCCGCCAAGTGATCGCAAAATCGAAGGTCCGAGCATGACAGACCAGCCGCCGCCGCACCGCCTTTTTCACCACTTTTCCGAGCTGCCTTACAGCCTGCGGGTGTTGTACACGGCGACGCTGCTCATCCTCGGACTGGGCTACATGTTCGCGCTGCTGAACGTTTATTTCACCTACGCCGGACTAGCCCCCGGGTCGAATCCCTATATGCTCACTTATCAGGATCTCGTGGCCGGCTATGCCGGCAGCGGCACGGGCTCGATTCTCCAGAGCGCCCTTAACGGGCCCATGGCCACCATGGCGCCTCCTGACGAGAAAGCCATTCTCTTGAACTGGGTCAGGGAAGGCGCAAACCGCTCGGTGTATGAATCGACGATCAAGCCGATCATCGACAAGCGCTGCATGCAGTGTCACGACGGCAGCAACAAGAATATTCCCAATCTGACCGGCTTCGACAACCTCCATAAGGTCACTGCAATCAACACTGGCGCGTCCCTCTCAACCCTGGTCCGCGATTCGCACATTCACTTCTTTGGATTGAGCTTCATCTTCTTCATCGTCGGGCTGATATTCAGCCACGCTTACGTGCGCCCGATTTGGTTCAAATGCTCCGTCATCGCCCTTCCATTCCTGGGGACGTTGATCGACGTCAGTTCCTGGTACATGATCAAGGTCTTCCATCCGTTCGCCTGGGCCGAGATTGGGGGGGCGCCATGATGGCCGGGTGCTTCGCCGTAATGTGGCTGACGACGATGTACCAGATGTGGTTCCATAAGCCGCCCGAGGCCATTCTGCACAGATTGGGCGGCGACGTTCCGGATTATTCAACGGTCGATTGAGAATGCCGGCAACTTTGCGAAGACGCGCAAAAAGAAAGGGAAAGCCATGCATAATCAAGAAACTTCAAACTCCACGATCCCCGTGACGATCGTCTGGGGCGCCGCCAGCTTGGCGGCCGCGCTGTTGATCGCGAAGTCTCGCAGTCAGCGTGACGCCGCGCCATGCGCAGGCGACGCCAGCCTATGCGGCGGAAACGAAGCAGCCGTGCGGGAAGTGCCATGTGAATCCCGCCGGCGGAGGACCGAACACGGCGTTCGGCAAAGAGTTCGCCGCCGGGGGCCACAAATGGCCGATGCACAAGAAATAGCGATGAGGAACGTCAGGTAGCCCGCGCCGCAATGGTTGCGGGAGCGACGATTTGCCTCGTATGCGGCGCCTGTCGGGGAGGCGCTTCACTTGACATGCTCCGCGCGCCGCATGGGTCTGGACGGCGCCCTGACGGCGATCGCCAAGGCCTGCGCCGACGACGTGGTCGTGCCCCCCGATGTCGGCTGCTGCGCCTTCGCGGGCGACAGGGAATTCAAGCGTCCGGAGATGAACGCGCAAGCGCTGCGGGCGCTCGCGCCCGCGGTTAAGGCTTGCTCCGCCGGCTATTCGACCGGCCGAACCTGCGAGATCGGCCTGACCGTTCACGGCGGGGTCAATTCCCGCTCCATCGCCCGCCTCGTCGACAGCGTCGCGCGAAGCCTGCCGGAACGAGCAACGGTTTCTCCTCAGGCGGAAATGGCGTGAGCGATGAGAGTCGGACTGTTCATTCCCTGCTTCATCGACGCGTTTTTTCCCGAAGTCGGGATCGCGACGCTCGAACTGCTGGAGCGGTTCGGCCTCGACGTGGCCTATCCGCCGGACCAGACCTGCTGCGGCCAGCCAATGGCCAACGCCGGCTTCGAAGCCGACGCCGCAGGCGCAGAAGCGCTGTTTGTTCGCAACTTCGCGGGGTTCGACTATATCGTCGGGCCGTCCGGAAGCTGCGTGCATCACATCCGCCGCCACCTCACCGCCGTGCCGCAGACCGAAATCGTCGGCGACGTCAGGGCGCGCACCTGCGAGCTCGTGGAGTTTCTGCACGATGTGCTCAAGGTCGAGGCTTTTCCCTGGGCGCTCTTTCCGCACAAGGTCGGCCTGCACAACGGTTGCGGCGCCTTGCGTGGGCTGCAGCACGCCCGCGCCACCGAGGTGCGCGAGCCGCCTTTCTCCAAACCGGAGGCGATGCTCGTGAAGGTCGCGGGGCTCGAGCTCGTGACCCCCGCGCGGCCTGACGAATGCTGCGGTTTCGGCGGCACGTTCTCTGTCACCAACGAAGCCGTGTCGGCGAAGATGGGCGCGGACAAGGTCCGCTCGCACATCGAGGCCGGCGCCGAATACATCGCTTCCGCCGACACCTCCTGCCTCATGCATCAGCGCGGCTGCGCCGAGCGCGCCGGCGTCCCGATCAAGTTCATTCATATCGCGCAGATCCTGAACGGTGCGCAGGCATGACCAAGCCGACACGGGACGACCGCGGGGGCGCGGAGCCGCAACCGCGCGGAGCGCGCAAGAGGGGCGGCCGGCCAATCGATCAGGCCGAAGCGGCGGAACGGTTCCTGGCCGCTCCGCTCCATCAGAAACAGCACGACAATCGGCTCTGGACGCTGCGTGAGCGCCGCGATGGCGAAATGTGGGCAATCCCCGAATGGGAGGACCTGCGCGCGCTCGCCTCTGCGATCAAGGAGCATACGCTGAGCCGCCTCGACGCCTATCTCGAGATGTTCGAGGCGAACGCGAAGGCCAATGGCGTCGTCGTTCACTGGGCGAAGGACGCCGAAGAACACAATCGCATTGTTCAGGAGATCCTCGAGCGCCGCGGCGCGACCGCGCTCATCAAGAGCAAGTCGATGCTGACCGAGGAATGCGGCTTGCGCGAACATCTGACCGCAGCGGGCGTCGAAGTGGTCGAGACCGACCTCGGCGAACGCATTCAGCAGCTGGACGGCGAAGATCCGAGTCACGTCGTCGTGCCGGCCGTCCACAAATTGCGGACTGACGTGGCGAGGGTATTCGCCGCCACCATCGGCTCCGATCCGGATGACGATGACCCGCCCCACCTCGCCGAAGCCCAGCGCGCGGCGACGCGCCCGCTGATTCTCCGGGCGGCCGCAGGCATGACCGGCGCCAATTTCCTGGTCGCGGAAACGGGAGCCGTCGTCGTTTGCACCAACGAAGGCAACGCCGACCTCTCGGCCAACGTCCCGGGCCTTTTCATCGTCTCGGCCGGAATCGAAAAGCTCATCGCGCGGCAGAGCGATCTCGGCGTTTTCATCCGGCTCCTGTCGCGCAGCGCCCTGGGCTCCCCGATCACGCAATACACCTCCCACTTCCGGGGCCCCCGCAAGGGCGGCGAGATGCATGTCGTGCTCGTCGACAACGGCCGTTCCGAGCGGCTCGGCATGGAGGAATTCTGGACCTCTTTGAAATGCATTCGCTGCGGCGCGTGCATGAACACCTGCCCGGTTTATCGGCGATCCGGCGGACTGAGCTACGGCGCGACCTATTCCGGCCCGATCGGCCTCATCGTCGATCCGACCTTCAATGCGAAAAAATACAGCAATCTGCCCTTCGCCTCGACCCTGAACGGCAGTTGCACCAATGTTTGCCCGGTGAAAATCAACATCCACGAACAGATCTACGCCTGGCGGAAGGTCCTTGTTCGCGAGCACGAAACGCCGTTCGTCAAGCGCGCGGCGATGAAGGCGGTCGGCCTCCTGATGGCGCGCCCGGCGGCCTATCGCGCCGCCGTGGAGGGAGCAAACACGGCGCTCGCGCGGTTGCCGCGCTTCATCATTTACAACGGCATGAACGCTTGGGGAAAAAATCGCGAAACGCCCCATCCGCCGGCCGAGACCTTCCATCAATGGCATAAGAAAAACCGCGGAGGCCGGAAATGAGCAGCCGTGACGCGATCCTCGCCTCCGTTCGGGCGAACCTTCCGAAGGCGAAGCCGCCGCTTCCGGCGCCTTCGCTGTTCGACGAAAATTCTCCGCCCTCGCTGCTCGAGACGTTCAGGAATTCTCTGACGCGGATGGGCGGGCGCCTCGTCGATCCAGGCCCTGCCGACGATCCGTTGGCGCCGGCCCGGGCTCTGATCGCGCACAGCCGCCTCGTCTGTTCGGCGACGCCAGAGATCGCGGGCGGACTCGATCTCGAAACGATTGTCGAACCGCGGGAACTGGCGGACGTCGATCATGCCGTCGTGCGCGCCGTGTTCGGAGTGGCGGAGACGGGGTCCGTGCTTCTAACCGACGAGACCCTGAAGGTGAACGCGCTGGCCTATCTCGCCCAGCATCTGGTGGTCCTGCTCGATCCGTCGGATATCGTCGCCAATCTGCACAACGCCTATGCGCGTCCGGAAGTCGGCGAGCGCTCCTACACCGTGTTCCATTCCGGACCGTCCGCGACCGCGGATATCGAGGGCGTGCTCATTCGCGGCGCCCAGGGGGTCCGTTCCCTTTCGATTGTGTTGGCGCCCAGGCTTGCCGAGCCGCCTGAGGTCAATTCGCGCCTGTGATCCGGTGCGCGATCCAGGCTACCGCAGAACCAAGCCGCGGAGTCGGAATCGCTCTGGAAGCGCGCCTGATCGAGAGCGGATATTCTCCATAACAATCAACTTTCTTGGCCGGCTGACGCCGTTCGGGGCGCCGTCAGTGTCTTCGGCGCTGATACGAAATTGAAATCCTGCGGCGCGGCCGACGCCCACTTGCGGATCGCCGGCTTTTTCGCGCCGTGCGCGGGATTGTCTGGCCGAATCTCACGCCGAACCGCGAAAGATAATAGTGTTCCCAAAAGCGTGGCGCACTGCCCCGCGACTCCCTCGCCGCCGCGCGCCAGGGAGCCAGCGCCGCTCTCTTTCGGAAGTAGATTGACGCATTCCGGCGCCGGCGGCCCGCCGCCGCCGATGGCGGCCGGCGGCGACATTTTGGCTCTTTTCGCGTTAGCTATTGGTCGGCCGCAATCGCTTGCTTACCTTCGATCCCCTGTCGTCATGGCCGGGCTTGTCCCGGCCATCCATGCCGCAGCGCTGCAAGGACCTAAGGTCTCGAGGCTCTTCGCCATCGGTTGTCTCTCCGGACGCCCGACGCGCCCAACCGCGTGGATGGCCGGGACAAGCCCGGCCAGGACGCCTTGAAGCCTTGCAGGTCTTCGGCCCCAATGGCCCGAATTATTGGGAACCGACAGCTAACGCGATAAGAGCCGACATTTTCTTCCTGAAAAGCCGAACCTATGTTAGGATCGCCTTGATGATGAACTCGGGGGCCGCTTGTCCCGGCAGGCGGCGGGACGGGTTTGGCGGGATTAAGGAGCGTGAGAAAAAAATCATTTGGATTCGCGTCTAAACCCTTGAAAAGGCTCATTTCGCGGAAGACATCTATTTGGATCCGGCTTCCCCTGGCTTTGCTCCGGCTTCCGTGGGCTTGGATTCCATTGCCGCGGGCTTGGATCGGCTTTCACCGGGTCTCAGCGGTCTGAGCAGCGTTCAGAAGCTTCGAGGCGCTTCGCCGCAAGTTCGGCGCCCCCGGTTGCGAACCTAGCCGAGCACATAGGCTCTCGTGGCCTCCGGGTCGTCGGTGGAGAAGCCGATCGCGTCGAGTTCCTCCCATGCCGCGTCGGGAATGGGAAAGCGCGCCCATTCCAATGTCTCGCCTATCCGCTCGTAGCCGGCGGCTGACGAAAGCGCGATGCCACCGCCAGCGCCAGCGCGGCTGGCCATATCGCCATCCATGCGATATGGTTTTCCATATGAAGACGACGCTCAATATCGACCACACGGTCATGGCGGAGCTCAAGCGCGAGGCGGCGCGACAGGGGCGAACGATGTCCGAACTGGTCGAGACCGCGCTGCGCGGCCTCTTCCAAACCCGGAAAAAGCCCGCGAGGCTCCCTCCCCTGCCGACGTTCGACAGCGGCGGCGCGCTGGTCGACATCGCGGACCGGGACGCCCTCTACCAGGCCATGGAAGGGCGATAACGCGTGGTGGTGGTCGACACGAACATCCTCGTCTACGCCGCGGACGCGGAGTTGCAGTGGCATGTCAAATCGCGCGACTGGATTGAGACGCGGCGCCGGATGGACAGCGGAAATCGGCGCAGACGGATCGCCGACGCGCTTCCGCCGCTTGTGGGTCACCCTGGGCTTCGCGTGGCCTCGAAACTCGGGACGGCGGCGGCGAATTGGTCGAGCCATTTGACGAGGCGAGGATGGTCCCTGCGCCAGGCGCCCTCGAACCGCAGATCGAGATAGCCGAGCGCGGCGGCGAGCGCGATCGTTCCGGCGTCGGTTGAAACGGGAGGCGGCGCGGCTTCCAGAACACGGAGGCTGCGCGCGATCTTGTCGGCCTGACGGGCGACCCATTTCTCCGAGCGCTCGCGCGGTTCGCGCAGCGTCTGCTCATAGCGTTGAAGCACCGCGGCTTCGGCGATTCCGTCCCCGAGCGCCTGCAGGGTCAGCGAGCGAAAGCGCGCTTCGGGCTCGCTCGGGATGATCTTCCCTCCGCCCGCCAGCCAGTCGAGATATTCGACGATCACGGCGCTGTCGAACAGGACCTCGCCGCTCTCCAGTATCAAGGCGGGAATCTTTCCGAGCGGGTTCTGCGTTGTCAGCGAATCCTTCGGATCGTTGGTGTCGGCGGGCGAAATTTCGATCCGGTCCTCGAGACCGAGCGCCGATGCGGCGATCCGTACTTTGCGCGCAAACGGCGAGGCGCCCGCCGAACGAAGAACCAGCATCGATGTCTCCATGGAGGTTAAGGGATTGCGACAATTCCCGGACCGCGAGAACGCCGCCGTTGTAGCGCAATCGCGCGCCCCATATAAGGTGTGTGAAACTCGAACGCTTCGGCTGCGCCTCGCCGCCGAGACTGGCGCAAGAGGGGGTCAACTTGACTTCGTCCCATATCCCGCACGAGCGCGTCGTCATCATCGGCTCCGGGCCGGCCGGCTACACCGCGGCCATCTATGCCGCCCGCGCGCTGCTAAAGCCGCTCCTGCTGTCCGGCTTCGAGCCCGGCGGCCAGCTGATGATCACCACCGACGTCGAGAACTATCCCGGTTTCGCCGAGACGATTCAGGGGCCGTGGCTGATGGAGCAGATGCAGGCCCAGGCCGAGCATGTGGGCGCGCGGGTCGAGACCGAATATGTCGTGGAGCTCGATCTCAAGCAGCGCCCGTTCATCGTCCGCTGCGACAGCGGCCGGACGATCGCCGCCGAGGCGATCATCCTGGCGACGGGCGCCAAGGCCAAATGGCTCGGCCTGCCGGGCGAGGACGCGTTCAAGGGTTTCGGCCTGTCGGCTTGCGCGACCTGCGACGGATTTTTCTTTCGCGGCAAATCGGTCGCCGTGATCGGCGGCGGCAATTCCGCGGTCGAGGAGGCGCTCTACCTCTCCAATATCGCCGCCAAGGTCACGGTGCTGCACCGCCGCGATTTGTTCCGCGCCGAGAAAATCCTGAGCGAGCGGCTGGCCGGCCGGCCGAATGTCGCGGTTCGTTGGAATAGCGTCGTCGAGACGATTTTGGGGGCTGAGAACCCGCGCGGCCTCACCGGTTTGAGGGTCCGCGACATTGTCGCCGGCGCCGCCGAGGATCTGGCCTTCGACGGCGTCTTCGTCGCGATCGGCCACGCGCCCGCGACCGAACTGGTGCGCGGCCAGGTCGCGCTGAAGCCGAACGGATACGTTCAGACCACGCCCGGCTCGACGGCGACCAGCGTCGAAGGCGTATTCGCCGCCGGCGACGTCGCCGACGACATCTTTCGCCAGGCGGTGACCGCCGCCGGGCTCGGCTGCATGGCCGCTCTCGAGGCCGAGCGCTGGCTGGCGTCGCGCGAACCGGCGCGGGAGCGGGAGGCTGCCGAATAGACTGGCCCCGAGCGCCAAACGCCGCCGCAACTCGCGGCGAAGCCATAAGTCGGCGCCGGCTCGGAGGAAACGTCGATGGACTGGGACAAGTTGCGCATCTTTCAGGCGGCCGCCGACGCCGGCTCGTTCACTCGCGCCGGCGAGACGTTGGGATTGAGTCAATCGGCGGTCAGCCGTCAGGTCGGGACGCTGGAGGCCGATCTCGGCGCCCCGCTGTTTCACCGCCACGCGCGCGGCCTCATCCTGACCGAACAGGGCGACATGCTGCTCGGCGCCGTGCGCGACGTCGTCCTCAAGCTCGACGCGGTCCGCAGCCGGCTGATCGATAGCCGGGAGAAACCGCATGGCGAATTGCGCGTCACCACCACGCTGGGCCTGGGCGCGAACTGGCTGGCGCCGCGGCTGGGCGAGTTCGTCGAGCTCTACCCCGAGGTCAAGCTGCAATTGCTGTTGTCGGACGCCGACCTCGACCTCGGCATGCGCGAAGCGGACGTGGCGCTGCGCCTGCGCGAGCCGATGCAGCCGGACTTGATCCGCCGCCGGCTGTTCACCGTGCATTTCCACGCCTACGCGTCGGCCGAGTATCTGAGGAAGCACCCCCAGCCGCGGACCGTCGAAGAGCTCGACGCGCACCATCTGGTCGCGTTCGGCGCATCAACGGCGACGCATCTGCTCTATGATCTCAACTCGCTCCTGAGCCTGGGGCGCGACCCCAAGAATCCACGCACGCCGCAGATTTCCGTCAATAATCTCGGAGCGATGACGCGAGCGGTGGAGCACGGGGTCGGCATCGCCGTTCTGCCGGACTATTGCGTTCAGCCGGGATCTGGGCTCGTCCGTCTGCTGCCGCAGGCCGACATGCCCGAAATGGACTGCTTTCTCGTCTACGCGGAGGAACTGAAGAATGTCGCCCGCGTGCAAGCCTTCCGCGATTTCCTGATCTCGACGGCGCAAAGGTGGCGCTACTGAAACGGGACGCTCCGCCCTCCCCGCCCGCCGCCGCGAGATCCGTTCACGCTCAGACGGTTTTGGTGTCGAACACCATCAAGTCGACGCCGCCGTCGGCGAAATTGGCGAGATCGGCCGCCGTCGCCTGACCCTGCGGCGAGGCGAATCCTTTCTGGATTGCCTCGGCGCTGTCGAACTCCAAAAGCGCGACGAGATGCACGCCGCCGGGGTCGGCCGGCAGCCCGACCGCGCCGTCGCTCACCCGATAGCTGCGCAGACCCGGAATGGTCTTGGCGACCGACACATGCTTGGCGAAGTAATAGGCGTTGAACGCGGCTGTGTCTTTTGGCGTCTTGTAAACGGCGACCAGCATGGCCATGGGCGTTGTCCTTCCAATTTTGTCGGCGCCGTCGACCCGGGCGCCGCATTTTTTCATGCCAATGGCTCATACCATGAAGCGCCGCGCGATCAACATGGCGGTCAATGAAAGGCAAAAAGTCCGCCCTCAGGTTTTCTCGACCTGGCCGAATTCAAGATCAACCGGCGTCGCGCGGCCGAAGATCGAGACCGCGACCTTGACGCGCGAACGCGCTTCGTCGACTTCCTCGACGACGCCGTTGAAGGACGCGAAGGGCCCGTCCGCCACCCGCACGTTTTCGCCGATCTCGAACCGGATCGCCGCTTTCGGCCGCTCGACGCCGTCGGCGACCTGTCCCTTGATGCGCTCGGCCTCGAGATCGGGGATCGGCATCGGCTTCTTGTCGGCTCCCAGGAAGCCGGTCACCTTGGGGGTGTTCTTGATGAGGTGGTAGATCTCGTCGGTCAGGTCGCATTTGACCAGCACGTAACCGGGAAAAAACTTGCGCTCGGAATTGATCTTGCGCCCGCGGCGCACTTCGACGACCTGTTCGGTCGGCACCATGATTTCTTCGAATTTGTCCCCGAGGCCGCGTTGATGCGACTGCTCGCGGATCGAATTCGGCGACCTTCTTCTCGAAGTTGGAATAGGCGTGGACGATATACCAGCGCATGCTCATGTCAGGATTCCAATTTGATGCGGCGGCGGCTCTCGTCCCCCGTGCGCTCCACGCCCTCGGGCGCGTCTCACCCGCCGCGCCCGAAGCCGAGCGCCAGCGACACGAATTCGCGCAGCACCTGATCGACAATGACGAAGAACACGCTGGTGAACACCACCAGCAGCAGCACCAGTCCGGTGGTGACGAGGGTCTCGCGCCTCCCCGGCCAGATAACCTTGGAGGCTTCCGCCCGCACCTGCTGGATAAATTCGAACGGGTTGGCCATATTGTCGATTCCGTTCCGGTCGGACCTCTTGACGGTCGGCCGCGCCGGCCGCCAGAAAAGTTCGCGGCGCGGGGCCTCTCGGCGCCGCGCCACTCGTGGCTCATATAGGATGAGGGGGCGCCTCGCCAAGCAAAAACTACATTTTGGCGGCAAAACCGTCGCATGGGGGATTGGCGACCTGCGCCAGCAGGCCCTCGTCGGCTGAAATGCGGCGAGGTCTTCGGCCCGGCGCCGAACCTCGCGGACGCGCGCCGTAGCCGTAAGCGTCGATCATAGACATAATGTGAAATCGAACGCTGTCTGGACAAGGCGGGGCGGCTCTGGTAAACGCCGCGCGGCGGAACGCCCCATATTCTTTTTCTCTAGGGAACGGCGGGCGTTGGCGCCTCTCGTTAATTTCCAGGCCGTATGAGGCCAGATCATTCGAGGCTTCGCCTCGCAACACAGGATGGGCCGTGCAAGTACTGGTTCGCGACAACAATGTCGATCAAGCCCTCAAGGCGCTGAAGAAAAAGATGCAGCGCGAGGGGATTTTCCGCGAGATGAAACTTCGCGGCCATTACGAGAAGCCGTCAGAGAAGCGGGCGCGCGAGAAGGCCGAAGCGGTCCGCCGCGCGCGCAAACTCGCGCGCAAGAAACTGCAGCGCGAAGGCTTGCTGCCGATGAAGCCGAGGCCCGTTCCCGGAGCGCCGCGCGCCGCCGGCTGACCCATCGTTCTGGCCAGCGCGGGGCGAGCGCCTCGCCGGTCAGGCGCATCGCTCGATGCGGCCGGGTTTCGATTGCGGGCTTGTGTCCGGCCTTTCCACTTGAGTGTCCTGCGCCCGCGTCAGGGCGCCCCCGCGGAGGTCCGCGAATGTCGGTACGTATGGCAAGGCTGGGGACGGCCTGGACCCGGGTCGGATTCGCGGCGGCGCTGGCGCTGGCGCTCGGCGCCTGCAGCGAGACCATGGGCGGCTTCGACACCCATGTCGCGGTGGTCGACACCGCCCCTGGGGCGCAGGCCGACAACGCCGCCAATATCGCCTCGCTCACCAGCGTCATTCAGCGCAATCCGCGCGACGCGTCGGCTTACAACACCCGCGGCGTCGTTTACGCCAAACTCGGGCAGTACTCGAACGCGATCCAGGATTTCAGTCATTCGATCGAACTCGACCCCCATTTCTCGGGCGCCTACACCAATCGGGCGCTCGCCTACCGCCAGACGAACAAGAACAATCTGGCGATGCAGGATTTCAATCAGGCGATCGCCGTCAATCCTAACGACGCCGCCGCCTATCTCGGGCGCGGCAATCTTCGCCGCTCGCAAAACGACTTCGCCGGCGCGCTGGCGGACCTCGACCAGTCGATCAAGCTCAACCCGGAAGGCGCCCAAGCCTATCACGCGCGTGGGCTCATTTATCAGCGCCAGGGCAACAATGTTCAGGCGATCACCGATTTCAACAATGCGATCGATCGCGATCCTTTCGCCGGCGCGCCCTATCAGGCGCGCGGCCAGAGCCTGATGGCGACCGGCCAGTACGAAAAGGCGATCGAGGACTTCAACGCGGCGCTCAACGTCAACGCCAATATATCGGAGGCCTGGGCCGGTCTCGGCTACTGCTACGAGAAGCTGAACAACCGCCCCAAGGCGGTCGAGTCCTATCAGCGCGCGGTTCTGGTCAATCCCAACAATGGCGCGGCGCGCGCGGCGCTGCAACGGTTGAGCTGAGCGAACTGGCGTTAGGCTCTCCAGCCTCCGCGGCCCGTGGGTCGGCTGTCAGGCGTGCAGAGAGTGCTCGCTCTTCAGAAATTCCTCCAGCCAGTGGATGTCGTACTGCCCGTTCTGCACGTCGGGCGTTCTGACCAATGTGCGAAACAGCGGCAGCGTCGTCTCGATGCCGTCGATGATGAACTCGTCGAGCGCCCGGCGCAGGCGCATCATGGCCTCGGTCCGGGTGCGGCCATGGACAATCAGCTTGCCGACCAGCGAATTGTAGAAGGGCGGAATCACGTAGCCCTGATAGGCGGCAGAATCGACGCGAACGCCAAGGCCGCCCGGGGGATGGAAGTAGGCGATGCGGCCGGGCGAGGGAATGAAGGTGCGCGCGTGCTCGGCATTGACGCGGCATTCGATCGCCGCGCCGAGGATGCGAACGTCTCGCTGGGCGATCGACAGCGGCGAGCCGGCGGCGATCTTGATCTGCTCGTTGACGATGTCGATCCCGGTGATCATCTCGGTGACGGGATGTTCGACCTGCACCCGCGTGTTCATCTCGATGAAGTAGAAGTTTCCGCCTTCATAGAGAAATTCGATCGTCCCGGCGCCGACATAGCCGAGTTCCGCCATCGCCCTGGCGACGACGCCGCCGATCTCGGCCCGCTGATCGGCGTTGAGGGCGGGAGACGGGCCTTCCTCCCAGATTTTCTGGTGTCTGCGCTGCAAGGAGCAGTCGCGCTCGCCGAGATGAATTGCGCGCCCTTGCCCATCGCCGAGAACCTGAAATTCGATATGGCGCGGCTTGCTCAGATATTTCTCCAGATAGAGGGAATCGTCGCCGAAGGCGGATTTGGCTTCGATCCTGGCGCGGGCGATCGCATCGGCCAGATCGCCGGGTCCATGCGCGACCTTCATCCCGCGCCCGCCGCCGCCAGCCGCGGCCTTGACGATGATCGGGTAACCGATGTCGGCGGCGATCCCGAGCGCTTCCTCCGCATCGCCGATCGCGCCCTGGGAGCCCGGAACGCACGGGATTCCGAGTCGCGCCGCCGTCCGCTTGGCTTCGATCTTGTCGCCCATGATGCGGATATGCTCGGCCTTGGGGCCGATGAATGCGATTTCGTGCTCTTCGAGGATGTCGGCGAAGCGGGCGTTCTCGGCCAGGAAGCCATAGCCCGGATGGACGGCGTCGGCGCCCGTGATCTCGCACGCCGCCACGATCGCCGGAATGTTGAGATAGCTGTCGCGGGCTGGCGGCGGCCCGATGCAGACGCTCTCGTCCGCGAGCTTGACGTGCATCGCCTCCTTGTCGGCGGTCGAATAGACGGCGACGGTCGCGATGCCAAGCTCCTTGGCGGCGCGCAGCACGCGCAGGGCGATCTCGCCGCGGTTGGCGATGAGGATCTTATCAAACATCGATGCGCCTTCCCGGCGCTTGCGACTTGTCCGCGGCGCGCGTGACCATCCCGATCACTCGATGACCATCAACGGCTGGCCATATTCGACCGGCGAGCCGTCGGCGACCAGGATGTCGGCGACCCGTCCCGCGCTCGGCGCGACGATGTCGTTGAACGTCTTCATCGCCTCCACCAGCATCAGCTTGTCGCCGGCTTTCACCACCGATCCCACTTCGACGAACGGCTTTGATTCCGGGGTCTGGCGCAGATAGGCGGTGCCGACCATCGGCGACTTCACCGCTCCGGCGATCTCGACCTCGGGCGGTTCGGCCGCCGCGGCCGCGTCCTTCTCGACAGGCGCGGCTGCGATCGGCGCGGCTTGCGCCGGAGCCCCGGCGACGATCGCCTGACCCGCCGGCGCCCGCTCCCGCGCCAGCCGCACGTGCAACTCGCCGAGGTCGATTTCGACTTCGCTGAGATCGTGTTTGGTTATGATCTTGGCGAGCTGGTCGATCGCGGCGATATCGACGAGGCTTCGCATAGACTCGTCGGTTCGTGGGCCGGACGGCTTCTTCATTGGCGTTGGCTCGGGTGGGAAGTATGGGTCCGTCAATTTTGGCTGACCCTATATCCCGCCGGTCCGGGCAAATAAAGAGCGGGCGCCGCTTAAGTCTCAGGCGCGCCGCGCCCAAACTCTTACGTCGTGAAACGCGGCGCCGCCGAACGGCGCCACGCTGTCGTCGCCGACGAGCGCGTTGATTCCCCAGCCATCGAGAAAGGCCGACGGCGGCCACACGCCTTCGCTGACCAGGAGGCCCGGCCGCACGCTTTCGCTGAGCCGCGCATGCAGGCGGGTT
Organism: uncultured Alphaproteobacteria bacterium; assembly: GCA_963835955.1. Classification (GTDB taxonomy): domain Bacteria; phylum Pseudomonadota; class Alphaproteobacteria; order Rhizobiales; family Beijerinckiaceae; genus Roseiarcus. Next base: position 488,065 of record CAWIHZ010000005.1, on the reverse strand, counting down.
CGTCCGCGTTCGTTGCCAAGTTCGACCACGTCTGAGTCCGCGAGGCCGAGCCTGGCTGCGTCGGTCGGGTTGACGAGAACTTCCGGACGCCGCTCGCGCGCGCGCGAGGTCGCGGTCTCGGTAAAGCTCGAATTGAGGAAATTGCGGGCGGGCGAAGTCGCGAGCTTGAACGGGCGCTCCTCATCCGCCTCTTCGTTGACTGGCCAGTGGTCGGGAAGAACCGGCATGTCGCGCCACGCCCCGCGCGGCCCGTCATTGGCGTAAGGAGCGCTCGCCCAGTCGGCCTTGAAATGGAACTTTCCGTCCGGAAAGCCGAAACCCTCGAGGAAATGCGCTTTTTCGAACGGCGGCTGCAAATCGAGCCAATGTCGCGCTTCGAGCGCGGCCAAGTCGCCATAGCCCGATTGGCGAAGCGTCCAGTCGATGATTTCTCGCGGCGACATGGAAAACGCCGGATGCTCGGCGCCGAGCCTCGACGCGAGCGCGACGATCACCTCGTGGTTGGAGCGGCAGCCTTCCGGCGGCTCGACCGCCTTGGGCGCGAACTGCAGGTGCTGATGGCCGCCGCCGGTATAGATGTCGTCGTGCTCCAGGAACATCGTCGCCGGCAGCACGATATCGGCGCTGCGCGCGGTGTCGGTCATGAACTGCTCATGGACGCAAACGAACAGATCCTCGCGCGCAAACCCGCGCCTGACCTTGTGCTGATTCGGCGCCACCGCCAGCGGGTTGGTGTTCTGGATCAGCATCGCCTTCACAGGCGGGCCGTTCTTCAGCGCCTCCTTTTCGCCGGTCAGGATCGCCCCGACGCGCGACTGGTCGAGGCAGCGCACGCTCGGGTCGCGGAGGTCCAGACCCTCGATCATCGTCTTGCGAAGCTCATAGATTCCGCTGTTGCTGTGGAAGGCTCCGCCGCCCTCATGCGCCCAGGCGCCGGTGACCGCCGGAATGCAAAGCGCCGCATGCATGTTGGCCGCGCCGTTGCGCTGGCGCGAGAAGCCGTAGCCGAGGCGGAAGAACGTGCGCTTCGTCCGCCCGATCAGCGCCGCGAATTCCTCGATCTCGGCGACGGCGAGTCCGGTGATCGCGCTCGCCCATTGAGGGTCGCGAGTTCGAAGATGGGTCTCGAGCTCGGCCGGCGCGTCGGTATAGCGCTCGAGGTAGGCCCGGTCGGCGAGGCGATCGCGAAACAGCACATGCATCACCGCGCAGGCGAGCGCGCCGTCCGCGCCCGGCCTGAGGCGAAGCGCGAGATCGGCCTGCCGCATCGTCTCGGTGTCATAGATGTCGACGGCGACGATCTTGGCGCCGCGCTCTTTGCGCGCGCGAATCGCGTGGGTCATAACATTGACCTGGGTGACGGCGGCGTTGGTGCCCCAGATCACCACGCAATCGGACTTGGCCATTTCGCGCGGATCGGCGCCCATGAGCTTGCCCGTTCCCGCGACATAGCCGGGCCACGCGATTGCGACGCAGATCGATCCGTAGAAGCGCGAATAGCGCTTGGCGTGGGTCAGGCGCTCGATGCCGTCGCGCATGACGAGGCCCATGGTGCCGGCATAGAAATAGGGCCAGACGCCTTCGGGTCCAAGCTCGCGCTCGACCTTCAGAAAATTCTCGGCCACCAGGTCGAGCGCGTCGTCCCAGCTGACGGACGCGAACTTGCCCGACCCTTTTGGTCCGACGCGACGCAGAGGCTTTGTCAGACGATCGGGATGGTGGATGCGCTCGGCGTAACGCGCGACCTTGGCGCAGACGACGCCCGCGGTGTAACTCTGATCCTTCGCGCCATGAATGCGGCCGATGCGTTCGCCGTCGATCACCTCGACGTCGAGCGCGCAAACCGACGGGCAATCATGCGGACATACCGACGGCCGCCTTGCGACGCCCGGAACTGCGTTCATTGGGCCTCCGACAATCTCTCCCGCCCGCATCGAAACGCCGGCCGGGCGCGGCGACATGTTCAGCCGCGTCCAGGATTGCACGCAACCCGGCATAACATCAAACGCAATGCGGTTTTTGTCGCGGCGCGAGGGCCGAGCCTTCGGAAAGAAGCAGGAGCAGCGCAGCCATGGGCGGAACTTGCGCGACCGCTTGACGCCGGGACGCCGCAGGGTCTATCGCATTTTGGTCGTGGTCATTTGAGCCGGTCGGCTTGCCGCCACGTTAAACATTGGGCTAAAAGATCGGGGCTCCTCGCAAACTTGGCCTCGTCTTGAAGCCTTCGGCGCCCGGCGCCGTCAAGAGGACGCGAAGCATGACGACCCCGCGCAAATCCCGCGATCCCAGGACGCTTCGTCCCGCGACCCAACTCATTCATGGCGGCTCCCTGCGCTCGCGGTTCGAGGAGACGTCGGAGGCGCTGTTTCTCACCCAAGGCTATCTCTACGACACGATGGAGATCGCGGAGGCGCGCTTCAAGGGCGACGACCCGGGCGGATACATCTATTCGCGCTTCGCCAATCCGACGGTTGCGATGTTCGAGCGGCGGATGGCGCTCATCGAAGGCGCCGAGGCCTCGCGTGCGACCGCGAGCGGCATGGCGGCGGTCACCGCGGCCTTGATGGGCCAGCTCAAGGCGGGCGACCATGTCGTCGCCGCGCGGGCCCTGTTCGGCTCGTGCCTCTATGTGGTCGAGGAGCTGCTGCCGCGTTTCGGCGTCGCTTCGACGCTGGTCGAGGGGTGGGACCTCGACGCCTGGCGCGCGGCCATGCGCCCGAACACCAAAACCGCGTTCCTCGAATCGCCGACCAACCCGACTTTGCAGATCATCGACATCGCCGCCGTCGCCGAGATCATGCATGGCCAGGGCGCGACCCTGGTCGTCGACAATGTGTTCGCGACGCCCCTCTATCAGCATCCGCTGAAACTCGGCGCGGACTGCGTCGTCTATTCGGCGACCAAGCACATCGACGGGCAGGGCCGCGTGCTCGGCGGAATCATTCTTGCGAGCGAGAAGTTCATCGCCGACCATATCCACAATTTCCTGCGCCAGACCGGCCCCTGCCTGTCGCCGTTCAACGCCTGGACGCTGCTGAAGTCGCTGGAGACGCTCCCGGTGCGGGTCGCGGCGCAGACGCGCTCGGCCGAACGGATCGCAGACTTCCTCAGCTCGCATCCGGCGATCGTCCGCACACTCTATCCCGGCCGCGCCGATCACCCGCAGGCGGACCTCGCCAGGCGCCAGATGAGCGGCGGCGGCACGCTGCTCGCTTTCGAGGTCGCCGGCGGCAAGGCCGGAGCGTTCCGGATGGCCAATGCGCTCACCGTCATCGGCATCTCGAACAATCTGGGCGACGCCAAGAGCCTCGTCACCCACCCGGAGACGACGACTCACCAGCGCCTGAAACCGGAGCAGCGGGCGGCGCTCGGAATTGGGCCCGGTTTGCTCCGACTGTCGGTCGGCCTCGAGGATGCGGACGATCTGATCGAGGACTTGGGCCAGGCGCTCGACAAGGCCGATTTGCCGGGTCGTCGCGCGGCGGAATGACGCTTGGCGGAAGTGAACTCTACCGCTCGAGATCTGCCACCGTGGGCACCCGCCCATTGGGGGTCAAATGGTTGATCAGCTGAGGCAGCACGATCGCCAGCTGGTTCAGCAATTCCTCCTTGCTCATGCCCGAGTGCGCCGACAGGTCGTTGATCGTCTGCTGGCCGAGCGCCGAACCGAGTTGGCCCGGCTGGATGGGCTGGTTCGCCCCGCTGCCGACCCAGGAATTGACCTGCGGCGCGGCGCCGCCGGCGGTGAGCTTGCCGATCAGCTCGCTGAGACCGCCAACGAGGCTGCCGGCGGGTGCGTCCGACGACGGCGCCGGCGCGGCCGGAGCCGCCGATTTCCCGCCGAAAATCTTGCCCAGAATAAGCGCGCCGGCCGCGACCGCGATCGGCGTCGCCAGATTGCCGCCGGGCACCGCGTTCTTCAATGCGTCGTCAAACATTCCCATGACAGCGTCCTCCTTGGTGAAACGATCGCCCTTCCCGCGCGCCTAGAGCGGCCCGCGCCCCGCGCAGCCCGGCGAAGATGGGACGATGCAGCTTACCGTCTTGCGTTTTCCTCGTCCATACCGCAACAATCCGGCTCGGCGTTGCCCTTGCCGCTGCGGCCCGCAGAAGCGACGCAGCGTGTCTTCTTTTGGGGGGCGGCCCGCGCAAGGAGGCTTGGATATGGGCATACTCAGCTGGATTATTTTAGGTTTGATCGCCGGCTTTATCGCGAGCAAGATCGTCAACAAGACCGGCTCGGGCCTGGTTATGGACATTGTGCTCGGAATCGTCGGCGCGATCGTCGGCGGCTTCCTCGCCAGCCTTGTGCACATCGGCGGCGTCACCGGCGTCAACATCGGCAGCATCATCATCGCGGTCATCGGCGCCATCGTGGTGCTGTGGGTCTACCACGCGGTCGTCGCCAAGACCTGACGCCGCGATCAGTCGGCGGCGCTCCAACGCGCCGCCGACCGGTCGTCTTCGCCTTTGGCCTCGACCCACCCGTCGACCCCGCTGTCGGCGCGGATCGCCCGTTTCCAGAACGGCGCCCGCGTCTTGAGAAAATCCATCAGCATCTCGGCCGCTGCGAACGCGGGCGCGCGATGCTCGGCCGCGACGGCGGCCAGCACGATCCGCTCGCCCGGCGCAATGCGCCCGCTGCGGTGGATCACCGTCGCGCCCTTGAGCGGCCATCGCCGTTCGGCCTCGCCGATCACGCGCGCGATCTCCTCCTCGGCCATGCCGGGATAATGTTCGAGCTCCAGCGCCGCGAGCCGACCGCCTTCGTCGCGGCAATAGCCGACGAAAATCACCACCGCGCCGACGTCGCCGCGGCCGCCGGCGAGCGCTTCCGCCTCCGCGCCGGCGTCGAAGTCCTCGCGCTGCACCCGGATCGTCGCCATCGGATCAACCGCCCGTCATCGGCGGAAAGAACGCGACTTCCTTGGCGCCGGCGATCGCAGCGTCGCGCCGCGCATGGACCCGGTCGAGCGCGGCCCGCACAGCCAAAGGCCGGTCGAAGGCGTGGGCGTAACCTTCGCCCTGGCCCGACAGCCAAGTCATCAAATCGCCGACCGTCGCCACCGTCGCCGGCGGGTTGAGCTCTTCCTCGGCCTTGCCGACGCGTTCGCGCACCCAGGCGAAATAGACCGCTTTCATCTTAAGCCTTAGTCGCTCCCGACGTGGTCGTAGCTCGCCTTCATATAATCCCAGCCGGTGTAGAGCGTGAGGATCGCGGCAATCCACAAAAGCACAATGCCGGTCTGAACCGAGCCCGGCGCGGCGGCTTCTCCCGCCGGACCCGCGATCAGGAACCCGAGCGCGACCAGCTGAACTGTGGTTTTCCACTTGGCGACCTTGGTTACAGGCACGGGGACCCGGAGCTCAGCCAAATATTCGCGCAAGCCCGAAACCAGGATTTCGCGGCACAGAATGACGAGCCCGGCCAGGAGCGTCGCGCCCCCGATCGTCTGGTCGGCGGCCAGCATCAGGATGACCGAGGAGACGAGAAGCTTGTCGGCGATCGGGTCCAGCATCCGCCCGAGCGAGGATTGCTGCGACCAGGCGCGCGCGAGATAGCCGTCGAAAAAATCGGTGACCGCGGCGGCGATGAAGATCGCCAGCGCCGTCCACCGCGCCCAGGGCTCGTCGGGCCAGAACAGGAAGCCGGCGACGAGCGGAACCGCCGCCACCCGAGCATAGGTCAGGATGTTCGGCAGGGACCAGTTGCGGCTGATCGGGCGCGACGTCGAGGAAGCCATGGGCCAGTCACCTGACATTCTCGTCTCGCCCCCGTCAATAGCCTCCGGTCGCGGAGAGACGCTGAGGCCGCCGTTTGGGAGCGTCCCCAACAAAACTGGGGACGGAGCGCGCGCTCGGACCCAGGCCGGCGCGACTTCGTCTACACTTGAAGGCCGATCGAAGGGGTCCGGAGCTTCAAGTCCATGTCGAACGTACGCGTCGTCAGCCACCCCCTGGTGCAGCACAAATTGACGCTGATGCGCGACAAGACGGTCTCGACCAAGGGATTCCGGCAACTCCTCAACGAGATCGGGATGCTGCTGGCCTACGAGGTGACTCGAGATCTGCCGCTCGAAATGATCGAGGTCGAAACGCCGCTCGCCAAAACGGTCCAGCCCACGATTGCGGGCAAGAAGCTCGTTTTCGCGCCGATATTACGTGCCGGCGTCGGATTTCTCGACGGCATGCTCAATCTGGTCCCGAGCGCTCGCGTCGCCCATATCGGGCTCTATCGCGATCCCCAGACGCTGGAGGCGGTGGAATACTATTTCAAGGCGCCTCTAGACATCGCCGACCAACTCGTGATCGTGATGGATCCTATGCTCGCCACCGCCAATTCCGCCGTCGCGGCGATCGACCGCCTCAAGCGGCGGGGGGCGAAGGACATCCGCTTCGTCTGCCTGCTGGCCGCGCCCGAGGGGATCGAGCGGCTGACCAAGGCTCACCCCGATGTTCAGGTCTGGACCGCCGCCATCGACGAACGACTCAATGACCATGGCTATATTGTCCCCGGATTGGGCGACGCCGGCGATCGGATGTTCGGCACCAAGTAAAGACTGCGGCCGGCCGCAAATCGGCCCGCGCGCGGCAAGAGACACATTCGGCCTCGGCTCGCGCACGCCGCTTGCCGACGCGAACGAGCGCCCCCCAAGACTTCGATTCCGCAAGAACTCTCGCCTTCACGACTTCCAACTTCGGGACTTCCGCCGTCGAAAGTTCGCGGACTGCCCTATTTCCGGCGGCGACGCTGCTGACCCAGGCCCATCTGCTTGGCGAGGGCCGAGCGCGCCTTGGCGTAAGCGGGCGCGACCATCGGGTAATCAGACGCAAGACCCCATTTCTCCCGGTACTCTTCGGGGGAAAGGTTGTATTGGGTCCGCAGATGCCGCTTCAACGACTTGAACTTGCGGCCGTCCTCCAGGCAAATGATGTAATCGCTGGTAATCGACTTCTTCGGCGGGACCGCCGGCTTCGCCGGTTCGACGACGATGGGCTGCGCGCCTGTCGAGACGCGCACGATCGCGGCGTGAACGTCACTGAGAAGCGCAGGTAGTTCGCTTGACGGCACGGAATTGTTCGACACATAAGCCGAGACGATTTCCGCGGCGAGTTCTATGTGGTTGTTGGATTCAGCCATAGTTGTCACTACTCCAAAAGCAAGTCTCGAATGACCGCCAGGCGACAATCGGCGCCAGAGCCATCCTGCCCGTCCGACCCCGACGAGCTACATGTTTCTTTGCCGCCGTTTGGCGACTTGGACAAATAACCCTATACCCCAATCGAAAACATGGCACAAGATGAACTGCGGTGTTTTTAACTAGGGCGGCGGCCGACTCCGCTCGAATACTCAACGTCCACGGCGCGATTGATGCTGCATGTACACAAAAAACGTCGGTTCTTCTCTTGACAAAATCAAGCTTACGTGAACACGAAACCGCCGCGAATCATCGCCGCATCGATTTCATTCCCACCGCCGGACGATTCGCAACAAAGACGATTCGCGCTGACTTTGCGGCATGACGAGTCGATGAGGCCCGGATTTATTGTGGTCGACTGTCCCGATCGAGGCCGCAGACCGGCACGGTCCCTGGACGCTTGAAACGGGTCGGCGGGCCCTGATGGCGGCTTCGAGGATGTCATGAGCCGGCAAAGCGACTATATCGTTGGCGATATTCCTTGACCGGCGGGGCACGCCTGCTCACATGCAACATCAAAAAACGTCGACATTCGTCGCTGCGCGCGCCAACGCCGGCAGACCCGCCACGCTGACGGGAACCGTTCAGCTTCTGTGGCCCTACATCTGGCCGAGAGACCGGATCGATCTCAAGCTGCGCGTTTTCCTCGCGGTCGCGCTCATGCTGCTCTCGAAGCTGATTACGGTCGCCATTCCCTATTCCTACAAGTGGGCGACGGACGCGCTGTCGGGAAAACTGAAGCTCGACGCCGTCCCCCTCCCCCATATCCTGGTCGGCGTGGCCTCGCTGACCGTCATCTATGGAGCGTTGCGCATCGTGATGGCGCTGACGCAGCAAAGCCGCGACGCTCTGTTCGCCGCGGTGGCGATGAATGCGGTCCGGCGGCTGGCGATCGAAGTCTTCGAGCACCTGCACCGTCTGTCGTTGCGTTTTCATCTCGAGCGCAAGACCGGAGGACTGACTCGGGTCCTCGAGCGCGGCCGCAACGCCATTGAAACGATCATCCGCACCTCGATGCTGGTCGCCGTTCCAACCATCGTCGAGTTCGCGCTGATCGTCGGCGTGATGCTGATCTCGTTCGACTGGCGTTATGTCGCGGCGATCAGTGCGACGGTCGTCGCCTATCTCACCTATACGACCGTCGCCACCAATTGGCGCATCGGCATTCGACGCTCGATGAACGAGAGCGACACCGACGCCAACACCAAGGCGATCGACAGTCTGCTCAATTTCGAGACGGTGAAGTATTTCGGCGCCGAACAGCGCGAAGCCGCGCGTTATGACAAGGCGATGGCGCGCTATGAGCGCATGAGCGTGCGCACTTACGTTTCGCTGGCGGTGCTCAATGCGGGCCAGGCGATCATTTTCACCATCGGTCTCGTCGTCGTGCTGGTCATGTGCGTGGCGGAAGTCAGGAGCGGCAAGAAGACGGTCGGCGATTTTGTGCTCATCAACCTGATCATGCTGCAACTCTACCAGCCGCTAAATTTCATGGGGATGGTCTATCGCGAAGTCAAGCAGGCGATCGTCGACATCGAAGCGATGTTCGCAATCCTCGGGCAAAATCCCGAGATTGAGGACGTCCCCGGCGCGGCGGCGCTGAAAGTGACGGAGGGCGCGGTCCGGTTCGAGAATGTCGAATTCGCCTATGACGCCGAGCGGCCGATCCTGCGCGGCGTCTCCTTCGACGCTCCGGCGGGCCACACGATCGCCATTGTCGGGCCGTCGGGCGCGGGCAAATCGACGATCTCGCGGCTGCTGTTCCGGTTCTACGAACCGACGTCGGGGCGCATACTGATCGACGGGCAGGACATCAAGGCGGTCACCCAGAGTTCGCTCCGCGCGGCCATCGGCATGGTGCCGCAGGATACGGTGCTCTTCAACGACTCGATCGTCTACAACATCCGTTACGGTCGGGACGGCGCCAACGACGCCGACGTCAGGGCGGCGGCGGTGAACGCGCAGATCGACGCCTTCATCGAATCCCTGCCCCAGGGCTACGCCGCGCAGGTCGGCGAGCGCGGGCTCAAACTCTCGGGCGGGGAGAAGCAGCGGGTCGCGATCGCGCGCACGATGCTCAAGGCGCCGCCCATTCTGGTGCTCGACGAGGCGACGTCGGCGCTCGACAGCTTCACCGAGCGCGAGATCCAGTCGGCGCTGGAACGGGTCTCGCGCGGGCGCACCACTCTCGTCATCGCCCACCGCCTGTCGACCGTCGTCAACGCCGACGAAATTCTAGTGCTCGACCAGGGCGTCATCGCCGAACGCGGCGCCCACGAGGCGCTGCTGGCGCGCGGCGGGATCTACGCGGCGCTATGGAATCGTCAACGCGAGGTCGACGCGGCCGAGGAGACGCTGCGCCGGGCCGGCGAAATCGTCGACGCGGGCCGGGTCACCCTGCGGCGGGGCGGCGAGGAGGACGATTCCGGCCTTCCCGGCGTCGCGGCGGCGCTGCCGGCGCCGTGACATCGGGCGCGTTTTGCGCCAAGAGTGCGTTCTTCCTTTGATCGAGAATCGCAATCATGAGCGTCGCCAGTTCGCTTCGCCGTCAGCTCGCGCCGATCCATCCCGAGGGCTATCTGTTCCTGGGCGGGTTCATCGCCGCGACTCTGATCCTCTGGTGGATGTGGTCGCCGCTCGGCTGGATCGGCCTTGTCGCGACATTGTGGTGCGCGTACTTCTTTCGCGATCCTGCGCGGGTCACGCCGCTGCGTGGCGATCTCGTCGTCGCGCCCGCCGACGGGACCGTCAGTTTCGCCGGCTTCGCCGCGCCGCCGCCGGAGCTCGGATTCGGCATGGCGCCGATGCAGCGGGTGTCGATCTTCATGTCGGTCTTCGATTGCCACGTGAACCGCGCTCCGGTCGAAGGGCAAGTGGCGCGGATCGCCTATCACCCCGGCGCCTTTCTCAGCGCCGATCTCGACAAGGCGAGCGAGGACAACGAGCGCAACAGTATCGTCATCGATGCGGGATCGGGCAGTTTCGGCGTGGTCCAGATCGCCGGGCTCGTCGCGAGGCGGATCGTCTGCTTCACCCACGAGGGGGCCCATGTCGGCGCGGGCGAGCGCATCGGGCTGATCCGATTCGGCTCGCGCGTCGACGTCTATCTGCCTCGCGAAGCCCAAATCGTCGTCGGCGTCGAATCGCGCGCCGTCGCCGGCGAGACCGTGATCGCCGAGTTCGCAACCGGCGCGCATCTCCGCCGCTTTCAGCGGAGCTGACGCTTGAACGACGCCGCCTCACCGCCCCCCGCGCCGCTCACGGACGCCGCCGCGCCGCCGCGGAAGGCGGGCTTCCGGCCGGTGCGGTTGAGGCTTCTTCTGCCCAACATCGTGACCCTGGTCGCGCTCTGCCTCGGGATGACCGCCATCCGGCTGGCGATGGAAGGGTCGATCGACTGGGCGGTCAGCGCAATCGTCGGCGCGGCTGTCCTCGACGGTCTCGACGGCCGGATCGCGCGGGCGCTCAAGGGCACGTCCCGCTTCGGCGCCGAACTCGATTCGCTGGCCGATTTCGTCGATTTCGGCGTCGCGCCGGCGTTCGTCCTGTTCGTGACCGATCTTCACGCGGTCAAGAGCTTCGGCTGGGTCGCGGCGCTGCTGTTCGCGATGGCCTGCGCCCTGCGGCTGGCGCGCTTCAACGTCATGCTCGAGGATCCCGACCAGCCGGCTTGGCGCAAGAATTTCTTCGTCGGCATGCCGGCGCCGGCAGGCGCGATCGTCGGACTTCTGCCGGTCTACCTTCGCCTCGCCTTTGATCTCAGCGCGGCCACGCCTCGGTTCGCCGTCATCGAAAGCCTCTATGTCGTCGCGGTGGCGCTATTGATGGCGAGCCGCGTGCCGCACTTCTCCGGCAAGTCGTTCGGCCGGGTGCCGCGCGAATATGTCTCCGTCTTGCTCGTCGGCGTCGCCGCCGTGCTGCTGCTTGTCTTCATTTTCCCGATGCCGACCCTCGTCGCCCTCACCCTCGCCTATCTCGCCTCGATTCCGCTGGCGGTCAGACGTTATCGCGAGCTGGACCGGGCGATGGGGTGACCGGCCGGAAGCCCGGCCGGCAAACCCCGTTCGCGCCCTACGCCCGATCGATGGTCGGAGCGAGACCGGCAAGACGACGCATGTGCTGCGATCGATCCTCCGCCATGTCCTGGAAATCCTTGTGCAAACCCTGGGCGATTTGAACGCTCAACAGCTTCGATCGCCGCATGTCGGCGGGCGGATGAGTCTCCCAGCGCCGGAGCCGTTTCGATGCGGCGACTTTATCCAGGGCCTCCATCAAGACGAAAAGGATGTAGGGCGCCTCGAACAGTACGTTTTCGGCCAGGTCGAGCGTCATGGCACCCCTCGATGTCACCGTCGCGATCAGCTCATGGCAAATCGTCGCGGCGAATCCATCCGCCACGATCTCCTGATTCCAGTCATCCTTCAGTTCTGGTCGAACTTTCAGCGGCGGCCTTCTTTCGCCTTTCGATCTATCGGAAAACGGTCGCACCGATTGCAGGATATGACCGAGCTCATGCGCGACGACGAATTGTTGCAGCGCATAGGCGTAGTTTGCGGCAAGCGCGAGCGTCGTCTCCGATTTCAGAGCGATCGGCCACTCATGCATCCCGCGAAACACGCCCTCGATGTTTCTCATGACGATCGAGCGCGCGGCGTCCATGTCGAGTTCCGGCTCCAGGACAATCTGCCCGGAACCCAGCGCGCCGATTCTCAGTCGCATCGAAGCGACGATGACGCAGGCAATCCGATAGAGAAACAGCTCCAGCCCCGACTGGACAAGGATCAAATACCGTTGCTTGCCATAATCTTGAACTTCCGCGTTGAAGATCGGGTCCGGCGCTTCGCCGATGAAAATGCTCGCATCGTGCAGTCCCGTCTCCTTAGGCAGCGCCTCCAGGGATTGAACCAACAATTCACGCCAGTACCCGTTGAAAATAAACGGTTTGCCCGGCAGGGACCCAACCGCTTCGGAAAGTCTTTCTTGCATTTGCAACAAGGAATTGCCGCGGGCGAAGTTCGCAATCATGTCCTGGCTGACCGCATCGGGCTTCACACCGTAGCGGCGGTTCAAAATTCGCAAATATTTCTTTTCCAGGAACACCTGCGCCGAATCGTTTGCGTTTGCCTTGCGCACAATTCGGTCGAGAAGACTTGGCCTCTTCAGCACGGTCTTGCCGGCTCCGTGAAGCGCCGGCTACCTGCCAGCCAGAAACGCTTGTAGGGACGGTCGGAACGCACGAGGAGCAAAGCCCCTGCCGGTCGAACTTGGCGCGGCCGCAGCCAACCCCTTGATGATCAATGGCGCCGACACGCCGATATTGGCGACAAGAATGGCGTTTTTCGAATCGACTCCATAAGCGATGGCAAGCGCGCCGCCCGCCAGAATCATGAAAAGCGTCGCCAGCCAATATTTCCATTCGCGGGCGTACGCCGGAAAGCCGACCGACGTTCTCAGCTCGTACCATCGCGCGATCTCGGCCAGGACGCCACCCAAGCATCCGACCAGAAATATGGCCTGCACTCCCGAGACCGTCATTTTCGCCTCCCCGGCTGACGCACCGCTGAACGCGACGGACGCCATCCGCGTCGCACTTGAATCAGTAAGCGCTTTTCGCGTTGGGAAGGCAATCGTCGGGCTTGCGCCGGTCGCGCCGCGCATGAGGAAAACCTTCGTGCTGGCGGGCGCGCGCGATTTCGTGCCGATGGCTGAGAACGCCCGTTCGCTCGGACCGTTCGGCGAGGCGACGGCGCGACGGGCTGGGCCATGGCGCATTGGGTCGGCTTTCCCTTTCGTGCTGATATGGGCTAGCTAGCGCGGTCGCTTCCGGCGGCCGGCGGCGTGGTCCCGCGGACGGCTCAGATCCGGCCCGCGCTTGCATTCCGGGATGCGGCGAATACAAGGAGCCCTATGTCGAAAGAAGAATTGCTTGAATTTCCCGGATTCGTGGTCGAATTGCTGCCCAACGCGACGTTTCGGGTTAAACTCGAGAACGACCACGAGATCATCGCTCACACCGCCGGCAAGATGCGCAAGAACCGCATCCGCGTGCTGGCGGGCGACAAGGTCCTGGTCGAGATGACTCCCTACGACCTCACCAAAGGCCGGATCACATATCGATTCAAATGAGGACTGCCGATTCGCATCAGGATCGGCCCGGGACGGCCCATGCCGGCGGCTCTGACGTGACCCCTTCGCTGCCTCGTCCGCGTCTGGTCCTGGCGTCCGGTTCGCCGCGCCGGCTCGCGCTTTTGGGCCAGATTGGCGTCGAGCCCGACGAGGTGCTGCCGTCGGAGGTCGACGAGACGCCGCGGCGCGGCGAATCTCCTCGCGCGCTGGCGCAGAGGCTGGCGACGGAGAAGGCGCGCGCCTCGGCGGCGCTGGCGCTGAAACTGCCCAGCCCCGGGCCTTACCTTACGCTCGCGGCCGACACGGTCGTGTGCGTCGGACGGAGGATGCTGCCGAAATGCGAAATCCACGACGAGGCGGACGCCTGCCTGCGCCTGCTGTCGGGGCGCGCCCATCGCGTCTATACCGGCCTTGCGCTGGCGACGCCGGGCGACGCGCTGCGGCGCCGCTTGGTCGAGACGCGGCTGCGGTTCAAGCGGCTGTCGCGCGAGGAGATCGAGGCCTATCTCGGCAGCGGCGAATGGCGCGGCAAGGCCGGCGGCTACGCGATCCAGGGCCTGGCGGGCGTCTTTGTGGTCAGGCTCGTCGGGTCCTACACCAATGTCGTCGGCCTTCCGCTCGCCGAAACCGCGGGCCTGCTCGCGGCCGAAGGCTACTATCCGCACCGGCAATGGGTCGGAAACCTCCTCCGATGAACGCCAACGACAACACGCCCCCAAGGGCGCCGAAGAGCCGGAAGGCGCGGAAGGGAAAAGATCGCTCCTGCCCGATCTGCGGCAAGCCGCGCGATGAGCGCTATGACCCGTTCTGCTCGCCTCGCTGCGCCGACGTCGATCTGCACCGCTGGTTTACGGGCGGCTACGCCATCCCCGGCGAGAGCGCGGCGCCGGAGCCCGGCGACGAGGACGAGTGAGCGGCGCTGCGGGAACGGCCTCGCCCGCGACGCGCGCGATTGAGTGCGGGATGCGAGAAAATCCCGCGTCTTCAGAGATTCTGGAGCCTGACGCAACTCAACGAAATCGTATCATGCTCTAGATCTAGACGGGCCGTTCCGGCGCCGGATCCCCGACGCCCGCCGGCCTGGCCGCGGGCGCCGCGGCGCGGCGCTGGCGGCGTTCCTCGATCTTCTGCATCACGACATAGAATGAGGGAACGAACACCACGACGAGACAGGTCGAGGCGATCATGCCGCTGAACACCGCGATGCCGATCGAGCGTCGCGCCGCGGCGCCTGCGCCTGAGGCCAGGACGAGCGGCAGCACGCCGAGAATGAAGGCGAAGGAGGTCATGATGATCGGGCGGAAGCGCAGCCGCGCCGCCTCCACCGCCGCGTGGACGACGTCGCGCCCGAGCGCCCGCTGCTGGCGGGCGTATTCAACGATAAGGATGCCGTTCTTGCTGCCGAGCGCGATCAGCAGGATGATGCCGATCTGGGTGTAAAGGTTGTTGTCCGAGCCTTCGAAGTTGAGGCCGGCGACCGTTCCGAGCAACGCCAGCGGCACCGCGAGGATCACTGCGAAGGGCAGGATCCAGCTCTCGTACTGTCCAGCGAGCACCAGATAGACGAGCAGGATCGCGAAGCCGAAAATGTAATAAGTCTGGTTGCCGACCGCCTTTTCCTGGAAGGACATCGCGGTCCAGTCGAAGCCGGTCCCTTTCGGGAGCGCCTGAGCGCCGACCTGGTCCATGATCTCGAGCGCCTGGCCCGAAGAGAACCCGGGCGCCGGCGAGCCGACGACGGTCGCGGTGGGGTAGAGATTGTAAAGGCTGATCAGCGGCGGCCCTGTCACCTGATGCACGTCCACGACCGTGCCGATCGGCGTCATGGATCCGTCGCCGGCCCTGACCTTGAGATTGCGGATGTCGTCGACCGAGGCGCGCTTGTCCGCTTCCGCCTGGGTGTAGATCTGGAAGACATGGCCGAACTTGTTGAACTGGGTCACATAATTCGAGCCGACATAGCCGGATAGCGCCGAGAACACCTGGCCGACGGTGATCCCGAGCGCCTCGGCCTTGGTCCTGTCGACCACGACCGAGAATTGCGGCGCGCCGGCGCGGAAGGTCGTGGCCAGCCGCTGGAGGCCGGATTGGGCGTTGCCGTCCGCGACCACGGTGTTGGCGAGGCTTTGCAGCAGATCATAGTCGAAATCGCCGTTGCGGATCTCGACCTGCATCGTGAAGCCGCCGACATTGCCGACGCCCTGGATCGGCGGCGGCAGCACGGCGAAGGAAAAGGCTTCGGGGATCGACTGCAAGGCCCCGTTAATGCGCCGCTGGATCGACTCCTGATCCTGTCCCTTCTGCTTGAGTCGCGCGTCCCATTCCTTCAGCACGACAAAGGCGACGCCGGCATTGGCGAGGCTGGCCCGATTGTCGAGGATCGAGATGCCGCTCACCGTCACCACATGCTCGACGCCGGGGACTTTCGCCGCCAGGTCGTGGACCTTGGCCAGCACCGCGTCGGTGCGTTCCTTCGAGGCCCCGTCCGGCAGCTGGACGACGACGATCATGTAGCCCTGATCCTCGGTCGGCAGGAATCCGGTCGGCACCCGGGTCAGCGACCAGATCGCGAAGGCGACGAGGACGAGCGCCAGGCCGACCATGAGAAGGGCGCGCTTCGTCATGCCGCTCATCAGCCGGACGTAACCGTGCTCCGCCGCGTCATAGACCCTGTTGAAGCCGCGGGAGAAAAAATTGCGCTGCCCGGGCGGCTTCGGCGGCCGCAGCCATAGCGCCGACTGGGTCGGCTTGAGCGTCATCGCGTTGATCGCGCTGATGAGCGCGGTCGCCGCGATGACGAGGGCGAACTGGCGATAGAGCTGCCCGGTCAGGCCGGGCAAAAACGCCGCAGGCAGGAAGACCGACAGCAGCACCAGCGTGATGCCGATGACCGGTCCGGTCAGCTCCTCCATCGCTTTTATCGCCGCCTCGCGTCCGGGCATGCCGGCCTCGACATGGCGCGAGACGCCCTCGACGATCACGATCGCGTCGTCGACTACGATTCCGATCACCAGCACGATGGCGAATAGCGTCGGAAGATTGATTGAAAAGCCGAGAGCCGCCATGGCGGCAAAAGCGCCGATGATGGTCACCGGCACGGTCGTCGCCGGGACCAGCATCGCCCGCCAGTCCTGGAGAAAGACGAGAATGACGATCAGCACCAGCAGGCCGGCTTCGATCAGCGTCACATAGACTTCCCTGATCGCGGCCTTGACGAATTTCGTCGTGTCGTAGGGGACGATATATTCGAGCCCCTCGGGGAAGCTCTTCTTGAGCTCCTCCATTTTGTCGTGGACCTCGTTGGAGACGGCGACCGCGTTGGCCTCGGGCAGCAGGGAGACGGCGATGCCGGCCGCGGGCCGGCCGTCGAGATTGAACGATACGCTGTAGGTCTGGGCGCCGAGCTCGACCCGCCCGACGTCGCGGACCCGCGTGATCCGCCCGCCGGCGCCGGGCTCGACCTTGACGACGATGTTCTCGAAATCGGGCGCGTCGTTGAGGCGCCCGTTGAGGTTCAGCGTGTACTGGAAGTCCTGCCCCTTCACCGCGGGCGGCGCGCCGATCTGGCCGGCCGCGACCTCCTGGCTCTGCTGCCGGATGACGCCGATGACATCCTGCGGGGTGAGGCCGCGCGCCTGCATCAGGTTCGGGTCCAGCCAGACCCGCATGGCGTACTGGCCGGCGCCGAGAACCGATACGTCGCCGACGCCCTTGAGTTGCTCGAGTTCGTTCTGGACGTTGATGACCGCGTAGTTCGCAAGGAACAGGCTGTCGAAGCGGCTGTCGGGCGACCTCAGCGCGACGAATTCGAGGATCGACGTCGATTGCTTCTTGGTCGTAACGCCCTGGATCTGCACTTCCGCTGGCAGGGAGGAGAGGGCGGCGGAAACGCGGTTCTGCACCAGGATTTCGTCCTGGTCGGCGTTGGTCCCGATCGCGAAAGTGACGGTGAGATTGTAGGTGCCGTCGCTGGCGCTCGTCGACTGCATGTAGAGCATGTTCTCGACGCCGTTGACGTTCTGCTCGATCGGCAGCGCGACGGTGTTGACCAGCGTCGAAGCGCTCGCGCCCGGATAGCGCGTCGTGACCTGCACGGTCGGGGGCACGACGTTCGGATATTGCGCGGTCGGCAGGTTGACGAGCGCGACCAGCCCGATGACGACGAAAAACAGCGCCAGAACATTGGCGAGAACCGGGCGGTCAATGAAGAAGCGGGAGATCATGAGCGTTTCTCCCGCGCCGTCACTTCGCTGGCCCCGACGCGGTCGGCTTGGCGGCCGCGCTCGGCTCGGCGGGTTTTTCCGGCTCCGCGCTAAGCTTGGTCTGCTGGGGATTGACCTTGGCGCCGGGGATGGCGCGCTGGACGCCCTCGGTCACGACCCAGTCGCCCGGATCGATCCCGAATTCGATGATCCGGTAAGGCCCCTCACGCTCACCCGTCTTGACGTTCCTGCGCTGGACGACGTTGTCCGGCCCCACCACTAGTAGATAGCGCCCCTCCTGGCTCGTTCCGATCGCTGGATCGGGCACCAGAAGCGCCTTGTCCAGTTTGGCGATCGGGGTGCGAACCCTGACGAACAGACCGGGCAGCAGCGCGCCATCCTTGTTGTCAAATACGGCGCGCGCCGTCAGAGTGCCGGTCGCCGTGTCGACCTGGGGCGAGGCGTAGTCGAGGTGGCCTCTGTGCGGATAGCCGTTCTCGCCTTGCAGCGAGATCTCGACCGGGACGTCGGAGAGACCGGTGGTCCGCAGGCCGACGCCCACCTTGGCGAGGCTTCGCTGCAGCGACAGAATCTGCGCCTCGCTCATGGTGAAATAGACATAGAGCGGGTCGGTCTGGATGATGGTCGCGAGTTTGGTCGGTCCCGAAACGCCGACCAGCGCCCCGCGAGAGACCAGATGATTGGTGACGACGCCGTCGAACGGAGCGAGCACCTTCGTATAGCCGAGGTTGATGGCGCCGAGTTCGATGCTCGCCCGCGCCCCGAGCACGGCGGCGGCGGCCTGGTCGGCCTTGGCTTTCGCGTCCTCGAGCGCGGCCTGGCTGGCGAAATCATGCCTGGCGAGCGAGGCCTGGCGCTGATATTCGGCCTCGTTGTACGCCTGCGCCGCCTGGTCGGAGGCGAGCGTCGCCTTCGCCTGGTCGAGTTGCTCCTGGTAGACGCTGCGCTCGATGCCGAACAGCTGGTCTCCCTTTTTGACCGACGCGCCGTCGGCGTAGTCGATCGATTCGAGGAAGCCCTGGACGCGCGCCACCAGATCGACGACGTTGAAGGGCGCGGTGTTGCCGGTCAAATTGAGATACACGGTCACCGGCCGCTGAAGCGGCTGGGCGACGACCACCTTCGGCGGCGGCGGCGCGACATAGGCGTTCCTGGAGCCGTTGCAGCCGGAAAGCGCAAGGGCGACAATCGCGACGCACGCAGATTGAAAAATGGGCAGGCGCGGCCCGGCTGGGGAACGAAGCTGCTGCGTCGACATGCTGGCGCCGATCCCCTAAGGGCGTTGAAACCTCATCGAGCGCCGAACCCGGCGGCCATCGCCGCCGTTTAGTCACGCCGACGCCCTTCTATCAAGCAAGCCCGGCGCCACGGCGCAAGGTCGCTGGCGGGACGGCCGCATTCGGGGCGCGCGAGGCGGCGGTCGCGGGCGCCGGAGCCGGATGACCCCAACCGGACCCATAGCGGTCAATTCCACTGTAAGGAGGGCGACCAGAGGCAGAAGCGCGATGCGCCGCGCGCCAGTTGCTTCACCGGAGTTTGGACCAGGTGGGAAAGCGTCGCTCCGCATCCTGAAGCTGAGCCTTGCTGAAACTCGAAAGCGGCGGCGCCGACAACACCATGCCTGGACGAAGACCCCCCGAAGCCCCGACCGATCGCGGCGTCAAGCCTGCAGATCCGGCCAAGGTCGCAATTTCGGCCAGCAATTACCCCAAATTCGCCTGCCTGGCAAGATTCGCAACATTTCCCGGCCGCCTTTAACGCGGCGACGCCCTCCGATCAGGCGAGCCCCGCGCTGCGGCGCAAGGGCGCAAGGAGGCTGGCGGGACGACCGCATTCGGGGCGCGCGAGGCGGCGGTCAGTCGGACAGCTCGAAGTCCATCTGAAACCGCGCCCCGAGCGCAAATCCCGCCTGAACTGCCGGCGGAACAGAGGTTCAAGATCGGGTTCGTCATCGACCACCAGAACCAGAACGCTCATGCTTGCTCCCGCTTCGTTTCGTGCGGGCCGCCGGCCCGAGGCAGGACAATCCGGAATTCGGTGAATTCGCCGGGCGCCGAGGCGACGTCGAGGGTCCCGCCATGTTCCTTCACGATAATGTCGTGGGTCATCGACAGCCCGAGGCCCGTCCCCTCCCCGGCCGGTTTGGTGGTGAAGAACGGGTTGAAGATCTTTTCCCTCGCCTCGGCCGAAATGCCCGTCCCGTTGTCGCGGATCCGAATCTCGACCGCCTCGCCGAGGCTTTTGGTCGAGACGCTCAGCACAGGCTCGAAGCCGGGATCGCCGGTCTCGGTCTTGCGTTGCGCGGCGGCGTAGAACCCGTTCGAGATCAGATTGAGAAAGGCGCGCGAGATTTCCTGCGGAAAGACGTCGAGCATCCCCGCGCCCGGGTCCAGATCGCGCGTCATCGTGATATTGAATCCGGGCTTTTCCGCGCGCGCGCCATGATAGGCGAGGTTGAGGCTCTCCTCCAGGATCGCGTTGATGTCGGACGGACGTAGTTCGCCCGGGCCCGAGCGCGAATGCGCCAGCATGTTCTTGACGATCGAGTCGGCGCGCTTGCCGTGCTGGGCGACCCTTTGCAGATTGTCCTTCAGCATCCGGGTCAGTTCGTCGACTTCCTCGCGAACTTGGCGGTCCAGCGGCTCGGGCGCCAGGATATCCAGCAACTCGTCGGTCAACTCGCCGGAGAGCGCCGCGAAATTGTTGACGAAATTGAGCGGGTTCTTGATCTCGTGGGCGATGCCGGCGGTGAGCTGGCCCAGCGAAGCGAGCTTTTCCGACTGGATCAACCGGTTCTGCGCCATGCGCAGATCGTCGAGCGATTGGGCGAGCTCCTTCGTGCGCGCCTGGACCTCGTCGAACAGGCGCACGTTCTCGATCGCGATCACCGCCTGGTCGGCGAAGGTCTGGACGATTTCGACCTGGCGATCGGCGAAAAGCCCCGGCTCCTCACGCGTGAGCACGAGCGCGCCCTCGATCCCGGCCTTGCCCAGCAGCGGCACCCCGAGGAAGGCGCGCGACATGTTGCCGAAGGCCGCCGTGGGCACCGCGTATTCCTTGTCCTCGAACCGGTCACGAATGTGCTCGACTTTGCCGGACAACAACACCCGGCCCACCATCGTCCCCCGTCCAGGCGTCGCTGGATGATTCGCGAGATAGTCGTGAAGTATGGGGGTGGCGCCGACGCCCGCGCTGCCTGTGTAACGAAACACCTCCCCATCGCGAACGCAGATGGAGCCGCTGAACGCGCTGCAGAGTTCAACGGCGGAGGCGATAAGCGTGTCGAACACAGCCTGCAGATCGAACGCGGATCGGCTGATGACTTTGAGGACTTCGGAGGTCGCGGTCTGCAATTGCAGCGCCTCGGAAAGGTCGCGGGTTCGCGCCTGCACTTCCTCGAACAGCCGCACGTTCTCGATCGCGATCACCGCCTGGTCGGCGAAGGTTTGCAGGATTTCGATCTGGCGCTGCGGATAGGCGCCAGGTTCGAGACGCGTGAGCACGATAGCGCCTTCGACCCTGTCCTTGCCGAGCAGGGGCACGCCGAGCACGGCGCGCGCCGGATTGGCGCGAGAGTCCAACGGCACCAAGAATTCCGCATCCTCGCGAACGTCGGGAATCTGCTCGACCCGTCCAGAGAGAATTGTGCGCCCGGCGATCGATCCGCGCCCGGGGGTCGCGGGATGTTCGATGAGATAATCGTGCAGTTCCTGACTGGCTCCGGGACCGGAAAAGGCCTGATGGCGGAAAACCTCGCCGTCGCGCACGCAGATTCCGCCGCTAAACGCCCCGATGAGTTGGACCGCCGAAGCAATGAGCGTGTCGAAGACAACCTGCAGATCGAACGCCGAGCGGCTGATGACTTTCAGGACGTCGGCGGTCGCGGTCTGCAATTGCAGCGCCTCTTGAAGGTCGCGTGTCTTCGCGCGCACCTCGTTGAACAGCCGGGCGTTCTCGATCGCGATCACCGCCTGGTCGGCGAAGGTTCGGACGAGTTCGATCTGGCGCGGCGTAAATAGGCCTGGTTCGGTGCGCCCGAGGATCATCATGCCTTCCACCCGATCATCGCGCAGAAGGGGCACGCCGAGAATCGAACGCACCTGAATCACCGCCTTGAGGGACGGTGAAAATTCGGCGTCCTCCAGCACGTCCGGGATGCTTTCGACCCGGCCTGACAGCGCTACGCGACCGGCCAGTGTTTGGCGTCCCGGCGAGATAGGATTCTGCCTTATCAGACTCCGAATGCCCGGGTTGAATCCAAAGGCCGATTTGTAGGGATACACCTTCCCTTCGCGGATATGAATCGACCGCGTGCGCCGCGTCGACCAGTTCGGCGGCCGAACGAACCAGCGTGTCGAGCACCATCTGCAGGTCGAACGCCGACCTGCTGATGACCTTCAAGACCTCGGCGGTGGCGGTCTGCTGCTGCAGCGCCTCGCTCAGGTCGTCGGTCTTCGCCTTGCACCTCATTGAACAGCCGCGCGTTCTCGATCGCGATCGCGGCCTGATCGGCGAAGGTTCTCACGAGTTCAATGTGGCGCGGCGTGAACGCGTTGGGCTCGGGACGCAGCAGCACGAACACGCCTTCTACTTTGCTGTCGCGAATTAGGGGTACGCCGAACAACGCGCGATAATCGCCAATCTGCGGTCCCGGGCCGTACCTATAGCCCGGGTCGGCGAGCACGTCGGGAATGTGAGCGGTCTCTCCAGTCAGTAGCACGCGCCCAGCAACTGTTTCCCTGCCCGAGCGAAAGGGATGCGCGGTCTCGTATTCGCGAAATTCAGGGCTGGATCCCGAACTCGGCGCGAAGCTGCCACACCTCGCCGTCGCGTAGGTAAAGCAGCGCGGTCGCCGCGCCGCTGAGCGATCGCGCAGACTCGGTGAGCGTGTTCAGGACCGCGTCCAAATCAAACACCGAGCGGCTGATGACCCTGAGCACGTCGGCGGTCGCCGTCTGCTGCGCGAGCGACTCCTCCAGGTCGCGGGTCTTCGCCTGCACCTCGTCGAACAGCCGCGCGTTCTGGATGGCGATGACGGCCTGATCGGCGAAAGTCTCGAGGAGCGCGATCTGGGCGTCCGAGAAGGGCCACACTTCGACGCGGCGGAGCACGATGACGCCGATCGCCTCGGCTTCGCGCATCAGGGGCATCGCGAGAGCGGTCCTCCACGCCAGGCCCGGTATGGCGTCGCCTGGTGACGCGGCTCGACCCGCGTCTTGTGACAGTTTGATGGCGACGGGAAATTCGTGTTGCGCGGCCAGAAGGTCGTGCACATGCACGGGCTTGCCATCGAAAACGGCGCGCCCGGGAGGCCAGTCGCGGCCGATCGGCCGTCTGCCGAAATTGGGGGGAAGGGGAATCGCCCCGTGATGGGCGGCAATTTCCAGATCGTCGGCATTGCGCAGCAGCACGATCGCGTCATAGGCGCTGCACAGGCGGCAAGCGGTCTCCGTCAGCCTTTCCAGCACCGGCTTCATATCGTCGGGAGACGAGGCGATCACCCGGAGTATGTCGCTCGTCGCCGTCTGCTGTCGGAGCGCCTCCTGCGTCTCGTTGAAGAGGCGCGCATTCTGGACCGCGATCGCCGCCTGATCGGCGAACGTCTGCAGGAGCGCTTGCTCCCGGTCGGAAAACGGCCTCGGCGGCCAGCGGACCACGAGGATGGAGCCGAGGCCGCTGTCCTCCCACAGCATCGGCGCATAGAGGAGCGAGGCGCCGCCGTGGCGGTTCACCCGATCGCGCAGTGTCGGCGACAAATCGGGAAGGGCGCCGAGATCGGGGATGTGGTGGGTGCGGCGTTCCCGGATGACCCGGCCGGTCACGCTTTCGGCAAGCGGGGTGACATCATGCCGGGCTTCCTCGGCCCTCGGGCCGCGCCACGCCGCCGCCCGCACCATGTCGTCGTCGCCGATCGTGTAAATGCCGATTTCTTCGCTGCCGAAGAGACGCTGGCAGGCGTCGAGGATGGTCTCGAACACCGGCGCCGTATCCGCCACTGATTTGCTGATCGCGCCCAGCACCTCGGCGGAAGCCTTCTGCTGCTCCAGCGCCTCCTGCGTCTCGCGGAACAGCCGCGCGTTCTGGATCGCGATCGCGGCCTGATCGGCGAAGGTTTGCAAGAGCTGGATGTGATGTTGGGCGAACTTGCCCGGCTCCTTGCGGGTGACGCTGATGATCCCAATCGGCGCACCGTTGCTCATCAGCGGCGCAAACAGCATGCTACGATAGCCGCGAAGCCGCGCCAGTTCCCGGATTGAGCTTTCCAGATTCGGTATCGGGGATCTGTGCGAACTCGCCCCCGCGAATGGCTCGAACCCTAGAAATTCGGGGAGCGGGCGAGGGAAGAACGCCACGAGGGCTTTGTCTGCCGTCTGGGTCAACCGGCGTGAACGCCGCCAGGCTTACGACGTCGCCGAAGATGCGGAACACTGCTGTCGAGAATCCGCCGAGCAGCCGGTTGGCGCTCGTCGCGATCGCGTCGAACACCGGCTGCATGTCCGACGGCGAACTGGCGATGACCTTCAGAATCTCCGCCGTCGCCGCCTGCCGCTCCCGCGCCTCGGCGAGTTCGCGCTCGCGCCCGGCGAGCGCGGCCAGCAAGGCCTCGCGCGTCGGCTCTTTGGCCGCGCGGCGCGAAGGATTCGCGGACGGGGCGGCGCGAACCGGAGATGACATGAGGCGGGAATCCACGAACGCATGCGGGGGTCGGAGCATTGCGTTTATTTTGGCCTCATGGCAAGCCGACCGCGCCTGCGAGAGTGGGACGCCGGAGCCCGGCCAACGAGGACCAGTAGTCGCCGGCAGTGCCGCTCAGCGGCGACGGAATTCGGATAGGCTGCAATGGAAAAGGGCGGACCGGAGCCCGCCCTCATTCGGTGGTATGGAACCTTGTTAACGAAGGGGCCACGCCGCGTTCCCTGCTAGAACAGAACTGAAATTAGCGGAACGGTTCTGGCCTGGCAAGCGATTTTGCGCCAAGCTGTGGGATCGACGGAGTTGGGCAGATTATGGGCATGCGATTTTCATTCGACCTGGGAACGAATTCGCTCGGCTTCGCGGTCTGGCGAACGGGGCCGGGCGCGGTCCACGAGTATGGCGCGGACGGGCCGTTAGAACTCATGTGGAGCGGCGTTCGCCTGTTCAAGGACGGGCGCAACCCCAAGGATCAGCAGTCGCTCGCGACGATGCGGCGCATTCCGAAACAGGCCCGCAAGCGGCGCGACCGTTTCGTGCTGCGGCGGGCGGACCTCATGGCGGCCCTTGTCGGGGCGGGCCTGATGCAGGCCAGCGAAGCGGACCGGAAGCGGCTCGAAGCGCTCGACCCTTATGCACTTCGCGCCGCCGCGCTGGATCGCCCCCTCGAGCCTTTCGAAATCGGCCGCGCTATCTTTCACTTGAACCAAAGACGAGGCTTCAGGTCGAACCGCAAGACCGACAAGAAGGACAAGGACAAGGGCAAGATCGCCCACGCTTCGGAGAAGCTTCGCGAGGCTCTACGCGAGCGGAACTGCCGCACCTTCGGCGAATTCCTGTGGATGCGCCATCGCGGCCAATCCCACGACCCGCGCCGGGTTCGCGACCCCGGCCGCAAGCCGACCCGTATTCGACTGGAAGGCGCCGGCGCCAAGGCGCTGTACGAATTCTACCCGACGCGCGACATGATCCGCGAGGAGTTCGACGCGATATGGCGCGCCCAGGCGGGGCATCATCCGGCGCTGCTGACGCCCGAGCGCCACGACGTTATCGCTGCCGTCCTTTTTCGCCAGCGCGACCTCAAGCCGCCGAAAATCGGCAAATGCACCTTCGTGCCAGGCGAGGAGCGGTTGCCCAAGGCATTGCCGTCGGTCGAAGCGCGGGAGGTTTACGAGCGTCTCGCGCATATTCAGATTTCCGGAAGGCAGCGACGCCCGGACCGCGGTTGACGCCGACGAGCGCGACGCGCCCGCCAGCGTGCTGCTGAACGAAGGCAAGATGACTTACGCCAAGATGCGCAAGGCGCTCAAACTCGGCGGGGCTGCGCGGATCAATTTTGAGCAGGCCGGCGAAACCGAGATGAAGGGCTCGCTGACCGGCAAACTCCTCTCCAAGGTCAACCATTTCGGCCCGCGCTGGCGCACGTTGTCGTGGAAGCAAAAGGACGCCTTCGTCGCCAAGCTGCTCGACGAGCCGGACGAGGTGACGCTCGTCGCCCGCCTGAGGGGCGAGGATGGGCTCAGCGACGAGGCCGCGCGCGAATGCGCGACCGTTCCGCTCGCCGAGGGCTATTCGCGTCTCGGCCCTACCGCCAACGCCGCGATTCTCGACGCGCTGATCAACGAGCGCGACGAAGATGGCCGCGTGGTGACATACGCCGAGGCAGTGCTGCGCGCCGGCCAGGACCGCGAGCCGCCCTGGCATCACTCGGACGAGCGCGACGGCGAGTTGTTCGCCCGCCTGCCCTATTACGGCCAAGTCCTGCAACGCCACGTCCTGCCCGGATCGATGGAGGAAAAGGATCGCGGCGACGAGGCGGCGTTCTGGGGCCGGATCATGAATCCGACCGTTCACATCGGCCTCAACCAATTGCGCCGCGTCGTCAACGCGCTCATCGCCCGCTTCGGCGCGCCGGATCAGATCGTCGTCGAACTGGCGCGCGAATTGAAGCAGAACGCCGAACAGAAGGAGCGTGAGCAAAAACGGAACCGCGAGAACCGCGACGCCAACGAGAAGCGCGCCGTCAAGCTTGCGGAACTCGGCGTCCCCAACGATGGCGAGAACCGCGCGCGGTTGAAGCTCTACGAGGAACAGCAGCGTGCAGGCGACGGCGTCGCGCTGTGTCCCTTCTCCGGTCGGGCGATCGGTGTGGCGCAGGTCTTCACTTCTGAAATCGAGATCGAACATATCCTGCCGCGTTCGCGCACGCTCGATGACAGCGCCGCGAACAAGGTCCTGTGCTTTCGCGATATGAACCGGGTCAAGCGCGGCAAGTCCCCGTTCGAGGCCTTCGGCGACAAGCCGGGATGGGAAGACATCGTCGGCCGTGCGGACAAGCTGCCCAACAACAAGCGCTGGCGCTTCAAGCCCGACGCGATGAAGAAATTCGAAGAGGAGGGCGGCTTTCTGGCGCGCCAGCTCAACGAAACGAAATATCTTTCGCGCCTCGCCAAGGCCTACCTCGGCAAGGTCTGCGACCCCGACCAGATTTACGTGACGCCGGGCACGCTGACCGGCCTGCTGCGGGGCAAATGGGGGCTCAACGGACTTTTAGGCGACGACAACCGCAAGAACCGCACCGACCATCGCCACCACGCTATCGACGCCATCGTCATCGGTGCGATGACGCGCGGATTGCTCAATTCGCTTGCGCGCGATGCCGGCCGGGCCGAGCAAAGCGAGTTCGACGCGACGCTGGGCAAGGTTCCCAAGCCCTTCGAGACTTTCCACGAGGCCGTGCGCGGCGTCGCTGGAGAAGCTCATCGTCTCCAACAAGCCCGAGCATGGCAAGGGCGGCGCGCTGCACGAGGATACGGCCTACGGCCTGATCGCCGACCCCAAGGAGATCAAGGCGATCGGGAATCTCGTGCGCCGCAAGCCGGTGGTCGACCTCACGGCGGGCGAGGTCGACGCCGTGCGAGACAAGAGGGCGGCGGAGGGTTCTAGCAGGGAACGCGGCGCGGTCCAATCGCAACTCTCGGCGAAGACTCGTGCGCATAACCGTCAGTTCTAGCAGGGAACGCGGCGCGGTCCAATCGCAACTGCCTAGCGCGAGTCGACATTCGCTGCGCACGGTTCTAGCAGGGAACGCGGCGCGGTCCAATCGCAACCTAGCCGCCACGACCAGTCGTGGGGGCAGTACGTTCTAGCAGGGAACGCGGCGCGGTCCAATCGCAACGTACGGACGCATGGCTGAATGACGGCGCAGGGTTCTAGCAGGGAACGCGGCGCGGTCCAATCGCAACCAGTCAGCGCAGCGCTTGTCTGACGGCTCGGGTTCTAGCAGGGAACGCGGCGCGGTCCAATCGCAACTACCGACCCTGTCGCACATGGAGGAGGCTCGAGTTCTAGCAGGGAACGCGGCGCGGTCCAATCGCAACTGCGCGAATCTCAATACAGCGGCCGTGACAGGTTCTAGCAGGGAACGCGGCGCGGTCCAATCGCAACCAGCTGCATCTGTCGAACGCCTTGACCAGACGGTTCTAGCAGGGAACGCGGCGCGGTCCAATCGCAACCCATCGGCGTGATCGACCGAGTGCCCCGATGTTCTAGCAGGGAACGCGGCGCGGTCCAATCGCAACGAAAGCGAGATTGTTCCGAACGCAAGTGCGCCCGGAACAATCTCGCTTCGGCTCCGCCGGGGCTACCAAGGAAGGGTCGCACCCCGATACCGCGATCCCCGCAAACAACTACTTCCTGATAATCAGAATCCGTGCTATGATGCCCGCACGATGAATGACGCGCTCGATGATCCCAAGCGCCCCGACCGCCGCGGACGCCGCCCGTTCGGCCCCGGCGCGGGCGAATTTAACATAAATCAACAGCTCTTAAGGCCGGCGACGAAAAATTTTTCCTTGGATTCGGCGGCAACTCCTTGAAAAGCCTGGATTCTGGGAAGGAAAATCCTTTGATTCCGCTTCCCCGGATTTGGATCCCGCTTCCCCGGATTTGGATCCCGTTTCCGGTAATTTGGCTTGGCTTCCACACAATTTGGATTTCGATCCATTTATACAAAAATACTGAGTAATAAATACTGCACACGTTGGTTGTGTTTTCTGTTTCCCGTGAAACAGCCTTTCACGTCGCCGCCCAGTCCAATCCGCCGCTGACGCAGGCGATCGCGAACGCGGTGTTGCGGGCGACGTCGTCGAGCCGGTCGAACCGCCCAGGCTGGCCGGCGTGGCCGGCCTCCATCGCGGTGCGCAGCAGGATCGGCCCGCCCCCTGTCATGGTCGCGCGCAGGCGGGCGACCCATTTGGCGGGCTCCCAGTAGGTCACGCGCGGGTCGGTCAAGCCCGCCAGCGCCAGGATCGGCGGATAAAACTGCGGCCGCACGTTGTCATAGGGGCTGTAGGCGCGGATGGTCTCGAACGCGCCCCGGTCATGGATCGGATCGCCCCATTCCAGCCACTCCGGCGGCGTCAGCGGCAACTCGGCGTCGAGCATCGTCGCCAGCACGTCGACGAACGGAACGTCGGCGATGATTCCGGCGAACAGGTCCGGCGCGAGGTTGGCGGCCGCGCCCATCAGCATGCCGCCGGCGCTGCCGCCCTGGGCGACGATCCGCCCCTTGCCGGTATAGCCGAGGGCGATCAGATGCCGCGCGGCGGCGAGGAAATCGCCGAACGTGTTCGTCTTCCTGGCGAGCTTTCCATCCTCGTACCAGCCCCAGCCCTTGTCGGTTCCGCCGCGCACATGGGCGATGGCGAAGACGAAGCCGCGATCGACGAGCGAAAGCCGATTGGTCGAAAACGCCGCCTCGACCGGGTATCCGTAGGCGCCGTAACCGTAGAGCAGCAGCGGCGCCGAACCGTCGAGCGCGAGACCGCGCCGATGGAGCACCGACACCGGGACGCTCTCGCCGTCGCCGGCGGGCGCGAAGACAAGCCGGGCGACATAGGCTGCGGGGTCGAAACCGCCTGGAACCGTCTGGGTCTTGATCAGCGTCCGCCTGCGGTCCGCGACCGCGTAGTCGTAGGTCTCCTGGGGGCGAGCCATCGAGGAAACGCTGAAGCGGATCGTCGTCGCGTCGAACTCGTAGACCGGCTCCAGTCTGAGCGCGTAGGTCTCCTCCTCGAACCGGATCTCATGCGCCTCGCCGGTTCTCAGATCGTGGACGACAAGGCGCGAACGGCTGTTCTCGCGCATCACAACGACGAGCCAGTCCTTGAACAAAGTCGCCTCGGCGATGAAGCAGCCGTCGCGATGGGCGATCAAGTCGCGCCAGTTCTCCTCCTGCGGCGCCTCGCTGGGCGCGACGACGACCTTGAAGTCGCGCGCTTGCCGATTGGTGCGGATGTAATAGCAATCGCCGTGGTCCATGACCTGGTAGCGGAAGCCCGGCCTCCGGGGCGCGATCAGACGCGGGGGCGCGGTCGGAGCGTCGAGATCGACGATATGCGCCTCCGAGGCGTCATGGCCATGCACGGAGATCACGGCCGTTCGACCGAGCCGGGTCGGCTCGATCGCGATGAACCAGGCGGGGTCGTTCTCGCTGAATATCTCGGCGTCGTCGCTTTGCCCGGTTCCAAGTCGATGCAGCCTCACCCGGCACGGCCGATGATTCTCGTCCTGCTCGACATAGAGAAACGCCTGCGAATCGCGGGTCCAGACGACGTCGCCGGTCGCGCCGCCCACGCGGTCGGGGAGGTCCTGCCCACGCGCCACGTCCCTGACGGCGACGACGTGCATCTCCGAGCCGAGGTCGTCGGAACTCCATGCGAATCTGGCGTGGTCGGGCGAATGGCGCGCGGCGGCGAGCTGGAAGAACGCCCGCCCACGGGCGCTCGCGTCACCGTCGACAAGCACGGTCTCCTCGCCGCCCTCGCGTGGCCTTCGGCAATAGATGCGATGCTGCCCGCCGCGGCGAAACCGCCAATAATAGGCCCAGGGCCCGTCGACCTGCGGCGGCTCGCTGTCATCTTCCTTGAGCCGCGCGCGCATCTCGCCCGCAAGCTCCTTCTTGAGCGTGAGCGTCGGCGCGAGCAGCGCGTCGGCATAAGCGTTTTCCGCATCCAGCAGCGCGCGGATCTCCTTCGGCAGCCGGCTCGGATCACGCAAGACCTCGCGCCAGTTCGCTGCCCGGATCCAGGCAAAGTCGTCGGTCCAGGCAAGGCCGTGGGCGCGGAGCTCGAACGGGCGCTTCTCGGCGCGCGGAGGCTCCGGCGCATCCAGCAGCGTCCTGGCGAAGGGCTTTGATCGGGGTTCACTCATGGGGCGGCGTCTTGCCTCGGGCGCAAGCCGGGAGGAAGCGCCGCCAGGGCCCCAGGAACCTCCCTCGGCGACGCACACAACACCGCAGCGCCGGCGTCCCGCAGCTCGTTCTCGCCGCCGTATCCCCAAAGCGCGCCGATGGTCGGGATCGCGTGGCGCCTAGCGGCGATGACGTCTTGACTGCGATCGCCCCACATGCAGCAGTGGCGAGCGTCGAGGGCGCGGCTCTCGAGGATATGCGCGATCAGGTCGCCCTTGTCATCGTTGCGGCCGTCGAGTTCGGCGCCGAACGCCCCTTCGAAATGGCGATCGAGATCGAAGTGGCGCAAAATGCGCTTCGCGTAAATGAGCGGCTTGGCCGTGCACAAGAAAAGCCTCGTCGCGTTCGCGCCCAACCGCGCCAGCGCCTCCCGAACCCCGCCGAAGACGACAGCCTCGAACAGGCCTTCGCTCGAATACCGCCGTCGATAGATGGCGAGCGCCTCCTCCGTATCGCCCGTCCCGCCAAGGGTTTGCGCGAAGGATTGCCGCAGCGGCGGTCCAATGATCCAGGTCAGATCGACCCCGGGCGGCGGGTCATGCCCGAGCGCTTCGAGCGCAAAGCGAAAGCAGCCGACGATCCCCTCGGCCGGGTCCGTCAGCGTTCCGTCGAGATCGACGAGGAGGACGTCTCGCGCGCCGCGTTCCATGCTCGTGGCGTCGATCGAGCGCCGGCCGCTCCCTTCTACGGCTTTTCCCACGACCCGCCTTTCGCCGAACGAAACAGGGCGTCGATGACCCGCGTGTTCGCGATCGCGTCCTCGAGCGGAAACTCGAATGGAGCCTGCCCGAGCACGGCGCGCGAAAATGCGTCGCCCTGCAGCGTGTACTGATCGCAGACAGCGAATTCCTCGACGCGCATGCCGCGGCCAGCAAGATCGGCGCCGTTATCGACAATGATCGTCGTCGGCCGATCGGCCGGCGCGTTGAAGGGAATGGCGATCTCGATCCGCCCTTGTTCGCCGACGATCGTCACCCGCTGATGCCCCGACAATTGCGTCCCGGCGCTGAAGGTCAAATGCCGCCCTCCGGGAAATTCGACAATCGCGCTCACAAGGCGGTCGGTCTGAAAATTTGGATCGCGATCCAGCGTCGCCACGACCCGCGTCGGCTCGGCGCCGAAAATATACCGCGCTGTCACGATGGCGTAGCAGCCGATGTCGTAGAGGCCGCCTCCGCCGGGCGGACGGTTGCGCACGTTTTCGGGATCGAGCAGGCGATAGGAGAAAAAGGTCTGGATCGCTCTGACCGCGCCGAGCGACCCCGCCGCGACCAGTTCCCGCGCGCGCCGCCATTGTGGATGGAACCGCACCATGAACGCTTCCGCGACGATCCTGCCCGAACGGGCCCGCGCCTCCATCAGCGCGCGAGCCTCCTCGGCGTCGAGCGCGATCGGCTTCTCGCACAGCACATGCTTGCCTGAATCCATAGCGCGGACCGACCAGGGGACATGCAGCTCGTTGGGCAGCGGATTGTAGATCGCCTCGATTTCAGGATCGGCAAGCAGCTCTTCGTAAGAGCCGTGCGCGCCCGCAATGCCGAGCTTGTCGGCGGCGGCGCGCGCCTTGGCGAGGTCGCGCGAGGCGATCGCGGCGACTTCAGAGACCTCGCCGCACTGCATTGCAGGGATCACCTTTTCAACGGCGATATTAGCGACGCCCAAAACTCCCCACTTCACTTTGCGCACTGCGTGACCTCCCAAAAGAAGGCGCCTCTCCCGTTCGCGCGAGGACGAAAGGTCTAGCCTTTAGCCCCCGGAACGCGACCCTCGGCTTGCCGCGCCAGCATCCAGCCAGGATATTCGGGCCGCGGAGCGCTGACCTCGTCAAGCGTTGCGACCTCCTCCGCGCTGAGCGTCAAGTCGGCGGCGGCCAGATTGTCATCGAGCTGCGCCGTCGTCTTCGCCCCAATAATCACGCTCATCACCCCCTTGCGTTGCAAAAGCCACGCGAGCGCGACGCGCGCCACCGACACGTCGTGCGCCTTGGCGATCGGCGTCATCGCGTCGATGATGTCGTAAGCTTTGTCCTTGTCTACGGGCGGAAAGTCGAAGACCGTGCGCCGCGACTCGTTGTCGCCGCGCTGACTGCGGGTGAACTTGCCCGACAAGAAGCCGCCGGCGAGCGGGCTCCACACCATGACCCCGAGGCCCTGGTCCTCGACCAAAGGCAGAATTTCGCGTTCGAGCTCGCGGCCCGCGATCGAGTAATAGGCCTGCACGGTCTCAAACCGCGCGAGTCCGCGCCGGTCGGAGATGGCCAGCGCTTTCATGATCTGCCACGCGGCGAGGTTCGAGCAGCCGATCGTTCGCACCATGCCGCGAGTCACGCAGCCGTCGAGCGCCCGCAATGTTTCCTCAAGCGGCGTCACGGGATCGAAGCCATGGATCTGATAGAGATCCACATGGTCGAGACCGAGACGCTTCAGGCTGGCCGCGACCTGATCCATGATGTGGCCTCTGGAGAGGCCGACGGCGTTCGGCCCCGGTCCCATCCGTCCGAGCACCTTGGTCGCGATGACCACATCCTCGCGCTTAACGCCGAGGTCGCGCAGCGCCTGCCCGAGTTGCACTTCCGACTGGCCTTCGGAGTAGACGTTCGCGGTGTCGATGAAGTTGACGCCCGCTTCGATCGCGCGCGAGACGAGCGCCGTGGAGGCCGATTGATCAAGTGAGCCGATCGCGCGCCAGAAACCGGCTCCCCCGCCGAAGGTCATGGCGCCGAGGCAAATCTCGGAAACGAATTGACCGGTTCGGCCAAGCGGTCGATAGCGCATGCACACAACTCCAAAGCCTAACGT
Source organism: uncultured Alphaproteobacteria bacterium (assembly GCA_963835955.1). Taxonomy (GTDB): domain Bacteria; phylum Pseudomonadota; class Alphaproteobacteria; order Rhizobiales; family Beijerinckiaceae; genus Roseiarcus. Next base: position 454,773 of record CAWIHZ010000005.1, on the reverse strand, counting down.
GCTGCAAGGAGCGATCACGACGGCGGTCGTCTCGTCGTCGGGGTCAAGCGCGCCGCCGCCCACGGGAGGGGCGTTTCTAAGCGCGAACGCAATCGGTCGCGTCAGGCCGCCTGAGCTTCCTCTGGCGGCGCCATGGCGCCGGTCATCATCGCCACCGCGTCCGACATTGTAACCTGTTTTGGATCGACCACGGTCAGGCGTCGGCCCAGCCGGTGGATGTGGATGCGGTCCGCGACCTCGAAGACGTGCGGCATGTTGTGCGAAATCAGAATGATGGGAAGGCCGCGCTTCTTCACGTCGAGGATCAGTTCAAGCACGCGGCGAGATTCCTTGACGCCGAGCGCCGCGGTCGGCTCGTCCATGATGATGACCTTGCGCGCGAAAGCGGCGGCGCGCGCCACCGCCACGCCCTGGCGCTGGCCGCCCGACAGCGTCTCGACCGGCTGGTTGATGTTCTGGATCGTCATCAGCCCGAGCTCATTGAGCTTTTCGCGGGCGAATTTCGACATTGCGCCCCGATCGAGGGCCCGGAACCATTGTCCGAATGGTCCCTGAGCGCGGATTTCCCGCCCGAGGAACATGTTGTCGGCGATCGACAGCGCCGGCGACAGCGCGAGGTTCTGATAAACCATCTCGATGCCCGCCGCGCGCGCGTCGATCGGCGAGCGGAAATTCACCACCTCGCCTGCCAGCCGAACTTCGCCGGTGTCGGGAATGACGGCGCCGCAAAGCGCCTTGACCATTGTCGACTTGCCGGCGCCGTTGTCGCCGATGACCGCCAGAATCTCGCCCGGATAGAGGTCGAAATCGGCGTGGTCGAGCGCGGTGACGCGGCCATAGCGCTTGACGAGCTGGCGCGCCTTGACGATGGGTTCGACGCTCACTTGGAGACCCTCCGGATCCATTGATCGAGCGCCACCGCGACGATGATCAGGACGCCGATCGCGAATTCCTGCCACAGCACGTCGAGGCCGGCGAGCGACACGGCGGAGCGGAATACGCCGACGATCAGCGCGCCCACCAGCGTGCCGACGATCGAGCCGCGCCCGCCGAAGAGGCTGGTGCCGCCGATCACCACCGCGGTGATGCTGTTGAGGTTCATGTTCTCGCCCGCCGTCGGGCTGATCGCGCCAACGCGGCCGATCAGCGCCCAGCCGGCGACCGCAGCGATGAGACCGGCGAGGACATAGACGCTCAGCAGAACGCGGTCGGTGTCGATGCCGGCGAGGCGCGCGGATTCCGGATCGTCGCCGGTCGCATAGACGTGGCGGCCGTAGGCGGTGCGGTTGAGCACGTACCAGATGACGGCGGCGACGAACAGCATCAGGAAGGTGCCCCACATGATGTTGGCGCTGCCGATCGCGATCGGATTGCCCATGATGCTCAGAAACGGCGCCTTCGCCTGGATATCCTGCATCCCGATGGTTTCGCTCTGCGAATAGAAGGTGTTGAGCGCGCCGATGACGCTCAGCGTACCCAACGTCACGATGAACGGCGGCATTCGCAGCCGCGTGACCAGGATTCCGTTCAAGTATCCGAAGACCGAGCCGCAGAGCAGACCAAGCGGAAAAGCGAGGATCGTCGGCAGGCCGTCGACTACCGCGAGCCGCCCCATCACCACCGAAGATATGACCATGATGACCCCGATCGAAAGATCGATGCCCGCGGTCAGGATCACCAGCGTCTGCCCGATGCCGAGAATGCCGGTGACCATCACCTGGGTCAGCACGGTCGAGATGTTGCTGGCGGCCGTGAAGCGCGAAGGATTGACGGCGACCCCGAGCAACAGACCGAGGAGCAGCACGACGAAGGGGACGGTCGTCGGGTAGACGTGCAGAAACCTTTGCAGGCGCTGCAGGAAAGTGAGCCGTTCCTCCTCGAACGAGGCGACCGTCGTAGTCGCTGCGCTCAGCACCTTCTCGAATTCCTGCGGCGCACGCCGCCCGCTCTCAGAGGCTTCGCTCATCGCTTCCTCGCACGTTCCCCCGCGCGCCGACGCGGGCCGCCGACGCTTCTCTTACGCCTACTCTATCGCGAAATCGGCGCCCGCGAACCGCGGCCCGGGCGCCGACGTCTCGTCGTTCAAAGAATTAAGCTCCGAACGTCTGAGGAAATCAACCCCAGCAGAGCTTCAAACCCTCGGCGGTGTTGATCGAGGGCACGCCCTTGACCGGATGGTCGGTCACAAGCTTCTCGCCGGTGTCCATGCTGTGGGGCTTCTTGCCGCTCTTTACGTACTCGGCGATGGCTTCGACGCCGTCAGAGGCCATCAGCAGCGGATACTGCTGGGCGGTAGCGCCAAGGATGCCGTCCTTGACCCACTTGACACCCTGGCAGCCGCCGTCGACCGCGACGATCAGCACGCCCTTCTCCTTGCCGGCGGCCTTCAACGCCGCGTAACCGCCGTATGCGGCCGGCTCGTTGATCGCGTAGACGACGTCGATGTGGTCGGCCTTCTGCAGGATGTTCTCCATCGCCTTGCGGCCGCCCTCGGTCGAGCCAGCGGTCACGTCGGAGCCGACGATCTGCGGGCTGTCGCTCGTGGCGTAGTGCTTGGGATTCTTGACCTTGATGCCGAAGCCGGTGAGAAAGCCGTTATGGCGAAGATAGTCGACCGACGGCTCGTTGGCGGCGAGATCCAGTGTGGCGATCTTGGCGGTCTTGGCCTTGTCGCCGAGCGTCTCCTTCGCCCACTCGCCGATCAGCTCGCCGGCCTTGAAGTTGTCGGTGGCGAACAGCGCGTCGGCGGCGGTCGGCGGATCGAGCGGCGTATCGAGCGTGATGACGAGAAGGCCGGCCTTGCGCGCCTTCTCGACAGTCGGCACGATCGCGGTCGAATCGCTTGGCACCAGAAGGATGCCCTTGGCGCCGGCGGCCATCAGCTGCTCGATCGCATTGACCTGGGCGTCGTTGTCGCCGTCGAACTTGCCGGCGTAGGCCTGCGGCGTCAGGCCGAGTTGCTTGGCCTTAGCCTCGAAACCTTCCTTCATCTTGACGAAGAACGGATTGGTGTTTGTTTTCGTAATTAGGCCGACGATGTCCCCGGCGTGCGCGGAACCGCCGATCAGGGCGAAGGACAGAACGCCGGCGGCGGCGCATGTGAACAGTTTGGAGATTTTGGACACGGATTTCCTCCCTAGAGGGTCATAGCGGCGGCGTCGGTCTCTGTCGGTCGCTCAGGCGCGCGTTGCGTTCCTGTGTCGTGCGACTTGATTTGCGCCGTCGTCACGCCATAGGGCCAAAATTTTGATCAAGAGTCAAGGATAACTCCATCCGATGGAATAATCGTTGACAGCCTTCCGCGTTCGGACCAATCATGTGGCGCGTAGGCCCTTATGGCAACTGCGAGGGGGAGGATGAAGGAGGCGGGCGCCAATTACCGCGCGCGCCCGAACCCAGCGTTCGGTTCCGCCGGTGCGGAAGAATCCTCCGCTCTAGTGCCACTTCCTAACGCCAACGTTGGCGGCGCGGACCAGGCCGGCGTGCGCCTTTACAATGAGCGACTGCTGCTTTCCTTGGTTCGCCGCTTCGGACCTCTGTCAAAAATCGAGGTGGCGAGATTGACAGGCCTATCGGTGCAATCGACTTCGGCCATCATGAATCGTCTGCAAGCGGACGGACTTTTGAAGAAGGAGGCCCCGTTGCGCGGGCGCGTCGGGCAGCCGACGATCCCAATGTCGCTCGACCCGGAGGGCGCCTATTCATTCGGACTCAAGATCGGAAGGCGCAGCTGCGATCTGGTGCTGATCGACTTTCGCGGCGCGATTCGCGAGCGCGCGCGCAGGGCTTACGCCTTTCCCAGGCCGGCGATGATCCTCGAATTCGTTCGAGCTTCGCTGACATCGCTTGCAAATCCGCTGAGCGCGATCGAAAAGCGGCGGATCGCGGGCCTCGGCGTGGCCGCGCCCTTCCAGCTTTGGAACTGGGAGAGCGAAATCGGCGCGCCGAACGGCGCCCTAAGTGCTTGGCGAGGCTTCAACATCGAAACGGAAATTGCGGACCTTTCTCCATTCCCGGTCACTCTATGCAATGACGCGACCGCCGCCTGCGCGGCGGAATTCTTCTTTGGCAGCGGCTGGCGACATCGCGATTTGCTGTATTTCTTCCTCGGCGCGTTCCTCGGCGGCGGACTGGTGCTCGACGGTGCGTTGCATCCGGGGCGCACTGGCAACGCCGGCGCGCTGGGATCGATGCCGGTCATGAGTAAAATCGCTGGAGGCGTTCCGCCGCAACTCATCGCCTGCGCCTCGATCTATCAGCTCGAGCGCCGGCTCGAAAGCGCCGGCGTCGACGCCTCTTCGATCTGGGCGACGCCCGACAGATGGATCGACTTCGGACCTCATCTCGAAAGTTGGATCGAGGACGCGGCTTCGTCCCTGGCCTACGCTTCTGTCGCGGCGATTTCGGTCATCGATGTCGAGGCGATCATGATCGATGGAGCGATGCCAGCAAACGTGCGCGACCGCTTGACGACGCGAACGGCGCAAATTTACGCCCGTCTCGACCGCCGTGGACTGAGCGATGTCGAATTCGCTTCCGGCACAATCGGGGCCGACGCCCGCGCCATCGGCGCCGCCGCCTTGCCTCTCATCAGGCATTTTTCGCGTGATCGCGAGGTTTTGTTCAAGGATACGACTGGTCAAGCCGGTTGACCGTTGGGTTCGAGGCTCATCGCAATCCGCGAACTTGGCGAACAGGGATGAGGTCGCTAGACTTCCGCCAGTCGCCCCGCGGCAGCGGCGCACCTCATTCGAGCTCCTTGCCCACCAAACTGAGAGGCGCCATGGTCGTCCACATCGTCAAGGTTGAACCGTTCGATCTCGTCGTCTTCGGCGGGACGGGCGACCTCGCCTATCGCAAGCTCTATCCCGCGTTGTTTCACCGCGAGAAAAGCGAGCAATTCTCGGAGCCGACACGAATTCTAGGCGTCTCGCGCCGTCATCTCGAACGCGACGCTTTTCGCGCGGCCGTAAGGGATGCTCTGGTCAGGTTCAACGCAATCGACGACGAATCCAGCCCGGCCGTCGATCGCTTCCTGTCGCGAATTGAACATGTCGCGGCCGACGCCAATAACGATTCCGGATGGGCCGACCTGAAATCCTTGCTTGGACCCGACGAGCGGATTCGCGCCTTCTATCTTGCGACAGGTCCCGACCTCTTCGCGCCGCTGGCCAAGCGCCTAGGGGCCGAGGGCCTGACCACTCCCCGCTCGCGCATCATCGTGGAAAAGCCGATCGGGCGGGATGGCGCAAGCGCGGCGGCGGTCAACGACGCGATCGGCGCCGTCTTTTTCGAACGTAACATATTCCGCATCGATCACTATCTCGGCAAGGAATCGGTGCAGAACTTGATGGCCTTGCGTTTCGCCAACATTCTGCTCGAGCCGTTGTGGAACAGCGCCCATATTGACCATGTGCAGATCACCGTCGCCGAAACGCTCGGCGTCGAAGGCCGTGGCGACTACTACGACGCGTCGGGGGCGATCCGCGACATGGTGCAAAACCATATGATGCAGCTCCTTTGTCTGGTGGCGATGGAGCCGCCGAATTCGCTCGACGCGGACTCGCTGCGGGATGAGAAGCTCAAGGTGCTCAAGGCATTGCAGCCGATCGACGAGTCGAACGCCTCGACGCTCACTGTTCGTGGGCAGTATCGCGCCGGATTCGCCGACGGTGGCCCGGTCCCCGGTTACCTGCATGACGTCGGAAGAGAGCAGAGCGGCACCGAGACCTTCGTCGCGCTCAAACTCGGCCTCGCCAATTGGCGGTGGGCCGGCGTGCCTTTCTATTTTCGCACTGGCAAGCGCCTGCCGCAGAGGTTCTCGGAAATCGTCGTCGCGTTCCGTCGCTTGCCCCACGTGATTTTTGACCGCCAGCCCGACGGCATTCCGGCCAATCGCCTGGTGATCCGCGTCCAGCCGGACGAAGGGATCAAGCTGTGGATGATGGTGAAGGAGCCTGGCCACGGCGCCATGCGCTTGCAACACGTCCCGCTCGACATGAGCTTCGCCAAGGCCTTCGGCATGGAGCCCGCCGACGCTTATGAGCGGCTGCTGATGGACGCCCTGCGCGGCAACGCCGCGCTCTTCATGCGCCGCGACGAGGTGGAAGCCGCCTGGAGATTCATCGATCCGGTCCGCGAAGCCTGGACCCAATCGCATGAGCCGCCGCGCCCCTATGCCGCGGGAACCTGGGGACCGAACGCCTCGGTCGCGTTGATCGAACGCGACGGACGGACCTGGAACGAGGAATACCAATGATGACGACCGACGTTGCGATGAAAAGCGAATTTCTGCGCCGCGAATTTGCCGATGGCGAGGCCCTGGCCGCCGCCTTGGCGGAGTGGACGGCCGAGCGTCTGCAGGCTTCGATTGCAGCTCGAAGCGCGGCGCTGCTGGTCGTGTCCGGCGGCAAGTCGCCGGAGCGATATTTCGAAGCGCTGTCAAAAATGAAGCTCGACTGGACGCGCGTCTCGATCACCCTCGCCGACGAGCGGCGCGTGCCCGACGACAGCCCGCGCTCCAACGCGCGCCTGGTCCGTGAGGCCTTGCTGCGCAACGAGGCCGCGGCCGCGAGTTTTTCGCCGCTGGCGGACTCGCGTCTTACCGCCGAGCAGGAGCTTGCCGCCGCGAGCGCGCGGGTCGCCAATCTGCCGCTTCCGGCCGATGTCGTCGTCCTCGGCATGGGCGACGACGGCCACACCGCCTCCTGGTTTCCCGGCGCCCAAGGGCTCGCCGAAGCGATGGACTCCGCCGCCCGACAGCTGGTCGCGCCCATCGTCGCCGCCGGCGCCGGCGAACCGCGGCTCACCCTGACCGGCCGCGTGATCCTGCGCGCGGATGCGATCGCCCTCCTGATCGAAGGAGAGGCGAAGCTGAAGACGCTCGCGGCCGCGCTGGGGCCGGGACCAGAAGCCGACATGCCGATCCGCGCCGTGCTTCGCCGCGCGGCCGACCGGCTGACCCTGTTCAGCGCCGAGCGCGAGTGACGACCGGCGGCCGAGGACGCCGGTCCGCGCGGGTTCTTCGCGCGCCGCTTGAGCCTACGCCTTCACGAACGGGCATCCGCCCTTGTCCAAGGGTCGAAAGGCGTCCTCCGGATTGATCGTCGCGACAAGCCGGAAATAGTCCCAATCGTATTTCGACTCGGCGCTGGACTTGGCTTTGTAGAGATAGACTGGGTGGAGCTTGCGTCCGTCAACCCGGATGATCCCCTTGCCGAATAGCGGGTCGTCGGTCGGAATCGCCTTCATCGCATCGACGAGTTTGACGCCGTCGTCGGCGCTCTTGATCTGAGCCATCGCCTTCATCAGATGTTCCGTGGCCGCATACATGCCCGCATGCATGTCATTGGGCATCATCTTCTTGGGATGCGCCGCCTGGAAGCGCCTGGCGAAGGCGCGGGTTCCCTCGTTCGCGTCCCAATAGAAGGCGGTGCAGATCATTGCGCCGTCGACGATGCCGAGACCGAGCGCCGGAATGTTGGTGACATTGAGCGTGAAGCCGGCGAGGCGCTGCTTGGAGCCCAGGCCGAACTCATGAGCCTGCTTGAAGCAATTATTGGTGTCGCCGCCCCCGTTCGCGAAGGCGACGACATCCGCGCCCGAATTCTGCGCCTGCAGGAGGAATGAGGAAAAGTCGGCGCTGTTGATGGGATGGCGGACCGAGCCGACAACCTTTCCGCCCGCGGCTTCAACTCCCGCGGCGCCATTGGCTTCAAGGTCCTTGCCGAAGGCGTAGTCGGCGGTGATGAAGAACCAGGACTTGCCACCCGCTTCGGTCACCGCCCTTCCCAGACCCCGGCCATAGGCATAGGTGTCGTAGGTCCAGTGGACGAAATTGCGCGAGCACTTCGGGCCGGTCAGCACCGACGATCCGGCCCCCGAGGCGATGACCGCCTTGTTCTTCTCGTTGGCGACGGCGAGGACCGCGAGCGCCACCGCCGAATTCGGCAGATCCATGATCACGTCGACATTCTCGGTGTCGAACCACTTGCGCGCGATCGCCGCGCCGACGTCGGGCTTGTTCTGGTGGTCGGCGGAGACGATCTCGACCGGGACGCCGAGCTTGGCCGATAAATCGTCGACCGCCAGTTTCGCCGCGATCACCGAGCCCACGCCCTGGTAGTCGGCATAGACGCCCGACATGTCGTTCATGATTCCGATCTTGAGCGGACGCGCGGCCTGCGCCCGGGCGAGCCCCGGCCCGACGGCGAACGCGGCGCCCGCGAGCAAAAACCGCCGCCGATCCGTCACGGTTGAAATCCTCATGCGCTCCTCCCGATCGGCGATCCATGGCGTGCGGCCGCGCATCGCGCCGGCCCCAACGTCGCCGCCTGTCTGAGGTTTGTGGCGGAAGACCCGAGGTTAGGCAATCCCCGCCCCGGAGACGCGATCCGGGCGCGTCGCTCGGCGCGGACGAGCGGCAAGGCGCCGATATATAAAACATCTATAGTTAGTGCAATAAGCGCCTGTCGCCGTTTTTTGCCGTTTCAAGGGTCAGGGCGCCAAATTTTTCCAAACAAATCCAAGCTGGACCAAACAAATCCAAGAAAAACCAAGAATAAAAACGCTTGGAATTGCTTGGATTTCCTTGGATTCTCTCGTGCGAATTGGGACTTTTCAATGGGTTACGGCGATTCCGAACGAAAAAGCCAATCAGGGTTAATAACGACCACGTATATAATGTGATATATGCCCGCGCGCGCCGAACCGGCGGTCTCCGCCCCCGTCCCTCGGCCTGCCGCGCCTGCTTTGCCCATGACGAGAGGCACAGTAACACGGCTTTGGATTTTCCGCAAAGAATTGTTGGCGCTTTGTCGGCGGCAGACGATATGTCCAGGTGAGGCCGCGCGATCCGTCAGGCGTTTGACCGATCGGGGAAAAATCCGGATAAAGCGCTGTCCTCCTGTCTCCGGTCCTTGCGAGGCCGCGATGCCAGATCCGTTCAGCCTCGGCGTCTGCGCGATGAAAATCGCCTCGGCGGCGGCGTCGCTGTTGACCGCGGGCGACCAGGGCGTCTCGTTCCAGGCCGCCGCCAGCGCCATCCAAGCCCTGATGAAGGGCGGCGAGGCGGTCAAGGCTTTCCGCGAACAGGACCAGAAGATTTTCGCCGCCACCCTGACCGCCACGGCCAAGAAGCTGGAGGCGCTTTACCGAAAGTTGCTGAGACACAGCCACAGCGCCGGCTTTCGGGAATCCGTGGATCTCGCTTTCGAAAATCTCTCGGAAGTGTTTGCGCGATGCCTGCCGACGGGCGAAGCGCTGGCGCGGATGAACCACGATCCCACAAAGATCGCGGAGGCGGTGGTGAATGCGGCGGTCAAGATACAAATGGACGTGTTCGCCGATCCGAGCGGCGAAGCGCGGAAAATCCTCATTCTTCTGGTCAGCCAGACCTATAAGGCGCTGCGGGACGACGCGAAATTCATGGCGACGCTCCAGGGCGTGAACTGGGCGGAAGCGCTGGCGCGTCTCGAGACAATAGACGGCAAGCTCGATCGGAATGAATCCGAAGCCGAGCGGCGCCACCGTGAAAGCGAAGAGGCAGCCAACAGGCGCCATCGCGAATCCGAAGAAGCGGCCGAGCGACGGACAGATGCCTTGCGGCTCGAAATGGCGCGCGAGAAAGGCGTCGCGGCGGAGGTGCTGAAGCCTCTTTTCGACCATCTCGGAATGAGCGGGTTATCCGTCTTGCAGATGCGCGAGCGGGCGGAGGAAGCCATCGCGGCGATCCTCGCCAGGGCGAGCGAACGCGTCGCTCCTTCTAATTTCGGACCCGACATCGATGCGATCATCGCCGCCGCGCGCGAGAAATTAGCACGCCTCGACAGAGCAGGCGCAGAGACGATTCTCGACGACCAACTCGCAGAGGAGGAAGCGGCGTTTCGTCGTCGACAGGTTCCCCTCTTGGCGGAGAAAGCTGCCGTGCAGCGGCTTTGGTACGATCACGAGGCCGCCAAGCACACATTGCGGCGGTTGCTTGAAATCGATCGAAACTCAGCAAGAGCATGGGGCGAGTTGGGCGACATTTGGCTGATAACCGGCCCGCTGTCCGAGGCGCTCTCTCATTTTCGCTCGGCGGCGGAAGCAGCCGAACGCTCCGGGGACGAGCGCGATCTGTCGGTTTCCTATAACAAGATTGGCGACGTTCTGGTCGCGCAGGGCAATTTGCCCGAGGCGTTGAAGAGCTTCCGCGACGGTCTGGCGATTGCCGACACGCTGGCGAAATCCGACCCCGGCAACGCCGGCTGGCGGCGCGATCTGTCGGTTTCCTACAACAAGATTGGCGACGTTCTGGTCGCGCAGGGCAATTTGCCCGAGGCGTTGAAGAGCTTCCGCGACGGTCTGGCGATTGCCGACGCGCTGGCGAAATCCGACCCCGGCAACGCGGGCTGGCGGCGCGATCTGTCGGTTTCCTACAATAAGATCGGCGAGGTTCTGGTCGCGCAGGGCAATTTGCCCGCGGCGTTGAAGAGCTTCCGCGACGGTCTGGCGATCAGAGATGCGCTGGCGAAATCCGACCCCGGCAACGCCGGCTGGCGGCGCGATCTGTCGGTTTCCTACAATAGGATTGGCGACGTTCTGGTCGCGCAGGGCAATTTGCCCGAGGCGTTGAAGAGCTTCCGCGACGGTCTGGCGATCAGTGATGCGCTGGCGAAATCCGACCCCGGCAACGCCGACTGGCGGCGCGATCTGATCGGGGTATTGGCAACGAGAGGATCGGCGACGTTCTGGTCGCGCAGGGCGATCTGCCCCTGCGCGCTGATGTCCTTACCGCGACCAATCTCGCGATTATCGACCCGCTGGCGAAATCCGACCCCGGCAACGCGGGCTGGCGGCGCGATCTGTCGGTTTCCTACAATAAGATTGGCGACGTTCTGGTCGCGCAGGGCAATTTGCCCGAGGCGTTGAAGAGCTTCCGCGACGGTCTGGCGATCAGAGATGCGCTGGCGAAATCCGACCCCGGCAACGCGGGCTGGCGGCGCGATCTGTCGGTTTCCTACAACAAGATTGGCGACGTTTTGGTCGCGCAGGGCGATTTGCCCGCGGCGTTGAAGAGCTTCCGCGACGGTCTGGCGATCAGAGATGCGCTGGCGAAATCCGACCCCGGCAACGCCGGCTGGCGGCGCGATCTCATCGTCTCTTGCGTCAAGATCGCTTCAGTGTTCCCCGGCGAGGCGCGCGCACTGCTGACGCGGGCGGGCGCGATCGCCAATCGGCTGCGCGACGAGGGGAAGCTCGCGCCGGTCGACGCCTGGATGCCGGACGACCTCGCGCGCCGGCTGGCGGCGTTGCCGGACTGAGGTTGAGCGCCCGTCATTGCGAGCTTAAGCGAAGCACTCCAGGGCCACGGCCGCAGCCCTATGACGACGTGGATTGCTTCGTCGCTTTCGCTCCTCGCAATGACGGAAGCGCCGCGCCGCCGCCCGCCTCAAAACCCGTAGGTCGGGGTCGAGGACACGTAGCCGTAGAAGTTGCGATAGAAGCCGCCGAGCGGATAGGCGCCGGCGCGCGGGATGTCGCGAAGCTCGCCCCAGGTGTAGACGCCGAATTTGACCGTGTTGTTCTGCACCGTCATCTTCTTGGTCAGCACCACCCAATGGTTGGGGGTCACCGAATGGTGGGCGAATTTGAGCGGGTCCAGCATCTGCATGTTGATGAACAGGCAGACGCGGCGGTCGTGATCGAAGTCGCGCGCGCAGGCGTCGACGTCGTCGCGCCCCTTGAGGAAGAACGAATTGGTGTCGTTGCGGACGCCGCGCCAGCCGAGCTTGTTGAACCAGGCGGCCAGGCTGTGCGGCATGGTGATGCCGGCCGCGGTGTCGTCGGCGGAGGAATAGTCGAGCAGAGTGTTTTCCGAATCGCGCAGGCTCGCCAGCGCGATCCAGTCGACCGGATGGATCTTGTTCGCCGGGGGCAGATAGGCGCGGCAGCCGGAACTCGGCTTGACATGCAGTTTGCCGAGGCGCCCCTCGCCGGTCTTGTAAAGGTCGATCACATATTGGGCGTAGATTTCCGGGTGCTCTTCGAGCAGGCAATAGAGGAACGCGGCCGGCCCGCACAGGCTGGCGGCCGACTGGTTCTGTTTCGACGGATCGGCGATCCGCACCCTGAGGCCGTCGACGACGTCGCTGCGCGCGATGCGGGCGAAGCCGATCTCATGCCCGCCCGGCGCGAAGGCGTCGACGAGCTTCAGCGCGTAGTCGATGCGAAACTGTTCGGCCGGCATGGCGTCCTCCCGGGTTCCAGCTTCTCCCGATGACCGCGGCCCGACAATCAGACTTTCGGCGGCGGGCGCCAAGCGCCTGATTCGCCCCTCCGGATTTGCGCGGCGGCGGCCGCTTTCTCCGTCGCCGCCGCCTCTACCGATCGTCGAGAAACGCCAGCGCCTCGCGGTTGAAAGCCTTCGGGTTGTCGAAATTCGACCCGTGCGAGGCGTTGGGAATGACCACGCGCCGCACGTCCGTCAGCGCGCTCTCGAGCCCGTCGAGGATGCGATGGAAATGCTCCGGCGAGCGTTCGCCCGCCATCAGCAGCGTCGGCGCCCGGATAGCCTCGGCGTCCGCGCGCGTGAATGGCGCGCGCCGCTCCTTGATTTGCCCGAGCAGCGTACGGGCGTTGTCGCGCATCCGCCGCCTTGCCTCTTCGGGCAATCTGGCCCACCCCCCGGGACCGTGGATCGCGTCGATGGTCGGCGCCAGACCCTCGTCGACCTCGCCGCGGCGGATGCGCTCGGCGGCCTCGGCGTAAAGGGGCCCGAGCGCGAGCGGCGGGTTTTTCGGCGGCCGCGGCGGCTCGAGGCTCGCGTCCAGCGCGCCGCCGGGCTCGACCAGGACCAGCTTGCGCACGCGATCGGGGAAGTTCTGGGCGACGCGGAAGGCGATGTGCCCGCCCCGGGAGTGGCCGAGCAGGTGGGCGGGTCCCGCGCCGAGCGCGGCGATGAAGGCCGCGACGTCCTTTTCATGCTGCTGGACCGTAAAATCGTCGCCGTCGCCATCCCAGCGCTCCGGCCAGCAATGCCGCAAGCTGACGGCGATGGTCCGGCAACGCGCGCCAAACGGCTGCATTTGCGGCGACCACGAGCGGTAGTCTCCGAGCGTCCCATGGACGAGGACGAGCGACGCGCCTTTCCCGCGCTCGACGTAGGCCATATCGTATCCGTTCACGCGCAGGGTCGGCATGAATGTCCTCCGCGCTGGGCGCGTTGAGTCGGAAGCGCGCGCGACCCCCTACTCCGCCGCCGTCCGCCTTCTCTTCGCCCCTTCCGCGCCAGCACCGGCTTCAGGTACGCGCCGGCGTAGCTCTTCGCATTGCGCGCGATCTGTTCGGGCGTCCCCCGCTCCACTACTTCCTTCCCCCTTTCAAGGTTTGTGCTCGATCCCGTGACGAGCGCCGCCAGTCACGACTGTTCCTTCAGTTCGACCGCGATCTCCAAAACGGCGGCCTTCAAAGGCGGCAGATGCTCTTGAACGACGTTCCAAATCAATCTGTCGGAAACCCGATGGTAGTCATGCCGCAGAACGTTACCGATACCCATGATCTGCGCCCAGGGGATTTGCGGCTGACGCTTTTGGAGCTCCGGCGGTATGCGGCGAGCGGCCTCCGACACGATCTCAACGCCGCGTTGTACGCCATGGCGAAGAAGCCAATCGCTGTCGAAATCGTCGACCGTCTTGCCTCGAACCGCCCGCTCCATGCCTTCGATCGCATCGAGAATGGCGAAAAGCGCAGGACGAACAAGCCGCTCGGTCAAAAGACGCGCTCGGCCGACGCCTCGATCCGGTCCCGAAGCAGGGGGTCCAGGCTGTCCCGCGTTGTTATGTCAACAGGAACGCCAAGCCTGCGCTCCAGGAGCTGTTTGATGCCGACCAACTCGACAAGAGAGAAATGGCTGCCGCGATCGTATTCGATGAAGAGATCCAGATCGCTTTGGGACGCCGCTTTATCGCGTGCAGTCGATCCGAACATATAGAGCCCGGTCGCGCCGAGCGCCTTCACCGCACCGGCTTGCCGCCTCAGAGCCGCGATTGCATCCCGCCTTTTCATAATTCTATCGTATATCCGTTTCCCGGACGCGGCCAGTCTCGGTAAAGTCGTTGTCGGTAAAGTCGTCGTCGCGACCTTGCCGACGCAGCCTGCTCCCCTACTCCGCCGCCGTCCGCCTTCCCTTCGCCCCCTTCCGCGCCAGCACCGGCTTGAGATAGGCGCCGGTATAACTCTTCGCGTTCCGCGCGATCTGCTCGGGCGTGCCCTGCGCCACCACTTCGCCGCCGGCGTCGCCGCCTTCTGGCCCCATGTCGATGATCCAGTCGGCGGTCTTCACCACTTCCAGATTGTGCTCGATCACGATCATGGTGTTGCCCTGGTCCACCAGCTCATGCAGCACGTCGAGCAGCTGCGCGACGTCGTGGAAATGGAGGCCGGTGGTCGGCTCGTCGAGGATGTAAAGCGTGCGCCCCGTGGAGCGGCGCGACAATTCCTTGGCGAGCTTGACCCTCTGCGCCTCGCCGCCCGACAGCGTCGTCGCCTGCTGGCCGACTTTCACATAGCCGAGGCCGACCCGCTTCAAGGTCTCCATCTTGTCGCGGATCGACGGCACCGCCTTGAACAGGTCCGCCGCCTCCTCGACCGTCATGTCGAGCACGTCGGCGATCGACTTGTCCCGGTAGCGCACTTCGAGCGTCTCGCGGTCATAGCGCTTGCCCTTGCACACGTCGCAGGTGACGTAGACGTCGGGCAGGAAGTGCATCTCGATCTTGATCACGCCGTCGCCCTGGCAGGCTTCGCACCGCCCGCCTTTGACGTTGAAGGAGAACCGCCCCGGCTGATAGCCGCGCGCCTTGGCCTCCGGCAGGCCGGCGAACCAGTCGCGGATGGGGGTGAAGGCGCCGGTGTAGGTGGCGGGATTGGAGCGCGGCGTGCGGCCAATCGGCGACTGGTCGATGTCGATCACCTTGTCGATCGCGTCGAGCCCGTCGATGCGCTCGTAAGGCGTCGGGGGATCGCTGGCGCCGTTGAGGTGGCGCGCCGCGGCCTTGTAGAGCGTATCGATCACCAGCGTCGACTTGCCCCCGCCGGAAACTCCGGTCACGCAAGTGAAGAGTCCGAGCGGGATCGTCGCCGTCACGTTTTTGAGATTGTTGCCGCGCGCGCCGGCGATCCGCAGCTCCTTGCCCGGCCGGGCCGCGCGGCGCGTTTCCGGGATCGCCACCGTCCGCTCGCCCGAAAGAAACTGGCCGGTCAGCGAATTGGGGTTGGCGGCGATCTCGGCCGGCGTCCCCTTGGCGACGATCTCGCCGCCATGCACGCCCGCGCCCGGACCGACGTCGACGACATAGTCGGCCGCCCAGATCGCATCCTCGTCATGCTCGACCACGATCACGCTGTTGCCTAAGCCCCGCAGGCGGCGCAACGTGTCGAGCAGGCGCGCGTTATCGCGCTGATGCAGGCCGATCGACGGCTCGTCGAGCACGTAGAGCACGCCGGTCAGGCCGGAGCCGATCTGCGAGGCGAGGCGGATGCGCTGGCTCTCGCCGCCGGAAAGCGTCCCGGACGCGCGCGACAGCGTCAGATACTCGAGCCCAACGTCGCGCAGGAAAACGAGGCGGTCCCCGATCTCTTTGAGGATGCGATGGGCGATCTCGTTGCGCTTGG
Source organism: uncultured Alphaproteobacteria bacterium (assembly GCA_963835955.1). Taxonomy (GTDB): domain Bacteria; phylum Pseudomonadota; class Alphaproteobacteria; order Rhizobiales; family Beijerinckiaceae; genus Roseiarcus. The sequence continues at coordinate 439,119 of CAWIHZ010000005.1, read as the reverse complement.
GGTCGAGCTTTTCCGGCAGGCCGCGCGCCCAGTCGATCGCGGCGCCGACCGAGAGCAGGCTGACCTCGCCGATGTGCTGGCCGTCGATCTTGACCGCCAGCGCCTCCGGCTTGAGGCGGAAGCCGCGGCAGGCCTCGCAGGAGGTCGCGGTCATGTAGCGCTGGATTTCCTCGCGCGACCACTCGCTCTCGGTCTCGCGGTAGCGGCGTTCGAGATTGGTGATGACGCCCTCGAACGGCTTCTTCACCTCGTAGGAGCGCAGGCCGTCGTCATAGGCCATGCGGATTTCTTCGCTCCCCGACCCGTACAGGATCGCCTGTCGCGCCGCCTCCGGCAGCTCGCTCCACGGCTTGTCGAGGCGGAAGTGATAGTGCCGCCCGAGCGCCTCCAGCGTCTGCAGGTAATAGGGCGAGGTCGATTTCGCCCACGGCGCGACGGCCCCCCGCCTGAGGGTCAGCTTCGGGTTGGGCACGACCAGCGAGGCGTCGACCCGCAGCTCGGAGCCGAGGCCCCCGCAGACCGGGCAGGCGCCGAACGGATTGTTGAACGAGAACAGCCTCGGCTCAATCTCGGCGATGGTGAAGCCGGAGACCGGACAGGCGAATTTGGACGAGAACAGGATGCGCGCCGGTTCGCCGCCGCCTTCCGGCGGATCGGCGAATTCGACCACGGCGAGGCCGTCGGCGAGTTCGAGCGCGGTCTCGAAACTCTCCGCGATCCGGCTCGCCATGTCGGGGCGCACGACGATCCGGTCGACCACGACTTCGATGTCGTGCTTCAGCTTCTTGTCGAGCGCTGGCGCGTCGGCGATCTCAGTGAATTCGCCGTCGATCTTCAGCCGCTGGAAGCCGCGCTTCATATAGTCGGCGATCTCCTTGCGGTATTCTCCCTTGCGGCCGCGCACGACCGGCGCGGTGAGATAAAGTCGGGTTCGTTCGGGTAAGCTGAGCGTCCGGTCGACCATCTGGCTCACCGTCTGGCTCTCGATCGGCAGCCCGGTCGCCGGCGAATAGGGAATGCCGACCCGCGCCCACAGGAGGCGCATGTAGTCGTGGATTTCGGTCACCGTGCCGACGGTCGAGCGCGGGTTCTTCGACGTCGTCTTCTGCTCGATCGCGATCGCCGGCGACAGGCCGTCGATTTGGTCGACGTCCGGCTTCTGCATCATTTCGAGGAACTGGCGCGCATAGGCCGAGAGCGACTCGACATAGCGCCGCTGGCCCTCGGCGTAGATGGTGTCGAAGGCGAGCGACGATTTGCCCGACCCCGACAGGCCGGTGAACACGACCAGCCTGTCGCGCGGGATCGTCAGGTCGATGTTCTTCAGATTGTGCTCGCGCGCGCCGCGCACCACGATCGCGCGGCCGCCGAACAGGGCCTCGACCGGTTCGGCGGCGCCCTTCGGCGCGTTGCGCGCGGACGCCGCCGGGGCGGATTTGGCGCTGGCCATCACGGCTCCTCAGACGAAACGGCGAACGCTGCGAATCAGGCTTGCGCGGCCGCCGCGCCGATGCTAGAACAAACAAAGAACGCTGGGAAGGCGCGCTCATCGGCCGCCCTGCCCTGGGGTCTGAGCTTAATGTAGTCGCGGCGGCGCCGGTTCCCAAGCGCTCGCCGCGGCGATTGTGGACAAGTGCCGGCGCGGGGCGATGGGACGCGCGGCGGCGCGCGCTTTGGGCTATGAGTTGTGAAAGCGAGAGGACCGCGCGCCCCCGAGGCGGCGGCGAGGAGAGGATCATGGCGGGAAGCGTCAACAAAGTCATTCTGGTCGGCAATCTCGGCGCGGATCCCGAGGTCCGGCGGCTCAATTCCGGCGATCAGGTGGTCAACTTCCGGGTCGCGACCTCCGAGACCTGGCGCGACAAGACCTCGGGCGAGCGCAAGGAACGGACCGAGTGGCATAACGTCGTGATTTTCAACGAGAACCTCGGCAAGGTCGCCGAGCAATATTGCAAGAAGGGCACCAAGGTCTATGTCGAGGGCCAGCTCCAGACCCGCAAGTGGCAGGACCAGAGCGGGGCCGACAAATACACGACCGAGGTCGTGCTGCAGCGCTTCCGCGGCGAATTGCAGCTGCTCGATTCGCGCGGCGGCGGCGAGGGGCGCCAGAGCTTCCCGGACGAGGAGCGCGCCGCCGGCGCGAACTTCCCCCGCGCCTCGCCAAGCGAGCGCCGCCCGGCGCTGTCGGGCGGCGGAGGCGGCGACGCGATCGACGACGACATTCCGTTTTGAGGGGGGCAGGGTACTTCAAAGATTGAGTTGAGCAGCGCGTCCCGCAGCCATTGGGAGACGCCGATTATATTTCTCGATGAATGCCTGTTAGGAGTTCCACGAAGAAAGCCAAAGTTGTTTGGCGTTTGATGCTTTCGAGCTCCTAAAGGCATCCACTGCTGTTCAGTGAGTCCTACGACCGACGGCACCACCTGAGTCGCATCTCGCGAAAAAATCGAGTATGACTCGATTCGGTGTGAGAAGATGGTGCTCAGTAATATAGCCTCCGAACCGACGGCACGGATAGCAGAGTTCCGCGTGCGAAATCGCCGTTACGAAGAGAAAATGGTTACGCCTGGGGCGATCAGTGACTATGAAGCGCAGGGATGGCTGATTCACAGATCACTGAAAACTGGCGTCCGCATGAGGAAACAGCGTTCCGGCGGCCAAATCCTTGAAGACCGGTTCTGGTGCTGCTTGTATAGGCTTGGTTACCCCGAACTGAATGAAGGTCGTAATTTCCGAATCCCTGTTGCGGGAGAGGTAACGAAGCAGATTGACGTCTTCGCAAAAGACGCGGAAACAGTTGTGATTGCGGAGTGCAAGACATCGGAGGATTATAGAAAGAAATCATTGCAGAAAGATTTGGCTGAGTTTCAGGCAAATAAGAAACCCATTGCTGACGCTATCCGCGCACATTACGGGCGAGATTTTAAGCCGAAAATCATATGGTTATTTGCTCTTGATAATATGAGGCTTATCCCGCTGTCCCAGGTTGGCCTAGATGTGGTATGCGGGCGCAGTTGAGTCGGTGTTCGAGGCGGCCGCGACGGGGCGCGCAATGGCCAAGGGCCGATCGCTTTCGCAGTTTCAAGAGACGTTTCCCGACGAGACGAGCTGCGCCGCCTTTTTGTTGGAGCGGCGTTGGTCGAAGGGTTTTGTTTGTCCCGGCTGCGGCGAGCAACGCGCCGCGGCGCTGAAGAGCCGGGCGTACACATACGAATGCCTCGATTGCGGTCGACAGACTTCAGCCACGGCGGGAACGGTGATGCATCGTTCCAAGCTGCCGCTGACGACGTGGTTCTGGGCGGCGCATCTCATGGCGACACATTCCAACGGCATGTCGGCGCGGCAATTGGAGGATCAACTCGGCGTCACTTACAAGACCGCTTGGCTGCTGACGCAGAAATTGCGCCGGTCGATGGTCGACCCGGATCGCGATCCCTTGGAGGGCGTCGTCGAAGTCGATCAGGCGGAAATTCCCTTCCGCGAAGGCGACGCCTTCTTCGAGCGCGGCAATGCCGGCAAAATCCTCGTCGTCGGGGCCGTCGAGGTGATCGATCGCGACACCAATCAGCCCAAGCCGCGACGCAAGCACGCCAAATACCTCGATACGCGCTCCGGCCGAATACGCCTCGCTATGATCGCCGACAATTCCGCGGCGTCGATCGAGGCCTTCGTGAGAGCCAACGTGAAGCCTGGAGCCACGCTCCTCACCGACGGCCACACGTCCTATCCTGGACTGACCGACTACCGGCACGATCCGCGCATCATCGGCAAAATGGCGGGACATGTTGTCCTGCCGTGGATTCACCGAGCCTTCTCATTGATGAAGCGATGGAGCCTGGGCACGTATCACGGCCTGCGCCGCACGCACGTCGACACCTATCTCAATGAATTCGTCTTTCGCTACAATCGCCGCTTCCACCGGCATGTTTCGTTCGAAGCCTTGCTCGGGCTGGCCGCACATCATCCGCCTGCGAGCTACTGGGACATCGTCAAACGAGACAATCCTCGAAAGGGCGTCCAAACGATCAGGCGAACGCCGCGCAGCCGCAAGACGGCCACCGGAATGCGACAGGATGGTGCGCCGTCAGCCGCCGGCCACAATCAACCCATCAAACCAGTGCATCCACTACATATAGACGAGCCTGGGACAACGGGATAAGCCTCGATAATATTGCTACAACGCAAGCTGATTCGATCAGAGCCAAAGAACTGAACATTTCCATCATAACTGATCGTGAGATAACTTATTTTGAGGAAATCTCAAAGGCCCTTGGCTCGACCGCAAGGCAGCAATTCAAGGCTGAATTCTTGCCGGGGATTGAAATTCCAGCGCTCGGAAATAAGAAGATTCCAGCCGTGAAAACGAAGATCGGCGGCAAGATAGCGTATACGTTTTCGAGCAAGTACTCTGACATAATGCCCATTGCGTTTGTCAATCACAGAGATTTGCGAGACCCGACATCTGCCCCAACATATCAGCGGCTAGTAAATCCAGGTCGGTTGAAGAAAATTTCCGAGTTTTTAGTCGGTGGTGGCTATTTTCCAAATTCAATTCTATTAAACTTCCGGCGCAAACCTCGTTTCGATTTAGCACTAAAAAGCGAAGATAAGGATATTCAATTTGGATACCTCTATCTTCCTGACGAGGCTTATCCCGTTGTCCCAGGCTCGTCTATATGTAGTGGATGCACTGGTTTGATGGGTTGATTGTGGCCGGCGGCTGACGGCGCACCATCCTGTCGCATTCCGGTGGCCGTCTTGCGGCTGCGCGGCGTTCGCCTGATCGTTTGGACGCCCTTTCGAGGATTGTCTCGTTTGACGATGTCCCAGTAGCTCGCAGGCGGATGATGTGCGGCCAGCCCGAGCAAGGCTTCGAACGAAACATGCCGGTGGAAGCGGCGATTGTAGCGAAAGACGAATTCATTGAGATAGGTGTCGACGTGCGTGCGGCGCAGGCCGTGATACGTGCCCAGGCTCCATCGCTTCATCAATGAGAAGGCTCGGTAAATCCACGGCAGGACAACATGTCCCGCCATTTTGCCGATGATGCGCGGATCGTGCCGGTAGTCGGTCAGTCCAGGATAGGACGTGTGGCCGTCGGTGAGGAGCGTGGTGAAATGGCCCCGCGCAGCGGGACCGTTTTTGGCGGCGGCTAAGTTGGAAGTCCATCTGCTGGTTGTCCTTTATCAAGCCGCCAAGGGTTCTGTCTGCTGTTTCTGATCCGCTTGTGGGCATGTGGTCAACGCGTTTGCGTTGTCCACATGTCCATAGGCCGCGAGCGCCGCGCCTTCGCGCCAGACGGTCATCGGCGCGCGATAGCCGAGCGCCTGATGGAGGCGGCGCTCGTTGTAAAAGGCGAAATAGTCGCCGATGCCGACCCTCGCCTCGCGGCCGTCGGCGTAGCCTTTGAGATAGATGTCCTCGTACTTCAGCGAGCGCCAGACGCGCTCAATGAAGACGTTGTCCATCCAGCGACCGCGCCCGTCCATCGAAATGCGCAGGCCAGCTCCGATCAGCACGCCGGTGAAATCCGCGCTGGTGAATTGGCTGCCCTGGTCGGTGTTGAAAATCTCTGGCTTGCCATATCGGGCCAGCGCCTCCTCCAGCGCCGCCACGCAGAACGAGGAGTCCATCGTGTTCGACAGCCGCCAGGACAGAACCGCCCGGCTCGCCCAGTCGATGACCGCGACCAGGTAGAGAAAGCCGCGGCCGATCGGGATATAGGTAATGTCGGCCGCCCAGACCTGGTTCGGCCGTTCGATCGTCAGATCGCGCAGGAGGTAGGGATAGACCTTGTGTCCCGGCGCGGGCGTGGTCGTCCTCGGCTTTGGCCCGAGCGCTTCGATCCCCATTAGCCGCATCAGCCGCCGCACGCGCTTGCGGTCGATCGGGAAACCCTCCTCCGTCAGGGTCCGCGCGAGGCGCCGGGCGCCGAAGAACGGCCGCGCGGTGAACAGCGCGTCGATGCGCCTCATCGCCTCAAGGTCGTTGTCGTTGGCCGGTCGCGGCTTGCGATAGACGCCCGAGCGCGCCACGCCGAGCATCGCGCATTGTCGGCGCACCGATAAATCGGGATGATCGCGATCGAGCTTGGCTCGACGGTTCGACGCGCTCATTTGCCGAACCTCCTGGCGAAAAAATCGTTCTCGATCGTCAGCTGGCCGATCTTGGCGTGAAGCTTCTCGATCTCGCGCGCCGACGCCGCCTCGGCGTCCAGCCCAACCTTCGCATCAAACGCCCGCGCCGCATGCTCCAGCAGTTGCTTCTTCCACGCGTAAATCTGGTTCGGATGAACCTGATGGCGCTGCGCCAGGTCGGTTACCGTCGCTTGCTCCCGCAGCGCCTCCAGCGCGATCTTCGCCTTCAGCCCCGCGTCAATCTTCCGTCTCATCTTCGTCATCTTCCGCTCCGTGCTATCCCATTCGGAGCAGCTTCTTCCAACTAAGCCACCGGTCCCAAAACCCGGGGCCACTTCTCCACGCTTCACGTTGGCTCTCACGAAGGCCTCGATCGACGCCGCGGAATTGTCGGCGATCATAGCGAGGCGTATTCGGCCGGAGCGCGTATCGAGGTATTTGGCGTGCTTGCGTCGCGGCTTGGGCTGATTGGTGTCGCGATCGATCACCTCGACGGCCCCGACGACGAGGATTTTGCCGGCATTGCCGCGCTCGAAGAAGGCGTCGCCTTCGCGGAAGGGAATTTCCGCCTGATCGACTTCGACGACGCCCTCCAAGGGATCGCGATCCGGGTCGACCATCGACCGGCGCAATTTCTGCGTCAGCAGCCAAGCGGTCTTGTAAGTGACGCCGAGTTGATCCTCCAATTGCCGCGCCGACATGCCGTTGGAATGTGTCGCCATGAGATGCGCCGCCCAGAACCACGTCGTCAGCGGCAGCTTGGAACGATGCATCACCGTTCCCGCCGTGGCTGAAGTCTGTCGACCGCAATCGAGGCATTCGTATGTGTACGCCCGGCTCTTCAGCGCCGCGGCGCGTTGCTCGCCGCAGCCGGGACAAACAAAACCCTTCGACCAACGCCGCTCCAACAAAAAGGCGGCGCAGCTCGTCTCGTCGGGAAACGTCTCTTGAAACTGCGAAAGCGATCGGCCCTTGGCCATTGCGCGCCCCGTCGCGGCCGCCTCGAACACCAACTCAACTGCGCCCGCATACCACAACTAGGCCAACCTGGGACAGCGGGATAAGCCTCGTTCCTGACGAATACAAGAGCGTCAAAATCATAGATGGACAGCATCGCTTATACGGTTGCGCCGTTTTAGAACACGACGAGCAACAGCCAAATCTATTTTTTGTTGCGTTTGAGGGTATTACTGGTGGCGAGGAAGCCAATTTGTTCGCGACGATAAACAAAGAGCAGCAGAAGGTACAAAAAAGATGAGGCTTATCCCGCTGTCCCAGGTTGGCCTAGATGTGGTATGCGGGCGCAGTTAAGTCGGTGTTCGAGGCGGCCGCGACGGGGCGCGCAATGGCCAAGGGCCGATCGCTTTCGCAGTTTCAAGAGACGTTTCCCGACGAGACGAGCTGCGCCGCCTTTTTGTTGGAGCGGCGTTGGTCGAAGGGTTTTGTTTGTCCCGGCTGCGGCGAGCAACGCGCCGCGGCGCTGAAGAGCCGGGCGTACACATACGAATGCCTCGATTGCGGTCGACAGACTTCAGCCACGGCGGGAACGGTGATGCATCGTTCCAAGCTGCCGCTGACGACGTGGTTCTGGGCGGCGCATCTCATGGCGACACATTCCAACGGCATGTCGGCGCGGCAATTGGAGGATCAACTCGGCGTCACTTACAAGACCGCTTGGCTGCTGACGCAGAAATTGCGCCGGTCGATGGTCGACCCGGATCGCGATCCCTTGGAGGGCGTCGTCGAAGTCGATCAGGCGGAAATTCCCTTCCGCGAAGGCGACGCCTTCTTCGAGCGCGGCAATGCCGGCAAAATCCTCGTCGTCGGGGCCGTCGAGGTGATCGATCGCGACACCAATCAGCCCAAGCCGCGACGCAAGCACGCCAAATACCTCGATACGCGCTCCGGCCGAATACGCCTCGCTATGATCGCCGACAATTCCGCGGCGTCGATCGAGGCCTTCGTGAGAGCCAACGTGAAGCCTGGAGCCACGCTCCTCACCGACGGCCACACGTCCTATCCTGGACTGACCGACTACCGGCACGATCCGCGCATCATCGGCAAAATGGCGGGACATGTTGTCCTGCCGTGGATTCACCGAGCCTTCTCATTGATGAAGCGATGGAGCCTGGGCACGTATCACGGCCTGCGCCGCACGCACGTCGACACCTATCTCAATGAATTCGTCTTTCGCTACAATCGCCGCTTCCACCGGCATGTTTCGTTCGAAGCCTTGCTCGGGCTGGCCGCACATCATCCGCCTGCGAGCTACTGGGACATCGTCAAACGAGACAATCCTCGAAAGGGCGTCCAAACGATCAGGCGAACGCCGCGCAGCCGCAAGACGGCCACCGGAATGCGACAGGATGGTGCGCCGTCAGCCGCCGGCCACAATCAACCCATCAAACCAGTGCATCCACTACATATAGACGAGCCTGGGACAACGGGATAAGCCTCCAACGAACTTACGCTCAGGCCGATCTTGAAATATTACAAAGGGTGATTAAACATCTCAGCAATAAAGTGATGAATGTCTTATTATGAATTGAATTAAACGGTGCTTGATCTCTATTGAATCTTTGTACTGGAGAGCCGATCATAATGTCTGTGCAGCAAGAGGTTGTAGGGCCAAAAAGAAATCGGGCCGGATTAGAGGAAGACTTGCTGTGCCGGGCGAGTGGCCGTCGCTTCAAAACGCTAATGGCTGATCCGCCCTGGCAATTCCAGAACTCGACAGGCAAGATCGCACCTGAGCACAAGCGCCTTAGCCGATATGACACGTTGGAACTTGATGAGATAAAAGCTCTACCGGTCCCCAAGGTGTGCGACGATATGGCGCATCTCTACCTTTGGGTTCCAAACGCCCTGCTCCCTGATGGGCTGGCGGTACTGATGGCCTGGGGCTTCACATACAAATCCAACATCGTTTGGCACAAAGTGCGCAAGGACGGCGGTTCGGATGGTCGCGGCGTCGGATTCTATTTTCGGAACGTGACGGAACTTATCCTGTTCGGGGTTAAAGGAAAAAGCGCCCGGACGCTTCCACCTGGTCGCAGTCAGGTAAACGTGATCCAATCGCGCAAACGGGAGCATAGCCGCAAACCTGACGAACAATACCGGCTTATTGAGGCATGTTCGCCAGGTCCGTACTTGGAGCTTTTCGGACGGGGGGTTCGTAGCGGCTGGACTGCTTGGGGCGACCAAGCGAACATTGATTACGAACCAACTTGGACAAACTATGATATTAAGTCGGCGACACGAAAAGCGAGCGACTTAATGGCAAGAGCTTGATCCCCCGTCGAAACTTGCCCGCCCATGCCCACCCTGCCGACATCGCGCAGCATTCCATACCGAATCGCGAGCGATTTCCCGCCCCCCTTGCGGGGGCGGGTCGGGTGTGGGGGTCGCGCCAAGCTTCAAGTCGCGGACTCCTCGATGCGCGGCCTCAATTCAGCCTTGCGCGGATCGTCTCCAGCACGCCGTCAAGATTGCGAAACACGTCGTCGTTGGTGAAGCGCGGAATCGCGAAACCTTGCGCGGCAAGCGCGATTGCGGCGACACATGGAGTTTCCCCCAAATTCGCTGATTTGGACTGCGCCCCTCGGGTGTGAAGCCTCAATTGAGCGGCGGGGGGCGCGAGCGGCCTGCCGGCTTCCCGGGCGGCCGGGGTCAGGAGGCGAGAGTCAGGAGGCGCGCGGCGACATTTTCTGGGAATCAACTTATCCGCGACAATCTCTTTGAGATAATCAGAAGCCATGTTATGGTCCTCCCCGTCGCTGGATCGAGGCGCGCCTGGCGCGCCGAGGGCAGCGGCCGCTTTTAAGCCCTCACGCGGGCGAGTTGACACGAGCGGGCCGGGAGCCTCGGGAGGACGAAAGGACGGAGGAGGGACGTCAGGGAGCGCCGAGCGGGCATGAAAAAAATTCTTATTTGGATTCGCGCGTAAGCCCTTGAAAAGTCCCGATTGGCGGAAAGAAAAAGCTTTCGTTTTCTTCCCTTTTTCTTTCGCTGGGCTTCCCTTTTGTTTTCTTTTGCTTCCGCTTTTCCTTTCGCTGGCTTCCTCCTGATTTGCGAAGCCTTCCCTCGCGGCGCGCGTTGGCGCGCTTTCCTGCATTCCCTCCTGAACGGAGGGGGCTTGGGAGTCGCCAACCGCAGTCGGCTGCCTCACTCGCGACCGCGGCGGCGCCGATGCGAGGCGGCGCCGGACCCGATGGACGCGCTCACGAGGTTGTTACAGAGTGAGGGCAGAGCCAAGCCAACTCCTCTTTCGCGCGGACCTCCTCCCCATGCCCCTCCCCCCTGACATCCCCCTCAAGACCATCGACGGCGAGGCCAAGACCCTCGGCGATTTCGACGGCATGGCGCTCTTGATCGTCAATGTCGCCAGCCAATGCGGCTTCACGCCGCAATATGCGGGGCTGGAGGCGCTGCATCGGCGGTTTCAGAGCCAAGGCTTTGCGGTGCTCGGCTTTCCCTGCAACCAGTTCGCCCGTCAGGAGCCAGGCGGCGAGGCTGAGATCAGCGCCTTCTGCAAAGACAATTACGACGTCACTTTCCCGATGTTCGCCAAGACGTTAGTCAACGGCGACGGCGCGCATCCGCTCTACCGAGCGCTGAAGAAGGAGGCGCCGGGCCTTCTCGGCACTGAAGCCATCAAATGGAATTTCACCAAATTCCTGGTCGACCGCCAACGTCGCGTTTTGTGCCGCTACGCGCCGACCGACAGGCCGGAAAAGCTCGCGCAAGACATCGAGGGCGTGCTCGAGTGAAGCGAAATCGGGCGAACGCCTCGCATCGTCATCGTTCGCGGCAGACCGAATATCCGGGGTCGTTTCCCGGCGTTCTTCGGCCGCAACCGCGGAGGCGCTGGGTCATTCGTCGCCGTCTTCCTCCTCGCCCTCCGGCTCGCCGATCCGGTCGACCGACACGACGCGTTCCTGTTCTGCGGTGTCGAACACGATCACGCCCTGGGTCGCCCGTCCGGCGATCCGAATGCCTTCGACCGGCACCCGGATGAGCTGACCCCCGTCGGTCACCAGCATGATCTCGTCGCCGCCATCGACCGGGAAGGAGGCGACGAGCTCGCCGTTGCGGGCGTTGACCGCCATGGCGACGATGCCTTTGCCGCCCCGCCCGGTGACGCGGTATTCGAACGACGAAGTGCGCTTGCCGTAGCCGTTCTCCGACAATGTCAGGATCACCTGCTCGGCCGCCCGCATCGCCTCGAGGCGTTCCGGCGCCAGCGCCGCCGCGCCATTGCCGCTCTCGAGGCCGTTCTCCGCCTCGGCCTCGGATTCGAGCGTCTCCTCAGGCGCCTCGTCCATCGTCGCGCGGCGCTGCCTGAGATAGGCGGCGCGCTCCTCGGCGCTGACGTCGAACCCCTTGAGGATCGCCAGCGAAATGACCCTGTCGCCCTCGCCGAGCGCGATGCCGCGCACGCCCATCGAGTCGCGGCCCTTGAACACGCGCACGTCGTCGACGGCGAAGCGGATGCACTGGCCGCGCGCGGTCGTCAGCAAGACGTCGTCCTTGTCGGAGCAGACCTGAACGTCGACGATCCGTTCGCCCTCGTCGAGGCGCATGGCGATCTTGCCGGCCCGATTGACCTGGGCGAAATCGCTGAGCTTGTTGCGCCGGACCGTGCCGCGCGTGGTCGCGAACACCACATCGAGCGCCTCCCAGCTCTGTTCGTCCTCGGGCAGCGGCATGATGGTCGTGATGCGCTCGCCGGCGTCGAGCGGCAGCAAATTGATGAGCGCCTTGCCGCGCGACTGCGGCAAGGCGAGCGGCAGGCGCCAAACCTTCTCTTTGTAGACCTGACCGGCAGAGGAGAAGAACAGAACCGGCTGATGGGTGGTGGCGACAAACAGCCGGGCGACGAAATCCTCGTCGCGCGTCGCCATTCCGGTCCGACCCTTGCCGCCGCGCCGTTGCGCGCGATAGGTCGAGAGCGGCGCACGCTTGATGTAGCCGCCGTGGCTCACCAGCACGACCATGTCCTCGCGCTGGATCAGGTCCTCGTCCTCCATGTCGGCGTCGCTGTCGAGGATTTCGGTGCGGCGCGGACTGGCGAAGGCGACCTTCACCGCGGCGAGCTCGTCGCGGATGATTCCGGTCAGACGCGCGCGCGAGCCCAGGATATCCAGATAATCCGCGATTTCCGTCGCCAGCTTGTTGAGCGCTTCGGCGATTTCGTCGCGGCCGAGCGCGGTCAGGCGGGCGAGACGCAACTCCAGGATCGCGCGCGCCTGGGTTTCGGAGAGGCGGATCGCGCCGTCGGGGTCGAGGGTATGGCGCGGATCGGCGATGAGGGCGACCAGCGGCGCCATGTCGCGCGCCGGCCAGACGCGCTCCATCAGGGCGGCGCGCGCGGCCGCCGAATCGGGCGAGGTGCGGATGAGGCGGATCACTTCGTCGATATTGGCGACCGCGATCGCGAGGCCGACCTGGACGTGGGCGCTGTCGCGCGCCTTGGCGAGCAGATATTTGGTGCGCCGGGTGACGACCTCCTCGCGGAAATCGAGGAAGGCGCGCAGCATGTCCGTCAGCGTCAGCATTTCCGGCCGGCCGCCGTTCAGCGCGATCATGTTGGCGCCGAAGCTCGACTGCATCGCGGTGAAGCGCCAGAGCTGATTGAGCACCACGTCGGCGACCGCGTCGCGCTTCAGCTCGATGACGATGCGCATGCCGTCGCGATCGGACTCGTCGCGCAGGTCGGAGATGCCCTCGATCCGCTTCTCGCGCACCAGTTCGGCGATCTTCTCGATCAGCGTCGCCTTGTTGACCTGATAGGGAATCTCGCTGACGATCAGAGCCTCGCGGTCCTTGCGCAGCTCCTCGACCGAAACCTTGGACCGCATGATGATCGAGCCGCGGCCGGTCGCGTAGGCGGCCCGAATGCCGCCGCGCCCGAGAATGGCCGCGCCGGTCGGAAAGTCGGGCCCGGGAATATGCTCCATCAGCTCTTCGAGCGCGATGTCGGGCTTGTCCATCATCGCCAGCAAGCCGTCGATCGTCTCGCCCAGATTGTGCGGCGGGATGTTGGTCGCCATGCCGACCGCGATGCCGCCCGCGCCGTTGACGAGCAGATTAGGGAAGCGCGCCGGAAGGACGACCGGCTCCTGTTCCTTTTCGTCATAGTTGGGCTTGAAGTCGACGGTGTCCTGGTCGAGATCGTCGAGCAGCGCCAGCGCCACCCGATCGAGCCGCGCCTCGGTGTAACGCGAGGCGGCGGGCGGATCGCCGTCGACCGAGCCGAAATTGCCCTGGCCGTCGATGAGCGGCGCCCGCATGGAGAAATCCTGCGCCATTCGGACCAGAGCGTCGTAGATCGCCAGATCGCCGTGCGGATGGTACTTGCCCATCGTGTCGCCGACCGTGCGCGACGACTTGTTGTAGGGGCGGTCCGGGGTGAAGTTGAGTTCGTGCATCGCGTAGAGAATGCGCCGATGCACTGGCTTGAGGCCGTCGCGAACATCGGGCAGAGCACGGCTGACGATGACGCTCATCGCGTAATCGAGGTAGCTGCGCTTCATTTCGTCGAGGATCGAGACCGGTTTGATGTCGGCCGGGCCGCCGGGAGCGGGCCGCTCGTCGAGAGTGTCGGGCAATTCGGAAGGGTCCTCGCGGGGGAATTTCTCACATGGGTCTAGCCAATTCCTGCGCGGCGCGCCAGCTTCCGGCGGCGCCCAGACAGGAATATTTTTACTTGTAACATCAAAGTATTACGAGGCGGCGCTCTGGCGTCCGAAAGGGATTTGGCGCGCGCGTGGTTGGGCCGGTCCCGAAGCGGCGCGTCCAACAGGTCGCGGCGTTGCGCGGGTGCGGAAATCCGTTATGGTCCCGCTTGACCGGTCTGAGCGCTCCCGCCTCTTCGCTGCGGCCGGCGCAGCGAGCGGGTTTCGGACGCCGGGGGCGCAACGTTTGGCGAGCGCCTCCGGAGGTGACGCGGCTGCGCGGAAAACGACGACTGCGTCCGAGGGGCTTCGTGCCGACCGATTTCATCAAGACCGCGCTCATCACGTTGCTGGTGACGCTCGACCCGCCGGGCCTCGCGCCGGTCTTCATCAGTCTGACCCAGGGGATGACCGCCGCCGCCAGGCGCGAAGTCGCGGCCCGCGCTTGCGTGATCGCGTTTCTGATCCTGGCGGCGTTCACCCTGGGCGGCAAGGCGGCTCTCGACGCGCTCGGCGTATCCTTCCAGGCGTTCCGCATTTCCGGCGGCCTACTGTTGTTCGCGATCGCCTTCGACATGCTGTTCGCGCTGCGCGGCGAGCGGAAGCGCGAACTGGCGAGCGACGCCGTCGCCGTCGATCACGTCCGCAACGTCGCGGCCTTTCCGCTGGCGATCCCGCTGATGGCGGGTCCCGGCGCGATCACCGCGACGACGCTGCTGGCCGGGCGGGCCGGCGGCGATTGGCTTGAGCTCGCCGCCCTGATGGCGGTCGTCGCTTTGGCGATGGCGCTGACCTTCGCAACCCTACTGATGTCCGAGCGGGTCTCCCGGCTGCTCGGCGTCACCGGCAACATCGTGCTGACCCGCATGTTCGGCCTCGTTCTGGCGGCGATGGCGGTGCAGTTCGTCATCGACGGCGTCAGCGCGATCGGCAAGTGACGAGCTCCCGCGGAGAGCGTTGACACGAACGGAGCATTGACGCGACCCTTTGTTGACGTCGCGCGACGGGCGCGGCTCGGAGTCCGCCGCCATGACCATCGTCATTTGGCGCATAATGATCGCCGGGACGCTGCCCTATGTCGCCTTCAGCTTCGTCAAGGGTCTTGAGGCGCGTCACGCGCGCGCCGGCGCGCCGCGCCTGGAAGGGCAGTCGGCCCGCGCCTACGCCGCCCAGCTCAACGGCTTCGAGACGTTTCCACTGTTCGCCGCGCCGGTAATCGTGGCGCATATCGTCGGGGGGCCGAGCCAGGCAATCGACATTCTGGCGGTCGTTTACGTCCTGCTTCGCATCGGACACATGGCGGCCTATATCGTCGATCGCCAACCTCTGCAGACCACGGCCTTCTCGGTGGCGCAAATCGTCACGCTGGCGATCTTTCTTGTGCCGCTGTTTCGCTGAGCGCCGTCGGCGCGGCTCACCGTCCCCCGGAGACGTCGAGGATCGCGCCGGTGACGTAAGACGCGGCGTCGCTCAACAGCCAGATCGCCGCTTCCGCAACCTCCTCGGCCGTTCCGGCGCGTCCGAGCGGCGTCGTGCGTCCGAGGAGATGCGCGCGCTCGGGCTCGCCGCCGCTGGCGTGGATTTCGGTGTCGATGAGGCCGGGCCGGATCGCGTTGACGCGCACGCCCTCGGCGGCGAGCTCCTTGGCGAGCCCGGAGGTCAGCGTGTCGATCGCGCCCTTCGACGCGGCGTAATCGACATAGAGGCCGGGCGAGCCGAGGCGCGCGGCCGCCGACGACATCATCACGATCGCGCCGCCCGCGCCGCCCGCGGACTTCGACATTCTGCGCGCCGCCTCGCGCGCGGTGACGAAGGCGCCCAGCACGTTGACCTCGAAGATGCGGCGCATGCGCTCGACGCTCATGTCGACGAGCCGCGCCGTTGGCGCGATGACGCCGGCGTTGGCGACGACGCCGGTCAGCGGCCCTAGCGCCCGAACGGTCCCATCGAACATCGCCGCCACGTCCGCTTCGACAGCGATGTCGCCGCGCAAGGCGACTGCGCGGCCACCGCCCCTGACGATCGCGTCGACGACCGCGCCGGCCGCCTTGGCGTCCTCACGGTAATTGACCCCGACCGACCAGCCGTCTCTGGCGGCGAGAATCGCGCAGGCCCGGCCGATGCCGC
This sequence comes from uncultured Alphaproteobacteria bacterium, assembly GCA_963835955.1. Classification (GTDB taxonomy): domain Bacteria; phylum Pseudomonadota; class Alphaproteobacteria; order Rhizobiales; family Beijerinckiaceae; genus Roseiarcus. The sequence goes on along the minus strand of CAWIHZ010000005.1, from coordinate 423,179 downwards.
GCGAGGCTCCGGTGACGAGAAGGACTTTGGCGGGCAAGACGACCTCGTTTCTTCCCTCAGCGATAGGGGCTTTCCCAGCCGCCGGCAACAAAAGCGGTCGATCGCTCCGGCCGCGAAACGTCTCGCTCATCAAAAAGCAGCATCAAATTCGCGCGAGCCGGCCCAAAAAAGTCAACTCTTGCTCCGACCTGCCGCCAAGGATCGTCTGAAGAAGCAGGATTTTTGCCGAACAACCGGTGGCCGCCTTCGCCCAATCCCGCCTAACCCGCTGTCGTCAGCTTCGCCTTGATCGCCGGCGAGTGTTTCAGCGTCTGCAGCACGACGCAGTAGCGCTCGGTGAGCCTGAGGAGCGTGTCGAGCTGATCTTGCGGCGCGTCCGCATCGAGTTCAAACGTGAGGCGGATGGCGCGGAAGCCGACAGGAGCCTCGCGCACGACTCCGAGGGTGCCGCGAAAATCGAGGTCGCCTTCCGCCTCAACCCGGCCCGAGCGCAGTTCGACGCCGATCGAGGTCGCGACCGCCTTCAAGGTCACGCCGGCGCAGGCGACCAGCGCTTCGAGCAGCATATCGCCCGAACACAGTTCCGCGCCGCTTCCCCCCGTCGCTGGGTGGAGCCCCGCCAGGCTCAGCGCCCTTCCCGTCTCGACCTTGCAGGCGATCGCCGCCGAATCGAGCGTGCCGCGCGCGCGCAGGGTCACGAGCGCAGCCTCGGGCTGCGAGCGGTAGCGGTCCTTGAGCGGCGCCTGCACCGCGCGCAGTTCATCGGCGTTCACGTCGCACATCTCCCTATCCGATTAACTGAGATGAGATGCCACGCGCCGCGGATCGGACGCAAGCGGCAAGGCCGCGCCTCGGGCCGCCCTTGTCGGCGCCGCTCCGCCAAGCTAACGCTTGGCGCATGACGCGCATCGGCTTCTTTTCCGGGTCTTTCGACCCCATGACCAACGGCCATCTCGACGTGATTGAGCATGCGGCGGCGCTATGCGACCGCTTGGTGATCGGCGTCGGCTCCAATCCGAACAAGCAAGCTTTGTTCACGATCGAGGAACGTCTCAAGCTCATTTCCGAAGCCGCGGCGCCGATCGTGGCGAGGGAGAATTGCGAACTCGACGTCGTCGCCTTTACCGGCCTCGCGATCCAAGCGGCGCGGATGGCGGGAGCGACGCTGATCGTAAGGGGCCTGCGCAACTCGACCGACTTCGACTACGAGATGCAGATGGCGGGCATGAACGGCGCAATGGCGCCGGAACTGCGCACGATCTTCCTGCCCGCGTCCTCGCCGGTCAGGCCGATCACCGCGACGCTGGTGCGCCAGATCGCCTCGATGGGCGGCGACGCTTCCCCCTTCGCCCCGCCCAATGTGGCCGCCGCCCTGAAGGCGAAGTTCCAGCGATGAGAAGACGTCCTCTCACGCCTTGACCGCGCCCGCGGTCAGACCCGATACGATGTATCGTTGAGCCATGAGGAACATCAGGATCGCCGGCAGGATCGTAAGGGTGATGAAGGCGAGGACCAGCTGCCAGGCCGTTGAGTATTGACCCTGGTAGGCCATCAGGCCGAGCGTCCACGGATAACGCGATTCGCTGTCGAGCACGACCAACGGCAGCAGATAGCCGTTCCAGCTGGCGACGAACGAGATCACGGCGACCGTGGACAGAATCGGCCCCGAGAGCGGCAGCGTGACATACAAGAAAAAGCGGAAGTAGCCGCAGCCGTCCATCATCGCGGCGTCGAGCAGTTCGCCGGGAAGCTGCTTGAAGGCGTTGCGCAGCAGGAGGACGCTCATCGCCAGCGAAAAGGCGACCTGGGGCAGGATCACGCCCCAATAGGTATCGAGAAGGCCGAGATCGCGGACCTTGATGAAAATCGGCGGAATCGCCGTCGCCAGCGGAAACAAGAGCCCGAGCTGCAGATAGCTCAGGAGAAAGCGATCGCCGAAAAACCGCAGGTGCGCGAAGGTGAAGGCCGCCATCGACGAGAGCGCGAGGGTCAGCGCAACGGTGAAGACCGCGATCAGGAGCGAATTGCCGAGCACCTGCCAGTAGCGGTGGCCGGAAAGGATGTCCCAATAGTTCTTCCACACCCAGACGCGCGGCAGAGAGAAGGGATGAGTCTGCAGGTCGCCGAGATCCTTGAAGCCGTTCAGCGCCGTCGCGAGGATCGGCACGAGCACGATTCCCGCAAGCACGACGAGCGTCGCAAAGAGAGCGAGGCTCGCGAGCCCGCGCGGGCTGCGGCCCGAGGGGACGCGCGCCGTCGCCGGCGCGTGTTCGATCGCAATCGAGGTCTCAGTCATCGCGCATGAAGAGCCGTCTGTAGCCGAAGGCGAAGGTCACGCAGATGATGAACAGGACGACGCCGACGGCCGAGCTGAAGCCAAAACGCATCCGCGTGATGCCGAAATAATAGAGGAAGGAGACCATCGTGTTCGTCGTCTCGAACGGGCCGCCGCCGGTCAGAGGCACAACGATGTCGAAGAGCTGCAGCGAGCCGACGACCGAAAAGAAGATCGAAAGCCGGATCATCGGGCCGAGCAGCGGCAGGGTGATATGCCAGAACCTTTGCCAGGCGCTGGCGCCGTCCATCTCGGCGGCCTCCAGCAGGGACTTGTCGATGCCCTGTAGGCCGGCGACGTAGAGCATCGTGTAGAAGCCGAAATATTTCCACAGGATGACGATCAGGATGGCGCTGAACGCCCATGTCTTGTCGGCCAGCAGGTAGTAGGGCGCCATCCCGAGCGCGCCGGTGATCAGGCTCGGGAGACCGAAACCGCCGTCGAACATGAAGCGCCAGATGAGGCCGGCGGCCACGTCGGCGAGGATATAGGGGAGGAAGAAGATCAGCCGGAACCAGACCACTCCGGGAAGCCGCCCGGCCACCATGAGCGCCACACCGAGCGCGAGCGGCAGCTGGACGAGGAGCGAGGCGGCGATGACGAGGCCGTTGTTGAGCAGCGAGCGGGTGAAGGTCGGGTTGGCGAACAGGTAGCCGTAGTTCTTGAGCCCGATGAATTTGTGGGGCGGGCCATAGCCGTCCCAGTTGAAGAAGCCGTACCAGCCGGCCTGCGCCATCGGCAACGCGACGAAAACCGTGAACAGCAGGAGCGCCGGCGGCAGGAAGACGAGAACAATCGCCCAGCCGTTGGCGGACATGCGCCGGCCGGGCTCGACATAGGCCGTCTGCGTCTCAATCGCCGTCAAATCGTCGCGCCTCGGCTTGCTGCAACAGTGGCCGGCCCCGCCGCCGCGGCGGCGAGGCCGAAGAGAGCGCCGCTACTGCTGTTCGGAGGCGTCCTGGAGCGCCGCCGCCGCTGCCTCCGGCGTCATTTGCCCCGCGGTGACCGCGACCGAGACGTCATTGATGACCCGGCCGACGGCGGGGCCGAAATCCTGGTCGAAGTAGTTCTGATGCCATGTCGTCTTCGCAAGGTCGCTGGCCAGGCGCTTGAAGAGCGGATCGGTGAACGATTCTTCGGCGCCCTTGACGACCGGGATGTAGGCGGCCTTCGCCGCGGCCTCTTTCGCGTATTTCGCCTGGCTGAAGAACTTGAGAAAGTCGACCGCCTCGGGAGGCGCGGACTTGCTGACCAGCCAGCCGTTGATGCCGCCGAGCGTGTCGGTCGCCTCGCCCTTGCCGCCGGCGACGACCGGGAAGGAAAGGATGCCGATGTCCTCCTCAGGCAGCCCTTTGCCGCTTGCGGAATTGGGGGCCTGCATGCCGAGCAGCCACTGGCCCATCAGGTCCATCGCCGCCTTCCCGTCGCCAAACATTCCGGCCGATTCCGCGTGCTTGGTGGCGAGCCAGCCCGGCTGGAAGGGCTCGAGCGCGCCGAGCTCGCGCAGGCGCTTGCCGGCCTCGACGAAGGCCGCGCTCTTGAAACCGCCGTTCTTCCCCGCCTTGGCGTCGTCGACTGCCTGCCGCCCGCCCTCCCGCATGACGAGATAGTCGTAGAAGAAGGCCATCGGCCATTTTTCGCCCGCCCCGACCACGATCGGGGTTATGCCCGCCGACTTGAGCTTCTTGACCGCGCCGAGGAAGTCGTCCCAGGACTTGATGTCGTCGGCCTTCACCCCTGCCTTGTCGAACAGTTTCTTGTTGTAATAGAAGACGACCTCGCCGACCTCGAACGGCACGCCGACCTGCTTGCCATCGACCTTGAAGGCGTCGACGGCGGTCGGGGACAAATCGGATTCGAACGTCGCCGCCTCCTTCGTGATGTCTTTCAGGAAGCCCGCCTTGGCCTGCGCATCCATGACACCGCCGGCCCAGCTGTAGAACAGGTCGGGCCGGTCGCTCGACTGCAGCATGGTCGGAAGCTTCGCCTTGAACGCCTCGTTTTCGAGATACTTGAATTGGACCTTAACGCCCGGATGGGCGGCGTTGTAATCCGCGGCGGCCTTGTCCCAGACGCCGATCTGGGCCTTGTTCTCGGACACGTGAAGAACAGTGATGTCCGTTTCGGCGTAGGCCGGGGCGGTCAGCAGCGCTGCAAGACATCCCGCAGCGAACGCGAAGTGGCGAAATTTCATTGGTTTCCTCCGAAGAATGACGGTACGGCGGTTTTGTTTTTTATCCGCGATGCGGATTAAATCTGTCCCGACTTCCAGGAGCTGTCAAGAGAAGCGTTCAAGATTCGGGCAAAACAAGGCGCCTCGCAGTTGACAGGCGGAAGTGGGAGTGAAAATAATTCCGCCCCCCGCAGAAAAGATGCGCCATAGCGGAAACGTCCCGAGCGATGAAGACCGCCGACCCCGAATTGATGCGCGCGATCAATCGCTTCCATGTAATGGATGCGATTCGGCGGTTTGGTCCGGTATCGCGAGTCGAGATCTCGCAATTCACAGAATTGAGCCCAACGACGGTTTCCGCGATCACGGCGGCGCTGCTCGACGATCGGCTGATCGTGCCGCTGCAGGTTGGCGCGGTGCGCGACGCGGGCCGCGGACGGCCTCGCGTCATGCTCAAACTCAATCCCGACGCGGCGCACGTCGTGGGCGTTAAGCTCGCGCCCGACCAGATCACGGTCGCGGTGACGAACTTCTGCGCGGATGTCCTGCGCACGCTCGCGCTGCCGATCCGCATCGATCGCCAAACCGCGGGGGTGATCGCCGACCTTGTCGAGGACGGCGTGCGGCGCTGCGTCAGCGACTCCGATCTGGAAATGTCGGACATTTCGGGAGTGTGCGTCGGCTTGCCGGGAATTGTCGAGCGCGCCGCTGGCGTCTGCCGCCAGAGTCCGATTTTCGGCAAGCGCGACGTGCCGTTCGGCGCCGACCTTTCGCAGCGCCTCGGCGTTCCGACGTCGATCGACAGCGACGTCAATCTGGTCGCGCTGGCCGAACATTGGTTCGGACAGGCGCGCGAGTTGAACGGATTTCTTGTCGTCAGCGTCGAGCAGAGCATCGGGCTCGGCATTCTGCACAACGGCGAACTTTTCCGTGGCGCCAACGGTCTGAGCCCCGACCTCGGCGACCTGATTTTTCTGCCTCCGCGCAGCGGCGGCGGACGCCTTGCCGACGTCGCCTCGGAGGCTTCCGTTTTGTGCGAGGCGGAATCCCTGCTGCGGGGAAGCGAATACGAAGCGGCGTTTCGCGCCGGACGCGGCATGGCGCTGGTGCTGCAACGCGCGGACGCCGGCGATGCGCGTTGCATCGGCGCGCTCGCAGCCGCTGGCGAGGCCTTGGGCGTGGCCATCGCCAATCTCATCACGCTGTTCGCGCCGCCCAAGGTGATCGTTTCTGGAAGGGCGATGGCGACCAGCGGGCATTTTATCGGGCCTCTGCGGGAAACGGTGGCCGCGCTGCTGCCCCCGAGCCTCGCCGACGTGTCCGACATCGTCGTGCGGGAATGGAGCGACGGCATCTGGGTGCGGGGGGCCGCCGCGATGACGTTGCGCGATCTCTATGGGGCGCCGTGGGGAACGACGGGTCCGGCGCCCATTCGCGAGACGCCGGCGCCGATCGTCGGAGTGGCGTAATGAAGCGGGTCGGAATCGGCGTCATCGGATGCGGAAACATCAGCTCGGCCTACCTGACCGCGGCGAGGACGTTCCCCATGCTGGAGATCGTCGCGCTGTCGGACGCAAATCCTGCCGCGGCGGAGGCGCGCGCCGCGGAATTCCGACTTCCCGCGCGTTCCGTCGACGCCATCCTCGCGGACCCAGCGGTCGAGATCGTCCTCAACCTGACGGTCCCCAACGCACATGTCGAAGTCGGCCTCAGGGCGATCGCGGCGGGCAAGCACGTCCACTCGGAAAAACCGCTCGGCGTCAACGTGGCCGAGGCCCGCAAAATGATCGACGCGGCGGCGGCCAAGGGCTTGCGCGTCGGCTGCGCGCCCGACACTTTCCTCGGCGGCGCCCATCAGACGGCGCGCGCCTGCATCGACGAAGGCCTCATCGGTCGGCCGATCGGCGGCACGGCCTTCTTCATGTGCCCGGGGCACGAAAGCTGGCACCCGAATCCGGGATTCTATTATCTGCGCGGCGGCGGCCCGATGCTCGACATGGGACCTTACTACGTCACTGATCTTGTCAATCTGCTCGGTCCAGTGGCGAGCGTCAGCGCCGTGGCGACGCGCACCCGGTCCGAGCGCATCGTCGCCAGCAAGCCGCTCGCGGGAACGCGCATCCCGGTCGAGGTCGCAACCCACGTCGTGGGAACGTTGCTATTCGCGGGCGGCGCCGCGGTCTCGATGACGATGAGCTTCGATGTGCCGAAGCACAAGCACGTCCCGATCGAGATCTACGGGGAAACCGGCTCGCTAATCGTCCCCGATCCAAACTATTTCGGCGGCAAGATCGAATTCGGCGCGGGCAAGGGGGATTGGCGCGAGATCCAGACCCGGCACGCCTATGCCGACGCCAATTATCGCATTATCGGCGCCGCGGACATGGCCCACGCGATCCGAGCCGCCCGGCCGCATCGCGCCAGCGGCGCGCTGGCGTTCCATGTTCTGGAGGTCATGGAGGCGTTCCAGACTTCGTCGGACACGGGCGCCGCGGTGAAGATCTCGTCCCGCCCCGAGCGCCCAGCGCCTCTGCCGGCCGGGCTCGCCGTCGGCGAACTCGACTGAGGCGCGCGCGAAAGCAGCGCAAATGAAGAGGGAGAACCACGATGCGGGAAGCGCTCATTGTCTGGGGCGGATGGAGCGGACATGAGCCCGAGAAGGGCGCGCATATCGTCTGCGGCATGCTGGAAAAGCACGGCTTCAAGGTCTACATCGAAAACACCACCGAAGCGTTCGCCGATCCGGCGATCGCCGACATGAGCCTGATCGTGCCAATCGTCACGATGTCGAAGATCGAAAAGGAAGAGGTCGAGAACCTCACCGCCGCGGTCAGGGGCGGAGTCGGCCTCGCCGGATATCACGGCGGCATGTGCGACGCGTTTCGTGACAGCGTCGACTATCAGTTCATGTGCGGCGGACAGTGGGTCGCCCACCCTGGCAACCTCATCGACTATCGCGTCGACATCGCCAAGCCTGACGATCCGATCGTGCAGGGAATTTCGAGCTTCCCTTATCATTCCGAGCAATATTACATGCACGTCGATCCCTCGAACGAGGTGCTCGCCACCACAAGATTCTCCGGCGAGCACGCGGCCTGGACGAAGGGCGTCGTGATGCCGGTGGTCTGGAAGCGCAAGCACGGCGACGGACGCGTGTTCTTCAGTTCGCTCGGCCACGTCACGAAGGAATTCGACGTGGCGGAAATGCGGACAATTCTGGAGCGCGGCCTATTGTGGGCGGCTCGTTGACCGCCGCCTGACAATGATCCGCAATCCGATCCTGCCGGGCTTCAACCCCGATCCCTCGATCTGCCGAGTCGGCGAAGACTATTACATCGCCACATCGACCTTCGAATGGTATCCGGGCGTGCGAATCCATCACTCGCGCGATCTCGCGCATTGGCGGCTGGTGACGCCGCCGCTGGATCGGGCGTCGCAGCTCGACTTGCGCGGCGACCCCGATTCCTGCGGCGTCTGGGCGCCCTGTCTATCGCACGCCGACGGCAAGTTCTGGCTGGTCTACACCGACGTCAAACGGTTCGACGGAAGTTTCAAGGACGCGCACAACTACATTGTGACCGCGCCGGCGATCGATGGCCCGTGGTCGGACCCTGCTTACGTCAATTCGAGCGGCTTCGACCCGTCGCTGTTTCACGACGACGACGGGCGAAAGTGGTTCTTGAACATGATTTGGGACCACCGCGACTCCGAGGTCCCGTCTCCGAGACACCCAGCTTTCGCCGGCATTTTGCTGCAAGAATGGGACGCCGTCTTTGGCAAGTTGGTCGGAGCGGCGAAGACAATCTTTGCCGGCAGCGCGCTAGGCCTTGTCGAAGGCCCTCATCTCCACAAGCGCAACGGCTGGTATTATCTGACGACCGCCGAGGGCGGCACCGGCTACGACCACGCGGTCACCATGGCGCGCTCGCGGCGGATCGGCGGACCCTACGAACTGCACCCCAAGGTTCACCTTCTCACATCCAAGGACGCTCCCGAGGCGGTCCTGCAACGCGCCGGACACGGACAGATCGTCGAGACCCCGGACGGCCAAGTCTATCACACCCATCTCTGCTCGAGGCCTCTGCCCGGCCTTAGACGTTCGCCGCTCGGCCGCGAGACCGCGATCCAGAAATGCGTTTGGCGCGACGACGACTGGCTCTATCTCGCCGAGGGCGGTCAAGTCCCTTCCGTCGAGGTTCCTTCGCCATTCCCCACCCGGATCGAGAGCCGACCGGCGGCAACGCGCCACGTCTTCCGCCCTGGCGGCCTGCCGCTCGACTTCCAATGGCTCCGCACGCCCCATCGAGAGAGAATCTTCACGCTCTCCGGGCGCCCGGGCTGGCTGCGGCTCATCGCGCGCGAATCGATCGGCTCGTGGTTCGATCAGGCGCTGGTCGCACGCCGGCAGGAGCATTTCGTCTATCGCGCCGAGACGGAGCTCGAATTTCGGCCGTCGACCTTTCAGCAGGCGGCCGGGCTCACGGCCTATTACAACCGCACTAAATTCCACTGCCTCGCGGTCACATGGGATGAGACGCTGGGGCGCGTCCTGATCATTTTGAGTTGCGAAGGGGACTATCCGGAGGGACGGTTGAGTTTCCCGCTCGCTTCGCCAGTCGCGCTCGAAGGCGAGGGGCCGCTGCGGCTGGCGGTCTCGGTCGATCGCGCCAAACTTCAATTTGCTTATGCGCCCGGCGGCGAATGGCGGGACATCGGGCCGGCCCTCGACGCCTCGATCCTGTCGGACGAAGCAGGAAGCGGCGAGCACGGCTCGTTCACCGGCGCTTTCGTCGGCATGGTCGCCTTCGATACGTCCGGCGCCGCGATCGCCGCGGACTACAGATATTTCGAATACGAGGGGCGAGACGAAGGATAGGCCAAAGCGCCTTTACCGCCGCTTTGCCTCCGCCGCCTCAATCATTTCAGCATCTTGAGACCCCGTTTACCGCCGCACCACCGGAGGTTGCGCTTGGCCGGCTGTGGTTGCGCCCAGCCCGCGAAGGATGGGGCCTTGCCGCCTCCGCCATCCGGGCCGGGCTGGCGCCGTTATCACTAAAGGACTTGATTAACTGTCGAAGATGCGATACTAAAGTACATGCTTAACCAATCGCGGGCCCTCGACCTCGCCTTTCAGGCCCTCGCCGATCCGACCCGGCGAACAATCGTCGAGCGGCTGACGCGGGAGCCGGTTTCGGTCAGCGAACTGGCGCGGCCGCTGGCGATGACGCTGCCGGCGGTGATGCAGCATCTGGCGGTGCTTGAAGGCTCCGGCCTGGTGCGCTCGCAAAAGACCGGGCGGGTGCGCACCTGCCGCATCAACCCGGAGGCGCTGAGCCTGGCCGAACAATGGATCAACGGCCGGCGGCTCGAATGGGAGCATCGCCTCGACCGGTTGGGCGACTATCTCGCAACCCTCAAAACCGAAGGAAACGACCATGGCGAAGTCCGTTGAAAAGACAGCTGAGAAGAACTTGCCCCTTCAACCGCCGCCGGTTCGCCTCTCACGCATCCTCCACGCCCCGCCGGAACTCGTCTTCAAGGCCTGGAGTTCGGCCGATCACGTGAAGCGCTGGTTCGCGCCCACGGGCTTCACCGTGCCGACCGCCAAAGTTCAGATGCATGTCGGCGGCCCGTTCGAGGTCTTGATGCGCGCGCCGGACGGGGTCGAACATTGGGCGCGCGGCTCGTTCGTCGAGGTCTCGGAATTCGACCGGCTGGCGCTCGATCTCGTCGTTGAAGACGTGAAGGGCCACGCGCTGTTCCGCGCCTATACGCAAGCCAATTTCGCCGAGGCCCTCGGCGGGACGCGGATCGACGTGACCCAGACCTACACCGTCATCGACCCGGACGCCGCCTGGATGGCGACCGGCGCCCCGGAAGGCTGGGCGCAGACGCTCGACAAGCTCGCGGTCGAGATCGCGCGCATGCGCACCCCCGCCGGAACCGAGCGCTCGGTCGTCCACGCGGTCTTCAGCCTCGAACGCACCTACGACGCCCCGGTCAGCCAGGTCTTCAAGGCGCTGTCGGACGAGGCCGCGAAGGCGAAATGGTTCGGCGGCGAGGACGGGCGGTGGCGATTGCTGGGCCGGAAGATGGATTTCCGCGTCGGCGGCCGCGAGCATGTGCAAGGCCGGTGGGAAGGCGGCGTGGTCTCGACCTTCGACGCGGTCTATCACGACATCGTCGCCAATGAGCGCATCGTCTACACTTACGAGATGCATCTCGACGACCGAAAGATTTCGGTCTCGCTCGCCACCATGCAGCTGAAGTCCGCCGGGCCCGGCCGCACGACGCTGAAGGTCACCGAACAGGGCGCCTTCCTCGACGGCTACGACGACGCCGGCTCGCGCGAGCACGGGACCGGCTTCCTGCTCGACAAGCTCGGCGAATCGCTGCGGAGCTAACCCTCGCCCCTGACCCCTCTCCCGCAAGCGGGAGAGGGGTATCGCGCATTTCGTCCGACGCTTAGCGCCGCAGCTCGCCGGTCACCCGCCAAATGACGTCGCCCACGTCGTCCGCCACCAGCAGCGAGCCGTCCGGACCAATCGTCACGCCGACCGGCCGACCATAGGACGCGCGCTCGTCGGGCGACAGGAAGCCCGTCAGGATGTCACGCATGGGCCCCGCCGGCCGGCCGTTGGCGAACGGGACAAACACAACCCTGTAGCCGCTCAATGTGCTCCGGTTCCAGGAGCCGTGCTGTCCGACGGCCATTCCTTCCGGAAAGCCGGGAAGCGCGCCCGCAGGCAGCCAGCAGAGGCCGAGCGAGGCCGTGTGTCCGCCAAGCGCGTAGTCCGGCGTGATCGCCTTCGCGACCATGGCCGGGTCCTGCGGCACGCGCTCGTCGACGGTCTGACCCCAATAGCAATAAGGCCAGCCATAAAAGCCGCCTTCGCGCACCGAGGTCAGGTAGTCGGGAGGCGTTTCATCGCCAAGCCCGTCCCGCTCGTTGACCACCGCCCAGAGAACGTCGGTCCGGGGCTCCCACGCCATGCCGACGGGATTGCGCAGGCCGGACGCGAATATGCGACTTGCGTCGCTTGCGAGATCGAGCTCGTATATGGCCGCGCGACCTTCCTCGACCGCCATCCCCTTGTCGCCGATATTCGTCAGCGACCCGACCCCCACGAACAGTTTCCGCCCATCCGGGCTCGGCAACAGGCTTCGGGTCCAATGGCCGCCCCCCTTAAGCTCAAGCAGCCTGCGTCCCGGCGAGACAATACGGATCGCGCCCCGCTGATATGGGAAGGCGACAACGCCGTCAGCGGCGCCGACATAGAGCGTATCGCCAAGCAACGCCATTCCGAACGGCTGGTTCAGTCCTTCAAGGAAAACCTCCCGGATTTCCGCGACGCCATCGCGATCCGCATCGCGCAACAGCGTGATGCGATTGGGGCTCGCCCCGATCGCGGCGGCTCGTTTCATCGTCGCGAACTGGGCGTAGTCGAACACACTGCCGATCGGTTCGGGCAAGGTCAGGGCCTCGGCGGCAAGCACATCGCCATTGGGCAGAACATAAAGCGAGCGTGGATGCTTGAGCCCGGTCGCGAATGCATTGACTTTAAGTCCGGGCGCGGCGACTGGCGCGCGCCCTTTCGTCCACCCTTTCGCCGTGGGCATTTTCAGAGTCGGGAGACCCTGCGGCTTCGCTGGGGGGATCGTCGGAGCGCCGCCGACCGCCGGCTTATGTACGCCCTCCCTCCGCGCAAGGATCAGAGCGGCGCCGATCAACTCGACGATTCGCGCAAAAATTCCGTCCAGGCTCATTGTGCTCCTTTCAACCGCGCTCCGTACCGGCGATGACCTTGAGGCGCAACACGCACGCGCGCGCTCTCCTCCGTCAGGCGGCGGACGGCGTCGGGCGTAGCTGACTTTGCTCGTTATCCCATTTCGCCAGGTCGACGAAACTCCGATAGCGGCCGGCGGTGAGGGCGACACCGGTTTGGACTCCGGTAAGACGCTGACGACGCCGTGATTGTTCTTGAGCCACAGGTCGCCCGTCCCCGCAATCGAAAAGGCGAGCGCCGCCTCGTCAATGGCGAGCGCAAGCGAAGCAATCTGCTCTTTTCCGCAAGGAGCCGCGGCGCGACGCCTCGGGCGGGTGTTCGCGCCAGCGCGAGTATGGGAAGGCGCCGGCCCTGCGCCGCCGCTGGATTGCTTCGCTTGCGCTCGCAATGACGCGGCTCTCGCTATTGCGGAAGTGCGCCAAGCTCCGGCCAGCCGTCGGGGGTCCAGCCCAGCGGAGAAAACTGGAGCTTGGCGGCGCCGGCGGCGTCGCCGTCGTAATAATGGTAGGCGAGCATGTCGCCTTTTGAGGTTTTGACCGCTTCCTGCCCGCCCGGGCCGATGAAGCGGCCGGTCGTCGCGAGCAGGAGCGAGCCGCCGCCCTGGCGCATGTCCTTCCCGTCGCGGTCGAAATAGGGGCCCTCGATCCGCTCGGCGCGGCCGACGCGAATGTTGTAGGTCGAGTCGATTCCCTTGCAGCATTGGTCGAAGCTGACGAAGAGATAAAATTTGCCTTCGTGCTCGAGGATGGATGAAGCCTCGATCGCGCCTCCGTGACGTCCGGCGAGCGCGATCGTCGGCGTGTCCGGGCGGATAAGCTTGCCGGTTTCCGGATCGAGCTGGCGCAGCTTGATCCCGGACCAGAACGAACCGAAGGCGAGGAAGGCGCGACCGTCGGAAAGGTCGATCCGGAACGGATCGATTGCGTTGAAGTCGTCGCGGGCGCTCGACGCCAGGACCAGGCCCTGGTCCGCCCAGCCTTCGCCCGGCCTGGCGGGATCGAAAGACCGGTTGGTCATGAGGCCGATGGCGCTCGCATTGCCGCCAAAGCTCGAGAGCGCATAGTAGAGGTAGAATATTTCGCCGCGCCGGCTGATTGAAGGCGCCCAGACATTGATCGGCTGGTAGCCGAGCGTCTTGATCGCCCATTTGGGCACGCCCTTGCCGATCGCGCCGGCGTCGGTCCATTTCACCCCGTCGGGCGAGGTCTTGACGAAGATGGCGCCGCGATAGAGGCCCTGCGCGCCGGTCCCGAAGGCTGCGTATGCGCCGTCGACTTCGATCACCGACGGGTCGTGGATACGGGTGTCGCCGGTGAGCCGGGGCTGCGGCTCGGCGGCATGGAGAGGCGCGGCGAGCGCGAGCGGAATCGCCAGGCGGGCGAGGGCCGCGGTGAATTTTCTCCATCGGCCCATGGCGGCGCTCTACCTTATTTCGCCAGGTCGATGAATATCTGATAGCGCCCGGTGGTGAACGTCAGGCCGCTCTGAACGCCGGTCAGGCGCATGATGACGCCATGGTTGTTCTCGAGCCACAATTCGCCGGTCCCGGAGGTCGAAACGGCGAGCCTGCCGGTGCCCTGGATATAGGCGCCGGAGAACTGGGAGAGGTCGCTCAGCCCGTAGACCTCTCCCGTCGCGCTGAGACCGGACAGCGCGCCGAGGCCGGTGAGGTAGCCAATGAGCGTGAACCGATAGGTCCTGCCCCTGAACGTGAGCGTGCCGCTCCCGACGCCGGTTGCGGAGACGAACGCTTGCGTCATCGTCACTCTGCCCGAGGGTTTGAGGCCGCGGATGCTCTGCGCGGTCGGAATCCCGGTCGGCGGAACCGCGCAGCCCGCGAGCGCCAGCAGGCCCGCGAGCGCGAGCGCGGCTGCGATTCCAATCGATCCAGAGACCTTGGCGTCAGGATTCATTGGCTTTGCCCCGATTGCGGATTGGCCTGCGAAACGATGCGCACTCACTCCCGCCCCCGCTCTTTCCTCAGCCGCGCCCAATACTCCAACCGCTTTCGGACGTCGCGCTCGAACCCGCGTTCGACCGGCGCGTAGAGCGTATGGCGGCCGAGCGCCTCGGGCCAGTAGTCCTGGCCGCTGAAGGCGTCGGGCGCGTCGTGGTCGTATTCGTAAGCCGCGCCGTAGCCCTCGCGCTTCATGAGGCGCGTCGGCGCGTTGAGGATGGTCTTCGGCGGCGTCAGCGAGCCATGCGCTTGCGCCAGCGCCCTAGCGGCGCCGAACGCCTTATAGAGCGCGTTCGACTTCGGCGCAGTGGCGACATAGACGACGGCCTGCGCGATCGCCAGCTCGCCCTCCGGACTGCCGAGAAAGTCGTAGGCGTCCTTGGCGGCGTTGGCGATGAGGAGCGCGTGCGGATCGGCGAGGCCGATGTCCTCGGAGGCCATCCGCACCACGCGGCGCGCGATGAAAAGAGGGTCCTCGCCCGCGTCGAACATGCGCGCGAGATAATAGAGCGCCGCGTCGGGATCGGAGCCGCGCACGCATTTGTGCAAGGCCGAGATCAGGTTGTAGTGACCGTCCTGGGCCTTGTCGTAGATCGGCGCGCGCCGCTGCACCACCTCGACCAGACGCGCGGCGTCGAGGGTCTCGTCGGAGCGCGCAGCGCGCCAGACCTCTTCGGCGAGCGTCAGCGCCGCCCGCCCATCGCCGTCCGCCATGCCGATCAGCGCCTCGCGCGCTTCGGGCTCCAGCGGCAGCGGCTTGCCGGTCAGCCGCTCCGCCCGCTCGAGCAACGCCTCCAGCGCTTGCGGCGCAAGCGGCCGAAACACCAGCACCCGCGCCCGCGACAGCAACGCGGCGTTGAGTTCGAACGAAGGATTTTCCGTGGTCGCGCCGATCAGCGTGATCGAGCCGTCCTCCATCACCGGCAGGAAGGAATCCTGCTGCGCCCGGTTGAAGCGATGGATTTCGTCGACGAACAGAAGCGTGCCGAACCCTTGCGAGCGGCGGGTGCGCGCGGCGTCGAAGATCTTTTTCAGTTCGGCGACCCCTGAATAAATCGCCGACACCTGCACGAAGGCGTCGTCGCGCGACGCGCCGATGAGCCGCGCGACCGTCGTCTTGCCGCTGCCGGGCGGCCCCCAGAAGATCATCGAGCCGAGCGTCGGCGCTTGGAGCAGCCGCGTCAGCGCGCCATCCGGCCCGGTCAAATGCTCCTGGCCCGAAACTTCGGCCAGCGAGGTCGGCCGCAGGCGCTCGGCGAGCGGCGCCGACGGCGGATCGACCTTGGGGCCCGCGTCGTCGAGAAGGCTCATGGCTCTTTGTCTCGCGCACGGCGCGCCGGCTGTCCAGCGGGCAGGCGCCGGCGCGCCGCTCGGACTTGTCGGCGGCGCCAATTTCGTCGATGGTTCCGACCGCCCGGCCGGTGCGGGGACCGCCGTCGCGCGGGGCACAAAGCCGGCGGATGACCAAGGTTCGCCGCTTCGCATGTTCAGGTTTGACGCCCGATGATCGAACGCCATCTCTCCTGCCTCGGGCCTTCGGGCTTTCACCGGCTCGTTTACGACGAACGGCCGGGGCCTGCCGGCGCGCGGACGCTGGTCTGCGTCCACGGCCTGACCCGCAACGCCAGGGATTTCGACGCGATCGCGGACGCCTTGTCGGCGCATTACCGCGTGATCTGTCCCGATATGCCCGGTCGCGGGCGCAGCGAATGGCTGACGGTCGCGGCCGAGTACGGCTATCCGCTTTATCTTCAGGACTGCGCCGCGCTGATCGCGCGCCTCGACGTCGACAGCGTCGATTGGCTCGGCACCTCGATGGGCGGCCTGATCGGCATGATGATGGCCGCGCAGCCCGGGAATCCGATCCGCAAGCTGGCGCTCAACGACATCGGCCCCTACCTTTCGAAGGTCGGGCTCGGGCGAATCGGGAGTTATGTCGGGCTCGACCCGACCTTTCCGTCGCTAGACGCATTGGAGGCCGCGGTGCGCGCGAACTATGAGAGCTTCGGCCCGCTCACCGACGATCAACTGCGCAAGATGGCGCGCGACAGCGCCAGGAAGCGGCCGGAAGGCGGATGGGGACTCGCCTACGATCCGCGGATCGGCGACGCCTTCAAGGCGGGCCCGACCGAGGACATCGATCTCTGGCCGGTGTGGGATGCGATCCGATGCCCGACGCTGCTGCTTCGCGGGGGCGTTTCCGATCTGGTGTCTCACCAAACCGCCGAGGAAATGACGCGGCGCGGACCCAAGGCCAGGCTGGTCGAATTCCCAGGCATAGGCCATGCGCCCGCGCTCCTCGCCGACGACCAGATCGGCGTCGTGCGCGATTTCCTGCTCGTTTGAGCGCCCGCTTCGCTCACCACACGCCAGTATTCGCCATCGACGCCCAGGGCTCGGCCGGCGGCAGGGCGCCGCCCTTCTGGATCAGCTCGATCGAGATCGCGTCGGGCGTGCGGATGAAGGCCATGTGGCCGTCGCGCGGCGGGCGGTTGATCGTCACCCCTGCCGCCTTCAGCTTGGCGCAGGTTGCGTAGATGTCGTCGACGCGATAGGCGAGATGGCCGAAATTGCGGCCGCCGCCATAGGCCTCCGGGTCCCAGTTGTAGGTGAGTTCGACCAGCGGCGCCTGGTCGCGCCGCGCCTTCTCAGCGTCGCCGGGCGCGGCGAGAAAGACCAGCGTGTAGCGGCCCTTTTCGTTGTCCATCCGCCGGGTCTCGACAAAGCCGAGCAGCTCGAAAAACGAAATCGTCGCTTTGAGATCGGTCACGCGGATCATCGTATGCAGGTATTCCATCGGCTCGCCTCGTTGCTTCGGATCTCTGGCGAGAGCATAACCGCTCCGTTCGAAGGTGGCAGCCCTTAAATCACGGGACGTCCCGCAATGGCGGCGGATCAGCCGGATTCGGCCGAGGCGCGCACGATTCTGAAGAGCCGGGCGGCGGCGGCCTCGGTCGCCACCAGCCTGATCCTGGCCGTCGTCAAGCTCGCGGCCGGCCTCGCGTCCGGCTCGCTCGCGCTCCTTTCGGAAGGCGCGCACAACGCGCTCGACATCGGCGCCAGCGCGCTGACCTTCTTCGCCGTGCGCGAGGCCGACAAGCCCGCCGACGCCGATCATCCGTTCGGCCACGCCAAGATCGAGGCGGTGGCGGCTCTGGCCCAGACCGGCTTTCTCGCGGCGCTCGCGGTCGGCGTCGCCGTCGCGGCGGCGTCGCGCATTCGGGGCGGCGGGGGACGGGTCGACGCCGACGCCTTCGCCATCGGCGCGATTCTGTTCTCGATCGCAGTCGACCTCGTGCGCTGGCGGGCGCTGACCCACGTCGCGCGGGTCGCCTCGAGCCATGCGCTCGCCGCCGACGCCCTGCACTATTCCAGCGATCTGATCTCGTCGGTGCTGGTGCTGATGGGGCTCGCGGCGACCCGCGCCGGCTATCCACACGCCGACGCCTTCGCCGCCATCGGCGTCGCCGGGTTCATCGCGGTCGCGGGCTACCGTCTTGGCCGGGCGACGATCGACGCGCTGGTCGACCGCGCGCCCGACGGACTGACCGAGGCGCTGAGCGCCCTTGTCGCTCAGACGCCCGGGGTCGCGGGCGCCGAAGCGATCCGGTTGCGCACCAGCGGCGCGCGCATCGTCGGCGAGCTCATCGTCTCGGTCTCGCGCACGCTGCCGCTGGAGCGGGTGGCGGCGATCAAGGCCGACCTCGAGGCCAGGATCGGCCAGCGATGGCCGCAGGCCGATCTCACCATCACCGCAAACCCGATCGCGCTCGACGACGAGACAATCCTCGAGCGGGTGCAACTCACCGCGATGCGGCGGCGCCTGCCAGTCCACCATGTCACCATCCAGGACATCGACGGGCGCAAGAGCGTGGCGCTCGATCTCGAGGTCGACGGCGCGATGAGCTTAAGCGCCGCCCATTCGATCGCCTCGGACCTTGAAAACGCCATCGCCGCCGAAGTCGGCAAGGGCGTCGAGGTCGACACCCACATCGAGCCCGCCGAACCGGAGGCGGAGAGCCAGGCCGCCGACCTCGATCTCGCGCGCCGGATCGAGGCCGCGCTCGCCGCCGCCGCGGCCGAAGGGCCGTTGCGCGAGGTTCACGACGTGCGCGTGAGCCAATCCCCCAGCGGCCTTTATGTGCTGTTCCATTGCCGCGTCGATCCGACGACGACGGTCGAAGCGGTCCACGAAGCCGTCGACGCGCTCGAGCGCTCGCTGCGCCAGGCGTTCCCCGAAGTGCGGCGCGCGGTCGGCCATGCCGAGCCGGCAAGGGAGGGCGCCGGGTGAGAGGCGGCCGGCCATTCGTCGCCGTTGCCCATCGCGAGCCCTGTGGCGCGAAAAGCATAGCCCCGGAGAAAACATGCCGGCGCCGTAATTTCGTTTTCAATCGAGAGCGCCCAATTGTAAGAAGGCGAGTCGGCGGGCTTCATTTTGAGCGCGGCCGGGGACGGACGCGCGGGGGCTGATGTGAATTGCGGTTTGGCGCGTCTGATCGCGCCGCCTTCGGGGCGCTCGAGATTTTCGAGGCGATCCTTTTCAATCTTGCCGATATTCCTCGTCGCCATGTCGTTGGCCGCCTGCGCCTCTCGGCCGGAGAGCGGCTTTCTGAGCCCGGTCGCGGTGAGTTCTCCGGGCGCCGTCGACCACACGATCCTGGTCGCGACCACGCGCGAGCGGGACCCCCGTCCGGGCACGCTTTTCAACGGCGGCCGGGCGAGCGCGGTCGACTACGCCGAAGTCACGGTCTCGGTCCCGCCAACGCATAAAGACAGCAGGATCGAATGGGCGAAAACGCCGCCCGGCGATCCCAACGCCGATTTCGTGGCGCGCGACGAAAAATATCTCGACGGCGACAAGGCGTTCGTTCGGGCGCTGAACGCCGAGCTCGCCAAGCGCCCGCCGGGAAGCCGCAGGGTCCTCCTGTTCATTCACGGCTTCAATACGATGTTCGCCGAGGGGCTCTATCGCCTGGCCCAGATCGCCCATGACTCGAAGACGCGGGCCGTCCCCGTGCTCTTCACCTGGGCGTCGCGCGGAAGACCCACCGCCTATATCTACGACTTGAACAGCGCGACTGCGGCGCGCGACGGACTCGAGCACACGCTCCGCCTCCTGCTGGCCAGCAACGCCGACGAGGTCAATGTGCTCGCCCACTCGATGGGCAACTGGGTCACGGTCGAGGCGTTCCGTCAGATCAAGATTTCCGGCGCCCTCGATCACATGAACAAGCTGGGGCTAGTGGTTCTTGCGGCGCCCGATATCGACATCGACGTGTTCAAATCCCAGATGCGGCGCATGGGCAAACCGCGGAAGCCCTTCTACATCGTGCTGTCCAAGGACGACAAGGCGCTGTGGCTTTCCGGGACCATCGGAAGCGGGGTCACCCGAGTCGGCGACGACCCCAACACCGCGGAGTTGGCGGCGCTGGGCGCCACCGTGATCGACCTGACGGACCTCAAGGCGACGGATTCGTCTAACCACGACAAATTCGACCAGCTTGCCGCCGTCGCGCCGCAGCTGCGCGGCGTTCTCGCACGAGGGATAGCCGCGAATGCCGGCGCCGCCGACCGGGGCGCAGCAGCCGCGGAGGGCGCCGTCGGCGCGGTCGTCGCGTTGCCGATCACGCTGCTGGGCGCGCCAATCCGGATCATCGCCAACCAATAGAGTGGACGCGCTCGAACGCTCGCTGCGCAAAGGATTCCCGGAAGTGCGGGGCGCGATCGGCCGCACCGAGCCGGGCGCGGGAGGGCCTGAGGCTGAAATGAAAGCGCGACCCCCAAGCGCGGCAAGCCGCGCCCGGGCCCTCAGGCCCGGGGCGCAGGCGGCGACCCCAGACCTCAGATCGAATATTCGAACGATTTGAAGGTCAGGCGCGTCGCGTTTTCGGGCGCAGACGCGATCTTGCGAATGTCGCCCCAGGTCTGTTTGTAGTTCGGAATGATCAGTTCGTTGACGCCGGGCGAGACGACGTTCCCCTGCACGCCCATCGGATAGGCGAACAGCATGAAGGTCTGCTTGCGCTTGGCGGTCGGCGTCGGATACGCCATCGCCTGGGTCGCCCCATTTTCGTTGTGGACCTCCACCAGGTCGCCCGGCGAAAGTCCCAGCTCCTTCATGTCGTCCGGGTTCATCTGAATGAACGGATAGGGCCAGCGATCCATGACGAGATCTTCTTTCTGGTCGAGGTAGGCGCTCTGCCAGACGCGGTTGGCGCGGCCATTATTGATGAGGAAGGCGAATTTCTTCGATTCCTGCTCTTTGCCGGGCGCCTCGAACCCGCGCCATGGAGCCCCCATGAAACGGGCCTTGCCGTCTTTGGTTGAGAACGCGCCGTCGACGTAAAGGCGCTGCGTTCCAACAAGCTTGCCGTCCTCGAAAGCGGTCGCCGGTTCCTGGACGCCGTTGGTGCCCATCGCGCGCAACCGGTCGTAGGTGACGAATTCGCCGCCCTTCGCATGGAGGTGATACCCGTCCATGAAGGCGTCTTCCTCGGTCGTCCAGTCGAAGCCCTTGAACTTTTCGGCGACGTCGTTTTTGCCCATTTCCCGGAACACGCGCTCGAGGTTATTGGCCAGACGCGCCGCGATCAGGCAGTCGGGCATGGATTCGCCGGGCGGGTCCATATAGCGCTCGGTCAAGCGCAGCCGTCGCTCGCCATTCATCGAGGTCAGGTTCATCTCGCCCGAAGTCGCCGCCGGCAGCCATACATGGCAGGCTTGGCCGATCTTGGTCGGCACGATATCGACGTCGACCGCGAACAGCCCGCCCTTTTCAATCGCCTCCAGGATGGCGTCGACCGTCGCCTTCCGGTCGCCATACGGAACCGCGGACATCGCGTCCTTCACCACGTCGGTCCGCTTCTTGTAGATCTGTTTGAACTGGTCGGCGTTGAGCGTGGTTTTGTAATGGTCGCAGTCCCAGATGTGGTGAACGCCGCCCCTGCCCTCGATCAGAAGCTTGTCGATATAGGGCGCCGGTCGAGGACCGGGATAGTCGGGACGCACATAGCCTTCCTGGTGCCCGCCCATGCGCACGCAGCCGCCGCCCATCTGGCCGACATTGCCGGTGGCGAGCGCGATGTTCACATAGGCGCCATTGGTGCGGTAGTTGTCGTTGCCCCAAATGAGGCCCTTCTCGTAGGCGAACATGACGCGGCGGCGCTTGCCGCCCTCTTTCGGCATCGCGATCCATTCGGCCGCCTTGACGATGTCCGCGGCGTCCAAGCCGGTAATCTTGGCTGCGTCGTCAATCGAAGTCCGGCATTCCTCGAGGGCGGCTTCGAAGCTGGTGAGATTGCCGGGGAAGGCCGGCGATTCGTTCGACGGCGGCTTTGAAGCCGTGCGCAACGTGCTCTTTTCGATGAAGTCCTTCTGCGCCCAGCCTTTGTCGGCGATGTGGGTGAAAAGGGCGTTGAACAAGGCCAGATCGGTCCCGGAATTCAGGGCCAGATGCAAGACATTGTCCTTGCCCGCCGCCACTTCGCAGGCGTTGATCGTCACCGTGCGGCGCGGGTCGACGAATATTATGCGGGCGGCGGGATGCGGCTCATCGGGCATGAGCTTATTTTTCTTTTTGAGCGTCGCGCCCTGAAGGTTCGGGACCCAATGGTTGAGGAAATAATTGGTCTGGGTCTCGAGCGAATTGGTCCCGACCGCGACGATGGTGTCGGCGAGTTCGGCGTCCTCGTAGCAATTGTTGAGTTCGCCTACCCCCATGTCGCGCGTGGCGTGAACCTCTGAATTATAGGCCGGACGATTGTGGATGCGGACGTTCTTGATCTTCATCGCGCCGAAATAGAGCTTGCCGGTGCCCCAGGTGTTTTCGTAGCCGCCGCCAGCGCCGCCGTGATCGAACATCGAGACGAACAAGTGGTCCTCGCCATGGCGGTCGATCACCGCCGCCGTCACGCGCGCCACCAGATCGAGCGCGTCGTCCCAGCTTGTCGGCTGCATCTGGCCGTAGCGCCACACCATCGGCTCGGTCAGGCGCTGCTGTTGGGTCGAGCGCATCGCGGAGAAGGATTCCTCGGCCATGCGCCCGCCGCGAATCGAGGCGAGTCCGGAGTTCACGGAGCAGCCGGGATCGGGCTTGATGACGAGGTGAACGTCCTTCCCGTCCTGTTTGACGATGTTGTACATCGACGGCGAGTACCAGTTCGGCGTCATCGGCGATTGCTGCTTCGAAAGATCGACGCCGAAGACATTGGCGTTCGGGGCCGCGCCGCCCTGCTCGTTGATCGGCCAGGTGTAGGCGTGGTAGCCGCAACCGACGATGCAGAACTGGCAGACGACGTTGTGCTCCCTGGCGTTCGCCGGGATGATCGGGAGCCGATCGGTGTGACGCTTGAATGTCATGGCTCAGGCCTCCAGAACGTTTGACAGCCGACCGTAAAGCAGCTCGTCGACCCCCTCGGCGTAGATGTCGCCGTTGGCGTCGACCCGCAGCAGATATTGCGGAAGGTTTTCGGTCGCGTGGCCCCAGATTTCCTGGCCGCCGTTCTCGCAATCGAAGCGCGAGTAATGGCCGGGGCAGTTCAGCGTCTTGTCCGCGGGGTTGTAGCTGAGCGGAAACCCTTTATGCGGACAAACCGTCGTGAAGCCGACGATGTCGCCGTCGGGCCCGACCCCGCTCGGGACTTTGTTGCCGAGCTTCAGCAGAAGGCCGGGCGCGTCGGCGTCCGGGTAGGCGACTTGAAAGGGCATGTTGGGCTTGAGGTCGCTGACATTGGCGAGCCGGTTCGAAGGGTAGCTTAGCCGCGCAAGCTGGGGGCCCGCCTCCGCCTGGCGCGGAACGATCGTCGCGGCGGCCGCGCCCGCCGCGGCCACCCCGGCCCCGGTCAGGAAATTTCGGCGGCCAACATCAACCGTTGTCGGGCATGTCTTCATCGGCTTCGTCCTCCCTTTTTGGCGGCGCCATTGCGGCTGCGAATCGCGCCCGCTCATTCCGGCGCTCGCGGCCTTTGCGGCCTGTCATCAGGCTGTCATGTTGGGCCGTCATGTCAGCGTGTATATGTCGAGACTTATCGACAAATGGAGTGATAATGGAACTTTTCCTCGGCGCCAACTAGAAATCGCCGCGAACATTGAGGGACGCGAGAGGCAATCGATGCGCAAGAATTCGTTGGCAGTCGTCGGCCACATCGGGCCGGCCTCCCACGGGGACAAAATGTCGCCCGGGCATGCGCTGGCGGCGCTGGCGGCGCTCGGTCAGCCGACCCGGCTTGAAATCTTCCGGCTTCTTATTGGACGGGAACCCAATGGCCTTCCCGCCGGCGTCCTTGCGGAGGCCGTCGGCGCGCCGCACAACACGGTCTCAACCCACCTCGCCATCCTAGCGCGCTCGGGCCTGGTCAGAGGCGCCAGAGTGGGGCGCTCGATCATCTATCGCGCCGATATCGAGGGCATGCGGGATCTGATCGCCTTCCTGGTCACCGACTGTTGCGGCGGGCGTCCCGAACTGTGCGATTTCCTGCGCGCTTCGGACGCGCCGACGTGCGGCTGCAAGCCAGAGGACAAGCCGGAGGATAAGGGCGGAAATGGCGGGAGATAGTCCCATGAACATGCGCGATGAAAAGAAGACCTACAACGTTCTCTTTCTTTGCACCGGAAATTCGGCGCGTTCGATCATGGCGGAGGCCATCCTCAACCGGGAGGGCCGCGGCAATTTCCGCGCCTACTCCGCGGGTAGCCATCCGAAGGGTCAGGTGCATCCCTACGCGCTCGATTTGCTGCGCAAGCTCAACTTCGACGTCAGCGGCTTTCGTTCCAAGAGCTGGAGCGAGTTCGCGGAGCCGGACGCTCCCAGGCTCGACTTCGTCTTCACGGTTTGTGACGATGCGGCGCAGGAGACATGCCCGGTCTGGCCGGGTCAGCCCATGACCGCGCACTGGGGCGTGCCCGACCCGGCTGCCGCGACCGGGAAAGAGGCGGAGATCCGCGTGGCCTTCGCCGACGCCTTCCGGATGCTCAACAACCGCATCTCGATCTTCGTCAGCCTGCCGCTTCGCTCGATCGACCGACTGTCGCTGCAAAAGCGCCTCGACGCCATCGGCGAGCGGAAGGACGCGGGCGCCGATCCCAAGTCAGCGGCGTGATGGGCGAACCGCCTCCCTCGCTCTCCCGTCGACTTTCGGCCGAAGCGCTGGGGACAGCCCTTCTGGTCGCGACGGTCGTCGGCTCGGGCATCATGGCCGAGCGGCTCTCCGGCGGCAATCAGGCGATCGCATTGCTCGGGAACACGATCCCCACCGGCGCGATCCTCGTCGTCATCATAACGATCTTCGGTCCGATTTCGGGCGCGCATTTCAATCCGGCTGTGACGCTTGTCTTCGCGTCGCGCGGCGAGACGCCGTGGAGCGAGGTCGGTCCCTATGTGGTCTCCCAGTGCCTCGGAGGAATTTTCGGCACCGTTCTGGCCCACCTCATGTTCAACCTTGCTCCTTTGGCGATCGGAACCCACGTTCGCGGCGGGCCGTCGCAGTGGCTCGCTGAAGCGGTCGCCACATTCTCGCTCATTCTCACCATCCTCGGCGGAATCCGATACGCGCCGCAATCCATTCCGTGGCTGGTGGGGCTGGTGATCACCGCCGCCTACTGGTTCACGTCATCGACCTCGTTCGCAAATCCGGCCGTCACGCTCGCCCGCGGATTTACCACGACGTTCTCGGGGATCGCGATGGATCACGTGCCAGCCTTCGTGGCCGCAGAGCTCGCCGGCGCCACGGTCGCCGCGCTGGTTTGCTCAGCACTGTTTCCAGCCGCAAGGGTTCGCTCAGCCGAGGCGCTCGCGGCCGGCGAGTAGACTTTCCCGCGACGCCGGCGGAACAAGGCCCTTCGCATGGCCCGGTCGTGCGAAGCTGATTCGCCGGACGCGCAGGACCGCTTGATTCAATATAGGGAGCGCGCCAAGGAAGGGGCCGCATGCGCACGGCCTATTGCTTCACTCCCGACCGCAGCTTCTTTCCGCCCGCGGTCCGCACGATCGCCTCGCTGATCGACGCCGAGCCTGACCGGAGCCACGCGATTTTCCTCGTCTGCGAGCCCGGCGACGTCTGGCCGGGCTTCGACCGGCTCGATCGAGGTCTGCGCGAGCGGATCGCGCTCATCACGGCGGACTTTTCGCGCTTCGACAAGCGTCTCAACGCCAGCGGACGCTTTTCGCGCGCGGTGTTCCGCCGCCTGTTTCTCGACGACCTCCTGCCGGCGCATTTCGAGCGCATCGTCAGCGTGGATTCCGACATGCTGATCCCGCGGCCCGGCCTGTCGCGTCTTTCTGGCTTCGATCTCGCCGGCAGGCCGCTCGCCGCCGCCTACGACATGATTTTCCTGATGGACTTCAAAGGCGACGCGCTGGCGCGGCGCTTTCAGGCCTATCGCCGCTCGCTCGGGCTCGATCCCGACACGCCCTATTTCAACGCCGGCCTGATGGCGATCGACCGCGCCGAATGGCGTGCGCGCCGACTCACCGAGCGCGTGACCCGCGCGCTCCGCGATACGCCGAAGCGCTATCCTTTCAACGAGCAGAGCGCGCTCAACGCGACGCTGGCCGGCGACTTCGCGCCCCTGTCGCCGCGCTACAATTTCATGGGCGATTTTTTTCTGCTCGATCTCGAGCGCCGGCTCGAGCCGATCGTGCTGCATTTCGTCAACGCGCCCAAGCCGTGGGAGTTCGACCGCTGGCGCGGCGAGGCGCGATTCGCGGAGAACTACCGCGACTGGTTCTTGAAGTCGCCCTGGCCGGAGTTGGGAACGGCGCCGCCGGCGCCGCCCTGGCGGCGGACCCGGCCGCCGTTGACCCGCCGGAGACAAGACTTCGCCAAGCGCCTGTCGTTGTTCATCGACCAGGCGTCATATATTGATGTTTAGTTGGCGAATACAGTATAAATTCAGTTGCGTGGGATCATGGTTAAATCCTGATTAAGTATTCTCCTCCAGGTTGTGATCCGTCGACGCCGTTTGTCGCGCCGGCAACTCGTTTTCTGGGGTGAGCCGATGAAACGTTGCATGTCCCTAGCTTTCGCGGGCCTGACCTTGGCGACGCCGGCCGGCGCCGCCGACCTGTTCGGCTCCGCCCCGCCGCTGTCGATCCCCGCCTCGCAAGGGGCGACCGCGATCGAGGTCGGCTCCAACTGGTATATCCGCGGCGACGTTGGGGTGACCTTCGACAAGCTGCCGACGGTGACGCTGTCGAGCCTCGCCCTGGCGCCGCCCTCGTTCGTCGGCGCGCAGACCTTGGCCTTCGGCGGATCCGGCTCGAACACCACCGATTTCGACGGCGGCCTCGGATTCGGCTACCGCTTCAACGACTATCTGCGCTTCGACGCCACCTGGGACTACCGCGCCGGCCCGGGCAAAACCCGTTCGGGCGTCGTCGTCTGTCCCTATGCCCCACTCACGGGCGTCAGCAACGCCGGAATTCCGGCCGGATATCTCTACAACACGGCCGACGCCTGCAACGGCTACATGAACTTCAAGCAGCACAACAACACGTTCTTGGCCAACGCCTATGTCGATCTGGGAACCTGGGCCGGATTCACCCCCTATGTCGGCGGCGGCGTCGGCATGAACGTCAATTCGATGCAGGGAAGTCTGAATTTCTACCAGGCGTCGAACGCCCAGCAATATATGGCCAACCTCACCCCGACCGGCGGCTTTCCCGCGGTCTGGGTCGGCCCGACCGGCCAGACCCTGACGCCGCAGCCCGGCATCGTCTTCGCCGAGCAAAACTGGAACCGGTCGTTCAGCTCCACCGCCTATCGCGTCGCCTGGGCGCTGACGGCGGGCGTCGCCTTCCAGCTCAATCCGAGCGCGACGCTCGACATCAGCTATCGCTATCTCAACGCCGGCGATTCGAGCGTGCTCTTGAACCCCCAGACCGGCATGACGATCAAGCAGAACAATTCGTCGCAGCAGATCCGCGTCGGCATTCGCTACGTTCTGCAGTAGGTCCTGGGCCGAAGCCTGCGCGCCGCCGCCCAGGCGGCGCGGGCGAGGCGCCGGCGAGAAGACCGCCCGCCCCTGGGAAACGGCGCGGGATTAGGCTTGACGCGTAACGCGATTCCAGCGTCCCATCCGTCCGCAAGCACGCCCCTTGGGACGCCCGGCCTTCATGTTCGGCGCATTGATGACGTCGCGGCGCTTCGCGCCGTTGTTCTGGTGCCAGTTCTTCTCGGCGTTCAACGACAATTTCGTCCGCAACATGCTGACGATGCTGGTTCTGTTCCGGCTCGGCGGAGAGAACGGCAGCCTCAAGATCCTGCTCGCCACCATCGTTTTCGTGCTGCCCTCGATCCCGCTGTCCGCGCTCGGCGGCGAGATCGCCGATTCGCACGACAAGGCGCTGATCGCGCGGCGGCTCAAACTCGCGGAAATCTTCGTCCAGATGATTGCGGCGGCGGGATTCGTGTTTTCCTCGCTCCTTCTGCTCTATCTCGCGCTGTTCGGTCTCGGCTGCATCGCCGCCCTGTTCGGCCCGATCAAATACGGCATCCTGCCTGACCATTTGCGACGGGAAGAACTGGTCGCGGGCAACGCGCTGGTCGAGGGCGCCACCTTCGCGGCGATCATTTGCGGGCTGGTTTTCGGCGGATTCGCGGCCGCCGAAGGGCGCTCGGCCGCGAGCGTAGTCGTGCAGCTGATGGCGGTCGCGCTCGCCTGTTACGGCGCGGCGCGCTTCATTCCCGCGACCGGGGTCGGCGCGCCGGGGCTCGAGATCCACCGGAACGTCTTTCGCTCCACGGGAATCGTGATTCGCGAACTGCGCGCCGACGACCGCCAATGGGTCGGCGCGCTCGGCACCAGCTGGTTCTGGACCGTTGGCGCGGTCACGCTGTCGCTGGTCCCGGTCATCATCAAGTCGCGGGCCGGCGGAGGCGTCGACGTCGAAATCGCAATCAACCTCATCTTCGCCCTCGGCGTCGCCGCCGGCTCGCTCGGCGCGGCGGCGCTTTCGCACGGGCGCATTCAGCTCGCGCCGGCGCCGTTCCTGCTCCTCGTCATGGCTGCGCTGGCGATCGACATCGGCTTGACGACCCAAGCGATGGCGCCCGCGAGCCGGGTCGTCCCGCTGATCGCGTTCTTCACCGGCCCGGCTGGGCTGCGCATCGCGCTCGACATTTTCCTCTATTCGGCCGCCGCGGGCCTGTTCGTGGTGCCGATCTTCGCCGCGGTCCAGGCCTGGGCCGGCGAGGAGCGGCGCGCGCGCGTCGTCGCCGCGGTCAATGCGCTGAACTATATCGCCATGGTCCTCGGCTCGCTGGCGACGATGGTCCTGTTGCAGGCGGCGGGAATGAGCGAGTCGATGGCGCTCGTAGTCCTCGGCCTCGCCAACATCGCGGCTTCGATCTACTTCTTTCGCCGCCTGCCGGCGAATTTCGTCGCCTTCTTCCTGCGCGTCCTTTGGCGGGCTCTGTTCCGGCTCGAGGTCAAGGGAATCGAAAATCTTCCGCCGGCGGGAAAGCCCAATATCGTCGCGCTCGATCATGTCTCGCTTCTCGACGCGCCCATCATTCTCTCGCTGCTGGACGGCCCGGCTCTATGCGCGTTCGCCGACGGCGCCGCCAGACCCTGGTGGGTCGAACGCTTGTTCGAGTTCGCCGGCGCGCGCCGGATCGACTGCGCCCGTCCGCTTGCCGCGCGCGCCCTGATCGCCGAGGTCCGCGCGGGCGAGCGGCTGGCGGTCTTCCTCGAACGGCGCGTCGCCGGCGCCGCAGCCTCGATGACTCCTTTCGAACAGGCGGCGTTCCTTGCCGAAAGGAGCGGCGCGACGGTCACGCTTGTGCGCCTCGCGGGCCCCGAGCGCACTTATCTGTCGCGCCTCGGCGCCGCCGAGGTCGGACGGCGCCTGCTGCCGAAGACCACGGTCACGATCCTGCCGCCACGGCGGCTGGAGCCGCCCGCCGGTCCGGACGGCCGGTCGCGGCGGCGGGCGGCCGCCGCAGCGCTATACGACATGATGTCGGATCTCGCCTTTCGCGCCTCCGACATTCGCCGCACGCTCCACGCCGCCTTCGAACAATCGGCGAAGACCCGCGGCCTCTCGAGGGTCGCGGTCGAGGATCCGCTGAGCGGCGCGCTGAGCTTACGCGCCTTTCGCATCGGCGTCGGCGTTATCGCCCGCAAGGTCGCGAGCCTCTCGACCCCGGGCGAGACGATCGGGCTGATGCTGCCCAACGCCAATGCCGCGGCCGTCGCCTTCATGGCTCTGCAGGCTGCTGGCCGGGTGCCGGCGATGCTGAACTACACCTCCGGCCCCCACAACCTCGTCGCCGCCTGCCAGGCGGCGCGCGTCCGCATGGTGCTGACCTCGCGCGCCTTCGTCGACAAGGCCGGTCTGGCCCCGCTCGTCGAGGCGATCGGCGCCGAGGCGCGGATCGTCTGGCTCGAGGACATGCGCGCGAACGCGACCCCGTTCGACAAGCTGCGCGCGGCGCTGACGGCCGGCCGCGCGCTCGCGCCGCGCGAGCCCGACGATCCGGCGGTCGTCCTCTTCACCTCCGGATCGGAGGGCGTGCCGAAGGGCGTCGCGCTGTCGCACGCCAATCTGCTCGCCAACATCGCCCAGATCGACGCGATCTTCGATCTCAGGCTCACCGACGTCTGCTTCAATCCGCTGCCGGTCTTTCACGCCTTCGGCCTGACGGGCGGACTGCTGCTCGGCCTGATCGGCTCGATGAAGGTCTATCTCTACCCGTCCCCCCTGCACTACCGGCAAATTCCCGAGCTGATCGAGCGCGCCAAGGCGACGGTGCTGTTCGGCGCCGACACGTTCCTGGCCGGCTACGCCCGCAACGCCGGCGCGCATCGCCTGCGCTCGCTGCGCTACGTGATCGCCGGCGCCGAGCGGTTGAAGGACGAGACGCGGCGGGCCTATATCGAGAAATTCGGCCTCAGCCTGCTCGAAGGCTACGGCGCGACCGAGGCTTCGCCGGTGCTGGCGGTCAATACGCCGATGTTCAACAAGGCCGGAACGGTCGGCAGGCTCCTGCCGGCGATCGAGGCCAGGCTCGCGCCGGTTCCGGGGATCGAGGAGGGCGGCCGGCTGGTGACGCGGGGTCCGAACATCATGATCGGCTACTACCGGGCCGACAATCCCGGCGAACTCGAGCCGCCGCCGGGCGGCTGGCACGACACCGGCGACATCGTGACCATCGATTCGGAGGGTTTCGTCGTCATCAAGGGGCGCGCCAAGCGCTTCGCCAAGATCGCCGGCGAGCTCGTCTCGCTCGCCAGGGTCGAGGATCTGGTCGCCGGCCTTTGGCCCGACGAGATCGTCGCCGCCGTCGCCGCGCCCGACCTCAAGAAAGGCGAGCGCGTGGTGCTGGCGACGACCAAGCCGGGCGCGACCCGGGCGGAGGTTCAGGCCTGGATGAGAATCAAGGGGGCCTCCGAAATCATGTGCCCCGCCGCCGTCATCGTCCTCGACGCCATCCCGCTGATGGGCTCGGGCAAGACCGACTATGTCGCCCTGGCCAAAGTCGTGCGCGACCAGGCGGCGTGAGACGCGTGTTTGGTGTAGGATCGTCAGGCGGAAGCGCCGGACCGCCGCGCCGCGCGACAGGAAGGGAAGTCCCGATGCCGATCACCGACCAGGACGCCATCGACTTCGGTTTTCTCGTCGCCTATGCCGAAGGCATGGTGATCCCAAATCAGATTGAGCCTCACGACGAGCCGAGGATCGCCGCCGCCGGCTGGGACGTGGTCGGCCATTTCCTGGCGCAGGACTCGGTCCTGCCCGATCCGTCGGCGGTCGCGCCGGGAATTCCGCTGACGGTCCAGCTCGGCCCCACCGTCTTCTATGGATATCTGGCGCGCAGCCTGAAGGATCAGAATGTCTACGCCGCCGCCATTCGCGGGACCAACGGCTTTGCCGAATGGGTGATCGACGCGAATTTTGTTCCGCGTCAAACCCCATCCGCGCCGGGGACGAAAGTGGAGCAGGGCTTCTGGAGCATCTACGACACGATGACGCTGGTCGGCCTCACGGGGCTCCAGATCGGCGTGAAGGCGGCCGACGGCATCGCGGCCGTGATCGGCGCCGCCGGAACGGTGACGGTCTGCGGGCATAGTCTGGGCTCCGCGCTCGCAACCTATCTCAGCTACGATGTCGCCAAACTCATCGGCCCGCGGGCGAGCGCCTGTCTCTTCGCCTCGCCGCGCACCGGCGACTACGCCTGGACGGCGGCTTACGATTCCGCGGTCGCCAATTACCGGCTCTCCAACTACGTGCTCGACGTCGTGCCTTACGTGCCGTTCAACGCGCCGCCAATTCAATATTCGACGCTGTCAGGCGCCGCGATCCTGCAACCCGCGACGGCGCAGGCCGACGTGCGGTTCGACATCGCCTGCAATCATAACCTCATCTGTTACTGCGCCATGATCGACTACGTGACGACCCGAAAGCGGTTCGACGCCGAGGACGCGGCGGCGTGGCGCTGCATCATCGGAGCGCCGGCCTTCAGCCTCAACGCGCAGCTGACAAGAGCGCTCGCGACCGCGGTCAACGCGCTCGGCGGAGCGGCGAATGACATCGTGCAGTTGCTCTCCGTCTCGGCGAGAGCCAAGGGCGGACACGTGTAGCTTCGGCGAGGCGCGCGACAGCCGAGTCGCCTTGCCGCTGTCGCCGAGCTATGCGAAGTTCGCGCGCCGACGAGCCGCCGGAAAAAGCTGGGGCCGTTCGCGTGACGGGAGGATGCACATGCTCAGAATGCTGACGCGGTTGATTTTCCTGGCGCTGTTTGCGCTGTCTCTGCCATTGGCCGCCGAGGCCAAGACCTTCTACTGGATCTCGCACGGATCGCCCGCCGATCCGGTCTGGACCTATTTCCTCGCCGGCGCCGAAATGTGGGCGAAGGACACCGGACAGACGGTCAGGACGTCGTTCCACAACGGCGACGTTCCCTCGCAACAGGAAGCGATCCGCGCCGCGATCGCGGCCAAGGCCGACGCGATCGTCACCACCAGTCCCGATCCCGGCAGCCTTGTCCAGGTGGTCAAGGAAGCCCGCGCCGCCGGCATTCCGGTCATCAACTTCAATACGCCTGACAAAAAAGTGGACTTCAACGCCTATGTCGGCGGCGATCTTTCCGTCGTCGGCAAGGGGTGGGCGCAATATCTCGTCGACCACAAGCTGGTGAAGTCCGGCGATTTCGTCTGGCTTCCAGTCGAAGTTCCCGGCGCGAGCTACGGGGTCGAAGAGGAAAAGGCGATCGCGACCGTGTTCAAGCCGCTCAACATCACCTGGGAAGTCACCGACAACACGCTCGATCAGGCGACCGTGATCTCCCGCATGAGCGACTACCTCACCGCCAACCGCAAGAAAATCAAGGCGATCATCGGGCTAGGCGACATGGTCACCGGTTCGATCAAGCGCGTGTTCGACCAGGTCGGCGTGAAGCCGGGCGATATTCCGGTCGTCGGCTGGGGCAATTCGCGCGACACCACCCGCGAAGTCATGGACGGCTATGTCAACGCCGCGGAGTGGCAGGACCCGCAGGCGACCAGCTATATGGCGCTGTCGGTGGCCAATATGGCGGCCTCGGGCGTTCCGCCCGGATTCAACATCACCGTCGGCACGCTCTATGGCAAGGACCAGGCGCCGCTCTACGACAAGATCATGTCGGGGAAGTAGGCGCGAGCGCCGCCCGGCGCCCTCATCCGACCG
This sequence comes from uncultured Alphaproteobacteria bacterium, assembly GCA_963835955.1. Taxonomy (GTDB): domain Bacteria; phylum Pseudomonadota; class Alphaproteobacteria; order Rhizobiales; family Beijerinckiaceae; genus Roseiarcus. Next base: position 390,263 of record CAWIHZ010000005.1, on the reverse strand, counting down.
CGCCTTCAGGGCGTCCGGCCCTCTCCCGGGAACGGGAGAGGGGTTTGGGTGAGGGCGACGTCCTTTCCTCCATCGGTGACCGCTCTTGCAGAATCCATCCCTCCTCCGCCGTCTCGTCTCGGCGCCGGAGTTCGGCCCGTTCGTGCTCCTGGTGGTTGAACTCGTGGTCTTCACCGCGATCAACCCCGATTTCCTGTCGATCCTCAACATCTCCAACACGCTGACCTTCACCGTGGAGCTCGGCCTGATCGCGCTCGCCATGACGCTGTTGATGACGGCGGGCGAGTTCGATCTTTCGGTCGGGTCGTTGTTCGGCTTCGCCCCGGTGGTGATGTGGACGCTTTTCAACGCGGGGCTGACCTCGCTCGACGTCGCCTTTGTCGCGGCGCTTGCCCTGGCGGCGCTGATCGGGCTGATCAACGGGCTGTTCGTGACCCGTCTCAAGATCCCCTCCTTCCTCGTCACCCTCGGCATGCTGTTGGTCGTGCGCGGGACCGCGCTCTTCATCACCAACGGATTTCCGCAGCGCACGTGGAGCGCTGGCAATCACTGGCTCGCCAGGCTCCTGGTCGGGGACTTTTATATCGGGCCGTTCCGGGTCTACGCGTCGCTGTTCTGGTTCGCCGCCGCGGCCGTGATCCTCGGCTATGTTCTGACGGAGACCAAATACGGCAACTGGATCCAGGCCACCGGCGGCAACGCGAGCGCGGCCCGGGCGCGCGGCGTCAACGTCTCGGCCGTGAAGGTTTCGCTCTTCATTCTCACCGCCGTCATGTCGTCCTTGGCCGGGATCATCAGTTCGATTCGCACTTCCGCCGCCAATCCGAACAGCGGAACCGGCTACGAACTCGAGGTGATCGCCATGGTCGTCATCGGCGGCACGGCGCTCACCGGCGGGCGCGGCACCATCATCGGCGCCGTGATCGGCATATTCATCCTCAGGGTGATGCGCAACGGCATTGTCCTGATCGGCGTTCCCGGCCTCGCCTACAACATCTTCATCGGCGCGATCATTCTCGGCATGATGGCGCTGCATTCCTGGCTCGAGCGCCGCCACCACGCGGGGACCTGACTTAAGATGGCCGAAGACCTGATCCGCATGGAGCGCATCTCCAAGTTCTATGGCCAGGTGCAGGCGCTCGACCGCGTGAGCGTCAGCGTCAACCGTCAGGAGATCGTCGGCCTTCTCGGCGACAACGGCGCGGGAAAATCGACGCTGATCAAGGTGCTGTCCGGCGCCGTGCGCGCCACCAGCGGCGACATTTATGTGCGCGGCGCCCGCGTCGACATCCGCAACACCACCGACGCCATCGCGCTCGGGATCGAGACGATCTATCAGGATTCGGCGCTGGTCACGCAACTGTCGATCGCGCGCAACCTCTTTCTTGGGCGCGAACCGATCAAGGGTCCGCGCCTGTTCAACCGCATGAATTCCGGATTGATGGAGGAGGTCGCCGGCGAACTCCTGCGAAAAGTCGGGATCGGCAAATCCATCCCCGCCTCGACCCCGATCTCCGCGCTGTCGGGCGGCGAGCGTCAGGCGGTGGCGATCGCGCGGGCGATGTATTTTGACAGCGATCTCATCATCCTCGACGAGCCGACCAACAATCTCGGCGTCGCCGAGACGCAAGGCGTGCTGCGCTTCGTGCGCAACGCCCGCGATTCCGGCCATTCCTGCATCTTCATCGCCCACAACATCCATCACGTCTTTCAGGTCGTCGACCGCATCGTCGTCATGCGCCGAGGCAAGATCGTCGCCGACGACATCGACCCAAGGCGGACCTCGGTGGCGCAGGTCGAGGACGTCATCACCGGCGAATTGTCTGACGCGGGGCGGTGATCGTGAGCGGCGGCGCGTGGCGATCGCTCTTCCGCCGAGCGCTATTTCTCGAGATGCCGATCGAAGAAAAGAGCGATCTCTCCAAATGCTTCTTTGGTTTCAGGCGCAGCGTCATTGAAGAGATAGTGCGCGTGCGATTGCCCCTCATAGACGTGCAAGGCCGCCTCGACGCCCGCCTGGCGCAGTTTCCGGTGGACGCGCACGGTGTTGCTCAGCAACAGGTCGCGGGTTCCGCTGGTGAGGATCGTCGGCGGAAAGCCGCTGAAGTCCCCATAGACCGGAGAGAGCAGCGGATCCGAGAGGTCGTGACCATGCGCATAGAACTTGGTGGCGGCGTCGCACAGGCCGTCGCGCGACACCAGCACGTTGTCGATCAACTCATTGGTATAAAAGGTATCGCCGGTCTTGGTCGCGTCCGACATCGGCGTGCCGGGCGCGATGGCGGCGGGAAGCGCGAGCCCTTCCTGTTTGGCCCGCAGCATCAACGCCAGCGTCAAGGCCCCGCCGGCCGAAGTGCCGAAGACCGCCATTCTCCCGGGGTCCTTTATTTTCAGCGCCGACTTCCACGCGCTGAGGGCGTCATCCAGCGCCGCGGGGAAATAGGCCTCGGGCGGCATCCTGTAGTCGATCGACAAGACCCTGAAACGACCAAAACCCGCCATCAGGACCGCCTCGGCCAGTCCGGCCTCGCCTGGGCTGAGCACGTAGCAGCCGCCGTGCAAGTGGATCAGCAATCGGTTGAGATTTTCAGGCGCGATTGCCTCAGGAGCGACGATAAAGGCGCGGACGCCGTCGAGCGTCGTCCTTTCGACATTGACGCGCAGCCGTTCGCGCATTCCGGCCAGGACCCCGATCGCCACTGCCGCCGAGGCGTCGACGATCGATTTCCACTCCTCGTTGGTCCTGGGTCGCGATTTCCAGGCGAGCCTCGCCGGCGCGCCGATGATCTTCTGCATCTCGGGGCTGACCGTCGAGGGCACGGGCACCGCGCGAGCCGGCGCCTGGAGCGCAAATGAACCGGTCGTCGGGGTCCCCGCCGGCGAAGGATCGGCGCGTGAATTCGCGCTCATGGACTTCTCCTTTTCCGGTTCGGGCCCGCGGAGGCGGCGCGCTTCATTGAGCCCAAAAACTTCGCTCCCTCCTCCTGCTTATCCCCGCGGCGGCGGCGCGCCAATCGCTTCACGCGCTCCAAATTCCCGCCCTCAGGCCTCCTGCGCGCGGGCGCCCGGGTGAACGCCGGGCCGTTGCGGAATGAGGACGATGAGCGCGGCGATCAGCGCCGCCAGAATGGCCGAGGCCAGATAGCGGCTGATCGCCAGCCCGCCGTGATTGAGCGGCTTGTCGAGAAGGTCGCCGAGGGTCGCGCCCAGCGGCCGGGTCAGGATGAACGCCGCCCAGAACAGAAGCGTGCGCGAGATCGCGGTGGCGTAATAGGCCATGGCGATGACCGCGAGACCGGAGCCGAAGACGATCGCGCCGTATTCGTAGCCCAAATTATTGGTGTCGGCCATCCAGTCGCCGAGCGCGGTGCCGAGCGTCTGAGAGAACAGGATCGCCACCCAGTAGAACATCTCGACCCTCGGGGTGGCGACGGTGTTGACGTCGATCGAGCCCTCCGACCAGCGCCACACGGCAAGCGAGGCCAGAAGTCCCGCGAGCAGGATCGACGATCCGCCGGCGTAACCGATTCCAAGCGAGCGGTCGACGTAATCGGCCATGGTGGTGCCCAGGGTCGTGGTGGCGACGATGGTGATCCAGTAGACGAATGGATGGAATTTGTTCGCGGCGATCTGGGCGATGACGGCGACCACGAAAATACCGAGAAAGATGAAACTGCCGATCGCGTAGCCCAGAATTCATCGACATGGTGACGGAATCGCCGCCGGTTTCTCCAAGCGTCGTGGCGAGAATCTTGATGATCCAGAACCCGAGCGTGACCTCCGGGACTTTGCTCAACGCGCCGGCCAATTCCCTGCTCATGCCGTCATCCTTATGGTTTTCTCATAAAAAGGGAATCGCCTCTCTTACACGAGCGAGCCGATTCCGCTTTGGGTGTCAGCCAACCGTTTCGCTAATCGGGGCTTTTGCCTTCCTTCTTGTTCTCCAAAACGCGCCCCGTTCTCGCGTCGACGCCGACCTCGTGGGTAACGCCGCCGCTCTTGACATCGAATGAATAACGAAGGCCGGTTCCTCCGCCTTCACGCTCCAGTTCCTCGTCAGTGATCTTGCCGGGGTGCGCTTTCAGAGCGATGGCGCGCGCCTCGGCGAGACTGACTTTCGCGTGCTTGGCGAGTTCCTGGCCGGTAAAGGCCATCGCCGGCGCAAGGGTCATGAGAACGACCACGGCGCCGATCGACGCCCATAGACGGTATCGAGGGCATATGATTGCATATTCTGACCGACATTCATCGTATTGTCTCCAGACGCCGCTTCGGCGCAATCGCGAACGCGCGTCGCCCTGCAAGGCGCCGCCGCCGTCCGTAAACGACTATGCGCCGTCCGAATGAGCGCAGAATGAGCTAACCCCGACCGGCGTCGCCCGGTTCGCCAATCCGCAGTTCGACCCGGGCCAGCACGCCGCGGCGTCCATCCGGGCGATTTTCAACCGTCAGGCCGAGGCCGTTTCGCTCGGCGACCCGCCGCGCGATCGCAAGGCCAAGACCGCTCCCTTCGCTTGCCGGCGCGCCGCGATAGAACCGATCGAAAATGCGGGACTCAGCGCCGGGCGGCAGTCCGGATCCGGTATCGAGCACCTCGACCGCAGCGCGCGAATCCGACCGCCGGACGCTGACGTCAACCCCGCCGCCCGAGGGCGTGTACCGCACCGCATTTTCTATGAGATTCGAGAACAGGACGCGCAATTCCTCGGAATTGCCGACAAGCCATGCCCCGGCGGGCGCGTCGACCCCCAGGTCCACCCCCTTGCGCTCGGCGACCGCGGCGTAGTCGCCAGCGCAGTCGAGTATGAGCTCAGAGACATCGATCGCCTCCAAGGCTGGTCCCGCCGGTTCATCGAGCCGCGCCAGCCGCAGAAGCTGATCGACCAGCGCGCTCGCGCGGCGCACGCCCTGCGCGAGCGCGGTCTTGCGCGAGGCGAGGGAGTCCGCGCTCGCCGACGATAGCCCCTCGACCTGGATCTGCATCGCCGCCAGAGGCGTTCTGAGTTCATGGGCGGCGTCGGCGAGGAATCGTTTTTGAGCGTCGAGGGCTGCGCGCAGCCGTTCCATCAATCCGTTCATGCTGTTCACGACCGGGACGACCTCGGTCGGGATTTCGGCGAGCGGGATCGGGGCGACGGCGCTGGCGCCCCGGGCGGCGATGTCCCGGGCGAAAAAGTTGAGGCGGCCGAGCGTGCGGTTGATCGCCCAGCCGACCACCAGCCACGACAGCGGGATCAGGATCAGGACCGGCGCCGCCGCGCCGAGCGCCGCGCCGGCGGCGATTTCATCGCGCACGGTCATGCGCTGGGCGACCTGCACCGCGCGCCCCCCCTCGGTCGCCGTGTAAACCCGCCAGCGCTCGCCGTCCGCCATCACATCCGTGAATCCGGCTTCCTTCTGGCGCGGGATATTCGGGTCCGAGGGCGAGGCGTGCGCAACCCCCCCGTCTGCGTTCCAGATCGTCACCGCGAGCCGATCTTCCGGGTCCTGATCCGCGCCGCCCGGAGCGGCGGCGGAGGGCAGTCCCGCGCCCGCATTCAACGCGACCTGCCGCAGTTGCCCGTCAAGGAACTCCGAGGCCTGATCGCGCGCCAGTCGATAGGAGATTACCACCGTCGCCAGACCGACCAGCGCCAGGAGCACGGTCATCCAGACCAGCGCGGTCCGCCGAAGGGAGTTGAATGTCATCATTTCGGCGTCAACCAGCCGGCGCCGCGCACGTTGATTATGACGTCCTTTCCAAACTTCCGCCGGATCGAATGGATGAGCGCGTCGACAGCGTTGCTTTCGACTTCCTGTCCCCAGCCGTAGATGCGCTCCTCGATCTGGGCCCGAGACAAGATGCGGCCGGGGCGCTCCATCAACGCGTGCATGAGCGCGTATTCCCGGGCGGGCAGGATTTCGACGTTTTCCCCGTGCGACAATTCGTGCGTCTCCGGATCGAGCCGCGCGGCCCCGGTCTCGATGGTCGAGACCGCCCGTCCCTGCCGGCGGCGAAGGATGGCGCGCATTCTCGCGATCAGCTCCCGAACCTCGAACGGCTTGACGAGGTAATCGTCTGCGCCGAGATCGAGGCCGCGCACCCGATCGTCGAGGCCGTCGCGCGCCGTAATCACGAGGATCGGAGCGTTGAGCCCCGCGCGCCGCGCGGCCTTTATGAGCTCGAGACCGTCGGCGGCGGGCAAACCCAGATCGAGCAGGACGATTCCGTGCGCGCCGTCGCTGAGCGCAGCCTCGGCCTCGGAACCCTCGCGAACCCAGTCGACGGTCATGCCTTCCGCCTTGAGCGCGCGCGACAGGCCCTCTCCAATCATCAAGTCGTCTTCGATCAGCAGAACGCGCATTATTTTCGGTCTATCACATCGCGCCGGGCGCGAAGCGATGCGTTTGAATCGCCGATTGTCGAGTCAAAGCAGGTGTGAATGACGAGAGTCTTCTCGAAGTCGCCGCGGAGGTCGGCGGCAAGGTGTCGCGGCCGCTCAAGAGGCTCGGTTCCGCGGAAACGGAGGATGTGATCATGGGCGCTATGTCGGACGCTCGGACGCGGCGCGGTGAGGCGGCGGCGCTAGAACGCCAAAAGCGCTGGCAAAAATTGTCGGCCATTCGCTCAATTGGATTCTACGAGTTGTAGACGAATTCCTTGCCCTTGAAATTCAGCTCGGTCACATCGTTCCCCGCTCGGAAGCCTAAATCATCCGTGGGCCAGCATAGGACTGAAAACTCGTGGCGTGGCCGACCGGCGATCGTTGTGCCGATCTGCTATGAATATATAAATACGTGTGTGTTTAGTATAATAGGCGCATTGCCGCCCCTTGCGGCCGCCTTTCGGCCGGGCGGCGGTAAACGGGAGGTCAACCCATTGAAATGACACGACCCACCGGGAAAAGCGGCGGTAAAGGCCGTCGGGCCGCGCCCGGTCTTGCGCCGGCGGCCCTCGGCGCGCCCCGAGGCCCTGAGCCTCACGCGTCTCCCCCGCCCTTCGGGCGCGCGAGCGGGAAGACGGCGTCGACGAAGGCGTAGTCCTGGTAGCCGCAGCGGGCGAGCGGGTGCGCGCCCGCGGTGTCGAACCGGCCCTCCCGCAAAAACCGCTCGTCGATGTGAAACGCGACCGCTTCGCCGAGCACCAGCACGCTGCCGCTCCAGGCGCCGCCCTGCCCCCTGATCTCGATCACCTCGACCACCTTGCATTCCATCGCGGCCGGGCTCTCGGCGACCCGCGGCGCGCCGACGAGGCGGCAATCGGCCATGGTGAGGCCGGCGAGGATGAATTCGTTCTCGCCCCGCGGCAGCGGCGCCGAGGTCGTGCTGACCGGCAGGCGCAGGTCGTGGGTTGCGAGGTTGGCGACGAACTCGCCGCTCTCGCGGGCGAAAGTCGCCGAATCCTTCCAGCCCTCGCTTGAAAAGCCGACGATCGGCGGCGCGCTCGAAAAGCCGTTGAAAAAGCTATAGGGCGCGAGATTGACCCGCCCGTCGCGCGCGCGGGTCGAAATCCAGCCGATCGGACGCGGCGCGACGATCGCCTTGAACGGATCGTGCGGCAGCTTGACCCTGTCGCGTCCGCCGGTCTCGTAATACATGGCCTCAAGACCTCATGCGGGAAAGATGGTCACGATCGCATCCAGCGGCGGCCGGGGGCGATCCTCGATTGCGGCCGCCGCCCTGCCGATGTGGATGAAGCCGGCGATGCGTTCATGCTCGGCAAGGCCGATCGCGGCGCGGAAGCGCGCGTCATAAGCCGGCCATTCGGTCAGCCAGGTGGCCGAGAAGCCGAGCGCCCGGGCGGCGACGATCATGTTCATGCACACCGCGCCGGCGGAAAGCACCTGCTCCCACTCGGGGATCTTGACGTGCGGGGCGGCGCGCGAAACGACGCCGACGACCAGCGGGGCGCGGGCGAACCGGCGCAGCTCCTCCGCCCTCGCGGCCTCCTCCAGCTCCGGACTGTCGGCAAGGCGGATGTCGAGCGCGATGCGGCCGGCGCGCTCGCGCGCCCGGCCTTCGAAGACGACAAACCGCCACGGCGCGAGTTTGCCGTGATCGGGCACCCGCGAGGCGACGGTCAACACCGTCGACAATTCCTCGCGGGTCGGCGCGGGACCGGTCATCAGCGGCGGCGGGACCGAGCGGCGGCGTTTCAAAAGCGCTATCGTATCGTTCATCGGCGCCATCCTCGCGCGTTCCTGGCGCTGCTTGGCGGAATTTGTCCGTGCTGTAAACCGCCTTCGATCCGCCTCAATATGGCGGCACGAGCCGAAGGCGCGCGCTTCGGCGCGATCGACGAACGCCGCCGTTTCGCGGCGATGCGAGGCGCAATGAGAGCTGTCGGGCGCGGTTTGGCGACGTTCTTCGCATTGATAGGCCTCATTGCGCTGAGCCGGGCCGCGACCGCCCAGACGGCGGGCCCCGATCAGGGGCAGGCGACGCTCACTCTCTCAGCGGTCATAAACGGCGTCAACGCTCCGTTGACCGGCGGGCTTCGGTGGCGCGTATTCGCCGCGCAGCCGGGACCAGACGGCTCCTATCCGCTGATCGTCGAATCCAAGCTCGCCGAGCCGACCTTCACCCTGCCCCCGGGCGATTATGTGGTCCATGCCGCCCTCGGGCTGGCGAGCGCCGCCAAGCGCGTGACGCTCGCTGCGGACGTGCGCGCCGAGCGGTTGACGCTCTCGGCCGGCGGCCTGCGGATCGAAGGCACGGTCGGCGACGCGCCGATCGACCCGTCCAAGCTCTCCCTCGCGATCTACGTGCCGCAGAACCGCAACCCTCTGGGCAAGCTCGTCGACGCGAAAGCGAAGCCCGGCGATTTGATCGTGCTGCCGGAGGGCGTCTACCATATCGTTTCGACCTACCTCGACACGGTCGGCCCCTATTCCGCGGCGAACCCGCAGCCGAATTCGGGCAAGTCGGCGGTTCCGGCGCCGCCGCCGGCGATTCCCACCAACTCGATCGTCAACGCCGATATCAAGGTGGTGTCCGGAAAACTGGTCGACCTGACCCTTCGCCATCGCTGCGCGACATTGACGCTCAAGCTCGTCAATAAACCAGGCGCCGAGGCGCTCGCCAACACGACCTTCACCGTGCTGACCCCAGGCGGCGACGTCATCCGCGAACTCGTCGGCGCCTTTCCCTCGCTCGTTCTGGCCGAGGGAGAATACGTCGTCGTCGCCCGGCACGACGCCAAAACCTACCAATCGACGTTCAATGTCCGGTCGGGTATGGACCGCGACGTCGAAGTTGTTGCAAAAGAGACCGGCGACTAGGGGCGGCAATCTGATGCAGACATTTTTCGTCCAGATCAAATGCGCGCTCGGCCGCACCTACGAGGTCGCCAATGCGCTCGCCGAGGCGGAGATCGCTTCCGAAATCTATTCGATCGCCGGCGACTACGACATTCTGGCTAAATTTTACGTTGAGTCGGAGGTGGACATCGGCCATTTCGTCGGCCTGAAGGTGCAGGTCATCCCGGGCATTGTCGACACGCGAACGATCATCACGTTCAAGGCCTTCTAGTCCGGCGCGCGCCGCCCGAGTGAGGCCGCGGGTCCTGAACCCGGACGCCTGGGGCTTTATTCCACCGTTCCAAATCGAGGGCACGATCGAAAATGCGCTTCAGCCTCATTCTCGCTTATCTGATCCTGGCCGGCGCCGCGCAAGCGGCCGAAACGGAGTATCTTTTCGACGTCCTGCACGGAAGGACCGCCTATCATGCGTCCTGGGACAGGCTGATGAAGCAGGTTCAGCCGACGCCGGACTGGCTCGTCCGCTTCAACAGGAACTTCGACGGCGTCGCCAGCCAGCTCATCAGAGTCACCATCGACGGCAAGCCGTATTCGCTGTCCTATGTCTGCGAGCCCTCGGAATGCGCAAGTCACAGATTCGTCGTGCTGTTCGACGCCGACGGCGCTCATGCCTATGGCGCTCTCGGAGGCAAGGACAACCAGCCGGCGTATTACGGCGCCCCCTCCGCCGCAGAACAGGACGCGATGGCGAAAGCAGTGACGGAGTAAGAGCGCGAGATCGTGCTCACTCGCCGGGCGCGGAGATCGCCGCCCTTTGCCCACAGGCGGCGGGAGAGCTTGAGCGCATGATCAGCAGGAACGGAATGACTAACATTTGAGCGTCGTTCCGTGATCGGAACGCGGAGAGGGGAGCCGTCTGACGATGCTCGAGACGTTTCAAACTCTGATCCTGCTCCTGATCGTCATTGCCGCGGTCGCGGTCGTCGCCAGGCGGTTGAAGATTCCGCCGGCCATACTGCTGGTGATCACCGGCGTCGTTCTTGCCCTCGTCCCTGGACTGCCGACGCTGCAGCTCGCTCCCGATTTCGTCCTGGTGCTGGTGCTGCCGCCCGTCATCTATTCGTCCGCCTTCGCGATGAGCTGGCGCGAATTCCGGTTCAACCTTCGCCCGATCGCCCTACTGGCGGTGGGTTGCGTCGTTTTCACCACGGTCGCCGTCGCCGCGGCGACCCATTGGCTGTTGGCCCTGCCCTGGCCGGTCGGTTTCGTCCTGGGCGCGATCGTATCCCCGCCTGATCCCGTAGCGCCGTTGGCGATCGCGCGCAGGTTGCAGATTCCGAAGCGGCTCCTCGTCGTCCTCGAGGGCGAGGGACTGGCCAATGACGCGACCGCGCTTGTTCTCTACCGCTTCGCGGTGGCGGCGGTCAGCGTCGGATCGTTTTCGTTCGGCGCGGCCCTCGGAAGCCTGGCGGCGATCATCGTCGGGGAAATCGTGTGGGGCGTCGGCGTCGGCTGGTTGATGCTTCGCCTGCGTCGCTGGGTCCGCGATCCAAGCATCGAGATCATGCTCTCGGTCCTAACCCCGTTCGTGGCCTATTGGCCGCCGGAGCGGCTCGGAGGCACCGGCGTGCTGGCGACAGTGGCGACCGGGCTCTACATCAGTTGGAACGGCCTTCGGTTGATCAGCGCGGCGACCCGGCTTCAGGGCGTTTTTTTCTGGAGCTTCCTCATTTACCTGATCGAAGGCATGGTGTTCCTTATCACCGGGCTACAGGCGCGCAGGCTGGTTTCCGCCATTGGCGCCTATTCGATTTCCGAACTGGCGGTCGCCGCCCTCGTCGTCTGCGTCGTCGTGATCGTGACCCGCTTCATCTGGATGTATCCGGCGACCTATCTCCCGCGCTGGCTCGTTCCCGCGATCCGACGCAAGGATCCAGCGCCGCCGTGGCAATGGCCGTTCGCCCTGGCGTTCACCGGAATCCGCGGCATCGTCTCGCTGGTGGCGGCGCTGGCGATCCCATTTGCGAGGGCGGACGGAAGCCCCTTTCCCGACCGCGACCTTATCCTCTTTCTGACATTCTGCGTCATTTTCGTGACCCTGGTCGGAGAAGGCCTGACGCTGCCCGCTGTCACCCGCGCGCTCGGTCTTGCTCACGCCGGACGTCGGGAGCGACAAGCCGAGCGCGACCAGGAGTTCAAGGCTCGCAGGCGCGCCATCGAGGCGGCGATCGACCGCCTCGACGGACTGGCGGCCGAACGTGAACTGCCCGAATTTTTCGTCCGCCCGATTCGCGGTTTTCACCACGGCCGGCTCGAAACCGTTGAGCGCCGCAATGACGGCGACGCCCATCACAAGAAGCTGGTCGAGATCGGCGACGAAATCGAGCTGTCGCTGATTGAGGCTGAACGAGACCTGATCAACGACCTTTATCGGGGCGGGGAACTGACGGACGAGGCGCGCCGCCGCATCGAGCGCGAACTCGATCTTCACGACGCGCACCTCGCAAACTTGCGCGCCGTGGACTGACTGTTGATGGCGCTCTTGAACGAAAGTCGAGTTGACAGCCGCGCAGCGCAGGCAAACACATTAGAAAGCGCGTAAGATCGAAATGAACGTCAAGGGGGTCGCGGCGTCGGGTCTTGCTTCGCATACGGCTAGGAAGTACGTGGTTTGACAAAGACAACAGTGCTTTTTCGGGAGGAATACTCATGACTAAGGGCGAATTTAATCGAAGAAACGCCGGCGCGGTAATGTCGCGACGCGCGTTGCTCGGCGCCGGCGCCGGCCTGGCCGGCGGCGCGTTGCTGCCGTCGGGACTGATCGTTCCGGCGTTTGCGGATGACAAGCCGGCGCTTGGCACATGGCCCGCAGGCTCGCAGGGCGACTCGGTCACGATCGGCGCGACTGTGCCGCGCACCGGCGCCTACGCCGTTCAGGGCGAGGATGAGCTCAAGGGCATGCAGCTCGCCGTCGAACATATCAATGAGGGCCATGACCTCATCAAGCAGATCGCGCCCAAGGTGACCAAGGGCGTATTGGGCAAAAAGGTCGTTCTCGTCGTCGCCGATTCGGCCGCAAAGCCGAACAACGCCGTCCAGGAGCAGCAGACCTTCATCAACGACAACAAGATCATCGCCATGACCGGCTCGACATCGTCGGCGGTCGCGGTGGCGCTCAACAAGTTCGCCCAGCGCGAGAAGATCCTCTATCTCGTCGCCATCTCGGGCTCGAACGACACCACCGGCAAGGACTGCGCCCGCTATTCGTTCCGCCAGTGCTTCTACGGCGATACGGCCGCCAATGCGATCGGCCCGGTTCTGCTCAAGAATTTCGGCAAGGGCAAGAAGGCGGCGTTCATGACGCCGGACTACACCTACGGCCACACCGTGACGAAGGCGGTGAACGACTTCCTGACCTCGCACGGCGGCTGGACTCAGGTGACGGACCAGGTGTCGCCGCTCGGCACCCAGGATTTCAGCCAGTATCTCACCAACATCGCCAATTCCGGCGCCGAGTTCATCATCAATGTGAACTGGGGGCGCGACGCCGTGCTCTCGGTTCAGCAGGCCAAGCAGTTCGGCCTAACCCCGAAGATGAAGATGGTGATCCCCTACCAGATCCCCTTCCTCGCCAAGGAAGTCGGGCCGGCGCTCACCGAGGGCGTGTTCGCCGCCACCGACTTCTGGTGGACGCTCGAGGACAAATATCCCCTCGCCAAGTTGTTCGTCGACGCGTTCCAGAAGAAGTACAATTACCGGCCGGAATGGGGCGCGGAGAACGCCTACATGCAGTTCGCGATCTGGGCGCGCATGGTGTCCGAGGCCGGCTCGTTCTACCCGCCGGACGTCATCAAGCAGTACGAGAAGGGCGAAACCTTCCCCTCGATGGTCGGCGAGGTGCGGTTCCGGCCTGAGGACCATCAGCTGATCCGGCCCGTCGTCATCGTGCGCGGCAAGGCGCCGAAGGAGATGAAGAACCCGGAGGACTTCTGGGAGGTGCTCGAAGTGGTGCCTGGCGAGCCGCTGATGGGCAAGCCGGATCCCGCGTGCAAGCTCGGCGATTACACCTGACCGGCGCAAGCCTTCTCCGCGCCGAGGGGGCGCGGAGAAGGCTTTTCGCCGGACGGCGGCCCGGGCATGAAACGAAGGCCGAGCCCTTGGGGCTGGGGATCCGACTTGCTCGACTCCCCAATCGGCGAATTGCCTGTCATGATGACGGACGGAGCGGCGGCGTAAGCGAATTATCGGCGTCGAGGCTGGGGGCGGCGTGATCAACTGGGCGAATTTCATCTCGCAATGCTTCAACGGGCTGGTGCTCGGCGCGCTTCTCGCGCTGATCGCCTCGGGCCTGACGATCATCTACGGGATGCTTGGCGTGCTGAACCTCGCGCATGGCGCGATGTTCATGCTCGGCGGCTACGCCGGCTGGGTCGCCTACACTTATTCCGGCTCCTTCGTCGTGGCGGTGATCGCCGGCTCCCTCTTCGTGATGCTGGTCGGCGTGCTGATGGAGCGGCTCATCATCCGCTATTTCTACGCCCGCCCCAACGAGGACCAGCTTCTCGTCACCTTCGGCCTCGGCATCGTCTTCGTCGAAGCGGTGCGCTTCTTCTTCGGCAGCCTTTCGAAGACCGTGCCGGCGCCGATTGGCGGCATCACCTCGCTCGGCTTCATGGATTATCCGACTTATCGGCTGGCTCTGCTCGGCATCGTCGCCGCGGCGCTGCTCGCGCTCTATGTCGTTCTCTACCGCACCCGCATCGGCATGATCGTGCGGGCGGGGATCGAAGATTCGGTGATGGTCGATTCGCTCGGAATCGACGTCTACAAGATTTTCATGCTGGTGTTCGGCATCGGCGCGATGGCGGCGGGCTTCGCCGGAATCGTCAACGCTCCGGTCGTGTCGATCTCGCCCGACATCGGCGAATCGATCCTGGTCCAGACCTTCGTCGTCGTCGTCATCGGCGGGGTCGGCTCGTTTCCCGGCGCGGTGCTGGGCGGCCTGCTCGCCGGCGAGATCATCAGCATCACCTCGATGTTCAATCCGGGCTACGCCTATGTCATGCTGTTCGTGGCGATGACGCTGGTCCTGGTGTTCCGGCCTTACGGCCTTCTCGGCGCGGCGGGCCGCGAATGAGCCAGGCCCGCAGATGAACCCGAAGCGCCCCTTCCTCGTCGAGGCCCTGACGGCCCTCGGACTGATCGCCGCGCCCTTCGTCCTGCCCCATCTCGGCTTCGCGCCGACGACGATCAACCGCATCCTGATCTGGGGCCTGTTCGGCCTCGGCTTCGACATCCTGTTCGGCTACGCCGGCCTCCTCTCGTTCGGACAATCGGCGTTCTTCGGCACCGGCGGCATGTTCGCCGCCTACCTGCTGACCCAGCTCAACTTTCCTTATGTGCTCGCGGCGATCGTCCTCGGCGCCGTGGTCGCGGGAATCGTCGGCTATCTCGTCGGCCTGATTGCGCTCAGGCGCACCGGCATCTATTTCGCGATGATCACCGTCGCGATCGCGGAAGTGTTCTTCTTCGTCGAGTTCAATCCGCTGTCGAACTACACCGGCGGCGAGAACGGCCTGCCGGGCGTGCCGCCGCCGAGCGTCTACCTCGGCTACACCACGCTCTATTTCAAGAGCGACTGGTCGATCTATGTGTTTCTGGCGTTCTGGTACTTCGTCGGTCTGGTGATCGCGCTGCGCATCGTCCGTTCGCCGGTCGGGGCGATCTTAAGCGCGCTGCGCGACAACCCGCTGCGCGCGGCCGCGCTCGGCCACAACATTCACAGCTACAAGCTGACCGCCTTCGTGGTCGCGGCGGCTTACGCCGGTTTCGCCGGCGGGCTGCTCGCCCTCATGCAGGGCTTCATGCCGCCCGACGCCTTCATGTTCGACACCTCCGGCCAGCTCGTCATGCAGACGGCGATCGGCGGAGCGGGCACGCTGTTCGGGCCGCTGGTCGGCGCGACCGTCTGGCTTTATCTCAGCGATTTCTTCCAGAACACGCTGCATCTCGGGGCGACCTGGAAGCTCGTCCTCGGCATCGTGTTTGTGCTGCTCGTCTGTTTTCTGAGGCGCGGCATCGTCGGCGCGATCGCCGATCTTTACCACCTCCTCGCCGGCCGGACGACGAGCGCCGAAACCGCCTCGATCGGCGAAAGCGGGCCGTTGGGCGCGCCGGTTGCGCAAGCCTCCGCAAGCGCGATGCCGGCGCCGCATCGTCCGAGCGACCGGAGGTCGGGTCCGATCCTGCAGGCGACCGGCCTCACGCGGCGCTACGGCGGCCTGCTCGCCAACAGCAACATCGATTTTACCGTCAATCACGGCGAGCTGCGCGGCGTCATCGGACCGAACGGCGCGGGCAAGAGCACGTTCTTCAAGATGCTCACCTGCGAGGTTCACCCGACCTCGGGCCAGATCCTGTTCGAAGGCCGCGACATCACCGGCATGAGCGTCAGCGACGTCTGCCAGCTGGGGCTCACCAAGAGCTACCAGATCAATCAGCTTTTTGACCGGCTGACCGTGAGGCAGAACCTCACGATCGCGGCGCTCGGCGAGATCCGCGGCAAATTCAAGCTCGATCTGTTCCGCAGTCTCAGCAGCGTTCCCGGTCTCGACGACCAGGTTGAGCGGACGCTGGCGCTCGTCAACCTCGACGGCAAGGCGGATTGGCCGGTCTCGCAGCTTGCCTATGGCGAGAAGCGGCGCCTCGAAATCGGGCTCGCGCTCGCGACCCTGCCAAGCCTGCTTCTGCTCGACGAGCCGCTCGCGGGCATGAGCCCGCGAGAGCGGGTCGAGACGGTCGCGCTGCTCAAGTCGATCGCGAGCGGGCGCACGATGATCGTCATCGATCATGACATGGACTCGCTGTTCGAACTGGTCGAAAAAGTGACCGTGCTGCAGGAAGGCCGCGTGCTGGTCGAGGGCACGCCTGACGAGATCAAGACCAACGCGAAGGTTCGGGAGGCCTACCTCGGCGGCGTTCATGGAGAGGCAGCGTGAGCCTGCTCGAGGTCAACGGACTCAACAGCTATTACGGCGAGAGCCATATCCTGTTCGATGTTTCGCTGCGGGTCGAGAAACATGAGGCTGTCGCCCTTCTCGGCCGGAACGGCGCCGGCAAGAGCACCACGCTCAAGAGTCTTATGGGGGTCGTCACGCCGCGCGCGGGCAGCGTCAAGCTCGATGGCGTCGAGCTTGTCGGTCAGAGGGCGCACAGCATCGCGCGTTTGGGCATGCAGCTCGTGCACGAGGACAGACGCATCTTCGGCAGCCTGAGCGTGAAGGAGAACATCATCCTCGCCGGGCTGACCGCCGAGAGCAAATGGCCGCTCGAGCGCGTCTACGAAATGTTCCCCAGGCTCAAGGAGAGGAGCGCCAGCCGCGGCACCGACCTCTCCGGGGGCGAGCAGCAGATGCTGGCGATCGCCCGCGCGCTCGTCCGCGATCCCAAGATCATCCTGCTTGACGAGCCCTTTGAGGGGCTCGCTCCGGTCATCGTCCAGGATCTCGTTCATACGTGCCGCGCGCTGGCGGCGGCCGGACAGACGATCGTGCTGGTCGAGCAAAACCTGGCGGCGACGCTTGCGCTGGCCCAGCGCGTCTATATCGTCAACAACGGCCATGTCGTCCATGAGGGTCCGGCCGGCGAGCTGAAGGGGCGGCCGCAAATCCTCGAGCGCTACCTCGGCGTCTGACCCCGCGCCTTTGCGCCGGGACTCCGAAGCGAATTGGAATAGCGTCAACAAAAGACATCGGCCTTGGAGGAACACCATGGTCAATGCTTGGCGCGACCGGTCGAACCGGCTGCTGGGCCGGGCGCCGAATGTTCGGAACGTTCGAACGACCAGCGGCGATAGGGCGTCGTCGCGGTCTGCATTTTTGCGGCGCGGGGAATGGGCGCCAGAGGCGTGGCCATGAAAAACCTTCTCACCCTCGGCCAGATGCTCACAGCGCACGCCCGCCTCTGTCCGGAACGGACGGGCGCTCGCGACCTCGCACGCAGCATGACTTTTCGCCAGTGGAACGAGCGCGCCCGCCGGCTGGCGAACGGGCTTCTGGGGCTGGGTCTGACAAAGGGCGATCGCGTCGCGGTCCTCGCCTACAATGCGATCGAGTGGGCGGAGATCTACGTCGCCTTGGCCAAGGCGGGACTCGTGGCGGCGCCGCTGAACTTCCGACTGGTCGGGCCGGAGATCCGATACATTGTGGAGGATTCGGAGGCCGCAGCCTTCATTGTCCAGGACCAGCTTCTGGGCGCGGTGGAGGACATCGGACAGGATCTGCCTGTCCCTCCGAAGCGGCGAATCTGGTTCGGCGCGGGACGGCGCCCGGCGGGTTATGTCTCCTACGAAGACCTGATCGCAGCCGCACGAGACGCCGAGCCTGACGTCTCCATCGCGCCCGACGATCCGTGGATGCTGATGTACACGTCCGGCGCCACCGGGAATCCGAAGGGAGCCCGGCGCGGCCTCGAGCTAGCGCACGCTCGAGAACGAGGTCGGCTGCAGAATTGAGCTCGCCACGTTGGCGACGATCGGGCCCTCCTTCTCGCTGTCGCGCTTGGCGGCGATCCACTCGGGATCGCTGGCGAAGGCGCCCCATTTCCGCTCGCGCTCGGCGAGCGACTCCCAGGCCAGGAGGTAGGTGAGATCGTTGCTCGACTCTCCGATCAGCGTCGTCCAGAAGCCGGCTTGCCGGATGCCGTATCTCTCCCATAGCCGCAGCGTCGCCGATTCGAACCTCTTCAACAGAGCCGGCATCCGGTTGGGGAGGCAGCGATAGACGCGAAGCTCATAAATCACTATGCGACCGCCGCGCTTTTGGTCGGCTCTCGCCTTGGCTGCGCTTCGCCGTGGCGTATCTCGGTGCCCAGAACCTTGAGACACTCCCGGATAAAGGCCGCGAGCGCCGTCCATCCCTTGGCCGACACCATCGTGCCGTCGACCAGGGCTTCCGTCGGCGACAGGTCGACGTAGGTTCCGCCCGCAAGGATCACCTCCGGTTCGCAGGCGCCGAGCGCGCCGACCCTCTTGCCCCGGACGACGCCATCGACCGCGACCAGGATCTGAACCCCGTGGCAGATGGTGAAGATCGGCTTTTCTTCCTCATGGAAGTGGCGCACCATCGCCTGCACGCGCTTGTCGGTGCGAATGTATTCCGGACCGCGCCCGCCGGCGCAATAGACCGCGTCGTAGTCCTTGAGCCGGACGTCGGCGAAGGTCTTGTTCAAAGTGAAATTGTGACCGGGCTTTTCCGTATAGGTTTGATGACCCTCGAAATCGTGCAGGGAAGTGGCGATCAAATCGCCGGCCTTCTTGTCGGGACACACGACATGAACAATGTGTCCCACGGCTTCCATCGCCTGCTGATAGACGAAGATCTCGTATTCCTCGGTGAACTCTCCAACGAGCATCAGTATTTTCTTGCCAGGCATTTTCACTCCCCTAAAGTTGTCGTGCGCCGCGCCCACCATTGCATATTTCGCTCCCGGCCGACAACATCGGCGCCGCAGGAAGCGGGGATCGGCGAACATTCATGGACCTAGCGCGCGATGCGTCGCGTGAACAATTGAGCTGCGGAGGGCGGGACGGGGTCTAAAATCCCGGTTTTGGCGCGGCTTTACTCGATCCCTGTTCTCAGGCAATGAGACCGAACGAAAACGTCGACATGCGCATGAAACCAGACGCCTTTCCTGGGCCGCTGCGCGCTCGACTTCATCCCCCGGGACGGGGAGCCGCCGATGGACAAGCAACAACGATGGCACGCCTGGTACGCCTTCATCGCCATCATGGGCGTGATCCTGTTCGCGCAAATGTGGGCCTTGAGCCGAAATGTCGCCGTCATCCCCTACAGCCAGTTTCTGGACGACCTTAGCGCCGGCAAGATCGCCGAGGTCCGGGTCTCGGGCGACTATATCGAGGGCGACTGGAAGGAAGCGCAGAAGAACGGGGCGAAGACTTTCCAGACGACCCGGGTCGCGCCGCAGCTCGCCGCCGATCTTCAGCGCAATCATGTGAAGTTCAGCGGCCAGGTCCAGAACACGTTTCTCAGCGAGCTGCTCTCCTGGGTCATTCCGACTGCGATTTTCTTCGGCCTGTGGGTGTTCTGGTTCCGGCGCCTGGCGCAAGGCCAGGGCGGAATGGGCGGATTGATGTCGATCGGCCGCAGCAAGGCCAAAGTTTACGTCGAGACCGACACCAAGACGACCTTCAAGGACGTCGCCGGCGTCGACGAAGCCAAGGCGGAGCTCAAGGAGATCGTCGACTTTCTCAAGCATCCGGCCGAATATGGCCGGCTCGGCGCCCGAATGCCCAAGGGCGTGTTGCTGGTCGGGCCGCCAGGCACTGGCAAGACCCTGCTGGCGCAGGGCGATCGCCGGCGAAGCCGGCGTGCCGTTCTTCTCGATCAACGGTTCGGAATTCGTCGAGATGTTCGTCGGCGTCGGCGCGGCGCGGGTGCGGGATCTGTTCGTGCAGGCGCGGGAAAAGGCGCCGGCGATCATTTTCATCGACGAGCTCGACGCGATGGGGCGCGCCCGCGGCGCCTATCCCTATATGGGGCACGACGAGAAGGAGCAGACGCTCAACCAGCTGCTGGTCGAACTCGACGGCTTCGATTCGCGCAGCGGCCTGGTTCTGATCGCGGCGACCAATCGACCGGAAATCCTCGACCCGGCGCTGTTGCGCGCCGGCCGCTTCGACCGTCAGGTGCTGGTCGACCGTCCGGACAAACTCGGGCGGATCGACATCGTCAATCTCTATCTGAAGGGCCATAAGCTCGCCCCCGACGTCTCGGCGGAGAAGATCGCCGCTCTGACGCCCGGATTCACAGGCGCCGACCTCGCCAACCTCGTCAACGAGGCGGCGCTCGTCGCCACCCGCCGCGACGCCAAGGAAGTCGCGATGGATGATTTCACCGAGGGCGTCGAGCGCATCGTCGCCGGCCTGGAGAAGAAGAAGCGGGTGCTCAATCCCAAGGAGCGGCAAATTGTCGCCTATCATGAAATGGGCCACGCGCTGGTCGCGATGTCGCTGCCGGGCGTCGATCCGGTGCACAAGATTTCGATCATCCCGCGCGGCGTCGGCGCGCTTGGCTATACGATCCAGCGGCCGACCGAGGACCGCTATGTCATCACCCGCGAAGAGCTGCTCGACAGAATGGCGGTCCTGCTCGGCGGGCGCGCGGCCGAATGGACGGTGTTCCATCATCTTTCGACCGGCGCCGCCGACGACCTCGCCAAGGTGACCGACATCGCCCGCGACATGGCGACGCGTTTCGGCATGGAGCAGACGCTGGGGCCGGTTTCCTACGAAAATGCGCCGTCTCGGTTCCTGACCGGGCCGCCGGGCCTCGAGGGCCTGCACGAGAAGCGCTACAGCGACGAAACCGCGCGCGCGATCGATCAGGCGGTGCAGAAGATCGTCAGCGACAGCTTCGAACGCACGGTCGGCATTCTCAAGGCGCATGAAAAGACGCTCGAAAGCGGCGCCCGGCTCTTGCTCGAGCGTGAAACGCTCGACGAGAACGCCCTTCAACAGATTCGCGTGCAATTGCGGGCGGCGCCCTCGACGCCGGGCGCGGCGTCCGCGGGTCGAGGATAGGGCGATGCTGTCTCGCTTCGGCTTGTCGCTCTATGGGCTCTCGACCTGGATCCTTCCGCTCATCATCGCCATCACTTTTCATGAGGCGGCGCACGGCTATGTCGCGCGGCTCTTCGGCGACAGAACCGCGTGGCTGCAGGGCCGCGTCACCTTCAATCCGCTCAAGCACATCGACCCGTTCGGCACCGTCCTGCTGCCGGCGCTGCTCTTGATTTCGCACGCGCCGTTTCTGTTCGGCTACGCCAAGCCGGTGCCGGTCAACTTTCGCGCGCTTCGCAATCCGAAGCGGGACTCGGTGTTCGTCGCCGCCGCAGGCCCGGCGATCAATCTCGCGCTCGCGACCTTGAGCGCGCTGTTGTTTCGTCTGGCGCCGTTCCTGCCGAACGCCGCGTCGGGCTGGGCGGCCGACAACCTCAACAACTCCCTCGTCATCAACGTGCTGCTCGCCGTATTCAACCTGTTGCCGATTCCGCCGCTCGACGGCGGCCGCATCCTTGTCGGGGTCTTGCCAGCGGAGCCTTCGCGCGCGCTCGCCTCCCTCGAGCCTTATGGAATGATCATTCTGATCGCCGCGCTGCTGATCCTGCCGATCCTGGGCGCGCAGACCGGCCTCGACCTCAACTTCCTGTGGCGGTTCGTCGCAACGCTTACCGACGCCATCGTCGGCGATATCCTGTGGATCACCGGCGCGGGCTGACCGATACGCGGGGCTTAGGAGGCGCCAAGCAGGGTTTCATTGGCAAGCCAACAAAACCCTGCTTAGAAGTCCTTTGAAAAAGCAGGATTTTTATCGGAAAACCGGTGTCTGCTTTTCCAAAATCCTGCTTAGCCCAGCTCGAGGGCGAAAGGCGTCCCCTCGAAGCACTCCTCGCCCCGCCCGATCTCCGCGATCGCCGCGTTCATGCGGCCGCGCCGGCCGAGTTTCGCGTCGGCGAGCGCGACCAGGCGGGCGTTGGGGGTCGCGGTCGGCGAGGCGGCGCGCATCGCCCGGGCGATGGCGAATTCGTCGCGTTGTGGACTGAGCGCGCAAGCGCTGATGAAGGCGGCGGCGGTCGAGCGGCTGACGCCGGCGAAACAATGGATCAGCATCGGCTCGGCGCGGTCCCAGGCGCGGGCGAAGGCGAGGAGCTCATTGAGATGCGAATGGTCCGGCAGCACCTGCCCCGGCTCCGGCGCGACGATGTCCGACACCGCAAGATAGAGATGGCGCTCGGGCGCGATTCCTGCCGGACGCTCGACCCGCGTGCCGGGGCTCAGCAGGGTGACGAGCGAACGCGCGCCGGTTTGGGCGGCGATTTCGTCGATCATGGCGAGCGAACAAACATGCAGGCGCGGCATCGCGGCGTCTCGGTTGCGAGAAAGCTTCTCTCATGCCGCCGGCGCCTTGCCAACTCCGGCGGGCGGCAGGCGGCGCTGCCTGGAATTGAAGGCCCTCCCGGTCGACTCGCGATAGCGGAATCCGGCCGCTCGATCAGCCTTGCGGCCGGAGCATCGCGTGTCGGCCGGCGCCGCCCTACTGCCGCGCCATCGCGATCCGGATCGCGTCCTCCGGCGAGACGAGATGGTCCGAGTTTTCGGCGGCGTCGGCGATGGCGAGCTGGACGCCCTTGACCCGGCCGTTGAAGGCGTTGCCGCGCGAGCCGTAGTCCGGCGAGACCGGGGCGCCGCTATCCTCGCCGACGTCGCAGCCGTCGTCGGCGGAGAAGACCATCGCCTGCGTCATCGGGACCGCGCCTTCGCCGACCTTCTTGCCGTCGACATAGAGCGTCACTTGCCCGCCCTTGCCGAGGCCGCCGCCGGCATAGGCGAATTCCATCCGCACCTGATGTTCGCCGGCGGGCAGCGGGGTCGCGGATTCCACATAGTAGTGGTTCACTCCGGCGACGTTGTAGCAGTATTTAAGCTTGCCGCCCTTCGCGTACAGGCTCCAGCCGCCGATGTTCGCGCCCTGGGCGATGATCACGCCCTCCGCGCCCGACGTCGGAACTTCGATCTCGGCGGTCACGGCGTGGGACTTGTTCTTGATGTTGAGGACGCAGTTCTCGGCCAGGCGCCCCATGCCGCCGAACAGCAGCTGGGTGTCGCCTTTGATCAGCACCGGCCGGCCGGCGGTGTCGGGGTTCATCTTCTCGAGGACCCGATCGTCGATCGGCAGCACGTTGTAGCGGGTCGCCTCGATCAGCCACAGGCGCTGAAGTTCATGGAGCTTGTCCGGCATCTGCTTTGAGAGGTCGTTCGCCTGGCTCCAGTCCTTGTTGGTGTCGTAAAGCTCCCAAACGTCGTCGTCGAGCGGCACGGTCTTTCGGCCGGCGAGGATCCAGGGCGTCCCGTGTTTTGTCACCGCGGTCCAGCCCTTGTGATAGATGCCGCGGTTGCCGAACATCTCGAAATATTGCGTTTCATGCCGCTCCGCGGCCGTGCCGTCGTTGAACGCGTACAACATGCTGACGCCCTCGATCGGGCGCTGCTGCACGCCGTTGACCGAGATCGGCTCAGGCAGACCGGCCGCCTCGAGAACCGTGGGCGCGACGTCGATGATATGGTGGAACTGCGAGCGGATTTCGCCCTTCGCCTTGATGCCGTTCGGCCAGGACACGATCGCGCCGTTGCGGGTTCCGCCCCAGTGCGAAGCGACCTGCTTCGTCCACTGATAGGGCGCGTTCATCGCGTGCGCCCAACCGACCGCGTAGTGGTTGTAAGACTCCGGGCCGCCGAGCTTGTCCAGGCGCTGCATCAGGAATTCAGGGGTCTCGAGCGCCGCCAGGCCGTTGAAGTTGGCCATTTCGTTATAGGCGCCGTTCAGCGTGCCTTCGGCCGAGGCGCCGTTGTCGCCAATGATGTAATAGACGAGCGTGTCGTCGGAGATGTCGAGCTTCTTGAGGCCGTCGAGCAGGCGTCCGACATGATGGTCGGTATATTCCATGAAGCCTGCGTACACTTCCATCTGCCGGCGCAGGACCGGCTTCAGCGCCTCCGGCATTTCGTCCCAAGCGGGGATCTCCGCATGGCGCGCGGTGAGCTTTGCGTCCTGAGGGATGACGCCGAGCGCCTTTTGCCGGGCGATGGTCTCCTCGCGCAGCTTGTCCCAGCCCTGATCGAATTTGCCCTTGTACCTGTCGGCCCATTCCTTCGGCACATGATGGGGCGCGTGGGTCGCGCCGGGCGCGAAATAGACGAAGAAAGGCTTGTCGGGCGCGAGCGCCTTCTGCTGCGAGATCCAGGCCATCGCCTTGTCGGTCATGTCCTCCATGAGGTGGTAGCCCTCTTCGGGCGTTTTCTTCGGTTCGACCGCCGTCGTGCCCTCGTACAGCGTCGGGTACCATTGGTTCGCCTCGCCGCCGATAAAGCCGTAGAAATATTCGAACCCGCCGCCGCCGGTGGGCCAGGCGTCGAACGGCCCTACCGGGCTCGTCTCCCACACCGGCACTTCGTGGCATTTGCCGAACTGCGCGGTCGAATAGCCGTTGAGCTTCAGCGTCCGCGCCAGCGGCGAAATCGTATTGGGCAACACCGAGTTGTATCCCGGGGCCCCGGTGGCGATCTCGGTGATGCCGCCCATGCCGGCGGAATGGTGGTTGCGCCCGGTCAACAGGGCCTGTCGGGTCGGCGAGCACAGGGCGGTGGTGTGGAAGCGATTGAACTTGAGCCCGCCCGCCGCCAGCTTTTCGGCGCTTGGGGTCTGGCACGGGCCGCCGAAGGCGCTGGGCGAGCCGAACCCGGCGTCATCGATCAGGATGATCAGGACGTTGGGAGCGCCCTCGGGCGGACGCAGCTGCTCGATCGGCGGGAATTTGCTGTCCGGATCTTTTGCGTCGTAGGTGATCAGTCCGGTTCGCTCCGGCGTCGGCATGGGCAGATGCGCCCGATGTTTCTTGTCTTCGCTGCTCATAACCTCATCGACTCCTGCGTGGTTGAGAGACATTGATCGTTGAAGCGCGGCGTCGGCGCAAACGGCGGCGCGCCCGTTTGCCCGGGGCGCCACACGAAAACATCTTCACCCGCCCGCCCGCGCCGTGGCTTGGCCGTCGAGTTCGGCGAAGCGGTCGAGAAAGCGCGCCTCCGCTTCGGCCGGCCTCACCGGCTGAAGGTAGACCGCGAAATCGCGGGGCGCAAACTCCGGCTCGCCAAACAGCTTGCGCGCCTCGGCGATCGAGAACCCGGCGAGCGCGGTCGCCTCCAGATAGGCCGAGGCGCGATCGACCGCCTTGATGCGCTTGGCGAGGTCGGCCGTCAGTTCCGCGGGCAAGCCGAAGCGGATGTGGATCGCCCGGTGGAGGCGCGCTTCGACGCGTCTGTAATCGCCGCCGACCGCCGCCTTGAACGGCGAGATCATGTCGCCGATCACATATTCGGGCGCGTCGTGCAGCAGCGCCGCGAGGCGCGCCTTGCCCGGCTGCGCGGGCGAACCGGATCCGAACAAGGCCTCGACCAGCAGCGAATGCTGCGCGACCGAGAAGATCTCCGGTCCTTTGGTCTGGCCGTTCCAGCGCGCGACCCGCGCCAGCCCATGCGCGATGTCGCCGATCTCGACGTCGAGCGGCGAAGGATCGATGAGGTCGAGCCGCCGCCCCGACAGCATGCGCTGCCAGGCGCGAGGCCTGCCGCGTTCGCTCACCGCCCGAAGTCCCGCGCCAGCGCGCGGCAGGCCGTGTGGCGGCAGCAGTCGACGAGATGGTCGTTGACCATGCCCGTCGCCTGCATGAACGCATAGACGATCGTCGGGCCGACGAAATTGCCGCCGCGCGCGCGCAGGTCCTTGGAGATGGCGCGCGCGGCCTCGGTCTCGGCGGGAATGTCGGCGAGGCTGCGGCGTTCGCCCTGAATCGGCCGCCCGTCGACGAAGCTCCATAGGTGACGCGCGAAGCCGCCCTGGTCGGCGAGGTCGAGAAAGACGCGGGCGAGCGCGACCGTCGCCTCGATCTTGGCGCGATTGCGCACGATGCCCGCGTCGAGCATCAGCGCGTCCTTCTTCGCCGCGCTCCAGCGCACGATTTTCTTCGGCTCGAAGCCGTCGAAGGCGGCGCGAAAGGCGGGGCGCTTGCGCAGGATCGTGATCCACGACAGCCCCGCCTGAAAAGCGTCGAGCGCCAGCTTTTCGAACAAGGCCCGGTCGTCGTATTCGGGCACGCCCCATTCCTCGTCGTGATAGGCGAGGTAGAGCGGATCGGCGCCCGGCCAGGGGCAGCGCCGGAGTCCGTCCGCGCCCTGCACGGAAGTCACGACGCGCGGCGGTTTTTCGCGCTCGGCCATGAGTTCACTCTCGAGTCCTCAAAGGTCAGGAGCGCACTCTTGCCGCTTCGCCCGCCCGCGGGCAAGACGAGTCGAGCCGGCGTCTCGCCTGCGCCCGTCCGGACCGGTCATTCGACCGGGGTTTGCAGACTTTCATCGTCGTTGGCCACATGGTTGACGGCCAGGCCGATCTCAATCAGTTCGAGAGCGGTTTCCGGCGCCGGCCGCAACAGGCCGCTCGCTCTTGCCGCGTCAACGCCGTCGACGTCGAGCCAGGCGGCGAAGTCCCGCGGATCGAGGATCGCCGGCATACGGTCGCTCAGCGCGGCCATCGACCGATTGGCCGGCGTCGTGACAATGCAGGCGGTGTCGATTTCGCCGCCGGCCGGATCGCTCCAGGTCTCGTAGAGACCCGCGAAGCCCATCGGCTCGCGGCCGACACGGCGAACGAGATAGGGCCGCTTGCCCGGTCCACGGCGCGCGCCCGGCCCTGTCTCCCGCCGCCATTCATAGAATCCGTCGGCGATCGCGAGGCATCGCCGCCGCATCAGGGCGGCGCGAAAGCTCGGCTTGGCCGCGAGCGTTTCAGCGCGGGCGTTGATGATGAGGGGGAAAGTCCTCGGGTCCTTGACGAAGCCCGGCAGGAACCCCCAGCGCGCCAACAGAAAATGCCGGACGCCGCCCGAGCTTCGCGGTTCGGCGATCACCAACGGGATCGGCTGGGTCGGCGCGATATTGTAGCGCGGCGGGAAATTCGGAGATTCGCGGTAGGCGAAATACGAACGCAACGCCTCCGGCGGCAAAGTGATCGCATAGCGTCCGCTCATTCCGCTGCCCCTATATCCGACCGCGGCGCGGCGGGGCCGAATGGCTCGCCGCCTGCGTCCGTCTATCATCAAAGGGGCGCTTTGCGGCGAAGCCGCTCAGGCTTGCGCCGCCAGGCGAGGGCGCAAACGCCCGAATTCAACGCATTGTCGGGCCAGAATTAACCTTTTCGAAGGACTCGCGTCGCCTTCCCTTTCCCAAGGTCTTAATATCCTGACCGATGCCGATCGCCATCCAGTACCCGCTCGAGGAGCGCAGCGCCGCGGACGCCCGCAGCGCCGCCTTGACCTACGTAAGCGAGGCGTTCGCATTGGCGCTGCTCGACGGCATCGGCGCCGATGACTTCGCCGAGGCGGCGCTGTGCGCGGCGATGTGCGAACTCGTCGCGGCCCACGGCGAGGACAACGCGGCGCAGGTCGCCGCGCGCTTGGCCGACCGTGCGGCGGCGGGCGAATTCTCGGTGTCGCGACGGCAATAACTTCTCCCCTCCCGATCGATTTGACCGCGCGCCGAATCTCGCCAATAGACTTGACCGTCGGGAGGCGTGATCGCCAGGCGATTTGGCCGGCGCCGCCGCGCTCATTTATGGCGCGGACGACCGCCCGGTTCGCGAACAGAGGAGACACCCATGCCGTTTCGCGCCGTACGGGCCGACAAATCCGACGCGGGCCAGGACGTCCGTTTCGTCGACATGGAGATGGCCGACCTGATGGCGGGCGACGTGACCATTCGCGTCACCCACTCGACCGTCAACTACAAGGACGGCCTGGCGCTTTCGGGCAAGTCCGCGGTCATCCGGCGGTTCCCGATGGTGCTCGGCATCGACCTCGCCGGGATTGTCGAGGCCTCGAGCCGGCCGGATTTTTCCGAAGGCGACGAGGTCATCCTCAACGGCTACGGGCTCAGCGAGACCCATTTCGGCGGTTACGCCGAAAGGGCGCGCGTGAACGGCGACTGGCTGGTCAAATTGCCGGCGGGACTGACCCGTGCGGAGGCCATGGCCATCGGCACCGCCGGCTACACCGCGATGCTGGCCCTGATGGCGATCGAGCGGGAGGGCGTGACGCCCGCGGCCGGCCCCGTATTGGTCACCGGCGCGGCCGGGGGCGTCGGGTCGACCGCGATTTCGCTGTTCGCCGACAGGGGCTGGACGGTCATCGCCTCGACCGGACGGCCGAGCGAGTCGGACTACCTGACGCGCCTCGGAGCGGCTGAGATCATCGAGCGCGCCTCTCTGGCCGCGCCGGGCAAGCCGCTCGGCAAGGAGCGCTGGGCGGCGGCGGTCGACAGCGTCGGCTCGCAGACGCTCGCCAATGTGCTGGCGCAAACGCGCTACGGCGGCGCCGTCGCCGCCTGCGGGTTGGCGGGCGGCATGGATCTGCCGGCGACGGTCGCGCCGTTCATTCTGCGCGCAGTGACGCTCGCCGGCGTCGACAGCGTCCATTGTCCGATGCCGCGCAGGCTCGAGGCCTGGAGCAGGTTCGCGCGCGATCTCGATCGCCGGAAGCTCGCCGCGATGACAGAGACCATCCCCTTCGATGAGGTCTTCGCCGCCGGGCGGCGAATTCTCAACGGCGAAACCCGCGGGCGGTTGGTGGTTCAAATCGGATGAGCGTCCGAATCGCCGCGCGCGCCCGCGCCGCGCCGGGGGCGATGCGCCTCGCAAGCCCCGGCCGCGCGGCGGGCGCGCGCGCCGGTCCCCGGCCCGATTTCGCCAAGCCCGCCGTTCGAATCGGAAATCCTCGGTTCCCGATCCGTCGGCTTTCTGAGGTTCCCGCTTGACGCCGCTGACGAAAGGCGTCCCTTCGCGCGACTGGCGCTTCAGCGCTGGGGCGATTTAGAGCGAAATCTCGATCGCCTCGCGCCCCTTGGGCGTATCGACGACCCTCATGGCGACGGTCTGGCCTTCGGCAAGCCGCAAAACCCCGGTGGGGCGAAGAATCGAGCAATGGACGAACACGTCCTTGCCGAAGTCGTCGCAGGCGACAAAGCCGAAGCCCCTTACGCCGTCGAACCACTTGACCCTGCCGGTCAGGTCGATCGCCGCTGAGGCGTCCGGCGCGCGCCGGCCCTGCGTCGCCGCGCCGGAGGCGAACGAACGAACGGGCGGCTCGACGATGCTCGAGGCGTCGATGTCGACGACCCGGGCCACCTGCGCGCCTTTAGCGCCGAGGCCGACGACCACGCGCAGCTTGGCGCCGGGCGGCAAGGATTCGCGCCCTGCCGGACGCAGCGCGTTCAGATGCAGGAACGCGTCGCCCCGCCCGTCGGGCAACTCGACGAAACCATAACCCCTGTCGGTCCTGAACCACCTCACGGTCGCCTCGACCGCGGAATCCTCGGCCGAATCCGCGACCATGTCCTGCGGTCCGACGCTGACGGCCCCCAGATCGATAGGAGAGCGCTCGGACAGCCACGGCCCCGGATCGTCGGGGGCCGCCCCGTCGCAAGACGCCGTGCGCCCCTGAGGCGCCCAGGATTCGTGTTCGTTGTCCATCGCGCAAGTCTCCTCCAGTCCACAAACCGCGGAGCGCCTCGGGCGGAGGTTTGAGGGAAGGATGACGCCGGCGACTTTCCGAGGCTGCATCAGCAATGGAAGCCGCCGCCAAACCCCTCCGCGGCCAACAGAAATCTCCGCGCGAAGCGACGCTAGGGCGGCGGCGCCTTCAGGACTGTGACGCGCGTCACACTTTGGACGCGGGGCGAGAACGAAAGTTGCGGGCGGTCGGCGATGGCGCCGGAACGAGGCGGCGGCCGAGCCTCGCCTCTTTTGCGTGACCTACGAACGGACGCCCTCTCAAGCCACCTGGGCGAGCGCGACCGCGCCCAGGCTCCGCTGGATTCGCGGCAGGGTGACGAGCGCGACCGCCCCTTCGCCGGGGCGCGAGGCGAGCCGAAGCGTTCCGCCGTGCAATTCGACCAGGGAATTGGCGATCGCGAGACCGAGCCCCGACCCCCTCATCCCATTCGCCATCACCACCCCGCCCTGCTCGAAGGGCCGCCCCAATCGCGGGAGGTCCGCGGCCGCGATGCCGGGGCCATTGTCCTCAACATAGAAATAGACCTGCTCGGCGATCGCCTGTGCGCCAATGCTGATCTCTCCGCCTTCCGGCGCGAACTTCACGGCGTTTCGCATCAGTGTCGTCAGGATGCGCTCGACGGCCGTCGGGTCGGCGTCGATCGCCAGGTCCGCTTCGACGTCGACAATGACGGCGATGCGCTTATCTCGCGCCGTCGCCGCAATGTCGGACACGGCGCGGCTGACCGCCTGCTCGGCGCGGAAGCGCACGCGGGACAGACGCTCGCGGCCCGCCTCGAGGCGCGACATGTCGAGAATGTCGCTGACGATACGCAGCAGGTACTCGCCGCCGGAGAGAATATGCGCGCAATAGTCACGATATTTCTGCGATCCCAGCGGCCCGAAGGTCTGGTTCCCCATCAACTGCGAAAATCCGATGATCGCATTGAGCGGCGTGCGCAGCTCGTGACTCATGTTGGCCAGAAATTCCGCCTTGGCGCGATTGGCCGCCTCGGCTTGGGCCTTCTGCTCGTGATAGCGATCGGCGAGATCGGCGAGCTGCTGAGCCTGCTCCTCGAGCGAGCGGCGCGACTGCCGCAACTGGGCGATCGTGGCGAGCAGAAGTCGCTTCGAGTTCGACCAGTTGCGCCTCGTGCTGCTTGAGCGCGGTGATGTCCGCGCCGACCGACACATAACCGCCGTCGCGGGTGCGCCGCTCGTTGACCTGCAGCCACCGCCCGTCGGCCAGATGCGCTTCGTAGGTGCGCGAGCAGCCGGCCAGACCGACTGCGTCCGCCGCTGCGGCGGTCTCTTCAGCGATGACCGGGGCGTCGCCGGACGCGGCCAGCGGGTCCGGGCTTGCGCCGGACCCGAACGCTTCGCCGCGCAAGTTGATCAGGCTTCGATACTTCGAGTTGCAGAGCACGAGCCGGTTGCTGGAATCCCGCAGGACGAACGCCTCGGAGATGGCTTCGATCGCGTCGCGAAGGCGCTGGTCCGCTGTCGCCGACAGTTCAACCTCGCGTTTGCGCTCGCTGACGTCGAAGACGATGCCGACGAGGCTGGCGGCGCCGGTTTCCTCGTCCTCGATCATTTCCGCCCGCTTGCGCAACCACACCCATCGCCCGTCGGCCGCGCGCATGCGAAATTCGACGTCCACGCAATCGCCCCGCCCTTCGGCGACGGTCCGGCCGATCGTCTCCAGGCTTTGGTCCTCCGGATGCATCAGCGTTTGCAGGTCGGCGATGCTCCAATGGCTGCAACGCTCGCCGAGCGCGAGAATTTCGAACATCGACGCCGACCAGACGATCCGCCCACGCTCCAGATCCCAGGTCCATAGGCCGCAACGGCCGCGATTGAGGGCCAGATCGATGCGCGCGCGTCGGGTCCGCTCGGCGCGGGCGCGCTTGCGCTTACGCCTGACCTCAGCGGCGAAGAAGGCGCCCGCCGCGACCATCAGCGCCACTGTCGAGGCGAGCAGCAGAACGGTCGCCCGCGCCGTAGCGCGCCAGGCCGCGAGATGAACGTCGACGGGCGAAGCGAAGGCGACCAGCCACGCCGTGGTCGGGAGGCTTCTCACCGCGGCGAATTGATCCGCTTGCCCGCCGGCGGAAACCCGAACGACCCCGGATCGATCCACGCCGGGAGCCGTAAGCCTCATCCCGCCGACCATGCGCATGAGCGGAGAGTCGGCGGCGCTTTGCGGGGCGTCGATCGCGATCCGCCGGCCGAAGCGATCGATCAGGATCGCCTCGGCGAGGCGCTCGTCGGGATGGGCTTCGAGAACGCGGCGGAAAACCGCGGCGGGAGACGCGTGCGGCGCGGTCGAAAGCGCCGCGTCGAGCCGTGTTGCGAGAATGGTCGCGCGCATGGCGACCTCGCGCGCGGCTGCGCGCAAGGCCATTTCCCGCTCGAACCACAGGTGCTGGAGCGTCAGAGCGACGATCGAGACGACTGCGAAAACCACGCCAATCGCGGCGGCGGTGGGGATATGGCGCGAGCATGCCCGCGCGCGGAGGAATTCAGCTAGCGCGAGCGGACGATTGCCGAACCGTCCGCGAACAGTCCCGGCGATCCGGAGAGCCGCATCCCCCGGCGCCAGAATCATGTCGGGACAAACGTCCCCGTTTGCCGCGTTGGCACGCGTCATCGCCGTTCCCAGGACCCTGCAAAAATCTCTCGCCCAACCGCAATAACGCCCGAATCAGCATGATAAGAATCCCTGTGCGAATCTTTGTCCAGCCCCTTGACAGGGACCGGCCAAACTTTTTTCGGGCGGGCCGCCGGCCGAGCGCGAGAGCCCCAGCGCCCGTCGTAGGGGAAGCCTCGGCTCCACGGACCGCCGCGGTCTAACCGAGGCTGCGGGTCACAATCCGAGGCTGCGGGTCACAATCCGAGGCTGCGGGTCACAATGTCGCGAAGGTCCGGCGACAGCGTCGTTTGGCCGGCGATGCGTCGCAGCATCGCCTCGGCCCGGCCTCGACGGAGCGCTTCGAGCGAACGCCACGAGCGCATCGCAGTCAGGAGCCGCGCGGCGATCTGCGGATTGGTCGGATCGAGCTGAACGACGACCTCCTCGAGCAATGCGTAACCGGCGCCGTCGACGCGATTGAACTGCGTGTGATTGGCCGAAAAGCCGCCGATCAGCGCGCGGACCCGGTTAGGATTGGCGAGCGAGAATCCGTGATGGCCCATCAAGGCCCGCACCCGATCGAGCGTCTCGCGCTCGGGAATCTGCGCCTGCAGCGCAAACCACTTGTCGAGGATCAGCGGCTCGACCCCGTAGCGCCGGCCAAAGGCCTCCAGCGCGCGCTCGCGCCCCGAACCCGGATTGAGGGCGATCGTCGACAAGGCCCCGAGCCGCTCGGTCATGTTGCCGGCCTCGTCGAGCTGGCGATGCGCGAGAGCCAAGCCCTCGATCGCATCGCCGTCGACGATCAGGCCGAGCGCGCAGTTGCGAAGCGCCCGTCGCCCGGCGGCGGCGGCGTCCGGGCTGAAGGGCGAGGAATCGGCGAGCTGCCCGTGGAGCTTGGAGAGCGCCGCGGCATGCGCGCGACCGAACGCGCCGCGTATTGCTTTTCGCGCCACATAGATCGCGTCGGGATCGACGTCCTCGCCCAATTCACGCGCGATGTCGGCCTCGCTCGGCAGGCTCATCGCCAGGGCTGCGAATGCCGGATCGATACGGCCGGCGCGCGCATCGTCGATCAGCGACCCGAAGGCGGCGACCAGACCTGGACTGTGCTCGGGCGCGCGCCCGGCGCGTATCGCCCCGACGCCGCGCATGAGCGCGCGCGTCGCCAGGCTCTGCAATGATTGCCATCGATTGAAATTGTCGCTGTCGTGCCGTGAAAGGACGATGAGATCGTCCTCGCTGAGATCATCCTGCACCATGACCGGCGCCGAAAATCCGCGCAGGAACGACAGCGTTGGCGCGCGCGCGACGTCGCGGAACACGATCGACCGCTCGGCGTCCTTCAGTTCGAACACGCCGGCGGAAAGCTCGGCTTCGGTCGCGTCGGAAGACTTGAGCGGGAACTCGCCGCCTTGCGGATCGACGAGGCCGAGCGCGAGCGGCATGGTCGCCGGCAGCTTTTCCGTCTGTCCGGGAGTCGGAGCGAGCGACTGGGCGACATCGAGGCGGTAGGTTCGCGCCGCCGCGTCATAAGCGCTGCGGACGTCGAGCTTCGGCGTGCCGGCCTGCGTGTACCAACGCATGAAGCGGGTGAAATCGCGCCCCGAGACGTCGGCGAAGCAGCCGATGAATTGCTCGACCGTCGCCGCCGCGCCGTCATAGCGCTCAAAATAAAGGTCCATGCCGGAGCGGAAGGCCTCCGGACCGATGAGACGCTTGAGCATGCGGATGATCTCGGCGCCCTTTTGATACACGGTCGCGGTGTAGAAGTTGCTGATCTCGTGATAGGCTTCCGGCCGCACATTGTGCGCGAGCGGGCCGGCGTCCTCGGGAAACTGTGCGGCCCGCAGCGTGCGCACTTCGGAAATCCGCTTGACCGGCGCCGAGCGCATGTCGCCGGAGAATTCCTGATCGCGGAACACGGTCAGGCCCTCCTTGAGGCAGAGCTGGAACCAGTCCCGGCACGTCACCCGATTGCCAGTCCAGTTGTGAAAATATTCGTGCGCGATCACGCCTTCGATGCTGGCGTAGTCGTCGTCGGTGGCGGTTTGGGGCGAGGCGAGAACGTATTTGTCGTTAAAGACGTTGAGGCCCTTGTTCTCCATCGCCCCCATGTTGAAGTCCGAGACCGCGACGATGTTGAACACGTCGAGATCGTATTCGCGTCCGTAGGCGCGTTCGTCCCACGCCATTGCGCGCTTCAGCGCATCCATCGCGTATCGGGCGCGCTCCTCCCGGCCCGGCTCCACGTAGATCGCCAGCGCGACCTCGCGTCCCGAGGCGGTGACGAAGGAATCCGAAATGTGTCCGAGATCGCCCGCGACCAGCGCGAACAGGTAGCACGGCTTCTTGTGCGGATCGCTCCAGATCGCCCAGTGGCGTCCGGGGGCGTCCGCCTTCCCCGCGCTTTCGAGATTGCCATTGGCGAGCAGAACCGGGGCCTCGGCGCGATCCGCCTCCAGCCGCACGCGGTAGGTCGAAAGGACGTCCGGCCGGTCGAGGAAATAGGCGATGCGGCGGAAGCCCTCGGCCTCGCATTGGGTGCAATAGGCCGAGCCGGAACGGTAGAGGCCCATCAGCTTGGTGTTGGCCGTCGGATCGAGGCGGGTCTCGATCTTGAGCCGGAACGGGCGACGGGGTGGATTCGGCAGCAGGAATTGCGACGCGGTCGCTTCAAAGTCGGTCGGATCGAGGGGCGCGCCGTCGATTTCGGCCATGACCGGGACGAGCTCGTCGCCGTCGAGCGCAAGCGCGGCGTCAACCCGTCCCGCCGGATTGGGGCGCAGCGAAAGCGTCGACACGACCCGCGTCGCGTGGGGGTCGAGCGAGATGTCGAGTTCGACCATGTCAATGAGGAAGTCGGGGACGCGATAGTCGACGAGACGAACCGGCTGACCGACCGATGTGCGCATGGGCGCTGGCCTTTCCAGTAATTCGTTCAGAGCTCTCGTCAACGTTCGCGCGAGCGGTGAAAGCGGACCGCCAAGGAGCTCGGCTGGGACCCATCGCTCAGGCCGGAGCCAAGCCGATCGCCGCCGCGGGGGTAAACGTCAATGCGAATTGACGCAAGACCTTTCGCAAGTCCGAATCCGGCGCGACGCCGCTGGTGAAGATCGCCGCGCCGTCGTGGCGTGAAGGCGCAGGCTTGCGAGGGGGACCTGCAAGCGCGTCAAGCCGGCGCGCAATCGCGGGCGACGGGTCGACGAAGACGACCGGCCATGGCGCGAGCCGATCCAGGTGATCGATCAGCAGCGGAAAGTGGGTGCAGGCGAGCACGACGCGGTCGGTGCGCCGGCCGTCCTTTTCGACGAAACAAGGCGCGATTTCGCGCGCGATTTCGGCCCCCTCGACCGCCCGGCCGCGTATCCTTCGCTCGGCGATGGGCGCAAGCAGCGCCGAGCCGACCAGCGTGACTTCGCAGCCGGCGGCATGATCGCGCACCAGGGCTTGCGTGTAATCGCGCGCCGCCGTTGCGGGCGTCGCCAATACGCTGATGAGGCCGGAAAGGGAGGCGCGCGCCGCCGGCTTGATCGCCGGCACCGTGCCGACGAACGGAAGATGCGGATAGGCCTTCCGCAGCCGCGGCAGCGCCAGCGTCGAGGCGGTGCTGCAGGCGATGACGACGATATCGGGCTCGACGTCGGCCACGACGCGCGCCATCACCTGGTCGACCCGGGAGATCAGCTCCGACTCGTCGAGCCGGCCGTAGGGGAAGGCCGCATCGTCGGCGACATAGACGATCTCGACGTCCGGGCGAAGCCGCCTGATCTCGGCCAGCACCGTGAGGCCGCCGAGGCCGGAATCGAAAACGAGCGCGCGCGTCGCACGCTCTTGTCCGCCAAGCCCCGCTTCCATCAAGCCATGCCTTCGTCGCGCGGCGGCGCTCCCCCGGGCCAACTTCGCTGAACGCCTTACGTCGAATTGCCCGTCGCGGCAAAGTGAGCGGGCAAAACATTGACCGGGCGGGCTCGAATGGACCATGGAAAGGCGTCGCGTTCGCCCAATGGAGATCCGCGCCGCACGTCATGCTGTCCTCGGGAACCACCTTCCGCGCCGACCCGCTCGATCACCAATTTGGACCGGCAGCGCCGTCCGCCGCGGAGCGCAGAGGCTTGGCGCTCGCGCTGATCGCAGCGGCGGCGCTCCATGTGATTGTTCCGTTGGCGCTGCTCGCCTATTACGCGCTGTGGCCGGTCAAACCGGTTCCGATCGTGAAAGAGATTCCGATCCAGGTCGTGATCGAACCGCCGCCCCAGCCTAAGAAGGCCGAGCCGAAGCCGAAGCCGCCGAAGCCGCCGCCTGATCTGGACGACGAAAAGCCTGCTTACGACGCCCCGCGCGCCGCCACGCAGGAGAAGGTCAACCGGAATACGAAGGACGACCAGACGCGGGCGCCGGCTGCGAAAGTCGAGCCGCCGCTCAATCCCGGCGCTCCGCCAAAATCCGAAGCGGAGGCGGCGCCGGCCCAGGCGCAACAGGCCCGGACCGCGGCGCCCGCGCCCGATCTCCAACCGACCCCGGAAGCCGACCAGCCGGTCGCTCCGGCAGCGGCGCCTTCCGAGGCCGACGCTTCGTCGGCGGCCGAAAAGACGGCGCCGAACGCCGCCGCGCGCCCTGCGCCCCCGCCGCCGGCCGAAACGCCGGTCGGCGCGCCTCTGCCGACGATTGACGAACTGCCGCAATATCAGTTCGCCCGGGCGTCCAAAGAGTCGCCAGTCGTGGGCGGAAACGCCGAATCCCGTTATCTCACAATCGTCTATGGGATGATCAAGGCGCATCTGCACGACCCCCAGGGCCCCCATGCCGGCGTGGCCGGCAAGCACGGCGAGGTCGCCTTCCTGGTCGACGAAGCCGGCAATCTGGTCGAGCACAAACTGCTGAATTCCAGCGGATCTCCGGATCTGGATATGGCGGTCATCAATGCGATCACGGAGGCCGCGCCCTATCCCGCGCCGCCGCACTGGCGGCCGGCTTCCATGACCTTCAACTACGGGCGCAGATGAACGGGCGGCGCGCCGGCTCCCGCGGGATCCGGGGCGGTGGGCGGAATCACGCGCCAGAACCCGGCCGTTTGGGGACCCAGCCGATCAGGGCGAGCCACAGCCCGAGGAAGGCGAGAACGCCGGAGCCGGTGCGGATGAGGGTGACGGAGCCAGCGGCGCTCGCCGCGACGCGTTCGAGAAATTGCGGCGCAACCAGCAGCGCAAGGCCGCGAAGACCCAGGAACCAGCCGAACAGCGAAATCACGACCGCCGGCCCGCTCGACCAGATCTGGTGGTTGGCGATGATCAGCAGGCCCGCGAACAACAGCAGACTGCCGGTAATCCACACCAGCGCCGGAATGTCGAAGAACGAGGATATGAGTGCGCCCGCCTCAGGGGCGCGAAAGGCGATGATCGCAGGAGCGAGCGTCAGGAACGGCCCGATGACGCGCGCGTAAGCGCGCGTTCGGGCTTTCGCCGCCGCGCTTTCAGGCTTACGGAGCGACGCAATTATAGGTCGACCTCACCCGCTGCCAGTCCGTCCAATTGTCCCAGGCATGAACGGCCACCAGCCCGTATCTCGAGCATTCCTTCTGCGCTTCGCGGGCGAAGTCGTATTGCCGGGGGAACGTGTCGCTATTCGGGGCGGCGGGGTAATAGATGAATGTAACCGATCTCTCCAAAGCGCAGCCCGAAAGGGCCAGCGCCAAGCCGATCAGGATGATATGCCGCATCCGCGCGCCCCAAGCCTCTTTTAAGTTCGGGGGGCCTTCCGCCACAGCCCGAATCCGCCGTCACTCTGCCCGGCCGCGACGCGTCGCGCAAGTCCTTCGGCCAAGTCCTTCGGCCAAGTGCGTCGACCAACGAAGGCCCGCATCGCCAACGAACGGAGACCTGCCGGTCAGCGTCGCTTCCGCGGCCCTGCCCCGGCGTTGGATCGCGGCGCGGGGCGGCTCTCCCCCTGCCCGAGCCAGGACGCGATCTGCCGCCAGGCGCCGCCGAGCGTTCGCCGCCCCAAGAACAAGGAAAGATGGCGGCCAGGCTCGACCCGAATTGCGACGCTTGCCCCTCGACACAGAGACTCGACCGCCGTGGCCTGCGGCAACGCTACGACTTCATCGTCGGCCGCCGCGAGGACCAGGATCGGCGCCTCGATTTTCGATATCAGGGCGGGGCGCCCCAGCGCCGGAAAACAATCGCGCGCCAGACGATTTTCACGAAAATGCCATTCCGTCGTTTGACGGAAGTACAGTCCGGGCAGGTCCACCGCGCGCGCGTTCCAGGCGTCGAACCTTGCCTTGAGCGCGGCGTCGCAGGCGCATTGCAGAGCCGCCTCGGCGCTATATTCGTCCTCCATGTCCTGCGGCCAAAGCGCAAGCGACAGCTCTCCGGCGACCCGACCGCCGGCGAGCGCGATCATGTGCTCGATCGCCGCCGGCGAAATCGTGGCGAGACTGCGCGTGATGCGGGACTCTGCCGCGGCCAGGTCAATCGGCGCGCCCGCCAGGACCAGCTTGGCGACTTTTCCCGGGAAGCGGGCGGCGAAGGCGGCCGCGAGCCAGCCGCCTTGGCACAACCCGACCAGAGACGCGCCGCCGCCCAGGTCGTCGACCGCCACGTTCAGGTCGCTCAGATAGGCGTCGACGCCGTAGTCCCGCATTTCAGACGTCGCCGACTTCCAAAACGTCGCAGCGATAAAGCCCGTTCCACTCTCGGCAAGGATCTGCGCCACGCTGTGTCCGTCGGCGAAATCGCCGATCGAAGCGTCATGAACCGCGTAGGGGGCGACGATCAACACCGGCGGCATGAGCGCCGCCGCCCGGGCTCGCTGTTCGAGCAGCAACATCGTGGGGAGCTCGATGCGCACGCGCCCGAGCACCGGGAAGATCGACAGGTCGACGGCGTCCGCTCGACTCGGTCGAGCGAGCGCCGGGGTTCCGGGGATGGATTCGACGAACTGCTCCAGACCGCGCGACATTGCGGCCGACCACGCCAGTCGCCACAGTTCGAACGGGTCGGCCATGGTCCTTCCCGCGTCGGCCCCAGCGTCCCTCTCCTGTCGCAATTCTAACGATCCGGCGAGGGTTCGTCGACTCTCGCCCTCGCGCGTCGCTTCGCCGCTTCGTCATTTTGCGCCGGACTTGCGGGCTTCATCAGGGCGATCGGGGGAAGCGGCGGGTCAGGCGTCGATGAGCGGCGCGCGCGGGGTGGTGAGAAACCGGCTGAGGCCGGCCTGAGCGTGCCGGAGCGCGTCTTCGACCGTCGCGCAGCCCGGCGCGGCCATTTGAGCGCGGGCGGCGGAGACAAGATCCGCGGCGAGGGCGAGCGCCGCCGATCCGGCCGGAAGGCTCATAGCCAGGCGAACGATCGATCGTTGCAAGTCGTTTGGCGCGGCCCGGTGCGCCGACGCGATCTCGTCCGCGGTCGGGGTTACGGTCGGAAGCGTCAGGCTGGCGGGACCGTCATTGCTCGGCGAGGGCAGGGACAAGGCGCCAAGCAGATCGGGGGCCGCCGCGTCCCGCCGGGTCAAGGGGTCTCCAAGGTCGAAGAGCTTGCGCAGGGTGGAGAGAATCGAGGCGTGATCGAACGGATATTTGGAGCCGGCGGGCGGCCGGACCACGCTTCCCTCGGGAATCCAGGGCGAAATCAGGACAGCGGGAACGCGGACCCCGTATCGATCGAATGCGAAGCCGTCCGGGTCGGCGTCGTCGGGCGAAACGGCCGCCGGCGGCGGGACGTGATCGTAAATGCCGCCATGCTCGTCATAGGTGACGATGAACAGCGTCTCGTCCCAGCCGGCGCCGTTGCGCAGGGCGTCGTAGCAGCGCGCGATCAGCCGTTCCCCATAGGCGACATTATGGGGCGGGTGTTGATCGTTCGGCATCCGGTTGAGGACCAGGCTGGGAAAATAGCGCGGCTCGATGAAACTGTAGTTCGGCAGCCTGCCCGCCATCGCGTCGCTCATGAAGTCGCCTTCGAACGAATAAAGGTGGTCCGGCAATTCGCTCAGGATGGCGCCGAGCGTCGCGGTCAGCGGCACGTCGTGATGATAAATGCGCCAGCTCCGCCGCCGCTCGGTCAGACGATTGAAGATCGTCGGCATCAGATAGGGAAAATGCGGAGGCGCGTTGTTCACATAGCCGCCCGCGGTTCCGGTGTGGACGAAGAAGCGATTGGGCCAGGTCTGATTGGGCGCCGACGCGTGCCAGCGGTCCGATGTTCCGAACGACCTTGCGAGCTGGCTGATCACCGGGACCTGCTCCGGCGTGAAGCCATGCATCACGCCCCGCGGATCGTTGGCGCCGGTCTTCATGTAATTCGAAACGAAGCCCGACATCGTCGGCGGCGAGGGAGGCTGCAGGCCGGCGCCGAAGATCTGCTCCGTCATGTCGACGAACAGTTCGTTCGGGTCGGGATCGGGAATGCGCGCGGCCTCCGGCGTCATTGCGGGGCTGGTCCAGACCGGAATGACCTGTCCCTCCCATGGGTTCGACTCCCGGCCTGTCAGGCCGTCGAAATCCGGCCGGCCGGGGTAGAGACGGCCGAGCATCGAATTGAACGAGCGATTTTCGAGCATCAGGACGACGACGTGCCGGATGTCGGCCATCAGAACCCTCCCCCGCTGGCTGTCGGTCTGGAGCGATCATGCACGAGCGATCGGCCGCCCGGACTTGACGTTTCGCGCCATCAACGCCGATCATGCCACAAAAAGCGAATCTCTCGATCCTGGGGGTCGCCGATGAGACGCAGCGCAGGCGCCCGACGGGCCGGGATGCTGGCCGCCGCCGCAATTGCAGTTCCTTGTCTCGGCGGCTGCGCGCAGCTCCACCTCACACAGGGTCCCGATCAGGTCATCCAGCGGACCGAGGGCGAGGACAATTACGCTTCAAACCAGAAAGCCGGCCCGACCGCGGCGCGCGTCTTGCCGTACGCCCTGCTGGCGGAGCAATCGTATGACGAGAACGTCTATTCCAGGCACAGGATGGGGCCCCGGACCACCGATTGCCCCGCCGGCGATCCGAAGGATTGCAATGATCGCGCCGACGCCAGGCGCGCCGACGCCTGGCTCGCCCAGTGGCGCTACGTCTGGAGTTGCGAAGGGCCGGACCAGTGCCGCGTCAGGACGGCTGGCCGAAGCGAGCCGGTCGGCGGCCTCGGCGTCCAGATCTGGGCGCGAAAGGGAGCGCGCTGTCCGGAGGCGGTGATCGCCTTTCGCGGCACCGTCGGCGGCGACAAGGGCGATTGGGAATCCAATTTCCACTGGATCTTGCGGGCGTTTCCAATCTACGACCAATACGATCAGGTCCGCGACCACGTCGGCGAATTCCTCGGCCATATCGAACGGGACCGATGCGCGCATGCGGGTCCGACGCTGATCACGGCGGTCGGGCATTCGCTCGGAGGCGGGCTCGCGCAGCTCGCGGCCTATTCCGACCGGCGCATTCGGCGGGTCTACGCCTTCGATCCCTCGATGGTGACCGGCTATTATTCCGTCGCTCCGCCGCATCGGAATAGAAACGTGAAGGGCCTGAGGATGGAGCGCGTCTACGAGCACGGCGAAATCCTCGCCTATGGCAGGTATGTGATGCGGCAGTTCATTCCGCTCTCTCCCTGCGATCCGCGCGTCGTCAGCGTCCGGTTCGACGTCATTCACGGCAGCCCGATCGCCCAGCACAGCCTGACCGACTTCGACAACGCGCTGCTGAGAGAGGCGCGGGGATCCAAGCCTGAGACCTCGCCGATGGTGATGGAGCCGTGTGGCCTCGAAAGGCCGGGCGAGCCGCTGGTCGCGAGGAAATAGCCGTTCGGTCGCGTTTCCCGATTTGCCGGACGAGCCGGCGAAAAACGCTTGATTTTCTTGGCGCTCCCAAGGGGACTCGAACCCCTGTTTTCGCCGTGAGAGGGCGACGTCCTGGACCGCTAGACGATGGGAGCGGCGCCGCCGCGACGGCTGACCCCAACCTATATCGGCGCGGCGCCGTCAACGCCCCGCACGCTACCGCAACCTATATCGGCGCGACGACGTCAACGCAAGGAAGCGCAGGCATGGTTAGAGCATCCCACTCAGGCTTATCCTGATGGATATCCTGCGTGGATGAAGAAGTTGCGGCATCTTCGGGCTTTATCTCCTCGGTTGCGATGGCGCAGGCGCTCCAGAGGCCTTCGAGCGTCCGCCTGGCGATTTTGCGCAATGTTTTTGAACTTGGCGAAGGCTTGTTCGATCGGGTCGAGATCGGGGCTGTAGGAGGAGAACCGAAGCTTGGCTCCGGCGGCTTCAATCGCGATTTTGACGGCGGCGCTTTTATGAGCGCTGAGGTTGTCCATGAT
This sequence comes from uncultured Alphaproteobacteria bacterium, assembly GCA_963835955.1. Classification (GTDB taxonomy): domain Bacteria; phylum Pseudomonadota; class Alphaproteobacteria; order Rhizobiales; family Beijerinckiaceae; genus Roseiarcus. The sequence continues at coordinate 347,908 of CAWIHZ010000005.1, read as the reverse complement.
CACGATTTCGCCGGGGCTCAGCGTCCCGGCCAGTTCCTGTTCGATGTAGCTGCGAACTTCTCTCCGTTGATCGCTCCATCGAAGACGCAAGGCGCGGTCAGGCCGTCGTGGCGCAGGGCGGCAGAAGGTTGTCGTTTTCCATGACCGAATGGCGCGTAGCCGATCAGCCGCTTGCCGATCTCACACCGGCCATAGCGCGGCGTCATGTTCGTGGACGCCCAGGTTTCATCGATGAAACAAGCTTCCGAGGGTCGAGTGTCGGCTGCTCCTCCCGCCATGCGGCGCGGGCGCAGCTACGTCCGACGCTTCTGCTCGGCCGCGCAAAGCGTTTTTTTATAGCTGATCCGCAAGCGTTTCAGAAACCGAGCGATGACGACTTCCCGACCTCGACCCTCGCTCTCTCAACTTCTCTGCAGTCGAGCAGGTCGCGCTCGCGTTTGCTCGACGAGTTCACGCACACGGCCTCATGCTGCCACTTCGCTCCTTGTCCGCCATCACCCGCTTGACTTCCCGTCGCTTGAACGCTCTCGCTTGACCACGAAACTCACGCTGACGTCGATTCCAGCCGCTTCGTGCGCGACTCCCCCTCCACCGCCACCCACGCTCCAGATCGTCATATTCGCCATCCCCCCCTCCACCCCCTCATCCATTATACATCATCCCCCCCATTCTGTCCTGCGAGAAACCTTTAGTGGGTCAGTCTGAATTTCGGCTCCCGACCCATTCCTACCGTTCAAGTTTGGTCCGGCGATAGGCCAATATGCGCCCAGGACCGGTCGTTCACTGATCGCGGGGCGAACAGGTTACCAGGAGCAGCGCCTCCGTTCTTCCAGTCTTGGAGCCCAATGTCCCTCTGTGGGTTCGATGCGTTCAAGACAATTGTGCTATGTTGCCGGCTGCCGGAGGAACGCAATGGGCGAGACCCGGAAGCTCGCGGCGATCCTGGTCGCGGATGTCGTCGGCTACAGCCGGCTCGCCGGCGCTGACGAGGAGAGAACGCTTGCGCGCCTGCGCGGCCTCCGCAGCGATCTGGTCGATCCGGCCATTGCCGCCTGTCACGGCCGGATCGTCAAGCGCACCGGCGACGGCACGATCATCGAGTTCCGCAGCGTGGTCGACGCGGCGCGATGCGCCATCGAAGTGCAGAATGGCCTGGCAGAGCGCAACGCTGGACTGCCGCCCGAAAAACGCATTGAATTTCGCATCGGCATTCATGTCGGCGACGTCGTCGAGGAAAGCGACGGCGACCTTATGGGCGACGGGGTCAACATCGCTGCGCGGCTCGAGGGGCTCGCAGACCCTGGCGGGGTCATGATCTCCGGCGCGGCCTACGATCAATTGCAGGGCAAGCTCGACGTTCCGCTGGAGTTCGCGGGCGAGCAGAACCTGAAGAACATCGCTCGCCCCGTGCGCGCCTATCGGCTGCGGCCCGACAAGAAAGCGTCGGCGCGATCGCGGCCTCACGCAGTCGGCAAGCGCATGCAATGGGCAGGCGCGGCGGCGCTGGCGCTGATCCTGGCCTTCGGCGCCTGGCATTTCTGGCCGCGCAATCCTGCGCCGGCCATCGTTGGCAGGCCTTCGCTCGCGGTGCTGCCGTTCGCCAACCTCGCCAGCGACGAAGGAACCGGCCGGCTCGCCGATGGGCTCACGGAAGACATCATCACCGACCTGTCGCGCTATCGCAACATGGACGTCATCGCCCACAATTCGACAGAGCAATACAAAGGCAAGGCGGTCGACGTGCGGCAAGTGGGGAAGGATCTCAACGTTCGCTACTTGCTTGAAGGTTCCGTGCAGCGCGACGGCGATCAGATCCGCGTCACTGCGCAATTGATCGACGCCAACAGCAATGCGCACTTCTGGTCGGAGCGTTGGGACAGGCCCTGAAAGAATTCTTCGCCATGCAGACCGAAATCGCCGATCAGCTGGGAAACCGTCTCGGCGGCGGGCGTGATCGAGAAGGCCGAACGGGACGCCGCGCGGCGCAAGCGCCCGGAAAATCTGACGGCCTACGAACTCTATCTCACCGGCCGGAGCGAGATGTCGCGCATGACTCCGGGGGCGCCAAGAAGGCGATCGAACTGTTGGAGAAGGCCGTCGCCGCCGATCCCGGGCTTTCGTGCGCCTGGGGAGAACTTGCCGGCGCCCGCATGCTTCTTATGACTTTGGTCGGCGCCGACCCCGCGGTCGCGCTCCCTCCCGCGCTCGCCGCGGCTCAACGCGCAGTTGAGCTCGATCCGGGCGACGCCGGCGCGCACCTTTCGCTCGGCTGGGCTCTAGGGTTTCGAGGAGACCTTGGGCCAAGCGAAGCCGAATTCGATACCGCCTTGCGGCTCAATCCCGGAGACGCCGAAGTCCTCTCTGGCTACTCGGCTTGGGCGGTGGGGTTCGGACATCCGGAACGCGCCGCGGAGGCCGCAGATCGCGCCATCCGGCTCAATCCGAGCTATCCCCTGAGCCAAGCGCCTTCATTCTCCTACGCTTATTTCAGCGTCGGCCGATACGAAGATGCTTTGCGCGTCCTGGAGCGGCTCCCGAAAGAGAATTACCTCTTCTATTCCTGGGTCCTTCGCGCCGCGAGCTATGCCGCGCTCGGCCGCGCCGCGGAAGCGAAAGCAGCCCTTTCGGATGCGCTCCAACATTTCCCGGACTTGACGATCGAAGGCCTCACCGGAACCCCGGACTGGAGCGACGCAGACCGGAAGCGGCTCAACGAAACCATGCGGGCGGCCGGGTTCCCCGTATGCGCCTCGGACGAGACACTGGCGAAGAACCCGAAATTGGTGCGGCTGCCGGAGTGTCTGCCGAAATAGATTGTCGATGTTGCGCCGATAGGCCCCGCCGCGCATGACGGATTTCGCCCGGACTCCTGTCCTTCGTGAGGCGACCCCTGTAGGCGTACTCTCCGCCCTAACCTGAAGTTCAAACTGACCCACTGACCAAGGCATGCGGCGAGCGCCGGTTCAGCCTGGGTTAACTTTTTGGCGCAGAAGTTGCATATTCGATTCGACGCATGCGCGCGGGAATCGCGGGCTTGGGAATTGAGGGACAATGCGATGGCGGGCCCGGCTCGTCGGCCGAAACTGTTGATCGTCGTGCATCAGGAGCATTCGACGCCGGGCCGCGTCGGCCTGCTGCTGCGCGGCCTGGGCGCGCAACTCGACATTCGCCGCCCGAGCCTCGACGATCCGCTGCCGCCGACGCTCTGCGAGCATGACGGCGCGATCGTTTTTGGCGGCCCGATGGGCGCCAACGATTCGACCGACTGGGTCCGACGCGAGATCGACTGGCTCGCGGTGCCGCTGCGGGAGAACAAGCCGCTGCTCGGCATCTGCCTCGGCGCGCAGATGATGGCCGCCGCGCTCGGCGCCCGCGTCTTCAGCTACGACGACAAGCGCAGCGAGATCGGCTATTTTCCGATCGAGCCCAACGCCGCCGCCGACCGGCTGTGCGGCGAACTCTTTCCACGCTGCGTCTATCAATGGCATTCGGACGGCTTCGACCTGCCCGAGGGCGCCGAATTGCTCGCCGCCGGCGGCGCGGACTTCCCCAATCAGGCGTTCCGCTACGGCAGGCGCGCGGTCGGCCTGCAGTTCCATCCCGAGGTCACCTATCACATGATGTCGCGCTGGACCCATCGCGGCGCCGAACGCCTGACCCGTCCCGGCGCGCAAGGCCGCCTCCTGCATCTGGGCGGGTGGTTCCAGCACGACGGGCGGGTGGCGGCCTGGCTCGAAACGTTCCTTCCCGCCTGGCTGCAGGGGCGGCTCGCCGAGAACGCGGGGAAAACCGGCAAGAACTTGTCGCGGAGAAACCAGCCGAAGGTTCCTACAAGGAGGCCGATCGCGGCCGAATAAAGCGCCATTACGGTCAAATTCCCGCCCCCCGACCCGGCGGGGTCGTCATGGCCGGGCTTGTCCCGGCCATCCACGCCGCAGCGCCGCAAAGCCCTACGAAATAAGGGCTTTTCGCCCCGCTGGTCTTCCCGTGCGCTCGACCCGCCCAACCGCGTGGATGGCCGGCGCAAGGCCGGCCAGGACGCGGTGAAGCCTTGCAGGTCTTCGGCCCCGATGGCCCGATTTTTTGGGGACCAACCGATCAGCTGCTGCTTCGCGGCGCCGCGCTCTACGCCTACCACCGCTATGGAACCGACCGCAGCGTCGGCTTCCCCAATTGGCGTCTTGGATTGGCGGGCGGAACGCCGAGCGCATCCCCCAAGGGGGGTGAGTAAAGATCGCCGTGATCCGGCCGCAATCTCGTAACCCCAAGGAATTGATGTGGGAGGCCTCTTGGCGGGGTTTGCAGGTCTTCGAGGGCGGGAGGCCGGCCGCGGCGCGATTGTGGAGGGTAGCGGGCCAGTTTGAACTTCAACTTTGGGCGGAGAGCGGACATTCCACGTATGTGCACCGAGTAGCCCTGCTGTTTCCGATTGTGCGGGGATAGCGCAGCAAAAACTTGAGTTCTGTACCGAACTAAACATTATGGACGGGCTGATTTGTTATCAGTGACCAAGGACAATAAACACGAGGCGGACAGAGGGCGCGAGCATGGGCACCATATGGGGTCGATGGGAAAGCTATCCATGGAAGAATGAATTAGCCACTCAAAGTGAGCGCGTTACCGTTCATTTCGATGAAATTTTATCTTCAAGTTTTGAGGGCGAACATAGACCCTTCGACATGCTGGACCGGGCAATTGTTCTGTCTGCATTTGCAGTTCGAAGATTAATCGAAAAGAGGCTCGTAACAGATTGCCTTTCCGAGGCGAAAATTCAAGTTCGAACCTTCGCAAGAAGTCATGTCGGTAACTTTCGAGCACCGTTCCATTACGAAAGTGGTGTTTACTCTCTCCGCGATAACTACGACCTGGAAAAAGAATTAGCGGTTGGCTTCAGCTATACGGAACTCTCTAATGAAATCATCTATGCCTCCCAAATCATCATAGTGAGCAATAAATCAAAAATAAGCGACGGCTTACTTATTGCCTCGGATTGGCGTTTGAAGGATCGTATTTTGCATATGACTATCGACGAATTTAAATCGTTTGTACGCACGGTTCTCGACGACAGAGTGAAGATAGCCTCGGATTTTATCGACGATACAGGTAAAGTCCACTCGAAAAGAGAATAATAGGGCCTCCTTTGACGGTTTTAAGTCCTATAGGACGGATACATTTTTTTACTGCCTACTCGGCCGGGTAGCATTCCAAAGATGCTTTTGCCGTCCGGTTTGTACACTTCCAGCTTCAACCCGAATCTCTTTCAGATCAACGCCAACTCCTCTGGGTCCTCTGCGCGCTGAACGGGCGGAAATCCATCAAAAGCGGGCTCCGTCGGCTGATAGTCCTTTGTAATCCGATACATATTAATATTACATCGGTACGACCAATAGCCTAAATTACAAAGCCATATAGCCTGTACGTGATGGTACCAAGTGGCAATCTCCTCGCTTGTCGATCCTTCTGGAGGCAATCCGTAATTCTGCATGCCCCAAACCCAATCAAAATACCCGCATTCCTTGGCGAGCCTAAAATCATAAAGCGAAGCGGCAAGATAGTAGTCACCAACGTTGATCCCAACGCAGCCCGTAGTAAAGCTATGACTAAAATCGAAATAGCTGCCAGATAACGAGGGCAGGACGAAGACTGAACCGGGCGGCGAAGCTAGCGTCCCGAGACTGCCTTGATTGAGGTATGATTTGACCATCTCACGAAAAATATTGAGCTGATGTAAAATAAATTCTCCTTTAACGATTGGTCCGGCCGTACTGTCTCTAACGTTCGATCGCAAAGAAGTATCGCGATACATTAGTCCTACATGTATTTTGAATAGCCACAGGTACACCTCTTCCCACACAAACTTACTTTGACTAATTCGAGTTTCGATTTTACCGAACGCTTCGTTGAACTCTTGCTTTGCAGGCACCTTGGCGTGGCGGTAGTCGATACCGGACGCGCTCGGGAGCTGATACTTCGCGTGCTGCAAGCCAAAACGACGCTGAAGCCAATCCGGAATTACGTGCTCCTCATTGTCTGCATCAAGTCCAGAGAAAATGCAGCTCTTCGTCATTTTGAGCCAATCCAGGAATTCACAGCCACCAGCCTAACCCATTATAGTTCAAAAGGACTGATCTTCCCCAATGAGCACGCGGTTCTTCCGTCACTCTCTCGGCGAGGTCCGCTTCGGGTCGGAAGCCGAAATTCAAACAGACCCATCACTTTGTGGAGCAATTGCTGGAGCAATTGCTTCCGGAAAATCGAACGCCATGTTATGTTGGAGCTCGCCATGAATGACGTGATCCAAGAGCGCAAGGGGCTCCGCGACGACCGAGGTGCTTGGATTTCGCCGTCGCGGAGCATATCACGTGGCGCCGCTGTTTATCGGTCCCGAGAGGGGTAAAAAATTTCTATTTGGAATCCGGCATAACGCCTTGAAAAGTCCCGATTCGCGGAAGGAAAATCCTTGGATTCCGCTTCCGCTGGCTTTGCTCCGGCTTCCCCTGGCTTTGAATCCGTTTCCCCCGGCTTTGAAGCCATTTCCCGGGACCGGTATAACCAGTCACATGATGTGTTTTACCGAATGTGACTGACGGCCCGCCGGCGTCGCTTCGATGTCGCGCGCGCCACGGCGGCGACGCCGGCCCATTCAGAACAGCCTGCCCTGCCCCTCCCCGCTTTTGCCGCCCCGCGCGCGCTTGGCCCGCGCCGGCGCCGCATCAGCGGAGGCCCGGCTCGCGGCTGGCGCCGGGCCCGGCGCCGGTCCGTCGGCGACCGCCGCGACGATCCCGTCGGCGAACTGGATCCGGAGCGGCTGCGCCGGGCTGATCCCGGCTGCGCGCCGCAGCGGCGCGTCGGCTTGATCGCGCACCAGCGCGAAGCCGCGCGCCAGAACGCCGCGATAGCTGACCGCGCCCAGCAATTGCGCCGCCGTCATCAGCCGTGCGCGCCGCCCCTCCTGGCGCTCGGCGATCGCGCGGCCCATTCTGAGCGACAGCCGCTCCAGCGCCTCGGCGCGTTCGCCCCGCCGCCGCGCCTGCAGCGCCGCCTCGCGGGCGAAGGCCCTCGCCGCCGCCTCGGCGGCCTTGCGCGGCCGCTCGGTCAGAGCCGGGCCGATCCGGGCGAGGCGCCCGATGAGACCGCCCAGGCGCTCGCGCAAGGCGGCCATATGCGCGCGCGGCGAATGGCGCGCGAGGCGGCGGGCGAGCCCGGCGGCCAGAAGCGCGCGCTGGTCGAGCGCGGCGCGCAGGCGCGCAAGCAGCGAATCGGCGGCGCGGTCGAGGCGCTGACGCGGGCCCTCGACCAGCGCCTCGCCGCTCGGCAACGCGCGCGCAAGCGCGCGCAATTCCGCGCGCCGCGCTTGCGCGAAGCGCAGGATCGCGCCGCGGCGCCGAGCGTCGAGTTCGGCCAGCGTCGCGATCAGCTCGGCGCGAACCGGCACCGCGAATTCGGCCGCCGCGGTCGGGGTCGGCGCGCGCAGGTCGGCGGCGTGATCGATCAGCGTCCAGTCGGTCTCGTGGCCGACGGCGGCGATCAGCGGAATCGCGCTCGCCGCCGCCGCGCGCACCACGATCTCCTCGTTGAAGCCCCAGAGGTCTTCGAGCGAGCCGCCGCCGCGGGCGACGATCAGCACGTCCGGCCGCGGAGGCGCGCCGTCCTGGCCAAGGGCGTTGAAGCCCTCGATCGCGGCGGCGACCTCCGCCGCCGAAGTCTCGCCCTGGACCCGCACCGGCCAGACGACGACCCTGACCGGAAAGCGGTCGGCGAGCCGATGCAGAATGTCGCGGATCACCGCGCCGGTCGGCGAGGTCACGACGCCGACGACCTTCGGCAGAAACGGAACCTTGCGCTTCCGCGCGGCGTCGAACAGCCCCTCCTCGGCGAGCTTCCTGCGCCGGGCCTCGAGCAGCGCCATCAACGCGCCAACGCCGGCGAGCTCGAGCGATTCGATGACGATCTGATAGCTCGACTTGCCGGGGAAGGTCGTCAGCCGGCCGGTCGCCACGACTTCGAGCCCCTCCTCCGGCTTGACCCGCATGCGTTGGAACGAAGCGCGCCAGATGACGGCGTCGAGCCGCGCCCGGTCGTCTTTGAGCGAGAAATAGGCATGGCCCGAGGAATGCGGTCCGCGATAGCCGGAAACCTCGCCGCGCACCCTGACATAGCCGAAGCGGTCCTCGATCGCCCGCTTGAGGGTGTTCGCCAGCTCGCTGACGGTGAATTCGGGCGCGTTGGTCGCGCTTGCGTCCGGCTCGGCCATCGGCTGACTATGCCCGATCCGGCCAAACGAGGCCAGAAGGGCCGCCAAGTCGCCATTCTGGCGGCCGGCTCTGGCGCCGCGAGCCAAAACACCGTAAAAGCCGGTCCGGCTGGTCCGGAGCCAACGCCATGTTCGCGCCGCGATCGCGTATTCTAACCGCGCATCGTCTAACGACGTCGGCGGCGTGGCGACCGAGGGGCCGGGGCGGCCCGGGGCGATTGACCCATATGAAACCAGCGAAGGCGCGCATGACGAACGGCTCCGGCTTGTTAAAACTGTGGTCGACCGGGACATTTCTCGCTGTGGCGGCGGCGGTCCTCGCCGCCGCGCTTGCCGGCGGCGAGGCTCTGGCGCAGAGCGCCGATTGCGTTCGCCTCCAGCAGGCGATCGCGGCCGCGTCCCGCGGCGGGCCGGGCGCGCAGCTTCAGGCGGCGGTCGAGCGTCAGCGCGCCGAATTGTCGCGCACGGTCGCCTATGCGCGTTCGCTCGGCTGCGAGAATCGCAAGTTCCTGTTTTTCGGCTCGGACCCGCCGCCGCAGTGCGGCGAGATCAATGGCCAAATCTCGCGCATGCGGGCCAATCTCGCCGATCTGCAGGCTCGCGCCGGCGGCGCGGGCGGCCGCGCCCAGTTGGTGGCGCGATTTAACGCCGAATGCGCCGCCCCGCCTGGGCCCCGCAATATCTTCGAGGCGCTGTTCGGCGGCGGCAGGCCCGCGCCCGTCCAAATGGAGCCGATCAACCCCGACCAAACGTCTCCGGAAGGGGAGCCCATCGACCGGAGCGGGATCGACGCGCGCGCCGGCTCCTATGCGGTCTGTGTGCGCACCTGCGACGGCAGCTTCTTTCCTGTCTCCTATTCGGGCGCCGGCAGCCGGGCCGACAGCCTGGAGGAGGTCTGCCGCGCGCTATGCCCCAACACCGACGTGGCGCTTTACTCGTTTCCCTTCGGCGGCACGATCAATCAGGCCGTGTCCGCGTCCACGGGCCAGCCTTATGTCGATATGCCCAATGCGCTCAAATACCTGCAGACCTACGACGCGTCCTGCTCGTGCCGCCGCAAGGGGCAGAGCTGGGCCGACGCGCTGGCCGGCGCCGAAGCCAGATACGGCCATGAATCGCACGATATCCTCGTGACTCCGGAAAAATCGGCCGAAATGGCGAAGCCGATCCCCGACCCCAAGTCGAAGGCCGCCGCGGCCAAGATCACGAAAGCCAACGCCAAAGCGACGGCGCAAACCATCGATACGACCGCGCCGGGTCTCGACGCCAACGGCGCCGACGCCAAACTGAGCGCGGAGGCTGCGACGATCAGCCGCGAGACCACGGGCATCGCCCGCGGCGACGACCGGAACGGTCGGACCTACGGCCTGAACCAAGGTCAGACGGTGGAGGAGAAGGGCCCGAACGGGGTCACCCGGAAGGTGCGGATAGTCGCGCCAACGCTCTAGCCCGTCCGATCAACGGCAGCAGCGCCGCCAGTTCCGGCCCCGCCGGGCGGCCGGTCAACGCCAGGCGCAGGGGATGGAACAGGGCGCGCCCCTTGCGGCCGGTCAGCGCCTTGAGTTCGTTCGTCCACGCGGCCCAGGTCGTCTGATCCCAGGCGCCCTCGGGCAGGCGCGAGGCCGCAGCCTCGAGGTATTCGCGATCCTCGACGATCGGCGCGATGTCACCCTCCACCACCTGCCGCCAGTCCGCAGCCTCGCCGAGGCGGACGAGATTGCCGCGAACCGCAAGCCAAAAGGCCTCCGCGCGCGGTCCAGCGACGCCCAGCTCCGCCAGCCGGCCTGCGACCGAGGCGTAGGGCAAATGATGCAGCGTGCGGGCTGACAGCGCGTCGAGTTCCGCGTCGTCGAATTGCGCCGCGCCGCGCGAGAGATGCGAAAGCTCGACCAGGCCCGCAAGCTCGTCGAGCGAGGTGACGGGACGAACCGCTTGGGCCGAGCCGACCAGAACTGCGAGCGCCGCGACCGCGAGCGCTTCGACCCCTCGTTCCCGCAGCGAGGCGATCGACAGCGCGCCGGTGCGTTTGGAAAGCCCCTCGCCGCCGGCGTCGGTGAGCAGATTGTGATGGCCGAACCGTGGCGCGGCGCCGGCGAGCGCTTCGAAAATCTGGATTTGCACCGCCGTGTTGGTGACATGGTCCTCGCCGCGGATGATGTGAGTGACGCCGAAGTCGATGTCGTCGACCACTGAAGGAAGGGTGTAGAGGTAGGTTCCGTCCTCCCGCCGCAGGATCGGATCGGAGAGCGACGCGCCGTCGATGTGGCTTTCCCCGCGCACCATGTCGTCCCAGCGCACGGTGGTCGGATCGAGCCGGAAACGCCAATGCGGCCTGCGGCCCGCCGCTTCGAGCGCCGCCCGTTCGGCCTCGCTCAGACGCAGCGCCGCGCGGTCGTAGACCGGCGGACGGCCTAGCGCCTGCTGGCGCTTGCGACGCCGGTCGAGTTCGTCCGCGGTCTCGTAGGCCGGGTAAAGGCGGCCGGCGGTCTTGAGTTTCTCGGCGGCCTCGTCGTAGGCCGGAAGCCGCTCCGATTGCCGGCGCACGCGATCGGGCGCGATTCCGAGCCACTCGAGGTCCCGTTCGATCGCGTCGGCGAATTCGGCCTTCGAGCGCTCGCGATCGGTGTCGTCGAAGCGCAGGATGAACGCGCCGCCGCGCCGGCGGGCGTAAAGCCAATTGAGCAGCGCGGTGCGGGCGTTGCCGATATGGATGCGCCCGGTCGGCGACGGCGCGAAACGAACGGTCGGAGGCGGGCACATTCGCTTTCATAGAAGCGTCGCGCGAGCGCCGCAATATTGTGTGACACCGATTCCCGGAATGGGTACGATGCCGTTATGACGATCAGCGCCTTGGCCGCCGGGATTTGCGTTTCGAGCGCCGGGATTCATGCCCTCAGCATCGCGGTGGCGATGCGCCGTTGCGCCCGACGCGGGGGACCGACGCCCGCCACCAAGGACGCGCCGGGGGTCACGATCGTGCAGCCCTTGCGCGGCGTGGAGCCGTTCTCGCCCCAGACCTTGCGCTCGATCTTCGCGCTCGACTATCCAAACTATGAGATCGTTTTCTGTCTTGCCGAAGCCGACGACCCGATCGCCCCGCTCGTACGCGGAGCGATCGAAGCCAATCCGGGGCGCTCGGCGCGTCTGCTGATCGGCGACGACCCGGTCAGCGCCAATCCCAAGCTCAACAATGTGGTGAAGGGCTGGAAGGCGGCGCGCAACGATTGGGTGATCATCGCCGATTCCAATGTTCTGATGCCGGGGGATTATATCCAGCGCCTGCTTTCACGCTGGCGCCCCAACACCGGCATCGTTTGCGCGCCGCCGATCGGCGCGCGGCCCGAGACTTTCGCTGCTGTGGTCGAGTGCGGTTTTCTCAACACCTATGAGGCGCGCTGGCAATATGCGGGCGAGGCATTCGGCTTTGGTTTCGCCCAGGGCAAGACAATGCTGTGGCGGCGCAAGGTTCTTGAGGCCGGCGGCGGCATTGAGGCGTTGGGGGCCGAGATCGCGGAGGATGCGGCGGCGACGAAACTGATCCATGCTCAAGGATTGAGCGCCCATCTCGTTGATGGGCCGTTCAAGCAGCCTCTAGGTGCGCGGCGCCTGAAGGACGTATGGTCGCGCCAGACCCGATGGGCGCGCTTGCGCCGGGCGACCTTTCCCCTGCATTTCGCCCCGGAAATCCTGACGACCAGCCTGCTGACGATCGGCGCGGCGGTCTTGGCCGCGCCGACGTTCGGGCTTGGCGCGATCCTCTGCGCCGGGCTCGCGGCCCTCTTCTGGTACGCCGCCGAGGCGATCCTCGCTTTTGCGGCCGGATGGCCGTTGACCTGGTCGAGCCCGCTGGCCTGGATCGTTCGCGACCTTCTCCTGCCGCTGCTTTGGGCGCGGGGCTGGACCAGCGATGGCTTTGTTTGGCGAGGCAATGCGATGAGCGTCGACGAGACGGTCCTCGGCGAAGCGGCGTCCGGCCCTCCGCGCCGGATCTAAGCACGGTTTCCTTGGCGAGCCAACGAAACCATGTTTAGAGTCCCTTGAAGAAGCAGGATTTTTATCGGAATACCGGTGTCTGCTTTTCCGAAATCCTGCTTGGCGCCACGCCAGATCAATCCCGCCGCGCCGTTCGTCGGCCTCGCCAATTTTGTCGGATTGAAATCAGCCAAACTTCCGCTCAAATAATCTGCCATGGGTTTGATCCTCGTCAATGGCGGCGGTGTCCGACAGCGTTACGGGCTCGGCGAGAGAAATCTCAAATCATAGTGCCGAAGTTGGAGGAGAGGAGGCCGACGAAGATGGCGCAGAGCGACAAGGTTCGCATAGGGGTGATGAACGCCCTGCACTGGGACCTCGCGATTCCGCGAGACCGGTTGAAGGTCGAGGTGAAAAACGGTTGGGTGACGATGTCAGGCTTGGTCGATCGGCCGTACCAGGCCCAGTGCGCCGAGTCGGACGCGCGCGGCGTTCCTGGCGTGCTCGGGGTCATCAACCATATCCGGCTGGCCCCGGGCGAGGCGGAACGAACGGCCGCCGGCCGCTAGGCTGGCGCTAACGCGCAACGAAGACAAAGCGGTTCCGGCCGGGGCTGCGACTTCCGACCGGAGCCGTCCGCGGCGGCGGCCAGCGGTCTTGACTGGCCGTTTGACCGCCGACGAACCGACGCCAGCCGGGTCACACCGCCCTCAACATCCCGCCATCGACGAAATAGGTCGACCCGACCGAATAGCTCGCGCGCTCCGAGCAGAGGAAGACGAAGAAGTTCGCGAGCTCGCGCGGCGTCGCGAAGCGCTTGATCGGCGCGTATTCGCGGGCGACGCCGTCGAGATAGGCCTGCCAGTCGCCGCCCTTGTCGGCCGTCAGCTGCTTGGCCGTCTTGATCCAATCGGGGGTGAGGATGAGGCCGGGGTTGACGCAATTGACCCTGATGTTGTCGCCGACGAGCTCCGTCGACAGCGCCTTCGAGAACATCATCAGCGCCGCTTTGGTGGTGTTGTAGATCGGCTCGTACCATAGGGGCTGGGCGGCGCAGATCGAGGCGTTGTGCAGAATGACGCCGCCGCCGCGACTCTTCATCATCGGCGCGAGGCCGCGCGCGAGCCTGACCGCCGCCATCACATGCAGATCCCAATAGGCCTGCCACTTCTCGTCCGGCGCCTCCATCACCGTCTCGTTGCTGCCGGCGCCGGCGTTGTTGATGAGAATGTCGGCGCCGCCGAAGGCCTTTTCGACCGCTCCGATCAGAGCATCGGTCCCCGCGCGCGTCGCCACATCGCAGGCGACCCCTTCCGCCCGCACGCCGAACTCGCCCGCGATCCGCCGGGCTTCCGCCTGGACGCGATCGGCGCCGCGCGCCCCGAGCACAAGGCTGACGCCCTCCGCGGCCAGGCCTTCCGCGATCGCCAAGCCGATCCCGAGGCTGCCGCCGGTAATGAGGGCGACTTTGTTCGAAAGCCCGAGGTCCATGACCCGCCGTCCCTTGTCCTCGATTTGAGAAACGCTCACCAGCAGGTATAGCCGCCGTCCGCCCGCACGATCGATCCGGTCATCAGGCTCGCCGCATCGGATGCAAGAAACAGCACCACAGCCGCGACCTCGTCGGGCTCGCCGATGCGGGCCATCGGCGTGCTGTCGATCCAGGCGTCGAACATCGGTTTGTTGGCCCTGGCGAAAGCGGTCAAGGGCGTATCGATGTAGGTCGGAGCGACCGCGTTGACTCGGACTCCGCGCGCGCCCCACTCGGCCGCCAGCGATTTCGTCAGGTGATGCACGCCCGCCTTCGACGCGTTGTAATAGGCCTGCGGCTGCGGCTTGTTGACGATGAAGCCCGACATGGAGCCGATATTGACGATCGATCCGCGCCCGGCCGCCAGCATATGTCTGCCGAAGGCCCTGCAACACCAGAACAACCCGTTGAGATTGACGTCGATGACGTTGAGCCAATGTTCGTCGGTCACGTCCTCCGCCGCGGTTTCGGAACGCGCGATCCCGGCGTTGCAGACCAGGATATCCACGCGGCCTTTTTCTTTCATAATCCTCGCCGCGCCCGCGTCGACCTGCCTCGAATCCGTCACCTCCATTTCGATCACGCCGGTCTCATAACCTTTGGCCTTCATCGCCGCCTGGGCTTCCGTCGCTGTCTTGAGGTTGCGGTCGGCGATGTAGACGTGGGCGCCCGCCTCGCTCAGCGCCTCGACGCAGGAAAGGCCGATCCCCTGCCCGCCGCCGGTGACGACCGCGACCCGGCCCTTCAGATTGAAGCGATCGAGATACATGACCTGACGTCTCCAGACTTACGCTTTCAGCTCATCCAGTCGCCGCCGGTGACGATGGCGATTTTGTCCTTGAGCTTCAATTCTGCGTTCCTCTAACCAACTATGCCTGGAAAACGCCGGCGTCGCGGCGTCGGCTCGTCTCAGGGCGCGTCTCGCAAATATTCCGCCAACGTCGCCCGAACGCCCTGCCCCCACAGCGACGTAAGCGCGCTCGAAAACGCGCTGACGTAGGCCGGATTTTGGGCGAGGTCGCCGAATATGTCGCGCATCGCCAGAAAGGCGGGGGGATCGGCGCGCGCGGGCTTCGCCGCCGCCTGTAGACGCTCCCAGCTCGGATCGTTCGGCGCAATCGTCTTGCCGCCTTCGGTTTCGCCGTAGCAATAGCGGCACCATAGAGCCGAAACGAGCGCCAGGCCCTTGACGCCGGCGCCTGCTTTCAGGCGATCGGCGGCGGTCGGAAGAATGAACTTGGGTTGCCGGTTCGAGCCGTCGAAGCAGAGGCGGGCAATTGTGTCGCCAATCTTCGGATTGGCGAAGCGCTCGGCCACTTTCGCCCGATAGGCCTCAAGGTCGACCTGAGGGGGCGGCGGCACGACGGACAGGATTTCGCGCTTGGTCAACGCCGCGAGAAACGCGCTGATCTGCGGGTCCTCCATCGCTTCATGGACAAAATGGATGTCGATGAGCCCGGCGGGATAGGCGATGGCGGCGTGTCCGCCGTTGAGGATGCGGATCTTCATGAACTCGTACGGCCCGACATCCGAAGTGAAGGTTACGCCGACCGTTTCCAGCGCCGGCCGTCCCGCCGGAAACCTGTCTTCCACCACCCACTGGCGAAACTCCTCGCAGAACACGGGCCACTCATCCTCGAGGCCGTATGTATCGCGCAGAAAGGCGCGTTCGCGGTCGGTCGTCGCCGGCGTGATGCGGTCGACCATGGAATTGGGAAAGGCGACATTGGCCCGAATCCAGCGCGCGAGTTCGGGATCGGCGAGCTCAGCGAGACCCGCGACCGCGTTTTCGCAGACATGGCCATTGCCGGGAATGTTGTCGCACGACATGACCGTAAACGGCGCGACGCCGGCCGCGCGGCGGCGCCGGAGCCCGGCGACGATCAGCCCGAACACCGTCTTCGGCGCGTCGACATGACCGGCGTCGGCTTCGATGTCCGGGTGGTTCGAGTTGAATTTTTGCGTCGCGGGCGAGATATAATAACCGCCCTCGGTGACGGTCAGCGAGACGATGCGCACCTGCGGGCGCGCGAGCATGTCGAGATTCGCAGCGACATCGAACGGCTTGACGAAATCAATCATCGGCCCAGTGACGCGCACATTGGTTGAATGCGCCTCTTGAGCGACAACGGTGGTCAGCCAGTCCTGTCTGCTGAGTTTTTCCCGCACTACCACATCGGCGTCGCGCACGCCGGCGCCGACGATCGCCCAATCGTGATCGAGTCCCGAGGCGAAAAGCTCGTCGAGATAGACTGCTTGATGAGCCCGATGAAAATTGCCGACGCCGAAGTGAAGAATGCCCGCGCTGAGACCGGCGCGCCGATAGCTCGGAACCGAGATTCCGGGCGGAATCTGCGCCAGGGCGGCAGCGGAAAGTTTGACGCTCATGATCCTGTATCCACCGGTCTCTGCCAGACCGCCTTGAGATGGCGCCATCGCGGCGCATTATCCGACAGGCGAACGCGTCCGCGCCGCGTCGCTGGCCCCGGATCAGCCGATCCGCTTGCCGTCCTTGTCGAAACGATGCAGGTGCGCCTCGCGCGGCGTCACGAAGATGTCCTGGCCTGCCTTCAGCGCCGCCTCGCCTTCAAGGCGCAAGGTCAAGGGTCCGATCCCCTCGGCGTCCGCGTGCACGAAGGTGTCGGAGCCGAGGTGCTCGGCAAGGCGAACCTTCGCCGGCCACTCTCCGGCGGTGGTCGAAACGTCCGCGTGCTCGGGTCGAATTCCGATTGTCGTCGCGCCACGCTTGGCCGCCGGGGCGCCGGTGATCAGGTTCATGGTCGGCGAGCCGATGAAACCAGCGACGAACAGGCCGTTCGGCCTGTTGTAGAGCTCGAGCGGCGTGCCGACCTGGGCGACCGAACCCCGGTCGAGCACCACGATCTTGTTGGCCATCGTCATCGCTTCGACCTGATCGTGGGTGACGTAGACCATCGTCGTCTTGAGGGCCTCGTGAAGTTCGCCGATCTCGACCCGCATCTGAACCCGCAAGGCCGCGTCGAGGTTCGACAGCGGCTCGTCGAACAGGAACGCCTTGGGCTCGCGCACGATCGCGCGGCCGATGGCGACGCGCTGGCGCTGGCCGCCCGAGAGCTGGCGCGGCTTACGGTCGAGATAGTCGGTGAGATTGAGCGTCGTCGCCGCCTTGCGCACTTTCTGGTCGATCATGTCGGCGCTCTGCCCGGCCATCTTGAGCGCGAAGGCGATGTTGTTGCGCACGCTCATGTGCGGATAGAGCGCATAAGACTGGAACACCATCGCCAGACCCCGCTTCGAAGGGCCGACGCTGGTCATGTCCTTGGCGTCGATCAGCACCTGTCCGGAGGTGACGTCCTCAAGGCCGGCGATGAGCCGCAGCAGCGTCGACTTGCCGCAACCCGACGGCCCGACGAAGACCGCGAACTCGCCGTCGTCGATGCTGAGATCGACGCCGTTGATGACGTTGACGGCGCCGAACGCCTTGCGCACGGACTTCAGTTGGATGCTGCCCATGGTCGCGTGTCCCTATTGCATGATTTCACTTCACCGCGCCGAACGTCAGACCCCGGACCAGTTGCTTCTGCGAGAACCAGCCGAGGATGAGGATGGGCGCGATCGCGAGGGTGGAGGCCGCCGAAAGCTTGGCCCAGAACAGGCCCTCCGGCGCCGAGTAGGATGCGATGAAGACCGGCAGCGGCGCCGCCTGGGACGTGGTCAGATTGAGGGTCCAGAAGGCCTCGTTCCACGACAGGATGATCGCCAGCAGCATCGTCGAGGCGATGCCGGGCACCGCCATCGGCGTCAGCACGTAGAGGATCTCGTTGAACAGCGACGCGCCGTCCATGCGCGCGGCCTCCAGGATGTCGACCGGGATTTCCTTGAAATAGGTGTAAAGCATCCACACCAGAATCGGCAGGTTCATCAGCATCAGCACGAGGCCGATGCCGAGCTTGTTGTCCAGGAGATGGGCGTCGCGGAACAACAGATAGATCGGCACCAGCACGCCGACGCCGGGCATCATCTTGGTCGACAGCATCCACATCAAGATGTCCTTGGTCCACTTGCCCGGCGCGAACGCCATCGACCAGGCGGCTGGAACGGCGATCAGGAGGCCGATCACATTGGAGCCAATCGAAAGCACGATCGAATTGTAAGCGAAGCGCAGATAGTCCGACCGATGCTGCACCTCGACGTAGTTCTCCGTCGTCCAGTGAAAGAACAGGAACTTCGGCGGTATCGAGAAAGCGTCGAGTTCGGTCTTGAAGCTGGTCAGGAACGTCCACAGGATCGGAAAGAAGATGAGAAAGGCTACGACCCAGGCGAGGGCCGTAACGCCGACCCGCTTGCGCATCGATTGCTTCAACGCCATCGCTCAGCCCTCCAGGTTCTTGCCGACGATGCGCATCAGGAAGATCGCCACGATATTGGCGAGCACGACCGCGACGATGCCGCCGGCCGAAGCGCCTCCGACGTCGAAATCGAGCAGCGCCAGCTTGTAGACGAGAAAGGTGATGTTGGTGGTGGCGACGCCCGGTCCTCCCGAGGTGGTGACCAGGATTTCGGCGAAAACGCCGAGGAGGAAGATCGTCTCGATCAGGATCACGACCGTGATCGCGCGCGATATATGCGGCAAGACGATGTAGCCAAAGTAGGAGAACGGTCCAGCGCCGTCGAGCGAGGCGGCCTCCTTCTGCTCTTCGTCGAGCGACTGCAGCGCGGTCAGCAGAATGAGACTGGCGAAAGGCAGCCATTCCCACGACACGATGATGATCACCGAAACCATCGGCCAATGGGTGAACCAGTCGATCGGGGTCAGGCCGAATTTGATCGAAATCCAGGCGAAGAGCCCGGAGACCGGATTCATCAACAGGTTCTTCCACACCAGCGCGCTCACCGTCGGCATGACGAAGAACGGGGCGATCACCATCAGCCGCAGGATGTTCTGCCCGAACACCGGCTGATCCATCAGCAGCGCGACCAGCAGGCCGCCGCAAATGCTGATGACGAGCGTTGAGACCACGAGGACGAGGGTGTTGAACAGCGCGGTCAGAAAGTTCGGGTCGGTAAGAAAGTACGTGTAGTTCGCAAACCCGATGAATTTGATGTTGCCCGGATCGAGCAGGCTGTAATGCAGCGCCGAATAATACAGCGTCAGTGCGAGCGGGACGATCATCCACACGAACAGCAGGATGACCGATGGCGCCATGAGAACGCGGCCCGCCGTTGTCGTTTGTTGCGTCGCCATCCCTGTCGCCTCCCGCGTCCGTGACACGCGTTGACCGATTGTCCGCCGGGCGTTGAGCCCAGGTCGTTTTCGGCCTCGCAACTGAAGCGAGGCGCCGACGAGTCCTTGACTCAGGATCCGCGTCTGGCCGCCGGTTTGTCAACACTCTCCCAAATCCCCCTCCTCGTGAACGAGGAGGGGGAGGGGACGGGGAGGACGTCCCCCTTCGAGGCGCCTCGCGAAAGCGCTCGCGAGGCGCGAGACGCCGCCGGCTTACTTGATGTAGCCGGCCCTCTTCATCGCCGACTCGGTGCTTGCCTGCGCCTTGGCGAGCGCCTGGTCGACGGTCATCGTTCCCGCGAGCGCAGCCGAGAAGTCCTGTCCGACGTCAGTGGCGATGCCCTGGAATTCCGGGATCGCCACGAACTGCACGCCCGTATAGGGAACCGGCTTGACGCTCGGATGATCTGGATCCGCGGAGTCGATCGATTCGAGCGTGAGCTTGGCCCAGGGCGCCGCCTTCTGATACTCGGGGTTGTCATAGAGCGAGGTGCGCGTTCCGGGCGGCACGCGAGCCCAGCCGTCCTTGGACGCGACAAGATCCGTATAGTGCTTGCTCGTCGCCCAGGAAATGAACTTCTCTGCGTCCGCGACCTTTTTCGAGCCGGCGGGAACCGCGAGCGACCACGCCCAGAGCCAGTTGGCGTTCTTGCCCAGCCCGTCGTTCGGCGCGAGCGCGAAGCCGACGTCCTTGGCCACCTTCGATTGCTTCGGATCGGTCACGAAACCGGCCGCCACCGTCGCGTCGATCCACATCCCGCATTTGCCGGCATTGAACAGCGCGAGGTTCTCGTTGAAGCCGTTCGACGAGGCGCCGGGAGGTCCGTCGGCCTTCATGATCGCGACGTAGAAGTCCAGGGTCTTCTTCCACGGCGGCGTGTTGAACTGCGGGTTCCACTTCTCGTCGAACCATCGCGCGCCGAAGGAATTGGACATCGCGGTCAGGAAGGCCATGTTCTCGCCCCACCCGGCCTTGCCGCGCAGGCAGATCCCATAAACCCCGGCGGCCTTGTCGGTCATCTTGTCCGCGGCCGTTTTGATGAAGTCCCAGGTCGGCTTTTCGGGCATCTTGAGGCCGGCCTTGTCCATCAGGTCGGTGCGATACATGGTAAACGAGCTCTCGCCGTAAAACGGCGCGGCGTAGAGCTTTTTGTCGACCGTCAGCCCGGCGCGGATCGCGGGCAACAGGTCGTTGACGTCATAATCGGCGCCGAGCTTGTCGAGCGGGTCGAGCCAACCCTTCTTCGCCCAGATCGGAACCTCGTAGGTGCCGATGGTCAGCACGTCGAACTGGCCGGCCTTGGTGGCGATGTCGGTCGTCACCTTCTGCCGCAAAACGTTCTCTTCGAGCGTGACCCAGTTGAGCTGGATGTCGGGATTGGCCTTGGTGAAATCGCCCGTCAGCCCCTGCATGCGGATCATGTCGCCGTTGTTGACGGTGGCGATCGTCAACGTCTCGGCGTAAGCGGGGAGCGAGAAGCTCGCGAGCGTGACCGCCCCGAGCAGGCCCTTCACGAGAACCTTCATAGCGTATCCTCCGATGATGCAATGCCAAATGGGCATTTGCCAAACTTGCGGGCGAATATTCGCCACAACGATGAATCGGAGTCAACCCAAAATCGTCGCTGCGTCGCACAATGTGCAGTGCGGTATATCCATAACTATATGAGATAACTACACTTTGCCTCGAAGAATCGGTCATCGCTGCAGAAGATGTTCCGCCGTCAACTCATCGGTGACCAGGCCGGAAATGAGCCCTCCGGCGAGCGCCCCGCGCAGCGGAGCGCGGCGCGACGGCCCCATCGCGACGCCGACCACCAGCCGGTTGGCCGCCCGCCGGATCGGCGCCGCCGCCACCCGCTGGTTGACCCCCTCGGTCAGCACCCGGCCCGTGGCGTCGAACGCCCAGCCGGTGATCTCTCCGACCGCGCCGGCCTGACGCAGGGCCTCGGCCTCCTGGCGGGTGATGATGCCGTCCTGCACCAGCGGCCCGGAATCGCCGACCGAACCGACGCCGACGAAACTCACGTCGGTGCGCTCGACCAGATCGAACAGGCTGCGCACCGAGGACAGGCTTATCAGCAACTTGCGCTCCTCGACCGTGCGCGCGATGACCGGCAGCGGCATCGGATAGTGGGGCGCGCGCACCGTGTCTGAAACGCGGATGATGACATCGTAAAACGAAGCCGAACCGTCGGTCTTAGTGGTGCCGACAAGCGCGACCAGCTTGTGCTGCGGGCATTCCATCGCCGGCAATTGGTCGGCGACGGCGCGCATCGTGCGGCCGGTGCCGATGCCGATGACGGTCGGCTCCGGCCGGCGCAGCCAGCGTTCGAACTCCGCGGCGGCGACCTGGGCGATGCCGAGCGTCGAGGAGGCCGAGTCCGGATCGGTCGGCGCGATTTCGCAGAAGCGAAGGTCGTAGCGAAGCTTCAGCGCGGCGGCGAGCTCCATGCAGCGCGCGATCGGATGATCGAGCCTGACCTTGATGAGCCGCTCGCTGATCGCCAGCGAAACCAGCCGCTGCGCCGCCTGGCGCGAAATTCCAAGCTTGCGCGCGATCTCGTCCTGCGTGTTGCCGGCGACGTAATAGAGCCAGCCTGCGCGCGCGGCCTCGTCGAGCCTCAGATCGTCGTGATCCGCCTTGCGCGCCATCGCTCAACCCGCCTTCGGCATCGCCGCCGGCGCCAGCCGCGACGCCACGAATTCCGGCAACTTCGCCATGTCGTCAAAAATGAGTTCCGCTCCAGCCGCGGTCAAATCCGCCCCGTCGTCGAGGCGCGAGAAATGGCTGCCGCCGACAAAGCCGAACACCGCCATGCCGGCCGCGCGCGCGGCCACCACTCCGGCGACGCTGTCCTCGATCACAAGGCAATCCTGGGCTTCCGCGCCCATCGCGCTCGCCGCGTGAAGGAAGAGATCGGGATAGGGTTTGCCGCGCGCCACCTCGCTCGCCGAAAAGATGTGCGGCGCGAACAGCGTCTCGTAGCCGGTGACGCGAAGCGCGAACCGCAGCCGCTCCGGCGCGCTCGAGGAGGCGACGCAAACTCGCGCGCTCAGTCCGCCGACCGCCTGGCGGACCCCCTCCACGCCTTTCAGTTCGCGCTCGAAAGTCGCGAGGATCTCGCGCGACAGATCATCGGGGAACTCCTTGGGCAGGGAGGCCCCGAGTTCGGCTTCGACCCGGCCGACGACCGTCTCGAAGCGGTGCCCGAGAAAGCGCTGGCGCGTCTCCTCGTCGCTGAGACTGATGCCGGCCTCGCCCAGCCTGCGGCGGGTGACTGCGAGCGCGATCACTTCGCTGTCGACCAGCACGCCGTCGCAATCGAATATGACGACCCTGGGCCAGCGCCTCTCGCGCATCGTTTCGCGGATCTCGAGTTCGGCCCGCCGCAGGATCTCGAAGGCGCGCCGCTTGTGGTCATGAAACGAGGCGATTGCGCCGCCCGCGGGCGTGGCGAACTCGGCGAGCGCCGACATCGACGACATCGCCGTGGCCATCGTGCGCCGGCGGGCGGCGACCGCTCCGATCATCGCTGAGCCGAGCAGCACCGGCTCCGGCGTCCGGGGCGCGCCGACCGTCTTGGCGCAGGCGTCGGCGATGATCTGCCGGACCAGGGCGCTGCCCGACGCGCCGCCGCTGACGACCAGCATCTCAAATTGGTAGCCGGCGCGTTCGAACTCGCCGATGATCCCGGCGATCTCGTAGGCGAGGCCGCATAGGCCGGCGACATAGAGCTCTTGCAGGCTCGCCGCGTCCTGGCGCAGATCCAGTCCCACAACGCCGCCCCGCGCGGCGGCATCGGCGAAAGGCGTTCGGTTGCCGAGGAAATCCGGCAGCACATGCAGCCCCCCGGCGATCAGCGCCGCCTGCGACAGCCGGCCGGAGCGGGCGAGGATGTCCTTTTCCAATGCTTCGAGCGCGCCCGCTCCCGCCCGCGCCGACAATTCTCCGAAGGCCGGATGAAACCGCAGCAGATGGTCGATCGCCGCCCCGAACGCCGATTGGCCGCCTTCGATGAGCCACTGGCCGGGCGTCAGCACGGAATAGTGCGGTCCCCAGAACGCGTCGATGAAGCGGGGCTCGTCCGAAACCGCCATGCAAGAGGCCGAAGTCCCGAGGATCAGCGCCAGGCGGCGTCGCGGATCGGCCAGCTTTCCGCCGTCGCTCGCGCCGATCGTGCCGAGGGCGCCCGCGTGGGCGTCGATGACCCCCGCCCCGACCGGGGTTCCCGCCTGCAGCCCCATCGCGCGCGCGGCCTCCGCGGTCAATCCCTGGCCGAGCGCAACTCCCGGCTCGACCACTTTCGCGCCGATGCGGGCGAAATTGTCATTCTTCAGCGCGCCGAGCCCGACACTGTCGAAAAAATCACCGTCCCAGCGCCTCTCATGCGCGAGATAGGCGAATTTGCAGGCGACGGTGCAGGTCGAACGCTGAAGGGCGCCGGTCGCCCGCCACGTGAGGTAATCGGTCAGATTGAAGAAATGCCCGGCCATGGCCATGGTTTCTGGCTTTCGCCGGGCGAGCCAGGCGAGTTTCGGGGTTTGCATTTCCGGCGATATCCTGCCGCCGACGTAGCGCAGGGCCTCATGGCCGAGGGCATTGATTCGATCGGCGTCCTCGACCGCGCGATGATCCATCCAGACGATCACGTCGCGCTCGGGCGCGTCGGTCGGGCTGACCGACAGCGGGCGGCCGTCGGGGTCGAGCACGACCAGCGAACAGGTGGCGGCGAATCCCATGCCGGCGAAAGCCGGCGACGGCAGCCCCGAGGCGTCGACGGCTTCGCGCACGGCCGCCGTGACCGCGCGCCAGATATCATCCGAAGATTGCTCGACGACATTTTCCGTCTCGCGCCAAATCGCGATCGCGCGCTTGGCGCTCGCGATGAGCCGTCCCGCCCCGTCGAACACGCCAGCGCGGGCGCTGCCCGTGCCGACGTCAACTCCGATATAGGCCTCGCTCATGGCCCGCCCCAAGCGACTTCGCTCGCGCGCGAGGATTGACCGTTCAATTCGTCTTGGCAACAATTGGCGTTGCGGCTCCGCCGCCGCGGTTCTTCGATTCCAGGTCGCCGGCGCGAAACGGCGGCTGCGCCGCCATCGGATCGCCTGGCGTCTGGGTTCTCCAGTTTGTTCGCATCAGGCGGGCAAGGTCAGAAGGCCCGCTTCGCCGGTCTCGAGGCCAAACAGAAGGCGCGCGCCGGTCGCGTCCCAGCTGAGCGCGCTGATCGGGCCGTCGCCCGGGGGACGCACGAGAATCTCGGCCGCGTCGGCGAGCCGGCAGAGAAAAACGAGACCGTCGGCGTAGCCGATCGCGACGACCAGGGCGCGCGGATGGAAAGCGACCTTGGTCACCCGCGCCTCGCGCACGCCGCATTCTCGCGGCGCCTTGCCCATCGGTCCGTCCTTGTCCTTGAACGGCCACACGATCGCGGCGTCGGCGCCGGAAGTCGCGAGCCATGCTCCGTCGTGCGACCACGAGAGCGAGCGCGTCTTGCCCGGATAGCCGGTCATCCGCATGTTGCGCTGATCGGCGATCCGCCAGCCGTGCAGCGCGTTCTCCTGCATCGACGAGACCAGAAAGCGCCCGTCGGGCGAGAAGGCCGCGTCCAGATGCGCGCCCTTCCATTCCAGCGTCTGCGGTTCCCCCTCGACCTTGGGAAACCAGAGGGTGACGCCATTGTAATGCGCCGCCGCGAGGCGGTAGCCCTTGGGCTGGAAGGCGAGTCCGCGCGCGGTCGTCGGCGCGCTCCAGCCCTTTACCTCCCCGGTCTCGTCGCGGGCGCTGACCTTTTTGCCCGCGCTCCAGGCGAACGCCAGTCCCCGCAAAGCGAGAGCGTCGATCCAGCGGCCTTTCTCATTGGCGATCTCCCGGACGACCGCGTCGGCGCCCAAAGCCGCCACCCGCCCGTCGTCGCCCCCGGTCAGCAACGTCTTGCCGTCGCTGACTGCGGTCAGAATCGCGGCGTCGCCATGCGCGACGACACGCTTTTGTTCGTTCGGCTCGCCAAGGAGAACCGCACCGTCGGCAAGCGCGAGCGTCGGCGCGTCGCCGATGAAGGCGGCGGCCACGACGTGCGCGCCCGCCTGGAACGGCCGCACATGCTGGGCAAGTGAGGGCTTGGCTTGAGTTTCGCTCATGTGCGGACTGGGAAGCAGCCGATCACGCGTCTTGAAACGCCCTCGTCCGGCCGGCTTCGTCGAAGCGCGCCCCCTCCCCCGCCCGCGGAAGCGGGCCGCGGCGAGACTTTGCGACGGCGGTCATGCCGCACAGGCGAGAAACCCGTTGCGGATATCCTCCTCTTCGAGATCGCGGCCGATGAAGACGACCTTCGACTCGCGCTTCTCGTCCGGCTTCCACTCGCGCTGCGAATCGCCGTCGAGCATCATGTGCACGCCCTGGAACACGAAGCGCTTCGGGTCCCCCTTCATCGCCACGATGCCCTTGCAGCGCAGGATGTTGGGGCCCTGCTCCTGGGTGACGCGGTTGATCCAGGGCATGAATTTCGCCGGATCGACGTCGCCGTCGAGCCGGATCGCGACCGACTGCATGTGCTCGTCGTGATAGTGCTTGAGGCCGTGACGATCATGATGATGGTGATCGTCGCCGTGGCCATGATCATGATCTTCGGCGACGAGGAAGTCGGGCTCGATGTCGAGGATGCGGTCGAGGTCGAACGCGCGGCGCTCGAGCACGTCGCCAAGCGCGACGTCGCACTTCTTCGCTCGGTGCAGCGAGGCGTAAGGGTTGATCGCGCGGATACGCGCCTCGACCTCGCGCAGTTCGGCGGGGGAGACAAGGTCGGTCTTGTTGATGATGATGACGTCGGCGAAGGCGATCTGGTTCTTGGCCTCGGGCGCGTCGCGCAGCCGCGCGGCGAGCCATTTGGCGTCGGCGACGGTCACGACCGCGTCGAGCCGCGCCGCCTTCTGCACGTCCTCGTCGACGAAGAAGGTCTGCGCTACCGGCGCCGGGTCGGCGAGGCCAGTCGTCTCGACGATGATCGCGTCGAACCTGCCCTTGCGCTTCATCAAGCCTTCGATGATGCGGATGAGGTCGCCGCGAACGGTGCAGCAGATGCAGCCGTTGTTCATCTCGAACACTTCCTCGTCGGCGCCGATCACCAGCTCATTGTCGATGCCGATCTCGCCGAATTCGTTGACGACCACCGCATAGCGCTTGCCGTGCGGCTCACTGAGAATGCGGTTGAGCAGCGTCGTCTTGCCGGCGCCGAGGTAGCCGGTCAGGACGGTGACGGGGATCTTCTCGGCCGCGTTGGTCGCAGTCACGCTATGCGTCTCCTTAAAATGAGGGATCGCAGCGACATATAAGCGCCGCCGGCTCGGCTGGGTAGGGTCTCGTCCGCCGGGCGCTTCAGTCCTACCAGCGGCGCCAGCCATAACCCCACGTGGCCCCCACATAGGGCCCGCTCCAGCCAAACGCCGGGGCGACGACGACCGGCGGAGGCGCCATGGCGACGGGCGGGAAGCCGCCGTCAGGCGGCGGCCCGGCCGCGACCGCCCGGGCCGGAATGTAGCCAAAGAGATTGCGCCACGAGCCATAGCACCAGCCGCCGGCGCAATGCGAGACGTCGATCTCGGCGTTGGCGGGAATGCGCTGCACGATCCGCGACTTCACGCTCGGCAGTCGGCGCATCGTGGCGGGGATCGCGGTTTCGGCCGGATCGGCAAGGCTCGGCGCGACAAAGCCCAGACACATGCCGGTTACGAGAAGCAAACGTCGCAAACTTCCTGTCCTTTCGGCTGTTCCCGAATGCTCCGGCCGCATCCGCGACCGGACCTGGCCGGAAAAATAGTGCGACGGGAGTCGTGCGTCTAGCGTCGCTGCCCTCGCGTTCACAACCTCGTTGCGCGCCAGGTCGGGCCGTTGGGGCCGAAGACCTGTTCGATGCGGAAACTGTCCTCGGCGGTCATCCGGCCGAGCGGGATGGCCTCCTCGGGCATGACCAGCGTCGCCTCCTCGCCGACGAACATGACGAGATGGCGGCGCTGCTCGAGCAGCGCCCTGGCCATCGCCCTGAGCCCGTCGTAATAGGGCGCGCGGCGCCAGGCGGCCGGCGCGCCGGGATCGACCTGACCGTAGACCCAGCCGTTTTGCGGGAACACCGTGAGCACGAACTTGGCCCGGTCCGGCCGCCATTCCGGGCGGATCGTCCCATCCATCATCCACAGACAGAAGAACTCCCGGCACTGGCCGGGCAGAGCGTCGTGGATCGCGCAGCCCTTGCCCGGCGTGCAGTGCCGGCACCAGACTCCCGCCGGCTTGGCGATTTCCGGGAATGTGTAGACCTTGCAGCACATTGTGCAGGCGCCGCATTCGCGGCCGGGGGCGGCGACGTCGTTCGAGCCAGTCATGGACATGCGATTGGATCACCCGCAGGCAGGCCTCGGTAGGCGCGACCGCTACCGCGGCGCCCCGGTGCTGGCAAGCAAGGGCGCGCGGTCCGGGCGCCGATGCGTCCGGCTAGGGTCGGGAGAACAAATATTCCACGCTATCGAACGAATTGACCGGAAAAGTATAAAAGAGCCGCAAAACCCCGGTCCCCGACTGGCGGATTCCGTGCTCCGCCATGCCGGGAATGAACACCGCGGTTCCCGCCTTCACCCGCGTCTCCTTGCCGTCCAGCGTGACGATTCCTTCGCCCGCAAGCACGTAATAGACCTCCGGCGGCGCGTGGCGATGCAGGCCGAGCCAGTCGCCGGGCTCAAGTTCGGCGACGCCGCAGGTCATGCCGGCCGACGGCGTCAGCCCCTGTGAAAGCAAGGTGCGCCAACGGATCCGGCCCCGCACGGAATTGTCCCAACCATCGCGCGGCGCGTCAGCCTCGTCGATGACGATCGCCGTGAAGGGATTCGAATCATGGCCCATCAACGGCCCCTTTTCATTGCCAACGCCCAAACCGGCGCGTCATTGCGAGCGAAGCGAAGCAATCCAGACGAACGTCGTCCGTCGCACGATCTTTGGATTGCGTCGTCGCTGCGCTTCTCGCAATGACGGCGCCCTCTGCTAGACCGCCCCCGCCCTACTCTGCCCCGCGCGCCAGGTTCAAAGGTCCGGCCCGCTCTCCCCTTCCGCCTCGCGTTCAAAATCCATCGCCTCGATCCGTTCGGCGCGGCGCGCGATCTTTAAAGACGCGGCGCCGATCCCGTCGAGGTCGTCCCGAGCCTGGGCGAAATGGGTCTCGAGCTTGCCCGCGCGCTCGACGATGAGTTCTCACGTCGTTGAGGAGCCTGCCGACCTCGGCCTGGATCGCCTGCGCCTCGTCGCGCATGCGGGCGTCGCGCAGGATCGCCTGGGCGACGTTGATCGCCATCGCCAGCAGCGTCGGCGAGACGATGACGACGCGGGCGCGATGCGCCTTCTGCACGACGTCGTCGAAATGCTCGACGAGATCGGAATAGATCGCTTCCGAAGGCACGAACATCAGCGCGATGTCCTGCGTCTCGCCCGGGAGGAGATAGCGTTCGGCGATGTCCTTGACATGCCTGCCGACGTCGGCGCGCACACGCGCCTGGGCGCCTTTGCGCGCCTCTTCGTCGCGCGCCGCGCGCAAGGCCGAAAAAGCCTCGAGCGGAAACTTGGCGTCGACCGCCAGCAGGCGAGAATCGCCCGGCAGACGGATGACGCAGTCGGGCCGGGCGCGGTTCGAAAGCGTGAACTGGAAGTCGTAGGCGCCGGCAGGCAGGCCGTCGCGCACGATCGCCTCCATGCGCGCCTGTCCGAAGGCGCCGCGCGCCTGCTTGTTGGCGAGAATGTCCTTGAGCGACACCACCTCGCGCGTCATCTCGGTCAGGCGCGATTGCGCGGCGTCGATCACCGCCAGGCGCTCGTTTAGCTTGCCGAGGTTTTCGCCGGTCGTGCGCGCCTGAGCGTCGAGTCCCGCGCCGAGCCGCGCGCCGACCGAATCGAGCCGATCGGCGACGACGCGGGCGAGGTCGGACTGGCGCGAGCCGAGCCATTCGGCCATGCCGGCGACCCGGCCGTTGAGCTCTGCGCTCGACCGGACGAGCGCCCCGAATCGCGCTTCGATCTCTTCCTGCCGTTCCGCCGCCCTCAGCCTGTCGCCGCGGCGCGCGGACGCGGCGCGCGCGAGCGCGATCAAAGACAGCAGCATGAACCCGGAGAGCGCGGCCAGCATCCAGCCCAGCGCCTGCGGGAGCGCAATCGGCGCGCCGTCAAGAACAATAAACGGGGAAGCGATCATGAAACGGAGCGAACCCGAAGCGGATAGAGCGAACAAACTAAGAACACGTTTGACCGCGCCTGTCCAGATCATTAACAGTCGCGGCAATCCCATTCTTGTTCCTGCCCTTTTCCGAGCCGCCCGCATGGCCCTCCGCCCGATCATCACCCTGCCCGACCCGAAGCTGCGCCTGGTCAGCAAGCCGATCGGCCGGATAGACGATGCGCTGCGCCGGCTGATCGACGACATGATCGAGACCATGCACGAAGCGCCCGGCATCGGCCTGGCGGGGATTCAGATCGGCGAGCCGATCCGCCTCCTGGTCGTCGACGTCGCCAAGAAGGACGAGCCGCCTGAGCCGCAGGCGTTCGTCAATCCTCAGGTCACTTGGCTCTCGGACGAGCGCTCGGTTTATGAAGAGGGCTGCCTGTCGATCCCCGAATATTACGCCGAGGTCGAACGGCCGGCGTCGGTCCGCGCGCGCTATCTCGACCGCGAGGGCAAAAGCCGGGAAATCCTGGCCGAGGGCCTGCTGGCGACGGTGCTGCAGCACGAGATCGACCATCTCGACGGCATACTGTTCATCGACCACATCTCCAAACTGAAGCGCGACCGCGTGATCAAGAAATTCGCCAAGGCCGCCAAACGCGCCGGCGACGGCCAGCACGTGCTTTGATCGGGCGCCGGCTCGTACGAAAGCCAAAATACCCGCGGTTTTCCGCTCGATGGCAGGAGATTAACCATCTTTGCGCCGAACGGATCGGCGTGATCGAAATCATCGCAGCCGCGTAAAGCGGGCGCTCCATCCGAGAGCGCCCCGGGCGGCGATCATCACGGATTGGGCGACGCGCCAAGACCGGCGCCGCCGGCCGCGATCGCCGGCGCGCCGGCGGCGTTCGATCTCGGCCGCGACCAGCGTATTGAACCCAAACCGCTTTCCGTGGCATGTTAGCCCATTGTGGCCATTAGCGGCGACAAACGCCAAATCGAAAGGGAGGAAACCATGACAGACACCGGCAAAGTCATTTCACAGGATCGCCGCAGACTCATCCAGGCCGCCGGCGCGGGGGCCGCCGCCTTGTTCGGCGGATTGGGCGTCAATCCGCTGATCGGCGCGGCGATGGCCCAGGAGGCCGGCAGGTCCCCGAAGCCGCTGAAGGCGGCTTTCTCCAACGCCGGATTGCAGGCGACCTGGTGCGCGCAGGGCAAGCAGGCCGCCGAATATTGGGGCAAGCTGTTCAACGTCGACGTCACCTGGTTCGACGGCCAGCTCGACGCGGTCAAGCAGCGCTCGGCGATCGACAACATGGCCTCGCAGAAGTGGGACTTCGCCGCCATCCAGGCTTTCGGCATCGGCACCCTGACCGCGCCGGTCAACAAGATGATCGAGGCCGGCATTCCGGTCATCGACATGGATACTTTGATCGCCCCGCTCGAGACCATCAACATCCAGACGTTTATCGCGCCCGACAACGAGTTCATGGGGGCCTCGGTCACCCAGGCGCTCGTCAACGCGATCAACGGCGAAGGCACGATCGTCATGACCCAGGGCGCGCTTGGCCACACCGGGGCGCAGGGACGCGCCAGGGGATTCCACTCCGTCATCTCCAAGTTCCCGAAGATCAAGGTTCTCGACGAAGAGCCGGCCGATTGGGACGTGACCAAGGTCGCGCGCATCTGGGAGACCCTGCTGACCAAATATCCCAAGATCGACGCCGCCTTCTTCCACAATGACGATATGGCGCTGGCGGCCGTCAAGGTGATGGAGTCCAAGGGCCGCACCGAGACCAAGGTCGGCGGCGTCGACGCCATGCCGCCTGCGATCAAGGCGGTCCAGGACGGCAAGATGTACGCGACCGTCCGCAATCCGTCGTGTCGCATTCATGGCGGGGCGATCGTCGCCGGCGTCCAGGCGGTGGTCCACGGCGCCAAGACCGGCAAGGACATCCCCAAGAGCATTGTCGCCGACGGCCCGGTCGTCACCAAGGCCAACGCCGACGGCATGTTGTGGATGGAGGAGCAGTTCCTCATCTGATCCGTCGAGAAGAGCCCGCAATGGCGCTGCTCGAACTGACGGGCGTCTCGAAGTCGTTTGGCGGCGTCCAGGCGCTTCGGGACGTCGACTTCACGTTGCTCGCCGGCCAGATTCATGGCGTGGCCGGCGAGAATGGGGCGGGCAAAAGCACGATGATGAAGATCATCGCCGGGGTCCATTCCGCCGACGCCGGCCACATGCGCGTCGACGGCCGGGAAGTGCATTTCCGCTCGTCGCGCGACGCGCTGGCGGCCGGCATCGGGATGGTGCACCAGGAGCTCAGCGTCGCGCCGGAACTCACCGTCGCCGAAAATGTCTTTCTGGGCTCGCAGCCGGTCGATCGGTTCGGAATCGTCGCCTGGCGGCGGATGGCCGAAGCCGCCGCCGCGCAGCTGAAGAACCTCGGCCTCAACATCGACCCGCGCGCGCGCCTTGGCGATTTCCCGATCGGCGTCCAGCAGCTGGTCGAACTTTCGCGCGTGCTGTTCTCGGGCGCGCGCATCATCATTCTCGACGAACCGACGTCCGCATTGTCGCCGCCGGAAATCGAGCGCCTGTTCGCCGTTCTCGCCAAGCTGCGCGAGGGCGGCCGCAGCATGATCTTCATTTCGCATTTCCTCGACGACATCCTGAAGATCTCCGACGCGATCACCATTTTTCGCAACGGCCGCAAGGTCGCGACCGCCGACGTCACTCCGGCGATCGACAAGGGCTGGATCATCGAGCGCATGATCGGGGCCGGGCGCGAGGAGCTGGAGGAAAGCTATCTCGGCGAGATCCGGCTCGACAGCCGTCCCGAAGCGCCGGTCGCGCTGCGCGCCAGCGCATTGACCCTTGCTCCCGCGTATCGGGACATTACGTTCGAGGCGCGCTCCGGCGAGGTGCTGGGCGTCTACGGCTTCATGGGCTGCGGCCAGCTCGAGCTCGCGCGCACCCTGTTCGGGCGGCTTCACGCCGACAGCGGCGCGCTCGAGATCGGCGGCGAGGCAAGGGCGCTGCGCAACACGACCGCGGCCAAGAAGGCGGGCATCGCCTTTGTCGCGGAAAGCCGCCGTTCGATGCTGTTCGGCGACGAACCCGTCTACAAGAACGTCTCGATCGCGATCCTCGAGCGCCTTTCACGGTGGCTCTTAAGGCCCGACCGCGAGCGCGGGATCGCCGCGGCTCAGACCAAAAATCTCGACATCCGCCCGCCCGACATCGAACTGCGCCTCGGCGGCCTTTCCGGCGGCAATCAGCAGAAAGTCGCGCTGGCCAAATGGCTGACCCATGCGCCGCGCATTCTCCTGCTCGCCGAGCCGACCCGGGGCATGGACGTCGGCGCCAAGGAGGACGTCGTCAGAATCGTGCGCGCGCTGCGCGATCAGGGCATCGCCATCGTCGTCTTTTCGACCGAGCCGGAAACCGTGCTGTCGCTCGCCGACCGGGTGCTGGTGATGCGCAAGGGCGAGATCGCGCGCGAGTTTAAGAGCGAGGCGATTAGCAAGGATCGCCTGTTGGCGGCGGCCTGACCGAGGATTATGACGTTGACGAACACGCCCGGCGCCGAAGCGAGTCCCGCCCGTCCCTTTCGCCTCGGGGATTTTCTGCGCGATCAATTGCGCAACATCGCGCCCTTCATCACCCTTCTGTGCCTAATCGTCTTCTTCAGCGTCGCGAGCCCGTCCTTCGCCTCGCTCGGCAATCTGGAAAACATTCTCCAGCAGGTCTCCGTCACCGCCATCATCGCCGTCGGCCTGACCTTCGTCATCCTGACCGCGGAAATCGACCTCAGCGTCGGCGCGATCGCCAACGCAACCGCGATCGTGCTGACGTTCTTCACCCTGCAGCCGACTTACGTCAACATCTCCAACCTGCCGATGCCGGGCGTGATCGCGATCGTTCTCGCGCTCGCGGCCTGCTGCGGGCTTGGCCTCATCACCGCCTTCGGCGTCACCCGGATCGGCATCCCGTCCTTCATCATGACGCTGGCGATGATGCAGATCGGGGCCGGGGTGTCGGCGGTTCTGGTGCGCGGCCAGATCGCCTATTCCGTCCCGAGCCTCATTCTGACGCTGGGCTCCAAGTCGATCGGCGGCGTCCCCTGGATCATCGTCGTCGCCGCGATGTTCCTGGTGGTCGCCCATCTGGTGCTGACCTACACGCGCTTCGGCCGCTACGTCTACATGGTCGGCGGCAACCGCGAGGCGGCGGAATATTCCGGCGTCAATGTCCGCTTCATCGTCGGCTCGGTGATGGTGATCTCGGCCATGTGCTCGGGCGTCGCCGGCATGATCGGCGTCGCCTATTTCGGCAGCGCGCAGCAGAACGAATTCGACACCTTCCTGCTCGACGCGATCGCGGCGGTGGTGGTCGGCGGCACCAGCCTGTTCGGCGGACGCGGCGGCATCGGCAATACGATTGTCGGCCTGTTCGTGCTCGGCGTGCTCAACAACGGCCTCGACTATGTGAAGATCGACAGCTTCCTCAAGATCCTGATCCGCGGGATCATCCTGCTGGTCGCGCTCATCATCAATGTTTACGCCGAGCGGCTGAGGACCGCGCGAGGCGGCGGCCGGGGCGGCTGAACGCGATGGCGGCTTACGCGCCTGTCGACGGCTCACGCCTCGCGAGCGCGCTCGCCGAAATTCCGGCCGTCCGCGAACGGCTGGACGGCGAGCCCGCCCGATGGCGCATCCGCGAAGTCGGCGACGGCAATCTCAATCTCGTCTTCATTGTCGAGGGGCGGAGAGCCGGCGTCGTGGTCAAGCAGGCGCTGCCCTATGTCCGCCTTGTCGGCGAGTCCTGGCCTCTCCCACTCGAGCGCAGCTGGTTCGAATACAGCGCGCTGACCGAAGAGGCGCGTTACGCGGGGCGGCTGACGCCCGAGATCTTCCACTTCGACCGCGCCCAGGCGACGATCGTGATGGAATATCTCCATCCCCATATCATCATGCGCAAGGGGCTGATCCGCGGGATCGAATATCCCCGCTTCGCCGAGGACATCGCAACGTTTCTCGCCGCGACCCTGTTCAACACGTCGCCGCTTGCGGGAACGGCGGCGGAGCATAAGCGCCGGGTGGAGCTGTTCGCCGCCAACATTGCGCTGTGCAAGATCACCGAAGACCTCGTCTTCACCGATCCTTATCGCGAGGCGCCGCTCAATCGCTGGACCAGCCCGTGGCTCGACGCGCAAAAGCGCGCGTTCGAGCGCGACAGCGCCCTTAAAGTCGCGGCGCAGGCGCTGAAATACCAGTTCATGACCAGCGCACAGGCGCTGATCCACGGTGACCTGCATACCGGCTCGATCATGCTGACGGAACACGACACCCGCGTCATCGACCCGGAATTCGCTTTTGTCGGACCGATCGGCTTCGACGTCGGCGCGGTCATCGGCAATCTTCTGCTCGCCTTCTTCGCGCAAGAGGGCCACGAATCCGCGCCGGGCGCGCGCGATTCCTATCGCGCCTGGATTCTCGCCCAGGCCGAAGCCGTTTGGTCGGGTTTCCATGACCGCTTTCTCGAATTGTGGCGCGCGGCGTCCGGGGGCGACGCCTATCCGCCGAGCCTTTTTCCGTCCGACGACGATTGCGCCGCGATGGACCGGGAGCGGGCCCGATTCTTACGCGTCCTGTTCGAGGATGCGCTCGGTTTCGCGGGCGCGAAAATGATCCGCCGCATTCTCGGCCTCGCCCATGTCGAGGACCTGGAGGCGATCGCCGACCCGGAACGGCGCGCGCGCTGCGAGACCAAGGCGCTGCGGCTCGCGCGCGAGCTGGTCATTGGCGCGAAGGGCTTTTCCAGTCTTGCCGACGTCGTGAGCGCGGCGCGGAGGGTTGAGGGGGTATGAAGGCGGCCGATTCCGATGAGAACGCCTTGTCTGCGAGCGGGCGAGGCGGACATGCCGACGTTTCGCGCGTTGCAGGCCCCGGAAATTCCGCGTAAGATTCCAGGCTTATCCGACGTCGCACAGCGACTAGCGATTGGGGTGATGGAACAGGAGCGGCCGCGCGCCCCGATCGGCAGGGAGGAAGCATGGGGCGTACTTCAGACGTCGCCCACGCGGATCATGTCCTGAGTGTCATCCGCGGCAACGACGCCGCGACTTCGGCGCTCGCCGCGTCCTGGCGGCGGTCGGGGCGTCTCTATGAGCTCGATCCCGCGAGCCGGACGCCGTCGCTGCGCCTGACTGGGGCGGAGATCGCCGCGGCCAAGGAACGGCTCGGGCGGCTGTTGCGAGTCGCCCAAACCGATCTCGACCGGCTGTTTCTCGCCCTTGGCGGGGCGGGCTGTTCGGTGCTGGTGGCCGACAGCGGCGGCGTCGTGGTCGATCGGCGTGGAGCGTCATGCGACGACGCCACCTTCGACGACTGGGGGCTTTGGACCGGCGCGGTCTGGAGCGAGAAATTCGAGGGAACCAACGGGATCGGCACCTGCCTTGTCGAGCAGCGCGCGCTGACCATCGATCGCGACCAGCATTTCTTCACCCGCAACGCGCTGCTCAGTTGCACGACCGCGCCGATCTTCGACGAGCGCGGCGATCTCGCCGCGGCCCTCGACGTCTCCTCCTGCCGCGCGGATCTGACCGGAGGCTTTGTGCGGCTGATCGCCACGGCTGTGGCGGACGCCGCCCACGCGATTGAGGCCGAGAACTTTCGTCTGGCCTTTCCCGAGGCCCGCATTTTGCTTGCTCCCGCGAGGGCGCAGACCGGCGCCGGCCTCATCGCCGTCGACCGGGACGATCTCGTCGTCGGCGCGACCCGCGCCGCGCGGCTCGCGCTCGGGATCAACGCGCGAAGTCTGGCAAGACCGATCCCGGCGGCCGACCTGATCGGCCGCCCGCGCGCCGAACGCGACGGCATCGAAGCCGCCGAACGCGCCGTGCTGCAGCGCGCATTGGCGCGCTCCAGGGGCAACGTCTCGCTGGCGGCGAAGGAGCTCGCGATCTCCCGCGCGACCTTGCACCGCAAGATGAATCACCTCGGTTTGCGTCGCTGACGCGAACGCGCCCGCGAAGTGTCGCAGAATTGCGACACCCGACCGGCGCAGGCCGCCGAGGGGGCTGTTCCGCAGCCACGCTTTGAGGGAGACCTTGCGTCCAACGCCGCCCTAGCCGGCGTCACATCAAGGAGAAACCCCATGACCAAGGTCGACCTCAATATCGCTCTGAAATCCCCTTTCGCCAAGCGCTATGAAAACTATATCGGCGGCGAGTGGCGCGCGCCGAAGGCTGGCAGATATTTCGACAATAACTCGCCGATCACCGGCCAGCCGGTGTGCGAGGTCGCGCGTTCCGACGCTTCCGACATCGAGGCGGCGCTCGACGCCGCACACGCCGCCAAGGAGGCCTGGGGCCAGACCAGCCCCGCCGAACGCGCGCAGATCCTCAACAAGATCGCCGATCGGATGGAAGCGAATCTGGAGAAGCTCGCGGTCGCGGAGACCTGGGACAACGGCAAGCCGATCCGGGAGACGATGGCCGCCGACATCCCCCTGGCGATCGATCATTTCCGCTATTTCGCCGGCGCGATCCGGGCGCAAGAAGGAAGCCTCAGCGAGATCGATCACGACACCGTCGCCTATCACTTCCATGAGCCGCTCGGCGTCGTCGGGCAGATCATTCCCTGGAACTTCCCGATCTTGATGGCGGTTTGGAAGCTCGCCCCGGCGCTCGCGGCCGGCAATTGCGTGGTGCTGAAGCCCGCCGAGCAGACCCCGGTCTCGATCATGGTGTGGGCCGAGCTCGTCGGCGATCTTCTGCCCAAGGGCGTTCTCAACATCGTCAACGGATTCGGCCTCGAGGCGGGCAAGCCGCTCGCCTCGTCGAACCGCATCGCCAAGATCGCCTTCACCGGCGAGACGACGACCGGTCGGCTGATCATGCAATACGCCTCGCAGAACCTGATTCCGGTCACGCTCGAACTCGGCGGCAAGTCGCCCAACATCTTCTTCAGCGACGTCTGCGCCGACGACGACGACTTCTTCGACAAGGCAATTGAAGGCTTCGTGATGTTCGCGCTCAATCAGGGCGAGGTCTGCACCTGCCCAAGCCGCGCGCTGATCCAGGAGTTGATCTACGACCGCTTCATGGAGCGGGCGCTCAAGCGCGTCGACGCCATTGTGCAAGGCAATCCGCTCGATCCGGCGGTCATGATCGGCGCACAGGCCTCATCCGAGCAGATGGAGAAGATTCTCTCCTACATCGACATCGGCAAGCAGGAGGGCGCGAAAGTGCTGATCGGCGGCGAGCGCAACGCGCTCGGCGGCGAACTGGCCGGCGGCTATTACGTGAAGCCGACCGTGTTCAAAGGCCACAACAAGATGCGCATCTTCCAGGAGGAGATCTTCGGACCGGTGGTGTCGGTGACGACCTTCAAGACCGACGAGGAGGCGCTCTCGATCGCCAACGATACGCTCTACGGCCTCGGCGCGGGGATCTGGAGCCGCGACGCCAATCGCTGCTACCGTTTCGGCCGCGCGATCCAGGCCGGCCGCGTCTGGACCAATTGCTATCACGCCTATCCCGCGCATGCGGCGTTCGGCGGCTACAAGCAGTCCGGCATCGGCCGCGAGACCCACAAGATGATGCTCGATCACTATCAGCAGACCAAGAACATGCTGGTCAGCTACAGCCCGAAGAAGCTCGGGTTCTTCTGATCCTCGTCTTCGCAACGAGAGGCGGCGCGGAATTCCTTCGCGCCGCCCGAAGCAGAGCTGGCGTGGGGCCGAGCATCGGCTTCCGCGCCGGCCGCGCGCTTTTAAGATCAAGCGAGGCGGCAATGACTGGCAAGGTGACCGCGACGCCCGAAGCGCTCGAATTCATCGCCGAGATCGTCGCCGACCACGGGCCGGTGCTGTTCCACCAGTCCGGCGGGTGCTGCGACGGCTCCTCGCCGATGTGTTATCCGCGAGGCGAATTCCTCATCGGCGACAACGACGTCAGGCTCGGCGATATCGGCGGCGCGCCGTTCTATATCGGCGGCTCGCAATATGAGGCCTGGAAGCACACCGACCTCATCATCGACGTCGTGCCCGGGCGCGGAGGCATGTTTTCGCTCGACAACGGACGCGAACGTCGCTTCCTGACCCGCTCGACCCTCTGCGCGGTCCCGCCGGAGGCGCAGCGGGGGTGACGGCGACGAGCGCCGGCCTCTGCGCGCTTCAGACCATCGAGGCCGCCTGCGAGGGGCGAAGACGGCCTCGCGTCCGGACCGACTAATATTTTGGCTTCGGCTCGGCCGGCGCCATTTTGTCCGACGACATATGGTCCGAAGACATGGCGCCCTCCTTCATATGCTTATGCGCGTGGCGCTTCTGCGCGTGGCGCTTCGTCGTCGGCTTCTTCATCGATCCCATATGGTCCGAGGACATCTGGTCGGACGCCATCGCGTCCGATTTCATGGCGCCGGCGTTGCAATGGCCCTGTTCCATGAAGCAGTCGTCCGCCAACGCGACATTGGCGAAGGCGACGCCGAAGAGGGCGGCGCAGGCGGCCGCGGGAAGGAGGATATTGAGTTTATTC
The DNA here is from genome assembly GCA_963835955.1 of uncultured Alphaproteobacteria bacterium. Lineage (GTDB taxonomy): Bacteria > Pseudomonadota > Alphaproteobacteria > Rhizobiales > Beijerinckiaceae > Roseiarcus. Next base: position 309,144 of record CAWIHZ010000005.1, on the reverse strand, counting down.
GCCATCGAAGCACTCTCCTTGAAGCGGGCGTCGCTCCGGAATTGGAGCGCGTCCCAAAAAATGCGGCGGCGATCGCCGCAAATGCGCTTACGCGGTCTCGCCGAGCCAAGGCCGCGTTTCACGAAAAAACGCTCAACTCCTCCGGTTCACCTTTTCGCGGCGGCGAGGATCGGACCCGCGCCCGCGGTCTGAACGAGAATCGCGGTTGAGAGGCCGGGATCGGCGGCGGGGAGGCTGAAGCGCTCGGCCTTCCCATCCCAGCCGCCCAGGCGAGCGATGTCGCGCACGATGTCCTTGTGCGGCAGGGTCTTGCCGGCGTTCTCGCCGCGCCTGACCGCGACTTCGAGCGTGCGCGGATCGTAGCGGATGAGCCACACGTCCGCGGCTCGCGCGGGCGCCGGGGCGGCGCCGATCGCGGCCGATCCGCCGGAGATCGTGACCGCAGGGCCGCTCACCCCCCGGTCCGCGCGGCTCATCAGCCGCTCGATCTCGCCGGGATCCGCGCCGGCGCCGGCGACCCGCCCATTGACCACCACCTGCGGCGTATACACATCCTGCTGGCGCATCGCCCGGGCATAGCTCCACTGTCGCTCAGTGAACTGAGGTTTGCCGAACGTGTCCTTCCAGCCGAGACGGTCCCAATAGGTCACCGCGAAGCTCAGCGCGAGCACGTCCGCGCGCCCGCTCAGCGCGTTGACATTGGCGTTGGCCGGCGGGCAGGAGGAGCAGCCCTGGCTCTGGAACAATTCGACCACCGTGGGGTGGGCGGCGTCGGCGGCGATAGCGCCCCCTGCCCCCAACGCCGCGCAGGTTCCGGCGAGAAAAACGACAAGGCGCCGTCGAGGGCGGGCCGGAGAACCTGGCTGGAGAAAAAATCGACTTATCATTCAGCTCCCTCGAGCCGGTTTGCCGGCAAGCCCCGGCTCCATCGGCCGGTGGCGTCCCGGCAACACGGATTCGGGGGAACGAGGACACTTGTTACATGAGAGCTGGAATTGCCCCTTGGGGTTTCGGCCCGGAATTCCCGTGGTGGTTTAGAAGTTCGCCCTCGCCCTGCTCGGGCGCAAGGCGGCCAGAGTGACGAACGCGCCCGCGACGGTCGCGAACAATGCGTATGAGAAGGCGGCGGACGGCGAGAGTTGGGTCCACAACACCCCGACGATTGCGCTCGAAACCAGATCGCCGACTCCATTGGCGGCGGCGAGCGCGCCGAACCCGGTTGCGCGCACTTCGGCGGGCGCAATATCCGCCGCGATCGCGCGCTCCAGCGATTGTTGCAACGCGTAGCCCGCGCCCGCGAGGATGAACACCAGAACGAGGGTAAGGATCGACGGCTTCGCAAAGATCAAGATCACGTTCATCAGCGCGGCGAGCCCATAGGCGGCGATCAGAAATCCGCGCTTGCCGAACCGATCGGCCAGCGCCCCGGCCGGGTATGCGCCGACGGCGTAGAGGAAGTTGTGCAGCGCATAAAACTGAATGGCGATCGCGCCCGCGCTTTGCCCATAGCGCGGCGCAAGCGATTGAACCGCATACATGATCAGCATCGTATGCGAAAAGTCGCCGCATCCGAAAATGAACACTCCGGCCAGATAGCGGCGATAAGCGGCGGGCAGCAGCCGAAGCGAACCCAGAAAAGTCGCGCCTTCGAGCTTCGGATGGCCGCGCTCCTTGACCAGCGTGACGATCGAGAGCGCCGCAAGCACCCCCGGTACCGCAGCCAGCCAGAAAATGACGGCGAGGCCGTGCAGGTCGCCTTCGCCGCTCGGCGCGAAGCTGAGGATTGTCAGGGCCCCCAATGGCCCAGCGACAGCTCCGGCCGTGTCCGCCGCCTCGTCGAAGCCAAACGCCCGGCCACGCGCGGTCGCGGGAACGGAATTGGCGAGCAGAGCGTCATGCAGCGGGGATCTGAGCCCTCTGCCGGCCCATCCAACCGCGCGGACGAAAAGCGTCCACGGCCACCACGCGAACGACCCGTAGAGCCCAGTGGTCAGGCCGGTCAGCAGATAACCGGCCGCGGCCCACGGCCGACGGCGCTCGACTCTATCGCCTAGCCATCCGCCGAACAGCTTGGCGACGCTCGAAAGCGCGTCCGCGACCCCTTCAATCACTCCCAGAGCAACCGGCGGCGCGCCAATCGCGATCAGGTACAGCGGCAGTATTGCGGTTCCCGCCTCATGGCCGAAGTCGGACAGAAATCGATTGATCGCGAGGCCGACGACGTTGCGATTGAGCCAACGGCCCGTCACCGACGAATTGATGGAATTCATCCCCTGCACCTCGCGACCCGGCGCCACGCTCGACCACGACGGCCGGTCGGTCAATCCGATAGCCCAAACGAGCGAGGGGCGCGTTGTCGCGACCAACCAATGGCCCGCCGGATCGGGAAGTTCGCCTTCACGCCGCCTTGTGCGGGACGCCCGGGCCCGGGTCGGGACCGGGATCGCGGCCGGCGGCGGCGACGGCGAGCCTCGCGAGGTAGTGGGCCCAACCCCGCGCGTGATTGGCGCATTGTGCGGCGTCGGGCAGGCCGGTTTGCGTCATCCTTAACAGCGTGCCGCCGTCCCGCTCAATCAGGTCGATCTCGATCAGGCTCGATCCCGGCGGAACGGCCTCGTCGCCCTCCCAGCCGAAGCTGTAGGCGAGGCGGTGGACCGGGACGACCTCGCGGAAGGCGCCGCGCGCGTTGCGGCCGCTGCGGCTGACGCCGTTGACAAGGTAGATCCCGCCCGGATGCGCCTCCGTGGTCGCCTCCGCGCCCATCCAGCGCAGGATCTTCTCGGGATCAGTCAGGAAGGCGAACACCGTGGCGGGCGGGGCCGCGATCTGGGTCTCCCGCCGGACGACGAGCGATTCATCCATTTTAAGGCCTCCTTGGTTGCTGATATGACGCTCGAGCGCGCCGCCGTTCGACATCGCCAGGGGACTTACGGCGGCGGCGGAGCGGAATATGGCGTGCGGCGCTCATCAAAGCATACCGGCGCGGCGGGGTTAACTTGCTCGGGGGAGCGGCTGGTGACAATGGACCGCCTCGCCCGCATGATCGGCGCAATGCAGCTATCCTCCACGCTCGCCTGGCTCGTCGACTCAGGCGGCGCCTCGCCGGACGCCGACCGGTTCCTGGCCGAGCTCGGCCGGCGGCTGATCGACGACCGCGTGCCGCTCGCCGGCGGCGCGCTGACGCTCGCCGCGCCGCACCCGATCATCGCGCGCCGCACCTGGCTATGGCGGTCCGACACCGGGACGGTGATCGAGGCCCTGGCGTTCGCGGGCGCGGCGTCGGCCGGTCCGCCCGGCGAGGCCGGCCGGAACTGGCTGGCGGGGCTCGGAGGCGGGCCCGCGCATGAGGACGCCGTCGGGTCGGAGCCGGACGGACCGGCCCTCGCCTGGATCGGGCCGCGTCCGTTCACGGCAAGCGAGACCGTCCGGCTCCGTGAGGCCGCGCGTTTCGCCTCCGCGCCGCTGGCGGCGCTCACCGCCCGCGCGACCCTGACCGCCGCCCTCGACGCCTATCTCGGCCGCCGCAGCGCCGCCCGGGTCCTGGCTTCTCCGCTCAGGCGCGGCGTCGGCGAAACCATCCGGGCGGCGCTCCTGTGCGCCGATCTGCGCGGCTTCACCGCGCTCTCCGAGTCGGCGCCGCCGGCGGCGGTGATCGCGGCGCTCGACTCCTGGTTCGACCGCATCGCCGGCGCCGTGCACGCCTTCGGCGGCGAAGTGCTCAAATTCCTCGGCGACGGCATGCTGGCGATCTTTCCGGTCGGAGGAGGCTCGGCCAGCGCCGCCTGCGACGCGGCGCTGAGCGCCATCGCCGCCGCCCGGGTCGGAATGGCGCATCTCGACGCGGCGAGGCGGCTCGAGGGCCTGCCGCCCCTGCCTTTCGGCGCCGCGGTGCATCTCGGCGAGATCCTGTGGGGCAACATCGGCGCCGCCGACCGGCTCGATTTCACCGCGATCGGCCCAGCCGTCAACCTGGTCAGCCGGCTCGAGGGACTGTGCCGGCCGCTCGATCAGGCCGTCCTGGTTTCGGGCGCGGCCGCCGCCGAAGCGAGTGCGCCGCTGATCCCGCTCGGAACGCATGAGCTGCGCGGCATCGCCTCCCCCTGCGCCGTCTTCACCGTGGCGGAGACTTGAGCCGGGGGGGCGTCTTCAAAGCGACCGCGGAGTTCGTTATGGTGCCGGGCGTCACAATTTGATTGCCTTGAGTATTGCAGCCTTTAGATCCGGTCCGGTTCGCCTGAAGCCGAGGAGCCGTGCGATCGCGGTCGCCGCGTCATCGTCAGGCATTGCACCATTCTCGCGCTCGGCGATTTTCTGCGCCGCACGGATTTCAAGCGGAGACAGCATTTCGGCGTGTTGAAGCGTCAGGGGCGCCGCGCTGCGATCTCGCACCGGCGGATTCTCCAATTGCGCTACCGTCATCCAGAAATGATCCCGCTCAATGATGATCGAGGACGCCCCAAGCGCCCGCAGAGATCGGAGCACTGCGGCGCTGATTAGCGATCCAGTGCGAGACTTCCCGAACAGAGCGGTCACCCTCCGAGCGACTTCCTCCTGATGGACCGGTCCTTCAATCTCCACTATCGGCCGCGTGATGCGAGCCATATCGGCGACTGCAACTTGGTGTGGTTCGACATTGCGGGGGACCGGTATACTTTGCGCTATTTTATAGGGCGGCATGCGTAAATCTGAGATAGGCGCCGCGGTGGTTGGGACGGCCGTTGTTCTGAATTGTTCTGGCGCCGGAGCGCGCGCGGGCTCCGGTATTCGCAGCGAAGAAGTCGCCGATTTCGCATTGTCAAGGGCATCTCTGAGATTGCGGCGGGCGTCGCCTGGGCGATAAAACCAATCGGTGGACCAGATGCGGTAGAATCGCCAGCCCATGTTCTCGAGAACTTCCTGGCGCAACCGGTCGCGCTCCCGCGCCCACAAACCCCTGTGATAGGTCGCCCCGTCGCATTCGACCGCGAGCATGTACCGCCCGTGCTGATCAGGATGACGGATCGCAAGATCGATCTTGAAGCCCGCAGACCCAACCTGCTTGTCGACCTTATAGCCGAAACCCTCGATAAACGCCGCAACGGTCTCCTCGAAAGGCGAGTCCGCGTCTTCGGAGGTGGATACGCGCTCCTCCAATTCGCCAGACTCGGCGTATTGCAGAAACCGCTTGAGTACGCGCGGCCCCTCTCCCTTCGCGCGGTCGAGAACGATGTCGCTGGCCTCGAACGATACGAATATCGCGCAAAGGCTGCGCGCGCGCGTAAAGAGTACATTGAGGCGGCGCTCGCCTCCCTCCGCGGAAACAGGGCCGAAGGCCATGCTATCGAGGCGCGCGCCAGCGACGCGTGGTCCGTATCCGACAGAAACAAAGATCACGTCACGTTCGTCACCTTGAACGTTTTCTAGGTTTTTGACGAAAACGTCTTCAGCCTTTCCCTCCCGCAAGAGCTCGTCGAGAGCCTTGTCACCGCGGCGCCTGATTTCGAGCAGATCCTCAATGGCGTCGCGCTGCGCTGTCGAGAACGTGACGATGCCAAGGGATACGTTCGGACTCGTCTTGGCGTGGGCGGCGACCGCATTGACGACGGCTTCAGCCTCGATCAGGTTGTTGCGCTTGCCTCCGCGGTCATAGGCGCCGGCGACATGACGGAGGACGAGGCCTTCGCCGTTGCGATTTGCGACGGGAGCGGGCGGCAAGATCAGTTTCCTGTAAAACTCGGCGTTCGAGACCTCGATGAGGGAAGGGTGACGCGACCGGTAGTGCCAGCGAAGCATCGCGCTGTTGAGCCCGCGCGCTTCGCACAGCGCGAGGATGCTTTCGAGTTCAGTCGCCTTCGCGGCCGAACTGAGGGCGGCCTCGACCGTCTCATCCGAATCGGCCTCTTCCTCATCGGCCGTGACACGCTCAAAGAAGGACGTCGGCGGTAACTGCTTGTTGTCTCCAACGACGACCATCTGCTTTGCGCGCGCGACAAGGCCGAGTGCGTCTTCAGGGCGCACCTGGCTCGCCTCATCAATGACGAGGAGGTCAAACTCGATCGAATTGGGTGGAAGGAACTGGGCGACCGAAATCGGGCTCATCAGGAGCACTGGCTTGACGCGCTGTAAGGTCTCTCCGGTCGCCTTGAATAACTTCCGGATCGACATGTGACCGCGTCTGCGCCTGGTTTCGGACCGAATGATGTTCATCGCACCATAGTTGCCGCGAGGCATTTTCTCGGCGTGACGGCCGCGGACAATTTGCGCCGCCGTGCGGCGACGTTTGGCCTCCAATGCCCGAAATTCATCGGCGATCGCGTCGTGCGACGGACCATAAAATTGCGCCAGGTCCGGTGTCGCGGCAACGGCCTGGGACCAAACGTTCTCCGCGAACGTGCAGTCGAGCACCGATTCCGCGGAAGCGGGTGAGATGCGCCCGGTAGCAAGACCGTTGGCGATTGCAGTCGCCGATTGAGCGCGCAGCCGCGCGTCGGCGGCCGCCAGACGACGCCACTCATCGAACCGCGATTGGGAATCGCGCCAAGCCTGGGCTCGGATGGCCAAACTACGCAATGGGGCCTGATCGCGTCCCTCGACCTGGAATATCTCTAAGAAGCTGACCTTGAGCGCGGGCAGGACGGCATCGGCCGCGGCGGTAAACGCCTTCGACAGATGCTCCAGTCCAGCAATGTAGTCTTGGGCCAGCCCTTGCCTCGCAATCTCGATCACGCTTTCGACGCGAGGGGGGGACGGTTGCGAGGCAAGTTGCTGAAGAGCTGACGAGACGGTGTGCAACAAGGCGAAATCGGTATTTTGGCCGCGCCAGTGTGCGGGCAACACAGCCCCCATTGCGGAGTCTTCATCTTTAATTTTATCACGCGCCGTTTCGACAGCGATGAGAGCGTCGACCAAAGCAATCCGGTTCTGGACGGCTCGGGGCAATGGAGTCTTGATGAGGGTCGCGAGCAGCTTCGATGCTCGTCGATACGAACCCTTGAACCGTCCAAAAAAGGAAATTCCAGCGGCGAGCGAAGACCTAAGCGGCGTAGCAGGAGTATTCCAGGCGGCGTCAACGAAGATGTGTGAGTGGGCCGCCATCAGGTCCGCCCAGACGATACCAATTTTTGACGCCTCGAGGATGCGCTGCGCGTCTCGCTCAGCGATCGCCGCCGCCATCTCCGTGGCGGCGGGTTGGATCGTCCCGACTATCTGAAGGATCGCTACGAGCGACGAGCAAAGCGAGAGCGAGGCATCCCGCTCGATGCCAATGTAATTGGCGATCGCCTCGACATTCGCCGCCAATTCCGACGCCGACTTCGCGAGAGCGGTCAGCGGCTCTGACATGCGCGCTAGTTCCGCCGGCTGAAGGCCGGTTGCACGAATGCCGAAGTAAGGATGTTGGAAGGAGGGGCCAGCCGCTTCGGTGATCTCTGAAAGGCGCCGTGTCGCTTGCACGACGGAGGCATGCTGGTTCTCTGACCAAGTTGCCGCTTCAACGAGCAATTCTGGGTTGCTGACAATGTCTTTATTGCCCGCAGCCACGAGCCGCGAGACCGCATTGAACGGAGTCATGCCGGTGTCGCAGACCGCCGAATGCATGCGCTTGTCGACTGCGTTCAGCGTGTCACGGAGCTCATGCAACCGCTCGGTCTCAACGTGGTCATCGGGCGCCGAGGCGTGTTGGTTCAGAGTTTCTTCGAGCTCGGCCAGTACGAGACGCTTGTTGACGCTGCGACTATGGAGCTGCAGGCAGATTGGTCCAAGACCGACCTTCTGCAGCCGGTTATGGACAACGTTGAGGGCGGCCATCTTTTCGGCCACAAACAGGACTGATTGGCCGTCATGGACGGCGGCAGCGATGATATTGGCGATTGTCTGCGACTTGCCCGTCCCGGGCGGCCCTTGCACAACAATATTTCGCTCCTTGCGGACTGTCTCGATGACGATCGTCTGCGACGAATCCGCATCGACGACGTGGACAAGGTCGGAAGGCGCAAATAACTCGTCGAGTGACGCGTCCTGAGCGAAAGGGGCAGGCTCTTCGTTGAAACCCTCCGCCAAGCGACGCAATAGCTCGTGATCGAGGATCGACTTTTCGCCCCACGCCCCGGGTTCCAGATCGCGAAATCATTAGGAGTTTGGAGAACGAGTAGAACCCAAGCTCGACGCCATTGGGATCGATCGACCAACGAGATTTGACCGCAATGGTCTCTTTCACCGCCGCGAAATAGTCCGACGGGATCCACTCCTCATTGTCCGGAACGTCAGGCAACACGACGGCGAAGTCAGCCCGCAGCCGCTCCTGTATCGGCTGGTTGGTAGAGATGTCTTCGTCGCGGCAGCGGAGCTCGAATGTCGACCTGCGCCGGTCGCGGGTTAGCGAAACCGGAACCAGGATGAGCGGCGCCTCGCGCAGAGCGTCGGATTTATCGTCCTCATACCAGCGAAGAAAGCCGATTGCGAGAAAAAGGATGTTGATGCCTTGCTCTTCTTCTGCAGTTTTGGCGTCGCGGTACATGGAAAGTAAGCGTTTTTCGAGCCTCTGCTCATCGAGGCCTGTTTGGAGGGTCGTGGTCGACCCGTCGGCGCCAGTGCCGGAACGGTCGACGTAGCTGCTTTGAATTTCGCGTGCGAGCTCTCGCTCCAGATTGGCGGGCAGGAAGCGCATGGCGCGGCCCGAGCGCGCGAGCGCCTCGAAAAGGCCGTCCGCATTTACGCCGGAAATCGGAAGGGATCGTGTGCGGTTGCCGCCGCGGGGCGTGTGAACCAGCCGGTTGCGCGTTCCGGTTTCGACGAGGCGTAATCTGGCGTCAGCAAGCAACCGCTGAACGGGAGAATTGACCTGATCCAAAAGAATCATTCCTCGATTCGAAATTCTGTTCAACGCACTTTTTGCTTCTGACCCGTGACCTTTAGTCATATTACCCAGAGTTGAGCTGGGCAACATCAATGTTACGATCTCAATCAATAGAATTGTCTTTAGCCGGGAGCTTCTACAGAAATCCCTTCCCGAAAATCCAAAGTCGTGCTATGCTTCCTCTCGCGATGAATGATTGGATCGACAGCGCGTGTTTGGTGTCGGCGGAGGCGGCCTGGCGGGCGTTCGCGGGACCATTTCACGTGACTATTCTGTCTGTTCATGCCCGCTCGGAGGCGCGCGAGAGGTTTTTTGCTTGGAATTGGCCATAATCTATTGAAAAAGCTTAAAACGCGGAAGAAAAAAGCTTTCGTTTGCTTCCCTTTTCCTTTCTTTTGCTTCCCTCTGGGCTTTCGAATCCTTCCCCAGGATTTTCGTCTATTTCCCGGTGGCGCGACGATGTCCTGCATACACTCGTGATATTTCCCTCACGTCACCGGTCCCGGCTCGAATGGCCGATCTCCGGCGGGCGGCGGCGGGAGAGGAGGAACAGGAGCGCGCCCAAGATCGCCAGGCTGATGAAGGCCGGCGTCAGCAGCAGGCGGACCAGCACGTCGTTCCACGCCCATTGGCCGATCCGGTTCTCGGCGAAGGCCTGCAGCGCCGCCAGCGCCTTGGGCGAGGCCCAATAGAGCGCCGCGCCCGACGACGTCGGCGCGAACGCTCCCGCCGCGATCGACCGCGCGCCGTCGACCACCGCCGCCGCGAAGGCGCCGGCGAGCGCCAATAAGCCGATGAATCGCGCCAGAAACCGCAATCGCGCCGCCGTTTGGCTCAAAGTTGAAGGATCGGCGCCCGTCTACCCCAAAGCAGGCGCCGCTGTCCACGCGGGCCCGCCGGCGGGCCGGCCGGCCGAAGTTCGGCAATCGCCTCGCTTGCGCGCGCGCGGCGCGCGGTGCTATGCGCGACCCCGCGATCGAGGAGGGGTGGCCGAGAGGCTGAAGGCGCACGCCTGGAAAGTGTGTATGCGGGAAACCGTATCGCGGGTTCGAATCCCGCCCCCTCCGCCACTTCGCCTTTGTCCGGCCCGGCGCGCGGCATCAAAGCGAGTTGATATAGGCGCGCCAGCCGCCGTAGCGCGAAATGTCCTCCGCCGCCTTGACCGCCTGCGCCTCGACCAGAAAGCCCTTGACCTCGCCGCCGTCCGACAGCCGCAGGGCGCCGATGCCGAGCGGGGCTGGGATTTTGGCGACAAAGGCGCCGAAGGCCGCCGGATCGAGCGTCCAGACTTCCGCCTTGATCGCGGCGCCGGCGCCGTCGGCGACCCTCAGGAGGCCCGGTTTTGGCGGCGCCGCGCCGGGGAGCGCGAACAGGCGATAGTCCTTCGTGGTCTCGACTTGGCGCAGGAATGAAGCCCCGAGTGCGATCAGTTCGCGATTGAGCGGCAATCCGGCAAGATGGGCGCCGACGACCGCGACGGCGATTTGGCCGCTCGGCGCCTGGACGTGGGCCGAGCGAGGCTCGGGCGCCGCGAGCCCGGTCGCGCCCATCGGCGCGCCGGAATGCGCCTGGATCGCGCAAGCGATTCCCGCGATGAGGCCGTCGGCGCCGGAGGGGCCGATCAGGGTCACGTTCGACGGCAGCCCGTCGCCCCGCATTCCCGACGGCGCCGCGATCGCGCTGAGATCGAGCAGGTTGACGAAATTGGTGTAGGTCCCGAGCCGGGAATTGAGACGCAGGGGGTCGGCCTCGACCTCGGCGACCCTGTAGACGCAAGGAATTGTCGGAATTAGCATCAGGTCGAAATCCGACCAGGCGCGGCTCGTCTTCCGTCTCAGATCGGCGAGCGCGTAGTACGCCTCGAAGGCTGCGACGGCGTCGAACTTCAGTGCGCCTTCGATGATGGCGCGGGTGACGGGATGAAAAGCGCCCGGATCGGCCGCGATCAGCGGCTTGGTCGCGGCGTAGCGCTCGGCGACCCATGGACCTTCGTAGAGGAGCCGCGCGACCGCGGCGAAGGGCTCGAAATCGAATTCGACGATGAGGGCGCCAAGCGCCTCCGCCGCCTTGAGGTCACGGGCGAAAGCCGCTTCCGCCGCCGCGTCGCCGAAGAAAAGCCGCTGACCGGCGCGGGGAACGCCGAGCCTGAGGCCTCCGGGGACGCCGGAGATCGCCGGCGGAGGAAATTTGCGCGAATAGGCGTCCTCACCGTCGTAGCCCTGCGCCGCTTGAAAGACAGCGAAGGCGTCGGCGGCGTGAAGCGCGAAGATCGAGACCGTATCGAGCGTGCGGCAAGCCGGGACGACGCCGGAGGCGGAGAGCGCGCCGAGCGAGGGCTTCAGGCCGACAATGCCGTTGAGCGCCGCCGGCACGCGCCCGGATCCGGCGGTGTCGGTGCCGAGCGAAAACGGAACCAGGCCGGCGCCGACCGCCGCCGCCGAGCCGGAGCTCGACCCGCCGGGAATGAGATCGGGGCGCAGCGCATTGCGCGGGACGCCGTAGGGCGAGCGCACGCCGACGAGGCCGGTCGCGAACTGATCGAGGTTCGTCTTGCCGACGACGATCGCGCCGGCGCGCTCGAGCCTGTCGACCACGAACGCCGATCGCGCCGGCAGATAGGCGAAAGCCGGACAGGCCGCCGTCGTCGGCAGGCCGACGACGTCGATATTGTCCTTCACGACGAATGGAACTCCGTAAAGCGGCTTCGCTTCGGGGCCGGCCGCCTGCTGGCGCTCCGCGATCGCCAGCGCTTCGGCCTTGGGGCGAATGGAAATGAACAGCGCCGGATCGCCGTGCCGTTCGATGCGATCATAGGTTTCCGCGATCGTCGCCATCAGCGGCTTTCCCGCGGCGTGGGCGGCGAGCAGCGTGGCGATGGTGTCGGTCATTGGGGTCGAACTCCCTCGCGCAAACGCGGCGCCCTTGCCGTCGGCGTTTCCGTCAACGCCGCGCCGGATGCAAGAGCCGGGCTAAATCGGCGCTCGCGAAAAAATGCCTGAGCAGGAATCAGCTCCGGCGAAAAAGCGACGGGTAAGCGCTCAACAATCGGGCGGACTGCTGAAAGTTAAGGCGGAAGATCCGCTGGACCGCGCCAGATCGCGCAGCACGCGCGCGGCACGCTCTTTGCAAAAAAGTCAGCTCGCGGTCCAGGCGCGGCTCGCGCCTGGACCTGCCAATCATGAGGGCGTTTACAATGTCAGAAACGGAATTTTCCCGCCGCGCCTTGCTGAGGACGGCCGCCTTCGGCGTCGCCGGCGCAACGCTGAACCTCGGCGCGGCGAGCCGCGCCTTCGCCGCAAAGGAGCTGATCGTCGGCATCGTCTATGTCGGCGCGCGCGACGATTTCGGCTGGAATCAGGCGCACGCGGTCGCGGCCGAAGCCTTGAAAAAGGTGCCTGGCGTCAAGGTCGTCGAAGAGGAGAATGTTCCCGAGACCGACGCCTGCGCCAAGACGATGGAATTGATGATCAACCTCGACGGCGCCGGACTGATCCTGGCGACGTCGTTCGGCTATTACACGCCGTTCGTCGTCGACATGGCGAAGAAATATCCGGACGTCCAGTTCCGCCACGCGGCGCCGCTCTGGAACAAGGACAAGGATCCCAAGAACGCCGGCAGCTATTTCGGCTATCTCAACCAGGCCCATTACGTCGACGGCGTCGCGGCGGGGCTTTCGACAAAGTCCAACAAGCTCGGCTTCGTCGCCGCCAAGCCGATCGCCAGCGTGCTCAGCAACATCAACTCGTTCATGCTCGGCGCTCGAAAGACCAACCCGAAGGCGGTCGTCCAGGTGATCTTCACCGGCGACTGGTCGTTGCCGGTGCGCGAGGCCGAATCCACGAACGCGCTGGTCGACGCCGGATGCGACGTCATCACCTGCCACGTCGATTCTCCCAAGGTGGTGATCGAGACGGCGGAAAAGCGCGGCGTCCGGAGCTGCGGTCACAACGCCAGCCAGGCGCCGCTCGCGCCCAAGGGTTTCATCACCGGCGCCGAATACAAATGGGCGACGATATACAAGGGCTACGCGGCCGACATCGCCGCCGGCAAACCGCTGCCGAACTTCCTGATCGGAGGCTATGAGAGCGACTTCGTCCAGAACACCCCCTTCGGCGCCGGCGCGGACGAGGCCGCCCGGACAGCGGCGAAGGCGGCGATCGTCGACATGCAGAACAAGGTTCCAATCTATGTCGGGCCGCTAAAGGACAACAAGACCGGCAAGGTGGTGATTGACAAGACTTACGGCAATCTCGATCCGTATCTCGACAAGATGAACTATCTGCTCGAAGGCGTCGTCGGTTCGATCACCTGAAGCGGGGGGCGCAGATGAGTTCCGAAGCCCCGGCGGCAAACGGACTGGCGGCGGCGGGAGAACCGCCGCTCGCGCGGGTCGCGCGCTACGATCTCGGCGTGCGGCTGCGCGCCAATTCGGAATATGTCGTCATCCCCGTCTTTGCGCTGTTGATGGCGGGCGTGCTGTTCGCGGTCTTCCTGCTGGCGATCGGGAAATCGCCGGTTGATTTCGTGGACTACGTCTGGCGTGGCGGTTTCGGAACCGCGTTCTCGATCCAGAACACGCTGCAACGCTCTTCGCCGCTGATCCTGACGGCGCTTGCGGTCGCGATCCCCGCGCGCATCGGCCTGATCATGATCGGCGGAGAGGGCGCGCTGGTGCTCGGCGGCTTCGCCGCCGCGGCGATCGCCGTGCCGATGGTCGGCCGCATCCCGCCGATTGTGACAATGCCCGTGATGGTGGCGGCCGGAGTCCTGGCCGGCGCGATCTGGGTCGGAATTCCCGGCTATCTCAGATACGCGCGCGGTGTCAACGAGACGATTTCATCACTATTGCTGACCTATATCGGCATCGCGATCATGAACTTCTTCGTCGAAGGAGTGATGCGCGACGCGAGCAATCCCAACAAGCCCTCGACCAAACCGATCGGCGACGCCTACATGGTCGGCTACATCCCGGGCACTGAGGTGCACTGGGGCTTTCCGGTCGGCGTGGCGCTGGCGATCGCGCTTTATATCCTCATGACCCGCACGACGTTCGGGTTCGCGGCGCGGGTCACCGGGGGCAATTTCCGCGCCGCGCTCGCGCAGGGCCTGCCGGTCGGCCGCCTCATCGTCGGCTGCGCGATGATCGCGGGCGGGTGCGCCGGGCTTGCGGGCTATTTCGAGGTCGCCGCCGTCCAGGGACGCGCCAACGCCTCGCTGGCCGCCGGCTACGGCTTCACCGGCATCCTGGTGTCGTTCCTCGCGCGCCACAATCCGGTGGTGATCGTTCCGGTCGCGATCATGTTTGGCGGACTGGTCGCCTCCGGCGGCCTGATCCAGCGCCGCATGGACATGCCCGACGCCACCGTGCTGGTGCTTCAGGGCCTCATCTTCGTCGTGCTGCTGACTTCGGAGACGCTCTATGGGCGCTTCACGATCTTTCGCGCCGGCGACGCCAAGGAGCGCACATGACCTCCGGATTCATCACGGTTCTGATCGCCATGCTTGGCGGCGCCATCCGCGTTTCGACCCCGTTCATGTTCGTCGCCGTCGGGGAATGCCTGACCGAGAAGTCGGGCCGCGTCAATCTCGGCCTCGAAGGCACGCTGGTGCTGGGCGCGATGGTCGCTTATGCGATCTCCTATCACACCGGTTCGCCTTGGGCGGGCGTGCTCGCGGCGGGGATCGCGGGTTCGGTGTTGGGCGCGATGCACGGCTCGATCTGCAGCCTGCCGCGCGTCAATGACGTCGCTGTCGGCATCGCGATGATGCTGTTCGGCACCGGCGTCGCCTTCTTCTTCGGCAAGCCCTACATCCAGCCGACCGCGCCGCTTCTAAAGTCGATCCCGTTCGGCGGTTTCACCGACGATCTCAACCTGCGCAGCGCCCTCGACATCAATCCGCTGTTCTTCGTCGGCATCGCCGTCGCCGTGTTGATGGCGTGGGCGTTCGGCAACACGCGCTGGGGCCTGATCGTCCGCACCGTCGGCGACAGCGCCGCGGCGGCCAGGGCGATGGGCATCTCGGTTGATCTTGTGCGCTTCCTGTCGACCACCGTCGGCGGTTTTCTGGCAGGCGTCGGCGGCGCGTTCTTGTCGCTGTCCTATCCCGGGTCGTGGAATCAGGGGCTGTCCTCGGGACAGGGCCTGATGGCGGTGGCGTTGGTGATCTTCGCCCGCTGGAGCCCGTTGCGCTGCGTGCTGGCGGCGCTGCTGTTCGGGGCGGCGGGGGCGCTGGGGCCGGCGCTGCAATCGGTCGGCGTCACCCAGGGCTATTACTTCTTCAATGCGGCGCCCTACATCTTAACGCTCGCGCTGATGATCGCCACCTCCAGGGCGACGCGTTCGGCGCGCGACATGCCCGGCGAACTCTCGATGGCTAAGTGAGAGATGCCGACCGTCGTCGCCGACCCCTATCCCTGGCCTTATAACGGCGATTGGCGTCCCGCCAACACCGCGCTGGTGGTCATCGACATGCAGACCGACTTTTGCGGCGATGGCGGCTATGTCGACGCGATGGGCTACGACCTCGCGCTGACCCAGGCCCCGATCGGCCCGATCAAGGCGCTGATGGGCGCGATGCGCGCCAAGGGCTACCATGTCATCCATACCCGCGAGGGCCACCGCCCGGATCTTGCCGACCTTCCCGACAACAAGCGCTGGCGCTCGCGCCGGATCGGGGCCGGCATCGGCGATCCCGGCCCCTGCGGCAAGATTTTGGTGCGCGGCGAGCCCGGCTGGAACATCATTGAGGAGTTGGCGCCGCTTCCGGGTGAGCCGGTCATCGACAAGCCGGGCAAAGGCTCGTTCTGCGCCACCGATCTCGAGCTGATCCTGCGTTCGCGCGCAATCGAGAACCTGATCCTGACGGGAATCACCACCGACGTCTGCGTGCATACGACCATGCGCGAGGCCAACGATCGCGGCTTCGAATGCCTGCTGGTCACCGACGCTTGCGGCGCCACAGATCCGGCCAATCATGAGGCGGCGATCAAAATGGTCACGATGCAGGGCGGGGTGTTCGGCGCTGTCTGCGACTCGAAGACCGTGATTGCGAGCCTGCCGTGATCCGCCGCCCGCTCGTACATCAAGCGAACGCTGAGAAGGCTCTTTCGTCAGGAGACCCCCGCCCATGACCGATGCCCTCCCGCTCGCCCAAGCCGCCACGCCGCCGGCGCGCGGCCCTTCGCTCGAGACCATGGGGATGACGAAGAGCTTTGGGCGCTTCACTGCGCTCGACAATGTCTCGATCAGCGTGCTGGCGGGCACATTTCACGCGCTTCTGGGCGAGAACGGCGCCGGCAAGTCGACGCTGGTCAAATGCGTGATGGGCTTCTATACGCCCGACAGGGGAACCCTGCTGCTGGACGGAACGGAAGTTGCGGTAAAAAATCCACGCGACGCCCAGGCCCTTGGAATCGGCATGGTTTACCAGCATTTCACGCTCGTGCCCTCGCTGACGGCGGCGGAGAATCTCGTCGCCAGCCGCGCCGACGCGCCGGCGGTGATCAACTGGCGCAAGGAGCGCGACCGGCTCGAGTCCTTCCTCGCGCGCATGCCGTTTCGGGTGCCGCTCGACCGACCGGTGTCGTCGCTCGCGGCGGGCGAGAAGCAGAAGCTGGAAATCCTCAAGCTGCTCTATCTCGATCAGCGGTTTCTCATCTTGGACGAACCGACTTCCGTTTTGACGCCTGGCGAAGCCGACGAAATCCTCGGCTTGCTCAAGGACATGGCCCATCGCGGCGAGATCACCGCGCTGATGATCACCCACAAATTCCGCGAGGTCGAGGCGTTTTGCGACGACGTCAGTGTGCTCAGACGCGGCGCCAAGGTGGGCGGCGGCAAAGTCGGCCAGCTCTCGACGCGTGAAATGGCCGCAATGATGATTGGCGACGCTGTGGTTCGGCCCTCCGCCGCACGTGCGCAGTCCGCCAAGAGGGACAAGGTTCTCGATATCGCAGGCCTCTTTGTCGAGAACGACGAAGGCCGTGACGCGGTCGCTGGTTTCAATCTGCAGGTCCGCGCAGGTGAGATCGTCGGGATCGCCGGGGTCTCCGGCAACGGACAAAGTCAGCTCGTCGAGGCGCTCTCCGGCCAGCGGCCGATCAAGCTCGGACAGGTCCTCGTCCACAACCAGAATTTCGAGCCCAAACGCGACCATTTCGATAAATTCAAGGTATTCGGGCTCCCGGAGGAGCCGCTGAAGAATGCGACAGCGCCTGTGATGTCGGTCGCCGAGAACATGGCTTTTCGCGCCTTCGACAAGCCGCCAATCGCCTCGTTCAAATGGTGGCTTTCGCCGGGGCCGATGCGAGCGAGGGCGCGAGAGCTGATCGCCAAGTACAATGTCAAGACGGTGTCGCCCGACGCGCCGATCCGCGATCTCTCCGGCGGCAACGTGCAACGCGCGGTGCTGGCGCGCGAACTCTCGGAAGACGTCGAGGTCCTGATCGTCGCCAATCCCTGCTTCGGTCTCGATTTCGCCTCTGTCGCCGATATTCGCGCCCAGATCATGGAGCAGCGCAATCGTGGAGCGGCGGTGCTTCTTGTGTCGGAGGACCTTGATGAAGTCCTCGAACTCGCTGATCGCATCGCCGTCATGTCGGGCGGCAAGGTCGCTTATCTGACCGAAGGCGCGGGCGCCGACCGCACGACGATTGGCCGCCATATGGCGGGGCACTGAACGGTGATCGAGGTCGCGGCGAGTCCCTTCCCGTATCGGCTCGATCCTGCGTGCGCGGCGCTCGTCGTTATCGACATGCAACGCGATTTTCTGGAGCCCGGCGGATTTGGGGAGACGCTCGGAAATGACCTCGCCCCCGTCGCCGAGATCATTCCCACGGTCGCGGAGCTCATCAAATGCTTTCGCGCAAAGGGCTGGCCTATCTTGCATACGCGGGAAAGCCATCTGCCCGATCTCTCGGACTGCCCGCCGGCGAAGCGCCTGCGCGGCAGTCCTTCGCTACGCATCGGCGATGACGGACCGATGGGCCGTGTCCTGGTGCGTGGCGAGCCGGGCAGCGCAATAGTCGCCGCATGCGAGCCGGCCCCGGGGGAATACGTGATCGACAAGCCCGGTAAGGGAATGTTCTTCGCGACCGACGTCGATTCCATCCTCAGGGCGCGCGGAATCACACAACTGGTCTTCGCCGGCGTCACAACCGAAGTCTGCGTTCAGACTTCAATGCGCGAGGCGAACGATCGCGGCTATGAGTGCATGCTCATTGAGGACGCGACGGCAAGCTACTTTCCCGCATTCAAGGCTGCGACGCTCGACATGATTCGCGCTCAAGGAGCGATCGTCGGCTGGACGGCGCGTCTGGCCGCGTTCAAACAGGCGATCGAATGAATTCGGTCCCCTTCGATCCTGAGGCCCTGATCGACGCTCTGGCCCCGCTGATCGGGGTCGCCCTGCCGCCGGAGTCCCGCGCCCAGACGGCTCTGCATTTGCGGATCGCGGCGCAGCAGGCGGAGCTGTTGCTGTCTGCGGCTCTCGACGATGACGAGGACCCGGCGCCGGTGTTCACGCCATGACACCGGATTTGCTCGACGGCTCCGCGCAGGCGATCGCGACTGCGATCAGGACCGCCGCAAATCCCGGTTCGCCTCAGGGCGCTTTATGAGGGCAAGCTGTTGTTTTCGCCGGTGCCCTATCTTGCCAAAGGCTATCCCTATCTGCGCATCGACCCGGAGAAACTTGCCGCGAGGAACGTCGATTTCGAAACCGCCGCCACCTCGCAGGGCTTCCTGCAATATGGCGATCCGATCGGCTTCGAGGACATGCCGAAGCTCGACTTCTGCGTGGTCGGCTGCGTCGCGGTCACGCGGCGCGGCGGACGGACGGGCAAGGGCGCCGGATTCGCCGATCTCGAACAAGGCGTCTTTCGCGAACTCGCTCTCGTCGACGCATCGACGCCAATCGCGACGACGGTTCATTCCTCTCAGGTTGTCGGCGATTCCGACGTGATCATGGAGAACCACGATTCGGCGCTGAACTACATCGCCACCGAGCTGGAGCTGATCGCCACCAAGACGCCCCACCCGCAGCCGCGGGGAGTCGCCTGGGGCGAGGTTCGCGCCGATCAGTTCGCCGACATCCCGTTCTTGAGTGAGCTACGCGAATCGATCGAGCGCCGGAAGCGGGCGCCATGACGGTCGACGATCCGGAAACAAAAGCCGAGGTCGAGGCCGCCTTCGCCGCCTACGAGCGCGCGCTCATCGAAAATGACGTCGCGGCGCTCGATCGGTTCTTTTTTCAAAGCCAATATGCAATTCGGTACGGCGTGGCTGAAAATCTCTATGGCCACGAGGCGATCAAAGCCTTTCGCGCGTCGCGCTCGCCGGCGGGCCTCGCGCGCCGGTTGGAGCGCACGCATATCGTGACTTACGGCCGGGACTGCGCGATCGCGGCGACGTTGTTTCGACGCGAGACCGCGTCCGGCAAGATTGGCCGGCAGATGCAGACCTGGGTTCGATTCCCCGCGGGCTGGCGCATCGTCGCCGCCCATGTCAGCGTCATCGACGAACCACCGGCATGAGCAAGCGGCTGGCCGGCGTCATTTTGCTGCCGACCGATGGCGCTTACGCTGGCGCGCCGGTCGACATCGTGATCGAAGCCGGCCGCATCGCGGCGATCACGCCCGCCGTCGGCGCGCCGGTGCGCCGCCTGCTGGCCGCGCCCGCTCTCGTCAACGCGCATGATCACGCCCGTGCTCTGTCGCCCACATCCTTCGGCGCCGCCGGCAAACCGCTCGAGACCTGGATTCTGCGGCTCGCGGCGATGCCCGCCATCGATCCCTATCTCGGCGCCCTTGCCGCCTTCGGGCGGGCGGCCCGGTCCGGCGCAGCCTCGGTGATGGCGCATTACACCCGGTTTCATGGCCCCATGCCGCCCCTCGACGAAGCGCGCGCGATCGCCCGCGCCGCAGAGGATGTGGGCGTGCGCGTGACGCTCGCGGTATTCATGCGCGACCGAAACCCGTTGGTCTACGGCGACGAAAGAAGCTTTTGGTCGAGGCTGCCCGAAGGCGCGCGCGCCCTGATCGAAGCGCAGTTCCTCGGCGCCATGCCCGGCGTCGAAGACCAGGTCGCCCGAGTCGAAGCGATCGCGGCGGCGGTCGAGAGCCCCGCGTTTTCGGTGCAGTTCGGGCCCAATGGGCCGCAATGGTGTTCCGACGCGCTACTTGCCGCGATCGCGGAAAGATCGACGCGGACCGGCCGGCGCATCCACATGCATCTGTTGGAGACGCGATATCAGCGCGCTTTCGCCGATCGAGTCTATTCCGAAGGAATTGTCACTCGGTTGAGCGGGCTCGGTCTGCTGTCGCCGCGGTTGACGCTGGCCCATTGCGTCTATTGCCGGCCGGAAGAGCTCGACGCCATCGCGGCCTCGGGCGCGGTCATCGCGACCAATCCGAGCTCAAATCTTCATCTGCGAAGCGGCGTCGCGCCGATTTCGGAGGCGATCCGGCGCGGCTGCCGCGTCGCGCTCGGCGTCGACGCGTCCGCATTCGATGAGGACGACGACATCGTGCGCGAAGCGCGGCTCGGCCATTTCCTGCACGGCGGTTGGGGTTTCGACGAAGTCATCGAGCGCCGCGCGTGGCTGTCGCGCATCGTCGCCGACGGCCGTTTCGCCAACGGCGCGCCTGGCGACGGAACACTGAGCGTCGGCGCGCCGGCTGACATTCTCGTTTTTGACCTCGACACGCTCGATCGCGATGCGGTCATGCCGGTCGAGCCGATCGATCTCGTGTTCGCCCGCGCGACTGCGGCGCATGTCGCGCGGCTGATTGTCGGCGGGGAGGAGATTGTCGGCGAGGGACGACTGACCCGCATCGATCTCGATGCCGCTGAAGCAGCGCTGCGTCGCGAATACCGCAGCAAGATGGCGTCGCGCGCGCCGTTTCTCGAAGCCTGGGGCCAGCTGGAGCCCGCGGTTGCAGAGCACTATCGCAATGGCTTCGGCTGTTGCTGACGCCTTCTAAAGGCGGGGGACTGGATCATGCCGCGAACCCTGCCAATCATCGATCTTTCATCGTGGCGCGAGGGCGACGAGACGTCGCTTGCCAGGATCGCGGCCGAGATCGGCGCGGCCTGCCGCCGCGTTGGCTTTTTCTACGTGGTCGGCCACGGTGTTGAGCAGTGCCTGAGGGAGGAAACATTCGCACAATCGCGGCGGTTCTTCGCACTTCCGCTAGCGGACAAGCAGAGGCTGGCGATCGAATCGATCGGCGGCAACCGCGGCTATTCCGGCCTCATGCACGAGGCGCTCGATCCAACTCGCGGCCCCGACAGCAAGGAAGCCTTCAACGTCGGTCTCGACCTTGCGCAGGACGATCCCGAGATCCTCTCCGGCAAGCCCTTCCGCTCGCTCAACGCATGGCCCAGTCTGCCGGGATTCCGCGAAGCGCTGCTCGCGTATTTCGACGCCTGCGCCGCGCTCGGCGGCCGCCTGCATCGCGCCTTCGCCCATGACCTCGGCGTCAGCCTCGACTTCTTCGCCGAAAAGTTCGATCGCCCGATGGCGACGCTCCGGCTGCTGCGCTACCCGGCGGCGCCGGCCGCGGGCGACGCTCAGATCGGCGCCGGGACGCATACGGACTACGGCAACCTGACATTGCTGGCGACCGACGACGTCGGGGGCCTCGAGGTTCGCACGCGCGCCGGGGATTGGATCGCCGCGCCGGTGGTCTCCGGCGCCTTCATCGTCAACATCGGCGACTGTCTGATGCGCTGGACCAACGACGTCTACGTCTCGACCCCGCACCGCGTCGTTAACCGGAGCGGCAGAGAGCGCTACTCGATCGCCTTCTTCTTCGATCCTAATCCGGAGGCCGAGGTCGCCGCGATTCCTTCCTGCGTAAGCTCCGGCGAAGAGCCGCGCTACGCGCCTATTCCCGCCGCCGACTACCTGAGGTCTCGCCTAGACGCGAGCAATCCGGCCAGCATGCGAGGCTGGGACCCGTCGCCGTCGCGGCGCTTCATTAGTCAGCTGCGGCGCATGTCCGGCTAGAGGCGCCGTGACTCGTCGACGAGCCGACGCATGGGCTCCGTGTCCGATGAAAAAACTGATGAATGGCGTCGAGACGATCCTCGCCGAGAGGCTGTCCGGCTTCGCAGCCGCGTATGCTGGGATCGTCGCGCTTGGGTCGAAAAGCAAATTCGTCCGCCGCGCCGGCCGACGCCCGGCAAGGTGGCACTCATTTCGGGCGGCGGCAGCGGCCACGAACCCTTGCACGCCGGCTTTGTCGGATACGGCATGGTGGATGCGGCCTGCCCGGAGCGAACCCGGCCGGCGCCGGGTGCCGCCAGTTTGCGCGGACGAAATCGCGGACCGGATGGTGAGCGCAATCGCGACCGATCTCGGGGCGGAGATACGCGGCGACGCGCTGCCGTTCGTGAACGGCTTCGGCGGCATGCCCGCGATGGAGCTCTATCTGACGCACAAGGCTGCGCGTCGTTTTCTCAAGAAGCTGGGCGCGAGGGTTATTCGATCGCTGGTTGGCGACTATGTCGCCTCGCTCGAAATGGCCAGCTGCTCGATCACGGCTTCCGTGCTCGAGGGAGACCATGTGGCCCTTTGGGACGCGCCGGTGGAGTCCGCCGCGCTCAGATGAGGTGGATAAAGCCGTGTCATAATCTCGACGTCAAAAGGCGACCCGATCGCCGCCCTTGAGTTCGAGGAGTTCGCGTGCATCGTCGGGGCTTGCGACCGAAAGGCCGAGCCCCTCGATGATCTGGCGCGCCGCCCTCACCTGCTCAGCGTTGCTGCTTGCGAGCCTTCCCGGCCCCGACCACAGCGAATCCTCGAGCCCGACGCGCACGTTCCCGCCCATCGCAGCGGTTTGCGCGACGATAGCCAGCTGATTGCGACCGGCGCCGAGCGCGGACCATTTGTAGTGCGTTGCGAACAGGCGGTCGGCCGTGCGCTTCATGTGCAGGACGTCCTCCGGATGCGGGCCGATGCCTCCGAGGATGCCAAACACCGTCTGCACGAACAGCGGCGGCTTGACGAGCCCGCGCTCCAGGAAATGCGCTAGGTTGTAAAGATGGGCGGTGTCGTAACACTCGAACTCGAAGCGCGTTCCGGCGTCGCCGAGGGTGCGCAGCACGAACTCGATGTCCTTGTAGGTGTTGCGGAACACAAGATCGCGCGAATTCTCAAGCGCTTGCTGTTCCCACTCATGCTTGAAGGTCTTGAATTGGTTGAGCATCGGGAACAGGCCGAAATTCATCGAGCCCATGTTGAGCGAGGCGACCTCGGGCTTGAAGACTTCGGCCGGCTTTACCCGGTCCTGCACGGTCATATAGGGAGCGCCGCCGGTCGTCAGATTGATCACCGCCTTGGTCGCCTGCTTGATTCGCGGCAGGAAGCGCGCAAAAGCCTCCGGCCTTTGATCCGGACGGCCGGTACGCTCATCACGCGCGTGCAAATGTACGATCGCCGCTCCCGCGTCGGCCGCGCCGATCGCCGCGTCGGCGATCTCTTCAGCCGTCACTGGCAAGTGGGGCGACATCGACGGAGTGTGGATCGCGCCAGTGACGGCGCAGGTGATGATGACCTTGTTGCTCGAAGCCATGTGGGGCCGCCCTTCCCTTTGTCTATCCTGCTTCAACGTCCAATGCCCAGGTCCGCGCGTCGTTTGTGCGCGGCGAGCGCCATCAGCCGGCGATCGCGCCAGGACTGGCGCTCGGCGAGCTTGTCGGCCGGCAAGCGCGCCCGCCGCTCGGCTTCGATCATATCCATCACCGGCCCGCTCCAGTCGGCGCGCCATTGCGTCGAGGGGAAAATGCCGGAATAGATCTTCTGGTAGCGTTCGACATAGTCGCGCACGCCCCCCGGCGCATTGAGATCAATGGTCTCGAACGGGCCCATGAACGACCACCGCAGCGCCAGTCCGTCGCGGACGCCGATGTCGACGTCCTCGATGCTGGCGTAGCCCTCCGCAACCAGGCGAAACGCCTCTTCAAGCAGCGCGCCCTGCAGACGATTCATCACGAACCCGTCGATCTCGCGCTTCATTACGATCGGCGCGTGTCCGGCGGCGCGCAGCAGCGCCGCAGCGCCCTCGACGATTGCGGGGTCGGTCCAGGGGGCCGGCACGACCTCGACCGCTGGAATGAGGTATGGCGGATTGATCGGATGAACGACCAGGCATCGCGACCGACCGTTGAGCTCTTCGGTGAAGGCGGAAGGCAAGATCGCCGAGGTCGAGCTCGCGAGAATCGTCTGAGGCGCCGCCAGCGCGTCGAGACTGGCGAACATTCGGCGTTTGACCTCGACATCCTCCGGCGTATTCTCCTGCACGTAGGCCGCCCCTTCGAGGACCGCCTCAAGGCGCGCCTCCGGCCGCATGCGCGCGCCGACCGCTCCCGCGGTTTCCCCGTTGAGCAGGTCGTTCTGCTCGAGATCGGGCAGCAGCCGCTCGGCATAGGCAAGGGCCATCCCGGGGGCTTCGAGGTCCTGATCCCACAGCGCAATGTCATATCCGGCGCGGGCGAAGCTGATCGCCCAGGCGCGGCCGACGAGACCCGAACCGACGATCGCCACTTTGCTCATTATGCTCTCCACTCGTTCGAATGCGCCGGCGCGAACTTCGCGACGCCTCCGCAATGCCTGTGGCGCCCGCGGCCACGAAAACGCGGTTGCCCTCGGCGAGGACGAAGACGCCAGAGGGTTGGCTCATCAACCGCTCCGATCTTCGCGTCCACGCGTCACGCAACGCCGCGATCGCCAGATTACATTTGCATTGGCCGTGCGCTACCCGCACATAGAGCGGATGGAAAAATCCGAACCGCAGCGTCGCTCTGCGCGGCTCGCCGTCTGGCGCGGCCTGGCCGGTCGGTGTCCTCAGTGTGGCGAGGGCCGCCTGTTTTCCCGCTTTCTGAAAGTGGCGGACCACTGCGATCGCTGCGGGACGGCCTTTCACCATCATCGTTCCGAAGATCTGCCTGGATATCTCGTGCTCTTCATCGTTGGACCGATCGTGCTCGGAAGCATGCTCGTAGTCGGGAGCTACTCTGATATGTCCATCTGGATTCAGGAAATTCTGTGGCCGGGCCTTGCCGTCGTGCTTGCGTTGGCGCTCATTCGGCCGATCAAGGGGGCCGTCATCGGGCTTCAATGGGCGTTCCGGATGAGCGGATTTGGAGAGAGTTGAGGCCCGAAGGTTTGCGGTGACGCTGTCCTTATTTCTCCGACACCCGCTTCGACCCGGTCCAGTGCAAAGCGGTTACGTTCCGGGCACGGCTTGCTCGGGTTGATCCAGATCAGACCGTCAGAACGGCGGCGCGAGCAGGACCTTCCCGCCAAACGGCTTGACGCCGGTCAATGCCGGGCAAGAAAAAGCCTGATGATGTTTCGCCTCTCACGCGAGGGAGACCGCGGCCATGGACAGCGCAATGACGCAGGAGATCGTCGCAATCCTTGCGGGCGCGACCGACATGACGATTGCAACCGTCCGGCCTGACGGCTATCCGCAGGCGACGGTGGTCAGCTATGTCAACGACGATATGACCATCTACTTTGGGACCGCTGCGGAGTTGCAGAAGGCTCGCAACATCGCCAGCTGCGATAAAGTCTCGCTGACTGTGACCCTTCCCTACAGGGCGTGGGAGGAAATCCGCGGGATATCGATCGGCGGCCGGGCGGCGCGCGTCGCTGTCCCCGAAGAGATGGCCAAGGTCGGCGGCCTGATGCTCCACAAGTTCCCGCAGGTCGCTCAATTTGCGGCGACGGGGATGAAGGACATTTCGTTGTTCCGTATCTCGCCCGAGATTGTCTCGATCCTGGATTACCGCAAGGGTTTCGGGCATACCGAGACGGCAACGGTCTAAGCGTTCCGGCCGAGTTCTGGCGCCGCGTTCTCTATGGGATAGAGGCAATGCGAACGAAGTCGCGGGATCCCGCCCGTGCGGGGCTATGTCGCTTCACCCTCGCCCTTGTCTTCCTCGTGTTGAGCGGAGCGCTCGCCGCCGCCTCGCCGCGTTGGGAGAGAACCAACGCCGCGGGCCGGGCCCAAGGCGTGGCGATCGCGGTCTGTCTGCCCTTCAACGAGATTGTCTGCATCGGGATCGGCTGCCGTGGTTCCGGCGGCTTCGATTTCGTCGAGATGATCGTCGGCGATTGGCTGGAAGGCCCGACGCGCCTGAGCGCAGGGCCGCATGTCACGACGAGCGTGATGGAGGTTGACGAGCGGGCGTCGCGCGCATTCA
The DNA here is from genome assembly GCA_963835955.1 of uncultured Alphaproteobacteria bacterium. Lineage (GTDB taxonomy): Bacteria > Pseudomonadota > Alphaproteobacteria > Rhizobiales > Beijerinckiaceae > Roseiarcus. The sequence continues at coordinate 283,098 of CAWIHZ010000005.1, read as the reverse complement.
ACTTCCCCGTGTCCCGCGGCCTGATCAACCGAGCGTTTCTGCGACGGCTGGTCGGCCATAGGAGCTTGCGGGTCGAAGCTTTGCAGTCGGGCTATGCGGCGACCTTTCCGCTCGACGGTTTTAGACGCGCCCGACGGATGCTTCTGCGCATGTGCGCTAGCGGGCGCGCCACGTCCTAGGCGCTCGGTCGCAGCGCGACGCTGTAAAGGCGCGGTCGGCGCCCACACTGCGACGGGGCTTGAATGGCGTATCCCTGGTTCAATTTCGCGGTCGCGCTCGGACTGGGTCTGCTGATTGGCCTCGAACGCGAACGAAGCAAGGGCGAGGGGCCCATGCGCGGCCCTGCAGGCATTCGAACTTTTGCGCTCGCCGCCCTCTTGGGCGCGATCGCGATCTATCTCGGCCAGATTCCTCTGCTCATGGTCATGGCCGGCGGCGTGGCCTTGCTGATCGCAACGTCCTATCTTCGCGACCAGGCCGACGATCCCGGCCTGACGACGGAGGTGGCGCTTCTGGCGGCCCCTCTTCTCGGCGGCATCGCTATGTCCGATCCGCCGCTGGCGTCCGGCCTCAGCGTCGCCGTCGTCACCCTCCTTGCGCTGAAGACCTCTGTCCACCGATTCGTGAAAAGCGTTCTCTCCGATACTGAAGTGACCGACGGCATTGTGCTGGCGATCGCGACGCTGGTGATCTGGCCGCAGCTTCCCGACCGCGCCATGGGGCCGTGGCAGTCGCTGAATCCCGCGAAGATTTGGCTCCTGGTCGTCCTGATGCTGGCCGTCGGCGCCGGCGGCTACATTTTGAGCCGGGCGCTCGGCCCGCGCTTCGGGCTGGCGGTCTCTGGTCTCGCATCCGGGTTCGTCTCCAGCCTCGCCACCATAGGATCGATGGCAGCTCGCTCGGCCAGCGAACCGCAATCGACGACAGCCGCGGCGGCGGGCGCGGCGCTCTCGACCGTCGCGACATTCGTGCAGTTGGGGCTCTTGCTATTCGTCATCGATCGGGCGACGCTCCGGGCGATGACCCCGACCTTGACGGCCGGCGGCGTTGTCGCGGCGGCCTACGGCCTCACGCTCACGATGCGCGCGCTCAAAGCCGGCAGCCCCGACCGTTCGCAGACCGGGCGCGCCTTCAGCGTCAAGACCGCCTTGGTGCTGGTCGGCACGATGTCGGTCATGCTGGTTGTCGCCGCAGGCCTCAAGGACAGGTTGGGTGAGGCCGGGATCACCGTCGGCGCCGCGGTCGCAGGCGTCGTCGACGCCCATTCGACCGCGATTTCCGTCGCATCTCTCGCTGCATCGGGGAAAATCGCGCCGCAGGACGCGGTCGCGCCAATCCTTGCCGCCTTAACCACGAACGCGGGCGCCAAATGCGTGATGGCGGTAAGCGCGGGCTCGCGCGCTTTCGCCATTCGCGTCGTCCTCGGCGTCGCTCTGTCGATAGCGGCTGCCTGGGCCTCGACGGCGTTGAAGATTTTTCATTGAACAAGAGGTCGGGGGCTGGGCGATGAAGCAAATATTCTCGAGCGTGCACAATTTGACAAGCGCCAATTTCGCAAGGGCGAGGATGGCGCGTTTGTTCAACATCAGAGACTGATTCCGTTCGGGTTGTCCCCTGTGGCTTCGCGGTCCGATGGCGTGCGTCACGGCCAACGCCATTTTCGGCGTGATCAGGCGACGCCTGGCGGCGAAAAATATCTCAATGGATAGAGGAAACCCTGAACATGAGCCGACTTCATAAAGAGGGCCATCTTGTCGAGCGGATCGGATGGCTGCGCGCCGCAGTGCTGGGGGCAAATGATGGGATCATCTCGACGGCAAGCCTTATTCTGGGCGTCGCGACCGCAGCGTCCTCCCGGAATGAAGCGCTACTTGCGGGCGTGGCCGGCCTCGTCGCCGGCGCAATGTCGATGGCCGCGGGAGAATATGTTTCCGTCAGTTCGCAGTCCGATACCGAGCGCGCTGATCTTGCCCGTGAAAGTGGAGAACTCGCCAACGACCGCGATTTCGAACAGGAGGAGCTTGCTCAAATCTATGTCGGGCGCGGCGTCGAAACCGGGCTTGCGCGCCAAGTCGCACAGCAGCTTATGGCCAAGGACGCGCTCGGTTCCCACGCCCGCGACGAACTCGGCATTTCGAGCATTAGCGCAGCCCGTCCGGTCCAAGCAGCCCTTACGTCCGCTGCCACGTTTTCAGTCGGCGCGGCCGCGCCTCTCATCCTCGTAATCGTTTCGCCCCAGAACTGGTTGCTTGCAGTCGTATCCGTTGGATCTTTGCTGTTCTTGGCGCTCCTCGGCGCGATAGGCGCAACAGCCGGCGGTGCGGGGCTCGTCAAGCCCACGCTCCGCGTGACTTTCTGGGGCGCGCTCGCCATGGGCCTGACGACGGCGATCGGGGCGATCTTCGGCAAAGCGGTTTGAGCGCGTCTTTTCGGTCGGGAGGCGAAGCCGCCGCTCATCGTTCTCTATCCCGCGCCCGTCCCGGTTGCCATCGATCATGCGCGCCCCAGATCTAGGGATATCGGCTTCGCCCTCAGCCAGTCCCGGCGGCCTAATCTCACTCAGTTCGCAAACTCGTGATGATTGGGAGAAATCAAGAAATTTCGTCGCGATCAGTCATTGTCCCTGATCTCCCCCGCGCCCGCCGGCAAAATGGGGTTTGAGCGGTACCCGTTACAATGCGCGCCCCGACCTCCAGGCGCGGCGTGAGATGACAAATTGACGCGGATCAAAGCGCTCGTCCGCCCGGGGGCCATCATGTGCAATAGGTCACCGCGACTGACGCATGATCTTCTTCGGGTGAAGACCTAGCTTCCCGGTTCGCAGAGGATACTCGACTGATGTCGTCCACGGAACAGCCGCCGCGTGTCGTCGTATGGGATCCGTTTGTTCGGTTCGGGCACTGGGCTCTCCTGGCGGCTTTTGCAATCGCCTATTTGAGCGCGGAAGAGGAGACGAACAGTGTCGATCTGTTGCACATTTGGGGTGGCTACGCCGTCGGGATCATTGTCGTGCTCCGAGTGGCGTGGGGCTTTGTTGGCCCGCGTCATGCTCGCTTCAGCGACTTCGTCTATGGACCGACAAGGACCGTTGGCTATCTTGCTGAACTCGTTCGCGGGGGCGGACGCCGCTATCTAGGCCACAGCCCGGCTGGCGGGGCGATGGTCATCGCCCTGTTGCTTTGCCTTGCGGGCGCCGTGGGCACCGGACTGGTCGCTTACGGCGAGGGCGGAAAGGGGCCATTGTCGAATTCGAGCGGCACGGTCTCCGCAGCCCTCGATGACAAGAAAGACAATAGAAGCGCAGGCAGTCAACAGGCGCGACTAGGCGAAGAACGTGAGAGCGTAATTGGCGAACTCCATGGGGCGCTCGCCAATCTCACGCTATTCCTTGTTGTCCTTCATGTTGTTGGGGTTGGGCTGGCGAGTGTGGTCCATCGGGAAAATCTAGTTTTGTCCATGTTTACCGGTGAGAAGCGTTCCGAAGAATAGGCAACGAATGATACGCGCCCCCGCAGACTGTCGCAGATGTCCGGTCACCACTCTTCGGGCGCCCTCAGCCACTTGGCCCATGGCGCGGTGACCCGAGGGTTCGCGGCTCTTTGCGGAAGGCAGAGGTTTTGTCGTTCGATCGCACAATGAACTCCCGCCGCTTCAAGGTCTTGCGCCGGCCGAGGCTCGCTGAGATCGCCGAACATCCCAAAATGGACTTCGCTGACTACGAGCGCCGTCTGACGTCGCTTCAGGGCCTGCTTGAACTCATTCAGCAGGCGTATCTTGCGACCTCGGAGCGCGCGATCATCGTTCTTGAGGGTTGGGACACCGCCGGCAAAGGCGGCATCGTCCGCCGCCTTGGCTGGGCCCTCGATCCGCGCAGCTTCAAGGTCAACCCAGTCGCCTCGCCCGACGAGCATGAGCGCGCTCAGCACTATCTGCAGCGGTTCTGGCGGCGTTTGCCGGAGAAGGGACAGATCGTCGCTTTCGATCGATCCTGGTATGGGCGCGTTCTGGTGGAGCGCGTCGAAGGCTTCGCGACCGAGACCGAGTGGCGGCGCGCTTATCGCGAGATAAACGAGTTCGAGCGCTTGCTGGCCGATTCGGGCATCCGTCTGGTCAAACTGTTCCTGCACATCACGCCTGACGAGCAGCAGCGGCGCTTCCGCAATCGGCTTATCGACCCGGTGAAGCGCTGGAAGCTGTCTTATGAGGATTTCCGCAATCGCTCTCACTGGCAGGAATATGAAGCGGCGATTGAGGACATGATGGCTGAAACCTCGACCAAACGCGCGCCGTGGCACCTCATTCCCGCCAACGACAAGCCCTTTAGCCGCGTCGCGGCCTTTCGCATCCTCGGCGAGCGGCTCGGCAAGGGTGTGTCACTGGAGCCGCGGCCGATTGATCCCAATCTGATGAAACAAGCGAAACGAGCGCTCGGCCTGTCGCCCAAGGACATCAAGCGCGCCTCCGAGCCGGCCGCGCGGAAGCTGCGTGCGATTCGAAGCCGATCGAAGAGCCGATCGCGGCCGGGGTTGGGGCGAGGGCGCACCGGATGAGCGATCCCTCTCCATTGCATTGCTTTCACCGGCGCCGCCGAATCCGGGGGACCCCCCAAGCTGCGAGCTGCCGCTCCCCGCCGGCGCGAGCGGCGCACGGCAGAGAGGACGGCCACCCTGATGAAGTTGCTGGTGGAGCGCGTCTATTTGGCAGCGCCGGTCCTCGCTTTTCCGAGAAATGCTTTGGCGTCCGCGCCAAAGAACGCCCTTAGAAAAACGCTCCGTGTCCGATCCAATAGGCCAGCGCCTGCACGAGCTTCGACACCCGGTCGTGGTTGGATTGTTCGATCATCGTCTGGTCAATCGGCGAGGACTGATACCTCGTCGTCGCCCGCACGGGGATCTGGGCGCCATTGACGATCGCGACGCCGCCGATGTTGTCCCAAGACGAGCTGCTATGGATGCCTTCCCCGCTGTTTGGTCCCAGGGTGACGGTGTCGATCCGCACGATGAGCGTGGCGCCGTTTCTCGACATCCGGCCCGCCAGGGCTCGAGCGAGTTCGCCCGGCAGTTCCCGCTGCACCCATGCCGCGGTCGGGTCGCCGGCGTTCGCGCGCAAGGGCGCGACGTCGACGCGAATGTCGCGGAAGGTGAGGCCCGACTGCGCCAGCGCGCGCCGACCGGCGACGGCTGGGACAAGGGCCAGAGCCCCGAATGCCGTAACCGCGGCGCGCCGCGTCAATTCAAATGCGCACACGATGCATCCTCCACGAGGAAAGGCGCTCGATCGGCGCGCCGGACGTTTGGGCGACATCATGACGTTCAAACGGGCGGACGCCAATTCGCCGAATTGGCCCCCCGACCACGCGCTACACCACGAATAGACTTGGTTGAAGGTGACGCCTTGATGCTGATCTGGCAGCGCGATCCAGAATAAGGCGCTCTGAGCTCAGAATGCGCCGGGTTCCTCGCATCGACATAGAATGCGCCCGGAATGCGCCCGCTTTCGCAAGCTGATGCCGCAGAAGAGCCAAAGTCGCGGCAATCAGACGCTCGGGCGGCATTTTGAAGAGCGGTCACGGGGCCCCCGCTTTGGCGGCGCGATCGTCAGTTGCGAAAGAGCGGCCTTCGCCCCGGCGCCGGGCGGCGATCCTGCTGAGCAGCTGAGACGGCTCGAGGCTCCTGTTCTTGCTGACGCCGATTGGTCTGATCGGGCTTTGTCTGCTCGGGCGGGTCATTCGCATTGGGAGTCGTTTGCTGGTCAGTCATGAATATCTCCTTCTTTCACAAGATGGTTGATGATCATCGGCTTGAACCCTGCGGAGACTTCTGAGCGGGGACTGCCCCGGCAGCCGACGCTTGGGCGCTATTGATTTTCGCAGAGGCGTGAACGTTCGACGCGGCCCATTGGGCGCCCATCATGCTGGCCATAATGAGCAGACTGACCAGCAGGGCATACGCCAATCCGCGGGAATTCTGGGTCGCGCCGGGGCCGGGGAACGTGTTGCCAGACGCGACGGAGGGACTGGCGACACCCGGCAGCAGCGCGATCAGAGGAGTGGAAATCGTCTCGGGCTCGGGCCGCGACGGTGGCCGATCAGGGAGCGTTTCGATCAAGCACGTCAATCTCTGCTTGGCGGTTTGCTGCGGCATACCGGCCAGTGCGGCTGCCTCCCGCCAAGGGTCGAGATCAAGCCGCGCCAGCGCTGAGACGACGCTGAGCGGCATTCCATTTTTTTCCTCGCCGATCGGCGCGAAGAGAAAGGCGTCGTACTCGGATCTCCGAGACCAAACCGTCATCGTATGTTTCATATAGTATGTTTCATATTGACCACCAGATTGGCTCGCATGCGCCGATCACGCGAGACTAGGCAGCTGGCTCGCGGCGTTTGGTTTGGATCCGACTTAGCGATATCGATCGGCGGCTCGCCGCGCCAAACTCGGAAAACTACCTGGAGCGGCGTCGGCGGATGACGCTGTCGACTGCCCAGGCGCCGACGCTCGTCGCGCATTCTCATTCTTCGCAGCGCCAGTTTTCAGGCGGCTTATTCGGACGGCCGCTCAGCCGTGCGACGCCATCCGCGTCGAGCCGCATCCCGACAGTTTCGCGTAAGCTGCTCCCTCCCTTCCCCCGCCCCTCGACTCGGCCCATATTCCCCCCATGCCCGCTCCCCAAAAGCCCCGACGCGCGCCGAAATCGAAAGCCTCCCGTCCCGACTTGCAGCCGCTCGACGAGCATCTGGCGGCGCTGCTGAACCCGGCGCTGGTCGAGCCGAAGCCGCAAGGGTTCGGCGAGGCGCCGCAGCCAAAGTTCGAGAGCCCGGCGCCGGAGAGCCATCCGCGCGGCATGACCGGGGCGGCGGCGACCGTCGATTCGCTCAAAATCCTGCTCGAACAGGGCGACCCCAACATTCGCGAGCGGCCGCCGTGGACGCCGCACCGGCCGCCGCGGCCGGAAAAGTCGGAGGGCGGGCGGCGCCTGCGCGTCGTCTCGGAGTTCGAGCCCGAGGGCGACCAGCCGCAGGCGATCGAGGCGCTGGTCAAGGGCGTCAAGGCGCACGAGCGCGATCAGGTGCTGCTCGGCGTCACCGGCTCGGGCAAGACCTTCACCATGGCCAAGGTGATCGAGGCGACGCAGCGGCCGGCGCTGGTTCTCGCGCCCAACAAGACGCTGGCCGCGCAGCTCTACGGCGAATTCAAAAGCTTCTTTCCCGACAACGCGGTCGAGTATTTCGTCTCTTACTACGATTATTACCAGCCCGAGGCCTACGTCCCGCGCACCGACACCTATATCGAGAAGGAATCGTCGATCAACGAGCAGATCGACCGCATGCGTCACGCCGCCACCCGCGCGGTGCTGGAGCGCGACGACGTCGTCATCGTCGCCTCGGTCTCCTGCATCTACGGCATCGGCTCGGTCGAGACCTATACCGCGATGACGTTCTCACTGAAGCTCGGCGAGACGATCAACCAGCGCCAGCTCATCAATGATTTGGTGGCGCTGCAATACAAGCGCTCGCAGGCCGACTTCGCGCGCGGGCTGTTCCGGGTGCGCGGCGACACGATCGAGCTCTTCCCCGCCCACTACGAGGACCGCGCCTGGCGCATCGGCTTCTTCGGCGATGCGATCGAGGCGATCGCCGAATTCGATCCGCTGACGGGGCAGAAGACGCAGGAGCTGGAATTCGTCAAGATCTACGCCAATTCGCACTACGTGACGCCGCGCCCGACGCTGTTGCAGTCGACCAAGGCGATCAAGGAGGAGCTCAAACTCCGCCTCGATGAGCTCAATCGGCAGGGGCGGCTTTTGGAGGCGCAACGGCTCGAGCAGCGCACGGTGTTCGATCTCGAAATGCTGGAGGCGACCGGCTCCTGCGCGGGAATAGAGAATTATTCGCGCTATCTGACCGGCCGCCGGCCGGGCGAGCCGCCGCCGACCCTGTTCGAGTACCTGCCCGACAACGCGCTGGTGTTCGCCGACGAGAGCCATGTGACGATCCCGCAGATCGGCGGCATGTACCGCGGCGACTACCGCCGCAAGGCGACGCTGGCCGAATACGGCTTCCGCCTGCCCTCGTGCATGGACAATAGGCCATTGCGGTTCGAGGAATGGGAGGCGATGCGGCCGCAGACCGTCCATGTCTCGGCGACGCCGGGCCCGTGGGAATTGGAGCAAACGGCAGGCGCGTTCGTCGAGCAGGTGATCCGCCCGACCGGGCTGATCGATCCGCCGGTCGAGGTCCGCCCCGCCCGCAGCCAGGTCGATGACCTGGTCAGCGAAGTGAAGCAGGTCGCGGCGCGCGGCTATCGCACTCTGGTGACGACGCTGACTAAGCGCATGGCCGAGGACCTGACCGAATATCTGCACGAGAACGGCGTCAGGGTGCGCTACATGCATTCCGACATCGACACCATCGAGCGGATCGAGATCATCCGCGATCTGCGCCTCGGCGCCTTCGACGTGCTGGTCGGAATCAATCTCCTTCGGGAAGGTCTCGACATTCCCGAATGCGCGCTGGTCGCCATTCTCGACGCCGACAAGGAGGGTTTCTTGCGCTCCGAGACCTCGCTGGTGCAGACGATCGGCCGCGCGGCGCGCAACGTCGACGGCAAGGTGGTGCTCTACGCCGACGCGGTCACCGGCTCGATGCGCCGCGCGATCGGGGAAACCAATCGCCGCCGCGCCAAGCAGCAGGCCTACAACGAGGCGAACGGCATCACGCCGGCGTCGATCCGCCGCGGCATCCAGGACATCCTCGGCTCGGTCTACGAGGCCGATCACGTCACCGTCGACATCGGCCTCGCCGGCAGCGCGATGATCGGCCACAATCTGCAGGCGACGATCGCCGATCTCGAGAAGCGGATGAAGGAGGCCGCCGGCAATCTCGAATTCGAGCAGGCGGCGCGCCTGCGCGACGAGATCAAGCGCCTGCAGACAGTGGAGCTCGCGGTCGGCGACGACCCGCTGGCGAGGCAGTCGGCGATCGACGCCGCGGGCGGCGCCTATTCCGGCGAGCGCCCGTTCGGCCGCGCCGCCAACCTGCCCTCGACCAGGCCGCGCAAGCCGACCGACGCCGACATGGGCCCGCACAACTGGGGCGGCGGCGAGGCGCGGCCGAAGGGCGGGGGAGGGAGACCGAGGCGGCGAGCGAAGTAGAGCGGAGCGACGATCGGGCGAATGGGTGCGCGGCGTCGCCTTAAGCTCCGAATCCGTTACAAGAGCGCGGTCAAACGAACGGTCTCCCACAAGCCGCGAACGCAGAACGGTTGGCGTTTCAGCGCCGAAAAAGCCCTGACGGCCCGTTTGACGGCGGGGCGACGGGTGCTAGTGTTCCCGAAAGGCTCGGCGTCGGAGCGAATTTCGACAATTGTCATGGGACGAAAACCATGAACATGGCGTCGTCGACCGTCTCAGCGACGGAGACCCTAAAGTCCGAAGGCGTGGTCGCGGCCGGCGCCTATGTCGAAGGCCGGCGTGTGGCCAATATCGCCATCGAAGAGGCCTCGAGCTGGCGCGGCCGGCCGGGCCACGTGGTGTGGATCGGCTTGCACGAACCGGACATCGCGCTCCTGACGAGCGTGCAGGAGCAATTCCAGCTGCACGATCTCGCGATCGAGGACGCATCCCACGCCCACCAGCGTCCGAAAATCGACCAATATGGCGAGGCGCTGTTCATCGTGGCCCGCACCGCGCAGCTCGACGGCGACAGCATCGCGTTCGGCGAAACGCATCTGTTCGTCGGTGAAGGTTATCTGGTTTCGGTGCGCCATGGCCCCTCGGCGTCCTATGCGTCGGTGCGGCAGCGCTGCGAAAGCTGCCCGCGGGCGCTGGCGCGCGGCGAGGACTACATCCTCTACGCCATTCTCGATTTCATCGTCGACAATTACTCGCCGGTGATCCAGGCTATCCATGAGGAAGTCGAGGAAATGGAGGCGCAGGTGCTCGCCCGCGCCATGACGCGGGCGCAAATCGAACGGCTCTATCTGCTGCGGCGCGACCTGTTGCGGCTGCGCAATGCGGTCGGGCCGCTGGTGGAGGTTTGCCGCCGGCTCGAACACGACAATCTGCCGATGGTGCGGCCCCTCACGCAGCCGCTGTTTCGCGACGTCACCGATCACGTTCGAACGGTTCAGGAACAGATCGACTCGCTTCGAGAGGTTCTGGCGTTCGCTTTCGAGGCAAGCTCCCTGATCGGCCAGGCGCAGGAAACCGCGGTGTCGAAGAGGCTCGCGTCATGGGCCGCCATCATCGCGGTCCCGACCGCAATTGCCGGAATCTACGGCATGAACTTCAAGAACATGCCGGAAACGCAATGGGAATACGGCTACTTCGCCGTTATCGGCGTGATCCTGATCGTCTGCGCGGCGCTGTACTGGCAATTCCGGCGCGTCGGATGGTTGTGAGCTTGTGGTCGCGCTTCGTCTGCGTCGGCGCTACGAAGTTCGGTGATGCAGCGCGATGATGCCGATGAGGATGGCGATCAGGAAGATCCAGGTCGCCAGGTTCACCGCGACCGCCCGCCGCGCGCTCTTTCGCTCCGCCCAGGTGCGCGGTTTGATTCCCTTGACGAGGAAGACGACCTGCGCGGCCAAATTGACGCAGGCGATATTAGCGATGAGGAGCATCGCCGCGCCGGCGGCGAGGTCCGGGCGGCGCGCGGCGATCATGATGCCAACGGTCGCGGCAGGCGGAAGCAGAGCGACGGCAACCATGACACCGACGAGCGTGCTCGACAGGCCTGTCGTCACCGACAGCGCCGCCGCGGCGCCCGAGGCGAGTGCGAGCGCGATTCCCCCATAGCCGACGGACGAGCGCGCCATCAGCTCATGGCTCCCTGTGTTCACCTGAGTCAGCATCGCGAGGCCGGCCGCAGCTGAAATGCTCAGCGCAATTCCCGCGAAGTGCGACTTGCTCGCTGTCAGCATGAGCCCCCGATCGCCGATCGCCGCGCCAAAGGCGAAGGCGATATTGGGCCCAAGCAGAGGCGCGATCACCATGGCGCCGATCAGAACCGCAACGTTGTCCGTCTCCAATCCGACCGAGGCCACCACCGTCGAAAGGAAGACCAGAAGCAGGAAATTGGAGTCCAGCCGGACGCCGCCCTCGACCAGATGATAGAGCTCTTCTCGCGACGCGCGCTCACGGTCGTCCCGCTTCGCCGCATCAACGTCCTCGCCCGGCTTCTCCCCCTCCACGTCGGCCGCGTATGGCACGATGGTGTCGACCTGCTGAACCGTGATGCGCCAGTTTTCCGACTTGCCGAGCGCCGCCTGCAGACGGTCGAGAAGCTTCTGACGATCGATCTCCCCGATCAGCAAGGTGATCGGACGCCGACCGTCCTCGAGGGCGGCTCCGACCCAGACGTCGTCGACGCTCCATTCCTCGGCGATCGCCTTGATCGCGGCGACTCGATCCTCTGGGGTGGCGATCTCAACACGTTTGAAGGCCATCTTGTCGCCTCGCGAAGCCAGGGCGCGCGGTTTGGTTATCTGCGCGCGCCGAGGCGCGGACGACTTCCCGACCGCGGCCTTGCGTTGTGAGCGCCGCCGGCGACTGTAGCAATTGGGGTGGCGTTTACCGAATCTGCACCCGACGGTTGCGGCCTTGCCTATTGGACGCGAGAACCCCCTGCCGTTGGCGCCCGAATGGTCGACGTCGACGCCTCGGCGCCGCCCTCACTCAGGCAGCTCGACGCCCGAGATCCGCGCGCATTCGGCGATCAGCTGATCCTGGACCTTCACATCGCGCGCGATCGGGTTCGGCGCGCGAAGCTGCTGGTGGTAGAAATATTCGCCGCTCGACAACGCCAGCGGATCGTCGCTGACCGCCAGCCAGGCCTGGGTCAGATGGGCCTTCGACATGTCGCCGGGCGCCGACGGCCCGCCCATCTTGGTCGCGACCCAGCCGGGCTCCAGCGCGTTCGACTTGACGTCCGGCCAGCGCCGCGCGACCGCGAAGGCGATCAGCACGTCGCAGAGCTTGCTCTCGGCATAGGCCGAGGAGCCGATCCACGAGCGCTTGGTCCACAGGAGATCGTCCATGCGCGCCGCCGCGCTGTGGTGCATGCCGGAGCTCAAATAGATCAGCCGGTCCGGCCTCTGGATCAGGGCGGTCAGGATATAGGGCGCGAGAACATTGACCATGAACACATCCGGCGCGCCCCGCTCCGTCTCCACCCGCTGCGGCTCGCGATAGCCGATCCCGGCGTTGTGGATCACGGCGTCGAAACGGCCGAGCTTGTTGGCCTGTTCGGCGACGCTCCTGGCGCCGGCGATGGTCGAGAGATCGCCTGAAATGGCGCCCTTGGCCTTTGGCGCCGCCGCCAGCGCGTCGCGGCGGCGCGCCTCGTTTCGGCCGTGCAGCCAAACTTCATGGCCCTCATCGGTCAGGAGCCTCGCCGCCATCAGGCCAAGGCCGTCCGACGACCCCGTGATCAAAACCCGCGCCATCGCCGCACCTCACCGTCCGCGCCTGCCAGAACGGCGACCGCTCGCTCGACTGGAATCGCGCGTTCGACGGTCGAATCCCCCATCTCATATACCCAATCCGCTCGACGACGACTCGCGCATCGCCGAGCCGAACCTTGCAAGCGAATATTTTGCGAGGCTTTCCTTTGCCAAAATCAGAAATCGATGTTATGGTCCGCTTTGCCCTGAATGAGAGGATCGACAGCGCGGGATCGAGGAAGAGGGCGGCCGCCGCTTGCGGGACGCCGCGTCGCCTTATATACCGTCAATAATTTGTTATATTAGCGGAGCCGAGCAAAATATTTTTGCTAGGAGTCCCCGTAACGTACTGAAAAGCCTCGATTCGGACGAGAGAATCCAAGGAAACCCAAGGAAATCCAAGGACTTTTATTCTTGGTTTTTCTTGGTTTTTCTTGGTTTTGTTTGGTTGGGCTTGGTTTGGCTTGGAATAATTTGGCTTTCCCCGGTTCATCCCGGGAGACGGCCGCGACATGGAGCGGATCGCTCCCTCACTTCGGCCGCAGCTCGACTCCGACGCCCTTGTTTACGAATTGGAGCGTATAGATCTTGCGGTAGTCGGTGCCGGGCTTGACGATCCCGGCCTTCACCATCCTGTCGAAGAAGTCCTTGACCCGCGCATCGGTCATGGCGCCGATGCCGAGTTTCAGCGCGTCGCCCGAATCGACGATGCCGTATTGCTTGAGCTTGGCGATCGAAAAGGCGATCTGCCCGTCGGTCATGTCGGGATTGGCTCTTTCGATCGCCTCGTTGGCCTTGGCGTTGTCGCCATAGAGATAGTGATACCAGCCGATCGCCGAAGCGTCGACGAAGCGCTGCACCAGGTCCGGGCGCTTCTCCACCGTATCGCGGCGCGCCTCGATCAGCGACGAATAGGTGGAGTATCCATAGTCGGCGAGCAGGAAGATGTTGGGTTTGAAGCCGCCCTTCTTCTGCACTGCATAAGGCTCCGACGTCAGATAGCCTTCTTGAATAGAGTTCTTGTCAAAAATGAACGGGCCCGAATTGAAATCGTATGGCTTGACGTGGGAAAGTTTGAACCCCCAGGCTTTGATCATCCAGGCATAAAAAGAATAGACGCCGCCGGCGCTGACATAGGCCGTCGGGGCTTTGGGCAGGTCGGTCCATTTGTCCAGTCCGACGCCGGGATGCGACATGAAGATCTGCGGGTCCTTCTGGAACTCGGCGGCGACCGCGATGGTCGGGAGATTGCGCTCCTCGGACAGGAAGTCGCCCAGGAGATCGCCCGCCTGGTAGAAGTCGATCTTTCCCGCCAGCAGGAGCAGTCCGCCGTTCGATTCCGGACTGCTCGGCAGGATCGTGACGTCGAGCCCGTATTTCGCGTAGGTGCCGTCGACCGCCGCCTGGTAAAAGCCGCCCGCCTCCGGGTCTGCGAGCCAGTTGGTCCCGAAAGTGACCTTGTCGAGCGCGACCGCAGGGCCGGCTGACACGATGAGCGCCAAAACAGCGGCCAAAGCGGCGAAGCCGATCATCGGCCTCGCTCCGCACAAAGCGCGGGTCCCGCGATCCAGCCACAGCGAACGCTCGACGGCGCGCCCAATCCCTCCAGACCTCCCCCTTTTTAGCATCCTTGCTGCAACGAAACCCTATGCGCTCGCGGCGCGAATTACAATAAAACCAATCGCCTGTTTCAGCTTGACCCGAGTCCCGTCGACCGTGCTCGCCCCGTACGACATCGGCATGAATTGCGTCTGTCGGGGCGGTGTCGCGACCGACACGCTGTGCGAGGTCTCGGTCGCCTACGCCAGGCTCGTCGGGCGCAATTCGAAGAGATCTTTTCGCACCTCACCTGGATGGAGGTGCAACGGCACATTGAATCTATCGAGGGCGGACGAACGATCTCCTTTCCTTTGCGCGGAGACCCCATTATCATTTGCGGCCAAACGGTCAGGGCCAATAGCGGGAATACGCCGTACCGTACTAGGAGACGCCGAAGTCATGGGCCATCGCCGAGATTGGACTCAGCCGCGAGCGCCGCGCTGTGGAGATTGGGCAACTCCCCCGAAATTCAAACTTGAGGACGATCTGTCATGAAACGCGCCTCAGCCCTTGCCTGCATTCCCCTTGTCACGTTCATGGCGACCGCGAGCTACGCCGACGACAAGCCGCTTTTCATTTACGTCTCGCCCAACCCAATCGGCGTCAACGATTTCCTCAGGCTCGGCAAGATCGGCACGGAACGGGTCGCCCAGGCATTCGGCGGGCAGGCCAAGGCCTACGAGAGCTCCGACCCGACGACGCAGCGCCAAAATCTCGAGGCGGCCGCCAAGGCGGGCGCCAAGGTCGTGATCGCTATCGGCTTCGAGTTCAACGACATGCTGCCGCAAGTGGCGGCCGGCTACCCGAACGTGCAGTTCCTGCAGGTCGACAGCTGCCCGTTCGCCAACATGAAACCGAACATCCATTGCTCCGTGTTCCGCGAATACGAGGCGAGCTTCCTCGTCGGCGCAGAGGCGGGGTGGACGACCAAGACGGGCAAAGTCGGCGCGATCAGCGCTCTCGATATTCCTTTCCTGCATCGCTACACGGACGGATTTATCGAAGGCGCCAAGCACGTCAAGCCCGACGTCAAGATTTCACCGACGCTGTGGGTCGGCGGCAACAACCCATTCTCCGATCCCGCGCGCGGGGAAGAGCGCGGCGCCGCGATGGTTGCGGACGGAGCGGATCGGATCCTTGCTGCCGGCGCGGGATCGAACGGCGGGATCTTCAAGGCGGTGGAGGACGCACACGGCGTCTACGCCTTCGGCGTCGACGTCAATCAGTGTCCGCAGGCGCCGGGGGCGGTCATGGACAATATGGAAAAGAAGACCGACGTCGCAATCGAACTAGCAGTCAAGGGCATCTTGGCGGGGTCGCAGCCGCCGATCGCGGCGCTCGGCCTTAAGGAGGGCGGCATGTCGCTGACTTCGCTCGATCCCGACCTCAAGGCTTCGAAGTGCGTCATCGCCGATTTTCCCGACGTCGTCGCCAAGGTGAAGGCGTTGCGTGACGAGATCGTGAGCGGTTCGATCAAGATCGCGGACCCCATGAAGGCGAAGTAGAAACAAGCGTCCCGTACCGTGCCTGAGATCGAAGCCGTCGGCATCGTCAAGCGCTATGGCGGCGTGGTCGCGAATGATGGCGTCGATCTCTCGGCCGATCGCGGCGAGATCCATGGGGTGATGGGGGAGAATGGGGCGGGCAAGACGACGCTGATGAGCGTTCTGTTTGGCTTGCAGGCGCCGGACGCGGGCGAGATCCGCATCCGCGGCGCGGCCGTCCACTTCCGTTCACCGATAGACGCCATGGCCGCCGGCATGGGCATGGTGCATCAGTCGTTCAAGCTCTTCGCCTCTCTGAACGTGTGGGAGAACATCGTCTATGGCGCGGAGCCCGCCCGCGGACCGTTCATCGACCGCCGCGCCGCGCTTGCGCAGGTCGCGGAGTTGGCCGAGCGGCATCGCCTCGCCGTCGACCCCGGCGCCGCGGTCGGCGAATTGTCAGTCGGCGTGCGCCAGCGCGTCGAGATACTGAAGGCGCTGTATCGCAACGCGCGCATCCTCATCCTCGACGAGCCGACCGCGGTGCTGACGCCCCTGGAACGGGACGCTTTGTTCGACGTCCTGCGGCGGCTCGCCGCAGATGGCCGCACGGTGCTGCTCGTCACCCACAAGCTGCATGAGGCGACTGCGATCACCGATCGGGTGACGATCCTGCGCGACGGCCGCACGGTCGCGAGCCTGCCAACGGCCGAGACCAGCCCGCGTGAAATCATCCGCGCGATGACCGGGCGCAACGTCAATCTGAACGTCGCGAAGGGGCCTCAACATGTTGGCGCGCCGCGCCTGACCGCCGTCGATCTCACCGTTGCAGGCGCCGCGGTCAGGCCGATGGTCGACCGCGTCAGCTTCTCCGTATGCGCCGGAGAAATCGTCGGGATCGCGGGCGTAGCGGGCAATGGGCAAAATGAGCTTGTCGAGGCGCTGGTGGGCTTGAGGCGCCCGGTCGGCGGTCGAGTTCGAGATTTGCGGCGTCGATGTGAGTGAAGCCGACGTCGCGTCGCATCGATCCGCCGGGCTCGCCTATATTCCGGAGGATCGCGCCGCCGTCGGATCGGCGCTATCGGCCAGCGCCGCCGACAATCTTGCGATGGGCTTTCAGCGCGCCGCCCCTCTGGCGTGGAAAGGTCTCGTCAATCCGGGGGCGATGGCAGAGCGGGCGCGCGCGCTCATTCGTCGCTACTCGATCCGCGTCCCAAGTGAGAGCGAGGCCGTCGGAACGCTCTCGGGGGGCAACCTGCAGAAGGTGGTCGTTGCGCGCGAACTGTCTCACGAGGCGCCGGTGCTGATCGCCGAGCAGCCGACACGCGGCCTCGACGTCGGTGCGACCGAATACATCCACGAGCGCCTCGTCGCCGAGCGCGACAACGGCCGCGCGGTGCTTCTTATCTCGGCCGAGCTAAGCGAGATCCTCGCGCTCTCCGATCGGGTGCTCGTCATGTTCGAGGGACGCATTCTCGCCGACCTCGCCCAGGAGGAGGCCGACGAAGAGAGCGTGGGTCTCCTTATGGCCGGGCGGACGCAGGTGGCGTGAACGGCCGCGCGCGATGGGCGACGCTTGCGCCCCGCCTGCGGCTCCCGCCGGTTGCGCTTGCAGTCCTGTTCTCGGTACTGGCCGGCGGGGCGTTGGTGCTTGTCTCCGGGCACGACCCGCTGCATGCCTATGCCGAGATTGTCGAGGGCTCGCTATCGCTCGATAGCCTCCCGGACACACTGAACTGGGCCACGCCGCTCGTCGGCATGACGCTCGTCGCCGCGATCCCGCTGCGCGGCGGCATGGTGAACCTCGGCGGCGACGGGCAGCTCGTCATCGGCGGCCTTACCGCCGCGCTTTTGCCGCTCGTACTGCCGGGTCCAGGAGCGCTCGCATCCATCGCGGCGATCAGCGCCGCGGCGCTTGGCTCGGGCCTCTACGCCGCGCTCGCCGCTTGGGGTGAAACGCGCCGCCGCATCCCGATGCTGATCTCGAGCCTGCTGCTGAGCTATCCAGCCATCGGCGTGACCTCTTATCTGGCGCGCTTTCCCTTTCGCGACGTAGCGACAGGCTTGCCGCAGACTGCGATGGTTCCCCAGGATGCGCGGCTCTTTGCGTTGAGCGGGGCGCTCAACGTCGGGAGCCTCCTCATAGGGGTCATCGCGGTCGCCGCCGTCTTCGTCGATCGACGGACCGTCGTAGGCTACGAACTGCGGATGCGGGGGAAGAACCTGCGGTTCGCCGGCTATGGCGGGGTGCATTTAGAACGGCAGGCGATTTGGACGATGTTCGCCAGTGGCGCGGTCGCGGGAGTCGTCGGCGCGATCGTCGTACTCGGCTCGCAATTTCGCTTTATCGACGGCGCGCTACTGACGCCGGCCTATACTTGGTCAGGGCTGATGGCCGCACTGCTTGTCAGCGGCGAGCCCGCGGGTGCGATTCTGGCCGGCCTCTTTTTTGCCGCGCTGCAGACGGGCGGCTTTGCCATGCAGCGCGAGACCTCCGTGCCACGAGTCCTGACCATTGTATTGCAGGCGATCGTCATTCTTTTTCTCGCGATGCGACAGGGTGTCGGGCGGCGCACCCAATGAGCGGCGTTTTCACTCCATTTCTGTTCCAGTCGGCGGTGCAGGCGATCACCCCGATCCTGTTCGCGTCGCTCGCGGGCGTGCTGTGCGGCCGGGTCGGCGTCTTCAATTTAGCGCTCGAGGGCCAGATGCTGGTCGGCGCCTTCTCAGGCGTCGCCGGCAGCTACTTTACGCATAGCGCAGTTGGAGGCGTCGCCGCGGCGATGGCCGGCGCGATCGCCTTTTCGCTGGTGCTCGGCTTTGGCGCCACTGTCTTTCGCGGCGATCCGGTCGTGATCGGAATCGGGATGAACCTGCTCGCGTCCGGCCTGACCGCCTACTTGCTGAGGGTGACATTCGGCGTCAGCGGCACCTTCAGCGATCCGGGCATCGTCGGTCTGGGCCGGATCACGATCCCACCGCTCATCGGCGTGCCTGTCCTCGGCTGGGCCTTGGGCCGGCAGTCAGCATTGACCCTTGTCGCCTGGGCGCTCACGGCGCTGGTCAGCGTCGTGTTGTTTACGACACCCGTGGGCCTCAGGCTGCGCGGCGTGGGCGAGCAACCCGACGCCGCCGAGACGCTGGGCGTTGACGTCGCCCGCTACCGCATCGTCACCGTGCTCGTCGCAGGGGCGCTGACCGGGCTCGCCGGCGCGCAACTGTCGCTCGGCGCCGTCAGCGTCTTCGCCGAGGACATGAGCGCCGGGCGGGGATGGATCGCGGTGGTCGCGGTGATGCTCGGGCGCAATAACCCTCTTTACGCCGCAGCCGCCTGCGTCCTGTTCGGTTTCGCAGACGCTCTCAGCATCAAGTTGCAGAGCCAGGGCCTGCCGAACCAGTTGACCGACATCTCGCCCTATGTTGCGACGCTCGCCGCGCTTGTCATCAGCCATAGCCGCCGAACCCGCGCTTCCCGGCCTCCGGCCGAGGTCGCGGCGAGGCTCGAGAAGACGGCGCCGCCGCGGCCGCGGGCGCGTTGACGGCTTGAATGGCGAGCAATTCGCGGCAACTCGCCCTGTGCGCCCGCCAGACGACCTTGAACGCCGCATCAAACTTCTTGCGTGACTTCGTCATTTCTCGCTCCATCGGTTGCGACAGAGCGGGACATTTCACACCTTAGAGCGCGATCTGGTTAGGTTGAAGCATATCCTGCGTTCTGGAAGTAGCTTGCGCATTCTGTCGGGGTGAAGCAGTCGAGCAGGGCGCCGATGGTTCGCCAGGTGTCTTCGATGGTTCGGGCGTCGGCCTTGCGCAGCAGGGTTTTCATTTTGGCGAACGCCTGCTCGATCGGATTGAGGTCGGGCGAGTAGGCGGGCGGGAAGAAGAGCTTGGCTTTGGCGGCGCGGATGGCTTCGTCACAGTGGCCTCAACCCCTTAGCCTCACCAATTCCGCCCAATCGGCTAAGTTCGGCTAAAAGGGGACATTCTCATGTTGCGCTAACACGAACAGCGAAGGACTTGACCGTGCAGGGGAGCGCACGTAAACAGCGGCGCGACGGGGCTGTAGCTCAGATGGGAGAGCGCTGCAATCGCACTGCAGAGGTCAGGGGTTCGAATCCCCTCAGCTCCACCACGCAACTAATTGATATTGCACGATTTTCTGTCTCTAGGGATATCCTCGACATGTCCGGCGCTTGTGCACCGGGAGTGCACAGGAAACCTCAGAGAGACTGAGATTTCGGCCTGCGGCGGCGGCGCCCGCCCTCCAGTCTCCGGGGCAAAATTCCTTTTCCGCGGCGAGTTGCATAGCGATTGGGGGAGACGGCTTCGTCACGTTGCCGTGCAGCGAGCGCGAAGTGTCGGCGCCTCAAGAATTGACAGGCCGCTGCGACCGCGGTGCGCCGTCTCGTAGGACACCGCCAATCCGCGTTCCGCCAACAAATCCTCGACGTCGCGCAGGCTGAGGGTGAACCGGAGATAGAGCCATATTGCTTGCTGAATGATCTCGGGCGGGAACCGATATCCGGCGTAGCTGATTTTCTTCATCCGCTCGGTTATTCGGCCACGGGCCGGACCGCAACCCCAACCCGGCGTGACAACGCCGTCCTGCGTCGCGGCCGTAGGCGCTCCGGGAGATCCGGCGCGAACTTGATCAGGGGCCAGTCCCCGGGCTCGTAATCGGCGCCACGTCGGCGGTTGATCGATCGGGCGTGTCCTCTCTCCAGCGCACGGATCCGATCGGGCGTTCCAGCATGCGGCGAATCCGGATTGGCTCCGGACCGATATGGAATTCGTTGGCCCGCATGTGCAAGGCGCGCTCCGACGCCGTGGACCGGCTTCGCTGCCGCAGATAGTCATGCCACGTTGGGCAATGAAAGCGCTCGGTCCATAGTTCAGGATCGGCGATGTCTCGCGCGAATGACCAACCGTAAGCGCCGTTGCGCTGGCGGCTGAGCTGAACGTGCTGCATGACGGCGTAGAAGAGGCGCGCCCTGGCGGGATCGACACGATATTCGATCTCGACCACGATCGGTCCGCTGCGCGGCGTCAGTGAGAGCCGCACTTCGGGATCGGCGAGGACGTCAAGGCTCAGCTCGTTGGGGCCGGTGACCGTTGGCATCCTCATCCACAAGCCGAGCAATGGCGAAGCAAACAATGTTGCGCCCGAAATGAGCAGCGCTCCCTCGACCCCAATGACGCTCGCCACGCTGCCCCACATCCAGCTGCCGAACGCAATCCCGCCTGTGATGGCCGCCTGATAGGCCGCCAGCGCGCGGCCAGCGACCCAGCGCGGGGCGGCGAGTTGAACCCCGACATTGAACAGCGTGACCGAAGCCGTCCAGCCAGCGCCGGCGAAGACGAGCGCGCTTCCCGACAGCGCTGGAGAGCGGCTGATCGCGACAATTGCGACACAGACGCCCATGACGATCATGCACAGGCGGATCGACACTTCGTCTCCCAACCGCCCGCGAAGCGTAGATATGTTGAGCGCTCCTATCACCGCGCCCATACCGAACGCCCCCAGCATGACGCCGTATGTTTGAGCGCCGCCATGCAGAAGGTCGCGCGCGACAATCGGCATCAGCGCCGAGACTGAACCGCCGGCTATCCCGGTGACCAGGGTCCGCCCGAGCACAATTCGAATTGACGGCGAGTGTACGACGTAGCGAACGCCGGAAATGACCGCCCGGGCCAGTCTTTCCGGCGGCAGCCGCGACGGCTCCTTCTGCCGACGCCAGAAGAACAGGACGGTTAGAAGAGGCAGATAGAGAAGCGCATTGGCAGCGAATGCGGCGACCGCCCCCGCCGACGCGACGATGACGCCACCGATCGCCGGCCCAAAGCTGCGGGCGATGTTGTAGCTGATGCCATTGAGGGCGACGGCCGAGGGCAACGCCTCCGCCGGCACCTGTTCGCTGACAGACGCCTGCCATGCCGGTCCAAATAAGGCCATTCCGCCGCCAATGACGAAGCAGAAGACAAGCAGGAGGGTTGGCGTCATGACGCCAACCCACGCCAGAGCCGAGAGCGCGATTGAGCCGGCCAACGCGATCGATAGAGCGACAATTCCTACGACCCGTCGATCAAACATATCCGCGATCGCGCCCGCTGGCGTCGACACCAGGGCGATTGGCAACATCAACGACGTCTGGACCAGCGCCACCAAGGCGGTCGATGAAGAGATCTTCGTCATCGCCCACGCGGCGCCGACGCCCAGAATCAAGATGCCGAGGTTGGATAGAAGGCTTGCGGTCCAGATGCGCCGGAACACTGGGTAGCGCAGGGGCGAGAAAATGCCGCGAGCTGGCGGCACGGATTTGTTCGCCGAGTGGCGCATCAACTCGGCCGATTTAGCGAGACAGCCTCACTCGAGTTCGCCATTCGCTTCAACCTCGGGGCAGGACTCTATGTCGCCGCGCAAAAGGCCAAAGACATGACCGAACCGACGACCTGCGCAAAATCGAAGGTGGTCCCTGATCAGCGGGCGCCGTCCGGTAGCGATAACGCGCTCTCACCCGCAGAGCGACTCGAGATCGACCTCGCCAAACCGCGTCAGGATAACCGCGTCCTCAAACTCGCCGTTACCGGATCGCCGGTGCGCGACAACGCCAGGGCGCCCGCGTGTTCGAGCGCGAGCCCGCGGGCGCGCCGCTCGGCCACGACCGGACTCATGACCTCCTTAGCTTCGCCGGGCCTCAAGTCGCCTTCCGCATCCCGATCGAATGCGATGACGACGTGATAGGACACAGGCAATTTCAGACCGGTTTCAAATTATCCGCCGACGATTTGCCGGTGCGCCTGTCGGCAACGACCTCGTAGGCGATCTTCTGCCCTTCATGAAGATCATGCAGGCCGGCCCGTTCGACCGCGCTGATATGCACAAACACATCGGACCCGCCGCCATCGGGTTGAATGAACCCGAAGCCCTTCGTTGCATTGAACCATTTCACCGTGCCTGTCGCCATGGGGCATCCTCTCGAATAGGCCGACGAACCTATCCGAGCCGCCATCCATTGCAAGGCCGAGCCGAAGGCCATCAACGGCCGGCGTTGACGTTAGGTCGCGGGAGGCCCGCGGGAATCGAAGGGTGACGCGATGGTACGACAATGAAATGGCGGCGGGGCCATGCCATAGAGGCCCCGAATCGAATCATGAGGAAATCTCTGCAATGAACACATCCGGGCTGATCGCAAAGCTTACGGAGGCGCGCGCTTGGCTGCAAACCGCGGATATCGCGCGCCGCCTTTCACGTGGTGACCAAATTGACGAGAATGCCTAACGCGACTCCGCCGACCCTCACGCTTCGGCGACCTGCAGCACGAGCTTACCAAAGTTCTCACCCGCGAAGAGCTTGAGGAGCGTCTCTGGAAAGGTTGCAAACCCGGCGACGATATCCTCGCGCGACTTGAGCTTGCCGGCGGCGAGCCAGCCGGCAATCGCGCTTGCCGCCTCGGGATAGCGCTCCGCGTAGTCGAAGACGACCATGCCGGTCATGCTGGCGCGGTTGACCAGCAGGGAAAGGTAGTTGCTCGGCCCCTTGACCGGGGTCGTATTGTTGTACTGTGAGATCGCGCCGCAGATCACGATACGGGCATGGCGCGCCAGGTTGGCCAGCGCCGCGTCGAGAATGTCGCCGCCAACGTTGTCGAAATAGACGTCGATCCCCTTGGGACAATGCTGCCGTAGCGCCTTGCGGACATCTTCGGTCTTGTAGTCAAGCGCCGCATCGAAGCCGAGCTCGGCGACGAGATAGCGGCACTTCTGGGGGCCACCGGCGATGCCGACGACGCGGCAGCGATGGATCCGGGCGATCTGACCCACCACCATGCCGACAGCGCCGGCCGCGCCCGAAACGACCACGGTCTGGCCGGCTTGCGGTTTGCCGATGTCGAGGAGGCCGAAATAAGCGGTCATGCCTGGCAAGCCGAGCGTGCCGAGAAAGACTGGCAACGGCGCCAGGCTTAGATCGACTTTTATGACGCCTTCGCCTTTCGAGAGGGCATATTCCTGAACCCCGAAGCTGCCATACACATGTTCGCCGACGGCGAATCCGGGGTGCTTCGAAGATATGACCCTGCCCGCTGCCCCGGCCCGCATCACCTCGCCGATGCCGACCGGCGCGATGTAGGAGCGGCCCTCGTTCATCCACCCCCTCATCGCCGGGTCGAGCGAGATAAAAAGGATTTTGACCAGGAACTCGCCATCGCCCGGCTCAGGCGCCGGCTCCTCGGTCAGGCTCCAGTCGCTGCGTTTGGGAAGCCCGACCGGCCTGGCGGCAAGCCGGAACTGATGATTGACGGCGCTCATGGCGGACCCTTTTCAGGAACAACAATAGTCGGTCCCGCGACCAGCGCTGTCAATTCGTGAGCGGGATCGGAACCGGCGTCGTTACTTGGATCGATTGGTCCGGCTTTGTCACGTTGCCGTGCAGCGAGCGCGAAGTGTCGGCGCCTCAGGAGTTGTCAGGCCGCTGCGACCGCGGTGCGCCAGGTGTCCATCGCCGCGGCGCGAAGCGAGCACATGACGACATTGTGGGTCACACTGCCGCACCGGATGGGAACTCGTCCGGCTGGGCTCAATGCGCAATTGGGCGGCGAAACCGCCTCACCGCAGGACGGCGGCCTTGCGCGCCTCAAGCTCGGCCATCCACTCGTCGATGGTCTTGGACGGCGTGCACACCACCTTCATATATTGGTTGGCGTCGCCGCGCACGAGATCTGTGCGCGCCATCATCGTCTGCGCATTCAATGAGCACATGACGACATTGTCCACTTCCGGCCCGCGCACGACGTCCAGTGCGGTCTTCGGCTGGCAGTCCGAATGCGAAAGCAAGGTAGAGCAGACCAGGATCACGATAGAATAGCCGGACATTGCGGCCCCCTCAAAGTTGTGCTGTAGCTGTTGAATTGTGGTTCGGGACCGTCGATTGGCCCCCTTGGACGCTAAACGACCACGCTGGCGCGCGCCTTGCCGCGCCGGGTCACTCGGTATCCGCGGCCCCTCGTTGGAGGCGCGCGCGAATATCCTCGCAAGCGTCATGCCAAATTACGCACCGGCATGGCGTCGAGCGCCGCAGACGGATCGCGATCGCGGCGCCTTACGTGCGGAACTTGCCTGCGCAAGCAAGCGCGCGATGCGGCGAACGGCCGCTCGTACGAATCGAAACCACCAATCCTTAAGCGTTGGACCATAACGTTTTCTCAAATGGTCCCGGCGTGGCGCCGAGTCCGACGGCCAAGAAGACATCGCGCCGATGACGCTTGTCGAAATTCTCCTTTCACCGTTGCGGCCGGCGGCGGCGGCCTTCCTGTCGCCGTCCTCGATCTGTTCCATCTATTCCCTCGCAGCCGCGCTCCTGATCGCCTTGGCCTGGCTGGCGCATCGGCGCAAGCGCCGCAACAGGCGCATACGCCTAAGAACGCTGATCCGCGCCGTCCTCTCCCGCCGGGTTCTCTTCCACCGATCGACGCTCGCCGACCTCGCCTATTGCGTCTTCAGCCTGGCGACGCTCGGCGCGATCATCGGCTGGGCCGTCGTCTCGACCTCCTGGATCAGCGATGGCGTCGCCGCGTTTCTTTCCGCCCGCCTCGGACCGCGGCCGACGCCGCAGGCGCCGGACGTCTTGCTCGACGCGGCGCGCACGCTCGCGCTCTTCATCGCCTACGAACTCGGCTTCTTCTGCGACCACACGCTCAAGCACCGTATTCCCGCCCTATGGGAGCTGCACAAGGCGCATCATTCGGCGGAAGTCCTGACGCCGCTCGTCAACTTCCGTGTTCACCCGCTCAATTCGCTGATCCTCGCCAACAATCTGTCGCTGTTCATCGGCGTGATCGGCGGCGTAGCGCAATACGCGCTCGGCAGGAAAGCGGTGTCGTTCACGCTGTTCGACACCAACGTCCTGATGCTGCTCTATATCTACCTGACGGCGCAGCTTCAGCACTCCCAGATCTGGATCCCGTTCACCGGCGCCTGGGGCCGGGTGCTCATGAGCCCGGCCCATCATCAACTGCATCATTCCGCAGACCCCGCCCACTACAATTGCAACATGGGCGCGAGCCTGGCGATCTGGGACTGGCTGGCGGGCAGCCTGCGCATGCCGCCGGCCGAATCGCCGCGCCTCACTTACGGCGCGTCGGGCCATCAGCATGATCCGCACGGCGTCATGGGGCTGGTGGTCGACCCGGCGCTGAGGTTCTTCGCCGCGCTTGTTGGAATGCGCGCGCCGACGACGACGGCGCCGTCCGAAGCAGCCTCGGCGCGGCCGGCTTTATGGGCGGTCGCTGACCGCGTCGGGCCGCGCTCCGTGGGACGCCCGGAAGGACGCCCGTTTCTCGACGGGCTATGGAGCGCGGCTACAGGTCTGAGGCGGATTTCGCGCGCGGGTTGGGCAGGAGGGCCCCGAGAAGCCCGACCGCCGGCAGGAATGCGCAGACCTGATAGACGAAATTGAGGCTTGTTCTGTCGGCGAGCGCCCCCAACAGCGCCGCGCCGATCCCGCCGAGGCCGAAAGACAAGCCGAAGAACAGGCCCGCGACCGCGCCGACGTTGCCCGGCGTCAATTCCTGCGCATAGACGACGATCGCCGAGAAGGCGGAGGAGATGACGAGACCGATCGCGATTGAATTGATGAGCGTTCCGACGAGGCCGAGGTGGGGCAGCAGCAAGGTGAACGGCAGGACGCCGAGGATCGAACCCCAGATGATGTATTTGGCGCCGAAACGATCGGTGAGCGTGCCGCCGAGGAAAGTGCCGACCGCCACCGAGGCGAGAAAGACGAACAGCATCACCTGCGCGGTCTGCAGCGAAACGTCGAACGCGCCCATCAGATAGAAGGTGTAGTAGCTGCCGATGCTTGACAGATAGAGCACCTTCGAGAACAGGAGGATGATGAGCACCGCGATCGTCCGCACAACGACGGCGCGCGGCAGCGCGGGGCCGACGGCCGCATCGACGCGCTTGTGCTCTATGCGACGGGCCGCGTGCCAGCGGCTCACTGCGGTCAGAATCACGATCGCCGCGAACGCGAATGCGGTGAACGCGAGCACCGATCGTTGGCCGAACGGCACCACGATAAAGGCCGCCAGCAATGGGCCGGTCGACTGGCCGAAATAGCCGCCGACCTGAAACAAACTCTGCGCGAAGCCGTGCCTGCCGCCCGACGCCGCGCGGGCGATGCGAGACGCTTCGGGGTGAAAGACGGCGCTGCCGATCCCGATCACCGCCACCGCCGCCAGGATCAGAACGTAAGTGCTGGCGAAGGCGAGCAGGAAGATCCCGAAGAAGGTGAAGGTCATGCCGGCCGGCAGGATGAAGTTCATCGGCCGGCGGTCGGCGACCAGCCCGATAACGGGCTGCAGCAGCGAGGCGGTCGACTGAAAGACGAAAGTGATGATGCCGACCTGAAAGAAACTCAGGCCGAGGCTCTCGCGGAACACCGGATAGAGCGCCGGCGCCAGCGACTGCATCACGTCATTGAGCATGTGCGAGGCGCTGACGGCCATCAACACGCTGAGCGTTGCGGCCTGAGCGGCCGCGCGCTTTTCAGCGATCCCCCCGGCGTATGTCGGCGCTGTGCTCACCTATGACCCCTGAGCCGATGGCGCGCGCGCCACGGCAAACTGATTATAAAAAAGAGCCGCGGCCGCGGCCGAACGGTCGGCCGCGACGCTCAATCCAGGAAGAAGCCGGAGCCTTACTTCGGCGCCAGCACCATGATCATCTGACGGCCTTCCATCGAGGGTTCGGCCTCGACCTTGGCGATCGGCGCCGTCTCGGTCCTGACGCGTTGCAGGAGCCTGAAGCCGATATCCTGATGCGCCATTTCCCGGCCGCGGAACCTCAGCGTCACCTTGACCTTGTCGCCTTCGTCGAAGAAGCGTCGCACCGAGCGCATCTTCACTTCGTAATCGTGGTCGTCGATGCCGGGGCGCAGTTTGATCTCCTTGATCTCAACCACCTTCTGGCGCTTGCGCGCCTCCGCCGACTTCTTCTGCTCGAGAAACCGGAATTTTCCAAAGTCGAGGATTTTACAGACCGGCGGGGTCGCGTTGGGGACGATTTCGACCAGATCGAGCGCGGCTTCGTCGGCGCGCTGCTGGGCCTCGGCCAGATCGACGACGCCGTGATTGTGGCCCTCGGCGTCAATAAGTTGGACTTGAACGGCGCGAATATCGCGATTGATGCGCGGGCCGCCCTTCTCCGGCGCCGCGATTACCTTCATGGGACGACGAATGGCCACTCTCCTCTCGCTTGGCTGCGGCGCCCGCCAGACCCCAGGCGCACACAAAAACTCCGCTCGGAGCCAGCGCCCGGCGGATGCTTACAGATGGGTCAGAAAGAGGAGGAAGTCAATTGGAGTCGGGCTTGGAAAACCAGTGCGGCCAGCGCTTTTCGAACCAGTCGAGGAGACGCGCCAGGATGCGTCGCACGGCGGGAATGTCTTCGGCGAGCAGCAAGAGGCCGAGGGGCAGCATCCAAAGTCCGAAGACGGGAAGTATGCTGAGGAAGCCGCCAAGGATCAGCAGTACGCCGGCGGGAATGCGCGCCCAGCGCGATTCGGGCTTCAACAACCATTGGACTGCGTCCCTCAACCGCCTCGGCAGGCGGTCGATCAGGTTGGAGAGCCGTCGCCTGTGCCGGCGCGTCTCCTTCTTGGTTGAATTATCGACCCCGCTCATTCTCGGCTCAACCACATTTCAACCCCCGACCCTACGGAACCCGTATTGAAGTGTCTCCATGCCCCGCTTCGCAACTCGGATTTGAACTTCAAGCTGCGAATCGCGCCTTGCGGGCGCCGAAAGGCCCGCGACAATCTCGAAGCGTCCGATTTACCGCTCGCAGCGCTCATCGCCCCGAGGCGCCGGCAAGGCGCATAGAGCGCGGGCGCAGCCGATCGGCGAAGCCGTCTTTATTTTTCTCCCATGCGCCAGGCGTTCATTCAGAATTGGCGGCGCGGCCGAGGCGCTTTCACAAAATTGCCGGAATGGAGAGTATTATCGCAGAGCAGCCAAGTTACGAATTACGATACATTATTTGGAGGGCCTGAAATGGCCGGAAAAAACGATATTCATAAGGCGTTGCCAGCAGTAATCCTCGGAACGTTTGTGCTCGTTTTTGGGTTGTTCGAGTCGCAGTCGTCTTTTGCCGGCGGCTGCGGGAGATATTGCAACGCGAGACAAGTTCGCGCCTTTTGCCATGGCGCCGTTACGACAAAAGGCGTGCAAGGTGAGAAGCGCGATCTCGAATTCTCAAAATGCAAGACCGATCCGATGACGCAAAAGCGAATTGAAGAATTGGCGGATGATTCTGGCGATAGTCTTAAGTGATAACGGAAACAGCGATCTACGGCGCTTAAACACCAGCCGTCGTCTGACGCGGCGCCTGCCGGACTGCGGCCCGCACGAGCCAAAAGATCCGCGGGTGGAAATGGTTCATTGTCGCGGCGTCGCGCATTCCCCGGCCCATCGGGATCGCGGCTCTTGCCCACGCCTCGTGCAGGGTCGCCGCGAATGGCCGGACTGACGCGAGCGCCGACTGTCGCGCCAGTCGGTCGGAGATGGCGCCGCAACCGCCTGAAGGGAAAGGATCCCGGTCCAAAAAGCGGCTCCGTCCGGGCGTCCCTTGCCGCGCCGTCACGCCGCCACGTCGGCAACCACCGAATCAAGGAGCGGCGCGCCGCGAGGCGTCACCCGAAGGCGGCCGCGGTGGTCGACTTCGATGAATCCGTCCTCGACGAGGCTTCGGATCCGGTCCGGATCGATCTCGCGCCCGCTCAAGCTCGAATAACGCTTAGGATCGACGCCTTCGCGCAGTCTCAGGCCCATCAGCAGGAACTCGTCGCCCTGCTCCTCGCGGCTCAGCGGCGTCGTCTCGACCAAGCCGTGGCCTTCGGTCTCGACCTGGGTCAGCCACATCTCCGGATGGCGTTCGGCCTCCTGGGCCAGTCGTCCATTCGTTGTGATGAGACGCCCATGTGCGCCCGGCCCGACGCCGGCGTATTCGCCGTAGCGCCAATAGACCAGATTGTGGCGGCTCTCCGCCCCGGGTCGGGCGTGATTCGACACTTCATAGGCGGGAAGGCCGCGCGCCTCGGTCAGTTCCCGCGTCGCTGAGAACATGGCGAGGCTGAGATCCTCGTCGGGGAGCTGCAATTTACCTGAATCGCGCAGGCGCTCGAAGATGGTGTCGGGCTCGATGGTGAGTTGATAGAGTGAGACATGGTCGCCGACGTAGTCGAGCCCGCGGCCGAGTTCGGCGCGCCAGTCGGCCGCGCTCTGTCCCGGCCGGCCATAGATGAGGTCGAAGCTGAAACGTTCGAAGATCGAAGCGGCGAGTCTCACCGCCGACAGCGCCTCCTCGACCGTGTGCCGGCGTCCGAGCGTCTTCAGGTCGGCGTCATTCAGCGCCTGCACGCCGATCGACAGGCGATTGACCCCCGCCGCGCGATAGCCGCGAAACCGGCCCGCCTCGACGCTGGTCGGGTTGGCCTCGAGCGTGATCTCGGCTGTTCGGTCGAGCCGCCATTTCGAGGCGATCGCCTCGATGACGCCGTGCACCGTCTGCGGCCGCATCAGCGACGGCGTGCCGCCGCCGAGGAAGATTGAGCCCACGACCCGGCCGGGCGTCAGCGACGCGCGGTGGGCGATCTCGGTCCGGAACGCGGCCAGATAGCGCTCCTCGTCGACCGGCGCGCCGCGCACATGGCTGTTGAAGTCGCAATAGGGACATCTCGACAGGCAGAACGGCCAATGCACGTAGACCGCGAAGCCTGCGTCGTCGTCGGCGGCCGCGCGGCCGGTCTTGCGCGCGACGCGCGGGATCTCGTCCCGAATCATCGCGTCCTTATGCCAGCTAACGGCGAGTCGCGCCAGTTTCGGCGGATTTCGTCGCAGATTTGGGGGCGACCTCGTGCTCTTGGAATTGCGGCAGGTCGTCGGTGATTGTGTGCCACGACGCCTTCGAGCCGACGAAGATGTGGCTGGTCGGGCGAATAGTCGGATCGTCGACGAGGGTTCCCATCGCGACGTGGACGAAGGCGCCGTCGCGGACGACCGAATAGAGGAGCGAGCCGCACAGCTTACAGTGCGTGTCGTGGGCGTTCTCGTCGCCAAAGATCAAGAGGTTGCGTTCGCCCTCGCAGATGGCGAGTTTTTCGCGCTCGACGCCGGCGAACGGCTTGAAGGCCGAACCCGTCGTCCGCCGGCAGTTCGAACAGTGGCAGTTCGCGGCATAGGCGAATTCGTCCGCCACCGCGTAACGAACCGCGCCGCACATGCACCTGCCCGCAAGCGTTCGGCCGACGGCCTTCCCAGGGTTTGTCACCGGCTCGGCTTTCGCATAGCGCTCACAGCGCCTCGTCGCCGATTTCGCCCGTGCGGACCCGGACCGCCCGTTCGAGCGGAGTGACAAAAATCTTGCCGTCGCCGATCTGGCCGGTGCGCGCCGAAACGCGGATCGCCTCGACAGCGGCATCGAGGCGTTCGTCGCTGACCGCGACCTCGAGGCGAAGCTTCGGCAGGAAGGCGATTTCGTATTCGGCGCCGCGATAGATTTCCGTGCGGCCCTTCTGCCGGCCATAACCGCTGACCTCCGCGACCGTCATGCCGACCACGCCCGAGCGATCGAGCGCCGCGCGCACCTCTTCCAGTTTGAACGGCTTGATAACCGCAATGATGAGTTTCATGATCCGCGTCCGCCTTCCGGACGATGCTTCCGTCGCCCCTTTTTTCGCTATGCCCGAGGGCGCGCCGGCGCAAGCACGATTTCGTGACCCCCGCGTGGCGGGCGATCGCATTCGATGAAACCGATCGGCGAACGCCGGCGAAATGTTCGGGACAGGATTCAAATCATTCGACCCGCGGCCGCCGCGGCGCCAAAGCCCGCCAGGAGGCGTGGAAATCCCGCGGCTTGCCTGGAGCGCTTCCAAGCGCCATGAATCCCTAATTGGCGCTCTTTGGACCTTTGGCCATGACCTCAACCCTCGCCGGCAAGACGCTGTTCATCACCGGCGCTTCGCGCGGCATCGGGCTCGCGATCGGCCTTAAGGCCGCGCGCGACGGCGCGAACGTCGCAATCGCCGCCAAGACGGCGGTTCCCAATCCGAAGCTTCCCGGCACCATCCATTCGGCCGCTCAGGAGATCGAGAAGGCCGGCGGCAAGGCGCTGGCGTTGAGTGTGGACGTGCGCGATGAGGCGCAAGTGCGCGCCGCGCTCGACCAGACCGCCGCGAGGTTCGGCGGGATCGACATCCTCGTCAACAACGCCAGCGCGATTTCGCTGACGAATTCCCAGGCGACCGACATGAAGCGCTTCGACCTGATGCATCAGATCAACGCGCGCGGGACCTTCATGGCGTCGAAATTGGCGGTCCCGTTCCTGGCCAAGGCGGCCAATCCGCACATCCTCATGCTGTCGCCGCCCCTCGATCTGAAGGAGAAATGGTTTTCCGGGCAGCACCGCCTATTCGATGGCGAAATACGGCATGAGCCTGGTCGTGCTCGGCCTCGCGGGCGAGTTGCGCGGCAAAGGGATCGCCGTCAACGCCCTGTGGCCGCGCACCACGATCGCGACCGCGGCGATCAAGAACCTGCTCGGGGGCGACGCGATCATGCGCGCCTCCCGCACGCCCGAGATTCTGGCCGACGCGGCGCACATGATCTTCCTCAAGGACGCGAAGACCTTCAGCGGCAACTTTCTGATCGACGACACGTTCCTGTTCGAGAACGGCGTCAGGGACTTCGATCGCTATCGCGTCGACCCGAGCGTCGATCTCGCGCCGGATTTCTTCGTGCCGGACGATTCCGTTCCGCCTGTCAGCCTGGCGAAGGTCATGCGCTGAGACGAGCCGGACACGAAATCGATGGTAGCGGGACCCGGACTCGAACCGGGGACCTACGGATTATGATTCCGCCGCTCTAACCAGCTGAGCTATCCCGCCGCGTGGTCTGCCGGGCCTTGAAGCCCCGCAAGCGCCGCGCGGTATAGTGACGGCCTGACAAGGCTGTCAAGGCGGCGACCGCGCCGGTCTCACCCCTGCCCCGGCGCCTCCGGGAAGATCCGGGTGACGTGGCCCATCTTGCGGTCCGGACGGATTTCGAGCTTGCCGTAGAGATGCAGGCAAAGATCGGGTTGCGCGAGGATGTCGCGCCAATCCTCGGCGTCCTCGCCGATCAGATTGTGCATCTCGGCCCGGCCGCGTCGCCGCGGCGCGCCGAGCGGCCAGCCGGCGATGGCGCGGATATGCTGTTCGAACTGCGAGGTCTGAGCGCCTTCGAGGGTCCAGTGGCCCGAGTTGTGGACGCGCGGCGCGATCTCGTTGACGACGAGGCTCTCGCGGCCCTGCCGGTCGCGGGTCACGAACATTTCGACCGCCAGAACGCCGACGTAGTCGAGCGCCTCGAGGACGACGCCCGCGATCCGCTTGGCCTCGACATCGATCTCCGGCGCGACCCGCGCCGGCGCCCGGGTTCTCGCCAGAATGTGATGGTCGTGTTCGTTCTCGCACAGATCGTAGGCGGCGACCGCGCCCTCCATGCTGCGGGCGGCGACGACCGAAATCTCGCGCTCGAAGGCGACAAAGGCCTCCAGAATCATCGGGGACGAGCCGAGCGCGCGGTGGACCGCGCCGACGTTGGAGCCCTCGCGGATCAGCGATTGCCCCTTGCCGTCATAGCCGAAGCGCCGCGTCTTCAACACGGCGGGCCGGCCGAGCTCGGCGACCGCGCGCGCGAGCGCGCCCGCATCCTCGACCCCGACGAAGGCCGCGGTGTGAAGTCCGATATCGCGCAGGAACGTCTTTTCCGTCACCCGGTCCTGGGTCAGCGCCAGCGCGCGGACGCCCGGACGGACCGGAACCCGCCCGGCCAGGAACTCCACGGTGGCGGTCGGCACGTTCTCGAATTCGAACGTGACGACATCCACCGCTTCGGCGAAACGGGCGAGCGCCTCCTCATCCTCGAAGGCGGCGATGGTTCGCGCCGCCGCCGCGTCATAGGCGGGCGCCTCGTCGTCGGGGGCGAAGATATGGGTTCTCAAGCCCAACTTCAGCGCGGCGATGGCGAGCATGCGCCCGAGCTGGCCCCCGCCAAGAATGCCGATCGTCGCCCCGGGGCTCAGGATCATCCGGCCGCTCCCTCGCCGTCGGGACGTTCGGCGACCTCGGCCGTGCGCTCGGCGCGCCAGGCCTCCAGCCTCTCAGCAAGCGCCGGATCGGAAAGCGCGAGGACGGCCGAGGCGATCAGCGCCGCGTTGACCGCGCCTGCTTCGCCGATCGCCAGCGTTCCGACCGGGACGCCGGCCGGCATCTGCACGATCGAAAAGAGACTGTCCTCGCCCGACAGCGCCCTGGATGGGATCGGCACGCCAAACACCGGAAGGGTGGTGAAAGCCGCCGTCATGCCGGGCAGATGAGCCGCCCCGCCCGCTCCGGCGATGACGACCTTGAAGCCTTCGCGCCTGGCGGCCTTGGCGAAGGCGACGAGACGGTCGGGCGTGCGATGGGCGGAGACGATGCGCGCGTCATAGCCGACGCCGAGCGCTTCCAGCGTCTCGGCCGCGCGGCGCATCACCGCCCAGTCCGACTGGCTGCCCATGATGACGGCGACCGGCTTCCCCGCGCCGCTCACAGGCGCCTACAAGCGCGCGAATCGACGAACTGCATGGGATTCGCGATTAAAGGAAGGGCGCTTGGGGCGCAAGCGCGGGGGGGTGGACGGGGGCGCGGGCGGAAAATCGCCGCTAAGTCTCAGCAGAGCAAGGGGCAATCTCGACGCCGGCTGCGGCCCGGTCAACAAGTGGTTAACGAATGCCCAAGTTATTCGGCGGTCCTGTATGAAAATTGTTGGGGTCTCGATGCCATAAATTGAAGCGTTCGGGCGCATCGGCGCGCGCGCTCGGAAGCGTCAATGTCGGAATTCTCGGCGTCGGGGGACCTTCAGATGTGTGGGGCGTCAAATGCATCGGCCAATGTCGGCGACCGCGAACGGGACCCGATGTTCCGGATCGTCGGTCGCGGCGTTGGCCGGTCTGTCCTCGGAATGTTGGCGATCGCGTTCGTAATCGGTTTCGACGTTCCGCAAGCGGTGGCGGCCAACGTCATCACGTTCGACCAGACGGCCAAGAAATGCGGCGGGGCCGTCATGTGCAGCGTCGACGGCGCCAGCGGCTATTCAGGCGCCCAGGCGTTCGATCTCAGCACGATCGCCGAATGGTTTCAGATCGACAAGACGGCGACCAGCTCGTTGATCGCCGGACAGCCGATCGAACCGCGGGGCGGTTCGGGGTCGTTCCTGGTCGTCAACGACACCGGAAGCACGGTCACGACATTCTCGATCACAATTATCGACGATTTCACCTCGTCGACCCCGTCGGTCGCCCATTGCAGCGGCAAATCGGGACCGTGGTGCGACAGCTTTCAGGCCAGCAAGGGGTCGGCGGCGCCGATAACGGCCACCGAAGCCCTGAGCGGGCCTGACTTCTTCAAATGCACGACCGGCGCTGCGGCGGGCGGCTCCCCCTGCGAGGACGGCGCCGCGCTGGCCTTGGCCAAGTTTGAACCCAATTCGGTGACCTACGTCTGGAGCGGACTCTTTATTTCGGCTGGCTCTACCTTCGATATCTCTTTCTCGGGATGGAACAACGACGCCCGCGTGGTCTCCGCGTCGGTTCCCGAACCGTCGACCTGGGCGATGCTGCTGCTGGGCTTTGCTGGGATCGGCCTGGGGGGCTATCGCCGATTTGGAAAGGCGCGGCGGGCGCGGGCGTAAAGGCGGCGCGACAGACGCGACCCGCAAGGCCGCCTTCGGGCGGCCTTTTGCGTTTGGCGCTTGAGGCGGCCATTCGGGAATTCCGACCCCGGACGCAGCGCGACGTTCGGCCCCATTGCCAAGCCGGTCGAGTTGGGCGAGTTTGGCCTTGCGGGTCTGCGTTAATCGGCGCATTTCCAAGTAGGAGGGGTAGAAATGGCGCCGGCGGTTCCGGAATTCAGCTCGGTTGTCCGGCTCCAGGGCGTGCAGAAGTTTTTTGGCGCGGTGCACGCTCTTCGCGACATCAATTTGGCCATTGGATGCAACGAGATCGTCGGGCTCATCGGCGACAACGGCGCCGGCAAGTCGACGCTGATCAAGGTCATGACCGGCGTTCTGGCGCCGACCTCGGGCAAGATTTTCGTCCGCGACCGCGAAATACAGCCCGGCGATTATTCGGTCCGGATGGCGCACGACTTGTCGATCGAAACCGTCTACCAGGACAAATCGCTGGCGGAGAAGCAGCCGCTGTGGCGCAACTTCTTCGTCGGCCGGCAGATTGTGAATCGCCTCGGCTTCATCGACATCAAGCGCCAGAAGGAAATCGCGCAGCAGATTCTGATCGACGTCATCGGGTTCAGAGGCGCCGGCATCACGGTCGACTCCACCGTCGCCAACCTGTCGGGCGGCGAGCGCCAGGGCATCGCGATCGGCAGGGCGATGCACTACAACGCCGACCTCATCGTGCTCGACGAGCCGACGGCCGCGCTGGGGGTGGCGGAGGTGCGCAAGGTGATCGATTTCGTGCGCCGCATCAAGCAGTCGGGCCGCGCCTGCATTTACATTGAACATAATCTCGCGCATGTGCACGAGGTCGCGGATCGGCTGGTGGTGCTCGATCGGGGACGGGTCGTTTCCGAGTTCGCTCCGAAGGCGATGTCGGTGCCGGAACTCACCGAATATCTGATCGGACTGCAGCATTAGGGGCTAAGGGGACGCGGAGGGATGGCTCATCGGCCGGGCGTATCGATCTTGCAGCGCTTCGAGGCGCTGCCGATCGTCATTGTCTTCGCCCTTCTGCTCGGCCTCTTCATGTACGAGGCGCCGGAGGTCTTTCTCAGACCGTATATTTACACCACCTTTCTCTCGACTCTGCCGCCGCTGGTGCTGCTGGCCTCGGGCCTGACTTTCGTGATCGGCGCGGGCGAGATCGACCTCTCCTTTCCCGCGATCATCGCGTTCTCGGGCTTCATATTCGCGGTGCTGTTCAAGGAATATGACCTCGGCTGGATCGCGGTCCTGGCGGGCCTCGCGTCCGGCCTTTTCGTCGGGTTCGTCAACGGACTGATCGTGGCCAAGGTCGGCGTTCCGTCGTTCATGACGACTCTCGCGACCCAGTTCTTCTGGGCCGGCATGGCGACGGTTCTGTCGGGCGGCAAGTCCTACGCGCTTCGCGGCGCCGAGGAGAGTTCGGTGTGGCGATGGATCGTCGGCCGTCCATTCGCGGCGACCACCTCGATCGACTGGCTCCAGCAGGTTTCGATCCAGGCGCTGTGGACGGCGATCATCGTCTTCGTCCTGTGGCTGGTCCTGACGCGCCACCGGTTCGGCGAGCACACTTTGTTCATCGGCGATTCCAACGACGTGTCGCGCGTTGTCGGCATCGACGTCGATCGCGAGAAGATCAAGATCTTCACTCTGATGGGCGGGCTGGCGGCTTGCGCGGCCATCATGCTGACGCTGGAGAACAAGAACTTCTTCGGCAACCAGGGGCAGGGCTATCTCTTGACCGCGATCGCCTCGGTCCTGATCGGCGGCACCTCGATCTTCGGCGGTCAGGCGACGATCCTGGGAACGGTGTTCGGATGTTTCATCATCGGGATGATCGAGGCGGGCCTTGTCGCCTCGGGCCTGACCGGCGCCTGGGTCAGAACGGTGCAGGGGCTCATTTTCCTGATCGCGATCATCTTTTACATGTATGCGGACGAACCGCAGCGCCGGCAGTCGCTCTTCGCCAGCCTGCGGTCGTTTCGGGAATTCGGCGGTAGGCGTACTTCCGAATAGGGGTGGTTCCGCCGTCGGCGGCCGCCAGAAGCAAACAGGGAGAAACGAACATGCGTGTGTGCAATCTGCTTTTGACCGGAATCGCGGCGTGCGCGGTCGTAGCGATCGCCGGCCCCGCCTCGGCCGCCGATCCGATCGGCAAGGGGCTGGTGATGTATATGCAGATGGGCGGCAACCCCGGCGACGGCGCGACGCTCGCCCGTCAGACCGGAGCGGCCCAGGCCGCCGCCGCCCTCGGCGTGGAGCTGAAGTCGCAGTTTTCCGCCTGGGCGCCGGAGAAGATGATCGCCCAGTTCAAGGAGGCGTTGGCCGCCAAGCCGAACTGCATCGAGATCATGGGCCATCCGGGCGCGACCGCGTTCCATGACCTGGTCAAGCAGGCCGTCGACCAGGGAATCGTCGTCACCGACGGCAATGCGCCGTTGACCCCTCTGCAAAAAGAATTCGGAACCAAAGGCTTCGGCTACGCCGGCGTCGACCTCTACGCCGGCGGCGCGCTGACCGCCAACGCCATGCTGGCGGAGGGCCTGAAGTCCGGCGACGAGGCGGTGGTCTGGGGCATTTTCAGCCAGGCCGAGCGCGGCCAGTCGGAGAAGGGCCTCGCCGACACCCTGGAGAAGGCCGGCCTGAAGGTGGACCGGCAGGAAATCCCTCAGGAGGTCAACAGCGACGCCTCGCTCGGCATCCCGATGTTCGTCGCCTATATCCAGTCGCACCCGAAGCTGAAGGCGATCGGACTGCAACACGGCGGCGTCACCGGCGTCATGCCCGAGGCCCTGAAGAAGGCGGGCAAGAAGCCTGGCGACATCATCCTCGGCGGCATCGATCTCGCCCCGGCGACGATCGACGGGCTCAAATCCGGCTATATCAGCGCAACCCTCGACCAGCTGCTCTACATGCAGGGCTTCTTTCCGGTCGTGCAGTGCGTGATGAGCGCCAAATACAAGATGCCGGGCCTGTCGCTCAACACCGGCGCGGGCGTCGTCACGCCGAAGACGATCGGCGGGCTGACCAAGCTGATCGACGCCGGCATTCGCTGAACTGCATGCCGAAGCCTGGGACGCCGGCGGTTTCTCCGCCGGCGTCGCGCGCCGCGGGAATATGGTGACGGCTGCATGTTAAATGTTTAGCGGCGGTTCGGAAGCGTGGCCGCACGTCGGCCGACCCTGGGCGCATTTATCGATCGGCGATTCCTGCCGATGGCGACATTTGGGCTCTTTTCGCGTTAGCTATTGGTCGGCCGCAATTGCTTGCTTGCCTTCGATCCCCCGTCGTCATGGCCGGGCTTGTCCCGGCCATCCACGCCGCAGCGCAGCAAGGACCTATGGTCTCGAGGCTCTTCGCCTTCGCTTGTCTCTCCGGGTGCTCGACGCGCCCAACCGCGTGGATGGCCGGCACAAGGCCGGCCATGACGCATTGAAGCCTTGCAGGTCTTCGGCCCCAACAGACCGAATTTTTGGGAACCAACAGCTATCGCGATAAGAGCCGACATTTGCTTCCTGAAAAACAGAACCTGTGTTAGAATTACCCTCGTGACAAACCCGGGGCCGCCTGTCCCGCCGACGGCGGGACAGGTTTGGCGGGGGTAAGGAGCCGGGGAGAAAAACTATTTGGATTCTGGTCTAAACCCTTGAAAAGGCAAGATTAGCGGAAGGGAATCATTTGGATTCCGCTTCCGCGGGCTTGGGTTCCATTTCCGCGGGCTTGGATCCCGCTTCCGCGGGCTTGGATCGGCTTCCGCCGGGCGACCGGCGCGTCGTTCTCCGGCGCCTCAGCGCCCGGTCAGCGACTGCCGGCGGACGCGCCGGTCGATCAGCGTCTGCAGGACCACCGAGATCACGATCACCAGCCCGAAGGCGAGCTGGGTATAGAACGCGTTGATTCCCGCCGAGACGATGCCCGCATTGATGGCGCCGATGATGTAGGAGGCGACGAAGGTGCCGACGACCGACCCGGTGCCGCCGAACACCGACGTCCCTCCCAGGAACACCGAGGCGATGGTGTTGAGCAGCGATCCCTCCCCGGTGCTCGGCCAGAAATAATAGCCGTAAATCGACGTCAGCAGGCCGCAGAACACGGCGGTGACGCCAACCAGCACGAAGGCCTTGATCTTCACCCTCCCCGCGTTGACGCCCATCAGCCGGGCGCTGGTCTGATTGTCGCCGACCAGGAAGACATGCGCTCCGAACCGGGTGCGGTTGAGCAGAACCCATTCCGCGATGAGGATGGCGATCATCCACAGCGTCTGAACCGGAACGCCGAAATAGGTCGCGCGCAGCAGGGCGTGCATCTGAGGATAGAGTTCGGCGGTCAACGGCACGCCGGTGCCGCTCATCAGCACGAGCTCGAGCCCGCGAAACAGAAACTGCGTGCCGATGGTGATGACGAGCGAGGGGATGTTGAGCGCCGCCACCAGCAGACCGTTGACGAGCCCGCACGCGACCCCGGTCGCCAGGGCGCAGACGAGGCCGACATACCAGGGCGCGCCGGCGTCCGCGGTGACGAGGCAGAACACCGCCGTTCCCAACGCCATGACCGAGGGAAACGAAAGATCGATTTCGCCGGTGATGACGACGAAGGTCAGGGACAGCGCGACAACGCCGAATTGCGGCGTGGTTTCCGCGAAGGCGAGATAAATGTCGCGATTGGTGAAGACGGCCGGCGCGGCGGCGACGAAGCCCAGCCACATCGCCAGTCCCACGCCGATGATGCCGAGTTGGCTGCCGTAGCGGAGCAAGAACGACGCCTGGGCGGCCTGGTCGCCGGCGTTGGCGGCGGGAAGGCGCTCGTCGGTCAAGCCGGCAACTCGAGCGTTCCGGTGCGGGCGACGTGATAGAGACGCTCGATCAGTTGATCCATGGAAATTTCGCTTCTGTTGTAGACGCCCGCGACCTTGCCGCGATCGAGAACGTAGAGGCGATCGACGACCGGGTAGACGTTAAAGATGTTGTGATCGATGAAGATTGCCGACTTCCCTGCGGTTTTGATGTTGCGGACGAAATCGAGGGTCTTCTTGGTTTCGGTCAGCGACAGGCCCATCGTCGGCTCGTCGAGGATCACGACCTCCGCCTCGAAATAAAGAGCCCGCGTGATCGCCACCCCCTGCTTTTCGCCGCCCGACATCGTCGCCACCACATTGTTGGGATGGACGGCCGCCGAGGTGAAACCCATATGCTCGCGCATCAGCCGCGCCGATTCGGCCCGCATGCGGCCGACGTCGAGCAGGCCGAGGCGCGTTCGCATCTCGCGCCCCATGAACATGTTGCGCCAGATCGGCTGCTTTTCACACAGCGCCCGCTCCTGATAGACGGTTTCGATCCCGAGGCCGCGCGCCCTCGCGACCGACCAGTCGTCGATGCGCCGCCCATGAAAATAGATTTCCCCGCCAGCGTCCGGCCGGTAAAAGCCCATCACGATTTTGACCAGCGTCGACTTGCCGGCCCCGTTGTCTCCAAGCAGGCCAACGATTTCGCCGCGCTTGACGAAAAAATTCACCCCCACCAGCGACCGGACTTCGCCGAACGTCTTGGAGACATTGCGAAGTTCGATGACTGGCGGTTCGACGCCGCCGGGCGCCGCTTGCTCCCTCATGCCTCCTCCGCGCCAATTCGAGAACAGCGAGGCGCCGCAAAGGCGCCTCGACCGCGATTAGCGGATTCCCTTCGCCGACAGCGGCGCGATGACAGCCAGGTTTTTCGCGTCCACGAACGCGCCCGCGGTATTGATGTCCAGACCCGAGAACCCGTACTTC
Source organism: uncultured Alphaproteobacteria bacterium (assembly GCA_963835955.1). GTDB lineage: Bacteria > Pseudomonadota > Alphaproteobacteria > Rhizobiales > Beijerinckiaceae > Roseiarcus. The sequence goes on along the minus strand of CAWIHZ010000005.1, from coordinate 242,018 downwards.
TTGGTCAGGCAGATGTTGAGAATGGGCAGGTAGCCCTGCAGGTAAGGCTGCTGGTCGAGGACCAGGTCCAGATAGCCCTGCTTGATCGCCTGCGCCGTGTTCGGCGTCATGTCGAAACCGGCGAAATAGACCTGGCCGGGCTTGAGCGAGGCGGCGCGCGCGTAGACGCCGGCATTCGCGGTCAGGCCGCCGTGGTCGGTGACGACGACCTTGATGTGGGGATGGGCGCCCATGACGCCGACGAAGGTCGCGGTGCCGGCGTTGGGGTCGGCGTTGGTGGCCGAATCGATCTCCTGGTAGATCACCTTGGCGCCGGCCTTGTCGAAGGCGTCGATCACGCCGACCGTGCGCTTGCCGCGGTCGCCGCCGGCGGCCTTGAGGCCCCAGACGAAGACCTCGTCGCCGGGCTTGAGGTCCGCGCGCTTGGCCGCCTCGCTGCCAAGCTTGTATCCTGCGGCGTAATTCGGCGCGCCGACATAGCCCATGCCCTCAGACCCGTATTTCTTTTCGGCCTCAGGCAGCGCGGTGTTCGAGGTCGTGAAGATCGTCCCCTGCGCGTAGGCTTTCGCGATTTGCGGATCCGTCGCAGCGTCGCCGGGATGGCCCATGAAGGCGATGCCGTCGACCTTGGTCGCGATCGCCTGCTGCAGCTGAATCAGCATCTTGTTGGGGTCCCAGTCCGAAAAGTAATAGGTGACCGAGGGCCCGAGGTCGAGCTCGGCCTGGCGATAGCCGTTATAGACGATGGTGGCGAACGGGCCGCCCTGCGGGCCGCCCGGGAACGCGGCGATCTTGACGCCCTGGCACCATTTCGGCGTTGGCTCGGTCGCATGAGCCGCTTGAACCGCGCCCAAAGCGAGCGCGAGCGCCGCCGCCGCGCCCAAGGTGTTGCGTATTTTCGCCTTCATGGTCTTGATCCTCCCTGCATTTTGCCGCGCGCGGCCTTCGCCGCGTCGCCTATCCGACACCGGCGAAGCCGGCCGGCCTCATTTCACTTATCGAGCACGCCCTTCGAGACGGCCGACGGCACAGTGAACCCGCGTTCCGGATTTTTCAACCGTCCGGTCGTCTCGATGCCGGCTTAAACAGTGACGCGGGCCGATGACCAGCGTGAAGTTCCGATGCGTGAATACGATGCACAAATCGCGACGCCGACTCGACGTCAGTCAAGCCTCGCGCGCCGGCCAGGCCGCCAACGTCCGAGCCGGGCAAACGGTCACAGCAAGCGGCGCCGGCCTGGCCGCCTTCGGGCGGCCTTTTCCTTTCGCCCAATCGCCGACTCGTCAGGCCTCGCCCGGGATCACCGGCCAAAGGGCCCCTTGCGCTTACGCCGCGCGTTGAGCGAATACGAGACATGGCGTCTTAATGTTGGAGAAGCCTTTGGCCTCCGGGACGAAGCTCGCGGAACCAGCCGGGGAAGGCTCCCGCTCCGAAGCCCAGGTTCCGGGGTCGCTCGGCGATCCAGGCGCCCTGCGCTTCTGGGCAGCCGTCATCCTCACGGGCGTCGGGGCGGGATTAGGCGCGGCGCTTCTGACGGCTCTATTGAAAGAGGTTCAGGGTCTCGCCTGGGGCGCATACGACCCTTCGGCGCTGTTGGAGGCCGCGAGAACCGCGGGCGCTTGGCGCCACGTCCTGCTGCTTCTCGGCGCGGGCCTGCTCACGGGCGCCGGACAATGGCTGCTGACGCGGCTTACTTCCGGCAACAGCATCGACACCACCTCGGCGATTTGGTTCCAGGCCGGAAGAATGCCGGCGCTGAGGACCCTGGGCAGCGGTGTGCTTTCGATCGTCATCGTCGCCATGGGCGCGTCGCTCGGACGCGAGGGCGCGCCGAAGCAGGCCGGCGCGGTGTTCGGCAATCTCGCGTGCAGTCTTCAGAGGCTGTCGGACGAACAGCGCCGCCTGATCGTGGCGATCGGCGCGGGCGCCGGCATGGCCGCGGTCTACAGCATGCCGCTCGGCGGCGCCCTGTTCGCGCTCGAGGTCCTGCGCGGAAGGCTGGCGCTGAGGCTCGTCCTGCCGGCGCTCACGGCGACGACGATCGCGACCCAGATCGCCACCTTCGTCGTGCCCAATGCGCCGATCTACCCGGTTCCGGCCTACGCAATCACGGCGCAGACCTATGCCTGGGCTTTGCTCGCCGCGCCGATCATCGGCCTGTGGTCGGTCGGCTTCGTCCGCTTGATCGCCTGGGCCGATCGCGCCCGCCCGTCCGACTGGCGCCGCTTCGTCGCCCCGCCGCTCGTCTTTCTCGCGGTGGGGCTCCTTTCGATCCGTTTCCCGGAAGTGCTGGGCAACGGGCAGGATGTCGCCCTGCGAATGTTCCAGCAGCCCTTCGGGCCGGTCGCGCTCCTTGTCCTGCTGCCGCTGCGGCCGCTTTGCACCATCGTCTCCGTCGCGAGCGGCGCGCCGGGCGGCCTCTTCACCCCCTCGCTCTCCGCCGGCGCGCTCGCGGGCGGCGCGCTCGGAGCCCTGTGGCTCTCCTTCGTCCCGCAAGGAAACGTCGGCCTTTTCGCCCTCCTCGGCGCTGGCGCAATGGTCGCGGCGACCACGCAGGGTCCGATCTCCACGCTCGTCATGATGATGGAGCTGACCGGCGAGGCGCGCCTATTTGCGCTGCCGATGCTCGTCGCCATCGTCGTGGCGACGGCGACCGCGCGCAGCATCGAGATGCGATCGATCTACGAAGCGCGGCTCACCGACGAGGAGGTCGCCGAGCGGATGCGGGCGCGGGAGGCTCGGGGCAGCGTCCGAACGGACGAGGGCCGATCGGGAAGATGACGCCCTAAGCAGGATTTCGGAAAAGCGGACACCGGTTTTCCGATAAAAATCCTGCTTCTTCAAGGGACTCTAAGCAGGGTTTCGTTCGCTTGCCAATGAAACCCTGCTTGGCGGCTACCTCTTCTCGACCCACTCCTCCCCGACTTTCTCGTAAACGCGCTTGACCGCCGCCCAGGCGATGCGGAAGGCGGCTTCCTCCTGGCGGGGGTCGTGCGAATGGGCGGCGAAGGCGTGATTGAAGGCCTCGCGGAAAATGTCCTGCGCGTGCTCTGGCAGGTGGTCGCGGACCGAGGGCGGCAGATCGGCGTTGACGCTGTAGGGCATGGGCGCGCTCATGAAAGGCGAGGAGGGCAGATTGAACCCCTTCGCGCCCGCCCGTTCAAGAGCGGGCACTAGGGAGACGCATGCCCTTTTCCCCATTTTCGTTGCGTTGGACTGCGCCCCTCGGGTGAGACGGGTCAAGTGAGCTACGGGACGGCGCGAGCGGCTGGCCGAGTACCCGGGTTGCCGGGCGGCAGGAGGCAGGAGGCAGGGAGGCAGGAGGCAGGAGGCGACGCATTTCGAAAATCGATTATTCTCGACAATCGCTTTGAGAAAATCAGAAAGCATGTTATGGTCTTCCTGGTCGCTGGATCGAAGCGGACCTGGCGCGCCGAGGGAAGCGGCCGCTTTAAAGCCTTCGTGCGGGCGAGTTGACACCACCGAAGCCGAGGACACCCCGCGAGGCGCCACGAGCCAATGCCAGCTCGCCAAAATGATTAGGGACCGAGGCCGTCGGACGTCATCAGGGCCAGCGGCCGACACGCCTCGCCAAAAGGCCGGACATATGACCGCAGCCGACCAAACCGTTCAAAACATCAAAAAACCGCTTGCCAACAGGGCCGTCCAAATATGGCGCCAGCCCCTTAGCGGAACTTAATCGAACGGATCGGAAGACGAGAACGGGACGATGTTGCACAATTTGACGCCCAAGCGAGGCGACATTTGTTTGCGAGGCGACCGTCCGGCCGCGGCCGCCTTCAGGCGATGATGTCGGGCGTCAGCTGGTCCTCGAGCTGGGCGAGCCGGTCGCGCAACAGCAGCTTGCGTTTCTTGAGCCGCTGCACCTGCAATTGATCCGCCTGCCCGGCCTGGCGAAGCGCCTCGATCGCCGCGTCGAGATCGCGGTGTTCCTCGCGCAGCCGTTCGATCTGCGCGACCAGGCCCAGGCGTTCCTCCGCCGTGAGTTCCTTGCCAACCATGTGCCGCCGCAGCCTTCCGTCCCTCAGCGCCCCGCTTCAAGCCTCGAGGCGCCCCCGACTATGCGGTCGCGGCCGGGCGCGCGCAAGCCGCCAGCGCGCCCCGGCCCGCCCCAAAAGCGCGCGGTGAAATGTTACCTCCGCGGGACAAGATTTGAACGCCGCTCCCCATTTTTGCCGCTTGCAAGGATTAGCGGTTGTGTCACAATTTCGTCGTCGTAAACGTAAGGGAGTGGTCGCATGTCGATTGATTCGCATCTCAGCGAACTGGTGCGTCGTCACCAGGCCATTGAAGAAGCGATCCTGGCCGAAGAAAATCATCCAGCGTCAGACGACATCAAGGTCCATGAGCTTAAGCGTAAGAAACTGCACCTGAAAGATCAGATCGAGAGACTCAAGCACCAGACCGAGCCCGCCGCCACGCACTGAGCGCGCGCTCGCGGCGCCGGGCGGCGGATGCGGGCAAGGCGGCGATCACGGGCCCGACGCGCCGAGGGCGATGCGCCATTCCTCGGCGACAGAGGGGTCGCGTTCCGCAGCCTTCCGCGCCGACGCGAGCCCGACGAGGTCTTTTCGCGGAACCAGGCGCGCCAGCGCCCAGACCGCCGCGCCGCGCACCAGCGTAGAATCATCCTGAAGCGAGGGAATCGCCGCCGCGGCGAGCGTGGGCGCTTGCGAGTTGCCGATGGCGATCAGGACGTTGCGCAGGAAGCGGGCGCGCCCGATCCGCTTGATCGCACTCCCGGAAAACAGGGCGCGAAACGAGGCGTCGTCAAGTCTTGCGAGTTCGGCGAGCGCCGGGGCGCCGAGATCGTCGCGCGCGGCGAGCTTGGCGTCGCGTCCGGCTTTCGCGAATTTGTTCCAGGGACAGACGGCGAGGCAATCGTCGCAACCATAGATCCGGTTGCCAATCGCGGAGCGCAAGTCGCGCGGGATCGGCCCTTTATGTTCGATCGTCAGGTAGGAGATGCAGCGCCGGGCGTCAATCTGGTAAGGCGCTGGAAACGCCCTGGTCGGACAGACGTCGAGGCAGGCGCGGCAATGGCCGCAATGATCGGCCTCCGGCGGGTCGGGCGGCAGGTCGAGGTCGGTTAGAATCGCGCCCAGGAACAGCCAGGAGCCGAACTCGCGCGAGACCAGATTCGTGTGCTTGCCCTGCCAGCCGAGCCCGGCGCGCTCGGCGAGCGGTTTTTCCATCAGCGGCGCGGTGTCGACGAAGACCTTCACGTCCGCTTCGTCCGGCCGCGCGCGGGCCACAAGAAAGGCCGCGAGTCGCTTTAGCTTGCCCTTGACGACGCCGTGGTAGTCGCGGCCCCGAGCGTAGATCGAAATCGCCCCCGCATCCGCGCGCCCAAGCACACCGAGCGGATCGCCCTCCGGTCCATAGTTGAGGCCCAGCATGACGATGCTCCTGGCCCCGTCCATCAACGCGTGCGGATCGACCCGCCGCTCAAACGTCTCGGCCATCCAGGCCATCTCGCCATGTGCGCCCTCCTTGAGCCAGGCGGAGAGGCGCTCTCGCGCATGCGGCGGCGCCTCGGCCGAGGCGACGCGGCAGGCCTCGAAGCCGAGCGCGCGCGCTTGTTTGCGCAGGGCCTCTAGAAGTCGAGATCGGCGTAGGTGAGGCTCGGCGCCATCCCCGGCAGGCGATCCGCCAAGAGCGGGCGGAACGAGGGGCGCGACTTCACCCGCGCGTACCAGATTCTGGCGGTTTCGTTCTCGTCCCACTGCGCGTCGCCCAGATAGTCGATGCAAGATAGATGCGCCGCCGCTGCAAGGTCGGCGTAGGTCAACCGGTCGCCCGCCAGCCAGTTGCGGGCGGAGATCAGATGGCCGATGTAGCGAAGATGATAGCGCAGATTGAAGAGCGCGGCGCGCACCGTTTGCATGTCCGGGCCGCCGCCGCCCTGCTCCGGACTCATGAAGCGCTTGTGGATCTTCTCTCTGACCAGCCAATGGCTCGCCTCGTTGAAGAACTTGACGTTGAACCAGCGCGTCAGCCGGCGCGCCTCTGCGCGCTCGATCGGATCACCGGGCAAAAGCCTGCGCTCGCCAAGGCTCGATCCCCTTGTCTCATCGAGATATTCGGCGATCACCTCCGCTCCCGGAAGGCTCGGCGCCCCCTCCTCGACAAGAACCGGAGTCGCACCCTCGGTTGCCAAAAGGAGGAATTCGCGCCGCCGCTCCCATTCCCTCTCCTCGATCAGCCTCGGCTCGATTCCCATTTCGCCCAGGATGAGGCGGACGAAACGCGAATGGGGGCAGAATGGATGATGGTGCAGTGTGACCATTCGGGCGCGGGCGGTATGAGAAAGGCGGGGGCGCGGGCGGATGGGTCCTCCGCGGCGCACTTCAAATGCGTCGGCGCGGGTTAACTCCCGGTAAACCGCTGGACCGCTCGCCGAACTCGCGGTTAATGGGGGGTCGGCTCAACCGAGGAGTTCGCCCGACTGGATTCGCCACACCTCGGCCGCGTTCATTTTCGCCCAGGCGTCGCCGAGGGAATTGTTGGCGTCGATCGCCCGGCAAGCGTCTTCGATCACGAAGGTCTCGAAACCCTCGGCGCGCGCGTCGAGCGCTGAGAACGCGACGCAATAGTCGGTCGCAAGGCCGCAGGCGAAGACGCGCTTCACGCCCCGCGCCTTCAGCAGCGCCGCAAGGCCCGTCGACGTTTTCCTGTCCGCTTCCATGAAGGCCGAGTAGGAATCAACGCCCGCGCTCATGCCTTTGCGCAGAATGAGGAACGCAAGGTCGGTTGCGAGATTCGGGTGGAGCGCGGCGCCCGCCGTCCCTTGCACACAATGGTCGGGCCAGAGCGCCTGGTCGCCGTAGTCGAGCCGCTTCACGTCAAACGGTTGCGCGCCGGCATGGCTGGAGGCGAAGGAGGCGTGTCCGGCCGGGTGCCAGTCCTGTGTCACGACCACGTGCGCGAAGCGTCGCGCGAGCGCGTTGACCAGCGGCACGACCGCGTCTCCGTCGTCGACGGCCAACGCCCCGCCCGGCATGAAGTCGGACTGCAGGTCGATCGCGAGAAGAACGTCCTGATCGTCAATCGTGATCGCCGACGGCATGGGGATCGCCTCCCTTCGAGAGCAGGAGCGAGCGCAATCGGTCCCGCTCGAACACGAGCACGACGATGAGCGCGAACATCAGCGGCAAGATCAGATAAAGTAGCCGGAACACCAGCAGCGCCGCCACGACGTTCGCCTGCGGCGCATCCGGCATCGCCCTGAGGAACGCAATTTCCAGCACCCCGAGCCCGCCGGGCGCGTGGCTGACGAGAGCCAGCGAGAACGAGGCGAGAAAGACGCCCAAAACCGCGGCAAGGCCCGGATTGGCGGCATCCGGCAGCGCGAAAAAGACAATTCCGGCGGCGCCGATCAATTCGAGCGGGCCAGCCAGCATTTGTCGCGCCGCCACCGGCGGCCGCGGATAAACGAGTTCGAAGCCGCCGAGCTTGAGCGGACGGAAGTGCAGCAGAGCTCCGACGATATAGAGGCTCGAGGCGCCGAGCAGCGCTACCGCTCCCGCCTGGCCCAGCCACCGCGGCGCCCCGGCGTAGCGCTGCACGAGTTGAGGATGAAACAGCAGCACGAAGCCGCCCAGCGTCACCACTCCAAGGGCGAAGGTGAATGAACAAAAGGCGACGAGCACGCCGATCTCGGCGACGCTGAGCCCCTTGGTCGAATAGGCGCGGTAGCGTATGACAGCGCCGGAAAACACCGAGGCGCCGATATTGTGGCTCAGCGCGTAGGTGGTGAACGACGTCACGCTGACAAAACGCCAACCGATTCGCCGGCCCAGATGCAGTAGCGCGATTCGGTCGTACCAGGCGAGCGCGGCATAGGCGCACAAGGTCGAACTGATCGCGAGCAGCCACCGTCCGAGCGAGATCGAGGCGATCGCGTCCCGCAAACTGGCGAGGGAAAGGCCGCGCAAGTCCTTGAATAAAAACCACGACGATACAGCGACCGCACCGGCGCCGATAATCGGCCATGCGACGTCCTGCACGCGCTTCATGCCAATGTCCGCCCTCGGCGGCCAACGATGATCCCGCCCCGACCTCCCTGCCCGAGCAAGGCGGCGAACGCAAGGCCGGCGCCCGCGGGACGCGCGGCCCGACAGCTTTTGATCGGGGCGAATTCGCGCTTGCCCAAGCAGCGTCCCGCCGCCATTGTGATGTTTTTGAGAGCCAAAAGGAATCATGCCGGAAACCGTGCAAACCTCCGCCGGATCGCAGGATTATCTCGGCGACCCACGCAACGATTCGGTATTGGTGAGCGTCAACGGCGTCTTGACGCCAAGGGCGCAAGCCATGGTCTCGGTGTTTGATTCGGGCTTTGTGCTGGGCGATGGCGTGTGGGAGGGTTTGCGCCTCGTCGATGGCCGCATCGCGTTCTTGCGCCGCCATCTTGAACGCCTGTGGGACGGCGCGAAAATGTTGCGCATCGACATCGGCCTCAGCCGCGAAAGGCTGACGGCGCGCCTGTTCGAGGTCATCGACGCCAACGCCATGACCGACGGCGTGCATATCCGGTTGATGGCGACGCGCGGCCTCAAGCGCTCACCTTACCAGGACCCGCGCCTGACCGTGGGCGGGGCGACGATCGTCATCATTCCGGAGTGGAAGCAGCCGAGGCCGGAAATGTTCGCGCGCGGCCTCAATCTTTTCACTGTGCACATTCGCCGAACCGGCCCCGCCGAGCAGGACCAAAAACTCAACTCCCATTCTAAACTCAATTGCGTCCTCGCGTGCATCCAGGCGATGGAGGCGGGAGCGGACGAGGCGCTGATGCTCGACGATCGCGGCTTCGTCGCGACTTGCAATTCGACCCATTTCTTCATCGTTCGCAAGGGCGAGTTGTGGACTTCGGCAGGCGGTTATTGTCTGGGCGGCATCACCCGGGGGGCGACGCTGCGCGCGGCGCTGCGCGAGGGAATCCCGGTTTACGAAAAGGACTTCTCGCTGTTCGACGTCTACGGCGCGGACGAGGCTTTCACCACCGGCACTTTCGCCGGCCTCGTCCCCGTCGCGCGCGTCGACGGGCGCGACATCGGCGAGGGAGCGAAGATTCCCGATGACGCCTCGGGTCCGATGACGCGCCGCTTGAGAGCCGCCGTTAAGGCGCTGGAGGTCGAAGAGGCCGAGCCAAGGACCCAAACTTGACCGCCGCCATGCCATGCCTGCGCATAGCGATGTGGTCGGGCCCGCGCAACATCTCGACCGCGATGATGCGCTCGTTCGGCGCGCGCGCGGACTGCACGGTCACCGACGAGCCGTTCTACGCGGCCTATCTGGTCGCGACCGGGCTCATCCACCCGATGCGCGAACAGGTGATCGTCTCGCAGCCCTCGGATTGGCGCCAGATCGCCGACGCGCTCGTCGGACCGCCCCCCGAGGCCAAAGCGGTCTGGTACCAGAAACACATGACACACCACATGCTTCCCGCCTTCGGCCGGGATTGGATCGACGGTCTTGTCAACGCCTTCCTCATTCGCGCTCCGGAGGCGGTGCTCGCCTCCTACTCTCTCAAACGCGATGAATTCACGCTGGAGGAGATCGGCTTGCCAGCGCAAGCGGAGCTCTTCGACCGGACGGCGGACCGTCTCGGTCGCGCGCCGCCGGTGGTGGAAGGACAGGATGTTCTCGTCGATCCGCGCGGCATGCTTTCGGCCCTCTGCGCAGCGTGTGGAATTCCGTTCGACCCGGCGATGCTCAGTTGGGCGCCGGGACGGCGGGAGAGCGACGGCGTCTGGGGGCCGGCCTGGTACGAGGCGGTGGAACGGACGAACGGCTTTGCCCCCCCGCGTCAGGAAGCCGGTTTCGACGACCTGCCCGATTCCTTGAAGCCGATCGCCGAGGCCGCGCGGCCGATCTACAACCGGCTCGCGCGGCATAAACTCGCCGCGAGCAATCGTTGAGCTGTTCAAAACGGAAGGCGACATTCGCATGAATACGGCGTGCCGACTTGACGCCGCTCCGGCCCCAGCGCATCTGGATTCGCCCAATGCCGACGCTCGTCCTGCCTTTTCCAGCGATCAATCCGGTTCTCGTCCAGTGGGGGCCGCTGGTCATACGCTGGTACGCGATCGCCTATATCGCCGGCCTCATCCTCGGCTGGGCGCTGATTCGCCGCGTCGTCACGAACGACCGATACTGGGGCGGGGCGAAGCGGCCGAACGTCGCCAGCATCGACGATCTTCTCGTCTATTGCGCCTTCGGCGTCATCATCGGCGGTCGACTAGGCAACGTGCTGTTCTACGATCCGCGATATTACTTTTCCCATCCGATCGAGATCTTCAAAATTTGGGAAGGCGGTATGGCCTTCCACGGCGGCCTGATCGGCGCGTTCGTCGGCATTCTCCTGTTCGCGCGCCGCTATGACGTGCCAGCGTTGACCGTGGTCGATCTATGCTCGCTCGCCGCGCCAATCGGGATCTTCTTCGGCCGCATCGCCAATTTCATTCGCCCCGAACTCTGGGGCCGCCCGACCGACGTTCCCTGGGCGGTCATTTTTCCGGGGACCGATGGCCTGCCGCGCCATCCCAGCCAGATCTATGAAGCGCTGCTCGAGGGGCTCCTGGCCTTTGTCATTCTGTTCGCGCTCGCGCGGGCGGGCGCGTTGCGGCGTCCGGGCGTCGTCGCCGGCGCCTTCGGCGTACTTTATGGAGCGGCGCGCATCTTCAGCGAATTCTTTCGAGAGCCGGATCCGCGCCTCGAAGACCTTGGGCGGGGCCTCACCATGGGCATGGTGCTGTCCGCGCCGCTCATTATCGTGGGCCTCGCATTGCTCGCCTTTGGTCTCACCCGGCGGGGAGAGTTAGATGACGACGCTGATCGATGAAATCAAGGCGATGATCGCCGAGCGCGGTCCGATCACCGTCGAGCGATACATGGAGCTTGCGCTAGAACATCCCGACTTTGGCTATTACATGAACCGCGATCCGTTCGGCGCGACCGGCGACTTCACGACATCGCCGGAAATCTCGCAGATGTTCGGCGAGCTGATCGGGCTGTGGGCCGCGGACGTCTGGAAGAGCATGGGCGAGCCGAGGTCGGTTCGACTGGTCGAGTTGGGGCCAGGACGCGGCACGCTAATGAGCGACGCGCTGCGCGCGGCCCGTATCGTGCCGGAATTTCGTGAGGCGCTCGAAGTGTGGCTCGTCGAGACGAGCCCGACGCTGGCCTCGATCCAGCATGATTTGCTGGTCGACAGCGGCGCTGGCGTGTCGTGGGCGCGGAGCCTCAGGGAGGTTCCCCAGGGGCCGGCGATTTTCATCGGCAATGAGTTTCTCGACGCCCTGCCGGTACGCCAGTTCGGGCGCGTCAGCGGACAATGGAGGGAGCGCACGGTGCGGCTGAACGGCGAGGGCGCGTTAGCCTTCGACTTTGCCGCGGCGGCGGAGCCCCATATTGTAGCCAATGCGCCCAATGGAACGATCCTGGAGGTGAACCCCGCGGGGCACCGGTTTATGTTCGAACTTGGCTCGCGGCTCGTAAGGCAGGGCGGCGCTGCGCTGTTGATCGATTACGGCCACGCCGCAACCGGCTTCGGAGACACTTTGCAGGCCTTGCGCGCGCACCGCCACATCGACCCGCTCGCCGCGCCTGGCGATTGCGACCTCACCGCCCACGTCGACTTCGCCGCCATGGCGCGCAGCGCAAGCGCCGCCGGCGCCGCTGTTTACGGCCCAATAGACCAGGGCGATTTCCTGCGCGCGATCGGCGTCGACCTTAGGACCAAGGCGCTCGCCGAACGCGCGAGCCCGGAACGGGCCGAGGAATTTCAGCGAGCGCGAGCGCGGCTGGTCGGCAAGAATCCAGGCGAGATGGGCGCCTTGTTCAAGGCGATGGCGGTCGCCGATCGCAAGCTGCGCCCGCCGCCCGGCTTCCAACCCCCGACCGCGAAGCCGGCGTGAGCGGCGCTCCGACGCTCTCGGCGGATGCCTTAAGGCTGCCCGGGGTCGCGCATGGCTTTTTCACACGGCTCGGTGGGGTGTCGGAGGGCGTCTATGCCTCGCTCAACGGCGGCGTCGGCTCACGCGACGCCCCGGAAGCCGTGGCGGAGAACCGCGCCCGCATCGCGATAGCGATCGGCGTCGCCCCAGAGCGCCTGGCCGTGCCCTACCAGGTTCATTCGCCAGACGCGGCGGCGATCGCTGAACCTTGGGCGCCCGGCGCGCGCCGGCGCTGCGACGCGCTCGCGACCGCTACGCCCGGCCTCGCACTCGGCGTCACCGGCGCCGATTGCGGCATGATTCTATTTGCGGACGCGCGCGCGCGGGTCGTCGGCGCGGCGCACGCTGGTTGGAAGGGCGCGCTGGCCGGGGTGATCGAATCGACCGTCGCCGCGATGGAGCGGCTCGGCGCCCGAAGGGGCGAAATTGTCGGCGCGCTCGGCCCGTGCATCGCCCGTGCTTCTTACGAAGTCGGCCCGGAGTTCGTCGCAACTTTTGCCGCCGCTGGCGAGGATATTCCGCAGTTCTTCGCCCCGAGCGGAAAGGCGGGCCATTCGATGTTCGACCTCAACGCCTACATCGCCGAGCGGACGGCGCGCGCCGGCGTCGGCCGTTTCGAGGATCTAAGGCTCGACACCTACGCCGACGAGCGCCGCTTTTTCAGTTACCGACGGGCGACCCATAGAAAGGAGCCGGACTACGGCCGGCTGGTGTCGGCGATCGTGCTAAGCTGACGGGGTCGCAGAGCGCGACACGGGCGGGCCGGGATTTCTTGACTTGCGCCCTCCGGCGGCTCATTTCAGCTGATGCGGGGGCCGATGGGTCGGCGCTCGCTGGGGGGGCGGGAAACGCCCAAGAGGATCAATAATGTTCGCGCGAGCGCTGGAGTGCGTTGCGTGGCCGATCGATGTCGCGGCGATTAGACCGATCAGCCGCTCGCAGAGCGCGCACGAGCGGCTGATCGAGGAGAGCGCGTGAGCGACCGGCGCTTGCATCACGCCGACAGCGCCGCGTTCCGGCACGCCATGCGCGCTCTGTCTTCGGGCGTATCGATCATCGCGTGCGGCGAGGACGAGACGCGCGTAGGCTGCACGATCACGTCGTTCGCCTCCCTGTCGCTGGCGCCGCCGACGCTGTTCATCTGCCTGGCGCGCTCGTCCTCGACGCTCGCCGGATTGCGCAAGGCGGGCGCCTTCTCGGTCAGCATGCTCTCGGCGCGCCACGAGACGCTCGCCCGTCGCTTCAGCGGACACGGCGGCGTGCATGGTCCCCGCCGCTTCGACGGAGCGCAATGGATCACGCTCTCGACCGGCGCCCCTATCCTCTCCGACGCGCTGGCCGCCTTCGATTGCCTGGTTGAGGACGTGGTCGAGCGGCATTCGCACGCGATCGTCCTGGGCGCGGTCGTGAATCTTCGCGAAGGCGCCGAAGAGCGGGCGTTGACGCATTGGCGCGGCGGATACGCGCCGTCGCGGTGATAGGCCCTCCGAGACGGACTCTAAACCTCCGCGATCGCATGAAAGAACGAGCCGGTCGCGTGGCCTCTTCGCGAACCCGCGGGCGAGGGCGGCGCGCCGTAGGCGTCGCGGACGAAAGCAAAGGGGTCGTCGTTCTCGGTCGCAAGGATCGTCGCATAGTGGAATTCGTGGCCGCGCAGGACGGTTCCCGCGGGCCCGAGCGCGCAATCGGCAGAGAGCCGCGCCTCGCGATAGCCGAGCGTCATCCGGCGCTTTTCGAAACTCGTCTCGACCCCGAGCAGGCCGGCCATCCGATGGGCGGCGCCCGACGCGTCGACAAGGCTCGCGCCGAGCGCCATGTAGCCTCCGCACTCGCCGTGAACGGGCCTCGTCTCGACGAATCGGCGCAGTCCTGCGCGAAATCGCTCCGCCGCCGCGAGCTGCCCGGCGTGCAGCTCCGGATAGCCGCCCGGCAGCCAGCAGATGTCGCAATCGGCCGGCGGCGGCTCGTCCGCGAGGGGCGAGAATGCAGCGAGCTCGGCCCCCGCCGTCCGCCAGCCGCGCAGGAGATGCGGATAGATGAAGGAGAACGCGGCGTCGCGAGCGAGCGCGATGCGCTGGCCCGGCGGCCGTAGCGCAATGGCGCGCGGCGAAGTCGCGCCGCAGTTCAGTTCGTCCGCGAGCTTAAGGACTCGGCCGCAATCGACATGCGCCTCGACGAAATCGGCGATGGCGTCGAGGCGCCGGTCGAGAGCCTCCGTCTCGCCGGCCTGCACCAGTCCGAGATGGCGTTCGGGCAGCGCGACGTCGACGCTGCGCGGCAGCGCCCCGATGACCGGAATCCCCAAGGCCTCGATCGCCTCAACCGCGAGCCGGCGGTGGCGCTCGCTTCCGACCCGGTTGACGATGACGCCGGCAATCCGAAGACGCGGGTCAAAGCTCGCGCAGCCCTTGACGACGGCCGCCGCCGACTGCGCCTGACCGGAGACGTCGAGGACAAGGAGGATCGGCATGGCGAGCGCCGCCGCGACGTCCGCCGAGGCGCCGCTGCGCCCGCTGGGGGCAGGCGCGCCATCGAACAGCCCCATCGAGGCTTCGCAGATTGCCAGGGCGCGCCCCGCCGTCGCTTGGCTCGCGAGCGCGCTCAAAAGCTCCGGCGCCATGGCCCAGGAATTGAGATTAACGCCCTCAGCTCCCGAGGCGGCGGCGTGAAAGGCGGGATCGATATAGTCCGGCCCGGATTTGAGGCCGACGACGGCGAGGCCCAGCCGCCGGAACGCGCGCAGGAGGCCGAGCGTGACGGTCGTCTTGCCGCTGCCGGAACGCGGCGCGGCGATCATGAGCACGCGGGTCACTATGGGTCATCCTAGCTCTTAGAATCCGACAGCGGCTACCGCGCCGGGTCGATTGGCGCCAGATGTTCGGCTTCCGGCCCGAAGGCGCCAAAAGTCCGCTTCCCGCTCCTTTGCGACGTCCCGGCTCGGGCGCCAAGCGTCAGAGCTCCGCCAAGGCTGCATTTCGCTCGATTCGATTCCGCTAGCGCACCCGCCCCCTCTTGCGGGGGCGGGCAGGGGTGGGGGGTCGCGCGGGCTGGCTTTCGAATGCGACCGCTCTCCTCCCCCACAAGGGGGGAGGAGACGCGGTCGAGCCGTCCCAGCGCAAGAGGGGAATGCACTAGTGGCTCACGTCATTGTGTTTGATGGCAATGTGTGAATCTGTGCTGTCGCGATCGAGCGATGGAGATAATTCGTGGCCTGCAAAGAGATTGCCGTCAAGAAATACGTGGTCAGGCTGAGCGAGGAGGAACGGGCTCGGCTCGAGGAGTTCATTCGCAAGGGCAAGCGCGCCGGGCATTTGTTGACGAAAGCGCGCATTCTGTTGAAAGCGGATGTTTCGGAGGCCGGCGACGGATGGAGCGACAGCCAAATCGCCGGGGCGCTGGACACCAGCATCCCGACGATCGAGCGGACGCGACGGCAACTTGTCGAGGAAGGCTTTGAAGCCGTCTTGACCCGCAAGTACAATCCCAATTCGGCCCCGCGACGGATTTTCGACGGCGCTGCGGAAGCCAAGCTGATCGCTTTGGCCTGTGGGCCGGCGCCGACGGGCCACGCCAAATGGAGCTTGCGTCTTCTGGAGGAGAAGGTCGTCGAACTGCAGATCGTCGAGAGCGCCAGCGACAACACGATCGGACGGACGCTCAAAAAAACATTCTCAAGCCCCATCTCAAGCAGCAATGGGTGATCGCGCCCGAGGCCAGCGCGGCCTTTGTCGCCAACATGGAAGAGGTGCTGGAAGTCTACCAAAGGCCGCATGATCCCAGGCGCCCCCTCGTATGCCTCGATGAAACGTCGAAGCAACTCATCGTCGAGACGCGCAAGCCGATCGCCGCCAAGCCGGGACAACCGGCGCGTCACGACTAGGGAGTGCGGATTGACCGCCGCGCGCTAGGCCAGCGCTGATGAGCGAGCCAAAGACGCCTCCCCTCAAGCGCGGGTGGACGACCGGCGCCTGCGCCAGCGGCGCGGCGCGCGCCGCGTTCGAGGCGCTGCTGACGGGCGAATTTCCCGATCCGGTTCCGGTGGCGCTGCCGAAGGGCCTCAGGCCCGAATTCGCGCTCGCGGCCCATGAGCTCGGCGCCGATTTCGCAAAAGCCGGCATCGTCAAGGACGCGGGCGACGATCCCGATGTCACCCACGGCGCGCTGATCGTGGCGACCGTGCGCCTTGCGCCGCCCGGCGCGGGAATCCTGTTCAGAGCGGGCGAGGGCGTCGGCACGGTGACGAGGCCCGGCCTGCCGCTGCCGCCCGGCGAGCCCGCGATCAACCCGGCGCCGCGCGCGATGATCCGCGCCAATCTCGCCGAAGTCGCCGAGCGGCTCGGCGCCCGCCTCGACGCCATGGTCGAAATCTCGGTGCCGGGCGGCGAAAGGATCGCCGAACGGACCGCCAACGGGCGGCTCGGCATTGTCGGCGGCCTGTCGATCCTCGGCACCACCGGCGTCGTGGTGCCCTATTCGTGCTCGGCCTGGATTCACTCGATCCACCGCGGCGTGGACGTGGCGCGCGCAAGCGGCTGCATGCACATCGGCGCGGCGACCGGCGACACCTCCGAGTCGGCCATCCGCGAGTTTTATCGGCTGCCCGACCATGCGCTGATCGACATGGGCGATTTCGTCGGCGGGTTCTTGAAATATCTGCGCGTCCATCCGGTCGCCCGGGTCACCATCGCGGGCGGGCCTGCGAAAATGGCGAAGCTCGCCGAGGGCAAGCTTGATCTCCATTCCAAGCGCGGCGCCGTCGACCTCGCGGCGCTGGCCACGCTCGCCGGGCAAAGCGGCGGCGGTCCCGCGCTGACGCAAGCGATCGAGCGCGCCAACAGCGCGCTGCACGCTTTCGAGATCGCCGCCGCCGCCGGCTTCGACCTGCCGGCGCTCGTCGCGGATGCGGCCTGGCGCACGGCCGCGCGCGCGCTCGCCGGAACGCCGTGCGAATTGGAGATCGTCATCGTCGGACGGGATGGGCGGATTCTCGCGAGCAGCGGGTTTCGGAGGGATTAGCCGCGTGCATGTGACCCCTCTCCCGCAAGGGCAGGGGGAGAAACTCGCCATGGATCACTCTCCCTCGCCCCGCCGGTCGCACCCCCTAAATCGGCGCGCGTAATCGGCGTTGTAGAGTTCGCTGTCGCGAAAATCCCGAGCTTCCAGAGCCGGGCCGACGAGGATCAGCGCCGTGCGTTCGACCGGCGCTTCGCGCATCTTGGCGACGATATCGCCGAGGGTTCCGCGCACGATTGTTTCGTCCGGCCAGGAGGCGCGCGCGACGACCGCGGCCGGACAATCGCGGCCGTAGAGCGGCGTCAGCTCCGCCGCCACGCGCTCGAGCGCATGGATCGACAGATGGATCGCCAGCGTCGCGCCGGTCGCGGCGAAATGGCTGAGCGTCTCGCGCGCCGGCATCGGCGAGGCGCGGCCCGACGTGCGGGTCAGCACCAGCGACTGCGCTAAACCGGGAAGCGTCAATTCGCGCTTGAGCGCGGCGGAAGCGGCGGCGAAGGCCGGCACGCCCGGCGTGATGGTGTACGCCACGCCGGCCCGATCGAGCCGCCTGATCTGCTCGCCCATCGCGCTCCAGATCGAAAGATCGCCCGATTGCAGTCGCGCCACGTCCTCGCCCTGCGCCGCCGCTTCGACACAGAGCGCGATGATGTGATCAAGATCGAGCGGCGCGGTGTCGACGATGCGCGCGCCCGGCGGACAATGATCGAGGAGCGCCTTCGGAACCAATGAGCCCGCATAGAGACAGACCGGGCAACGGGCGATGAGATCACGCCCGCGCAATGTGATGAGATCGGGGGCGCCCGGCCCGGCGCCGATGAAGTGCACGGTCATGGCCGCTCCGACGAGAGCGCGATGGCGCAGGTCGCGCCGTCGGCTGAAAGCCGCGGGCCCAGCAATCGTCCGCCCTCGCCCGCGCCGGCGAGCGCCGCCGCCTCGGCGACATTGGGCGCGCCGAATCGCGACTGCGCCGCCGCCGAGGGCGTGAGCACGCGGCCGGCTTGAGCCCGAAGCGCTTCGAGCGGCAGCGGGGTCAGGCTCGCGCCGATCAGGCGGGCGGCCTCGATCAGCCCCGGTTCGCCTGCCTTGGCGGCGAGCGTGAACATCCGCCTTTCGCCCTCCGGCGCGCGCGTCTCGGCAAGCGCGCGACGCGCCAGCGCGGCGATCGCCGGAGCCTTGACGCCCGCGCGGCAGCCGACCCCGATCGCGATCAGCCGGGTCATAACTTGGTGAGCCTCCACTGCACCACCGGCATCGCCGCACGCCAGCCGGAATAGCGACCGACCGGCTCGGCGTGGGCGAGCGAAATCTGCATCAGGTCTCCGCCCCAGCGCGCGCGCCAGCCGACGCATTGCGCTTGGGTCTCCAGCGTCACCGCGTTGACGATGAGCCGGCCCTGCGGCGCCAGCGCCTCGATCGCGCGTTCGACCGTTCCGGGCGCGTTCGCCCCGCCGCCGACGAACACCGCGTCCGGCGCCGGCAAGCCAGAAAACGCCGCGGGCGCCTCGCCGGCGACGACCGAGAGCGCGGGCGCGCCGAGGCCAAGCGCGTTGCGCTTGATCCGCGCCGCGCGGTCAGGCCGCGCTTCGACCGCGATCGCGCGATTGGCGGGGTCGGCGAGCATCCATTCGATCGCGACCGAGCCTGAGCCAGCGCCGACGTCCCACATGAGTTCGCCCCGCCTCGGCGCCAGCGCCGATAGCGTGATCGCGCGGATGTCGCGCTTGGTGATCTGTCCGTCATGCTCGAACCAGTCGTCGGGCAGACCCGCCGCGCGCGGCAAAATGCGCGCGCCCGGCTCGGCGACGACTTCGAGGGCGATGGTGTTGAGCGCAGCGACGTCATGAAGCGCGAAATCGGCGGCAAGGGTCGCGCGAACGCGTTCGCGTGGGCCGCCCATTGCTTCGCACACCGTCAGGATCGACCGTCCCATGCCGCGCGACGCCAACAGGCCCGCAAGCTTGCCAGGCGTCGTTTCGTCCCACGACAGCGCGAGAATGCGCGCCGCCGGCTGCAGATGCGGAATGATCGCCTCCAGGGGCCGGCCATGCAGCGACAGCGTCGCGCAATCCTGCCGGCTCCAGCCGAGCCGCGCCGAAACCAGCGCAAAGGCGGAGGGCGCGGGGAGGCAGATCATCTCGCCGGCCGCGAAGCGGCGCATCAGCATCGTCCCGACGCCGAAGAAAAACGGATCGCCGCTCGCGAGCACGCAGACCGGAGCGCCGCGGCGGGCTTCGATCTGATCGAGGGCGTCCTCGATCGGCGACGGCCAGCACAGCGTCTGCGCCGTCAACGGCCCGGCGAGCGCAAGGTGACGCTTGCCGCCGACGATGAGGACCGCTTGCGCAAGGAGCCGCCGCGCGGCAGGAGTGAGGCCGTCGACGCCGTCCTCCCCGACGCCGACGACTGCGAGCCAGCGGTCCCCGCTCATGGAGCCGTCCCCTGAAGCGCCTTCGCCTGCTCATTCTCGGCGGCGCCAGCGAAGCGAGCGCGCTGGCGCGCCGCCTTGCCGCCGAGCCCGACGTCGCGGCGATCCTGTCGCTCGCGGGCGCGACCGCGAATCCCGCGCGCGCGCCCATTCCGCGGCGGGTCGGCGGGTTCGGCGGCGTCGACGGCCTTGCCGCCTATCTCGCGGCTGAGCGCATCGACGCGCTGATCGATGCGACCCATCCGTTCGCCGCGCAAATCTCGGCCAACGCCGCCGCAGCGGCAAACGCGACCCATGTTCCGCTCGTCGTCTTCACCCGCCCGCCTTGGACGCGCGTGGCCGGCGACCGCTGGATCGAGGCGCCGACGATGGAGGCGGCCGTCGATGCGCTCGGGCTTGAGCGCAGGATCGTGTTTCTGACCCAGGGGCGGATGCGGCTTGCCGAATTCGCCCGCGCGCCGCAGCATCGTTATGTCGTCAGGGCGATCGACCGGCCATCCGATATCGACGCCCTTCCCGACCACAGGCTGATCCTCGCGCGCGGTCCGTTCACGCTCATGCAAGAACTCGAGCTTATGCGCAACGAGGGCGTCGAGACGGTCGTCACCAAAAACAGCGGCGGCGCTGCAACCTACGCCAAGATCGAGGCGGCGCGCGTGATGGGAATTCCCGTGGTGGTCGTGCAGCGGCCGGAAGCGCCGGAAGCCGAAACGCTGCACGACCTCGATTCGGTCATGGCCTGGATCGCGGCTCATCGCGAGACCCCATAGGAGCGCGGCGTCAGCATCCAGGGCCGGGCGCCCGCGCGGGCGATGAAGCGCGTCTGGCTGGAGCCGACGATGATGAGGGTCGCCATGTCGACGACGCTCGGGTCCGCTTCGCCCAGCGTGGTCAACGTCAGCTTTTCCTCCGCGCGTCCAACGGCGCGGGCGAACGCGACCGGGGTCGCGGCGCCCTTGACCGCGCGCAGAAGATCGAAGCATTCGACGATCCGCGCCGGCCGCGCCTTGGAGGCCGGATTATAGAGCGCGATCACAAAATCGCCTTCGGCGGCGCATCGCAGCCGCCGCTCGACCATCGCCCAGGGCTTGAGATTATCGGAGAGCGAGAGGACGCAGAAGTCGTGGCCGAGCGGCGCGCCGAGCCGGGCGGCCGCCGCCTGCATCGCCGAGACGCCGGGGGAGACCGCGACCTCGAGCGCAAGCCATTCCGGCTTCTCCTCGATCGCCTCGAACACCGCCGCCGCCATGGCGAAGATTCCCGGATCTCCGCCCGACACCACCGCGACGTCCCGGCCCGCCGCGGCAAGCTCCAGCGCGACCCGCGCGCGGTCGAGCTCGGCGCGATTGTCGCTGGCGTGGAGGCGCTGCCCGGCCTTGAGCGTCAGCCGCTCGACATAGGGCCGATAGCCGACGACATCGCTCGCGGCCCCGATCGCCGCGCTCGCTTCCGGCGTCATCCACTCAGGGGGGCCAGGGCCGAGCCCGACGATCGCGACCCGTCCGCTCATGGCCGTCGCCCCCGGCCGGGAACCAGAATCATCGAGAAATAGGGGGTGGCGTCGTCGCGCTTTTCGCACAGCGGCATGACGGCCTCGCCCGCCATGGTCGCGCGTTCGACATAGATCGCCCGCTCGGCCATGCCCGCCGCCGCGAGCGCCTCGCGCGCGCGCTTGAAATTGCGCCCGATCTTGATGATGACGGCGGCGTCGGCGAGCGCGAGGCGGCGCGTCATCTGATCGAGCGGCAGCGTCGCCGGCAGCACGATCAGCGCGTCGTCGCCCCAGGTCATCGGCGCCTCGGCCGCGCCCCAGGCGCCGCAGATCGAGGAAACGCCCGGCACGATCGTCACCTGAAAACGCTCGCGCAGGCGGATGAAGAGATGCATGAACGAGCCGTAGAACAGCGGGTCGCCTTCGCTCAGCAGCGCAACGTCGCGGCCCGATTCGAGATGGCCGGCGATCGCGGCCGCGCTCTCTTGGTAGAAGCGCGCCAGCGCCTCGCGATAGGGCGGATCTTCGAAATGCGACTCGGTGGTCATCGGATAAAAAAGCGGCAGCTCCAGATGGGCCGGCTTCAGCCAGCAGTCGACGATTCCGCGCGCGTTGCCGCGCCGTCCCTCTTTGGCGAAGAAGGCGACGACCGGCGCCTCGGCGATGACGCGCGTCGCCTTCACCGTCAGCAGTTCCGGGTCGCCGGGCCCGATCCCGACGCCGTAGAGGCGGCCGGCCGCGCTCACTCGGCCGCGCTCGCCAGCGCATTGACCGTCGCCGCCGCCATCGCGCTTCCGCCTTTGCGTCCGCGAACGACGATCGAGGGCAGGCCGCTCTCGATCAGCGCCTCCTTCGATTCGGCCGCGCCGACGAACCCGACCGGCATGCCGATGATCGCGGCGGGACGCGGCGCGCCGCCCGCAATCAGCTCGAGCAGACGAAACAGCGCCGTCGGCGCATTGCCGATCGCGACCACGGCGCCGGAAAGCCGAGGCAGCCAGAGATCGATCGCCGCGGCCGTCCGGGTCGTGCCGAGCCTTGCGGCGAGCGCCGGGGTCGAGGGGTCGGAAAGCGCGCAGACGACGTCGTTGTTCGCGGGAAGCCGGGCGCGCGTGACGCCCTCGGCGACCATGCGCGAGTCGCAGAAGATCGGCCCGCCGGCGCCAAGCGCCCGCTCCGCCGCCTCCGCCGCGCCGGACGCGAAGACGAGATCGCGCGCCGCCTCGGTCATGCCGCAGGCATGAATGATTCTGACCGCGACCCGCTCCTCGATCGCCGAGAACCGGTCGAGCTCCGCCTCCCGGCGGATGATGGCGAAGGACCGGCGGTAGATCGCCGCGCCGTCCTTTTCATAGGTGTAGCTGCGCATTAGGCCGACCGCCCTGGGACGGCGAGAAACCTCGCGCCTTCGTTCAAAAGAAATTCCCCGACCGTCTCGCTCGAAAGGCCGCGCCGCGCGGGCGGATCCCCCGCCCTTCCCTGAAGGACGAGGTCGTAGCCGGCGCCGGTCGCGGTCAGGGTCGCCGGCGTCGGCGCCGGTCGCGCGCAGCCCTTGGCGCAGCCGCTCAGATGCAGCGCGAGCCCCTCGCCCTTGGGCAGCAGCGCCGCCCAGCGGGTCGCGTCCTCGCGCAAGCGGCGATGGGCGTGCAGGCAGGCCGGCGCGCCCGGACAGGCGACGACGCGAAGCCGCGGATCGTCCGGGTCGAGGATGAACCCGAGCTTGGCGCTGGCTGCGACCAACGAGGGGGCGCGGCGCGGTTCGAGGCCGACGATCAAGAACGCCCGCCACGGCGTGAGCCGCAGGCCGTTCGCGCCCAAAGCCCCCGCGCGCTCGATCAGCGCCTTCAGGCTTTTCGCCTCGATGGCGCCGAACGCCGCCGCAGCGCCGACGACGATCGCGCCGCCGAACATCTGGGTCCCAAGAAGGTCGCCGAGCGACGCGCGGCGTTGCGATCGCCTGGCCGGCCGGGTCTCGAATCCTGCCTCGGCGAACACAGCCTTGGCCCCGATGCGCTCAACCAGCGCGCGCATCCGCCGCGCCGCGCCGGCGCCGGCCGAGGCGAGAAAGCCCGAGGCGAGCCGCGCCGCGGCCTCGCCCGCCTCGGCGACGCCGCATGCCGCGGCGAGTTCGTCCTCGCCGGCGAGAAAGACGGCGAAATTCGCACTGCCGGCGCTCGCGTCAGCCTCAAATCGAATGTCCGCGTCGATGTCGCCAACAGGCAGGCGGCCGAGGGCGTCGAGGACAAAACTGAATTTCGCCGGCAGCCGCCGCAAGCGCGCGTCTTCCGCCAGCCGCATCTCGAGCGAGGCCACGCCCGGCGCGAGGTCGAACGCGGCTTCGCCGTCAATGTCGGCGAGCGGGCTGACGACAATGTTGCGCAGCCGCTCGATCTCGGGGTCCGAGTCGATGAGGCCGACGGCGCCGAGGCGGGCGTGCAATCCGGGCAGGGTCCGCTCGCTTACGCCGCGCAATTGAAGATTGCCGCGCCCGGAGAGGCTCAGCGCGCCGTTGCCGCAGGCAATCGCGGCCTCGGCGATGGCCGCGGCCTGATCGAGCGACAATCGTCCCGCGCTCGCGCGCACGCGAACCAGCAACCCGTCGCCGGTCTCCATCGGCCGCACGGCCCCGGGACACCAGCCCTTTGCCCGCGGCGCGATCGCGCTCATGCGGCCTCCTGCAGCAGCGACGCAAGAATTCCCGCGCTGGAATTACGGCGCGAGCGCCAGAAGCCACGTCGCGCCGCCTCCTCGAACACGCTCGCCATGTGGCGCGCGGCCGGGCGATTCGCTTCATTGAGAAACGCGCGCACGGCGTCGTCGCCGAGCGTCGCGTCGAACATCAGATCGAATTGCGCGCTTTTGACCGCGTCGGTCAGCGCGGCGAAACAATAGAGGTTGTCGAGCGACTGGGCGATCTCCGCCGCGCCGCGGTGGCCATGGCGCATCTGGCCGGCGAGCCAGCGCGGATTGGCGGCGCGTCCGCGCAGCGCGCGCGCGATTTCCTGTTCGAGCGGACGCACCGTTACGGCCCCGGGCGCGGTCGTATCGAGATGGTAGAGCGCGGCTTTGGAGCCGACCTCGGCGGCGGCGGCGGCGAAGCCACCCTCATGCTCGGCGACCGCGTCGGCGTCGAGCGCGTCCTGCCCGGGCAGGTCCTGGGTGTGGACAAACGCCTCCGCGCCGGCGACGCGGGCGCGAAACTCCGCCGCCGCCTCCCGCTCCCGTCCCTCGGCGTCGTAGGCGTGGCTGGTCGCGGCGAAATAGGCCTCCGCCAGCTCCGCCCGCTCGCTCCAGCCGCCCTGGGCGATGCGTCGTCCGAGTCCGACGCCGTAGGCGCCGGGCGCCGCGCCGAACACCCGCGCCAGGCTCTCGTCTTCAAGCCCCGCGAGCGGATTGTCGTCGGCGCTTTCCTCGAGCGCCGCGACAGCGCGAACGGCGGCGGCGAAGAGCGCGATCTGACTTGGAAAGACGTCCCGGAACAGGCCGGAAATCCGCAGCGTCACATCGACGCGCGGCCGGCCCAACATCGCCAGCGGCAGCACCTCGAAGCCGCTGACCCGGTTCGACGCGGCGTCCCAGGTCGGCCGGCACCCGATCAGCGCCAGGGCCTGGGCGAGATCGTCGCCGCCGGTGCGCATCGTCGCCGAGCCCCAGACATCGAGCACGATCCGTCGCGGCCATTCGCCCCGATCCTGCGCGTAGCGCGCCATCACTTCTTCGGCCGCGCGCCGTCCGATCTCCCAGGCGTTGCGGGTCGGGGCCGAGCGCGGATCAATGGCGTAGAGATTGCGTCCGGTCGGCAGCACGTCGAGCCGGCCGCGCGCGGGCGCGCCGGCGGGGCCCGGCGTCACGAAGCGGCCGCCGAGCGCGCGCAGCAGCCCGAGCGACTCATCCGCGCCGCAGGCGGCGATGCGTTCGGCCAGAATTTCGGCCGCGTCGGCTCCGAGGTCGAGCCCTTCGGCGTAGCCCGCGGCGCTCTCCGGCGAGCGGCCGAACACATGCAGTCCGTCGCCGATCCGCATGTCCTTGAGCTCGCAGAGCCAGGAATCGAGCGCGATCAGCGCCTCGTCCGGTCCCTTGCCGTCGGCGGCGCATTCCTGCAGCAATCCGGTGGCCGCCCCGCGCTCGAGGATCAGCTTGGCGATGGCGCGCGCGCGGCGGGGATCGAGCGCCTGAGCCTGCGCGAATTCGTCGAACAGGCCTTCGAGCTCCAGGATCGCGCCATGCGAACCGGCCACGATCAGCGGCGGCGTCAAGTGGCCGATCGTCACCGCGCCGATCCGCCGCTTGGCCTGCGCCGCCTCGCCGGGATTATTGACGATGAACGGGTAGATGACGGGCGTCGGGCCAAGCACGACTTCCGGCGCACAGGTTTCGGACAGCGCCGCCGCCTTGCCCGGCAGCCACTCCAGCGTGCCGTGCGCGCCGAGCTGAATCATCGCATCGACGCGCTCCTTGCGCGTGAGCCAGAAATGGAACGCGACATAGGCGTGGCGAGGCGCCAGCGCCATGTCGTGATAGTCGCCCTTGCGCTCAGCCGGATCGCCGCGGTCGGGCTGGACCGCAACGATCAGTTTGCCGAGCCGCGCAAAGCGGAACCGGAACGCGCCCTCAATCGCGCACGGGTCGGCGGCGGCTACGCCCCAGGCCGATCGCAGCGATCGCTGAAAGTCCGGTGGGGTCGAAGCGAGTTCGGCTTCGTATTCGGAAAGCGTCAGCGTCGGCTCCAGCGGCCCTTCGGCGAGGAGAGCGATCAATGCGGGCGCATCGAGGCTGGAGGCGACCTCGTATCCGGCCGCGCGCAGCGTTTCGGCGATCGCGACCGCGCTTGCCGGCGTGTCGAGCCCGACCGCGTAGCCGGTGCGTCCGCCGCGCGCGGGATAGTCGGGCAGCACGCAGGCGAGGCGCCGTTCGCAGGGCGCCTTGCGCCTGAGAGTCGTCCAGGAAGACGCAAGTTCGGCGACGAAGGCGACACGGTCGGCGAGCGGCTGATGAGCGATGGCCGCGAACTGGGTCAGCGGGTCTCGCGCGCGCGGAGCCTTGAAGGAAATGGCCCGGGTGAGGATACGGCCGTCGATCTCCGGCAGCGCGACATGCATCGCCAGGTCCGCCGGGCCGAGCCCGCGCGGCGAGGCGCGCCATGCGTCGAGCCCGATTCCCGCCAGCACGACCTGCAGCACCGGAGCGTCGACGGCGTCGAGCGCCGTCGCCTCGCCGTCGTCGAGTTGGGCGGAAAAAGCGGTCGCGTTGAGGACGACATCGAACGATTGTCGCTGAATAAGCGCGCGCAGAGGCGCGAGCGCGGCTTCATCCTTGAGGCTCGTCACGTAGACGCCCGTGGTCGAGAAACCCCTGGCGCCGAGCGACCGGGCGAGAGCCTCGATCGGCTGAAGATCGTCGGCGAGATAGATCGAGCGATAGAAGACGATCAGCGCGCGCGGCGCGCCCGGCGTCGATTCGAGGCAGGCGCCGTCGAACCGGCCGAAAGCGCTGACTGGCGCGGGCGGCGCGACCTCCTCCACGGCGCCGAGCTCATGGGCGAGAAAGGCGAAGCAGGCCGCCATGTTCTCAGGGCCGCCCTCGTCGAAATAGCGCCACAACCGCTCGACCGCGTCTGGCGCGAGGGTCGAGGCTTCCGCGAGGCGCGGGTCGGCGCGTCGGTCTCCCGGCAGCAACGCCAGTTTGCGTCCGCGCCGGCGCCCCAGCGCCGCCAGTTCGTCGACCCCATAGCGCCAATAGTCGGCGCCGCCGAGCACGCGGGCGACGACCAGGCGGGCGTGCGCGCACACCCTCTCGAGATAAAGATCGATCGAGAACGGATGGCGCAACGCCGCGAGGCTGGCGAGCCTCAGCGTCGGCTTGGGCGATGGGGCCAAATCATAGGCGCGCGCGAGCGCGTTGAGGTCGCTGTCGGAAAACGACAGGAACACGATATCCGCCGCGCTCTGCCCGAGATCGACCGCCTCGACCGTTTCGTCGAGCGACCGGACCTCGATGCGGGGGATGTGCATTGAGGCGGGCTCGTCAGGCGCCGAGCGCCGCGGCGACGCCAGCGCGGTCGACGCCTTTCTGGGCGATCACGACCAGACGGCCGTCGCGGGATTCGCCGGGCGCCCATGGACGTTCGAAGTCGCGCCGGAAGCGCCGTCCGACCCCCTGCACCAGCAGCCGCATCGGTTTGCCGGCGACCTCGACGAAACCCTTCACCCGCAGAATGTCATGCGCGCGCGTAGCTTCGCTCAGGCGGTCGAGCAGCGCGTCGGGGTCGCTGGTGGCGGGAATGGCGACGACGAAGGTCTCGAAATCGTCGTGATCGTGCTCGCCTTGCGCGTCGTGATGCGAAGGCCGGGCGGCGAGATCGTCCTCCGCGGCCGCCCGGACGCCGAGCAGGATGTTCGGGTCGATCGCGCCCTCGCGGGTCGCGGCGATCTTGACCTCGCGCGGCAGCGTGCTGGCGATCTCGGCGCGTAGGGCCTCCATCCGGCGCGGTTCGACGAGATCGGCCTTGTTGAGCACGACCAGATCCGCGCACAGAAGCTGGTCCTCGTAGACCTCCTCGAGCGGGTTGTCGTGATCGAGCGACGGATCGGCGGCGCGCTGCTCGGCGACCCGCGCCGGATCGTCGGCGAAGCGGCCCTCGGCGACGGCGGCGGCGTCGACCACCGCGATGACGCCGTCGACCGTGAGCCTGGTCCGCAGTTCCGGCCAGTCGAAGGCCTTGACGAGCGGCTTCGGCAGCGCGAGGCCCGAGGTCTCGACGACGATATGATCGGGCCTCGGCTCGCGCGCCAGCAGCGCCGTCACCGCGGGCGCGAAATCATCAGCGACCGTGCAGCAGATGCAGCCGTTGGAGAGCTCGATGATCGCCTCGCGCGGGCAGGCCGCATCGGCGCAGCCTTGCAGCAGATCGCCGTCGACGCCGAGGTCGCCGAATTCGTTGATGATGAGCGCCAGCCGCCGGCCGCCCGCATTGGCGAGAATATGGCGGATCAGCGTCGTCTTGCCGGCGCCGAGAAAGCCGGTGACGATGGTGACGGGAGTTTTGGCGAGCATGAAGCGAACCTATTTGCCGAGTGGAGAATGAGCGAGCGCGAGCGGCGGCGTGCGCGAAACGATGCCCCTGCGAAAGGGGAGCGGGCGTTCGCGCCAGGGAACCAGTCCGTCGGCGGCCGCGGCGTAGCGGCGCGCCGCGGTCACGATGTCCTCGAGATGCTCGGCGCGGTCGAGATCGCCGACCACGTAGGACCATTTGCCGCGCGCGGCCAGCGCCACCGTGCACGGCCGCTTGCAGACGGCGAGACATTCGACCGGGCGCAGAACGATGTCCGGGTCGTCGGCGAGCCGGGCCTCCAGCGCGCCGAACAGCGATGCGCCGACCTGTCCCTGATCCGATTTGCAGGTGACGCAGACGAGAAGCGTCGCGACAGCCGGGGATTGGCTGATCGATGTCATAATCGCGCCTGTCAATCGGGGCGCGGGGCGACGGCTCGAACGTGAAATGAATGCGGCGTTTTTGAACGTGGCGTCATCGGCGCTCCTCGGCCGCCCCTCCGGCGGCCCTGGGGATCAATTCGGCGCACGGCAGGTCTCCTGGCTCGCGGCGTGTCGCCGACGCCGCCTTCCCGGACCCTTTAAAGTCCAGTGGCGAAAAAGCGTCGGCACGCCGCTCACAGTCGCGGGGGCGGCCGCGGATCGGCGAGGAGCCTACCGCGTTCCCTTTTCACCCTCTAAGGACATGCGAGGGACCGTGCGAGGTTTATGTTCCAGCTTCGCGAGAGGTTGTCAAACGCTTGAGGCGACGCGTTGGCTGCGCGCGCCGAAACCTGCTAGCCATCGGCCTCTTCGCGAGGACGGACATGGACGAAGCCGCCGACCGGCACAAAGCCAAGATGGTCAAGCGCAAGGCGGCGCAGGACGCGGAGGTCGCCGGCAAGCCGATCGCCGAGAAGGGGCTGCTGATCGTCCACACCGGCCCCGGAAAGGGCAAATCGACCGCGGCCTTCGGGCTCGCCTTGCGCGCGCTCGGGCGCGGGTTTCGGGTCGGGGTGGTGCAGTTCGTCAAGGGCGCCTGGACGACCGGCGAGCGGACCGCGATCGAGCGCTTCGGCGCTCAGGTCGAATGGCGCACGATGGGCGAAGGCTTCACCTGGGAGACGCAGGACCGCGTCCGCGACGTCGCGGCGGCTGAAGCCGCCTGGGCCGAGGCGAAGCGCATGATGGCGGACGCGTCGATCCGCCTCCTCGTCCTCGACGAACTCAACATCGCGTTGCGCTACGATTATCTGAAGCTCGACGCCGTGGTCGCGGCCTTAAGCGCGCGCCGCCCTGACCTCAACGTGGTCGTGACCGGACGCAACGCCAAGCCGGAATTGATCGCCGCGGCCGACTGCGTCACCGAATTCGCGCTCATTAAGCATCACTTTGCGGCGGGCGTGCGAGCGCAGGCGGGCGTCGAGTTTTGACCGCCCGCGCGCTGATGTTCCAGGGGACGGGATCGGACGTCGGCAAATCGCTGATCGTCGCCGGCCTCTGCCGCGCCTTCGCCCGGCGTGGTCTTCGCGTGTTTCCGTTCAAGCCGCAGAACATGTCGAACAACGCCGCGGTGACGGATGACGGCGGCGAGATCGGCCGCGCCCAGGCGCTGCAGGCCCGCGCCTGCGGCGTTCCCCCGAGCCTTCACATGAACCCGGTGCTGTTGAAGCCGCAGAGCGAAATCGGCTCGCAGATCGTCGTGCGCGGTCGCGTGATCGGCAACGCCAATGCGCGCGACTACCAGGCGCTCAAGCCCAAACTGCTCGGCGCCGTGCTCGGCAGCTTCGCGCGCCTGAAAGCCGACGCCGACCTCGTCCTGATCGAAGGCGCGGGCAGTTCGGCCGAAATCAATCTGCGCCGGGACGACATCGCCAACATGGGTTTCGCCCGCGCCGCGGCCTGTCCGGTGACGCTGATCGGCGATATCGATCGCGGCGGCGTCTTCCCGCAGATTCTCGGGACCAAGGCCGCGCTCGCGCCCAAGGACTTAGCGATGATCGTCGGCTTCATCGTCAACAAGTTCCGCGGCGACGCCAGCCTGTTCGCGGACGGCATGGCGATGCTCGCCGAGCGCACCGGCTGGCGCGCCTTCGGCCTCCTGCCGTTTTTCGCCGAAGCCGCGCGCCTGCCGGCCGAAGACTCGTTTGGCCTCGGCGATAAGAAGTCGCGGGCGGAGGGCGCGGCGACAATCGCCGTGCCGATCCTCGCGCGCATCGCCAATTTCGACGAGTTCGATCCCTTGCGCCTTGAGCCCGCGGTGCGGCTCGTCTTCGTCGGCGCCGGCGAGCCCTTGCCGGTCGCCGATCTCGTGATCCTGCCCGGCAGCAAGGCGACGATCGCAGATCTTGGCTTCTTTCGCGAGCAGGGCTGGGACATCGACCTCCTCGCCCATGCGCGGCGCGGCGGCCGGGTGCTTGGCGTCTGCGGCGGCTACCAGATGCTGGGCAAGCGCGTCGCCGACCCTGATGGAATGGAGGGGCCGCCGGGCGTGGTCGAGGGTCTGGGGCTGCTCGACGTCGAGACGGTGCTGACGGGCGAGAAAACCTTGCGACGGGTCGAAGGCCAGTCGCTCATCAACGGGGCGCCGTTTCAGGGCTACGAGATGCATGTCGGCCAGACGAGCGGCCCCGACCGCGCCCGGCCGCTGCTCAGCTTCGCCGATGGGCGGCGCGACGGCGCGACTTCCGCCAGCGGTCGCATCGCCGGCGCCTATGTGCATGGGCTGTTCGCCGACGACCGTCAGCGCGCGGCTTGGCTTGCGTCGCTCGGCGCACGGTCGACGCTGGACTACGAGACGACGGTCGAGCGCACGCTCGACCAACTCGCCGCGCATCTCGAAGCGCATCTCGATTGCGACGCGATGCTCAAAGTCGCGCGATGAGCGACCCGCCCAGCAGCGCCATGGCTTGAACGATGCAGGCGAGCCGGTAGAGCCGTAACGCCCGCCGGATGTCGGCGGCGTCCGCCTCGCCTCGCCCGTCCCCCATGAAGGCGTCCTCGACCAGCGTGTCGCCGTAGACGCGCGGCCCGGCGAGTTTCAGGCCCAGCGCGCCGGCCATCGCGGCTTCCGGCCAGCCGGCGTTGGGCGAGCGATGGTTGCGCGCGTCGCGCCGAACGGCGCGGACGGCCTCGCGCGCCGAGGCGCCCGGCGTCAGCGCGGCGGCGATCGCGATCCAAAGGGCGGCGAGCCGCGAGGCGGGCAAGTTGACGAGATCGTCGAGCCGCGCCGCCGCCCAGCCGAAGGCGGCGTAGCGGTCATCCTGGTGGCCGATCATGCTGTCGGCGGTGTTGACCGACTTGTAGAGCGCGCCGCCCGTCAATCCGCCGAACGCGATCCAAAAGATCGGGGCGACCACGCCGTCGGAGAAATTCTCGGCCAGGCTCTCGATCGCGGCGCGGGCGACGCCGGACTCGTCAAGCGCACGCGGATTGCGCCCGACGATCATCGCGACCGCGCGCCGCCCCTGGTCGAGACTTTCGTCGAGCCCTTCCGCCACTGCGCGCACATGGCTGTCGAGACTGCGCTGGGCCGGCAGGCTCGCGGCGAGCAACGCCAGGATCGCGAAGCCGGTTGCGCCGATGGGGGCGAGCGTATGAGTCGCCGCGCCCGCGATGAGCGCGACCGGCGCCAGCAGCATGACGAGCGCGGCTGCGCCCAGCGCCCGCCGCACGCCGAAACTCAGCTCCGGCCGATTGAGCCTCGCCTCCAGCCATTCCAGCCACGCCCCGATCCAGGTGACGGGATGGCCAAGCGCGCGATAGAGAGACGGCGGATAGCCGACCAGCGCCTCGACGCCAGTGGCCGCGAGCGCGAGCGGCAGCGAGTACGAAAGCGACATGACGGCTGGACGAGACTCGGCGGGGGATACGCGTCCCTTCACCTATCATGGCGGCGCGCTCGACGTCGCGCGCCGGCTCGCGCCCCGCGCGCCCCTGCCCTGGATCGATCTTTCGACCGGGATCAATCCGCACCCCTATCCCGTGCCGGAACTCGCGCCCGAGGCCTGGTCGCGATTGCCCGACAGCGCCGCGCTCGTCGAACTGGAGGGCGCCGCCGCTTACAATTACGGTGTGACGGCGGAAATCGTCGTGGCGGGCCCGGGCTCGCAGGCGCTGATCCAGGCGCTGCCGCGCATCGTCCCGCGCGGCGCCGTCGGCGTGCTGGGACCGACCTACGGCGGTCACGCGGAGGCCTTCACAGCCGCGGGGGCCCGCGTCGTCGAGGCGAAGCATCTCGAGGACATGGAAGAACTCGACGTCGCGGTCGTCGTCAATCCCAACAATCCCGACGGGCGCGTCGTCAGTCGCGCGGACCTCCTCGAACTGCACCGGAGCCTCGAACGGCGCGGCGGGACCCTGATCGTCGATGAAGCCTTCGCCGATTTCGACGGCGTCGAGGAAAGTCTCGCCCCGGTCTTGCCCGCGGCCGGCGCGATCGTGCTGCGCTCTTTCGGCAAGAGCTACGGCCTGCCCGGCCTTCGCCTCGGCTTCGCGCTCGCTTCGCCGGACATTGCGGAGCCTTTGCGCGCGACCCTCGGGCCCTGGCCGGTCAGCGGCGCCGCGATTGTGATCGGCACGCGGGCGCTCGCCGATTTGGATTGGTTGGACGCCATGCGCGTTCGTCTCGGCGAAGAGGCGGCGCGGCTCGACGGACTTCTCCAGAACAACCGCTGGCGCGTCGTCGGCGGCACGCGCCTCTTCCGCCTGGCCGCGCGCGAGGACGCGGGCGAGATTTTCCAGCGCCTGCTCGCGGCGGGGATCCTCACCCGCCCCTTCGCCGGCGCGCCCGACCGGCTGCGGTTCGGGATCCCCGGCGATCAGGCGCACTGGCGGCGGCTCGCGGCGGCGCTCAAAAAATGAGGCTTTTATCCCACGATCTCTGAGCGGCGTCGCTTGCCTTCCCGCGGCCCCTACGTGAGAACGGCGCATGCTTTCCCGCGAGCCTCGCGTGTTCACGATTCCAACCGGCGCGCCGTTTCTGCCGACGCTCGCCCGCGCGCTCCTCGACGGCGTTCTGATCGAGGGCTTTCCCGGCGCGGGAGGACCGCTGGCGCTGGCGAGCGCGACGATCTACGTGCCGACGCAACGGGCCGCCGCCGCGCTCGCCGAGGCGCTGCTGGCGGCGAGCGGCGGCGAGAGCCTTCTATTGCCGCGCATCGCGCCGCTGGGCGCTCTTGAACCCGATGGCGCGGCGACGTTCGTCGAGCATTCGCCGGACGACGTTGCGCGCGCCGAGGCGCCGCGCGCGGTCGGCGAACTGACCCGCCGTCATACGCTGGCGCTTCTGGCGCGGGCCTGGGGCGAGGCGTTGCGCGGGGCGATTCGCGGGGCCGACGACAAAGGCGATCTCCTGTTCGACGATCATGAACCGGCGCTCGTCGCCACCACCCCGGCGCAGGCCTATGCGCTCGCCGCCGATCTCGCCTCGCTGATCGACGACGTGATCATCGAGGGCGCGTCCTGGGACCGGCTCGATGCGCTCGCGCCCGAGACCTACGATTCCTACTGGCGGATCACGCTCGACTTTCTCAAAATCGCCGTCACGCACTGGCCGCGATGGCTCGACGAGAACGGGCTCATCGACCGCGCCAGGCGGGTTTCGCTTCTGATCGAGGCCGAGATCGAGGCGCTGGCGGCCCGGGCGCCGCGCGGGCCGACCATCGTCGCCGGCTCGACCGGCGCCAACCGCGCCACCGCCAGGCTGATCGCGGCGATCGCCCGCGGCCCCCAAGGCGCGGTGGTGCTCCCGGGCCTCGATCTGAACCTCGACGATCAGGCCTTTGCGATGATCGGCGCCGGCGACGAGGCCGCGCAGGGCCTTTCCGGCCATCCGCAAGCCCTGCTGCATCGGCTGATCGGCACGATCGGCGTCACGCGGGAGCAGGTTGTGGCGCTCGGCTCGCCGCCGCCGCCTCTTCTGGCGCGCGCCGCTTTCCTGAGCGAAGCGCTTCGTCCCGCCGGCTCGACCGACCGCTGGCGCGACCGGACCAACGCGTTGTCGCCACCCGAAGTCGCCGCGGCGCTCGAAGGCGTTTCGATCATAGTCGCCGATAACGAGAATGAGGAAGCGCTGGCGCTCGCGATCGCCATGCGCGAAGCGCTCGAGACGCCGGGGAAGACCGCCGCGCTGGTGACGCCCGAGCCGTCGATCGCGCGCCGAGTTTCGGCGGAGCTCGCGCGCTGGGGGGTCGAGGTCGAGGATTCAGCCGGACGCACCCTCGGCCAGAGCGAGGCCGGGACGCTGGCGCGTCTGGTTCTGCAGGCGGCGATCGAATTCTCGCCGCTCAACGTTCTGGCGCTTCTCGCCGCTCCGGCGGCGCGTTTCGGCCGCGCGCGCGCGGAATTGCACAGCGCCGCCCGCGCCCTGGAGCTCGGCGTTTTCCGCGCGGCGCCGCTCGGCGCGCTCGACGATCTCGACCAGGCCTTCGCGACGGCGCGCGCGGCGGCGAACGACGGCCACGCGCATCCGGCGATCCGGGCCATCGGGGAGAAGGAGCGTGCGGCCGGCGAACGGCTCGCCCGCGACGTGATGACCGCGCTCGCGCGGTTGCGCGCAGTTCATGCCGCGGATTCGTTGCGCGGTCGCCTCGAAGCCCATCGCGCGGCGATCGACGCCGCGCTCGCCGCGCCCGAAGCCGACGCCCCGGCGCCGCATGGGCTCGACGCGCTGAGCGAATTGATCGAGGAATGGAGCGAGGCCGCGGGCGACGGCTTTCCCTGCGCCTTGGGCGAATACGCCGCGCTTTTCAACGACGCGCTCGCCGCCCTTCGCGCGCCGCCGGCCAGAGGCGGCCATCCGCGCCTCAAGATTTTGGGCCTGCTGGAGGCGCGCCTGCTTTCCTTCGACCGCGTGCTGGTCGCGGGCCTCGATGAAAAGGTCTGGCCGCCCGCGGTCGAGACCGACGCCTTTCTCAACCGGCCGATGCGCGCAGCACTCGGCCTTTCGGCGCCGGAGCGGCGCATAGGCCAGACCGCGCATGATTTCGTCGCCGCGCTCGGCGCCGGCGAAGCGTTTGTCAGCCGCTCCAGAAAGCGCGGAACGGAGCCGACCGTCGCCTCGCGCTTTCTCCAGCGCATTGTCGCTGCGGCGGGCGGCGGCGGCGAGGCAATTCGCGCCGCCGAGGAGCGCGGCGAGGCTTATATTGCTCTGGCGCGCGCGCTCGATCAGCCCGACGCCAGCGCTCTCGTCCTCAGGCCGGAGCCGCGTCCGCCCGTCGAGCTTCGGCCCCGTTCGCTCAGCGTCACCCGGATCGAGACGCTGCGGCGCGACCCTTACGCCATTTACGCCGAGTATGTCCTCAAACTCAGGGCGCTGGACCCGATCATGCGCGAGCTTGGGCCCCGCGAGGCGGGCGAAGCGTGGCACGCGGCGTTGCAGGACTTTTGCGAGCGCTACCCCTCCGGGCCCCTGCCGTCCGACGCGCGCGAGGTTCTGCGCGGGCTGGCGCGCGCGCGCTTCGCCGCTCTGCTCCGCGACCCGGCGTTCAGGGGTCTGGCTTGGCCGAATATTGAAAAGAGCGTCGACTTCGTTCTCGACTTCGAGCGCAAGAACTCGCGGCGAGATCGACCGCATCTTTGTCGAGCGCCAGGGCGAGATTGGTTTTCCGCTCGCCGACGGCGCGCCGTTCAGATTGAGGGCGCGGGCCGACCGGATCGACGTCCTGCGGTCGGGCGGCGCGGCGCTGATCGACTACAAAAGCGGTACGCCGCCGGGGCCGAATGAAGTGAAGGTCGGCTTCGCGCCGCAACTGACGCTGGAGGCGGCGATTCTCGAGCGCGGCGGGTTCGCGGGGCTCGGCGCCCTGAAGCCGAAGCGGGCGCTCTATCTCAAGCTCGGCGGCGCGGACGGCGGCAAGGTCAGCGAGGCGGGAGGCAAGAACGCCGAAATTGCGGCGCTCGCCGAGACGCATTTTGCCGGGCTGAAGACGCTGCTCGACCAGTTCGCCAAGCCTGAGACCCCCTATCTGTCGCGGCCGTTCCCAAAATTCGCCGGGCGCTTCGGCGAGTACGATCATCTGGCGCGCGTTAAGGAATGGTCGCTGAACGGCGGCGAGGCGGACGGCGGAGGCGAGGCGTGAATTGGCCTCTCGCAATTCCCCTGGCGCTGCGCGCCATGCAGGCGCGGGCCTCGGACCCCGCCGCCTCGGCCTGGGTTTCCGCCAATGCGGGCAGCGGCAAGACCCATGTGCTGTCGCAGCGCGTGCTGCGCCTTCTGCTCGCGGGGACGCCGCCGGCGCAAATCCTGGGGCTGACTTTCACCAAGGCCGCCGCCGCCAACATGGCGGCCCGCATTTTCCATCAGCTCGCCGAATGGACGAGCCTCAGCGACGAAAAGCTTGCCAGGGCGATCGCCGACACCGGCGCCCCGGTCCCGGGGCCGCGCGAACTCGAATTCGCGCGCCGTTTGTTTGCGCGCACGATCGAGACGCCGGGCGGCCTGAAGATCCAGACCCTGCACGCGTTCTGCGAGAGGCTGCTGCGGCTCTTTCCCTTCGAGGGCAACGTCGCCGCTCATTTCAAGGTCATCGACGAGCGCGAGGCGGCGGCTCTGTTGGATGAGGCGCGCGATCGGGCGCTCGCCGACATGACGGCATCGCCGGCGAGCGCGGCGGCGCTGGAGCTGGTGGCGCGCGAGGCCGGCGCCTTTGGCTTCGACGCTCTGCTGCGGGAGGCGCTCGATCATGCCGAGACCTTCGACGCCTTCGCCGACGCCAGCGCTTATGCGGCGGCGTTGCGGACCCGCCTCGCACTCCCACCCGGCGTCACCGCCGCAAGCGTCGAGGCCGAGATGGTCGGCGGCGAAGCGAAGCGCGCGCGGCGGCGAGACTGGGCCCTGACGCTCGAAAGCGGTTCGAAGAACGACCAATCTCTGGCGATGGGACTGCGCGAGACAGACCAAGCCGAGGCCACGGAGGCGCGGGCCGCCGCGCTTTTGCGGGCTTTTTTCACAGACGGCGGCGGCGGCGCTCCGCGCGGCGGCGCAGAGCGCAACCTCATCACAAAGCCGCTCGCCAAGCGCGCGCCGTCGCTCGCCGCCGATCTGGTCGCGGAACAGGATCGGCTCAATGCGCTGCGCCAATTGAGGCGGGCGGCCCGGACGCTCGAACGCAGCGAGGCGCTGTTCGCCGCCGCCAAGACGATCCTGACGACCTTCGCCCGGCTGAAGGCCGAGCGAGGCGTCCTCGATTTCGCCGACCAGATCGCACGGGCCCTGGCGCTGGTGACGCGCTCCAGCGCGGCCTGGGTGCTGCACAAGCTCGACTACGGGCTCGACCACCTGCTCCTCGACGAGGCTCAGGACACCTCGGCGGCGCAGTGGCGCATTCTCGCCGCGCTGAGCGCCGAGTTCTTCGCCGGCGCCGGCGCGCGCACCGTCAATCGCACGGTTTTCGCGGTCGGCGACGAGAAGCAGTCGATCTTTTCCTTCCAGGGCGCGGCGCCGGAGAAATTCGCCGAGATGCGGCGCGCTTTCGAGAAGCGCCATCGCGAGGCGGAACGAACCTTCAATGAAGTCCCGCTGACCTTCTCTTTCCGCTCCTCGCCGACGGTGCTGGCCGCCGTCGACCGGACCTTCGAACCTCAGTCGACCTGGCGCGGAGTCGCTGAAGCCGGCGAGCCGCCCCCCCCTCACCAGGCGATTCGCAGCAAAATGCCGGGCGTCGTCGAGTTGTGGCCGCCGATCGTTCCGAGCCCCGCGCCCGAGCCCGACGACTGGCGGATGCCGCTCGACGAGCCATCGCGCGCCGACGCGGCGGTGACGCTGGCGCGCCGCATCGCCAGGGTGATCAGCGATTGGCTCGCGCCAGATTCGGGCGAGCGCGTCGTCGATCTCGACAGCGGCGCGCCGCGCCGCATCCGCGAGAGCGACGTGATGATCCTGGTGCGCCGCCGCAACGCCTTCTTCGAGGCGATGATCCGGGCGCTCAAAGCCAGTCGCGTGAAGACGGCGGGCGCCGACCGGCTGAAGCTGCGCGAGCATATCGCGGTGATGGACCTGATCGCCGCCGGCCGCGCCGCGCTGTCTCCGGACGACGACCTTACCCTCGCCTGCGC
The DNA here is from genome assembly GCA_963835955.1 of uncultured Alphaproteobacteria bacterium. Taxonomy (GTDB): domain Bacteria; phylum Pseudomonadota; class Alphaproteobacteria; order Rhizobiales; family Beijerinckiaceae; genus Roseiarcus. The sequence continues at coordinate 204,022 of CAWIHZ010000005.1, read as the reverse complement.
GCTCAAATCGCCGCTGATCGGCCTCGACGACGACGATCTTTTCGGGCTCGCGGCCCGACGGAGCGGCTCGCTCATCGCCGCGCTCGAGAGCGCTCGGGACGGTCGCGCGGCCGAAGCGGCGCAAAAACTCGCGATCTGGCGCGCGCGCGTCAAGACGCTCACGCCTTACGGGTTCTACGCCCGTATTCTCGGAGAGGACGGGGGCCGCCGGGCGCTGCTCGGGCGGCTCGGGCCCGACGCCGCCGATCCGATCGACGAGTTCCTGGCGCTGGCGCTTGCCCATGAGCAGCGCGATCCGCCCTCCATGCACATGTTTCTCGCCGAGGTTGAGGCGACCGACGCCGCCATCAAGCGCGACATGGAGGGCGGGTCGGAAGGCGTGCGGGTCCTCACCGTTCACGCGAGCAAGGGGCTGGAGGCGCCGATCGTGTTCCTGCCCGACACCTGCACTGCCTCGGACGGGCGGCAAGATCCCAAACTGCCGCCGCTCGCGCCGGCGCGGTCGGGCGAAGCGCCGCTTTTCGCCTGGAGCGGCAAGGCGGCCGAGGACCCGGAGGCCCTTGTCGTCGCGCGGGCCGACGGTCGGGAGAAGGAAGCGGGCGAACACCGACGCCTGCTCTATGTCGCAATGACCCGCGCGGCCCAGCGCCTCGTCGTCGCCGGCTACGAGACGGCCAAAAAGCGCAAGCCCGATTGCTGGTACGACCTCGTCCACGCCGGCCTCGCGCCATCGATGTCCGAGGCGCCGGCCGCCTGGGACGCCAGCGAGACGATTCTGCGGTTCGGGGAAGGTTTGCGCGCCGAGGACGGCGGCCAATCGCGGCCGGCGCGCCCGCCCGGCGCCCTGCCCGCCTGGCTTCGCGCCAGGGCGGCGGCCGAACCCGCTCTCCTCCCGGTCAGCCCCTCGCGCATCGGCGCCGGCGATGAGGGCGGGCGCGAGCGGCTCGAACTGGGGAGGCTCGCGCACGGCCTGCTGCAGATCCTGCCCGATCTGGCGCCGGACCTTCGCCCCGCCGCCGCCAAGGCCTATCTCGACGCCCAGGGCGGCGCCCTCGGCGAGCCGGCGCGCGCCGCCCTCGCGGCCCAGGTCGTCGGCGTCGTGGAATCGCCGGATCTCGCCGCATTGTTCGGCCCCGGTTCGCGTGGCGAAGTGGCGCTGACGGGCGTGCTGCGGCGGCCCGGAAGCGCCGACGTTCCCTACAACGGCCGCCTCGACCGGCTGGTGGCGGCGGAGGGATGCCTGTCGATCGTCGATTTCAAACTAGGCAAGGCGCCGGCGAGACCCGCGACCGCCCATGTCGCTCAGCTTGCCCTCTATCGCGCCGCCTTGCAGCCGCTCTACCCCGCCCTGCCGGTCAGCGCCGCCCTGGCCTATCTCGACGGTCCCACGCTCGTCCCGATCGGCCCAGCCGAACTCGACGCCGCGCTCGAGGCCGCGCTCCGGTCAGGGTGAAAGCGCAAGCGTGAGGTCATATTTCCCGGCCGGCGCGCCGCCGCCACGCCGCAGCCGCCACATTCGCGCCACAATATGAGCCGGCAGCGCGCCATGATGAGGTCGCATTTCGACTGCAGGTTCGCCCGCGATGTGGTGCGAGAAGAGCTGGGGCGCCCGCCCGGAATCCGATCGACGCGAGCTGCGGAACGTCTGGCGGAAGGAGCCGCGAGGTTTTCGCTTGCTCGCGGTTTGCGCGGTCGCCGGCGGGGCGTTCCTGGTCGCGCAGGCAGGTTTTGCGCCCGCGGCGCACGCTGGGGCGCCGGCCGGCATGGTGCCCTACGCCCATCCGGTTTTCAAGAACGGAAAGCGTGTGCTGTGGCACGGCGCCTGGCGTAGCCGCGGCGCCAGGGCGGCCCGGAGATACGTCCGGCCCGCGCCGGCAAGAGCCGCCGTCGAGGCGAAGCCGGCCGCGCCGCCTACGGCCGCCCGGTCGTTCTCGATCCTCGCCGACCCGGGCGACATCTGCGCAAGCCGGATGGCGAAGGACTTCGCCGCGGTGCTGAGCGACAGCGGCGAGACCGGGCGGGCGATCGTCGGATCGACGTCGCCGACCGGGCTGGCCAAAGTCGCCAGGGCTGGCATGGCGGATTTCGCCGTGGTGACGCTCGACAGCGTCGTCGACAGCGCAGCCGCCGACCCGGCTTGGGTGAAGCGCACCGAGTTGGTGACGCGACTCGCTCCGGAGACGCTGGAAGTGATCGCGTCGCGCGAAATCAAGTCGATCGCCGATCTCAAGGGCCGTTCCGTCAGCTTCGGAGATCCCGACAGCGCCACCGCAATCAGCGCCAAAATGTTGTTTTCCCGCTTGGGCGTCGCGGTCGATCCGATGTACGAACCGGCCCCGGAAGGTCTCGACGGTCTCGCCACGGGCAGGCGCGCGGCCGTTGTCGTTCTGGGCGCGCACGACCTGCAAGCGCTGAGCGACTTCGGCGACGGCGGCCGATTTCACGTCGTCACCATTCCGTGGTCGACAACGCTGGATTCGGTCTACGCCCCGGCGCAGGTGACCGCCGCCGACCGCCCGAACCTTGTCGCCGCCGATGATGTGGTCGACACGGTCGGCGAACCCACGGCGCTCATAGCGTTCGACGAGGCGCCGGGTTCGCAGCGCGCCGCCGCGGTCGGCCGCGTCGCCCGCGCCTTCCTCGATGATTACGACGCCTTCCTCAGCGGCGATCGCGACGCCCATTGGCGCGAAGTCAATCTCGCGGCCGAAGCTTCCTGGCCGACAGCGCCCTGGCCGAGACTCGCGGCCGCCCAGAGTTGGCTCGATCAAAAGAAGACTTCCCCCGACGCGTCGCTCGAGGCTTTCCGCGCCTCGGCGAAAACCGCCGCTGACGCGACCGGGGGGCCGACCGCCAAGGATTCGGATCGGCTCTATCAAAATCTGACGCGCTGGCGCAGCTCGATGCAGTAGGGAGGACGGGCGCTGCCAATTCGGTGGAAATATATTGCGGGCTTCATCGCCGCCGCATTCGCGGGGCTGCTTGTCTTCGCGTTCCGGCCCCACATGGAGCCCTCGGCGACCGCGATGAAGGCTGTGGTCGAGCAGCCGGTGTTCGTCTCGCGGACGGCGGTCGCGCGGCGCGCCAAAGCGGCCGCCCTCACCGCCCAGCCGCTCGTCAAGGAGGCGATTCATAAACTGGCCGCCGCGCTTCGCGAGCAGCCCGCGTCGGCGAAATCGCCGATCGCGTCGCTTTCGATCCCGATCGACGATGCGCGCCGGCTCTGCGCCGAGGGTCTGGTCGCTTTCGCCAAGGGCGATATCGCCGCCGCCCGCGGATTCCTCGTGCGCGCCGCCGAGGACGGCGACGCCAGAGCGCTGGTGGCGCTCGGCGACACGTATGATCCTGCGACCCTGACCCGCCTTGGCGTCGTCGGCCTCAAGGGCGACGAAGTTGTGGCGCGCCGCTATTACGCGCGCGCGCTCGCCGCCGGAGTCGACGGCGCGCGGCGGCGGATCGAGTCTTTGGCAGCCGCGCAATATTAGGCGCAAGGGCCGCCGCGCCGACCGGGTTCTCGGAAAGCGAGGGCAGGAGGCTTGAGGCGCCGTTTTCGTGAATCCACTTTATGCGACAGTCTCTTTAAGTAAATCAGAAGCCGTGTCATGGTCCTCCTCGTCGCTGATCAACGCGCGCTCGGACGAGAGATGACGGCGAAGTGGAACGCGGCGCGGGAGGACAAGTGAAGCGCCGCCACTGACGCGACCAAGTCTTGATCGCAGCGGCCGACGATCGGATCGCCGCATGACTTTGGATCATCTCCCTGCCAGGGTCGCATCTTTTTGAATCGGCGCGCAATTCCCCTGGGTCATGGCGTTGGATCCACTGTGACGAAGGTCACAGCGAAAGCTCGCCGTTGCGCTTAAGCCTGCGACAATGAGGTGTGGCGGCGATTCCTGGGGCGGGTGTGAAACTCGCCGCCGGCGGCGGCGCCAGCCCAAAAACGGAGACGTCTTCATGACCAAGATCGAGAAGGACGCGGGCTTCTACCGCGACGATCTGGCCGATGATCGGAACTTTCGGCCCATGACCATCGCTCTGATCGTCATTGTCGTCGTTTGGGCGCTGGTTTATTTGGTCGGCGGCGCAACCCATAGCCTGAGCACGAGCGACGGGGCGCAATTGGATAGTTCGACCTCCGCAACTTCGGTGGCTGACTACTGATTCCCGAGCCCGGTTCGGGGCGGGAGCGCGCACGCCCGTGCGAGGCGAGAGAACAGACCTCGATGCAGCGGGCTGCACGGGCGGCGAGTCGCCGTATGGACGGGCGGGGGGCGCCGCGCCGCATCGGCCGTGCGGCGCGGCGTTGTAGGCTCTGGCTGTCGCCCTATTGCTGCTGCTGCTTGGCCTTGCCGATCCTGCTCTTGGAGGCGCGGTCGCCGGCGGCGTTGGCGTCCGCCTCGCACATATAGGCGCCGCGTTTGGTCGTGCCGTAGCTGCGCGTTCCCGCGTAATGATAAATGTGCGATTTCGTGTTCACCCACACCACCGTGTCCGAGGGGCAGCGCGCCTTGGCCTCGGCCTCGGTCGAGAATTCACCGGCGCCGGTCGGACGCGCGGCCCTGCGCATCGGAGCCGGGGCGGGCGCGGGCGCGGCGGTCGACGCGGGGGCGGCGGCGGGGGCCGAGGCCGGAGCCGCGGCGGTCCGCGCGCGGCACGACTTCAGGAACTCCCGCCATGTCTGGCCGTTGGTCGTGTTGTTCGCCTTGGCCGCCTGCCACTCGGCGCCGCACCGCTTCATGACGCTCTCGCCGCGCTCGGCGGCGGGCGCGGGAGCGGGAGCCGCGGCGGGAGCCGACGCCGGAGCCTCGGCCGTCCGCGCGCGGCAGGACTTCAGGAACTCCGGCCATGTCTGGCCGTTGGTGGTTTTGTTCGCTTTGGCCGCCTGCCACTCGGCGCCGCACTGCTTCATGACGCTCTCGGCGCGCGCGGCGCCGGTCATCGTCAAGCCTATGGCGGCGGCGAACAGAAAGGCCGAAAAAACGGCGCTGAAAGACCTGTTCTTCATCGCGGGTCCCCTCGATCCATCCCTGGCGCCCGATTTCGACTCGGAGCCGAAAACCTTAGGAGCCCAGCGTGTCGCGGAGCCCCGACGTTCCATGCCGGCGTTCCTGTGAACCCGACATGAACGCGCCATGACTTTCATAGGATGACCCTGGTTAAAGGGTCCAGGCCGGCTAGGCAAGATCTTCGAAAGTCGGCCGCCGGTTCTTCGACAGGCCTCCCGGCGTCGGTTGGGCGCCCCGACCGGCCTGTCGCAAAACGGTCACGCGCATCCTTGACATTCCCGTGCGCGGTTCTGCTTATCATGTGGCCCGATTAGGGAGATCTCATCGCCATGAGCGCAGAAAAAAGCGGTCTCGCCGGCGTGACGAGGCGGCGCATCCGGGCCGAATTGCAGGACAATTTCGACGAGGACCTGGAGCTTGAACTCGAGGACGGCTATCTCGCCGACGACCTGGGCGACATCCGCGAAGCGGCGCAAGAAGGGACGATTCCGCGGCGTCTCTATTTCAAGGAGCTGCTGCGCCTGCAGCGCGAGCTCATCAAGCTTCAGGATTGGGTCGTCGCCGAGAAGCTGAAACTGGTCGTCATCTTCGAGGGGCGGGACGCGGCGGGCAAGGGCGGCGTCATCAAGCGGGTTACGCAGCGCCTCAATCCCCGGGTCTGCCGCGCCGTGGCGCTGCCGGCGCCGACCGAACGCGAGCGCAGCCAATGGTATTTCCAGCGCTATGTCCCCCATCTGCCGGCCGGCGGCGAGATCGTCCTGTTCGACCGCAGCTGGTACAACCGCGCCGGCGTCGAGCGCGTGATGGGCTTCTGCTCCGACGAGGAATACGAGGACTTCTTCCGTTCCGTTCCCGAATTCGAACGCCTCCTGGCGCGCTCGGGGATCATCCTGGTCAAATACTGGTTCTCGATCACCGACGACGAACAGAACCTGCGCTTCCAGATGCGCATCAACGATCCGCTCAAACAGTGGAAGCTCAGCCCGATGGACCTCGAGTTGCGTCGGCGCTGGGAGCTGTACACCAAGGCCAAGGAGACAATGCTGGAGCGCACCCACATCCCCGAGGCGCCGTGGTGGGTGGTCGAGGCGGTCGACAAAAAGCGCGCCCGCCTCAACTGCATCGCCCATCTTTTGACCCGCGTGCCCTATGAGGAAGTGCCGCACGAAAAGCCGGTCCTTCCGAGGCGCGTTCACCATCCCGAGTACCACCGGATGCCGACCCCGGCGGCCATGATCGTGCCCGATCATTGCGCGGCCATCGCGCCCGAAGCGGCGGAGTGAGAAGGCGACATTTGGGCTCTTATCGCGGTAGCTGTTGGCTCCCAAAAATTCGGGCCATCGGGGTCGAAGACCTGCAAGGCTTCAACGCGTCCTGGCCGGCCTTGTGCCGGCCATCCACGCGGTTGGGCGCGTCGAGCGCGCGGGAAGACAAGCGGCGGCGACAAGTCCTTATTTCGTAGGGCTTTGCAGCGCTGCGGCGTGGATGGCCGGGACAAGCCCGGCCATGACGACAGGGGATCGAAGGTAAGCAAGCGATCGCGGCTGACCAATAACAAACGCTATGAGAGCCGATCTCTGCTGTCGATCTCTGCTTGCTGAAAAACAGAACTTGTGTTAGGGTCGCGTTGATGAGGCCGCTTGATCCGCCGACTGCGGGGCGGGTTTGGCGGGGATAGGGAGCCGAAAAAAAATCATTTGGATTCGCGACTAAGCCCTTGAAAAGGCTCAATTAGCGGAAGGGAATCCTTTGGATTCCGCTTCCGCCGGCTTTGCTCCGGCTTCCTCTGGCTTGGATCTCGTTTCCGCTGGCTTGGGTCTCGTTGCCGCGGGCTTGGATTCGGCTTCCGCCGGGGGGCGGACGGCGAAGGCCTGACGCGAGGGCTTTCCCGATCGCGACCCGTCATGACCGGGGAGGTTTGATCGCACCATGCGTCAGACCCGGACGGCCCCGGTATAAATCCGGCGGGAAGCCGAATTCTCCAAGCCAAAGCCGACTTCAGGAGGAGGTCTCGAACAGCCGGAGCATGGGAGCGGGCATTCGCGCCGGACGGCCTTCGCGAAGCGCCGCCACCAGCACCGTCGCGGCGGCGAGTTCTTTTTCGCCGCGCAAGATCCGTTGCCGGAATTCAATCGAGGCGCCGCGCAACTTCGACAACCTTGTTTCGACTTCCAGCAGATCATCCATCAGCGCCGGGGCGAGATATTCGATTTGCAGTCTGCGCACCGCGAACACGACGCCCGTGCTTTGCGCGATCTGCTGGTGCGAGAGTCCGAGCCGGCGAAGCCACTCCGTTCGCGCCCGCTCGAGGAAACGCAGGTACGACGCATGGTAGACGCGACCCGAGAAGTCGGTGTCTTCATAGTAGACGCGAACCGCCAATGAACCGATGAGGGGACGCGTCATCTTCTCTGCCTCCGCGGATTGAAAAGACCGACTGGCGCGCCTGCTTGCCCGCCTTCCGGCAAATGGCTCTGGCTCTCAGTTCTGGCGTGCGACGCAGGCCGTTTCGCTTTGACCGCCCGATTCCAGGATGATATCGGCCCGCGATGCGAATTGTCTTCATGGGCGCGCCGGAATTCGCCGTTCCGACGCTGAAGGAAATCGCCGCAGAAGGACACGTTATCGCCGCGGTCTATACGCGCGCCCCGAAACCGGGCGGCCGCCGCGGCCTGGAAATGAAGCGAACGCCGGTTCATGAGGCGGCGGATTCGCTCGGATTTCCCGGTTTTCACCCCGACAACGCTGAGCGACGCCGATACGCTTCGAGTCTTTCGCGGCCACGCGGCCGACGTGGCTGTCGTCGTCGCCTATGGACTTCTATTGCCAAGCTCCGTCCTGGAGGCGCCGGCTCTGGGGTGCGTGAATTTGCACGCCTCGTTGCTGCCGCGCTGGCGCGGCGCGGCGCCGATACAGCGGGCGATCATGGCCGGCGACGCATTGACCGGCGTCGACTTCATGCGTATCGACTCGGGCCTCGACACCGGACCGGTCGCGCTGCGCGAGACGACCCCGATTCGGCCAGAGGACACTGCCGGGGATCTCTCCCGTCGTCTCGCGGAAATCGCGGCCAAACTGACGGCAAGGGGGTTGCGCGCAATGGAGGCGGGTCGGCTGGAGTTTCGCCCACAGTCGAGCGAGGGGATTTGTTACGCGGGCAAGATCGGCAAAGGCGAAGCGCAGATCGATTGGCGGCGGGCCGCCGAGGAGGTTCGCAACCATATCCACGGGCTGTCGCCGGCCCCGGGCGCGTTCTCCAGCCTTTCCATCGGCGGTCGGCTGGAGCGGATCAAGGCGTTTCGAGCCGAGGCCGTCAGCGCATCCGGCGCTCCGGGAACTATCCTCGACTACGCCATGACAATCGCCTGCGGCCGAGGCGCGATACGCATCCTCGAAGCGCAGCGCGCGGGCCGGAACGCAATGACCGGAGCGGAACTTGTCCGCGGCGAAAAGGGCCTCGTCGGCGCTGTCTTTACGCCTTCCGCGGAGCCGACGGACAAGCCGGGCGGGTAAGCCTCAATTCGTCCTCGGTCTGGATTTCAGTCCCCGCAGGTAATGAAGTAGGGCTTGGAATCGGATGATGACGCCTTCGAAACACCGCCGCCGCCATCCCTGGCCAGACCAAATTTGATTGCGCTCCCGTCGCCATGAGACTCACACCAGGCGTCCGCGACCGCCTTCCCGCACTCGCCGCCCTCGCTGAGGCACTCCTCGACTCCATACCCCGTCTCGGCCGCGATGACGAAGGTGCGCGGTTCCTGCGCCCGACTGTTCTCAGAAGCGACGGCGCCGAAACCGAAGACGAAAATCAGCAGAAGGGCGTTGGGTATGGTTTTCAGGGGAGGCATGAAGACGCTCGCGGGAATCAACGAATGCAACTGGAATTGTCAAATCTATCTTCGTCCGATCGCTTAAATGGACGGTTAATGGTCCGCCCCCCGCGCCGGTTATGAGCGCTGTCCGCCTGCGGCCTCGGTCGCAATGCTCAGGATATGCCGCTCTTTGCTATCCCAACGAGCCCTCTGGTGACGCTGCCATCCGTCGGCAGGATCGGAATCAGGCACGCTTGCAACGAATGATAAATGTCGACCTTTCCGAAAAACGGATCTGAGCTCGGCCTTAGAGCGCTGTCGACCTGGGCTCGCCAGCCTCCGTTCTGGCGATCGATAAATCGCGCGGCGATGAAGCTCCATATTCGCCGATACCAGGCTTCGTAGACTTGGTCTCCGTCGACCGCGTTTAGAAAGGCGGCCGCCCCAATTCCTTCGCAGCACGGCCACCAATAGCGATCTCTGATGCGTGGAAGGCCCTCCCAATCGAGCGTATAGTAGAAGCCGCCAGAGTCCCGGTCCCATCCGTCCTCGGCCGCGCGGGCGAAAAGCGCCTTGGAGGCGCTCGGAAGCCATTCCAGCTTGCGGCCGCCAAGTTCCCACAACTGGATCAGGAGGCGCGACCATTCGAGCCAGTGGCCGGGCGTCGTGCCATAGGGACGAAACATCGGACTGCCGTCGTAGTCCCGATTCACCTGCCAATCGGCGGTGAAATGCTCAGGGAGCCGCCAATCATTTTCGGCCGCGCGGCGGCGGACGATAAGATCGGCAATCCGCTCGGCCATTCGCAGGTAAGTCGAATCGTTCGTCGCCTCGAAAGCCGCCATCAGCGCTTCGGTCAGATGCATGTTGGAGTTTTGGCCGCGGTACGAGTCATACGAGCGCCAGTCGCGTGTGAATTCTTCCGCGGCCGCGCCGTATCGCTCCTCCCAAAATCGCTCGCGGATGACGGTCGATATGTCGGTGAGGAGTTGGTCTGCGTCCGGATGGCCGGCGACTTTGGCGCTCGAGGCGGCGAGAAGAACGAACGCATGGCCATAGGCCTGTTTGGTGTCGTCCGTCGGCCCGCCGTAACCGACGCCCCAAATATATCCGCCATTATCGGGGTCGCGGTGACCGTTCCACAGAAAATCCATCCCGTGGTCGACGATGAGGTCCGCGCCCGGCCGGCCCATCAGCCATGCGATGGCGAAGGCGTGAACAATTCTTGTCGTTCCAAACAGATAACGGGCGGGCGGGCCTCCTGCGCCGTAGCCTGGCGGCGTCGGTTTCCCCTCGTCGTCGAGATCGTGGAAGCCGCCCAGCGGATTGACGATGTTCCGCTCGAAAAATGCGAGCAGGTCGTCCGCCTGCTGAAGGAGCCAGGCGCGGTGGCTTGGCAGGTTCACCCACCGGGCGCCCGGCGGGTTAATGGCGAAGGAGGACATGATGAACGTCCAGGATCGAGTTTGGCGCGGTCGAGATTAGCGATCGTGGCGCAAGAGCGCATTTTGACGGACGAGATGAATCTATAAACCTGCGGGCGCTCTTGATCGGTTCGGCCTATACCGGCAATGAGGGACCCTGGCCAGCGGACAGGCGATGCGAGACGGCAAGAGGAATATCCTCATACTCGGATCTGGCGCGCGCGAACACGCCTTGGCGCGCGCTTTGGCGAGTTCCCCCCTTATCGGCGACTTGTTCGTCGCGCCGGGCAACCCGGGATGCGCGGCCGTCGCCCGAACTTTTCCGCTGAATCTGTCGGATCACGCGGCGATCGCCGCGATTTGCCGCAGGCACGCGATCAATCTCGTGGTCGTCGGGCCTGAGGCCCCGCTGGTGGCCGGGATCGTCGACGATCTCGCCAAGGACCGCATCGCATGCTTCGGGCCCACGCGCGCGGCGGCACGGCTCGAGGGCTCGAAGGGATTTGCGAAAGACTTTTGTCGCGAATTCGGCATTCCGACCGGCGACTATCGGCAATTTGGCGATCCGCGAGAAGCCAAGGAGCATATTCGGCGCCGTGGAGCGCCGATTGTTATCAAGGCCGATGGTCTCGCCGCGGGCAAGGGCGTCGCGGTTGCGATGACGCTCGCGGAAGCGGAGGCGGCGATCGACGCCTTGTCTTCGGGCGCCCTGGGTTCAGCGGGCGCGCAACTGATCATCGAAGAATTCCTCGAGGGCGAGGAGGTCTCGTTCTTCGCCTTGTGCGACGGGGTGACTGCTGTGCCGTTCTCGAGCGCGCAAGATCACAAGCGCGTGGGCGACGGCGATGCCGGGCCGAACACCGGCGGGATGGGCGCCTATTCTCCGCCCCCCATCATGACCTCGGAATTGAGCGATCGCGTCATGCGCGAGATCATCATGCCGACAGTGCGCGGAATGGCCGAGCGCGGCTCGCCGTTTCGCGGCGTGCTGTTCGCCGGGCTGATGATTGGCGTGGACGGCCCAAAGCTGATCGAATTCAACGTGCGATTCGGAGATCCGGAGGCTGAGGTCATTCTCGCCCGCCACCGGGGCGACCTCATTCCCCTACTTGAAGCCTGCGCGAACGGGACTCTGCGCGAGACCGCGGCGGACTTCGCATCGGACGCGGCATTGGCGGTAGTGATGGCCGCGCGCGGCTATCCCGGCGAGCCGCTTCGCGGTTCCAATATTGGCGGGATCGCGGATGCGGAACGTGTGCCCGGAGTTGTCGTCCTACAGGCGGGGACGCGCTGCGAAGGCGGCGAAATCGTCTCGGACGGCGGACGGGTTTTGACGATAACGGCCATTGGCGCCAGCGTCGGCGAAGCGCGCGATCGGGCCTATGCCGCTGTCGACCGCATCGCATGGCCAGAAGGCTTCTGCCGGCGCGACATCGGGTGGCGCGCAATAGCGCGCGAACGTGGGGCCTAGACGCTCCGCAACCAAGAGCGCGGGGCGCGGCGGGAGGCGGATGTTCTCAGGCGCTATCGATATCCGAACCTCGCTGCCGAATCCGACGCAGCGCGCGGCGCCGTCACCCGCACTTCGTCGCATGAGCATGCGCCCTCGTCGATGAACAACGCAACGCCGCCGTCGATCAGCGCCTTAGGCCCTGCGTCGCGCACTTCCAGCTTCGTTGCGCCGGCAGCGGCCGCGATCACATTCCCGATCACCTGCACGACAAACGGGTAAGGGGTCTCGAAAGTCCACTCGAAGGGCGCCTCGGCAAGGATGATGACCGAATCGCCGCTAACGCGCACGAGACGAAACACGTCAGGTCTGACGAGGAGTGCGGCGTAATAGCGGCGTAGCCCCTGCACCCGAACCGCGACGCCGGCCGCCCGAGCAAGATGAACCGTGACCGCGGCCTCGACCCTATAGTCCGTCCACTGCCGCCCGCCATGAATGATCATACCCTCGCCGCGATCCTGCGAGATGCGAAACGCCTGCGGAAAGCTCGACGAAAAGACGCTGGCCGCGTTGACCCAGGAGCGGCGCCAGAAATCGCCGGGCTCCTCGGGACGTCGCAAGCGGAGGTCCGGCGGACCGTCCCATCTCAGGAAGTCGACAATGACGGCGCCGGACTGCTCGGCGCCCGACGAACTCAGGGCGATCCCGATCGATTGAATCGGCTGACCCCTGGTGTCAGGCAGGCGCCAATTGAGGACTGTTTCGGCTCCGGGCGAAAGTGCGGCCGGGTCGCCGTCGACCGCCGTCAATGCTTCCCTTGGACCATAGACCAGAATGCGCAAGGCGACCGTAACTTCACTCACATTTCGGGCGTCGGCGATCAAGCGCGCGCTCACCCGCTGCCCGGAGTAGACGAGCGGCGTCGCCATCATTTCGTAAGTGCGCATCCGCGTGACTTCCGGCGGCGCGAAAGTCGGCGTCAGCGCTGTGACCGGTTCGCGGCCGAGGCCGGCGTAATGCAACCCCAGCGCCCTCCCCTTTTCAAATTGCGCGTTCTTGAGGGCTAGCGTCGCGCCTCCGATTCCAGTCGGCGTGAACCCTTGTACGCTGCCCGGCATGGAAAAATGAAATTGCGCCCCGTCCTTGGGCGGCGGCAGCGCGGGCAAGCCGGCGAGCCGCCGGCCGACGTTCGCCAGACGAGCGCTTACGCGCACGGCGTCGTTGATCGCGCCGCCTCCATCAGCGGAGGAGACGAACATCTGATCGGCGACCGGACCGCGCCAGTCGCGCCCCGCCGTGATCCCCTCGAGCCCCAGCATCGCGCCCATCAGGCAACCCACATTTCCCGCGTTGCAATCGGTGTCCCAGCCCGAAGTGCAAACGATGCTCAGCGCGCGCGAGAAGTCGTCTGGCGCGTAGAGAACGGCCATGACCATCAGCGCGTGATTGGGAACGACATGGCAATTGCCGGGATACCGGTCGTAACCATAGCGGGCTGCAATCTCGCGCCGCGCGTCGCGCCAATCCGAATAATCGCGCCGCCAGCGTCGAACATCCGCGATGAGACGCGCGATCGGACTCGAGGGCGCAATCTGGGCGAGGCCGATTTCCAGCAGACGCTCGATGTCGTGCGAAACGAAGGCCTCCGCCTCCATCGCCGCCCAAAGCTTGGCCGCGTCGACAGCGGCGCCATCGTGACTGACCCTGGCCGCCTGCTCGGCAAGCCGTGCCGCCAGCGCCGGATCGCCCGCCGCGACGATCGCCCAGCCGTCGATAAATATCTGCGCGCCGATTTGTTCGGCCACCGTTGCGCCGTTGACCTCGATCGAGCCGCTCGCAGGCGCCTCAATTCCGCGCTTCAGATTGAGCCAGGCCGTGTGCTCAGTCGAATTCCCGTTGCCGCCCCACCACAGAATGGAGCGGTTCTCAACGATGTAGTTGAGCCAGGTCTCACCAATCTCGCGCGCCGAGATGTCGGGCTTTGCGCCGTGATCCTCGAGCGCGCGAATGAAGGTGAACGTCCCCGCAATGTCGTCGTCGGTCACGATCAGCGGACAATCGAGCCGATCGTGGACGTAGTATTCGATCGGCCCGAGCTCGCGGAGGATGCGCTCATACGTCCAATTCTCGAAGGGCCTGCCGAGATATACCCCTATCAGTTTGCCGAGCACCGCAGCGTAGGCGCGCTCCGGATAATCTGAAGGCAACGTTCTCATAGCGCATCGACTTATGTGAATTCGAGGTCGTCCTGTCCGGGAAAGCGTCCGCCGCCAGAAGGCGACGGATGCGATGTGGCTTTGCGGTGGCAGTTCGCGGCGCTTTTCCGTCTCCATCCGCCACCCGATCGACTGCGGAGTCAAACGGAACAGTCAGGTCGTCGGGGGCTCTGGCACGTTCGAACAGATCGACTCGTCACTGGATGAGGAGCGACAGCCCTCACACTTTCGACAACGCCATTCGGCGCCGCCGAGACGTCTCGGCGCAACGGAAGCGTAGGCGCTTTTCTTGTGGTAAATGTTGAACTCAAATCGCTCGGCGTCGCCAAATTGTGTGCAAATGGCCGCGCCGCGCGCCGCCGGCCTCGTTGTTGGGAGAACCGCGATGACGCAAAAATTGAAGGAAACCCCCTATGAACCAGCCGAAATCGAAGAACGACTCCGCCGCGAGCTTCCACATTGGCGCTACGAAAACGGATGGATAAGACGCACTTATCGCACCGCCAGTTGGAAGGGCACTCTGATGGCGATCAACGCAGTGGGTCACCTCGCCGAGGCGGCTTGGCATCACCCCGACCTCCGCGCCTCCTATGCCTGGGTCGAAGTCAAGTTGCAAACACACACTGCAAAAGGAGTTACGGACAAGGACTTCGAGCTTGCGCAAAAAATCGAGGAATTTCTCTGTTGGCGCCCCGGCCAACAGGGCGGCGCGCTCGAGGGCACACCCATTGGCGACCAGAGGTTCGCCTACATCAAGTACGACGACGCGAAATGACCGCCGCGGCCGGTGAGCCGCGCGCGTAGGTCGCGTCCGAAGCGCGTCTGCCGCAACCGCCTGCGCAGGAGCGGCGAGGGACTTCATTGCTCGATCGCGACGCCGCAAGGGAAAGGCCGTGGCGCAAGGAGCCCCTCGATCGCAGCCTTCGCAGACCAAGCCCTCCGACCGCCCCAAAGCCGATTGCGGCGGCCCAAAATCGAGTTATGAATCGATGCACCCCACTGGGCGCCGCCCTATTGGGCCTGGTCAGCGAGCCGGGGTGCACGCCCTTCGCCAATGCGCCCTTGTCCGTCGCGAACAGGTCGAGTGAGGCATTCATCTGCGACGGGGAGGTCGCCGCGATAGCTAAACTCAGCTCTACGAGGCGTTGCTCCTACGGGCGCCTTCCATTTCCATCGCGGCTCGGCGGCATCGCCTACCGCGACAGTCCGCCGTCTACCGGTCGGGAAGGCTCTCGAGAGCGCTCTCGCAATGCCCGCCCAAATCCCGGCGGACAGACCTGCTTGGGCTCATATTTCAGCTGACAAATACGCCGTCACTTCCATACCAGCACAAACTTCAATGACAACGGGGGCGTTCCAACTCATCGACGTCTCCTCAAGCTCGATTCTCGGCGGGATAGGCACCTTCCTTCCGCCGCTGCGAAGGTTAGCACCAAAGCGGCGCCCTGTCACGCGCTACCCGGCAGTGCTTCCGGAGCGTCTCATTTCAAATCAAAGTGAGACTCTCCCCTATTGTTGGGCGCCGTGGTGATTTGTCGCGTCGCCAAGCGCTGAGCGCAGCGCAGTCGCGAGGGCGCTCGCGGCAGAACCTAGGGCGCAGGCTAGCGCGGGAGTTCGAATGCGTCAGATCGAGGCGAAGTCGGCTCCGATCAGCCGCCGGTCGTGCAGCGCCGACGCGACCAAGAACTCCGGCGACCCCCGCGGATTTGAGCGCTGCGACGTCGGCGGCGTCGCGCACGCCTCCGGCGGCGTAGATCTTCCGCGCGCCCGCGAGCGATTGAACAGCGCTGATCCGCGCCATTTCAGGGCCGGCGGCGCTCCCGACCCGCGCGAGCGTCATGACGATTATCCGTTTCGGCCACAATTGCGAATTATTCAGGATCTCCGCGGGGCCTTGAAACAACTCGTCGCGAAAATCCAGGGACAGCACGATATCCTGAGAAGTCTCGATGGGCCTCGATCAGCGCGCTATCGCTCTGAGACTCGCTGCCGATGACCGGGACGCCGAGACCGGCGTTGAGAACCGATTCGAGCGCCGCTTCCTCGGCCGCGCCGTTATCGATCCACAGCCTCAGAGCCGGAAAAGCCGTGCGGATGCGGCGCAATGCTGACGTATTGTCCGCCTTTCGCCGTATTGCGTCGACATCGGCGACATAGAGTGTGGAAAACGGATGCACAGAAAGCAGGCCCCGGACAACGTCGACCGGATCGCTGGTCGGAGAAAGCGGAGTCGTGATGGGCCGGTAGGCGTCGCGCTCGCCCATTCGCGCGCGAACAACCACGCCGCCAATGAGGTCAACGACTGGGATGACCTCCAACACGCTCCTCCCCGGCCCCGGCGGCAAAGACCGGCGCGGCCTTGTCCCTGAGCCAGCTCCAGGCTTCCGCTTCCGTGGCGCCGGCGGTCTTGCCGACGACGATTTCGAGCCGCGCGAGTTCCGCCTCGACCTCCGAGCGCGGCAGCAAGTGCAAGCGGCTGACAAGCACGGCTCCCTCGATAACGGCCGCTTGCGCCCGATTGAAGCCCTCAAACGGCGCATGCGAGCCGCGGTGGACGACGCGGCACACGAATCGCGGCCGGAGTACGTCCTCTCGTACGTCGATCACGACAAGTTCGAGGTGCGCGAGCGTCGTTTTGAGGCGCGGCGCGGCGACGATATTCGCCGCAGTCAAAGGCCAGTCGCGGCGTCCAGTGAGGCATCCGGCGAACACGCGCACGTCGTCAGTGAGGTTGGCGACGGCGAATGGCGCCTGCCGAAGGTTTTCAAGCGTCGTCGAGGGATGAAAAGGCGCGAGAATCCAATGCTCGCCTTCGGCGATCATCCCCAGCGGGGCCAGATGCGGCTCCCCGCGGGCGTTGACGGTGGTCACAATGACTTCGCGGATCAGCGGCATCAAGTCACCTGTTGGCCTCCCCGCGAGCGAAGCGTGTGCCCAGCGGCGCTGAGCCGCGTCACATCCTCCGCGGGCCGGTCAGCCCCGCAACCCCAGTCGAGGGGTTCGTCCTGCACGTAGCGCTTGCCGAGCCGGAGCGCTACTTCCGCCTTCATCAACTCGGCGCCGAGGTAGTACGCATGCGCGCCGTCAGATTGGACGTCGAGCTTTTCGAAGAGAGCGAACGCGTCTTGCCCGACATGATGGCCGTTGCGGTTGTAGATGTGTATCCCATCCTCGGCCACTTCGATGCGGAAATTGGCGTCTTTGACCTGGGCCGCGAGCTCGCCGATCTCGCGGCTCGAATTGGGAAATGGAGACGGATCGTGCAGTTGCAGCAGTGCGCGTCCGTAACCCCTCGGCGAGCTGTGGTCCCTAGCCGCGGCATACATAATGCGCCGCGCCGCGTCGTGCTCCTGGATCGTGCGGCGCGTATGCGGACTGACCTGAACCGTAAGCACGTTGCCGACGCCGAGTTCCGAGCATATTCCCAGCAGCATCGCGGTCACGCCCGCGCTGTCCGCGTCGGTCAGCTCGGTCAGATTGCCGGACCCCATCATCAGCTCCGCCCAAGGCAGGCGCGCGCGAACCTCACGGTAGCGCAAGAGCGCGTCGGCGAAACCGAAATGGATAGGATCGAGTATAGGATCAAGGATGGCGCCGATCCCGCGTATTCGCGCCGCTTCAGCGGCTCGACAGAGCGAATCGATATCGCCGTGCCGTGCCGGAATCAGCACCGGCCGCGCATCGGTGCCCTCGGCGATCGAAAGGTTGCGTTCGGTCAGGCTTAGCAAGTAATCGGCGCCGGCCGCGGCGCCGCGGCGCAATTCATCGGAGTCGGCCGAATCGACGCTGACGCCGAATCCTCGCGCCTTCAGCATCCGGACCGCATCCTCGAGATGGGGGAAAGGCGTATCCGGCAGACAGCCGAGATCGATGACGTCAGCGCCTGCGGCGCGCAATTCCACCGCGCGCAAGAGCAGGGTCTCGACGTTCATCTGGGAGGCGTCGACGATTTCGGCGAAGATCCGCACTGCGTAGCGCGATAGGTCGAGCGCCTCGCCGGCTTTGCCGAAGAACGCCGGGAGGTCCTTCAACTCGTCCGGTCCGCGCTGGAACGAGGGACCGAATTCTTCGGTCAGCCGCGCGAGATCGGCGCGGCAACGCCCGGGCACCATGACGCGATCTACTTCGAGCGGTCGCGGCAGCCGTCGCAGCAGTATGGGTTCGGTCATCAACGCAGCGACCTTCACGCCGACGTCGAGGATGGACCACTCGAACGGCGTCGGAGCCATGCTCCGCAAGACCGCTTCCAGACGGGCGCGCGCCAGGTGGCCGGTCAAAAAAAGGATGCGTAGGCTCATGCTGAGATTTCGACGCGCCTTCGCGCGATCGCTTCGCGAAGCTCGACGATTGAATCAACGGTCGTGGCGCCGGCAAAGCGTCCCAATCGCTCGCGGTTTTCCAAATCGATCGGGCGCGGGTACACCTTGACCATGCCTTTGGGCGCCTCGGTAACGAGTTCCGGCGCGGTGTCGCAGGCGAAGACGATCACCGGCACGCGGCACTTGCCACCTTGCGCGAAGACGTTGCTGACGAGATCGTCGGATATTCCGCAAACAAACTTCGCGACCGCGTTCGAGGTGGCCGGAGCGACAATCAAGGTGTGATAGACGCCGTAGTAGAATTGCCCCACCGGCACCGAACTTGCCGTCGTATCGCGATAGGTTCGAGTGGAGGGCGGCAACTCGAGTTCCTGCTTGTACATTCGCAGCACTTCGGCCGCAGCCCTGCTGAGGAAAAGATCCACGTCTTCGAGGTCACGGACGAGCGCTAACGTCTCTCTTAGGAAATGCCCGGACCCGGTGAGCGCCCATCCCCAGCGCGGCGTCTTGTGTTTCGTCATTCTGCTGCCGGCGCGCGATTTCCGATCGCTTCCCTCGTTTGCACGATTTCAGGAAACAGCCCGCGTCGCAACCCTTCGGACAGTCGCGCGGCGTCGGTCGGCGCCGCCAGTGAGACGAGAAAGCCCTTATCCTTGATAAAGCGCGGGAACAGTGGATCGACCACGCCGTCCTCGACAAGGTCGAGAACCTCGACCCGCCCGGCGGCAAAGCGGCCGTGCTTGACAAGGACAAGTCTCTGCGCGCCAGCCAAATCGGCCAGCCACGCCGCCAGACTGTCCGAAGTGAGCTCCCAGGATTGCGGCAAGTTGGCCGCGCGCGTCATCCGTTCGGGAGACCAGACCGGAACCTTGCCTTCGTTCAGCGTGCGTCGAATGGCGCTGAGAGAAGCGGCGAGGCGCAGCGCTGGATTGAGGCTCTGCAACGCGCGGCCAAATTGCGCCATCGCCGTTATCGCCATTTCGTGCGCGGCGGCGGCGTCGAAACCCATCGCGACCTGTGCGTCTCGCACCACGTCGGCGAAGGGACCGCCGCCCGGCGCGATGACAATCGAACCGGCCTGGGCGGCGATTGCCCCGAGCCATTCCAGAAGGTGCGGACTTCGAGCGTGACTGCCCCCGAGCTTGAGGATGACGAGGCCCGGGCGCAAAGGTCGGCTCGCGGCGAACCGTTCGACGTCCCCGGCTCGGTTCGTTCGCATCGCCCTCCTCCAGACCGGCCATTATTGACGAGCGCAGGCGCAGAGGTTGCGAAGATCGCAGCCCTGAATTCGATTATCCGCCACCGGCGAGGCGCGCAACCCTATGTCCGCCATGGTCTCCACGAACGCCCGGCCCTTGACGCGACCGGATCGAGGCCTAGCCTCCACAGAGGTCGGGGGCGAATGACAGGAGACGAGGTGAGCGTCGTCATCGGCTGGGATATCGGCGGAGCGCATCTGAAAGCTGCGCGCGTATCGGGCGGCCGCGTCGAAGCGACGGCCCAGGAGGCGACGCCGCTCTGGCTCGGGCTTGACACGCTGGAGACGGCGTTCGACGCGATGCGCGCCCGACTCGGCGAGGCCGATCGACACGCGATCACGATGACCGGCGAGCTGTGCGACGCGTTTGCGACGCGACGGGAGGGCGTTGTCGGCCTGACCGCAATTGCGGCCCATCGTCTCGCGCCCGCTTCGCCTTGGCTCTATGCGGGGAGACGCGGCTTTGTTGAATTGGCCGATGCTGAAAGGCATGCGGCTGATATTGCGTCGGCAAACTGGCATGCGAGCGCGGCCCTGGTGGCGCTCAGGCTTCGCGACGCGTTGCTCGTCGACGTCGGCTCGACCACAGCCGACCTCGTTCCCGTCGTCGCCGGCAAGGTCGCCGCGCTCGGCTACGACGACGCCGACCGGCTTGCAGCGGGAGAGCTGGCGTACAGCGGAATGGTCCGCAGCTTCGTCATGGCGATGGCTTCGCGGGCGCCGTTTCGCGGCGTCTGGACCCCGCTGATGAGCGAATTTTTCGCCAGCAGCGCCGATGTCCACCGCATACGGGGCTCGTTGTCCGACGGCGCGGACAAGATGACGACCGCGGACGGGCGCGCGAAGACTGTGGAGGCGTCGCGGGCCCGCCTCGCGCGCATGGTCGGCAGGGAAGCCGACGCGGGCGCGGAGGATGAATGGGCGGCTCTCGCAGCCTGGTTCGCCGAAGCGCAGGTGCGGGAAATCACAGATGCGGCGTTCCTGCGTTTGTCGGTTGGCGATCTTGACTCTGAGGCGCCGGTGGTCGCCGCGGGCGTCGGCGAAAGCGTCGCAGCTGAAGTCGCGCGTCGCCTGCGACGCCCCTGCATCGGCTTTTCTTCGCTGATCGCCGGGCGCGCCGAAGCCTCGCATTGCGCGCCCGCCGCCGCGGTCGCGCTTCTGTCTGCGGCGGATCTCGACCGCCGGCAGGTTTGAGGGGTCGGACCCCGCGAGCGGCCGACAGGGGACGAATGTGCTATATTTGCGGCGGGGAAGCTCAGGGAGTGAGACATGCGCGTTGCGAGATTTGGAATGTTGCTGTTGGGCGTCAGCGCTTCAACGACCTGCGCCGGCGCCGCTTTCGGCGGCGATTCGGCGTCCAACGAATACCCGACGTCCACCCGCGCCGAATATGTTTTCGCTTGCATGAAGGCGAATGGCGAGACTCGAAAGGCGCTCGATCAATGCTCGTGTTCGATTGACGTGATCGCGTCGTTGATTCCCTATGACTCCTATGTCGCCGGTCAGACTGTGGCGTCGCTCGACCAGGAGCCCGGCCGGATCGGCGGAATGTTTCGCGGAGCGACCGTCGCCAAAGAAGCGCTCGCGAATCTGCGGCGCGCGCAGGCCGAAGCCGAGATCCGCTGCTTTTGACCAGCGGGTCAATGGGCCCTGCGGATTTTCTCCGGCCGGCCGGCTGGCGGCGGCTTGACCGAAGGCGCGGCAAGGGGCGTGCCGCCGGGGCGCCAGAGGCCACAGGCAACCGGCGCCGAGCCCAAACTGACATGGCGACGAAGCGACGCGGAAGTGGCGCCAACACGTCATTCATGCCAACTTAGCGGAATAGACGCCCATTGCCGTTTTGAGCGTTTTCAAGGACTTGGCCGATCCCGGCCCCGATTCCCGCCCTTGCGGTGCTCCGGGAGCGTCGGTTTGCGGCTCAAGGGGCGACGAAACCTGCAGAATCAACCATCTCCGGCCCAACCAGCGACGCGGGGGCGGGCCGATCGGGCGGACTCGAGGCGCCAATTCCGATCATGTGCCGTCGCGATTGGCCGGCCAAGAGGCCGAGAAATTCGCGCCGCTGATGTCATGCGCCTGGACGTGAATGGTCTTGGAGCCGTTCGCGGCGTAGACGAAGCGGAAGTTCGGATCCTCTGAGATCGAAATGCCGCCCGCGACCGAGAAGATGAGATCGTCGCCCTGATAGACCGCGAAGCGGTCGACATAGCGCGCTGGGGTATAGAGGCGCGTGATCTGATCCATTTGCAGGCCTGAATAATTGGGATGCCGCAGCATTACTTGCGCCTCGCGACGACCGTCGGGCCTCGCGGGAAACGAGCGGAACTTCATCTGACCGAGCGTCGCATCGGCTTCGTCCGGGCCTTTGACCGCGGGGGCCGAACAACCGCCGGCTGCCTTCACGTAACGGGTCGCCATGTGCAGGCTGCCGTCGCTGAGTTCGGCGACGAGATGGACGTCGGTATAATCGTTGACGCGGACGCGCGTGGAGATGCTCGCCACGTCCGACTTCCCGCCAAGAGTGAAGACACCGGCGAGTGGAACGGGATTTTCGTCTATGATCAGGCTCAGTCGGACGACGCGCCTGGAGTTGCCCGGCGGCATGTGAGCCGAAAGTGTCATCGGCACCAGCGCCGCGTCCGCCGCGCGGGCCGGCGCGTCGAGGGAGACGATCGAAGGATCCTCGGGAATAGGACGATCCTGAAAGAATAAGCGCTTCAGATCGGGCCAGGATTGGTCGTGCGCCGACTGCGCCGCGGCGGCCGAAATCAGTGAAACGAACGCGACCGCCGCGATGCCGCCTCGCAGCAAACGCATGGCTAATTTTCCCGACATGCCCTTTGCCTCGCCCGCCAGCGCCGCTCTACTGCTGGTCCCATTCATATTCGGCGAACGCCGCCGTAGCGTTCCTCGCATTATAATCATCGAAAAGGCGCCAATTGTCGCGTTCCGAAAGACCGGCCTGCTGGGCCGCCTGTGACAGACTGTCGCCGCGAGCGATCGCCGCGCGAACATCGGCGGACAATCTCTCGAAATACGCGCGCTCGGGCTTCAACGCCGCGGGCCAGGGCGCAACCAGCGGTCCGTGCCCGGGGATCACACGCGCCGCCGGAATCTCCGCCAACGCGCCGAGATTTGCAAGCCATCCCTTGATCGACCCGTCGATGACCGGGATGTGACTCACGAACACCAAGTCCCCCGCGAACAATGTCCGGGTTGCGACGTCGTAGACCGTCAGGTCGCAGTCCGTGTGGGCCGGGGGCCATGCGCGCAGCACGATCGTGCGACCGCCCAGATCGAGTTCCCGCGTCTTCTCGACCAGCAACGTCGGCGGCACAATCGACACGTCCTTCATCAAGTCGTCGCCGAGGATCTCGCGGAACGTCTTCAGGTAGAATTCACCGCGCGCCGCCAGCGCGCGCGGCAGATTATGATGGCCGACGAAGATCGCGCCAAGTCCGTTGAAGGCGGCGTTGCCGAAGATGTGGTCCGGATGCTCGTGAGTGTTGATGATATAGAGAATCGGCTTATTCGTCCTGGCGCGAATCGCCGCCAGCAGCCGCCTGCCCACCCGCACGCTGCCGCCGGTGTCGATGACCGCTACGCCTTTGCCGCCGATGATGAATCCGATGTTGGCGATATCGCCGTCGTTCTGTTCGCTCATCATGGCGATCGCGCCAGCATGAGCGAACACGCCCGGCGCCGCCTCCTCGACAGAGAACGGCTTGGCCGAGTCGGAGCGAACGTCGTCGGCGGAGACGACGGCCAATCCAGTAAAAATGAGAATTGTCGCGAGAATACGCATTGACCATCTTTTCAGTTGAGCGTGCCGGACATAGAAGCGCTTCCCGGCAAAGACAATGGCCGCGACCGGGACTCAAAAAATTCTGCTTGCGCTCCGGAATCGGCGGACGTATGTTTCTTTTGGCTTCGGCTGCATGAGCGTTGATGAACGGGAGCTTCAGCGCGCTTTCGCAGGCAAGGCGGGGTCCTTCGTGTAAGGAACCGCTCTCGCACTTATGCCGTGACACGCTGTTGAAGCCGTCATCCCAGCCGAGAATGTCGCTGCAGGCGCGCCTATGTGCGAGCCGCCCGCCGCTAAGTCGAACGAATGAAGTCTACTGTGGGAGGAACAAATGCGAAGACTTTTGCTTGCGAGTTGCTTTGGCGCAGCCGCGCTGCTGACAGCGGGTTATGCGAGCGCCAATGACGACCTGATCAAGATGTCGTCGGACGCCAGTCAATGGGTGATGCCGACCGGCAACTACGCCAATACCCGATATTCCGAACTGAAGCAGATCACCGCGGCGAACGTTCACAAGCTCGCTCCGGCCTGGACCTTCTCGACCGGCGTCCTGCGTGGACACGAGGGCGCTCCGCTCGTGATCGGCGACATCATGTACGTCCACACGCCGTTCCCGAACACCGTGTTCGCGCTCGACCTCAACAACGACGGCAAGATTCTCTGGAAATACGAGCCCAAGCAGGATCCGAACGTCATTCCGGTGATGTGCTGCGACACCGTCAATCGCGGCCTCGCCTACGGCGACGGCAAAATCATCCTTCATCAGGCGGACACCACCCTGGTCGCGCTGGACGCCAAGACCGGCGCCGTCGTGTGGTCAGTCAAGGATGGCGATCCGTCCAAGGGCCAAACCGGCACCAACGCGCCGATGGTCGTCAAGGACATGGTCTACACCGGCGTGTCCGGCGGCGAGTTCGGCGTTCGCGGATGGCTGTCGGCCTACAACCTGAAGACCGGCAAGCTGGTCTGGCGCGGCTATTCGGAAGGACCGGATTCTGACCTCCTCGTCGATCCCGAGAAGACGACGATGCTCGGCAAGCCGATCGGCAAGGACTCTTCCCTCAAGACTTGGGAAGGCGACCAATGGAAGATCGGCGGCGGCGACACCTGGGGCTGGTACTCCTACGATCCCGAACTCAACCTCATCTATTACGGCTCGGGCAACCCGTCGACCTGGAACCCGAGGCAGCGCCCCGGCGACAATCGCTGGTCGATGACCATCTGGGCCCGCGACCCCGAGACCGGCATGGCCAAATGGGTCTACCAGATGACGCCGCACGACGAGTGGGACTACGACGGCATCAACGAGATGATCCTGACCGACCAGAAGTTCGACGGCAAGGAGCGCAAGCTTCTGACGCACTTCGATCGTAACGGCTTCGGTTACACGCTCGATCGTGCGACCGGTGAACTGCTGGTGGCCGAAAAATACGATCCGGCGGTGAACTGGGCCACCAAAGTCGACATGGACAAATCCTCCAAGGACTATGGCCGGCCGCTCGTCGTGGAGAAGTACTCGACCGACCATAACGGCCCGGACGTCAACACCAAGGGCGTCTGCCCGGCGGCGTTAGGTTCCAAGGACGAGCAGCCTGCGGCCTATTCGCCGGAGACCCAGCTCTTCTACGTGCCGACCAACCATGTCTGCATGGACTACGAGCCGTTCAAGGTCAGCTACACCGCGGGTCAGCCCTATGTCGGCGCGACGCTGTCGATGTTCCCGCCTCCGGGCCAGAGCAACATGGGCAACTTCATCGCCTGGGACAACACGACCGGCAAGATCGTGTGGTCGGATCCGGAGCAGTTCTCGGTGTGGTCGGGCGCCCTGGCGACCGCCGGCGGCGTCGTGTTCTACGGCACCCTGGAAGGCTACCTGAAGGCGGTCGACGCCAAGACCGGCAAGGAGCTCTACAAGTTCAAGACTCCGTCCGGCATTATCGGCAACGTGATGACCTACGAGCACGGCGGCCGTCAGTATGTGGCGGTGCTGTCGGGCGTCGGCGGTTGGGCGGGCATCGGACTCGCGGCCGGTCTGACCAAGGGCACGGACGGTCTGGGCGCGGTCGGCGGCTACAAGGCGCTCTCCGACTACACGGCGCTGGGCGGAACTTTGACCGTCTTCGCGCTGCCGACGGACTGACGAGCCGTCTGACTTGACGTGAACGGAGCCCGGCGCTGGCGGGCAAGACAGCTGGCGCCGGGCTCTTTTTTCTCGAAGCACTCGACATACGCGGGAACGAGCGGAGCCCAAGGAATGCAGCGGTGAAACTTTCACTGTGGAGCGGCGCGGCCGCGGTGGCCCTGCTGATGGTCACTCAGTTTCCGGCGGCTGCGGAACCACCCGGCGATCCAACGGCGGTCAAGCAAGACGAAGACGGCATTTGGCGCGACAAAGCCGGGGAGCCGACCTTCAAGATCGAGGCGGACGGCACGGTCGACTGGGAGACGTATTCTGGCTACCGCCGCTACAATTCGGAATGCATCGTCTGCCACGGCCCCGATGGCTCGGGATCGACCTATGCGCCGGCGCTGAAGGATTCGCTGAAAACGATGCCCTTCGAGGTTTTCTACGGCATTGTCGTGAGCGGGCGCAAAGATCTCCGCAACGGGCAAGACAAAGTTATGCCCGCATTCGCGAACAATAAGAACGTCATGTGCTACCTGACCGACATATATATCTATCTGCGCGCCCGCTCGGTGGATGCGGTGGGGCGCGGACGTCCGGCAAAGCACGCCCCCAAGTCGGCCGCGTTCGACAAGAACGAGACCAAGTGCATGGCGGACGACTGAATAGGCCCTCAACATCATGCGTACGATCGTGACTATCGCTCTTCTGGCCCTTCTTGGCGCGCTCGGCGGCGCGCGCGCGCAGGAATCGGCTACGACCGACTCGATCGAACTGGTCGATCCTCATGTCTTCCGCGCTTGCGCGGACCCGCGCGACCTGCCGTTTTCCGACGAGGCCGGCGAGGGCTTCGAGAATAAGATCGCCGATCTTTTCGCGCGCAAGCTGGGCAAAACCGTCGCCTATACTTTCTATCCCGACGCAACCGGTTTTGTTCGCAATACCCTGAACGCGCACCGCTGCGACGTCGTCCTGGGGATCGCGCAGGGCGATGATTTCGTCCAACCTACCAGCCCCTATTATCGAACGGCCTACGCCGCCGCCTATCACAAGGGAGGGCCGCTCGAAGGCCTGGATTCGCTCAGCGACCCGCGTCTGAAGACCGCGAGGATCGGCATCGTCGCGGGAACGCCGCCCGCAACCTATCTCGCCATGAACGGGGAGCTCGCCCACATCAAGTCCTACCCTCTCGTCGTCGACACGCGCTACGATTCGCCGACCCGCCAAATGATGAAGGACCTGGACAACGGCGACATCGACGTCGCCTTGCTTTGGGGACCGATCGCCGGCTATTACGCGTCGAAGGCCAAGGTGCCGACGACGGTTGCGCTGCTGGTGAAAGAGCCTCCAGGCGGCCCGCGAATGATCTATCGCATCGTGATGGGCGTTCGCCATTCCGATCAGAACTGGAAGCGCGCGCTCGACAAGCTCATTTCCGAGAACCAGAAGGAAATCAATGCGATCCTTCGGTCTTTCGGCGTTCCGTTGCTCGACGAGAACAACCGCGCCCTCTAAGCGGTCAACCAGCGCCCGGAGGGCGCGCCATTATGGATGAAAATGGTGGCGGTGCGTCACCCTCGAAGGCATGCTCACGCCGCATAACGCCAACGCATCCTACGGTATTTTCGTTGCAGGAATTCGGACCAGTGGGCGCCGGTTTTCCGACAAGAATCCTGTTTCTTCAAAGGACCCCAAGCGGAGATTCGTTGGCGAGCCAACGAATCTCCGCTTAGCCTCGGCACTCCGCGTGCGCTCCCGCCATCGCATCGCGCTCATCTTGACCTGCGCGATTTCGGTTTTCATGACGCGTGCGGACGCCGCGCCGCCTGAGCCCGACACCTATCGGACAAGCGACTACCGCGCGCCGACTCCGACCACATTGAAAGGCGCGCGCGTGCTTTCGACCGGCGAAGCGCACAAGCTTTGGCTCGACCGCGCCGCGGCCTTTGTAGATGTTCTTCCTCAGGCGCCGCGTCCGGCCAACCTTCCGCCCGGCGTCGTTTGGCGCGAGAAGCCACGGCTCGACATCCCCGGCAGCATCTGGCTGCCGGACACCGGATATGGCGATCTGCCGAAGGTGATGGAGGATTATTTCCGCGCCGGGCTTCGACGAGCGACCGGCGGCGACGCAGCCGAGACGGTCGTTTTCTATTGCAAGCGCGATTGCTGGATGTCCTGGAATGCGGCCAAGCGCGCGCTCGCTCTCGGCTTCGTCAAGGTCGCCTGGTATCCCGAAGGTGCGGACGGCTGGTCGGCGGCCGGTTTCCCGCTCGAAGCTCGTCGGCCCGAACCGCGACCGTGATAAGGGGTTCAACCCGTTCCCATCGCGCGATTTCGCGGCCGCTGAGCAATGAGCGGGCGCCATTGCCTTTGGGCGGCGCGACTGCGCCCCAAAGCCGACCGTCAGAGCGCCTGCTGCACCGCGCGCGCGATCGTTCCGAGGCGCCGTTCGATCAGCGCCGGCGTGTCGCAAACGTAACCGACCGTCCGCCGCTGATCGTCGAATACGCGAATGTCCCACTCCAATCGTTTGAAGCTGTCGTCCGCGGGTTGAGCCTGGCCGCTGGTGTTCTGGTCGGCGGCCTTTTGCACCGCGTCGTTCTCCGCGCGAATGCGCTCGGCCATCTCATGCTGCTTGCGGCCGAACCGATCGAGCCCCTCGATGATCTCCGAGCGCTGCCGCGTGAGGTCCTGAAACGCGGCGCCGAACGCGCGCAGCAGTTTCGCGTCCGCGTCGCCTCCGGCCTTCGCCTTGAATTCCGCGATCGACTTTTCCACCTCCTCGATCGGAACGCGTCGCTGCGACATTTTGGTCGCCAGATCGGCGACATCCGGTTCCTCCCGCCAGCTCTGGTCGTTCAGATCGATCGCGGGACCGGCCCAGATGGAAGCGAGCGAAAACGCCGACGTCTTGACTTGCGGGCATGGCCAATCCGGGTCGATCTTGGGGTGCCCCTGGCCAAAGGCTTGCGGTGGCGCCACTGCGAAAATCGTGATCGCGATCGCGACGCGGAACGCGGCGGACATGAGCATTTCCCTTCCGCGTCGAGCATAGGGTCGCGCGCGCTTAGATTCAAGCGTGTCCCCAATCGTCCAGCGGCGTGCGGGTTGGAAACGCCCGCGTCAGTGCGCGCGAGCGGCGCCGGGCCCGACCGGCCGAAGCGACCGGTCAGGCGAACGTGCGCGCGACTTCGAACGCTTGGCGGAAGTCGAGCCTCAAAGACGTCGTGCTCTCCGCCATCTGCTTGAACAGAGCCGACTCCGTTCGATATTTCACATTGCCAATCGCGAACGCGCCAATCCCCACCGCGCCGTGTCCGCCGAGCGGCGCAGCATTCGCACGCGAATCCAGTCCCTCGATGCCGGGCGGCGGGACGGCGTTGACGTCCGCCGCCGCCAGCAGATTGGCGGCGCTCTCGATTTGATCGGCGTCGAGCACCCGCACGCCGGCCCGCCCCGCGCAAAGAATGACCTCGGTCGAAGCGACGATCGCCGCCTTCAGTTCGGGCGTCGAACCGTCGGCGACCGAGACATCGACGCCAAAGCGGCGCTTGACCTCGGCCATGTGGCGAGTGACCCGGGCTGTCCCGTCGTAACCGACCAACGTGACCCTGGCGCCTTCCAGCGCGCCGATCACTCCCGCGGCGGTTCCAACGACGCCGGTCGCGCCGAATATGGAAATCGATAAGCCTGCGAGCGTCCGACCAGCTTTCTCCCGCAACGTCTTTTCGATCACCGCGATCATCGCCGCGGCGGTGGTGAACGATCCCGCCGGATCGGCGAACAAAGATATCTCGAACGGTTTGAATAGCGCCTTCGCCGCGGCGTCGAGCATGTCGAGCGCCAGAAACGCGTCTTTCCCGGCGATGAAAACGCCGGTCCGCGCCGCGTCGCGCGGCGACCGCGAGAACATCGCGTCCTGAACCAGGCCGGAAACTTCGTTCAATCCGACATTCGCGTAAGGAACCGTCGCGTCATAGCCGGCGTCGATCGCCATATTGATGTCGAAGGGGCTCATGTGCGAGAGCGGCGTCAGCATGTGCAATATGTTCTTGGCCACGTCATCCTCCTGGTTTCTCGTTGATCCTAAGCTTCGTTGTCCTCGCTGATTTCGGCGCCGTGGTCGACCGCCTTGCACACCTTGATCTCGACCGCAGTCCCCGCCTCCGCTCGAGCCCGCCGGGCGAGGAATTCGGCCTCGCCGGAATCGCGCGCGAAAGCAAAGCCGGTCGGACCCCACGAGCTCTGGCCAACGCCGTGCGCGCCCGCCGCCTTGAGCCGCTCGACGACTTCGCCGACCGCGGCGCTGCTAAATCGACCGCCGCCTTGAGCGGGCGCAAAATGATCGCCAAGGATTGTCTGGATCGACGCCACGCCCTCGCCGAAGGCGGCTAGGTTCCCTTCGGCGACCGCGGGAAGGATCTGCATCAGAGTGCGGCGGCAGATCTCCGCGGCCGAATGGGCTGGGAACGCGCGAAGGGCGGCGAAGGCCCGTCCTTCCTGCTCGTCGTGAGCGCCCTCCATGCTAGGGTCCATGATCAGCAGTATCCGCCAGTGCGAGGGAAAGACCAGACGAGCCACAATCGGGGGAAATCCGGTGTTCGACCCGCGCCCAGCATCGACGACCAGGCCGCCGTGCTCGAACAGGGCGGCGCCGACTCCCGAACGCGCGCCGCGATCGAGCATGCGGGCGTCGCCAAACGTGTCGGGAGCAAGTCCAGAGAAGCGCCGAAACGCCGAGGCGATCGCGAGCGCGAGTTGAGTGCCGGACCCCAGCCCCGCATGGGAGGGAATCGCATTTCGAACGGTCAGCGTCTTGGCCGTATCGAGGCCTAGATTCTCGGCGACGCGAAGCGCCAGGCGCGCGCTACGCTTGCGCTCATGACCCACGGCCTGAAGGCTCGGGCCGCGACAGAGCTCTACCCTGGTTTCGAAAGCGTCGATTGAAAGTCCGATCGAACCGAACCGTCGACCCAGATCCCCGTTCAGGTCGAGAAATCCGAGGTGCAGCCGCGCCGTCGTGGCGACCCGAACGCGTTTCACGTCTGCGTCTCGCTCCCCGGCCTTTTGCGCCTAATCGGGGCTTCGTCGGCTCGCTGACCGATCCCCGTTTGGAGGTCTCTGAAGAAGCGGGCCTTTCGTCGGAAGACCGGCGCCCGCTTTTCCGAACTGCTGGTCAGGGCGGTGGCGCATAGAACTCGACATTGCAGGACTTTCCATGGTTTGCCAAGCGAAGGAAGCGTGAAGACAGACGTCAAGCCAGCGGACGGCTCGTGTTCGCTGGCCTTCTCGCCAAGATGTGACTTGCCACGGGCGCGGCGCCCGTTCAACCTCGCAGGCGGGTGTTCCAATCAAGAGCAGAACACGATGATCGAACTGATTTTGACGGTATGCGCGCTCACCGCGCCTCAACAATGCCAAGAGACCAGAATGCAATTCGTCTCGCAGGGGTCGCTGATGCAGTGCATGATGCAGGCGCCGCCCTACATTGCCGCGTGGTCGGAAAGTCATCCCTCCACGCGGGTTGCGAGTTGGCGATGCGCCTTTCCCGGCGCCGCGGGCGAGAAGATTTGACCGCCGCTTTGGCGCGGTCCGGCGAACGCCGCATACCGGGGTTTTGAGATCGTCCATTGCCTGCCATGTATAACGTCTGTATTTTCTTTGGCATGCGTGCGCGTCTCGCCAGAAATTTCTTCGGAAGCGCTATCGTGGTCGCGGTCGCGGTCGTGGCGATTTGCGCCCCGCGCGCCCAGGACATGATGCGCGGACTCGACATGTCCTCGCCTGACATGACCAAGGCGGAAATGACGCGCGCCGAGGTTCAAGCCAAACTGGCGGCGGCCGGTGGACGAGGCGCCGATTTCTCCGGGAAGCGTCTTTCCGGGCTCGATCTCTCCGGCCTCGATTTCACTGGCGCGGACTTTCGCGCCGCGCGTCTCAATCACGCCAATCTGGCTCACGCTACCCTCAACGGGGCGACTCTGGACCAGGTCTGGGCTCTCAAGGTCGATCTCAAGGGCGCCCATCTCGTCAAGGCGAGCCTGTTTGGGACGCAGATGGAGGGTGCGAACCTTGAGGGCGCGGATTTTGACGGCGCCCGCGTCACCGCCGACATGACCGGCGCCAACCTGACCGGCGCCAGTTTCGTGGATGCCGATTGCAGCGCCGACGAAAAGAACCAGTCGATGGGCCTCATGCACGCCATCTTCAAGTCGGCCAATCTTACAAGCGTCGACTTCAAGGGCGCGAATCTCGCGCGGGCCGACTTGCGATTCGCCAAATTCGGCGGCGCGGATCTCACCGACGCTTCGCTACGCGAAGCGGACGCCAGCGGTGCGGATCTGCGCGGCGCCCGGCTCGAGGGCGCTAATGTGACCGGTCTGGACGTTGACTCCGCGCGCATCGACAAGAGCGCGACGTCCATTCTGGCCAAGACGATCCACCTCGACCGAGCCTTTCGCGACTAGACCCCCTGAGAACGCGGGATTTTTGCGAAAAACCAGGATCCGCTTTTCCGCAATCCTGCTTGGCGAATGGGGTTCAGGGAGAGCGCAGCGACCAAATCACTTGGCGATGTTGAGCCCGCGCAGCTCTTGAACCAGGAAAGCTTCGGCGCGCCTCCAGGCTTCATCCGTGTCGCCCCGAAACGTCAGCATCTTGTCGCCGACGAGCCGATCATCGGCAAGATCGACGACTTCCATTTTGCCCCACTGAATGAGGGTGCTCATCTTCTGCACCTCGCCATAGAGCAGCAGACGCGCGCCCGCCTTTTTGGCGGCCGCGATCAGCGCGGCCGGGGCCATGTTTCCCGCAGTACAGGGTGGATTGGCGCAGGCGATCGCCACCGGCGCGTATTTTCCGCCCGCCCTGAGGTCCGCGCGCAGCTTGCTCATGAACGCGGCCATGCGCGCGCGATGTTCGGCAGCCTGATCGATCGGCTCGCCCGAGGTGTCCTGGTAGTCGAAGTCGACGACCGCGATTGGAATAGCCGCGGCCGGCTCCCTATCGCTCGCGCGTTCCTGTTTGACCTCCGCCATGCGCTGCGCCATCGCTCCCGAGGTTCCGAACTCAGCGCGTTCGAAGCGAAGGAGCGCGGGCCCCGCGCGTGTTTGGCCATCGGCGGACGAGGCGCCGATGGCGGAAGTCGCGAACGACGCCGCCACAACCGCCGCCAGTATCCGAGGACCTGGGACCGCAATCAAATTCGCCTCCTTCTTTTCGTCCGCCGCCCCCGTCTCGACTTCGGGATCCATCAAATGCGCCACCGGGTCGACCGGGCGCAAGAGCCTTCGATCCAAAACATCGGGCTGGCGCGTCGGCAGCGGCGCGGACGGTTCGAGGCCCGAGGCCCAGGGCCGCTCTATATGCTCGGCGTCAGTATCTCGCCCTTGCCGAGCGCGGCCAAATCTCCCGCCCACCGATGCAGCGGTCGACGAAACAATCTTGCGAGACCTACGCTGGTCTGCGCGACGCAGTCGGCAATCAGGCGAGCCGCGACGAGGTCATGCTCGCCGCAATCGCCGAATGACGGCGAAAGCATGGTCGCGCCCTGGCCGAGCAGGATGGTGCCGCGCCCCATCAGATAGCCCGGCAGGTCGCCTGCCTCGCCGCCTATGGCGAGGGTTCCCGCGATCATCCGGCTGCCGGCGAAGGCGTCGGCTCGACCCTCGATCAGGACGAGACCTCGTCGCAGCCGGTCGCCGGCGCGCGATCTCGCGCTTCCACGAACGTGCAGAACGCCACCGCTCATGCCGACCGTCTCGCCGCTCAGCGGGCCCGCGAGCCGCTCGCCCGCGTCGCCCGTGACCTCCAGCGTTCCGCCCTTCATGCAGGAGCCCGCATAGGGGCCGGCATTGCCGCGAATTGTCAGCCGTCCGCCCGCCATCAGGCGGCCCGCCTCAACGCCGACGTCGCCTTCGACGGTGATTGCGCCAGCCTCCAGGCCCAGGCCGACGCGGTCGAAGCGCTCCGCTCCCCCTTCGATGAGGATCGCCGCCGCGTCGCCCTTACGGATGCGGAACATATCCCCGACCACCAACCGCTCCCGGGTCGTTTGCAATTCGATCGCGGCGATTTCCGGCAAACTCTTGCCGGCCAGTCGCTGCGGGCTCAGCGGCGAAAGATCGAGCCGCTGCGGCGGCGGCGCACGAAGAGTGAAGGTCAACGGCTTCAAGACAGCAACTCTTGGAGGCGATAGTGATGGGGCCCGAGCTTGCCGCCATAATTGCCTGCGCCGATCCGCAGCGCTCCGCGCTCGGGGCCAAGGTCAATGATGGCGGCGAGCCCGGCGCGCATCGCCCCCGCGACCGCGGCGCTGTTCAACCCGTCGATGACGATTTCAAGCACCGACGCGATCTCGGGGCCGAGTTCGGTGTCGAGGACGCCTTTCAATGTCGGGCAATAGGCGTCATTAGTCGAAGCGCTCGCGCCTTTGTACTTCGATCCGAGCTTCGAGCCGGAGCGGGCAATGCCGCCGGGAAACGGCAAAACGACGTCATTGACCGCGCGCATGGCCGCGACTGCCGCTTCCGCGGCCGCGAGCGTCTTCGCCCGGCTTGCGCCCATGATGAGCAGATTGCCGCCGCCGACCGCCTTCTTCGTCATGCAGGTCGTTGATTTGCAGACGAACTCGCCGTCCATTACCGGCACGCGCCAGAAGCGGCGAGAGCCGAGCTTCTTGGCGATCTGCCAGCCGTCGCCGAAAAAGCGAATAGCGGAGCCGAGCTTGAGCGTGTCCTCGCCCGCCTCCAGGCCCGCGTAGCAGGCCGAGCCGGGACTGGTGAGCACGCATTGGCCGACCCGATTCTGCAGCTGCCGCTGCAACTCGGAGGTCGAGACGGCGAACAGCAGAACACGCACCCCCGGGCGCCCGTCCAGAGTCTCGCGCGGAGACAGAACTCGATCGACGCCCGCCTCGCAGCCGCAGCCGATGACCGACGTGGCGAAGCCCGTCATTGTCGTCGCCGCCTGCAACGCCCAGCGCGCGCTGGGGGCCGTGATGACGAGGGCGGTCGCGCGCATGGCGAAAGCCTCGGCAAAGGTGTCGTCGATCGCGACGCCCTTGACGCTCAGGGCAGACATGCGACGGCCTCGAAAGGATGCTGGCGAGGGATTGCCCAATCGGGCACGCGCATGAAGTCGGAACCCAGCCCGTAGCGCCCGTCATAGTAGTCCGACATGCGCCGCCGCATCGAGGCCTCGACCGGGGGCGAGACCTGCAGAGCCCGGCCGAAGCGGTAGTGCGTGACCCGACCGTCGCGAACGACGAGATCTCCGTCCTTATACACCCGCGCCGCCGAGCGGTACATCTGCGCCAGGTCCTTGCCGGGACGATAGAGCGCAATATCGGCGCGTCCGCCAACGCCCAGGTGACCTCGGTCGGAAAGCCCAAGCAGCTTCGCCGGCGCAGCGCGGGTCATCGTTGCGATTTCGTAGAGCGTGTATTCGCGGGTCAGCGAAGGCAGCGTCGTCACCGCCGCCGCCTCTCCCGGCAGTTGCGACAGCCATTGCGTGCGCAAATCTCTATTCATCAGCAGCGCGAACAGCTCCGGATAGGTCGTAAACGGGGCGCCGTTTGGATGATCGGTGGTGAAGAACACGCGCCAGGGGTCATTGACGAGCAGGAATAGCTCGAGGCCGACGGCGAATTGGACGGCGTTGAAGAAACTGCCCGCCTCGTATTTATAGGGCACGACGCCGCCGCCGTTCGCGTCGCCGTCGATGATCGCGTATTTCTTTGGACTGGCCTGAGAACGCGCGGCGAACTGCCGCAGCACGTCGGACGATATCGTCACGGTCTGCCCGAACATCACTTGCCCGACGTCGATGGTGACGTTCCTGGCCGCGTTGACCGCCTCGGCGAGCTGCGGGGCGGCAGAGGAAAAGCCCCGCTGCCCCTCCGCCGCGTAACCATAGAATTGGAGGTGCGCAAGATGCAGCGGCAGGTCCCTGGCGGCCGCGATCGTCGTCAGCGCCGTCTCAAAGTTTCCAGCAAGGCCGAGATTGTTGCAATGGACATGCAGGGGGTGCGGCACGCCGAGTTCGTGCACGGCCTGTTGCAGGACACTGACGATTTGGCGGCTCGTGACCCCGTACCAGGGCACGACATCGTCAAAGGAAAAGCTCCGCACATTATCCTTGAACGCGGCGACGCCGCCGGCGTTGATCACCTTGACGCCGAGCGCCCTGGTCGATTCGAGCGTCCAGGCGACGTGGTCGCGGATCGCGGCCGGCCCTTCGCCCGAACGCATCAGCTCCAGCACGAAATCGTCGTTTCCGAGAATGACGAGGACCGCCTTGTCGATGATCGGAACGTCGGCGAGTTCGAGATGCGCATGCAGGGCATAGTGCGGCGAGACGGCCGGTTCGACGACGGTCGTAAAGCCCATTTCCGCGTACAGGCAACCGGTCTCGAAGGTCGACCAGCCCGCGTTGGAGAGCGGCGTGGCGGAAGGACGGCCCGCGCGCGCGCGGTGCTGCTCCGGCAGCAGCAGTCGCGCCGTATTCACGTTGCTCCCCGCAATATGCGAATGGATGTCGATCCCGCCGGCCATCACAATAAGGCCTTCGGCGTCAACGATCTCATCTGCGGGCGCGGTTTTTGACGGCGGCGCCACGATCTGGTCATCGCGGATCCAAAGATCGGCGATTTCGTCGCGCTTGTTGGCCGGATCGACGATTCGGCCGCCCTTGAGGCAGGTCAGCATGCGGCGGCGCCCGCATCCTGGAGTCGGGCGGCAATGCCTGCGAGCACATGCGCGACGCTTGGCGCCGCGTTGCTCGCCGGCGAGGCCGCGCCTCGGGCGACGAGAGTCCCGGTCTCCTGACAGTGCAGAACCGCATCGTGCTCGACTCCGGGGCGCCCGACTTCGATTCTCACCGTCGGCGTCGCGCCCAAGCCCGTCGCCCGATCGCAGAGCGCGATTGCCGGCGGTCGGCCTCGCCAGTCCGGCGTGGGCGCGCCAAGGGCGGAGATCCATAATATGCAGTCCGTCTCATTCGACGCGACTAGCCGTTCGGCGTCGAAACGCCAGGGATCGTGCACAGGCGCGCCGGAGCCGAAGCCCGTTCGCATCGGAAAGCCGGTCATCCATCCGCAGACGGCGAGCACCCCCGCGCCATTGTCCGGCGGAGCAAGCGGCAAGGTGGAGAACCGGGTTGATTCATTGAGATCGCGCACCAGCCCGTTGAGCATTTCAATCTCGAGCGCCCCGAGACTCGCGGCCGTCCATACAGCAACGCCGAATTTCGCGTTCCTTAGCGCCGTTGCGATCGCGTCGAGCACGGCCGGCTCAAGATCGGCGCGAACCACCGGACGGTTCTTGATCCGTGCGCGCAACGCCGCGAGATTGGCCGCCAGCCTTGAGCCAAGCCCCGCGCCGACGATCTGAGCGGCGCGATCGAGTCCGAAGATTTTCCTTTCCGCTTCAGGAGCGAGCCAGATGATGCGTCGCGCGACGTCCGCGCCGTGCGGTCTCACCTGCGGTACAAGAAGCCACTCATTCAGGGCGGGCCAGGTTTCCAGCAGGCTTGCGCCAACGAGCAACACGACGTCGGCGCGCACCCTAGCTTCGCCAGGCGTCGTCATCATGACGCCGGTCTCGCGCAGACTATCAAGGTCGCGAAGTAGCGCCGCCGAATGCATGTGGTCGACGATCCCGCCAACGCGCTCGGCCAGCGCGACCGCCGCCCTCGCCCCTTCAACGTCGGCGCCCAAGCCGGCGATCAGCGGTTGAGCGCTCGCGGCCAGAATATGGGCGGCGGCCGCCACGGCCTCCTCCAGTGAGACTGGCGCGCCCTCGATCCACGCGATCGCGTTCCCTCCGATTTGCTGCTTGCGCGCCACGGGGTCCGCTCCCTCGAAAGCTTGAACCAAGTTCACGAACTTTTCTCTGACTGGGCGACCCCGCTTGGCCAAAAGCAACTTGGCTGGGACCGCCCAGTCAGCCTGCGCTCGACCCGATGCGATCTTGGGCGTCCCTTGATCGGCGGCGCGCGAACGTCATTCCACCAGTTGAGCCGGCCATGCGCAGTCCGCCGACTCGGGTCCCTACCCATGCATATTAGAGCCAGATTTTGAACGAATAAATAGCCGCTGCGCTTAGAAGCGCTTATACGGCTCTTCTGGCGGGGACAGAGGCGGGCAAGGCCAGTTTCGCCAGGTCCAGTTGCGATCATCCGCGGCTCGGTTTGCTGGACAGATGGTTGGTGAGTGGCTTCGGTCGAATTGAGCCGCGAGAGGGGAGACGCCGGCCGATGGAGGTCGTGTTTGCACTATCGACGCTGGCAGCGCAACGCGCCACGATGCGCCTCCCCGCCGCCGCTCTAGGATCAAAGAAGTTCCCGCCAGAGGAAGCGCGCAATGGCTGACCGGCGCGCGATAGTGGTTCTCGGCTATTCCGCGCGCGCGCTCGCGTCCTCCGCCCGGCGCTCTGGCTTCTCCCCCCTCGCGATCGATGTATTTGGCGATGACGATACACGCGAGGCTAGCCTCGCTGCGATCACGCTCGCAGGTGGTTTGACCGACGGGTTGACGGCGAAGGCGGTCACCGAGGCGGTCGAGGTCTTGATTCGCGCCTACGATCCGATCGGGCTCGTTTACGGCTCCGGATTCGAGCATCAGCCTGCGACAATCGCCGCGATCGCCCGTGAGACTCGGGTTATCGGCAACGACGCCCCAACACTCGCTCGGGCCAAGGATCCTGTCGTCCTAGCGCAAATTTGCGCCAGCGCTGGCGTGCCGCATCCACAGATCGCCATGCGGCCGCCCGACGAACCGGAAGGCTGGCTGATGAAGCGGCGCGGCGGGTCGGGCGGCGCGCATATCCTGGCCGCTACTCGAGACGCCAAGGTCCCTCCGGACGCCTATTTCCAGCGTGAGGTCGAGGGTCAGAGTATTTCGGCGTTATTCGTCGCCGATGGAAGGACCGCCTCGATCGTCGGACTGAGCGCGCAATGGTCGTCGCCAATGCCGGAAGCGCCATTTCGATATGGCGGCGCCGTCGGTCCTCTCGACCTCGACGCCGCGCGAGCCGAGAACATCGAGCGCGCGGTCGGGGCTCTCACCCGAGAACTCGGTCTGGTCGGACTCAACAGCGCCGACTTTCTAGTCTCGGATGACGTGACTTGGCTGGTCGAGGTCAATCCCCGGCCGGGCGCCACGCTGGATCTGTTCGATTCGGACCTGGACCCCCTCCTTGCGAATCACGTCGCAGCCTGCGATGGCCGGCTAACGGCCCCCACGGCAAGAACGGAGCGAAGAGCGGCCCAACTCGTCTATGCTTCTTGCGAAGCGGCGCCGCGACTCAGACCGACCTGGCCGGATTGGACCGCCGACCGACCCGCGTGGAGGACTCGCATCAAAGCGGGAGATCCAATCTGTACGGTGCTCTCCTCCGCGGCGACCGTTGCGGCCGCGAAGCGTCTCGCCGGCCAGCGGGCGCGCCAAATCGCCGCTCTTTTCAAGGAGTCCACGAGGTGAATCCCGGCCTGCCAATAAGCGTCAACCGTCGCGCCGCCGAGTTGACAGCCTGGCTGCGACGCGACGCCGCGATCCTGAACGTCGGCGTCGAGAGCGGACCTCTCGGCGAAGCTCTCATCGACGCGGGCGCTTCCCGTCGCGGAGGGGTCGAGGCGGGATTGCGCATCGCCGAAATCTGCATGGGAGGTCTCGGTACGGTGCGGCTTGCGCCGGACAGCGCGACGCCGCGTTGGCCCTGGACGATTGCGGTAAGCTCGCCGCAGCCGGTCATAGCCTGCCTCGGCAGCCAATACGCGGGTTGGCGTCTGGCGCATGGGACTGGCGCGGATGCCTTCCTTGCGCTCGGCTCGGGCCCGGCTCGG
This sequence comes from uncultured Alphaproteobacteria bacterium, assembly GCA_963835955.1. Taxonomy (GTDB): domain Bacteria; phylum Pseudomonadota; class Alphaproteobacteria; order Rhizobiales; family Beijerinckiaceae; genus Roseiarcus. Next base: position 164,765 of record CAWIHZ010000005.1, on the reverse strand, counting down.
GCGCTGGCGAAGGTCGAAGCCGTGCTGAATGACATAGGCTACGCCGACGAGGCGGATAACGCGACGCTCGTCATCGAGAGCGGCCGCCCGCCGCCACCGGAGATTGTCGAGAAAGTGGCTCGCGATTGCCGGATCGCTCCGTCGGCGCTGACCGTGATCTTCGCGCGCACGCAAAGTCTTGCCGGCGCTACGCAGGTCGTTGCGCGCGTGCTGGAAGTGGCGCTCCACAAAGCGCACCAGCTGAAGTTTCCGCTCGACCGCGTCGTCGGCGGCATAGGCGCCGCGCCTCTATCCCCGCCGCATCCCGATTTCGTCGCAGCGATGGGCCGCACCAACGACGCGATCATCTACGGAGGCCGCGTGCAGCTTTATGTAACCGGACCGGCGGCGGACGCCAAAGCGCTTGCTGAGGCGCTGCCTAGCCGCAACTCGCGGGATTTTGGCGCCCCTTTCGCCGAACTTTTCAAACGTTTCAAGGGCGACTTCTACGCCATCGATCCGATGTTATTCAGCCCGGCGGAAATCATCGTCACCGCGATCGAAAGCGGCGCGAGTTTTCATGCCGGAGCTCTGCAACACAAACTGCTCGATGCCAGCTTCGCCTGACTCGGCGATCGTCGGCGGCGACGGCCCGGTGGTTCTCATCGTCAGCGATCAGGCCGATTGGCACGCGCGACAGATGAAGGCGGCCTTCGCCGCGGTCGGCGCGCGCGCCGCAAGGATCGACCTCGCGGAATGCGACTTTGATACGCAGAGCCCCAGCAAGTTGACGTTGTCTCGGTTGGGATCGCTGCTACCGGACGCCGTGCACGTGCGTACGATGGCGGCCGGCTCTTTCGAGGCGATCACCAAGCGCCTCGGCGTGCTGCACGCCTTGGCCGATCTCGGCGTTGTCGTTTGGAACGATGCGCGCGCAATTGAACGCTGCGTCGACAAGTCGATGACGAGTTTCCTGCTCGCGCGCGCGGGCCTGCCGACCCCGCCGACCTGGACAATGGAGTCGTTGGAAAGCGCGCGCGCGCTTGTCGAGCGGGAGGCGCCGCATGGCCCGCTCGTTCTCAAACCCCTGTTCGGATCGCAAGGCAAAGACCTGCGTCTCATTCATCGGCCGAAGGACTTGCCTGCGCGTGAAAGCGTCGCCGGCGTCTACTATCTTCAGCGTTATATAGAAGTCGGCGCCAAGGACTTTCGTGACTATCGGCTGTTCGTGCTCCGGGATCGCGTTGTCGCCGCCATGATGCGGCGATCGCCAACCTGGATCACCAACATCAAGCAGGGCGGCGAGCCCTACACGGTCGAGCGCGATGCGGCTATGGAGCGTCTCGCCGTCGCTGCGGCGCGAGCGGTCGGCGCGGCGATCGCCGGCGTCGACATCCTGAGAGGCGCCGACGGCGCGCCTACGGTGCTCGAGGTCAACAGCATGCCAGCCTGGAGCGGCCTGCAAAATGTGAGCCAGCGCAACATCGCCCGGGCGATCGCTGGCGATCTAACGGCCGAGTTGGTCCGCCGTCCGGTGAAGGACCGCGTCCGGTGAGCCCGGTCGCCTCCGCGGTCGCCGCGGCGTTTGTCGCGGCCTGCCTTGACGAACTCGACGCGCTCAAGCCCGGCAACGTGCATCGCTTCGCGCCGGGCCACGGGATGAGCGTCGCCGAGTTCGTTCACAGCGCTGAAGTCAGCGCCGCCCCAATCGCGACCATAGGCGCGCGTGTGGGCGCGCGGATTCGCGGCGCCGTAGATGCGACCCTGACCGTGGTCGGCAAGAACACCAATCTCGGCATCGTTTTGTTGTGTGCGCCGCTCGCGGCAGCGGCGGAACTGAAAGATGGCGTCCTGCGCCAGGCGCTCAGGAGAGTCATTGACAGGCTGGACAGGGAAGATGCGGCGGACGCGTTCGCCGCGATCGCCGCGGCGAATCCCGGCGGCCTTGGCCGCGCTGTCAGCCACGACGTTCGCTCGCCGGTGGCCGGGACGCTCCTCGAAGCCATGGCGGAAGCTGCGGGCAGAGACCGAATCGCGCAGCAATACGTCACCGCATATGAAGATATATTCTCGCTGGGACTGCCAGCCCTGGAGGCGGCGCTGGGTGCAGGATCCGACCGGCGCTGGTCGACGCTCGCGGTCTATCTCGCGTTTCTAGCGGCCGCGCCCGACACACACATATTGAGAAAATTCGATCCCGCGACCGCCGAGGCGACCCGGCGCGACGCGGTCTATTGGCGTGACGCCGTGGCGGCGACCAGTGACCGCGACCCCCTGATTGAGGGGCTTTTGCAATGGGATTCCGAGCTTAAAGCGCGTGCGATCAACCCGGGAACAAGCGCGGATTTGACCGTGGCGACGCTTTTTGCCGCCTCCTTGGCGTCAAACCGGAGCGCGCATCTTGCTCTCACGCGCTAACAATGCTTGATTTAGGTGCGGGGTGAACAGCTCCGCCTATCCGGCCAACCGATCCCGCCCCAAGGCGGGATGCTGACAACAAGGATAGCCAGTTCGCCTCGTCGCAACCGCCCCGAGGCGTGCGGATTGTCTTCATCCCTGGGAGGAAATTTGGATGGCTAAGATCAACAAGATGATGGTCGGCGAGTCCCTGGTCGGCGATGGCAACGAGGTCGCGCATATCGATCTGATCATCGGCCCGCGCGGCAGCCCTGTCGAAACCGCTTTCGCCAATGCGCTGACCAACAACAAGGACGGCTTTACCGCATTGCTCGCGGTTGTGGCGCCCAACCTCGCGGTCAAGCCTTCGACGATCTTGTTCAACAAAGTGACGATCAAGGGCGCCAAACAGGCGGTCCAGATGTTCGGGCCCGCGCAGCACGCGGTTGCAAAAGCGGTCGCCGACAGCGTAGCCGATGGCACGATTCCGGCGAGCGAGGCCGATGATCTCTTTATCTGTGTAGGCGTCTTCATCCACTGGGAAGCGGCCGACGACAAGAAGATCCAGGACTTCAACTATCGCGCGACGAAGGAGTTGATCGAGCGAGCCGTCTCCGGTCACCCGACCCCGGCTGAAGTGGTCGCTCAGCGCGATACGGCCAAGCACCCCTTCGCCGCCTAGGCGCGGTCGCGGTCGGGTTCTGTCTCCGAGATCCGTGCCAGAGAACGCTCTTGCACGGGTCGTGGCGGCTGTTTGCCGCGCGCTGGCGCGCGATCAGTTCACCGGACTGAGCGTGCCGCGCAGACGTCCGGCCGACAGGAGACTTTGGCGATGAGCGCCGCATCGGACTTATGCCGCGCGGCTCTGGCCGCGGCGCTGACAATGAGCGTTAGCGGCGCCGCTTTGGCCGAAATCCCTAACCGTACGATCAAGATCGGCGTGCTCAGCGACTTTTCCGGTCCGTTCGCCGACCAAGTCGGCAAGGGCTCGCTGATCGGCGCTCAGATGGCGGCGGAGGATTTCGCCGGGGAGGCGGGCGATCTCAAGGTCGAGATCATATCCGCCGATCATCAGAACAAGCCGGATATCGGGCTCTCGATAACACGCCGCTGGATCGAGCAAGAAGGAGTCGCGGCGATTGCCGATCTCGCCAATTCCGGAGTTGGGTTGGCGGTAAACGCCTATCTCCACGAAAAAAACCGGACGATGCTCGCCTCGTCCACGGCGACCTCCGATCTCACCGGAAAATTCTGCCAGCCGACAACGGTTCAGTGGACGCTCGACACCTGGGCGTTGGGTTCGGCCATTGGCCGGACAATCACCAATATGGGCGGAAAGTCCTGGTATTTCATCAGTTTCGAGTATGCGCTGGGCAAAGCCCTCCAACGCGACACAAGCCAGGCAGTCGCCAAGGCGGGCGGCTCTGTCGTCGGTTCGGTCTCGCATCCGCTCGGCGTCGCCGATTTCGGCTCATATCTGCTGCAGGCGCAGGCCTCCGGCGCCAAAGTCATCGCGCTCGCTGACACTGGCGCGGACGCGATCAACGCGATCCGGCAGGCGGCGGAATTTCACGTCGTGGGAGGCGACACCCGTCTTGCCGCGCTGTTTCTCCAGATCACCGACATCGAGGCGCTGGGCCTCAACGCCGCGCAGGGTCTTATTCTCGCAGAGGCGTTCTATTGGGATCAGAATGTAGCGACGCGCGCCTTCGCCAAGCGGTTCGCCGAGCGGATGGGCGGCCGCATGCCGACGGAGGATCAGGCCGGCGTCTATTCCGAGACCCTCGCCTATTTGCGCGCCGCGAAGGCGGCCGACACGATCGAGGGCGACAAGGTCGTCGCCGAGATGCGCAAAGCGCCAATCGACGACCCGCTATTCGGCCGAGTTGTCGTGAGGTCCGACGGGCGCGCCGCCCATGCGATGTATGTATTTAGGGTCAAGGCGCCAGCGGCCTCCAAGGGCCGCTGGGACGATTACGAACTCGTGGAGACGATTCCCGCCGATGAAGCTTTCCGCCCGCTAGCCGACGACGGCTGTCCGCTCGTGAAATGAAGCGCTTTCGAACAATGGCGGCCGGGCGTCTCGTGTCCTTCAAAGCTTTGCGTCAAGAGCAATGCGCGCGAGGTCCATCGCGCTGCGAGCGCCGAGCTTGTGTTTGAGCTGAGTGCAATTGTTGGCGATCGTCTTGTAGGAGATATCCAGCGCATCGGCGATCTCGGCCATGGTGCGGCCGGCCGCGATCAGGCGCATGATTTCAAGCTCGCGCGGGCTCAGCGCGGAAATCGCGGTGGCGTTTCCACCCGCGCGCAGGAAGGCGATCCGGCGCGCCATTTCCGCGTGCAGGTAGAGCCCGCCGCCCGCCACCGACTTCACCGCGCCGGCAAAAAAGACAGGATCGTCGGTCTTGGCGATATAGCCCTTGGCGCCCGCCTCAATCGCCCGCGCGGCGATCACGGGATCGTCGTTCATGCTGAACAGAATGAGGTGCGCCTCCGGCTCGCGCTGCAGAACGCGACGGATAAGCTCCAGTCCCGAAACGCCGGGCAGATTTAGGTCGATCACCGCAACGTCGGGCTTGAGAGCGAAATAGGCGGAATATCCGGCCCGGCCGTCAGAAGCCTCGAAAATCTCGACGCCCGGATCCTCGGCTTCCAGGAGCGCCCGGCAGCCAGAAGTCACGATCGGGTGATCGTCGACGATGAGAACCCGCATCGACCCGCGACTCCAGCGATCGGGAGGGAGCGATCCTTTCCATCCCATGAAGCGTCCGTTGGCGCGCCTTGGGACGGGCGAGAGCCCGAGCCCGCGCGGCCCAAAGATTGACAGGCTCGCGGACAAAATCAACGGTGGCCGCAAAAAGGGATCAAAACCGGATGTGGCGCTCGATCTCCCTCCGCAACCGTCTCAATCTCATCTTCGGGTCGCTCCTGGCGCTCTGGCTCTGCATGGACGTTGGCCGAACTCTCATCGAAGCGAGCGGGCGGGCGCGCGCCGAGACGCAGAATGCGATGCGACTGACCAAGGATCTCGTCACCACCACGCTGGGCCACCTTCAGGACGCGCCCGAGCCGGCGAGGGCCATCGAGGCGCTGCTCGCGAGTCTCCAGAACGTGCGTCACGTGCGGGTCGGCGTCGGAGAGCCTTCGTTCGCCTCCGCGATCGTGCTGGCCGCAAGCAATTCTTCGCAAACGCCGCGATGGTTCCGCGCGCTCGTAAACGCGCGGACGGAGGTTGCCGCCGTTCCCGTCGTCTTCAACGGCAGAAGGATGAATTCGATCGTCATCGTCTCCGACCCATCCGCCGTGATCGACGAGGCCTGGACTAGCGCGCGCGACGAGGCGCTGGCGGGAGCGATGCTTGCTCTGGCGGCCATAAGCGCGACAGGTCTGCTTGTCGGTCGCGCCCTCAAGCCCCTCGGCGTGGCGGGCGTCACGCTGGCGAGGCTCGAAAGCGGCGAATACGCGGCGCGGGCGGAAGGCGGCGGTCCGCCCGAGATCCGTGATCTCAACGCCAAGGTCAACAGCCTCGCGGGCGCGCTCGAAAGCCTAAGTCGCGCCAACGGCGAGTTGATCGAGCGCGTGTTCGCCGCTCATGACGAGGAGCGACGTCTGATTGCGAATGAACTGCACGACGAGTTCGGCCCTCATCTGTTCGCGCTGCGCGCCAGCGCCGCCGTGTTAGCGGCAAAGCTCGGCGAAGCTCCGACCGCCCATGCCGCGGCGGTCGCCATCCAGACCCAAGTCGAGGCTCTGCAAGGCCAGAACCGCCGCATACTCGCGCACTTGCGCCCCGCGGCGTTGGAAGAACTCGGACTTGTGGCCGCGCTGCGCTCATTGGTCGCGCACTGGAGGCGCGCAGAGCCGGAGGTTGATTTGACGCTCGACGCTCATCCGCGGACGGAGCGCTTGAGCGATCGCGCCAGCCTGATGATCTATCGATTCGTTCAGGAAGCGCTAACCAACGCCTTTCGCCACGCCGGAGCGAGGCGCATCGCCGTGACCCTGACATTCTACGAATTGGGGCCGGAGGCGAACTCGCGCGATCCCGAACTCGCCGGGCTCGTCGTTCGCGTCGCCGACGACGGCCGCGGGCCGCAAGGCGAATTCGGCGCAGGCATGGGCCTCGCGGCCATGCGCGACCGCGTTCGGGCGTTCGCGGGGCGCGTCGATCTCTTCGCTCCGGCCGAGGGAGGTGCGGTGATCGAGGCGAGATTTGGCGCAGCTTTGGCCGCCTGCAATCGGGAAGAACACTGACCGGTTTGGCGAGTTGGCTAGGGCGGGTTGAAACTGGGGCGGGCGCCAAGCCCGGCGACCCCGATTTAAGGCCCTTCGCCGTAATCGAACTCGGTGAATTGTCGAGGACGGAACCGCCCCCCTCTAAACCCCATACGCCTTCAAGAACACCTCGACTCCGGCCTTGACCGAGGCCTCGATGGCCTCGCGGCTGATAGAATCGACGACGCCGAATAGCAGGCGCTTATAGCCGAAGCTCAGGCAGAGATCGATGAATTGCCAGGCGGCGCGCTCGGGATCTGGAACCTTCAGCGCGCCCGCCCTCTCAAGCGCCCGCAGCTCGTCGGCCAGGCGCGTCGCGCCATAGTGGGGGCCTGCCTCGTAGAAAGCGCGGCCGACATTGGGGAACTTCTCCGCCGCCGCGATGACTACGCGAGCGAGAGCGAGATGGCCCGGCTCGGTCATCCGAACAAGCAGCCTGACCCCAAAATCGGTCAGCATCGCCGGCACGTCGCCCTCGCGCCTGAAGACGCACAGCCTTTCCGCGGCTTGCCCGAATTCGCCGCGAATGATCGCCTCGAACAGCTCATCCTTGGAGCTGAAATAGGCGTAAAGCGTGCCCTTGGAGACGCCGGCCGCGCGCGCCACGTCGTTCATGCTGGCGCCGTCGAAACCGGCGCTCAGGAACACCGAACGCGCGCCGTCCATGATCTGGCGCTTTTTGGCGCCGATGTCGTTCCGGCCGGCGGCTTCCTGTTCCGGAGCTTCCAATTCCATATCCGTCAATACCTTCCCGCGACCGAATCTCTGACCGAACGGTTCGGTTCGATTTTCCTTGCTTTAGTCCCCGGATTGGACTATGTCAAGAAAAATTGACCGAACCGTTCGGTCGCAATTTGATTTTAGGTTGGGGTTTTCGATGGACGAGCACGTCGAAGTCGCCGAGTCGGCCGCCGCGACAGCCTCGCGGGCGATGACCGCGCCGCCGGCTGCGCCGGGGCTGCCGGCGACACCGAAGCCGGCGGTCGGCGGCCCGCCGGCCGCGCCCAAGCCCAAGCCTAGGCGCGCCGGCCTTCGCCGGATCATTCTGCCGGTCGTCCTGCTGGCCGCGCTCGCCTATGGCGGCAAGACGGCTTACGATTATTTCGTCACGGGCCGCTTTCTCGTTTCGACCGACGACGCCTATATCGGCGCCTCGACATCGATCATCGCCGCCAAGGCGACCGGGCATCTGACCGCGGTTCCGGTGGTCGACAATCAGGTCGTCCACAAGGGCGAGCTTCTGGCTTCGATCGACGACCGCGACTATCAGAATTCAGTCGACGACGCCAAGGCGCGCATCGCCACCCAGGACGCGACGATCGCCCGCATCGGCCGGCAGATCGACGCCCAGGGCGCGGCGATCGCCCAGGCCGAGGCGCAGGTTGCCGCCGCAAAGGCCCAACTGACGGGCGCCAAGGCCGACGTCGAGCGAGCCGCCCTTGAATATGACCGCTCTCTCAAGCTTGCGCAGACGAATTTCGGGTCGCAGCAGCGTCTCGAGCAGGCGACCGCAGATCGCGACCGCACCAGGGCGGCTGTCGCGGCGGCGAGCGCGACTGCCGCTTCCGCCGCCGCCGCGGTGGAGGGCGCCAAGGCCAATCTCGACGTGCTGAAGGCCCAGCGGGACGAGGCGACGCGCCAGCGCGGCGAACTCCAGACCGGGTTGGCCAAGGCCGAGCTGGATATGTCGTTCACCCGCGTTCTCGCACCCTTCGACGGCGTCGTCGGAAACAAGGCGGCCGAAGTCGGCGAACTCGTGCAGCCGGGAACCCGGTTGATGGCCCTGGTGCCCGTCAACGCGTCTTACGTCGACGCCAATTTCAAGGAGACCCAGCTCGCGGACATCCGGCCGGGTCAGAAGGTCGACGTCGCGATCGACGCGCTCGACGGGAAAGTCGTCCAGGGCGTAGTGACGTCGATTTCGCCCGCGTCCGGCTCGCAGTTCTCGCTGCTGCCGCCCGACAACGCGACTGGCAATTTCACCAAGGTCGTCCAGCGCGTCGCCGTGCGCATCACCTTCCCCGAGGAGGTGCTGAAGACGGTTCCCTTGCGGCCCGGCCTTTCGGTCGTCGCCACCGTCCACACCCGCGATCCCAACGCGGCCAGGCCGACGCTGCTCGGCGCGCTCGGGCTCGAAGCGTTCGCCACCAAGAGCGCCAAGCCTTGAGCGACGCCGTCGCTGTCCGCGCGCCAGACATCCCGGCGCGCCCGGCCGCATGGACGCCGGCGACGGTCGAGCATTTCTCGAAGCGAAGGCTGGCGGCGTTCATCTTCATGGTGTTCGGGATGTTCATGGCGATCCTGGACATTCAGGTCGTGTCGGCGTCGCTGTCGCAGATCCAGGCGGGGCTTTCTGCCTCGTTGGACGAGGTCACCTGGGTCCAGACCAGCTACCTGATCGCCGAAGTGATCATGATTCCGCTGTCGGGCTTCCTGTCGCGCGCCTTCTCGACCAGGCTCATCTTCGCTATCTCGGCCGGCGGTTTCACGCTGATGAGTTTCATGTGCGCCCAGTCGACCAGCATCAACGAGATGATCGTCTGGCGGGCGCTGCAGGGCTTCATCGGCGGCGGGATGATCCCGACCGTGTTCGCCTCGGCGTTCACCATCTTTCCGCGCTCGAAACAGCCGTTCATCGCCCCGATCATCGGGCTGGTGGCGACGCTCGCCCCGACGATCGGGCCGACGGTCGGCGGCTACCTTACCGACTGGTACTCCTGGCACTGGCTGTTCCTCATCAACATCATTCCGGGGATCATCGTCACCGGCGCGACCTGGCTCTTGATCGATTTCGACGAGCCGGACTATTCGCTGCTCGCCAATTTCGACTGGACCGGCCTCATCGCCATGGCGGGATTTCTCGGGGCGCTCGAATATGCGCTGGAGGAAGGGCCGTCGAAGGACTGGTTCCAGAGCCAGCCGGTGTCGATCGCCATCGTCGTCTCGACCGTCAGCGGCGTCGCCTTCTTCTGGCGCGTGCTGAGCGCCTACCAGCCGATCGTCGATCTTTCCTCCTTTCGCGACCGCAATTTCTGGACCGGCACGATGTTCGCCTTCGTGCTCGGCATCGGGCTCTATGGCCTCACCTATATCTACCCGGTCTATCTGGCTGTGGTGCGCGGCTATTCGTCGCTGATGATCGGCAAGACCATGTTCGTGACCGGCGCCTGCATGTTCCTGACCGCGCCGCTCGCCGGGCGGCTGATGAACCGGGTCGACCCGCGCCTTATGATCGCGGTCGGCTTCATCTTCTTCGCGATCGGCACCTGGCAGGCGTCTTACGTCACCGTCGACTGGGATTTCTGGGAGCTGTTGTGGCCCCAGATCTTTCGCGGCGTCGGGCTGATGCTCAGCATGGTTCCGATCAACAATCTGGCGCTCGGCACGATGCCGCCGAACAAGATCAAGAACGCTTCCGGGCTGTTCAATCTGATGCGCAATCTCGGCGGGGCGGTGGGCCTGGCGCTCATCAACACGATGTTGGACAAGCGCATGGACCTGCATCTCGAGCGGCTGCGCGAGTCCGTCACCTGGAGCCGCGCCGTGGCGAATGAGACGCTCGCCAATATGACCGCGGCGCTGGCCGCGCGCGGCTCCGACGCTCAACTCGCCGCGATCAAGAAGCTCGCACTGATCGTGCGTCGGCAGGCGGAGGTGATGGCGCTCGCCGATGTCTTCCTGGCGCTTACCTTCCTCTTCCTCGGTTGCGTCACCTTCGCCGCCCTGATGCGACGGCCGGTCGCCATGGCCGGCGGAGGGGGCGGGCACTGAGGCGATTTCGTCGTCCGCGGACTTGCGGCGCCATGGCCTCTCGCCATATTATGTCCTGAGGCGTTACCTCGGCTTCGCGGCCGGGGGGCTGCCGCATCTCTATGGAGAGGTTTTTCTCATGTCCGACTATGACCGCTACGCCAACGCGCGTCCCGGCGCTGGTATTGCACGGTCCGGCGTCGCGATCGATCAGGGCCTTCGCGCCTACATGATCGGCGTTTACAACTACATGACCCTGGGCCTCGGCGTGACCGGCCTGGTCGCTTACGGGGCTTTCGCCCTCGGCACGGTCCAGACCCCGAGCGGACGGCTTGCGCTGACCGACTTCGGCCATGCGATCTATGTCTCGCCGCTGCGCTGGCTGATCGTGCTGTCGCCGCTGGCGCTGGTCTTCTACATCTCGGCCCGCCTCAATTCGATGTCGGTCGCCAGCGCCCGCAACGCCTTCATCGCCTTCGCGGCGCTGATCGGGCTGTCGATGTCGGCGCTGCTGGTGGTCTACACCGGCGCCTCGGTTGGACGCGCGTTCTTCGCCACCGCGGCGGCCTTCGCCAGCCTCAGCCTCTACGGCTATACGACCCAGCGCAGCCTTTCGGCGATGGGATCGTTCATGATGATGGGCGTCATCGGCCTTATCATCGCGAGCTTGCTCAACTTGTTCCTGCAAAGCTCGGGGCTGCAGTTCGGTCTATCGATCCTGTGCGTCGTGATCTTCGCCGGCCTTACCGCCTGGGACACCCAGTCGATCAAGGATGGCTATTCAAGCGGCGACGGCTACGAGACGGTGCAGAAGCAGTCAATTCACGGCGCCTTGCGGCTCTATCTCGACTTCATCAACATGTTCCAGGCGATCCTGATGTTGACCGGCTCCAGCCGCAACAACTGACGCTTCGACGACGACCTCGAAACAATAAGGCCCCGGCTCGCACAGACGCGAACCGGGGTTTCTCTTTATCTGTAAGTTCGCCCTGGCGCGCCGGAGCGGAGAGGGGTGCAGTTCGGATCGCGGCGGCGCTGATCGTCGCGCTGTCGGGCGTCGCTGGCGCGGCCGAACTCAGGATCATCGAAATCAAGGCCTACGCCTTTCTCCGATCTTGAAGTGCGGAGAATAGGCCGCCGCTCATTCAGTCGCCGACGCCCAGCACGTCGGCCATCGAATAGAGGCCGGGCTTCCGGTCCTGCGCCCAGCGCGCGGCGTTGAGCGCGCCGCGAGCGAAAAGGCCGCGATCCTCGGCCAGATGGGAGAGGACGATCCGTTCGCCTTCGCCGGCGAAGACGACGCTGTGATCGCCGACGACCGTGCCGCCGCGCAGCGAGGCGAAGCCGATGTCGCCTCTGCGCCTCGGTCCAGTGACGCCCTCGCGGGCGCCGGCGGTATGGTCCTTTAGCGAAACCCCGCGTCCGGCAGCCGCCGCTTGGCCGAGCAGCAAGGCGGTGCCCGAGGGCGCGTCGACCTTCATTCGATGGTGCGCCTCGACGATTTCGATGTCGAAATCCTCCCCGAGCGCCGCCGCGGCGCGGCGCGTAAGCGCGGCGAGAAGATTGACGCCGAGGCTCATGTTGCCCGAGCGCACGATCGGCGCGTGACGCGCGGCGGCGTCGATCCTTTCGAGATCCGCCTCGCCGAGGCCCGTCGTGCCGATCACATCGGCGATCCGCGCCTGGGCGGCCAGCGCCGACAGCTCCACGCTCGCCGCCGGCGAGGAAAAGTCGATGATCGCGTCGGCCGCGAGCAACAGCGGCAGCGGATCGGCGACGATAGCGAGGCCGCTCGCGCCGCAACCGGCGAGCGCGCCCGGATCATGGCCGATCCAGGGCGAATCCTCGCGCTCCAGCGCGCCGACCAGCTTCGCGCCCTCCGCCTCGTCGATCGCCCGCACGACCATACGGCCCATGCGGCCGGCGGCGCCGCTGACGATCAGCCTGATCTCGGCCATTATTGCTCCCCTGACTGGCGCGCTCAGCCTGGTTGCGGGCCGTCATGGCCTTCGACGATCACGAGATCGGCGACGCTCGCGGCGTCGCGCAGTTTCGCGGCTAGGCGGTATTCCTCGGAATCATGGCAAGCGAGCGCGGTCGCGTAGTCGGGAAACTCAATGACGACCGTGCGCGCTCGCGCCGCGCCAGCCTTGACGACTTGCGTTCCGCCGCGCACCAGGAAGCGCGCTCCGAATTTCGCGAACGCGGCCGCGTTGGCCTTGATGTAAAGCTTATAGCCCTCAGGATCCCGCACATCGACATGGACAACCCAGTACCCCTTGGCCATCGCTCAGACTCCTTCGACCAAAACCATATCGATTTCCGCTGCGCCTTCGCGCAAAGCGCGCGCCGCCTGATATTGCTCGGAATAAAAATGACGGCGGGCCGCGTCGTAGTCCTCAAATTCCAAGATCACGTTGCGCGCTCGGGCCTTGCCCTCCAGCGCCTCGCTCCGGCCCCCGCGCACGAGCGCATTACCGCCATGGTCGGCGATCGCCTTGGTCGCGGCTGCGGCGTAGCGCGCATACGCCTCCGAATTGGTGATGTCGACGCGCGCGATGATGTAGCCCTTGGGCATGACGGCTCCTTCACGACGGGTGAGGGAACCTAGCGCGACTGCGCCGCCGATCAAGTCAGTGCGCCGCGGCGACCTCGGCGACGATCGCCCTGGCGGCCGCGCGGGGATCCGGCGCCTGCGTTACCGGGCGGCCGACGACAAGGTAGTCGGCTCCTGCGCGAATGGCCTCAGCCGGCGTTGCCACGCGCTTCTGATCGCCAGCGGCGGCGCCGGCGGGCCGGATGCCGGGCGTGACGATCAGCATCTGCGCTCCCACGGTTTTACGCAGCGTCGCCGCCTCGGCGGCGCTCGCGACCAGCCCGTCGACGCCGAGCGAAAGCGCCTGTTCAGCGCGCCGGCGGACCAGTTCGGCGACGCCAAATCGATAGCCGGCGTCGCGTAGATCGGCGTCGTCACATGACGTCAATACGGTGACGGCGAGCACTTGCATTTTCGAGCCCTTCGCGCCCGCGACCGCCGCGCGCATGGTCTGCGGATAGGCGTGAACGGTCAGAAACCTCGCGCCCAGTCTCGCCGCCTGCGCCGTGGCCCGCTCGACGGTGTTGGGAATGTCGTACAGTTTGAGGTCGAGAAAGACCTGCTTGCCGGCCGAGACGAGCCTGCCTACGAGCCCCAGGCCGCCGCCATACGCGAGCTCCAGGCCGACCTTATAGAAGCTCGCGGCGTCGCCGATGCGCTCGATCAGACGCTCCGCCTCGCCGACATCGGGCGCGTCGAGCGCGACGATCAGCCGGTCGCGCGGCGCCGGGCCCACCATCTTATCGATCCTCGCCCGTGCGGCCTTCGTTCGCGCTCTTGCCCCGGCTCCTTCCGCGCGCCGCATTGCTCCCCACAGTGTCGGACTCGAGGCGATAGGTCCATACGCGGGCCGGCGGCAGGTTGCGCCAGATCGGCGCCGAACTATGCGCGCTATAGCGCCGGGCGCAGAATTCGCGCGGTATCGGCGACAGGAATCCGTAGGTGAATTGCACGAAGCGGCCATCCGGCCCCATCAGCGCGAAGGCGTCGTCAATGAGCTCCTCGCGGCAATGCGGCGGTTGATTGAGAAGGGGAAGGCTGGAGACGACAGCCGCGATCGGCTGGCCGGCGAAGCCTTCCAGCGTGCGCTGGAGATCATAGGCGTCGCCACAGACGACTACCACCGGCCCGAAGCGTTGGGCCAGCATGCGGCAGAAGCGCGGGTCGTATTCGACCAAGATCAGCCGCTCGCGCGCGATGCCCCGTTCGATGAGCGCCCTGGTGACCGGACCGGTGCCCGGGCCCAGTTCGATTACGAATCCGTGAGCATCATCGCCGACGGCCGCCGCCATCGCGCGCGCCAGCGCCCGCCCGGACGGCGCGACGGCGCCGGTGAGGCGAGGCCTGGCCACGAGGGAGCGGAAGAAATTCGCCTCATCGCGCAGCATCGGCGGCCTTATCTTGAATTCGAGCCTGCTTTCCCGTTTTCCGCCCGGAACGAGGCCCGCGCATTCATATCCAGTCCTTGGCATGGCGCAAGGCCGGTCAGCTCAGCCCCTCAAAGAACTCCTTCATCTTGGCGAAAAACCCCGCGCTTTCCGGATGCGTCTTGTGCGAGGATTCGGAGGCGAACTCCGTCAACAGTTCGCGCTGGCGGCGGGTGAGGTTCTGCGGCGTCTCGACATTGAGCTGCACGAACAGGTCGCCATAGTCGCGCGAGCGCAGGATCGGCATGCCCTTGCCGCGCAGCCTGAGTTGCCGTCCGGATTGCGCGCCCTCGGGGATGTCGACCTTCGACTCGGTTCCATCGAGCGTCCTGACCACGAATTCGCCGCCGAGCGCGGCTTGGACCATGGAAATTGGCACCCGACAATAGAGATCGGCGCCGTCGCGCTGAAAGAAGGGGTGCGGTTTGACCGAGAGAAAGATGTAGAGATCGCCCGACGGCCCGCCGCGCATTCCCGCCTCTCCCTCGCCGCTCAAGCGAATGCGGGTGCCGTCCTCGACCCCGGAAGGAACGTTGACGGACAGCGTTCGCTCGCGCGTCACGCGGCCGGAACCGGCGCATTTGTCACAAGGATTGTCGATCGTCTGCCCTCGCCCATGACAGGACGGGCAGGTACGCTCGATGGCGAAGAAACCCTGCTGGGAGCGCACGCGCCCGTGGCCTCCACAGGTCTTGCAGGCCATCGGTCTGGAGCCGGCGCGCGCGCCCGACCCCGTGCACGCCTCGCAGGCGACAGCGGTCGGAATCTTGAACGTCGCCGTCTTGCCGCGATACGCTTCTTCGAGCGCAATTTCGAGATTGTAGCGTAGGTCCGCGCCGCGCTCCCGGCCCGATGATTGTCGAGCGCCGCGCCGTCCGCCCATCATATCTCCGAACAGGTCGTCGAAGATGTCGGACATCGAGGCGCCGAAACCGTCGTTCATCCCGGCGTGTTCGAACGCGGCGTGGCCATAGCGATCATAGGCGGCGCGTTTCTGGGCGTCAGAGAGATGCTGGTAGGCCTCGTTCAACTCCTTGAAACGGGCCTCGGCCTGCTTGTCGCCCGGATGGCGGTCGGGATGACACTGCATCGCCGCCTTGCGGAACGCCGACTTCAGCTCCGCGTCGTTCGCGGTCTTGGATACGCCCAGAGTCTCGTAAAAATCGCGCTTGGCCATCGTCAGCGCGCTCGTTGGCGAAAAGTCATCTCTTCGACCCGCATTTCCCTCGCCGGCCGGACGCCGCCCCAGTCGCCGCCTTCGATTCCGGCGCCCCCTGAACCCAACGCCGGCCGCGTCGAGCGCGGCCGGCGCATGTTCGCCTTACGAAGTCTTTTTCTTGTCGTCGTCGACTTCGCGAAATTCCGCGTCGATGACGTCGTCCTTGGACTGCGCGCCGCCGGCCGGAGCCTCGCCCGCAGCCCCCGCCGCCTGCTGCGCCTTGTACATCGCCTCGCCCAGTTTCATCTGAGCCTGCATGAGGTCGTTGGTGCGGGCCTTGATCGCCTCGACATCCTCTCCCTGCAGAGCGGCGCGCAAGGAAGCCACGGCCGCTTCGATCGCGCTCCGGTCGGACTGGGCGACCTTGTCGCCATATTCGTTCAGCGATTTCTCGGCGTCATGGGAAAGCGACTCGCCCTGGTTCTTGGCGTCAACCAATTCACGCCGCTTCTTATCCTCGGCGGCATGAGCTTCGGCGTCCTTCACCATCTTGTTGATGTCGGCTTCGCTTAGTCCGCCCGAGGCCTGGATACGGATCTGCTGCTCCTTGTTCGTCGCTTTGTCCTTGGCGGTGACGTTGACAATGCCATTGGCGTCGATGTCGAACGTCACCTCGATCTGCGGAACGCCGCGCGGCGCAGAGGGAATGCCCACCAGATCGAACTGGCCGAGCGCCTTGTTGTCAGCGGCCATCTCACGTTCGCCCTGGAAGACCCGGATCGTCACCGCGGTCTGATTGTCTTCGGCGGTGGAGAAGACCTGGCTCTTCTTGGTCGGGATTGTGGTGTTGCGCTCGATCAGGCGGGTGAACACTCCGCCAAGCGTCTCGATGCCCAGCGACAGCGGGGTCACGTCGAGCAGCAGCACATCCTTGACGTCCCCCTGCAGAACACCCGCCTGGACCGCGGCGCCGATCGCGACGACTTCGTCGGGATTGACGCCCTTATGCGGCTCCTTGCCGAAGAACTGCTTGACGACTTCCTGAACCTTGGGCATGCGCGTCATGCCGCCGACCAGCACCACCTCGTCGATCTGGCCCGCCGAGAGACCGGCGTCCTTCAGCGCCTTGCGGCACGGTTCGACCGTGCGCTGGATGAGATCGTCGACCAGAGCCTCGAACTTGGCGCGCGTCAGTTTCAGCGCCAGATGCTTGGGGCCCGCCGCATCGGCGGTGATATAGGGCAGGTTGATCTCGGTCTGGGTCGCCGACGAGAGTTCGATCTTCGCCTTTTCGGCCGCCTCCTTCAGCCGCTGAAGCGCGAGCTTGTCCTTGGTCAGGTCGATGCCCTGCTCCTTCTTGAATTCGCCGGACAAATATTCGACCAGGCGCATGTCGAAGTCCTCGCCGCCAAGGAACGTGTCGCCGTTGGTCGACTTCACTTCGAAGACGCCGTCGCCAATCTCCAGGATAGAAATATCGAAGGTTCCGCCGCCAAGGTCATAGACCGCGATCGTGCCGGATTTCTTCTTGTCGAGGCCATAGGCGAGCGCCGCCGCGGTCGGTTCGTTGATGATGCGCAGCACTTCCAGACCGGCGATCCTGCCGGCGTCCTTGGTCGCCTGACGCTGGGCGTCGTTGAAATACGCCGGAACGGTGATGACGGCCTGGGTGACCGGCCCGCCGAGATGGGCTTCCGCCGTCTCCTTCATCTTCTGCAGGACAAAGGCGGAAATCTGGGACGGCGAATATTGCTTGCCGTCCGCCGTCACCCACGCGTCGCCGTTGGGCGCGCGAATGATCTTGTAGGGAACGAGACCCATGTCCTTCTTCGTCATCGGGTCTTCGAACGATCGGCCGATGAGGCGCTTGATGGCGAAGAACGTGCGCTCCGGATTGGTCACCGCTTGGCGCTTGGCGGGCTGTCCGACCAGGCGCTCGCCGTCATCGGTGAAGGCGACAATCGAGGGCGTCGTCCGCGCGCCTTCCGAATTCTCAATAACCTTGGGGGTCGCGCCATCCATGACGGCGACGCACGAGTTGGTCGTGCCCAGGTCGATGCCGATAACTTTCGCCATTATATTCCCCTGCTCCTTCGCGGGATCGCCCGGCCCCGAAGCGGCCGGACCTAGAGAAGATTTCCGCTGGCCGTCACGGCCGGCCGCGCGCCTCTTCCGATCCCCAATGCTCAACGCCAAAAACCCGCGGATTCGCGGCGATTCACGCCCTCATCCGCCAGTCTGGCCGTATATAGGTTGGGCGCTTTCGAGGCGCAAGGCGCGGAAACGACGGATTATTCGAGCGCGTTAAGACTGAGAGGACTAAACAAACGCCTTCCCCTTTGCTGTCGACGCTTTTAGACTTCCGACGATGAGTCGGCGCTTTCTCCTCCTCCTATTTTGCGGCCTCGTTCTGGGCCTGAGCCCGGCCCATTCTCAACTGGTCCTGCCCGGCGCCGCGCCGACCGCGGCAGGAGGCGCGACGAAGGCGACGTCCAAGCCCAAAAGGGGCGGCGGCGAGCGCTCAAAAGGCGAGGCGGCCAAGGTCCGGGGCGCAAAGACCGCCTCCGCAGCGGCGCCCGGCGTCGCCGGCCTTGACGGACAGCCTCTGCTCCTCAACGGCAAATCGGGGCTCCTTCAGATTTCCGGCAAGGGGGCCGTGGTGAGGATCGACAAATTGCGCCTTCCCGGAGAGAGCGTCTCCGATCCCTCCCAGCCGTGTGTCGTGGACATCGTCGGCGAAAAGCCGATCGAGGCGACGAGGGTCGGCAAACCCGACGGTCTGGAGCGGTTCGAAGCCGACGTTCCGGCCTGCCCGTTCGCCTTCGACATCCTGAAGGGCTCGACGCTGGTCCCCTCGCAAATCAGCGCCTGCGTCTTCAAGGCTGCCGATTGTCAGACCAATCCGAGCGGATTGTGGGGTCCCGACGGCGCCTCGCTGGAAAAGGAGGCTCCCGACCTCGTCAAGGAACGCGCTGAAGCCGAGAAGGCGATGGGCAAGGCGGTGCACGCGCTCGAATCGCGCGCGGAGAACAATCCGGACGCGGCGAACCTCTTGCGCGATCAGAGCGCCTTCGCCGGCCAGCGCGACGACGCCTGCCGGGACTATCTCAAGGAGAGCGTCCACGGTTACTGCGCCACCCGCCTGACCGAGGCGCGGACGGCGCTGCTGGAGGCGCGGATCGAGGCGCTCGGCCCCGCGCCTGCGGCCAAGCGAGAGAAGAAGAAAAAAAAGAAAGAGCCCAAGAAAAACCCCAAGGCGCAATAGGCGCGGCGCAATCGAGAGCTCGACGCGGACGGCGGGTCGCCGCGCGCTCGGCGACCCCGGCGCAGGTTCTTTCCTTTGCGCGTTCGCTCGGCTAGCTTCCCGCACGCAAGATCGATCGAAGGGGTCGGCTGGCGCCGCGACAAACCGCGTCTTTGACCAGGGGAAAAGTCATGTGGCAGGAATTCAAAGAGTTCGCCATGAAGGGCAACGCTCTCGATCTCGCCGTCGGCGTGATCATCGGCGCGGCCTTCGGCAAGATCGTCGACGCTCTGGTCAACGACATCATCATGCCGATGATCGGCATCGCCGGCAAGGCCGACTTCTCCAACTACTTCATTCCCCTTTCCAGCGCGGTGACCGCGCATGATCTCGCCGACGCCCGAAAGCAGGGCGGCGTTTTCGCCTATGGCGACTTCATCACCATCGTCATCAATTTTCTGATCGTAGCGGTGGCGCTGTTCATGGCCATCAAGGGGATCAACATCCTCAACAGGAAGCCTCCGGAGGCCCCCGCCCCCCGGCGCCGCCAAGCCCCGAAGTCCTTCTGTTGACGCAAATCCGCGACGAGCTCGCCAAGCAGACGAGCGCAGCCATTAAGTAAGGGTTGAGCCTCCTCGGGCCATGGCGTCGGCGATGAGCTGACCAGTACATCGACCTCGCCACTGAGTTGGCCCAATTTGGCGGGGCAGTCGTGACGAAGCTTCGACTGAAGCGGCTAACCGAGCTCGCTGACGTGACGTCCTCGTAGGCGACGAGGGCCGTCATCAACGATGCTTATGGCAATGGATCGCCGAGGTGCGGGGATTGGCGGGGTCGAACGCAATCGTCAGGCTCGCGACGGGCAGGACCAGGACCGTCGATTTCACGAGGAGGCCTGGCTTTGCGGCCTCCTTGCCTTCAGCGTCGCGGGGTGGTCGCGAGCTTGCCGGCGTCAACTGGGGCGTCCATATGCATCATCATATGCGGCATAGTGCTAGGTGCGCTCGAACCGATAGGGGAAGCGCCCGCACCCGACGTATGGGGCGTCAGCCCCATGGTCCAGGCATAGCCTAGCGCGGCAAGGGCAGCGATCGCCGCGGCGATGGTGGGCCAACGCCAGCGCCATGCGCGCGCCGCCGTCGCCGGCGACGGCGTCGGACCCGAGCCGCCGGTCATGGCGGCCGCAATCGCGGAAGCCGACAGGCCGAAAGTTCTGACGGGCCGCGCGATGTTCTTGAGACTCTTCTCACCGAGATCGACGAATGTTTCCTTCAGCCGATCGCGCACCTGCTCATGCGCGGCGCTCGATAAGCAGATGCCGCCCGGCTCGCACATGCCCTCGAGTTCGCGCTGCAATGTTGACGCCGTCGCCCATCAGGTCGCCGTCGGCTTCTTCGACCACGTCCCCAACATGAATGCCCAGGCGAAATTGGATGCGCTGGTCCGGCGCGAGGCCGGCATTGCGATCGACCACCGCGCTTTGAACCTCGATTGCGCATCTTGCGGCGTCGACCACGCTGCGAAACTCCACGATGGTCCCGTCGCCCGCGCGATTGACGACCCGTCCGTGATGGAGTGCGATCGTCGGCTCGACGAGGTCGCTTCGCAAGGCGCGCAACCGTGCAAGCGTCGTCTCCTCGTCGGCGCCCGCGAGTCTAGAGAAGTCCACCACGTCCGCCGCGAGGATAGTCGTCAACTTGCGTTGGATCTCAGCCTGCTCATGCATAATTCCCTGCCTCACTACGACATCATACCCCCGCGCGCACATCAATGGAACGGCCGCGCTTACGCCGGTGTGAAGCCGAAGGCCTGCGCCACGGCCTCGCTCTACCAGCCCATCATTCCCGGCCCCATCATTCCCGACCCAGGCCCGTATCCGTCCATCATGCCGGGCCCATGTTCATGTTGGGGGCCGTAGCCGCCCATCATGCCGCCGGGGTGGCCATAGCCGGGTGCAGAATGATACCGATAACGATGACGGCCCGCGCCGGGCAGGCGATGGCCGTTTGCTGCAAACGCCCGGCCAAAGGCGGTGCGGGGCCCGCCGCCTCCCGGATCGACATGGCATTGTCCGCACGGAAGCCCGGTCTCCCGCGCATAGATCGGTAGCGCCTGGGCGGTCCGCACGGGCAGCGCCGTCGCAAGCATCAAGAATGCGCCTGAGGCGAACGCCGTAGCCCCAATGCGGAAAGTTGTTCCGGGAAAATCGCGTCGTTTCCATCGTCCTTCTCCCTCGTTCGTGCGCCTCATTGGCGTTTTGCCAAGCGCGCCTCAGCTGCGAAGATATTTGACGAGCGCCGCGATGCTCAGGAGCAGCACGATCAGGACAAGCAGCCAGATCACCCCGCCTCCCACCAGTCCGAAACCGCCGTTCATACCAGCGTATCCGTACATGATCGTCTCCTTGACGGTTGAGCCCGAGAGCCGACGCCGCGCCGGCCCGCAAGCGAGGGCGCGGCTCGGCGCGACGCGCGCGATTTGGGGCGATGACCGACGACGCGGCCATCGGTCATCGTCGCTCCGTCACATCATGCCCATCATGCCCATCGGCCCCCAGAACATCTGGTCCGCGATCTTCTTCTGGTCATCGCTCAAGGCGGCGTAGAGCGGCTTGAGGGCTTTGTTCATCGCCCGCAAGGCGTCGAGCTGCGCCGCCATGAACTGCTCGTGCAGATCGAGGCGATCGGGCAGGCTGAGGCCCGCCGCGCCCTTAGGGCTCATCATTGTCGTGCAATGGCCGACCATGCCGTTCGCATTGTCGCGCGCGGCATCCGCATAGGCCTTCCACAGCGGTTCCTGGGCCTCGGTGATCTTCAACTCGGCCTTGATATAGGCGAGCCGCCCGTCCAGGTGGCTGGCCATGGCGGCGCACATCGCGGGGCCCATGCCGCCGGAACCCATCATCCAGGGCCCATGCCGCCTTAAGCCATCATGCCGGCGCCCATGCCGCCGTAGCCCATCATGCCTTGGGGTCCCTGCCCCCCACCGCCCATCATCGGGCCATGGTTGGGCGCGGGGGTGGTCTTCGTCTGGGCCAATCCGCCAACCGTCCCGACAGACAGGGCCGCGGCGAGAGCGAGAGCGGGAACTGCGAAACGATTGATCTTTGACATGACGATATCCCTTGGTTTGAGGGTCTTCGCGCCGGCGCGGCGGCCGAACGACGAATGACCAGTGCTGAAGAGTTGAGATTTGAAGGCGCCTCACGGCGCGCGTTTCGCGCCCAAGAGGCGAAAGCCGACGTCGACGACCGGCGTCCGCGGGGCGTCTGCGCCCTCACGCGCACGCCGGCCGCTCACGGCCGGCCAGTCAGATGAGACGCGGCGGCCGCTTGTCGGGCGGTTGGGACACGCCCGCCATGACCCTTGCGAACCGCGTCAAGCGCTCACTCGAAAGGCGCGGCGCGAGGAGGTCCGTCGACGCGGGCGCTAGTACGCCGCCTGAGCAGCATGGGCCGTGACCGCCACAGCAGTGGTCGCCGCCGCATTGATCGCCGCTCGGGCCGCCCGTGGCGCAAGGTTCGGCTTGGGAGGCAGCGGTCAATTCGGCGGCGACAAGCGCGTGATTGGAGTCGCGGACCGCCGCGATCCTCACGCCTGGCTGGACGACCAACCAAGCCGGGAATCGGCCGCAAGCGGTGGCCGACTGTCCGTTAAGAGCAAGCGCGACCAGCAGGACCGCCCCCGCCGCCACAACCCGCAACAAGACGCTTAAGCCGACCCGCATCACGACTTGCGCTCCTCGACGCCATTTTACGTTTGCCGCGGCGATCGGGGTCGCGCATTGATCGAGATCAAGGGCGACGTCGGGGCGCAGGGCGGCAAGACGCGCGTCGCCGAACGCGAATGTGCGCCTCGTCGGGTTGATCCTGGGGAATCCAGGCGCCGGCCGTCCGCGAGGCCGCAGCCGAGCAAACCCAAGCGCCTCCGCGCCCATTGCGTCGCTCCCCATCTTCCGCAACGGCCACGTTTGCCCGCCATCGCCGGGGTCTCCTAGAGCCGCACCCAGCGCAACCTCAGCGCATTGCTGATGACGCTGACCGATGACAGCGACATCGCGGCGGCGGCGATGATGGGCGACAACAACAGGCCGAAGGCCGGGTAGAGGACGCCGGCGGCAATCGGGACGCCAGCGGCGTTGTAAATAAAGGCGAAGAACAGGTTCTGCCTGATGTTGCCCATCGTCGCCTGCGAAAGCCGTCGGGCGACGACCATGCCCTGAAGATCGCCGCGCAGCAGGGTGACGCCCGCGCTTTCAATGGCGACATCCGCGCCGGTTCCCATCGCAACCCCGACGTCGGCCGCCGCGAGCGCCGGCGCGTCGTTGACCCCGTCGCCCGCCATGGCGACGATGCGCCCCTGGCTGCGCAGCCGCTCGACCACCTTGCCCTTGTCCTGCGGCAGGATTCCCGCCTCGACTTCAGTGATGCCGATCTTGCGCGCCACCGCTTCGGCGGTGGTCCGGTTGTCTCCCGTCAGCATAACGACTCGAATGCCCGCCTGGCGAAGGGCGCTAACCGCCTCGGCGGTCGTCGCCTTGATCGGGTCGGCGATGGCGATCACGCCACAGGCCTTGCCGTCGAGAGCGGCGAAGATCGCGGTCGCGCCGTCGTTGCGCAGGTCATCCGCCGTCGCCTCGAGCGCCGCGACGTCAATTCCGGCCGCCTGCATGATCGCGCGGTTGCCGAGGACGACCTTCCGTCCGTCCATGCTCCCGGTCACGCCCCTGCCCGCCGGCGCATCGAAATCCTCGACCTTCGCGAGCGCGATTCCGCGTTCGCTCGCCGCGCCCACGATCGCAGCCGCCAGCGGATGTTCGCTGCCCTGCTCGAGACTTGCGGCAAGCCGCAACAACTCGTCTTCGCTGACGCCTTCGACGGGGCGCAGGGCCACGACTTTCGGCTTGCCTTCCGTCAGCGTCCCGGTCTTGTCGACGACGAGCGTGTCGATCTTCTCGAACCGCTCCAGCGCCTCGGCGTTCTTGATCAAGACGCCGGATTGAGCGCCGCGCCCGACCCCGACCATGATCGACATCGGGGTGGCGAGGCCGAGCGCGCAGGGACAGGCGATGATCAGCACCGAGACCGCCGCCACCAGGCCATAGGCGAAGCGCGGCTCGGGTCCGAAGATCGCCCAGGCGATGAATGCGCAGATCGCCGTCGCGATCACCAGCGGCACAAACCAGCCCGAAACCTGGTCGGCGAGGCGCTGAATGGGGGCGCGGCTGCGCTGCGCCTGCGCGACCATTTGCACGATTTGCGCCAGCACCGTGTCGCGGCCGATCTTGTCGGCGCGCATCACGAAGCCGCCGCTCTGGTTGATCGTGCCGCCGATCGCCCTGTCGCCGACGCCCTTCGTCACCGGCATCGATTCGCCGGTCACCATGGATTCGTCGACCGCGCCGCGGCCCTCGACGAGTTCGCCGTCGACCGGGATCTTCTCGCCCGGCCGCACCCGCAGCCGGTCGCCGACAGCGACTGCTTCCAGGTCGATGTCCTCGTCCGCTCCATCAGCTCGGACGCGCCGCGCCGTCTTTGGGGCCAGATCGAGCAACGCCCGAATGGCGCCGCCGGTCCGTTCGCGCGCGCGCAGCTCGAGCACCTGCCCCAGCAGCACGAGAACGGTGATCGCCGCCGCCGCTTCGAAGTAGATCGCGACCGCGCCGTCGGCGCCGCGGAAGGCGGGCGGGAACAGGCCCGGCGCGACGGTTGCGACGACGCTGTAGGTCCACGCCACGCCAATCCCCATGGAGATGAGCGTGAACATGTTGAGATTGCCGGTCCTGAGCGACGCCCAGCCGCGCTCGAAGAACGGCCAGCCCGCCCACAACACCACCGGCGTCGCGAGCGCCAGCTGAATCCAGTTGGAGACCTCGGACGCCATCAGCATATGCAAATTGGCCAGGTGTCCGCCCATTTCCAGCGCGAACACCGGAACAGCCAGAGCGAGCCCAACCCAGAAGCGTCGGGTCATGTCGATGAGTTCGGCGCTTGGCCCCTCGGCGGCGGTCGCCGCTTCCGGCTCCAGCGCCATGCCGCAGATCGGACACGCGCCGGGGCCGGCCTGGCGAATCTGCGGATGCATCGGACAAGTGTAGATCGTCCCAGCCGGCGTGGTCCTCGGCGGCGGCGAATCCGATTTGCTCGCCAAAAAGCGCTCCGGATCGGCGACGAACTTCGCGCGGCAGCCGGCGGAGCAGAAATAGTAGGTCGCGCCGGCATGCTCGGCTCTGTGTTTGGCCGATGCCGGATCGACTCTCATGCCGCAGACCGGGTCCTTGACGAGCGAGCTGTTGGTGGAGGCGGCGGCCATCGAATGTCCTTCTTGCCTTTGGGCGCCTAGGGGTCTAATCCTTCCCATGATGGGAAGGTCAAGAGTTTTCGCGCCATGAATATCGGCGCGGCGGCCGCGGCCGCGGGCGTTAGCGCCAAAATGATTCGCCATTACGAGGCGATAGGCCTTCTGCGCCCGCCGCACCGGCGAGCGAACGATTATCGCGACTACGGCGAACGGGACGTCCACGAGCTAACGTTCATCGGGCGGGCTCGCCGGCTCGGCTTTTCGATTCGAGAGATCGGCGCGCTCTTGGCGCTGTGGCGCGATCGGGACCGCCCCAGCCGCGACGTCAGGCGGATCGCCGAGGAGCACGTGCGCGATCTGGAAGCGCGCATCGCCGAAATGCAGGCGATGGCGGAGACTTTGCGCGAGCTCGTGCATGCCTGCCACGGCGACGACCGGCCAGAGTGCCCGATCCTCGACGACCTCGCGCTCAAGAGCGGCGCGCCTTGAGCATTCGCACCAGGAGAATCCACTCCGCCGCTCCAGCCGCCCCTTGCGCGCGCCAGCGCGCTCGTCCATGAGGCGGCGATGAACGTCGCCTCGCCCCCCGCGCCCGACTGGCTCAACGCCATCCGTCCCGCGATGCGCGACGTTGCGCCAAGCGGCATCGTCGAAGTGTTCAACTACGGCCGCGGCCGGCAGGGGCTGATCCCGTTGTGGGTCGGCGAGGGCGATCTGCCGACCCCGCCTTTCATCAGCGCGGCGGCCAAGGCCTCGCTCGACCGAGGCGAGACCTTCTACACTGCCCAGCGCGGGGTCCCCGAATTGCGCGAGGCGATCGCGGCCTATTTAACGCGGGTCTATGGGGCGGCCCCGGACGGCAAGGCCTTTTCGCCCGAGAATGTCTTCGTCACTGCCGGTGGAATGCATGCGATCGAGATCGCGACCCGGCTCGTCGCCGGTCCCGGCGACGAAGCGCTGATCCCCTCGCCCGCCTGGCCCAATTTTGTCGGGGCGCTGGAAATCTCCGGCGCGCGCGCGGTCTCCGTCCCGCTCGAAGCCGCGGGCCGCTGGAGTCTCGATCCGGAAAGACTGGCGGCCGCGATCACCCCCGCGACGCGCCTCATTTTTCTCAACTCCCCCGCCAACCCGACTGGCTTCGTCGCCACCCGCGAAGAGATCGTCGCCACGCTGGCGATCGCGCGCCGGCATGGGCTATGGATCATCGCCGACGAGATTTACGGCCGCATCACCTATCACGGCGTCCGCGCGCCCTCGTTCCACGACGTGATGGCGCCGGACGACAAGATCCTGTTCGTCCAGACGCTGTCGAAGAACTGGGCGATGACCGGCTTCCGGGTCGGTTGGCTGGAGGCGCCCGCGGCGCTGGGCGCGGCGATCGAGAACCTGGTCCAGTTCACGACCTCGGGCGTTCCGGTCTTCAACCAGCGCGCCGCGACGGTCGCCCTCGATCAGGGCGAGGCGTTTCTCGCCGGCGCCATCGAGCGCTGCCGGCAGTCACGCGACATTCTTTGCGAAGGGCTGGCTGCGACAGGCCGGGTGCGCTTCTTCGCCCCCGAGGCGGCGTTCTACCTGTTCTGCGCCGTCGACGGCTTTCCCGACTCGCGCGCGCTCGCGCTTCGCCTGATCGACGAGGCGGGAGTCGGCGCGGCTCCCGGCGCCGCCTTTGGCCCCGGCGGCGAGGGGCGTCTTCGCCTGTGCTTCGCCCGCGATCCGGCGCAAATCGCCGAGGCGACGCGGCGGATGGCTCGGTGGCTCAAGGCGTAAGGCCCGTTTGGACCGGCCGCCGAACGAAGACCGTCCGGCTCGCGGCGCCGTCGCGTGGCCCGGTTTTTGCTCGAAGTCCATACGCTCCCCCCTCGGTTGCGCGCATGACGAGCGAGCCGGCAGGCGGCGGGCGTCGCCGACCGCAGGCGCCGTTCGCTATTCTCCGCCGCCTGCTCCCGGTTCTGCAGAGTTGGTTGGCCTCTGGCGGTCGGGCGGGCTCGGCTTTAAATGCTGTCGACAGTCAGGAGATCGTCATGTTTGCCCGCCCGCGCCGCAGCGTCCTCTATATGCCCGGCTCCAACGCCAGGGCGCTCGCCAAGGCTGCGACGCTGCCCGCCGACGCGCTGATCCTCGACCTCGAGGATTCCGTTGCGCCCGACGCGAAAGTGGCGGCCCGCGCGCAGGTGGTCGAGGCGGTCCGCGCCGACAATTTCGGCGGGCGCGAAATCGTCATCCGCGTCAACGGGCCCCACACGCCCTGGGGACCGGACGATCTGACCGCGGCAATCGCCGCCGCTCCCGACGCCATCCTGTTGCCCAAGGTCGACGGCCCCGGCGCAATCATGGTCGCCGCCCGGTCGATGCGCGAGGGCGGCGCGCCCGACAAGACCCGCCTGTGGGCGATGATGGAGACGCCCAACGCCATTTTGAACGCGGGCTCAATCGCGGCGGTGGCGGCAAACTCAGCCTCGCGTCTGGCGGCGCTGGTCATGGGCCTCAACGATCTCGCCAAGGAGACGCGGGCGCGGCTGACGCCCGGTCGTCCCGCCATGACGGCTTGGCTCGCCAATTGCGTCGTCGCCGCGCGCGCCCACGGCGTTGACATCGTCGATGGGGTCTATAACGACATCAACGACCTTGGCGGCTTTCGCGCCGAATGCCTGCAGGGCCGCGACATGGGGCTCGACGGCAAGACCCTGATCCATCCCGGCCAGATCGACGTCTGCAACCAGGTCTTCGCCCCGACGCCGGCGGAGATCGACGGCGCCCGCGCGATCATCGACGCCTTTGCGCGGCCGGAAAACGCGGGCAAGGGCGTGATCCAGCTCAACGGCCGCATGGTCGAACTGCTGCATGCCGAGATGGCCGGGCGCACGCTCGCCATCGCCGACGCCATCGCGGCGCTCAGCAGGGCGACGGCGTGAGGAACATGAGGTGCTCAAATGAGCGCGGACCATCATTCGCTGTTTCAGCTCGGACCCGATGCGACGCGCTACCGCAAGCTGACCGACGACGGCGTCACGGTCGAGAAGGCGCTGGGGCGCGACCTGCTGATGGTCGCGCCGGAGGCCCTGCGGCGCTTGAGCGAACAGGCGATGGTCGACATCAATCACCTGCTGCGCCCCGGCCATCTCGCCCAGCTGGCGAAAATCCTCGACGATCCGGAGGCGAGCGCCAACGACCGGTTCGTCGCCTATGACCTGCTCAAGAACGCCAATATCGCCGCCGGCGGCGTGCTGCCGATGTGCCAGGACACCGGCACCGCAATCGTGGTCGCCAAGAAGGGCCGGAGCGTGTGGACCGAGGGCGACGACGAACAGGCGATCTCCGAAGGGATCCGCGACGCCTATCTGAAGAACAATCTGCGCTACAGTCAGCTCGCGCCGCTCACGACCTTCGAGGAAAAGAACACCGGCCACAACCTCCCGGCGCAGATCGACATCGCCGCCGAGGGCGGCGACGAATACAGGTTCCTGTTCATGGCCAAGGGCGGCGGCTCGGCCAACAAGACCTTCCTTTATCAGGCGACGCCCTCGATCCTGACCCACGAGCGGATGATCGCCTTTCTGAAGGAGAAGATCCTGACGCTGGGGACCGCCGCCTGCCCGCCCTATCATCTGGCGATCGTGATCGGGGGCCTGAGCGCGGAACAGACCCTGAAGACGGTCAAGCTCGCCTCGGCCCGCTATCTCGACCCGCTGCCGGAAAGCGGCGCGGCGGACGGACGCGCGTTTCGCGACCCCGCGCTCGAGGCCGAGGTCCATAAGCTGACCCAGAAGCTGGGCGTCGGGGCGCAGTTCGGCGGCAAATACTTCTGCCACGACGTCAGGGTGATCCGCCTGCCGCGCCACGGCGCCTCGCTGCCGATCGGGCTCGGCGTCTCCTGCTCGGCCGACCGGCAGGCCTTGGGCAAGATCACGCGCGAAGGCGTGTTCCTGGAGGAGCTGGAGCGCGATCCCGCCCGCTATCTGCCGCCGGTCGACGAGGCTGAACTCGGCGGCGCGGTGGTCGCCATCGACCTTCGCCGCCCGATGCCGGAGATCCTGGCCGAACTGACGAAACATCCGATCCGGACCCGGCTCGCGCTCACCGGCCCGTTGATCGTGGCGCGCGACGCCGCGCACGGGAAAATCCGCGAGCGGCTCGATCGCGGCGAGCCGATGCCGCGCTATCTGCGCGACCACCCGGTCTATTACGCCGGGCCGGCCAAGACGCCGGCCGGCCTGCCCTCGGGCTCCTTCGGTCCGACCACCGCGGGGCGCATGGATTCCTTCGTCGACCAGTTCCAGGCCGCCGGCGGCTCCAAGGTGATGCTGGCCAAGGGCAATCGCTCGGCGGAAGTTCGCCGGGCCTGCGCCAGGCACGGCGGGTTCTATCTCGGTTCGATCGGCGGCGCGGCCGCCCGCCTGGCGCAGGACTGCATCCGCAAGGTGGAGACGCTCGAATATCCCGAGCTCGGGATGGAGGCGGTGTGGCGGATCGAAGTCGAGAACTTCCCCGCCTTCATCGTCATCGACGACAAGGGCAACGACTTCTTCAAGGAACTGAACCTGGGGTGACGCCGAGCCCGAGGGCGCACGCCTCCTCTTATTTGCGGCCTCGTCTGCCTGATCCGTTACCGGCGTCAAGACCAAGTCCGCTTCCCATGGGCTTGGCTTTCGCAAGGACCTTGACCCGCATAGACCGTCGAAAGACGGGCGTTCTTCGAACGCCCTTTGGCGCGCGGATCAGGCGCTTGTCATACGTAATCCGGTTGATCGCCTCGGTCTGTCATTTCCGACGGTCGCGAAGCGACTGATCGGGAATCCAGACTGACACACGCCGGCGCTTGGACCTCTGGATTCCAAGGTCAGACCTTCGGTCTGCCGAGAATGACGCCAAGGCGAGTCAATCCCGCGGAAACCGTATCGGCCAAGGGCTTCGACGCCGCAAATCCGGCGCAAGGCGCCGGATCGCGGCGTCGAAGTCCATGGCGAGAAACAGGCCGCGTCGGCGCGGCGCTGGTCACCCGAAGGGCCGGAGCGAAGCGCAGGAGGCGCGTCAGCGCCTTGACGGCGATGGGCCGACGTGGCTGCACCCAGGCGGGGCGAACAGGGGAAAAAGCAACCATTAGCGTGATTGAAAATCCCGCCAAAAATTCCAACTGTGATATTCTGATGTGCGGCCGGGGGATATCCGATGCGGATCATCAAGCCATATGGGCGCACCGTCGTCGAGAAAAGCGGCTCAGAGCGGCCGAAGCGCGTCTTGAGTTACCAGACTGACCCCGCGCTCGGTATCGACCCGGGCAACCGCGAGGACGTCGGCGAGTTTGTCGCTTCTCATGACACACTCGTCATCGCGCAATGGATATCGACAATCGATAAGATCGCAAGGAAGCCGAGCGGAGAAAACCGCGCCACGCGCGAACAGGCTGAATTCAGGCGGCGGCTTGGCGATGCGGCGTGGGCGCTCATTGAAAGGCGGAACCTCATTGCCGACATGGCGGACCCCGCCGCCCAGGCGCGGCTTCGGAAGCTTTGGGACTTCAAGATCGCGCCCTACGAGATTGAGCGAAATGGAGCGAGAAAGGGACGCGCGCCGCCCTCGGCGAAGGGGCGATGGTATGCGCGTTTTGCGGACGGGGTGGAAGACGTCGGCAAAGTCGATGCGACCAAGGTCGCCGAGCGGATACACGAGCACCTCTATCTGGCCCAGTATCAAATGCGCGGATATGAACAGGTGCGGTCCGAAGGGCTCATTTCGGCGCGCGCAAAGAGCATCTCAGGCAATGTCCTGCGCCCCCGCCCGCTCGTGGCCGCGCGCGAAAACAACAGCGGGTGGACTGAGGAGGATCGACGGCGTTACGAGCGCGCCGGCGACGTTGCGCGTAACATTCGCTCCGCCGCAGAAAGGCGTGAGACTGGCGATGGAAAGGCAAGACCGGGGCGCGTGACGAGCGAAATCGCCGGCGAGGCGCTCTACAAACACTACGCGGGTCTATTCATAGGACGAGACGGCAAGGTTTTGCCGATCGCGAAAGCGCGAGAGCAACAGGTCGGGCTGTTCAACCTGCACACGGCTGTCAAGGACTGTTATTCGCGAATTCTCAAAAGCCACAAAAAGGACCTCGAGGCGCATGGCGAGCGACGACGCAGGGTGTCGACCTTGCTGCCGGATTCCAGCGCCGCCTTGTTCCGCCTTGTCGATGCGATGGGCGACAATCGTGATCTGAATGCGCTCGTCCGGTTGGGCCGGGTCATTCATTACGAGTGCGCGGCCGACAGCGACGATCGCCCCGCCGACGTCGTCGCGAATTGGCGTGACGACGTAACGGGGAGCGAGTATTGGACCAGCGACGGTCAGGCGCGCATCAAGCGCAACGAGGCGCTCGTTCGCGTCTGGCGCCACGTTCTCGCGCTGGCGCACCGCACGCTGACCGACTGGGCCGACCCTGAGGGCAGGATCGGCGGCGACATTCTCCTGAGCGGCAACAAGGTCATGGAGAATTTCGATAGCGGTAGTTACGCGCGCAAGGTCGCCCTGCTGTTCGGGAATCGGGCGGGCTGTTCCTCGGCGATGGCGGCGACGAAGATTTCCAGAAAGCGGTCCTGCGAACCTCCCTGGCGGGGATTGCGCGGCTTCGCCATGCCGCCTTTCATTTCAAGGGCCTCGGCGGATTTGCCGCCGCGCTGACCGCAGCCGGGCGGGAAAGCGATCCCGCCGTCGCGGGTAAAGTCGATCGCCTTTGGGAAACCGACCGGGACGACCGTGCGGAGCGTTTGCTGCAGACGATGCGGGGCGCTCATTTCGAG
The DNA here is from genome assembly GCA_963835955.1 of uncultured Alphaproteobacteria bacterium. GTDB lineage: Bacteria > Pseudomonadota > Alphaproteobacteria > Rhizobiales > Beijerinckiaceae > Roseiarcus. Next base: position 132,857 of record CAWIHZ010000005.1, on the reverse strand, counting down.
TGGTATTTTCACCAGGATCAGAACCGGCGGCTGTCGCGGGCGCTTTCGAGCGCGCAGGACGGGTCGCTTCCGCTGCCGCGCTTCGCCGCCGTGCTGCGGCGGGCCGAAAACGCCTGGGGCCACGACGGCTTGCCGAAGGCGGCGAACCGCACAGACCTCGAGAACCCGGCGCGGCTCTGCCAGTATCAGGCGCTGAAGCTTCTCTACGACAGGCCGTTTCGCGCATGGGTCGCCGCATGTGACGCCGCGGCGCTCAACGCGTTCCTCGATCGCGCCATTGATCGCGCGACCAAGGCGGCCCGGGACTTGAACGCGCGCGGGGATGGGGGTCGCGCCGAGTTCATCAACGCGAAGGCCAAGACTATCGGCAGGCTATCGAAGGACGAACGGATCGAGGACTTTTTCTTTCGCCTCTCGGCCGCGACCGCGAGCGAGATGCGGGTGCAGCGAGGTTACGAAAGCGACGCCGAAAGCGCCCGTGAACAGGCAGGCTACATCGAAAAGCTGAAGGCGGACGTCGTGGCGCTCGCGTTCCGGGCATATCTCAAACAAGCGGAGTTCGAGTTCGTCCTCAAGCTGAGGAGCGACGCGCCCAGGCCGAACGATCCGTTATGCGCCCTCGACCCGGTGTGGTTCGTTCGGAACGAGGGGTCGGCGGAGAGATGGCAAAAGGACCTGTATTTCCTCATTCATCTCGCGCCGGTGGAGGAGATCGGCAAGCTGCTGCATCAATTGCGCAAGTGGGAAATCCTGGCCTCGCCGGAGCCATCGACGGCGAAAGAAAAGGTTCGCCGGATTCAGTCGGCGCTCGAACTCTATCTCGACATGCACGACGCCAAGTTCGAGGGCGGCGAGGCGCTCGTCGGCGTCGAGCCGTTCAGACAATTGTTTAGGGCCGAACAGCTGTTTGATCGCGTGTTTGAAAGGCCGGCCGGCGACCGTCCCGGCGCCAACGATGACCGGAGGGTTCCCCGGCGCGGCCTGCGCGAAATCATGCGGTTCGGCCATCTGCGCCCGCTCCTTCCCGTCTTCGAAAAGCGCCCAATCCGGGATGACGAAGTCGCGAAATATTTTGAGGCCGAGCAGGCGCGGGACGGCGCGAAATCGGAAATTGCGCGAAACCAGGAATTGCGCGAAAGGCTTCATGAGAAATGGGCGCTTAGAGGCAGCGAGTTCTCCGACGCCGATCGTCGCGGCTATGAGGCGGCGCTGAAATTCGTCGTTGAGCACCGCCATCTCGCCGCCCGCGTCACCCTGACCGATCATGTCCGGCTGCATCGGCTTTTGATGTCGGTCCTCGGACGGCTCCTCGACTATTCCGGCCTGTGGGAGCGGGACCTCTACTTCACCGCCCTGGCCCTGCTCTCCGATGCCGGGCGTCGGCCCGAAGACGCGTTCGCGGAGAAAGGCCTGGCAGCGCTGCGTGACGGACAAATCGTCGAGGCGCTCCGGGGTCTCACGGGCGCCGATGCCGCGCGAGACCTGGCCGCTCGCCTCGAGCGTCATTTTGGCAAGCTCGAGAAGTCGGAACGGCCGATCGCGATCCGGAACGGGTTCGCTCATTTCAATATGCTGAGGCCGAACAGATCGGGCGATTTGACCGCTCCCGACTTGACCGCTTGCGTGAACGACGCGCGCGAATTGATGGCCTATGACCGCAAACTGAAGAACGCCGTTTCCGGCTCGGTGGCGGAAATGCTGGGTCGCGAAGGGCTCGAAATCGCCTGGACGGCGACTGGCCATGCGCTCGGCACGGCGCGGGTGCGCGCGCGGCAGGTCCGCCATTTAGGCCGGCCTCATGGAAGCAGCCGCCTCCTGGAGGATCTGCATGGTGACGATTACGTCGGCATGGTCGCGGACTTGTTCGGCGGCGCCCCCGGCCCGCGCCCCGTCGCGCAGCCGGCGAGCGCAAAATCCGCGCGGGAGGGGCCGCATCGTGCCGACCGATTGCGGAATTTTGGCTCGTCGAGGTACGATTGACGACGCGCGATCAAAGTGTTATCAGATGTCGGGCTTTAGATCACCCCCAAATAAAGGGGGACTACACCTTTGCTTTCTCTCTGGTTAGAGTTATCGTTGCTTTAGATCACCCCCAAATAAAGGGGGACTACACCATATAGGCGATCAGCTTGTCCTCGTCGGTCGCTTTAGATCACCCCCAAATAAAGGGGGACTACACCCGATAAAGTCGCCAAGATAGGCGTCGGCGTGCTTTAGATCACCCCCAAATAAAGGGGGACTACACCCTCCATCAGGGCTTGCAGATCGTCTGTGTTGCTTTAGATCACCCCCAAATAAAGGGGGACTACACCGCCGAATTCCTTTTTGAGCGTCGCCAGCAGGCTTTAGATCACCCCCAAATAAAGGGGGACTACACCCGCTATCCTGTACCCTGTTCGCACCCTCGGGCTTTAGATCACCCCCAAATAAAGGGGGACTACACCGTTGTCTGCGCATTCCACAGTCTCTCTAAAGCTTTAGATCACCCCCAAATAAAGGGGGACTACACCGGGGCGGCGGAAATATCCCAACCTAGATCGCCCCGGCGGCGTCGTTCTTGAAAATCACTTTTCTGCGACAATCTCTTTGAGAAAATCAGAAGCGTGTTATGGTCCTCCTCGTCGCTGGATTGAGGCGCGCCTGGCGCGCCGAGGGCAAGCGTCGCCAAGCCCTCACGCGGGCGGGTTCACACGCTGAACAACGGCGAGGGGCATGAAGTCTCAAGCTCTCGGCATGGTTTGGGGCTGGCGCCATTTCCGCTCGGGAGGACGATAAGGACGGGGGAGGGACGTCAAGGGGGCGCCAGGCGGGGCGAGAAGAAATTCTAATTTGGATTCGCGCACAAGCCCTTGAAAAGTCTCGTTTCGCGGAAACAAAAAGCTTTCGTTTGCTTCCCTCTAATTTTCCCTGGCTTCCCTTCTATTTTCCTTTGCTTCCGCTTTTGCTTTCGCTGGCTTCCCCCTGATTTGCGGAGCCTTGCCTCGCGGGCTCGCGCGACGCCCGGCGTCAGGCTGTTTCAGGCCGCGATTTGCGCCGCCGGCGCCGCTCGAGAAGCGCCAACAGGAGCGCCGCCGCCGCTTCGCGGCGCCGGGAATGACAAGAGCGGGCGAAGCGTCAGATTCGCTGCACTACGGCCCACTCGCGTCGAGCGCCCGGCAAAACGCCGCGAATTGAGCTTCCGTCGCGTAGGCCTTCTGGGTTCCGCGCCGGGTGACGGAATTGGCGGCGTAGCGGGCGGCGAGGTCGAGCGCCGGCTCGAGGCCGAGGCCGCCGGCGAAATAGCGCGCGAAACTGCCGACGAAGGCGTCCCCGGCGCCGGTAGTGTCCAAAGGCTCGACCCGGACCGGAGCGACGCGATGAACGGTTCCGGCGGTCGCTAACAGCGCGCCGCGCGAACCGAGGGTGACGATGACCGTCCCGACGCCTTTCTTAATCAGGCTTCGCGCCGCCGCGCCGATCTCCTCCTCCGAGCCGACCGGCATGCCGGTCAGGATCGCGAGTTCGGTCTCGTTGGGAATGAAGAAGCTCACGTCGCGCACCCGTTCGGGATCGAGTTCGGGGGTCGCCGGGGCCGGGTTCAAAACCGTCCTGACCCCATGGCGCTTGCCGAAGGCGATCGCGGCGTAAACGGTCTCGAGCGGGATTTCGAGCTGCAGCAGGATCAGATCGCAGGCCTTCAAATCCTCGCCCGCGCGCTCGACGTCGGCCGGCGACAGGTCGGAATTGGCGCCCTTGACGATCAGGATCGAGTTCTCGCCCGACGGCTCGACCATGATCGGCGCAACGCCGCTGGAGCGGCCGGCGACGCGCCTGACATATCGCGTGTCGACGCCCGCGAGCGTCAGATTCCTGATCGTGTCATCGGCGAACATGTCGTCGCCGACCGCGCTCACCATCAGGACCGAAGCGCCGAGCCTGGCGGCTGCGACCGCCTGATTGGCGCCTTTGCCGCCGTGGCCCATTTCGAACCGCGGCGCCTCGACCGTCTCGCCTCTGACCGGCATCCGGTTCACGTAAGTTACGAGATCGACCATGTTGCTGCCGATGACGGCGATCCGCGGCTTATCGTTGCTGTTCATGCCCCACCCCCTTCGATTGGCGGCGCCGGGAGGCGGCGAGCCGCCCTCCCCGCGGCCTCGTTCAGCGCTCGCATAGCTTGCGCATGGTCGCCTTGAATTTCCCGGCGACTTGATCCCTCAGCCGATGGCGGCCATCGACGACGACCTTGCGTCCGCCGCTCCATACACAGTCCACGAGCCCATCGCCGACGCTGAAGATCCATGCGTCGAGAATCTGGTCATTGGCTTTGCCCGCAAGCGTCGGGTGATCGGCGCTGAGCGACAGCATGTCGGCGACCGCGCCGGCCGCGAGCCGCCCGGAGCGGCGGGCCAGCGCTTGAGCCCCGCCGGATGAGATCGCGTCGAACAGCGCCCTCCCGCTCGATTCCCCTGGCCGACCGCAGACGTTGCGCGCCCGTTCGCGCAAGCGCTGGGCATATTCGAGCTGGCGCAGCTCCGCGGCGACACCGATCGAGACGTTCGAAGTCGGCGCCGACGCCGTAGCGCCCGCCGAGGCGGACATATTCGGCCCCGTTGAAGATTCCGTCGCCGAGGTTGGCTTCGGTCACCGGACAGAGCCCCGCGACCGCGCCGGAACTCGCCAGGCCGCGCGTCTCGCTCCGCGTCCATATGGGTCGCGTGCGCCAGACACCACCTTTCGTCGATCGCGGCATGGTCGATGAGCCAACGCACCGGGCGCGTCCCCAACGCCGCGACGCAGTCTTCGACCTCCCCGATCTGCTCGGCCGCGTGGATATGGATCGGCCCGGCTCCGGCGAGGGAAACGACCTGCGAAAGCTCTTCCGGCGTCACCGCGCGCAAACTGTGCGGCGCAACGCCGAGCGCCTCTCCGGGCGCGTCCTTGACCAGGCCGCGGCAGTCGTCGACCAGGCGGGCGAAGGAGGCCAAGTCGTTGATGAACCGCCGCTGCTCCGGTTTCGGCGGCGCGCCGCCGAAGGTCGAGTGGGCGTAAAAGACCGGCAGCAGCGTCAAGCCGATTCCAGCGCGGCGCGCCGCCGCGACGATGCGCTCGGCCATTTCCGCACGCGACGCGTAGGGCGATCCGTCGGGAGCGTGATGGAGATAGTGGAATTCGCCGACGGCGGCGAAACCCGCCTCCAGCATCTCGACATAGAGTTGCGCCGCGACCGTCTCGACGTCGTCCGGCGTCATCGTCAGCGCAAACCGATACATGGTTTCGCGCCAGGTCCAGAACGTGTCCCGTCCGGCGCCGCGGAATTCAGCGAGGCCGGCCATGCCGCGCTGGAAGGCGTGGCTGTGCAGGTTCGCCGGCGCCGGCGCCAGGATCGCATGGCGTTCGTCCCCTTCGGCGGGCGCGGCGCCGCATTCAAGGGCGGCGATCGTTCGGCCCTCGATCGTCACCCGCACGCCGGATTTCCAGCCCTCCGGAGTCAGCGCCGTGGCGGCATGAATGACTGACAATGTTCGCCCTGGCTCCCTGGGGTCCGCGCAAGGCCTTCTGCGCGCTTGCATTTGGAATGAATATCTCTACGCATGAAAAGACAAGCGGGAGGCGACGGCAAAGCGAATCCGATGGCGCATTTGGACGAGCCCGAGCCGAAGGAGACGATCTGGCTGAACGCGCGCCTGGCGACGCTGGCGCGAGGGCGTCCCGGCCTGGGGATCATCGAGGCCGGCGCGGTGGCGGCGCGCGACGGCCGAATAACATTCGCAGGCCCTGGGGACGATCTTCCCGCCGGGCGGCGCGCGAGCGCGCGAACGATCGATTGCGAGGGACGCTGGATCACGCCCGCTCTCATCGACTGCCACACCCATCTGGTTTACGGCGGCGATCGGGCGCGCGAATTCGAGATGCGTCTCTCCGGCGCCGCTTATGAAGAGATCGCCCGCGCGGGCGGCGGTATTCTTTCGACCGTGCGCGCGACCCGCGACGCGAGCGAAGCCGAGCTGTCGCGCGCCGCGCTGCGGCGACTGGACGCCCTGATCGCCGAAGGCGTCGGCACGGTCGAAATAAAGTCCGGCTACGGGCTCGAACTCGCCGCGGAGCGGAAATCGTTGCGGGTTGCAAGGCGGCTCGCCGAACAGCGCCGGGTCGAAGTCCGTACGACTTTTCTCGGCGCCCACGCCCTGCCGCCGGAATTCGCCGACGACCGCGGCGGTTATATCGCCTATGTCGCCGAAACCATGCTTCCCGCCCTGGCCGCCGAGCGGCTGGTCGACGCCGTCGATGGGTTCTGCGAGCGCATCGCATTCACCAGGGAGGAAATTTCGCGCGTGTTCGAGGCGGCCCGCCGGGCGCGGCTTCCGGTCAAACTCCACGCCGATCAATTGTCGAACAGCGGCGGCGCGGCGCTCGCGGCCGAATATTGCGCACTCTCCGCCGATCATCTGGAATTCACCGACGAAAATGGCGTCGAGGCAATGGCGCGCGCGGGCGTCGTCGCGGTCCTGTTGCCCGGCGCCTACTACGTGTTGCGCGAACGACAGCGGCCGCCGGTCGAACACCTGCGCCGGCGCGGCGTGCCAATTGCGGTGGCGACCGATTCCAATCCCGGCACGTCGCCGCTGACCTCGCCCCTTCTTGCGCTCAACATGGCGGCGACGCTATTCGGGCTTACCGTCGACGAGTGTCTGGCCGGGATGACCCGCGAAGCCGCGCGGGCGCTCGGACTGGGCGACGAAACCGGCGCGCTCGAAATTGGCAAATGGGCCGATCTGGCGATCTGGGACATCGAGCGTCCGGCCGAGCTGGTCTATAGGCTCGGCCTCAATCCGCTGCACGCGCGCGTCTGGAGAGGACAGTGACGGTTACGCTGCGAGCGGGCGAGGCTTTGCTAAGCGACTGGCGTTCGATCTGGCGCGGCGATCTGGTCGCGCTCGATCCGGCTTGCCGTCCCGCGGTCGCCGCCAGCGCCGAGGCGGTCAGGCGAATCCTGGAGCGGGGCGAGCCGATATATGGGATCAACACCGGCTTCGGCAAACTGGCGGGCGTGCGCATCGCGGAAACGGATCTCGTTCAGCTCCAGCGCAACATCGTCCTCTCACATGCCGCCGGAGTCGGCGAGGCGGCCGGCGCTTCGACGACTCGCCTGATGATGGCGCTGAAGCTGGCGAGCCTCGCCCAAGGCGCCTCCGGCATTCAGCCGCGGACGCTTGCTCTGCTCGAAGCGATGCTCGCGCGCGGCGTCTTGCCGGTCATTCCCTCGCAGGGGTCGGTCGGCGCGTCGGGCGACCTCGCGCCGCTGGCTCATATGGCGGCGGCGATGATCGGCCTCGGCGAGGCGCGCATCGGCGACCGCGTCGCCCCCGCCGCGGCGGCGCTGGCCGAGGCTGGCCTGGCGCCGATCGAACTGGCGCCGAAGGAGGGGCTGGCGCTCCTCAACGGCACGCAGTTCTCCACCGCCAACGCGCTCGCCGGCCTGTTCGAGGCGGAAGCGCTTCTGCGCTCGGCGCTCGCGGCGGGGGCGCTGTCGACTGACGCGGCGCGCGGATCGGACACGCCGTTCGATGCGCGCATTCACGCGCTGCGGCGGCACCGTGGTCAAATCGAAGTCGCCAAAGCCCTGCGCGCGCTGCTCGCCGGAAGCGCGATTCGCGCCTCGCATCTGACCGGCGACGATCGGGTCCAGGACCCTTATTGCCTTCGCTGCCAGCCGCAGGTCATGGGCGCCTGCCTCGACTTGCTGCGTCAGGCCGCCGCGACGCTCGCCGACGAAGCCAATGGCGTCACCGACAACCCGCTGATCTTCGCCGATCGCGACCAAGCGCTGTCGGGAGGAAACTTTCATGCCGAGCCGGTGGCCTTCGCCGCCGACGTGATCGCGTTGGCGATATGCGAAATCGGCTCTCTGTCGGAGCGGCGCATCGCGATGCTGGTCGATCCGGCCTTGTCCGGACTGCCGGCGTTTTTGACGCCGAAGCCGGGCTTGAACTCCGGCTTCATGATCGCCCAGGTCACCGCCGCCGCGCTGGTCTCCGAAAACAAACAGCGCGCCTATCCGGCGAGCGTCGACTCGATCCCAACTTCCGCGAACCAGGAGGATCATGTCTCGATGGCCGCGCATGGCGCGCGCCGGTTGGCGCCGATGGCCGGGAACGCATTCTCGATCGTCGGGATCGAGCTCATCGCCGCCGCCCAGGCATGTGATTTTCATTCGCCGCTCGCCTCCAGCGCGCCGCTCGAGGCCTTGCGGGCGCGGCTGCGCCGCGAGGTTCCGCATCTCGACGACGATCGATATTTCCATCCGGACATTTTGGCCGCGACGGATCTTGCGCGCGGCGGCGCCGTCGTCGAAGCGATAGGCGACATCGCGCTGCCGGGTCTTGAGGGGGAGACGCGATGACCGCCGGCGGTCCCGACTGGCTCGTGGTCAGGCGCGGCTCGGCGCCGCTCATCGTCAGCATTCCGCACGACGGAACGGACCTGGCTTCGTATGAAGGCCGTTTTGTCGATCCGTGGCTGGCGCGCAAGGACGCCGATTGGCGCCTGGAGGAGCTTTACGATTTCGTCGGCGCGCTCGATGCCACCATACTCCGCACCCGCCTTTCGCGCTCGATCATCGACGTCAATCGCGATCCAAGCGGCGCCTCGCTTTATCCGGGACAGGCGACGACGGAATTGTGCCCGACGACGACATTCGACGGCGAGCCGCTCTACCGACCCGGCGCGGCGCCCGACGGCGCGGAGATCGGAGATCGACGGCGGCTCTACTTTGCGCCCTATCACGCGGCGCTGGCGGCGGAGACCGCGCGCTTGCGCGAGGCGTTCCCGCGCGTCGCGCTGTTCGACGCCCATTCGATCCGCTCGCGCATTCCGCGCCTGTTCGACGGCGAGTTGCCAATGTTCAACCTCGGCACGAATTCGGGTTCGAGCTGCGATCCGGCGCTTCGCGAAGCGGTCGGCGCGGTTCTCGCTCAGTCCGGCGCGAGCTTCGCGGTCGACGGCCGCTTCAGGGGCGGCTGGATCACCCGCGCTCACGGAAAACCGCGCGCAGGCGTCGAGGCGCTGCAAATGGAGCTCGCCTGCCGCGCCTATATGCGCGAACCGGACCGCCCCACCGCCGAAAATTGGCCGGCGCCGATTGACGATACGCGCGCGGCCGAAACGCGCGCGACGCTGCGCCGCGTTCTTGAAACGATCCTCGCCCGGATCGCCGACTGACCGCCGCCCAACCGGAGAAGGCCGCCCGACATGACCGCTCCCAACCGCATCGACAACATGCGCGTCATCCGCGCGCCGCGCGGCGCCGAACGCAGCGCAAAAAGCTGGCTGACCGAGGCGCCGCTGCGCATGTTGATGAACAATCTCGATCCCGAGGTCGCCGAGCGGCCGGGCGAGCTGGTCGTCTATGGCGGCATCGGCCGCGCGGCGCGCGACTGGCAGGCCTTCGACCGCATCGTCTCGACCCTGCGCCGGCTGGAGGCCGACGAGACGCTGCTGGTGCAGTCAGGCAAGCCGGTCGGCGTGTTCCGCACCCATTCCGACGCGCCGCGGGTGCTGATCGCCAACTCCAATCTGGTGCCGCACTGGGCGACCTGGGATCATTTCCACGAGCTCGATCGCAAGGGCCTGATGATGTATGGCCAGATGACCGCGGGCTCGTGGATCTATATCGGCTCGCAGGGCATCGTGCAGGGCACCTACGAAACCTTCGTCGAAATGGGACGCCAGCATTACGGCGGCGATCTTTCAGGCAAGTGGATCCTCACCGCCGGCCTCGGCGGCATGGGCGGCGCGCAGCCGCTGTCGGCGACGATGGCCGGCGCTTCGTGCCTGGCGGTCGAGTGTCGCCCTTCCAGCATCGATTTCCGCCTGCGCACCGGCTATGTCGACGTCGCCGCCAAGGACCTCGACGACGCGCTCGCGATCGTCGAAAAGTCGACCAGGGAGCATAAGGCTGTCTCGGTCGCGCTCCTCGGCAACGCGGCGGACATCCTTCCCGAACTCGTGCGCCGCGGCGTGAAGCCCGACATCGTCACCGACCAGACCTCCGCCCACGATCCGATCAACGGCTACCTGCCCAAGGGCTGGACCCTGCAGCAGTGGGAGGAGCGCCGCGCCGCCGATCCCAAATCGGTCGAACGCGCCGCGAAAGCCTCGATGGCCGAGCATGTGCGCGCGATGCTGGCCTTTCATCGGGCCGGCGTGCCGACCGTCGATTATGGCAACAACATCCGCCAGATGGCGTTCGAGGAGGGGGTCAAGGACGCGTTCGACTTCCCGGGCTTCGTGCCTGCCTATATCAGGCCGCTGTTCTGTCGCGGAATCGGTCCGTTCCGCTGGGTGGCGCTGTCAGGGGACCCCGAAGACATTTACCGCACCGACGCCAAGGTCAGGGAGCTCATCCCCGACAACGCCCATCTGCACAACTGGCTCGACATGGCGCGCAAGCGCATCCATTTTCAGGGATTGCCGGCGCGCATCTGCTGGGTGGGCCTCGGCGACCGGCACCGGCTGGGCCTGGCGTTCAACGCCATGGTCGCCTCGGGCGAAGTCAAGGCGCCGATCGTCATCGGCCGCGATCATCTCGATTCAGGCTCCGTCGCCTCGCCCAACCGCGAGACCGAGGCGATGAAGGACGGCTCCGACGCCGTCTCCGACTGGCCGCTCCTCAATGCGCTCTTGAATTGCGCCTCGGGCGCGACCTGGGTGTCGCTGCATCACGGCGGAGGGGTCGGCATGGGCTATTCGCAGCATGCGGGGGTTGTCATCGTCTGCGACGGAACGCCGGAGGCGGCGCGGCGGATCGGGCGGGTTCTATGGAACGATCCGGCGACCGGGGTGATGCGGCACGCCGACGCCGGCTATGAGATTGCGGTCGCCTGCGCCAAGGCCAACGGGCTCGACCTGCCGAGCCTGGAGGCGTGACCGGGTGAGGCGCCAACCCCAGGCGGAGGCGGCTTCGGAGTTGCCAACCGGGGCGGATTTCACGACACTGCCTTGGGCTCGGGAGTGCGTCAGGTTGAATTTTGAGAGGATTTAATGTTGTCTCGCGCCGCCTCAATGTCCCGTGGTATGCTGATAGGGAAGCGGGAGGACGGCATGCTCTCAGAGTGGATCAAGTGCGTTTCACGCGACGATAATTCGACAGTCGTTTATGTAAATATGGCTCACGCCACAACTGTTTTTCAGCACGGCGGTGGTTCACGGATTTGCTTTGTTGGCGACGCAGAAGATCATGCGGACGTAAAGGAGTCACCGGAATTAATATTGGCTATGTTGCAGGATGAGAAGAACGCCTCGCGCGACTAGAGGCGAGAAGCGCCCGCCGGAATCCGAAAGGCGCGCAAGCAAGCATTAAGAGGTCATTTTGGCGAACTCCCCCTGGCCTCCCCAACTTGACTCTCGCTTCGTTTAGGTCCAAAACAAGAACAAATAGCGAACTTATAGGACGTGGACCGAATGTCGCCAGGCGGCAGGGCGGAGGGAATGGCGCGTTTGCGGCGCGCCGTCGCTCAGATCGAGGCGGAAGCCGGCCCGGCGGACGGGCGCGCGGCGCGCCGCCTGCCGCTGACGCGCGCGCTCGATTCGGCGCTCGGCGGGGGGCTCATGGACGACGCCCTGCATGAGATCGTCCCGGCCGAGCCGGCGGACGGGGCGGCGGCGATGGGCTTCGCCCTGGCGCTGGCCGCGCGGTTCTTAAACCAGCGCCCGGCGGCGGGGCTGGTGATCGGCGAAGGCTTCGCGGGCCAGGAGGCGGGCGCGCTCTATGGGCCCGGCCTCATAGCGCACGGGCTCCCCTTGAGCCGCCTCGTCTTCGTTCATGCGCCCGACGCCAACGCGGCCTTCTGGGCGATGGAGGAGGCGCTCAAATGCGGCGCGCCGGCCGCGGTCGTCGGCGAGATCTGGAATTTGAGGGGCTACAGCCTCGCCGCCTCCCGCCGCCTGCTCCTGGCCGCGCGAAAAGGGCGGACGCCCGCGCTTCTGGTGCTGGCGAGCGCCTATGGCCAGGCGGAGCGCCTCTCCAGCGCCGCCGAGACGCGGTTCGAGATCGCCTCCGCGCCGAGCGCGCGCCGGAAGGCGGCGGGCGGCAAGGACCTGCCCGGCCCCTTCGCCTGCGGGGCGCGGCTGGTGAAGGCGCGGCTCGGATTTCCGCGCGACGGGCCGTCGCACGCTTACGACCCGGGCGGCGTTTTCCGTCTGGAATGGCGAAGCGGGGAACTGGTTTTTAACGAGGACTTGGCTTTTGGCGACCCGGCGATTTCTCTCCCTCTGGCTGCCGCGTCTGGCGACCGACCGCGCGCGGCGTCTGAGCGGCGTTGACGAGAGCGCGCCGCTCGCCGCGGTCGCCAGGCTCGCCAACGCCGAGCGGCTCGTGTGCGTCGACGCGGCGGCCGCGCGGCTCGGCTTGAGCGCCGGCCTCACGCTCGCCGACGCGCGCGCGCGCCATCCCGCCCTGATCGCGGTCGAGGCTAAGCCTGCGGAAGACGCGCGGCTGATCGAGCGCCTGTGCGACTGGTGCTCCCGCTACACCCCGCTCGCCGCGATCGACGGCGCCGACGGGCTCATGCTCGACATTTCGGGGGTCGCCCATCTGTTCGACGGCGAGGCGGCGCTGGCCCGGGACTGTCTTAAGCGGCTCGCCGCCCAGGGGATTGGCGCCGCTTTCGCAATCGCCGGCAATCCGCGCGCAGCCTGGGCGCTGGCGCGGTTTTCGAGCGTGAAGATCGCGCCCGAACCCTTGAGCGACAAGGCCTTCGCCAAACTCTTTCACGATCTGCCGCTCGCGGCGCTTAGCCTCGACGAGAAAACCGTCGCCGACATGGCGCGGGCGGGCTTAAGACGCATCGGCGACATCGCGCTCAGGCCCCGCGCGCCGATCACGGCCCGGTTCGGTTTCACGCCGATGGCGCGGCTCGACGCTTTGAAGGGTCTGGAGCGCGGCTCGATCGCGCCGCGTTTTCCCGCGCCGGATTTCTGCGCCGAGCGGCGGTTCGCCTCGCCGGTGCAGACGATCGAGGCGATCGAAGCGGGTTTGCGCAAGCTCGCCGGCGATCTCGTGGTGCTGCTGGAGCGCCAGGCCAGGGGCGCGAGGCGGATCGAGCTCAGCCTCTATCGCGTCGACGGCGACGTGCGCCGCATCCGGGTCGGCGCCTCCCGGCCGCTCAACGAAGCGCGCGCGATCGCGCGCCTGTTCGCCGAACGGCTGGCGAGCCCGCAGGAGGACGCGATCGACGTCGGCTTCGGCGTCGATCTGATGCGCCTCGCGTGCCTTGCCGCCGAGCCGCTCGCGCCCTCTCAAGTCCAGATCGAGCGCGCGCACGAGGCCGAGCGCGCGCGGGCGCTCGCCGATCTCATCGACCGCCTGAGCGCGCGGCTGGGGGCGCGCGCGGTGACGCGGCGCGCGCTGATCGAGGCGCATCTGCCCGAACAGGCCGAGGCGGCCAAGCCTGCGACGCTGGGAGAAGCGCGCGCGTGGGGGGAGGGAAGTCGTCATTGCCAGGATCGCAGCGACGAAGCAATCCAGAAGTCGGGCGCGCCGGCGCGGCCTTTGCGGCTCTTCGTCCGTCCCGAGCCGATCGAGGCGCTGGCCGAAGTGCCCGACGGCCCGCCGTTGCGCTTCCGCTGGCGGCGCGTGCTGCACGACGTCGCCGCCATCGAGGGCCCGGAACGCATCGCCGCCTCCTGGTGGCGGCGCGCCAACGCGCCGACGCGCGACTATTTCCGCGCCGAGGATTCTTCCGGCCGCCGCTTCTGGCTCTATCGCGAAGGCCTCTGGGGAAAAGAGACGGCGCGGGCGCGATGGTTTCTGCACGGGGTGTTCGGGTGATGCAAAGGGACGCCGACCGTATGAGGGAAGCATGACGACTCATCACCGACCCATTCCTTCACTCGCTAAAGAGCGTGCGCGAGCGATGAGCGCTCACGACACGGACGCCGAAAGGAGGTTGTGGCGTCTCTTGCGAGATCGGCGGCTGCAATCGACGAAGTGGCGTCGTCAGGTCCCGATCGGCGTCTATGTCGTCGATTTCGTCTGCTTCGAGCATCGTCTCATCGTCGAATGCGACGGCTCTCAGCATGCCGACAATTGTCGTGACGTTCGGCGTGGCGATTGGCTGCAAGCGCAGGGCTTCGCGATCGCGCGGTTCTGGAACCATGAAATTATGCGTGAACGAGAGAACGCGCTGAATACGATTCTCGCCCGGTGCAGCCTGCCATGGTGAGGCGAAACCTTCGAATTCCCCTCTCCCCAAAGGGCGTTCGACAGAACGCCCTTCTTTCGGCGGGCTGTGGCGGGAGAGGGGTTAGGGATGAGGGGTCGGGCGTCGACAGGCGCCTCGCCACGCGTCTTGCGGCGCGGACCCCTCATCCGGCGCTGCGCGCCGCCTTCTCCCCGCCGGAGGCGGGGAGAAGGGGATGATCCGCTCCGAGCCGCGGTTCGCCGAACTGGCGGCGATGACGAATTTTTCGTTCCTGCGCGGGGCCTCGCATCCCGAGGAGATGGTCGCGTTCGCGGCCGGGCTCGGGTTCGCGGGGATCGGGATCGCGGACCGCAACACGCTGGCTGGCGTCGTGCGCGCGCATGTTTACGCGCGCGAGAACGCCGCGGCGATCGGCGGCATGCGGGTCGTTCCCGGGGCCCGGCTCGCCTTCATCGACGGCGCGCCGGACGTGCTCGCCTACCCCAAGGACCGGGCCGCCTATGGCCGGCTGTGCCGGATCCTGACGGCGGGAAACCTGCGCGCGCCCAAGGGCGAATGCTGGCTCAGCCTCGACGACCTTTTGGAGCATGGCGAGGGGCTGCAGGTGGTGGCGATGCCCCTCTTCTCGGGTGAGGACGCCCATCTCGCCCGCCTCGGCGAGGCCTTCGGCGCGCGCCTGTGGATCGGCGCCAGCCCGACCTATGGCGCGGACATGCGCGGCGGGCTGGCGCGGCGGGCCGCGCTCGCGCGCGCGACCGGCGCGCCGCTTCTGGCGACCAACGACGCGCTGATGCATGCGCCCGAGCGGCGCGCGCTCGCCGACGTCCTCGCCTGCATCCGCGAGAAAACGACGCTCGAAGCCGCGGGGCGCCTGATGCAGGCCAACGCCGAGCGCCATCTGAAAGCCCCAAGCGAAATGGCGCGCCTGTTCGCCGAGGCGCCGACGGCGACGGAAGAGACGATCCGCTTCCTCGACGGCCTTAAGTTCAGTCTCGACGAACTGGCCCATTGCTATCCGGAAGAGTTGCGCGAGGGCTACGCCACGCCGCAGGCCGCGCTCGAAGCCTTCGCGGAAGCCGGCGCGCGGGCGCGCTATCCCGATGGCGTGCCGGCACGGACGCGCGAGGCGCTCACCCACGAACTGGCGCTGATCGCGACGCTCGGCTATGCGCCCTACTTCCTCACCGTGCACGACATCGTGCGCTTCGCCCGCACGCGCGGAATCCTGTGCCAGGGCCGCGGCTCGGCGGCCAATTCCGCGGTCTGCTTCTGCCTCGGGATCACCGAGGTCGATCCGGCGCGATTCGATCTCCTGTTCGAGCGCTTCGTCTCGCCCGAGCGCAACGAGCCGCCGGACATCGACGTCGACTTCGAGCACGAGCGGCGCGAGGAGGTGATCCAGTACATCTACCAGCGCTACGGGCGCGAGCGCGCCGGCCTCGCGAGCGCGGTGTCGACCTATCGCACCCGCTCGGCGATCCGCGAGACGGCCAAGGTTTTCGGCCTCTCGGACGACGTCGTCACGGCGCTCAACGCGACCGCCTGGGGCCATGAATTCGACGCCGATCGATGGAACCCGCGTGCGCGAGGCGGGCCTCGATCCCGCCGATCAGACGCTCGCGCTGGCGTTGAGGATGGCTCGGGAGCTGACCGGCTTCCCGCGCCATCTGACCCAGCACAGCGGCGGCTTCGTCATCACCCGCGACCGGCTCGACGAAGTCGCGCCGGTGATGAACGCGGCGATGGAGGGGCGCACCACGATCGAATGGGACAAGGACGATCTCGACGCGCTGGGCCTGCTTAAGGTCGACGTGCTCGCGCTCGGCATGCTGACCGCGCTCTCGAAGAGCTTCGACCTTCTCGATCGCCATTATGGCCAACGCCTGACGCTGGCGGCCATCCCGCCCGAGGAGCCCCAGGTCTATGCGATGATCAAGCGCGCCGACACGATCGGCGTGTTCCAGATCGAGAGCCGGGCGCAGATGTCGATGCTGCCGCGGCTGAAGCCGGAAACATTCTACGATCTCGTGATCGAGGTCGCGATCGTGCGCCCCGGCCCGATCCAGGGCGACAT
This sequence comes from uncultured Alphaproteobacteria bacterium, assembly GCA_963835955.1. GTDB lineage: Bacteria > Pseudomonadota > Alphaproteobacteria > Rhizobiales > Beijerinckiaceae > Roseiarcus. Next base: position 116,600 of record CAWIHZ010000005.1, on the reverse strand, counting down.
GGTTCATCCCTATTTGCGCCGCCGGCAGGGCCTCGAAGACGTCTCCTATCCCTCGCGCGAGCTGGAGGCGGTGCTGAAGAAGACGCTCGGCGTGCCCTTGTTTCAGGAGCAGGCGATGAAGATCGCCATTGTCGCGGCCGGATTCACGCCCTCGGAAGCCGACCGGCTCAGGCGCGCGATGGCGACCTTCCGCCGGGTCGGCACGATCGCGACGTTTGAGAAAAAAATGGTCGAGGGCATGGCGGCCAGGGGCTACGACCGCGCCTTCGCCGAGCGCTGCTTCCGCCAGATCGAGGGTTTCGGCGAATACGGCTTTCCCGAGAGCCATGCGGCGAGCTTCGCGCTCCTCGTCTACGCCTCGTGCTGGATGAAATGCCGCTATCCCGACGTCTTCGCCGCCGCGATGCTGAACGCCCAGCCGCTCGGCTTCTACGCGCCGGCGCAGCTCGTGCGCGACGCGCGCGAGCACGGGGTCGAGGTGCGCGAAGTCGACGTCAACCTGTCGGACTGGGACTGCACGCTGGAGGCTGCGCTTCCTTCCCCCGCATAGCCCGTCGACAGACGGGCGTCTCTTCCGAACGCCCTATGGCGGGGGAAGGTGGCGGGCGAAGCCCGCCGGATGAGGGGTCCGCGCCGCAAGGCGCACACTTCGAAGAGGCGCTATCGCGCCGAATCCCTCACCCCCAACCCCTCTCCCGCAAGGGGAGAGGGGAGTCGGGGATCCACCCCCGCCACGCCGCGATGGCCGAAGACATCCGCGCGACCCACGCCGTGCGGCTCGGCCTGAGGCAGATCGTCGGGATCAAAGAGGACGACATGCGCCGGCTCGTCGAGCGGCGGGGGCAAGGCTACGATTCCGTGCGCGACCTCTGGCTGCGCAGCGGCTTGAGCGCGGCCGTGCTGGAGCGGCTCGCTGACGCCGACGCCTTCCGCTCGCTCGGGCTCGACCGGCGGCAGGCCCTATGGGCGGCGCGCGGCCTCGATCGGGTCGGCGATCAGGACGATCTGCCGCTGTTTTCAGCCTCGCGGCCCGAACGCGCCACGGAGCCGGACGCGTGGCTGCCGCCGATGCCGCTCGGCGCGCATGTGGTCGAGGACTACCGGCGCCTGTCGCTTTCGCTAAAAGCCCACCCGACCTCGTTCATGCGCGCCCGCCTTGTCGCGCGGGGAATTCTCCAGTCCGATGCGCTCGCCTCGGTCAGGAGCGGCGAGCGCGTGACGGTCGCCGGCCTGGTGCTGGTGCGCCAGCGGCCCGGCACCGCAAAGGGCGTCATCTTCATGACGCTGGAGGACGAGACTGGCGTCGCCAACGTGATCGTCTGGCCGAAGGCGTTCGAGCGCTTGCGCGCCGATCGTGCTCGGCGCCCGCTTCGTCGCCGTGACCGGCAAGCTGCAGAACGAGTCGGGCGTCATCCATATCGTCGCCGAGCGCATGAACGATCTGACGCCGATGCTGGGCCTGCTGTCGGAGGCGGGCGGCGCGATCGGCGCTCTCGCGCGCGCCGACGAAGTGCGCCGGCCGCAACCGACGATAGCGCAAAAGCGCCAGGGCAATCGCTTCGCGCAAGTCCCGCGGCTCGAGGAGCCGCGCGGCCCGTCGAACCTCCCGCTCGAAGCGGTCGAGGCCCGGCGCGCGATGCCGGCGGGACGGAATTTCCAATGACGCCGGCGCCGGGTGCGACCCTATCCCCTCGCCGCCAGCGGATGCGCGACAAGGGCGCGGTCGATGGTGACGAGGCGCAGGCCCTCGACCTGACATTGCGCGAGCAGCATCCAGTCGAACGGATCGGGGGTCGTCGGCTCCGGTTCGACGGAAGCGAGCGCGTGGCGCTCGTCGATCGCGACAATCCTGACGCCGAGGCCATCGAGAAGCTCGGGCAGGGCGCCGAGATCGATGCGTCAGCTTCAGCTTGCCCAGCCGGCATTTGATCGCGATCTCCCACAGGCTCGCCGCGCTCAGGTGATGCTCATTGCCGCCGTCGCTCAACAATGCGGCGACCGCCGCGGGCAGGCTGGAAGCGCCGTGCCCGATCAGCGCCAGCAGCACATGGGTGTCGAGCAAAAGCTTCATGCGCCGGGCGGCGTCGGACGCAGGAGAAAATCCTCCGGCAGCGGATCGTCGAAATCGTCCGCGATGAATGCCACGATCGTGTCGAGCCCGCGTTTGCGCTTGAATTCCTCGATCGCTTCGAGGCGAAGACCTTTGCGCGGGCGGTGCGGCGCCAATTCAAGGACAGGGGCGCCGTTGCGCGTGACAAGGATCGTGGCGCCGCGCTCGACCTCGCGCGCGAGTTCGGTCAGACGATTCTTCGCTTCCCGGATCGTCACAGTCTTCATGCCGGCATTGTAGCCACAATGTCCACCGGCAATCGCTGGAGAGACATGAGCGCAGACGAGATCGCGACCTAGACCAGCGCGCAGCCAGGCCGGCCGCTCAGCTCGGCGGAGCGGCATGCGGCGATAAACCGGGTCCCAAGCGATTGAAATGATTGAACCGGCCGAGAAAAACGGCGGTAAAGGCGCTCGATCGGGCGACCTTAAGGCCTGCGCTGCTTCGACAGTCCGCGATCATTGAGGCTTGGCGCCGCCGCCCTTCAGCGCGTCGGCGAGCCGCACTTTCGCCGATCCCGGCTGGAGCGGCTTCGGCTGGCTCGCGTGCGGGGCCCAGCCGCTCAGCCACAGAATGTCGAAGGTCGCGCGCAGCCGCCCGTCCGCATCCGCGAAGCGCTCGGCATAGACCTCGCCCGCGCGCGCGAGCACCGCGCGCCGCAGCGGCTTGCGACTGCGGGCGTGCAGCGCGTTGGCGGCGCCGAAGGCGCGCAGGTCGGCCATCAGCGCGAGAATATCGGCGTAGCGCACGGTCGTTCGGTCGAGATCGACCACCGGAAGCGCGAGGCCCGCCCGTTGCGCCAGCGCGCCCAGCGCGCGCACCTCGACGAAGGGCGCAACCCGCGGCGAGGCGCCGCCGAGAATCTCGCTCTCCGCGATCGTCAGGCTCTGACGAAGCTCGGTCAGACTGTCGCCGCCGACGATCGCCGCCAGCAGAAGGCCGTCGGCTCTGAGCGCGCGGCGCATCTGGACCAGCGCGCCCGGCAGGTCGTTGACGGTCTGCAACGCGAGCAGCGAGACGGCGAGGTCGAGACGGCCCTCTGCGACAGGCAGGCGCTCGAGATCGCCGACGGCTTTGAGGAAACCGCCCGCTCCCGTGCTCGCTTGCGTCGGGGCGAGCCGGATGACGCAATCGGTCTGCCCGCCGGCCGAGAGCGCGGCGGCGCCATGGGGACCGGGCGAGCCGAAATCGGCGGCGACCGCGAAGCGGCGCTTGACCAGCGACAGGCGCTCGGCGAGCTCCTGCGCCGCGCGGAGAAGCAGGAAGTCCGCCTTCGCGCCGGAGCGCGACAGCGCCCAGGCGCGATTCAACCGGCGATTGATGAGGTCGCGATCAAAAATCCGCGGCGGCGGGGACCGTTGTGACACGGCCGCCCTTATGCGCCGCGAACGCCTCTCGCGCAAAGTCCCGCGTCGCGCTAACCTCGTCCGATGGAGGCAAATCCCCTATTGGCTTACCGGGACGCCGCGGCGCCGCAATGGAGGCGGCGCATGGCGGCGCTCGGCTCGCGCCTCGCCGACGCGGCGCTCGACACGCTCTATCCGCCGACTTGCCTCGCCTGCCGCGCCGCGACGGATGCGCACGGCGCGCTGTGCCCGCGCTGCTGGAGCGCGATCCGGTTCATTGAGCGGCCCTTTTGCGAGCGTCTCGGCACGCCGTTCGAACGCGACCTCGGCGAGGGCCTCCTGTCGCCGCAGGCGATGGCCGATCCGCCGGCGTTCGCCCGGGCCCGCGCGGTCGCGCGGTTCGAGGATGGGCCGGCGCGAACGCTGGCGCATCGGCTCAAATATTCCGACCGGGCGGAGCTCGCGCGGCCGATCGCGCGCTGGATGGCGCGCGCGGGCGCGGACGTGCTCGCCGACGCCGACCTCCTCGCGCCGGTGCCGCTGCATCGCCTGCGGCTGTGGCGGCGCCGGTTCAACCAGGCGGCGGCGCTCGCCCGGGAAATCTCGCGCCAGACGGGGATACCGTGCGACGCCGGCGCGCTTCTGCGGGTCAAAGCGACCCGGAGCCAGGTCGGCTTGAGCCGCGCCCAGCGGGCCGAGAACGTCCAGGGCGCGTTCCGGGTCGCCGAGAAAGCGTCGGTGCGCGGCCGGAACGTGGTGCTGGTCGACGACGTACTGACCTCGGGCGCGACCGCCAATGCGGCCTCCAGGGCGCTGCTCCGGGCCGGCGCGAGTCGCGTTGACGCGCTGGTGTTCGCGCGGGTTGTTACGGGAACCTGAGTTCCCATATACTGGCGGGCGCGCAGGTCAACGCGCCTCGGAGTGTCTGTTCAGGTGCCGCCGATCGTCATTTACACCAAATCGACTTGCTCCTATTGCCACGCGGCCAAGGCCCTGCTCAACAGCAAGGGCGCGCCGTTTCAGGAAATCGGGGTCGACGGCGATCGCGCCGGCCAGGCGGCGATGGCGGAAAGGGCCGGCGGCCGCTGGACGGTGCCGCAGATTTTCATCGGCGAAAGGCACGTGGGCGGCTGCGACGACCTCCACGAACTGGAGGCCGTGGGCGAACTCGACATGCTGCTGGCGAGCTGACCGATGATCAAATACGCGCTGGGCTGCGCCGAGGGGCATTCATTCGAAAGCTGGTTTCCCGACAGCGCGGCTTACGAATCGCAACGCAAGCGCGGCCTGGTCGACTGCCCCGAATGCGGCTCGACCAGGGTCGAGAAGGCGATCATGGCGCCAGCGGTGATGGGCGCCGAGCGCTCGCCGGGGCTGGCGCCGGCCGGGGACCCCGATGACGACCGGCGCCGCCAGGCGCGCAACGCTATGGCGCGGATCCGCCGCGAGATCGAGGCCAACACCGACGACGTCGGGGCGAAGTTCCCGGACATCGCGCGCGCGATCCATCTGGGCGAGGAGCCCCGGCGGGGGATCCGCGGGCGCGCGAGCCTCGAGGAGGCCAAATCGCTGATCGAGGACGGCGTCGAGGTGATGCCGATGCCGACGCTGGAGGACGAACTGAACTGACCTGACCGAAGGAGTTGGCGATGAAAACCAGGAACGGGTTGAAATCGAATGCAAAGACGGTGTCGATCGAAGTCCTCAACGCGCGGCTCGCAGATGGGATCGACCTGGCGCTGCTGACCAAACAGGCGCACTGGAACATCAAGGGACCGCAGTTCATCGCCCTGCACGAGATGATTGATTCGTTCCGGACCGAAATCGACGGGCATGTCGACACCATCGCGGAGCGGGTCGTCCAGCTCGGGGGAACGGCGCTCGGAACGACGCAAGTCGTTTCGGCGGCCAGCAAGCTCGCCGCCTATCCGACCGACATCCACAAGTCGAAAGATCATCTGGCCGCGCTAATCGACCGCTACGCGACCGCCGCCAATCTCACGCGGGAGGCGATCGACCAGACCGACGAGGCGGGCGACAAGGACAGCGCCGACATTTTCACCGCCTATTCGCGCGCGCTCGACAAGGCGCTGTGGTTCCTCGAGGCCCACGTGCAGGAAAGCTCGTAAGGTCGGAGTTCCGCACCGTCTCACCCTTGCCAGCCTGGCGGGCGGACCGCGGCGGCGCGGAAAGACCGCCGCGGACGTGTCAATTGGTCTTGACGGCGCTAGTTCGCGGGCCAGCGTTGCAGGCTTTCCGAAAGCGCCTGCTTGACGTCGGCGCTCGCGAAGCTCGCCTCAACCGAAGTGCGGGCGATTTGGCGAACGACTTCGTCGCTCCATCCAAAGGCTTGGCGGGCGATCGCGTATTCGCGCGGCAGGCTGGTCGAGAGCAAGCTCGGATCGTCCGTGTTGAGAGAGACGCGCACGCCGGCCCGGCGCAGACGATCCAGCGGATGGGCTTCAATAGTAGGATAGACGCCGAGAACGAGGTTGGAGGTCGGGCAGATTCCGAGTGGGATTTTTCGCTCGGCCAGCATAGCCACCACGGACTCGTCTTCGATCGCCCGCACTCCGTGGTCGATCCGGTCTGCTCCCAACAATTCGATCGCATCGCGAACGCCCTCGGGCCCGCTCAACTCGCCGGCGTGGACGGTCCTTTTCAGGCCCGCTTCTCCGGCCTTGCGGAACGCAGCCGCGAACCTTGGCCCTGTTCGCCCGGCCGCCGCCTCGTTGCCGTCGATCGAGAGGGCGACCACGCGCGGCAGCCGCCAGGCGATGATCTGATTGACCAGTTCAGCGGCCTCCTCCGCCGTCTGGGCGCGCAAGAGGCTGATGCATAGGCCGACCGGCGGGAGCCCGTCCCGCTCCGCAGAGGCAAAACCCGAATCGAGCGCTTCGATCATCGTTCTGGTTCGGCCGCGCCAGGCGCTCCAATGCGTTGGATTCACGATGACGTCGGCGTAGCCGGCGCCGTCGTCCCGAAGCCGCCGGCAAAAGTCGTACGCCATCTGAACGAGGCGCTCCTCGGAGCCGGCGAGACTGCAAGCCCAGTCGAGAAAGTGAAGGAAGTCACCCAAGTTTTTGAATTTAAACAATTGATCTCGCGGTCGAGGCATGGGAACCCCAGCTTCGGCCGACCATTGCTCGAGCGTCGAAGGCTCGAAACAGCCCTCGAGATGAACGTGCACCTCCGCTTTGGGAAGGCGCGCAAGGGCGTCGCGCGAGGCGGCGCTGGCGTTCTGTTCTGGCAAGAAACGGTTCCCCTCTACTGGCATGCGCCCGGCGGAGTCCTACTTCGCGCCGACCCGGAACTCCGAGGCCTCGACCACCGTGGTGCCGATCATGGTGCGGACCGAGACGCGGAACGGCACCAGCAGGCGGTCGGTCGGGATCGGCGCCAACCAGACCTCGAGGTCCTTGTTTTCGGTCATGAACTTGGTAGCGGGGCGGTTGCGGCTGTGGCCGGCGATCGGCACGTAGCGCATGGCGCAGACCGCCACCGGGCCGTCGTAGCCCTTCACCTTCACGCGACGCTCGCCGACGTAGGAAAGATCGATGTCGAAACGGGTGTAGCCGTCGAAGATCGGAATCCTGCGGTCGCAGTCGGCGGGCGACACGATCGGCCCCGAGGCCGGCGCCGGGAACACGAACGCGCCGACCGGGTCGACGATGCCCTTCTCGTCGCCGGGCCGAAGCGGAACGCGGTCGGGCTTGTCGTCGAACGGCGGAGAGATGTCGACGCCGGTGACCGCATTGCCGGCGAGCGCCATGCGGATGGTGCGGGTCATTTTGGAATTTGTCGCGATTGTGGCGAAGGTCGCCGGCGAGACATGACCGTTGACGATTGAGCCTCTGCCGGCCGAAGCGCCCCGAGCGTTGGCGAAAAGTCTCACCAGACCGGTCAATTTGGCGTCCGCCAATATAGAATAGCTGGTCGGGCTGAGGTCGGCGCTGAGGTCGGCGGCGCCGATGGGCAGCCCGATCAGCGAAACCCGATAGGTCGCGTGCAGGACGTCGGCGCGCGCGCCCGCGGCGCTTGCGATCACCGCCGTGATCGCCGCGGCGCCCAATCCCAGGCGCGCCCTTGATGATCGCGGCCGCATCGTCACACGAGCTCCAGTCTCCAGCCTGTCCGGGTCAACTGGCGATTGCGCATAAAATTCCGGCGCGATTAAGCCGACTCGAAGGCCGGCCATAGGCAGCAAAAAAGTCGTCGGGGGCCGCTGTCAAGACCTTGCGGCAAGCCCGCGCCCGGACTTAACATCGCTTCATGGTCGAAACGGTCATTTCCATTCGCGCGGCGCGACTCGGGGACGAGGGCGAAATCGCCTCCGTGCACGACGCGGCCTGGCGCGAAGCCTATCGCGGAGTGATCCCCGGCCGCGAACTCGAGCGGATGATCGCCCGGCGTGGTCCGGCCTGGTGGCGCCTCGCGATCGCACGCCATACGCCCCTGCTGGTGCTCGAATTCAGCGAGGCCGTCGTCGGCTATGTCAGCTACGGGCGCAATCGCGTGCCGACCCTGGGATACGGAGGGGAAATCTTCGAGCTCTATCTGACGCCTCACTGCCAGGGCTGCGGATTCGGCCGGCGAATGTTCGAGGCGGCGCGCAAGGATCTGTCCGGCCACGGCTTCTCCACCTTCGTCGTCTGGGCGCTGGCGGATAATGAGCGGGCGGTCGGCTTCTATCGCCGGCTCGGCGGCCGCGTCCTGCGCCGCGCGCACGAGACTTTCGGCGGTCAGGATCGAGAGCGGGTCGCCTTCGGCTTCGGCTGAGCCGAGGTCGGTTTTTTGGAGTCGGCTCGTTGCGCGTCGCCTTGCCCCGGCATAAGTCCGCCGTCGCGGCGATATCCGGAGGTGTGAGGTGAACCTGAACGCGATCTCGATCGGCAAGAACGCGCCGCACGACGTCAATGTCGTGATCGAGGTGCCGATCGGCGGCGAGCCGATCAAATACGAGATGGACAAGGAGAGCGGCGCGCTGGTGGTCGATCGCTTTCTCTACACCTCGATGCGGTATCCGGGAAATTACGGCTTCATCCCGCACACATTGTCCGACGACGGCGACCCTTGCGATGTCATCGTCGCCAACACGCGCGCAATCGTCCCCGGCGCCGTCATGAGCTGCAAGATCATCGGCGTGCTGCTGATGGAGGACGAGCACGGCGGCGATGAGAAGCTCTTGGCCGTCCCTTCGGCCAAGCTCACGCAGCGCTATGCCCACGTGAACACATATTCCGACCTGCCGTCGATCACGCTGCAACAGATCGAGCATTTTTTCGCTCACTACAAGGATCTCGAGCCCGATAAGTGGGTCAAGATCGTCGGCTGGCGCGACGCGGAGGAGGCGCGCGCGCTGGTGCGGGAAGGCGTCGAACGAGCGAAAAAAGCCAAGAGTTGAACTGGGGGCCCCGGCGCCAAGGGAGGATGCCGCATGGCGGAAGACCGACGGTCGCGAGACCCGCGCCGATGAAGCGCTCGTTCATCGATTCCCGCATCGACGCGATGCTGACGCTGTGCGATCGTCACGGCGTCAGGCTACCGCCTTTCGCGCTCTGGGGACGCCCGGACTTTTCCGCCAACGCGGACTCAGCCAAGCTGATCGCCGCGCGCGGCATGGGGTGGAACGTGGTCGAATTCAAGCCGGAGGCGTTCGCTGCCGAAGGCCTGACGCTGTTCACCCTACGGATGGGCGACTGGCGGGCGCTCGAGGCCAAAGGCGGGCGGCTCTATGCCGAAAAGGCGATCATGTGCCAGGACGGGCAGCGCGCGCCGCATCATTATCACGTCGTCAAGACCGAGGACATCGTGAACCGCGGCGGCGCGCGCTTTGTCGTCGAACTGTTCAAGGTCGACGGCGACGGCGCGCCGCTGAAGGAGCGGTTCCGCGCGCTCAAAGACGTTGCGATGCTGGATCTTAAGGCCGGCGACCAGGTGCGCCTCGAGCCGGGCGAAAGCCTGACCCTCGAACCCTATGTCGCGCACGCCTTCTGGGCGGAAGGCGGGCCGGCGATCGCAGGCGAAGTGTCGCTCGTCAACGACGACCGCGCCGACAATTATTTCGTCCCGCCGCTCGCCCCACCCCGCCCGATCGAGGAGGACGCGCCGGCGCGATTCGTGACGGTCCGGGACTACGCGCCGCTGTAGCGCGATCGGAGCGCGATGTCCTATCGCTCGGCCGGGCCCTCCGCCAGGCGAACCATCGCCTCGAAAAACATGCCCCGGAAGCGCTCCGCGTCAACCGCAACCGCGACTTCGGCGTTGGGGAGGCGGCCCCATTGGCCGCGCCAGTCGGCGATCGTCGCTCCAGTCGCGAGCCGTCCCGCCGTCTCGACGTCGACGGTCGTGCGGCGCGTTTCGATGAGCGTCGGATCGAGCGCGACCGCGAGGGCCAGCGGGTCGTGCATGGTGACGAATCGCCGCCCGTGCCATTTCTCCATCAGTTCGAAATAATGGCGCGAGGAATCCTCGATGAAGCGCGTCAGCGCCGGGCCCAGCGGCTTGCCGCTCAAGCGCGCGGCGAGCGCCGCCACATCGCTCTCGTCGATGATCGTCTTGCGGGTCACGTCGAGGCCGACCGCGACCACCGGCGTCGCGCCCACGCCGCCGAAGGCGTGAAAGACGATGCGCGCGGCCTCGGGGTCGTGCCAGATGTTGAACTCGGCGCTCGGCGTCACATTGCCGGGCTCGCTATAGGCGCCGCCCATGATGACAAAGCGCTTGAGGAGGCGCGGCAGTTCGGGCTCGCGCATGAGGGCGAGCGCGATATTGGTCATGGGCCCGGTGGCGACGAGGAGGAGGCGCCCGGCATGGGCGTGGGCCGCGGCGACGATGGCCTCGACCGCATAGGCGCTGCGCGCGGGCTCGCGCGACTCGGGCAGGAGCGCATAGCCGAGGCCGCTCTTGCCGTGCACCTCGCTCGCGTCGCGCATCGGGTTGGAGAGCGCCGTCGCCGCGCCCGGCCACACCGGAATGTCGGCGCGCCCGGCGAGCGCCAGAACCGCCCGCGTGTTGCGGGTCGCCGCCGGCAGGCCGACATTGCCGACCACAGTGGAGACGCCAAGGATTTCCGCCTGCCCAGGCGCGCAGGCGTAAAGCAGCGCCAGCGCGTCGTCGATTCCGGTGTCGACGTCGATGACGATCGGTTCAGCGGGCTGCGGCATGGCCTCGGCTTCCAGACGGTCTCGTCGAACCGCTCCGGTCTTCCTCGAATGCGGCGAGCCATCTTGTTTCAACTCGCGACCGCGCGTCAAACGGCGCCTGGCGCGCGCACGAGGAAACCCCGCCGCTCCCAGCCCAGCCAGCGCGCCATCAGGAGGACGGCGACGACCGCGAGGCCAGCGGCGAGACCGATCCAGATTCCGACGCCGCCGAGCGGGGTCGCAAAACCCAGCGCCAGGCCGACCGGCGCGCCGATCGCCCAGTAGCCGATCAGCGCGATGACGAGCGGCCAGCGCGAGTCGTGCAGGCCGCGCAGCATGTTGGCGAGCGTCGCCTGACCGGCGTCGAAGATCTGGAAGATCGCGGCGATCGTCAGGAAGGCGCATGCAAGGCTGACGGCGCTCGCGTTGGCCGGCGCGTCGACGTCGACGAAAGGCGCGATCAAGAGCCGCGGAAAGGCGATCATCGTCGTTGCGGAGAGGACGGCGAAGGCGGCGGTGAGGGCGAATGCGGACCAGCCCGCGCGCGCAATCGCGATTGGGTCGCGCGCGCCATAGGCGCGGCCGACCCTGACAGTCGCCGCCTGGCCGAGTCCGAGCGGGACCATGAAGGCGAGAGAGGCGATCTGCAGCGCGATCGCGTGCGCTTCCAGCGCCGCGCGGCTGATGAGCCCCATCGCCAGCGTCGCGGCGGAGAAGACGCCGACCTCGGCGACGATCGTCGCTCCGATGGGAAGTCCGAGTCGCCACAAGGCTGAAAGTTCGCGCCTGTCTGGCAGCCACGGCAGCGCGAAAAGGCGCAACCGCCGCATGCGCGGGTCGATCAGCGAGGCGGCGATGAGAACCGCGAGCATAAGCGTCTGCGACAACGTGGTCGCCAGGCCGGAGCCGATGATCCCGAGCGCCGGCATTCCGAGCTTGCCGAAGATCAGCGCATAATTGGCGAGGGCGTTGAAGCCGACGGCGATGAGGCCCGCGACCAGCGTCGGACGCGGTCGCTCGAGCGCCGCGAACACCGAACGCCCGGCAAAGAATATGAGGCTCGGCGCGAGGCCCCATTGAAATCCGCGCATATAGACGCCCGCGTCCCGGGCGAGGTCGGGCGCTTCGCCGATGGCGAGGAGGATCGGCGTCGTCTGCGACAGGGCGATCCAGGTCACTGCGGTTATTATGAGCGCGGACAGAAACGCTTGTTGCGCAGCGCGCCGGATGCCCTCCGCGCCTTGCCCGGCGCCGAGCTTGGACGCGGCGATCGGCGATAGGGCCGCGACCACGCCGAGGCCGAGCAGGAACGCCGGCTGATAGAGATTGAAGCCGAGCGCGCCCGCGGCGAGCGCCCGCGGCGACAGCCAGCCAAGCATCATGAAGTCGGTCGCCGTCATCACGTTGACCGCGACATTGGCGAGAACCAGCGGCCAGCTCAGCGCGAAGGTCGCGCCGAGCTCGCGCCAAAGCCAGCCGTCGGCGGCTCGATCTCGGGCGGATTGCGGCGCGGCGGACATCGTGGCCCGAATCCTTCAACCACCGCCAGTAATATCAACGCCGCAGATGATTGCGATCGAGCCGACAGAAATTTCGGCCACCGCTGGACTCGTCACGTTGTCGTTGCGTCAAGACGGCGCCGACGCCCACATCGACAGCGCACAGAGTTCTCTCCTCTCTGTGTCGCGGCTTCCCGAAAAAAGGCCTCAGCGCTCCAAAGGCTCGACGAGGCGCCTCGCCACGATCGCCGACTTCAATTCATCGGCGTATTGGACGCGCCCGCGGTGCTGAAAGCGCGAAGTGACGAGTTGGATGGCGACAGTCGGTCGGCTTGGATCGCCCCGGGGAAATGATCGCCCTAAGTCGAAATTAGCTTAAAGATAGGCGCGAGCGTCTGAGGAACGTCATGCCGAGCAACACGCCGCCGACGGCAAGAACGCCTGGAACGCCAGCGCCGATCGAAGGAGCCGGCGCAGGGTCCACGCTTCCCGAGATATATTCCGTCGACGTGTTGATCCCCGCATAACCGTTCGAATAAATCGCATACACCTCGGTCAGGGAGAATGGCGAATCTGGAGTCACCGCCCCGGTGGCGGCGATGCTTTGTGTGCCGGCGCTACTCGAAGACGCTAGTAGAGTGCCCAATCCGTAGGCCGCGCCCGTGCTATCGAGATAGGTCAATTCAGTCTCGGCCCAACCGGTGGGCAAGTTGTCGATGCTGAGCTGGCTGAGGAAATCGACAGTCGACTGCGGCGAAGTGAGGCCAGTTTCGGTAACGTACACGTAAATCGGACCGGACGCTCCTCCCAAAGCGGCCGGCAGCGTAACGTCAAGCGTGCCGCTGGAGAGACCGATCGGGGCGGGGTCGGTGGCCAGGATGACATTGAAGAGATAGTTGTCGTACGAGCCAAACCAACTGGCGCCCGTCACACCCGTGCCGGTCGCTTCGGTCGTGATCGGGCCCATGCCAGGCGGCGCCTGAGCAAGGCCAATTTCAATCGTGGTCGCCTCCGCTGGAATTGCCCCCAGCAAGCAACCCGTCGCCAGCGTCAGCGCGCTGGCCAGAAGTTTCAATTTCATGAGGTCCCCACCTACATGTCCCGCATCAGGCATTACGTAATCACGTTGCGTCATCCTTGTCAACCGCCGTAAAGCGTGCGCAATGTGTGCGGCAATCCCTTCGCATTGCTCGGAGAAACCAGCCCATGAAGCGCTGGAACGCCGCCCTGAACTGCTCCGGGCCGAGCATGTGGAAAAGCCGGCTGCAGGTGTCGTGGCTAGGAACGCCATTCTCGAGCTTGAGAAACCCCTGCAGGAACGCCACCTTCGACTTCGCGAACAGGCCCATGTCCACCGAGCCTTGCCCGCGACACAGACAGAACCGCGCACATCGCGATCGCCAAAATCTAATGAAAGTCGTCCCGGCGCCGCATTGCCAGCGCGCGGGTCGGAGGTCAGTTGGTCAAATGGCCGGTCTGGGTGACCGCGGCGAATAGCGCGGAAAGCGCCTGGCCGAGGTCGGCGCCGATTGCGGCGTCATAGAACAGGCCGGGGGTCGCGCAAGCTTGGAGGGCCGGGCCGATATCGGACTGGATCGGCGCGATCCAGTTCGCATACCAGCTGTTGGTCGGCACCGGCAGATAGTCGGTATAGAGGATCGCGATCTTGATGCCGCGGTTCTTGATGGTCGTGCACCAGTTCGTGCTGTTCGAATTGCCGCCCGGAGCGTTGCCGAGATCGTTGATCGCCTGCTGGAGGCGGCTGCCGCTCTTCTCGTCCTCGACCCCGTCGGTGACGATGAACAGGACCTTTTGCGGCGTGTCCCCGACCTGGTTGGTGCCGTTGCCGGGATTGGGGATGTAGCTCGCCTGGCTCAGCTTGCCGAGCGAATTGTCGTAGTTGGTGCCGACGTCGCCGCCCGGAGAGCTCGTGCCCGAAGAGCAGGCCGAATTGGCGCAGTCGTTGTTGTTGGAATACATCTCCATCACGCCGAAATTGGCCGACGCGGTGGTCCAATTGGCCATGTAGTCGGTTGTCAGCGGCATCAGCTGGTTGAGGCCGATCGACCACAGCGAATCCATCGAGTAGATCGCGAATCGATACTGCGGCGGCGACGAAAATTGCGACGACTGCGCGGTCGAGGACGCCGTCTGCAGCAGGGTCGAAACGCCGGTGTTCAATTCGTCGAGGCGCAGCGTGATATTATTTTTTCGGGCGAGCGCGTAATTGTCGATCTGCGCGCCGTGGTGGGTCACGTCGCAATAGGGCGCGCTGCTCAGCGTCGGCGCCGTGCCGTCGGCGCACGGATTGCCCAGGGTGTCGCTATTGCCCGTGCTCGCCTGGTGACAGGCGAAGGCGCAGTTGTTGCCGCCGTCCTGCTTCGGAGTCAGGTTCTCCATCTGGGTGATGCCCGCTTGCGTCGCCGGCAGGGCCATCGAGGGCGAATTGTCGAGCAGAACGTAGAAATCGATATTCGGCGGAATCTGCGCTTTCGCTGTCGAACTGCCGGACACGGCGAGCGAGTCCTTGCTTAGCACGGCGGCGAAAATCGTGTTGACCGAGGTCGAGTAGCTGACGCTGACGCTGCGCGTCAACACGTTGTCGGCGCCCTCGGTGATGGTGACGGCGACTTGGGTCGCGCCCGGAGTCAGTCCGGATATGCCGGCCACGAGGCCGTTGAACAGCGAAGTCGCAGCCGCCTCCGCGACCGAATCGCTTTGTTGCAGCATGTTCGGGGTCAGCGCGGCGAGCGCGGCGGCGTCGGCGGCGGCGTTGAGCTTGGTGTGAATTTGCGCCGCCCGGCCATAGTCGATCGCCGCCGCGCCTCCGAACATGAGGATCGGCGCCATCATCGCATACATCATCGTGACGTTGCCGTTGCGGTTGTGAAGCAGGCGGCCGAAAACAGAGTTCGACATAGGTTCCGCTCGCTGTTTATTCGACGCTCCGAACCTGACATGGTTCATCGCGCCCAATGACCAAACTCCAGGAATGAAGCAGTCAACATTTTAATCGCGAGCTAATACAATTGTTAAAATTTGACGAATTTCGACGAAATTACCCTATTCACGGCCGTTCAGACCGAACATAAAATCTCGTCAACGTTAGTTTATTTGGATAATCTGGGTGATCCCTCACGGATTTACCTTATTGGCGTATCCCAATCCGCTGAGGTAGCGAAGATCCGTCCGTAGAGGTTAGCAAGAGGGCCGCGCTTCGCTCCCATATCGCATTGACCGGAACTCTTCGGACTGAATCGAGTCGGAAAAGTTGCGGCGGAATCGAACTGTCATCCAGACATCGGCAATGCCCCGACCAGCCCAAGATTTCGCGTTGACGCAAGGTAAGTCATAACGGATCAACCGCAAGCAACTGAAATTCAAAACCGTTAGGCCTACGCCTTCAATTCACTCGCCTTTAATAGAAATTCTTGGCCGCGAATAAGGCCGGGTTAAAGTTTGTCGCAGAATATCTTCCGCTAGGGTCAGCTGGGATCGGGCGATAATGCTGGTCGTGGGAAAACTGTTGGTCGTCATCTCCCGCCTTGGTCGATTGTTCGCCCGGGACGAGGGCGCGTCGCCCGCGGTCGAGTTCGCCCTCGTGGCTCCAATATTTTTTGGCATTGTCCTCGCTACGCTGCAGGCCGCCACGATTTTTCTCGTCAAGGCTTTCTTCGAGACCGCGGCCGAAGAGGCTGCGAGAATCGTCATGACCAATCAGACCGGGTCGTTGACGACGGCACAGTTCAAGACCCAGATTTGCACGGAACTGACCTCTCTCTTCGACTGCTCGCAGCTGGTCGTCGAACTGACGCCGCTGCCGGCGGGCACGACCAACCTCGCTTCGCTGCTGCCGCAGTTCGACTCCACCGGCAAACTCATCGGCACGCCCACCGTCGACGTCGGCGCCAACGCCGGCGCCTCCGGCACCGACATGCTGCTGGTGGCGATGTATCCATGGCCCGTCTACGGCGGCCCGCTCGGCCTCAATTTCGCGAACCTGGGGAACGGCAAAATGCTGATGGCCTCGACGCAGATCTTCAGGATCGAACCCCTGTGACAGCGCCAGCGATCCGCAACCGCCTGGCGGCGGCGCGCCGCGCGCCGCGCGCCGCATTGGACGACGAGCGCGGTTTGGCCGCCGTCGAGATGGCGCTGATCATGCCGGTCGCCCTGCTGCTGATGAGCCTCATCGTCTATGGTGGTCAGATCTTCAGCGTGCAGCGCCGAGTGACGCTCGCCGCGACGACGGTCGCCAATATATTCGCTCAAGCCAACAACAATGGCTCAGCCACCATCACGCAGGCCGAACTCACTCAGATCCTGGGGTATCCGGCCCTGATCCTATATCCATATGACGGCAGCGGGGTCAAAGTCGTGGTGTCAGAGTTGAAGCTCGCCACCGTCAACGGCGTCACTACGGGAACGGTCCAGCTTAGTTGCCCGAACGCCAACGGGACGGCGCGGCCGACGGGTCAGCAATTGCCGGTCGATCCGTCGATCGCCGCGGCCTTCACCGGCGCGGCCGCCAGCTATGTCATCCTGGGCGAAGTGCAATATCCGTTTCAGCCGACCGGAATCTATTACTCGATCGGCGCGGTCACGCTCCACGATTCGGTCATGATGATCCCCCGAACGGCGGCCCAAATCAACGCTCCGTGTTAGTGAAGGCCAGCGTTTCGGCGCCAAAGCGCAGAACGCGTTTGTCGCGCTTTTCTGAGAATTGGCGTCCCTTCGGCAAGCAGCCGCGGCGCGCGTGGCGACGTCCGGTTCCGCCTCGGGCGACTCCGGCGTCGCGAACCGGCTGTCGATTGACGAAGCCGGCATATCGTGGCCCTGGCGATTTGCGGCCCGCGCCCGCATGAGCGCCATGTCTCCTTTCAGGCAGGCAAGGCGCAATCACTGGGCGGTCTGTTTGACGACTTCGCAGACCCGCTCCCGGGTCGCTCTTCGTGTCCAGCGGCGAGCCATGCGACGCGATGGAAGACCACGCCGCCCGCGGTCGCGTGAACGCCGTCTTCGCCGGATCGCGCCCCGGCGCGCGTGACAGCAGCCCGTTCAGTGATAGACTGTCTTCGAACGGCTTTCGCTACGACGGGTTGATGACGACGCTCCCATCTGGCGCGCGCGGGAGCGGCGACCCGCCGTTGACCTTATCAGCGCGAAACGCTTAATCGCGGAAGGCGAAGGTCTCGAGGCGAGGATGACGACGATGACTAATGATAAGATGATGGCGCAAATGGCGGGCAAGCCGGGCTTCATCGCCGCCCTTGACCAGAGCGGCGGATCGACGCCCGGCGCCCTTCGCCACTACGGTGTTTCGGACAGCGATTACAACGGCGAGGCCGAGATGTTCAAGCTGGTGCACGAGATGCGGGTGCGCATCATCACCGCGCCAGCCTTCAACGGATCGAAGGTGATCGCCGCCATCCTGTTCGAGCGCACGATGGACGGCGAGGCGAAGGGCAAGCCGGTTCCGACCTACCTGTGGGAGGAACGGGGCGTTGTCCCGATTGTGAAAGTCGACAAGGGGCTCGAAGCGGAAAAAGACGGCGTCAGGTTGATGAAGCCGATGCCTGACCTTGAGCCGCTTCTCGCCCGAGCGGTGAAACTCGGCGTCTTCGGCACCAAGATGCGCTCAGTCATCAACCTTGCCTCGAGGGACGGCGTCGCCGCCATCGTCAGGCAGCAGTTCGACGTCGCCGACCAGATCGGAAAGCATGGGCTGATCCCGATCATCGAACCCGAGGTCTCGATCGACAGCCCGGACAAGGCCGGAGCCGAGGCGATCTTGTTCGCGGAGATTGGCAAAAGGCTCGACGCCCTGCCCGAAGGCCGTCAGGTCATGCTCAAGCTGACCATCCCAAGCACACCCGATCTTTACGCGCCGCTGATCAAGCACAAGCGGATCGTGCGCGTTGTTGCGCTGTCGGGCGGCTACACCCGGGCCGAGGCCTGCAAGCTGCTGGCGAAAAATCACGGCATGGTCGCGAGCTTCTCGCGCGCGCTCGCCCAGGACCTCAGGCGCTCGATGAGCGAGGCCGAGTTCGACGCGGCGCTAGCTCAGTCCATCGACGAGATCTATCAGGCCTCAACGGTGAAGACCTGACATTACAAGTCACGCGAGACGAAGCGGCGCCGACTGCGAAAGGGTGAAGTCGCGATGACGAGCGCAGCCGATGTCGTCTTCCTGTTCGACGTCGACAACACGCTGATCGACAACGACCGCTTTCAGGACGACCTGCGAGACCATCTGAAGCTATTCTCCGGCGATCAGGCCTGCGCCCGCTACTGGGCGCTGTTCGAGGCGCTGCGCGAAAGCCTCGGCTACGCCGACTATCTCGGCGCGCTCGAGCGCTTGCGAGCGGAACATCCGCACGACCCGACCCTCTATCTTGTCGCCAACTGGCTCCTCAACTATCCGTTCGCCGATCGCCTCTATCCTCGTGCTGTCGAGGTCGTCAGACACGTTCGGCAATGGGGTCCGGCGGTCATTCTCTCCGATGGCGACGCCGTCTTTCAGCCGCACAAGGTGGCGCGCTCGGGCCTGTGGGACGCCTTCGACGGCAATGTCCTGATTTACGTGCATAAGGAGACCGAGCTGGCCGAGGTCGAGCGCCGGCACCCCGCCGGCCGCTACGTGCTGATCGACGACAAAACCCGGATCCTCGCCGCGGTGAAGAAAATCTGGGGCGAAAGGGCGACGACGGTCTTCCCCAGACAGGGCCACTACGCCCGCGCCGAGCCTGCGCCGGATGAAAGCGCGTCCGTCGACATCGCGATCGACGCCATCGGCGAATTGTTGGCCTACGATTTGCCGGCGTTCGGATGGGAACGAAAAGCGCCCCGGCGGTCAGCCCCCTAGAACGTAACCCGCGCCCGAAGGCTGGCCACCCAAAGCGAGCCGGTGTTCGGGTTGAGGGTCGGATGCAGGATCCACTGGACGTCGGGCGTGATCGCGAGCTGGGTCGTCAGCTGGAAGCGATAGAACGCCTCGAAAATATACTGGTCCCTCAGACTCGGGTTTGCAGGTTGCGCCCAGCCGGCGCCGACGCCGAACAGATCCGAGTAATCCTGAACCGGACGCCAGGCGACGCCGGCGGAGAGGTTTCGGTCGAGCTGCCATCCTTCGGACCAGCCGCCGCGGCCAAAAATCATCACGTTCGGCTGGATGAGATAGTTGGCGTTGAACGCGACCCCGTGCGCGGCCCCGGGTCCGAACTGCTCGGCGTCCTTGTTCCAAAGCGTCACGGAAAAGTTGTTGGCGTCCATCGGCCCGCGCGCCTGGATGGGCGTGCCGTTCGCCGCCGTGCCGCTCCAGCCGAGTTCGAGGTGGGTGAAATATTGGGGCTTGTTGAAGAAGCTGTCAGCGGTGAAGCCGGTGTCTTCGCTGTAGACCGTATAGATTCCGCCCTTCGCGTAGAGGCTTCGGAAAGCGCAGCCACGAACTCCCGTACTCGTGGGCGACGTCCTCGGGCCCCAAGCCGAGCCCCCCCATTGCGCGGCCGCGGAACCCCTCAACGAAGACATCCGCCTTCGGCAGCAGCGCCGTCAACTTTCGATGGTGTTCCGCATTTTTCAGGTCCAGGAGCGTCGAGCGCATGCCGACGTTGACGTCGACAATGATCCCTTCGTGCTCGTAGGACTGATCGCGCGCGACGTGAAGCACCTCAGCCCCATATTCGGCGAGCGTGCGAGAAGCGGTGGTGCTGGCGATCACATGGCTGCAGGATATGACTCTGATCCCCGACAGCGGCTCGCTCGGGTTCGGGCTGTATGGGATCGGCTCGCTGTCGCCAATCTTGACGATCTGGCGGCGCCCGCCGATTGCAAGAGGTCTCGGCGTGTCGGCGGCATTCGACGTCCTCCATCCTGATGCGGACGCCGAGCGGCGTTCTGCTGGCGCGGATCGCTTTGTCCGGTTCTCTTTTGCCCTACCCGAAAATTAACATCTGAGAATCTCGCTGGCAACACGAGCGCCTTGCACACGAGCGCCTTGCGCCTCCGGGTTTCGACTTGCGGCAGATCAAGGCGCGGGAGGCGCGTTTGAGGCACGGGGTTAAACAACGCCTCACCAAAAAATGCAATTACCGTTGGACAATCGGTCGCGCAATTATCAGTATCGAGGCTCTGGACAATCCGGCCTCGTCCGGTTAGCGAAAAGGAAAGCGGTTCCGGCTTAAGGAATTGCGGCGCCGAAAGGATGGCGATGGACTACAAGCGCAGCTTCGAGGACGCGATCGCCCGCCTGAGAGCGGAGGGTCGCTATCGCACCTTCGCCAATCTCGAACGTGACGCGCGCCGTTTCCCGACCGCGCTATGGCGTCCGGCGGGCGAGGAGGACAAGCCCCGCGAAGTCACCGTCTGGTGCTCGAACGATTATCTGGCCATGGGCGGCCACCCCTCGGTGGTCGAGGCCTCCGTGCGTGCGGCCCGGGCCCACGGCGCCGGGGCCGGCGGGACCAGGAACATTTCCGGCACTCATCACCCGATCGTGCGGCTCGAGGCCGAACTCGCCGACCTGCATGGCAAAGAGGCTTCCCTCGTCTTCACCTCGGGCTGGGTCTCCAATCTCGCCGGCATTTCGACCATCGCCAGCCTGCTGCCGAATTGCCTGATCCTGTCCGACGCGCTCAACCACAATTCGATGATCGAGGGCGTGCGCCGCTCGGGCTGCGAAAAGAAGGTCTGGCGCCATTGCGACGCGGCGCACCTTGAAGAGCTTCTGGCGGCCGAGCCGATCGAGCGGGCGAAGATGATCGTGTTCGAAAGCCTCTATTCGATGGACGGCGACATCGCGCCGATCGCCGACATTGTCGCGCTGGCGAAGAAGTACAACGCACTCACCTATATCGACGAGGTTCACGCGGTCGGCCTCTATGGCCCTCGCGGCGGGGGGGTGAGCGAGCGCGACGGGCTCGCCCATCGGATCGACGTCATCGAGGGGACGCTCGCTAAGGGCTTTGGCTCGCTCGGCGGCTATATCGCCGCCAGCGCGGCGATCATCGACGCCGTGCGCAGCTACGCGCCGTCGTTCATCTTCACCTCGACCCTGCCCCCGAGCGTCGCCGCAAGCGCCGAGGCGGCGGTCCGGCATCTCAAGACCTCGACCGCCGAGCGGGAGCGCCATCAGCATATGGCCAAGCTCGCCAAGCACGCGTTGCGCGCGGCCGGCCTGCCGGTGATGGACAATCCCTCGCATATCGTGCCGGTCTTCGTCGGCGACGCGCGCAAGTGCCGCGCCGCCAGCCAGCTGCTGCTGGAGCGCCACGCGATCTATATCCAGCCAATCAACTATCCGACCGTCGCCAAGGGAACCGAACGCCTGCGGATCACGCCGACGCCCGCCCATAGCGAGGCGCAAATCGCCGAACTGGTCGAGGCGCTGGTCGACGTCTGGAAGACGCTGGGCCTGCGCCTTGAAGAGGCGAAGGTGATTCCGTTGCCGCGCCCCGGCGTCAGCGATCCGGCGCACTGCGTCTATCCCGAGATGAAGCGCGCGGCCGAATAGGCGTTCGTCTTGCCGAGGCGTCCCTCACCCCGATCCTCTCCCGTAATCGGGAGAGGGGGGCTGGCGCCTTTCTCCCGCCTGCGGGAGAAGGCAGCCCGCGGGGCCGGGTGAGGGCCTAGCCAAATGCAACCGCCCTCCCCTGCGCGCAAACCGATGCTTGCCGCGCTCGCCGGCGAACGTCAGCCGAGGCCGCCGATCTGGCTGATGCGGCAGGCGGGCCGCTATCTGCCGGAATATCGCGAGCTGCGCGCCCGCGCCGCGACCTTCCTCGATTTCTGTTATGCTCCCGCCTTCGCCGTCGAGGCGACGCTGCAGCCGATCCGGCGCTTCGGCTTCGACGCCGCGATCCTTTTCTCCGACATTCTCGTCGTGCCTGATGCGCTGGGCCAGAGCGTCGGCTTCGAATCCGGGGAAGGCCCCCGCCTCGATCCGATTCGAGACCCAAGCGGCGTTTCGCGGCTCTCCGACGAGCCGGACTGGAGCCGGCTCGCGCCGGTGTTCGAGACGCTCGACCGCCTCAAGTCGGCGCTTCCCCGCGAGGTCGCGCTGATCGGCTTTTGCGGCGCGCCGTGGACGGTGGCAAGCTACATGATCGCCGGGCGCGGCACGCCGGACCAGGCGCCGGCGCGGCTGTTCGCGTATCGTCACCCCGCCGCGTTCGCCGCGCTGATCGAAGTTCTCGTCGACGCCTCGGCGGCCTACCTGCTGCGTCAGTTGGCGGCGGGCGCGGAAGCGGTGCAGATCTTCGATTCTTGGGCTGGCGTCCTGCCGCCGGCGGAATTCGAGCGCTGGTGCGTCGCGCCGGTCGCCGCCTTGATCGCCAGGGTGCGCGCTGGCGCGCCCGAGGCGCCGATCATCGCCTTCCCGCGCGGCGCGGCTACGCAACTGGCGAAATTCGCCGATATGCCGGGGATTGCGGCGATCGGTCTCGACACGGCCGTCGAACCCTCCGTCGCCGCCAAGGCGCTTCCGGATCGGCTGGCGCTGCAGGGCAATCTCGATCCGCTGGCGCTGGTCGCCGGCGGCCGCGGGCTCGACGAGGGCGTCGATCGGGTCCTAAAGGGGTTTCGGACCCGCGCGCATATCTTCAATCTCGGCCATGGCGTCCTGCCCGAGACGCCGGTCGAGCACGTCGAGCGCCTCGTGGCTCGGGTTCGGGGAGACGTGGGCGGGCCATGAAAGAATTGATCGACGGCGATCCCCGCCTTGCCCGCGCCGCGGCCTGGTTCGAGACCATCCAGATCAAGATCGTCGAGGCGATGGAGGCGCTGGAGCGTGAGTTCGAGGGCGCCGAGCTTTCGCGCGCGCCCGGCCGTTTCATCCTCGAGCCTTGGACTCGCACGGACGCCAGCGGCGAGCCGGGCGGCGGCGGACGAGTGGCGCTGTTGCGCGGGCGCCTGTTCGAGAAAATGGGCGCACATTGTTCCACCGTCTATGGCGCCTTCCCGAAGGAATTCTCCGGGCAGATTCCGGGCGCGGCCGAGGACCCGCGTTTCTGGGCCGCCGGCGTGTCGGTCATCGCCCATCCCTGGAGCCCGCATGTGCCGACCGTGCACATGAACACCCGCCTTGTCCGCACGACCAAAACCTGGTTCGGCGGCGGCGCCGACTTGACCCCGATGCTGGAGGCGCGCCGCTCGCGCGACGATCCCGACGCCATCGCCTTTCACGCGGCGATGGGCGCGGCGTGCGAGCGTCATCCCAAGGCCGCCGACGCCGGGCGATTCAGGGCCTGGTGCGACGAATACTTTTATCTCAAGCACCGCGACGAGCCGCGCGGAATCGGAGGGATTTTCTTCGACTATCTCAACAGCGCCGGAGACGCCGACAATTCGGCGTTCGGCGACGATTTCGCCTTCGTGCGGGACGTCGGCGAGAGCTTCGTCGCGATCTATTCCGATATCGTCAGGCGCAATGCGGCGAAACGGTGGAGCAAGGCCGAACGCGAGGAACAATTGGTCCGGCGCGGGCGTTACGTTGAGTTCAATCTGCTTTATGACCGCGGCACGATTTTCGGCTTGAAAACCGGCGGCAACGTCGCCTCCATTCTCTCTTCCATGCCGCCGCTGGCGAGCTGGCCCTGATCGCGCCGCCCAACACTTGCGAGGATTTGTCATGATCAACGCCGCCCAGTCCGGTCGCTTTCGCATCGGCGGCGCCTTCGACGTCAACCGCCTCGGGTTCGGCGCCATGCGCGTCGTCGGGCGAGGAATTTGGGGCCCGCCCTCGGACAGGGCCGAAGTGCTGCGCACCCTGCGCCGGCTGCCCGATCTCGGGGTCGACTTCATCGACACCGCCGATTCCTATGGTCCCAACTTCTCCGAAGAACTGATCCGCGAAGCGCTCGCGCCCTACGGCAAGATCCATGTCGCCACCAAGGGGGGCCTCGCACGCACCGCGCCGAACGTCTGGATCCCGCTCGGCCGGCCCGAGTATCTGATCCAGCAGGCGCATACGAGCCGCTGGCGGCTCGGCGTCGAGACGATCGATCTCTGGCAGCTGCATCGCATCGACTCAAAAGTGCCGGCGAACGAACAGTTCTCGGCGATCGCCTCGCTGATCAAGGACGGCGTCATTCGCTGCGCCGGCCTTTCGGAAGTCGACGTCGGGGAGATCGAAGCCGCGTCCAAGTTCTTCCCCGTCGCCACGGTGCAGAACCGCTACAACTTCGTCGACCGGGCGAGCGAGGCGACGCTCGAATATTGCGCTCAACATGGGATCGGCTTCATTCCGTGGGCTCCGCTCGACGCCGGCGCGTTCGCGCGCGAGGGCAAAGCGCTGGAGGTTCTCGCCCGCAAGCATAAGGCGAGCCCCGGCCAGATCGCGCTCGCCTGGCTCCTCAAGCGCAGCCCGGTCATGCTGCCGATCCCCGGCACCGGCAAGGTCGCGCACCTGGAGGAAAACGTCGGCGCGGCGGCGATCACGCTGTTGGACGAGGAGTTCGCGGCGCTCGACCGCGCGGGACGGGCGGCGAGGTGACCGCGCTCGGCTCGACAGCCTTATAAATTCCGGTGTCGATGACCTCGGGGGCTTGTCTTGAGAATTTCTTTGCTGAAAATCACAAATCGTGTTATTCTTCCGTCTTGCGTTGAAGGAGACGAATTGTCGGCCCATACACAACAACGGCGACGGCGGCCGTTCGAGGGCGGAGCGAGAAATATCACTCTAATTTGTTGCTATTACGAAGCGCTGGCGATTTTTTTTCGGTAGGATTCGCCGCAACCCATTGAAAAGTCCCGATTCGGACGACAGAATCCAAGCAAATCCAAGCAAATCCAAGCATTTTTTTCCTTGGTTTTTCTTGGTTTTATTTGGTCTGGCTTGGTTCGGCTTGGTTTGGCTTGGAGCCCCGATCCCCGAGAGGCGGCGCCCGCCACTCTAGCTCCGCAGCACGGCGCAGGCGCCGCCGGCGGCCTGAATGCGATCGCAAAGTCTTTTCGCTTCGCCGCCGGTCTGCGCCGGCAGGCGCACGCGATAGAACGGTCGCCAGCCTCTGCTTCGCAGGACCGAGCCGAGAACGAACGGGGTCATGTCTCCGATGACGCTTGCGTAGTCGTGTCTAAAGCGGGCGAAGGCGCGCAGCGCCGAGTCCTTGGAGAAGCTGGCGGAGATCTGCACGCCCCAGGGCGCGAAGAGGCCCGAGACGACGGGCGAGCCCTGTGGACCGCGCTCGACGCGCAGCTTTCCGATCGATGCGAGACAGGGCTCGGCCGGGTCCGGCGAGGCTGCGGCCGGCGGCTTGTCGCCGCGCCATTCCTCGACGTCGTGGCCGGTGATCGCGAACACGTAATCCTGGGTCTCGAACGGCAGGGCGCCGGCGCCGGCAAGCCAGTTCGCGAGCGCGTTCGGACCCGCGTTATACGCCGCCGCCGCGAGACCCAGATTGCCGAACCGCCGCGCGAACTCGGCCAGAAGCTTCGCCGAGGCGGGAATTGCCGCCGCCGGATCGAACGGATCGGCGAGCCCGCGCTCGGCGGCCGTGCCGGGCATGAACTGGGCGACGCCTTTAGCGCCGGCGGGGCTGATCGCGCCCGGCCGGAATGCGCTCTCGCGCCAGATCAGCCGGGTGAAGAAATCGACCGGCAGTCCCTCGCCCCGGGCGGAGGTCTCGACGATTCCGCACAGCGTCGCCAGCGCGTCGTCGGTCGCGGGTTGAGCCACGCCCGCGCGCACGCTGAGCGCCGGCTGCGCGATGAGCGCGGCAGCGACGACCGCCCCGATCTTGCGCCGGCGTGAGCGCCAAGGAACGCCGGTCAAAGCGGCAATGGGGCTCTCCCCTGATCCCTTTTCAGGTTGATCGAAACCGCGACGCCTTTCGGCTCGCAAGCGGTGACGCGCGCGCCGGCTCCAGCGCGCACGAGCGTCGCCTTGCGCCCGACGACCTCGAAGCCGAGCCGAGCGCCGCGCTCGGAAAATCGTGGGTTGGCAGCATCGCGATCGTCGTCGATCCAATAGACGCCGATGAAGGAATTGCCGGCGATGGCGACCTGAGCCGAGCGGCCTTCTGCATCCGCCCCGCCCCAGGTCCCTTCGAGCGGGTCGGCGAGCGCGGGCGCGACGCTCGCCGAGATCGCGAGCGTGAGGCCGGCGACGACGTCAAGCCAATGGCTCATGCTGCGCTCTCCGTTCGACGGCGCCTCGCCCACGCGACAGCTTTGCCGCGTCAAGGGCCGATGCTATAGGGACGCATCCTCGCCCGCCCCCGCTCGTCCTCCAAGGAAAGACCGTCCGATGTCCAAGATCAAGGTCGCCTATCCGGTTGTCGAACTCGACGGCGACGAAATGACGCGGATCATCTGGCGGCTCATCCGCGAGAAGCTCATTCACCCCTATCTCGACGTCGAGCTCCAGTATTTCGACCTGTCGGTCGAGCACCGCGACGAAACCAACGATCAGGTGACGATTTAAGCCGCCGAGGCGATCAAGGCAGCGGGCGTCGGGGTCAAATGCGCGACGATCACGCCGGACGAAGCGCGCGTCAAGGAATTCAAGCTCAAGGAAATGTGGCGCAGCCCCAACGGCACCATCCGCAACATTCTGGGCGGCGTCATCTTCCGTGAGCCGATCATCTGCAGGAACGTGCCACGGCTTGTTCCCGGCTGGACGCTGCCGATCGTGGTCGGCCGCCACGCCTATGGCGATCAGTACCGCGCGACCGACTTCAGGATTCCCGGCAAAGGGCGCCTCACAATCCGTTTCGAGGGCGAAGACGGCAAGGTGATCGAAAGGGAAGTGTTCAAGTTCCCGGGCTCCGGCGTCGCGATGGCGATGTATAACCTCGACGATTCGATCCGCGACTTCGCTCGCGCGTCGCTGAACTACGGCCTCATGCGCAAATATCCGGTCTATCTGTCGACCAAGAACACGATTCTGAAGGCCTATGACGGGCGCTTCAAGGATATCTTTCAGGAGGTCTACGAAGCCGAGTTCAAGTCGAAATTCGCGAGCCTCGGCATCACTTACGAACATCGCCTGATCGACGACATGGTCGCCGCGGCGCTTAAGTGGTCAGGCGGCTACGTTTGGGCCTGCAAGAACTACGACGGCGACGTCCAGTCGGACACGATCGCTCAGGGCTACGGCTCGCTCGGCCTGATGACCAGCGTGCTGATGACGCCGGACGGGCGGACGGTCGAGGCGGAAGCCGCGCACGGCACCGTCACCCGGCACTACCGCGAGCACCAAAAGGGTCGCGAGACCTCGACCAACTCGATCGCCTCGATTTTCGCCTGGACGCGCGGCCTTTCGCATCGCGCCAAGCTCGACGGCAACGAGGCGCTGGCCAAATTCGCATCCACCCTCGAGAAAGTCTGCGTCGAGACCGTCGAGGCGGGCTTTATGACCAAGGACCTCGCCCTGCTGGTCGGACCGGACCAGAAATGGCTCTCGACCGGCGGATTTCTCGACAAAGTCGACGAGAACCTGAGGAAGGCGATGGCGTAGGGTCGGGGCCCAACCAGGCGCCGATTCATTCGTGAAGCGACCGATCCGAAGAAAACGCGGCGCGGCTTGCGGCCCTCTGCGTCGGCCGCCGGCGCTCGGTTTGGGATGAGGCCCTTTCAGGCCCGCGCCCGGATTCCCGCTTCGACCGCCGCCAGCGCCTCCTCGGCCCTGGCGCCGTCGGGACCCCCGGCCTGAGCCATGTCGGGGCGCCCGCCGCCGCCCTTGCCCCCCAGCGCCGCAGAGCCGAGCCGGACGAGATCGACGGCGTTGAACCGCGCAGTCTGATCCGCTGTCACCGCGACGACCAGGCTCGCCCTGCCGTCTTCTCCCGTCGCCGCGATCGCCACCACGCCTGATCCCACGCTCTGCTTGGCCTCGTCGGCGAGCGACTTCAAGTCCCGCATGTCGATCCCGGTCACGGCGCGGGCGTAAAGCCTGACGCCGGCGACCTCGCGTACGGCCCCCGCGGCGTCCGAGCCGCCGCCCATCGCCAGCCTTCGCCTGGCCTCGGCGAGTTCGCGCTCCAGCTTGCGTTTATCGTCGATCAGCGCCTCGAGCCGCCCGGCCGCCTCCTCGGGGGGGCTGCGCAGCAGCGCGGCGAGATCGGCGAGGCTATGCGAATTGGCGGTGAGGCGCCGGCGCGCGTCGTCGCGCGTCTTGGCCTCGATGCGGCGGACGCCGGCCGCGACCGGGCTCTCGCCGACGACAGCGATGAGTTCAATGTCGCCGGTCCGCCTGACATGGGTGCCGCCGCAGAGCTCGATCGAATAGGCGCGCTCGTGGTTCGCGTCGTCTTCGATCACGCCCATGCTGACGACGCGCACCTCATCGGGATATTTCTCGCCGAACAGGGCGCGCGCGCCCAAAGCGCGCGCATCGTCGAGGGCCATCAGGTGGGTTGTCACCTCGGCATTCTCGAGCACGACCCGATTGGCGATGTCCTCGACCGCCGCGATCTCGGCCGACGTCATCGGTTTCGGATGGGCGAAGTCGAAGCGCAGCCGGTCCGGTGAAACGAGCGAGCCCTTCTGGGCCACGTGATCGCCGAGCACCAGCCGCAGCGCTTCATGCAGAATATGGGTGCCGGAATGATTGGCGCGGGTGGCGGTGCGGGCGGAATGGTCGACGACGAGTTCGACCGCCATGCCGGCGCGCGCCGTTCCCTCGACGATTGAAACGTCGTGGACGATCAGATCGCCGAGTTTCTTGCGGGCGTCGGTCACGGCGGCGCGAAAACCGGGCCCGGAGATTTCGCCGACATCGCCGACTTGGCCGCCCGATTCGCCGTAAAACGGCGTCTGATTGAGGATCAGCGAACCCTTCTCGCCCGCCTCCAGAACCTCGACTTCGGCCCCGTCCTTCACGATCGCGCGAACGACGGCCTCGGCGGTCTCGGTCTCGTAGCCGAGAAAATCGGTCGCGCCGACCCGCTCGCGCAAGCCGTACCAAACCGTCTCGGTCGCCGCTTCGCCCGAACCGGCCCAGGCGCGGCGCGCTTCCGCGCGCTGACGCTCCATTGCGGCGGCGAATCCCTCCACGTCGACTGAAAGGCCGCGCGCGCGCAGCGCGTCCTGGGTCAGATCGAGCGGAAAGCCGTAGGTGTCGTAAAGCTTGAACGCGGTCTCTCCCGACAATACGCCGCCCTTAGCCAGCACCCGGAACTCGTCGTCGAGGATGGCAAGGCCGCGCGCCAGCGTCGCGCGGAAGCGCGTCTCCTCGAGCTTGAGGGTTTCCGAGATCAGCGCCTCGGCGCGCACGAGTTCGGGATAGGCCTGACCCATCTCGCGCGTCAGCGCGGGGACGAGGCGCCACATCAGAGGCTCGCGCGCGCCGATGAGCTGGGCGTGCCGCATGGCGCGGCGCATGATCCGCCGCAGCACGTAGCCGCGGCCCTCGTTCGAGGGCAGGACGCCGTCGGCGACCAAAAAGGCCGAGGCGCGAAGATGATCGGCGATGACGCGGTGCGAGGCGCGCTGGGGGCCGTCGGGGTCGACGCCGGTCAGGTCGGCGCTGGCGCGAATGAGCGCGCGAAACAGGTCGATATCGTAATTGTCGTGCACGCCCTGAAGCACAGCGGCGATGCGTTCGAGGCCCATGCCGGTGTCGATCGAAGGCCGCGGCAGGTTGACCCGCTCGCCTCCCGGCAGCGTCTCGAACTGCATGAACACCAGGTTCCAGATCTCGATGAAGCGATCGCCGTCCTCGTCCGGCGAGCCGGGCGGCCCCCCGGGAATATGTTCGCCGTGGTCGTAAAAGATCTCCGAGCACGGCCCGCAGGGGCCAGTGTCGCCCATGGCCCAGAAATTGGCGCTGGTCGCGATCCGGATGATCCGCTCGTCCGGCAAGCCGGCGACTAGCTTCCACAAATCGAAGGCCTCGTCGTCATCATGGTAGACGGTGATGGTCAGGCGCTCGGCCGGCAGGCCAAAGTCGCGCGTCAGCAAGCGCCAGGCATATTCGATCGCGTCCGCCTTAAAATAGTCGCCGAACGAGAAGTTGCCGAGCATTTCGAAGAACGTGTGGTGGCGCGCGGTATACCCGACATTGTCGAGATCGTTGTGCTTGCCGCCGGCGCGAACGCATTTTTGCGCCGTCGCGGCCCGCGCGTAAGGACGCTTCTCGACGCCGACGAACACGTTCTTGAACTGAACCATGCCGGCGTTGGTGAACATCAGGGTCGGATCGTTGCGCGGCACGAGCGAGCTCGACGGCACGACTTCATGCCCATTCTTTGCGAAAAACTGCAGAAAACTCGATCGAATTTCGTTGACGCCGCTCATGAACGCCTTGCCCTAAACACGGATTTTTCCCGTGCGCTTCTAGAACAAGGCCGCAAGGAGCGCCAATGGAATCAAGGCGAAGCCCGAAGCCGGGGCCGCCGAAGCAGAAGCCCGACGCCGGTCAACGCCGAGGCCAGCTGTCCGGGGCGACGGCCGCCGGCGGCGGCGGCTCGGCGACAATGGGGCGCGAGAGCGGCGCGCGGGAGGAAACCGCCGCCCTCGCGCGCCCCAGGCGCACGATGACCAAACCAGGGTCCCTGGCGGATGGGCCGGCCTCACTGGCGCGGGACGCGAGGCGCGCCCAAGGAGCCCGATCAGGCCTCGGCGTCGTCTTCCTCGGAGGGGCCGTCGTTGTCGAGAATGCGGTCGGCGATGAGGCCGGCGTTCTCCCGGATGGCGCGCTCGATCTTGTCGGCCGTCTCCGGATTGGCCTTCAAATAGGCCTTGGCGTTCTCCCGGCCCTGCCCGAGCCGCACGCTGTCGAAGGAGAACCAGGCGCCTGACTTTTCCACGACTCCGGCCCTGACGCCGAGGTCGATCAGCTCGCCCATTTTTGACACGCCTTCGCCATACATGATGTCGAACTCGACCTGCTTGAACGGCGGAGCGACCTTGTTTTTGACCACCTTGACCCGCGTCTGGTTGCCGACGACCTGCTCATGGTCCTTGATCGCGCCGATGCGACGGATGTCGAGGCGCACGGACGCATAGAATTTGAGCGCATTGCCGCCCGAGGTGGTCTCGGGCGAGCCGTACATGACGCCGATCTTCATGCGAATCTGATTGATGAAGATCACCATGGTGTTGGAGCGCGAGATCGAAGAGGTGAGCTTGCGCAGCGCCTGGCTCATCAGCCGCGCCTGTAGACCCGGCTGCGATTCGCCCATCTCGCCCTCGATTTCGGCCCTCGGCGTCAGCGCCGCCACCGAATTGATCACCAGAACGTCGATCGCGCCCGACCGCACCAGCGTATCGGTGATCTCGAGCGCCTGCTCGCCGGTGTCGGGCTGGGAAATGAGCAGGTCGTTGAGGTTGACGCCGAGCTTTTTCGCATAGACGGGATCGAGCGCATGTTCCGCATCGACGAAGGCGCAAACGCCGCCTCTTTTCTGAGCCTCGGCGATCACATGCAGGGTCAGCGTGGTCTTGCCCGAAGATTCCGGCCCGTAGATTTCGATCACTCGCCCGCGCGGCAGGCCGCCGACCCCGAGCGCGATGTCGAGCCCCAGCGAACCGGTCGGCACGGTCTCGATCTCGACGACTTTCTGGTTCTTGCCGAGGCGCATGATCGACCCCTTGCCGAAGGCGCGTTCGATCTGCGACAAAGCGGCGTCGAGCGCCTTGGTCTTGTCCACGCTGGTCCCTTCCACGAGGCGAAGATTGGCTTGACTCATGAGCATCGTCCTTCTCTCACGGGCAGCGTCCGGTCCGCAACGGCGGTTTGCGCGCCCCCCATGAAAAGAACTATGTGCATGGTTTGTTCCTGCACGCAAGTTCTATTTTTGTTCTGGCCCGAGTTTTGTGAATATCAAAAGCAACGGAGTTAACTCGGCGCGAATAATTCTGAATATCGGAACGAAGGTTTCCTCTCGCGGCGCGCGCGCCTTCCCGGAACGGAGCTTAGCGCTGGCGCATTGTCCCGCGCTTCATGCTAGAGGAGGCCGCGATTTTGAGGAGCCGCCCGCCATGAACTCGGGGACGTTCGCGCTTGTTTTCGCCGCCGCCTTCGCCGGCGCCGCGTTTTACGTCAATTGGGTCGAACAGCCGGCGCGCATGGCCCTCGACGAGGAGGCGCTGCTGAGCGAATGGGGTCCGAGCGATCGCCGCGGCGTGGCGCTGCTCGCGGGCCTGGCGCTGATTTCCGCCTTGGCGGGATTTCTCGCCTATTTCGAGTTCGCAGGATCTGAGATGGGCGATCGGCGCGCTCGTCATCGTCTCGAGCTGGCCCTACACATTTTTTGTCATGGCGCCGCTCAACAACCAGATCCTGTCGCTGCGCGGCCGCGACGTCGCCGCCGCGCGCGCCCTGGTCCGCCAGTGGGGTCTCGTCGAATCCGGGCTCGCGGCGATCGGATTGGCCGCGGTCGCCATTTTTTTGTGGGCGATTTGACTGGCGTGGACGCAGAATTGTCGACGCGTCTGCGCCCGCGGCCGGGGCGTCGCCCCGACGGCGCCGCGGCATGAGGGGCCATAGTCCTCTCGCCCGCCTCGCGCCCGCCGTCTGCGACGTCGCCGACGCCTTGCGCTTCTTCACCCGGCTGCCCCTGGCCGCCGCGGACGGCCAGTCCTTGGACATCAACCGCATAGCCTGGGCGGCGCCGGTCGCTGGAGCGATCGTCGGCCTCGTCGGATCGGGCGCTCTGGCGTTGACGCAAGCCCTCGGACTGCCGCCGCTCTTACGCGCCGGGCTTGCGACGGCCGCGCTCGTCGCCGCGACCGGCGCGTTGCACGAGGACGGGCTCGCGGACGCCGCGGACGGTTTCGGCGGCGGCGCCAGCCGAGCGCGCAAGCTCGAAATCATGCGCGACAGCCGCATCGGCGCCTATGGCGCGGTCGCGCTGACGCTGGCGCTCATCCTTCGGGTCGGCGCGCTGGCCGCGGCGCTCGACCATGGATTTTGGAGCGCGGCCGGGGCGCTGATCCTGGTTTCCGCCGTCTCGCGCGCCGGCGCGCTGGCGCCGCTGGCGGTGCTCGCGCCGGCGCGTTCCGACGGCGCGGGCGCCGGCGCCGGACGCCTGGAGGCGCGGGCCTTCGCCGCCGCCTGGGGCGCGGCCCTCGTCATCGCCATCGCGCTCGGCGGAATCGCGGTCGGCCTCGGGCGCGCCGTCGCCGCGCTGGTGTCGGGCGCGATCGGCGCGGCGGCGATGACGGCGCTGGCGCGCCGGCAGATCGGCGGACAGACCGGCGACGTCGCCGGCGCGGCGCAGCAATGGAGCGAGATCGCCGCCTGGTGCGGGCTTCTCATCGGCCATTCGGCCCTCCTAGATGAGCGCTATGTCACGCTCCGCCGGTTTCGACCCCCTGTGTCAAGATTTGCATTGTCGACCCGTTGTCGGCGCTGTGCATCGGCTGCGGCCGCACGGTCGCGGAGATCGCCGCCTGGAGCGAGATGAGCGAGGAGGAACGCGGCGACATCATCGCCGGGCTCGACGAGCGCCTGCGCGCGGCGCGCTCGCGTTCGGCGCGCGGCGGCCGGCGCCGGCCTGACGCCCGCGCGCGCCGGGGGAATCGCTGATGCGCCTGATCGCGCCTCTTCTCATTCTTGCGGCGGCCGTCGGCGTTCTGCTGTCGATTCCCCCGCACGCGAGAGCGCTCGGGCTCGGTCATCAGGCCTTCGCGGCGGCCGCGATGCTGGCCGCGCTTCTGGTCTTAATGCTGACCTGGATCCGGCCCGCCGACGTTGTGCGGGTCATCGGCGCGACCTCGGTCTGGGCGGCTTTGCTGATCGCGCTGACCAGCGCCTACGCCTACCGGTTCCAGGTTTCCGACACCGCGGGGCGGATCACGTCCGAGCTTTTCCCCGCCGAGCCTTAGGTCGGAGGGGCGGAGAAGTCCTCGTCACCAGGTCCCTCAATGGCGAGTTCGCGATCGCCGCGAAGTCAATGGCGCACGCGTCACCTTCCTGTTCGACACAGGCGCCTCGGTTGTGGTTCTCACCGCCGCCGACGCGCGAAAGGCCGGGGTCAACGCTCGCGGCCTCGACTACGACGTTCCCGTCAGCACAGCCAACGGCTCGGCGCGCGCGGCGGAGGTCCGGCTCGATCCGGTCGCGGTCGCGCCGATCGCATTCCGCAACGTGCGCGCGCTCGTCGCCCGTCCCGGCGCGCTCGACGAAAGCCTGCTCGGCATGAGCTTTCTCGACCGGCTGCGCGCCTACAGGGTTGAGCGCGATCGGCTGATCCTGACCACCAGGTAGGCAGGGCGACGCACGCCCCGCCTACTCCGCCGCCGCGAGACGGGCTTCGCCCCGCCCGACGCACGCCGTCGCCCGGCGCAACACATCGAGACCGGCGCCGGCGCGCACGGCGTCGCTTGCAAGCACGCGACGGAAGGCGCGGGCGCCGGACCGGCCCGCGAACAGGCCATGCAGGTGGCGGGTGTAGTCGTGCAGACGCTCGCCGCGCTCTAATCCCCGCTCAATCGCCGGCAGGAAGGCCTCGATCGCCTCGAAGGCGTCGGCGACCGGCGCGGCCTCACCGAAAATGACGGGATCGACGCCCAGCAGCAGCTCAGGCGTCCGGTAGGCGGCGCGCCCGAGCATGACGCCGTCGACATGGGCGAGATGCGCGACCGCCGACTTGAGGTCGGCGACGCCGCCGTTGATGACGATTGGCCAGTCCGGATGGGCGGCCTTGAGTTCATGGACGAGGCCATGGTCGAGCGGGGGAACGGTGCGGTTGTCCTTGGGGCTGAGGCCCTCCAGCAGCGCTTTGCGCGCATGGACGATCAGCGCCGCCGCGCCGGCCGCCTTCACCGTAGCGGCGAAGGCGCTGAGAGCTTCGCGCGACGCCTGCTCGTCGACGCCGATGCGGCATTTGACGGTGACCGGAACCCGGACCGCGTCCCGCATGGCGGCCACGCATTCCCCAACCAGCGCCGGCTCCCGCATCAGGCAGGCGCCGAAGCGTCCGCTTTGCACCCGGTCGGACGGACAGCCGCAATTGAGATTGATTTCGTCGTAACCGAATTCGGCGCCGATGCGCGCGGCTTCGGCGAGGCGGGTCGGATCCGACCCGCCGAGCTGCATCGCGACCGGATGCTCGGCGGGGTCGAAACCGATCAGCCGCTCGCGCGGCCCGAAAACGACGGCGTCCGCCGTCACCATTTCGGAATAGAGGCGCGCGTGGCGAGTCAGCAGCCGATGGAACGTCCGGCAGCGCCGGTCGGTCCAGTCCATCATCGGCGCAACGCTAAATCTAAACGATTGATCCGGCTGCATTTTTTCCGTAGTCTCAACACGCTAGGCTGGGCCGTGTGCACTCGTTTCTACGCCATCACGCGACCCGTTGCGCGGCAATTCGACGGTTCGGTGCAAACGGAGCGCACACGCCTTGGCGACGTTCACGAAGCTCAATTCCGGCTTCCTGGCGAGCCCAGGTGCGGCGGAAGGGAAAATATGTCAATGACACATTCCTTCGGCGAAAGCACGCCGAGGAGACGGCGCTCGAGGTCGAGCGGCGCATCGACCGTGGCTACCCTGCCCTGGCGAGAAGCTCCCGGGACGCCTAGACTTTCGGCGATCTGATAAATCTACATCGCGAAGACCTCAAAGAGGTGGGGAACCCCTTTGGGCGATCCAAGGCGGCGAGCCTCACCCTTCTCGAGAAGAGGTTGGGACGGCTGCGAATTCCGGAGCTCGATCGCGCACGGCTCATCCAATTCGGAAAGGAGCGGGCGCGAGAGGGCGCTGGCCTCGTCACTCTTAGTATTGATCTGGGTTATATCAAGACCATTCTCTCGCACGCGGCCGCCGGTCACGGCGTGATACTCTCTACTGAGCCCATTGCTCTGGCGCGCGTTGCGCTCGCGCGCCATACTCTCGTCGGCAAAGGGAATGAACGCGACAGGCGGCCGACTCAAAATGAGCTGGATCGATTGGCCGCTGGTTTCGAGGCAAATCGCTTTCAGCAAATTCCCGTCGGGCGGATCATCCGCTTCGCGGTCGCGACGGCAATGCGCCAAGACGAGATCTGCCGAGTTGAGTGGAATGACTTCGATCCGTAGAAAAAAGATGCTGCTCATTCGAGATCGCAAGAATCCCCGGAGGAAGAGCGGGAACAGCCAGCGTATTCCTCTGCTTGACGTAACTGGCTACGATGCCGTCGCGATCATCGAAGAGCGGCGGTCTCTTGCCGGCAAAAGCGGTTCCCGAATTTTCCCCTACAACGGACGATCGGTGGGTACGGCTTTCCGATGCCAGTGCCGCGCTCTCAACATCGACGACCTTCACTTTCATGACCTCAGGCCCGAGGGCGCAAGCCGCCTGTTCGAAGCCGGATTTCCGATCGAGCAGGTTTCCCTCGTTACCGGCCATAAAGACTGGAAGACGCTCCGCCGGTACACACATCTGAAGGCCGAGTCTTTGCATGAACCGCGCGCTCGCCATGCCGCCTGAGGCGTCCCAGCAAAGGTCACGGACATCGCGGGGCGCGACCACGAACGCCGCAATTGGAAGGGCAAGCGGTCACAAACCCTCGCGACCGGGAGGTCAGAGTCCGCCTGGATCGGTCATTCGTCGCGACCGACACGACACGAGCGACCATCGCGGATTGTTAATTTGGACGGGCAAGGCTCGTCATCGCGGGTAAGCCTGCTAATATTTCTTTGTACGCCCCGCGCGCCGCGACCGGCGAGGCGTCGCCATGCGTGCTGACCGAGTGGCCGGCCGCGAATAAACATTGGCCTGGATCGGTCCTTTGCTTGGCCGATTAGCCAGGTCGTCCAGGGACGGTTCGATGAAGACCAAAATGAATATTGTCGTGCGAGGATTGTTCGCAACGCCGGTCGCCGCCCTTGAAGTCCCCGACGCGGCCGAGCGAAATCCCGCGCTGGTCGCGACGATCCTGCGGAAGCGGAATGAGACACCCTCTGTTCAAGCGTCAAACGCCGGCGGGTGGCATTCGGATCGTGAAATCCTGACATGGGGCGGTAAGCCTGTCGTCGAGATCATGGAATTCGCCAAGGAAGTCGCCAATCGGCTGACCGCCGACCGACAGGGCAAGCCGGCTCCCCAGGCATGGAAAGTGATGGCCTGGGCGAACGTCAATGGCCCGGGAGACGCGAATATCTGCCACTATCATCCCGGCGCGTTTTGGTCCGGAGCATATTATGTGGAGGACGGCGGATGCGCGACCGATCCGACCCTGGGGGGCGAGTTTGAGATGCTTGACCCGCGGGGCGCGGGCCCGGGCATGTATGCTCCGGCTCTCCAATTCGTCGGCGAAGACGGAGCATCTGTCGGCGCCGCCGAGACGATCCGACCGCGCCCAGGGCTGTTGTTCATGTTTCCCTCGTGGCTGTTTCACCAAGTGCGCCCATACCGGGGCTCGGCCCTGCGCATTTCGATCGCCTTCAATCTCAGCCTGTAGAGAAGATCGGAGCGCAAGAAATGGCCACTTCTTCCTCTTCACGCGCTTCGAACAGCCGTCAATCGCAAATTGTCGCGCTGTTGCGTCAATCGGGGCGCGTTGAGGTCGAGGATCTCGCTTCGAAATTCGGAGTGGCGGTCCAGACAATCCGGCGGGACCTCAACGAGCTCAGCGAGGCGCGCCGAGTGGTGCGCGTGCACGGCGGCGCGATTGTCGCCTCGGGGGTCGAGAACCTATCGTACGAGGCGCGCCAACACGTCGCACATCCGCACAAGAGGTTGATCGGAGAAGCCGCCGCCCGGCTTATTCCCGACAACTCATCGCTGTTCATCAATATTGGCACCACCACAGAGGAAGTCGCCAAAGCTCTCGTCGGGCACTCTGGCCTACTGGCGATTACGAACAATCTGCATGTTGCGAACGAGCTCTATCGCAACAAGGAGATCGAGGTCTTCCTGACCGGCGGAACAATCCGTCAGAGTGATGGCGGCATCGTCGGGGCGGTGACGGTGTCGCAGATCGAGCAGTTCCGCGTCGATATCGCAGTCATCGGAACCTCGGCCATCGATCTGAACGGTATGCTCCTGGATTTTGACATTCGCGAAGTCGAAATATCCCGCGCGATCATCGAACACGCCCGAAAGGTGTTTCTTGTGGCCGACAGTAGCAAGTTTTCGCGCGCGGCCCCGGTCCGGATCGCCCACTTCTCCGAAATCGACGTCTTCATCACCGATCGGCTGCCCTCGCCCGCAGTCCTGGAAATGTGCGAGGAATGTGAGGTCAAAGTCATCGAGACGGGAGGGCCGGTAGAGGCCGATCCGCAAAGACAGCGCGCCCATGGCTCGATTTGATGTTCGTTTTTTTCGCTTGTAAATCGGTTTGTGCTCGTTATAGGCTGCGTTTGGTCAGCAAGAGGGTTCGGACCCTGATTCGCATATTTCTGCGACTGACCGGGGGAAACGCACCGAGTGACGATGGGGCGATCCACCGCGCACTTTGATGTCGCGATTGTCGGCGGCGGCATAAACGGCTGCGGCATTGCGCGCGACGCGGTCGGACGCGGATGGTCCGCATTCCTTTGCGACAAAAGCGATCTTGCGGGCGCGACTTCGAGCGCCTCGACCAAGCTCATCCACGGCGGCCTCCGCTATCTCGAATATTTTGAGTTTCGTTTGGTTCGCGAGGCGCTCGTAGAGCGTGAGGTCCTATGGCGAATCGCGCCTCACATTATTTGGCCCGTGCGATTCGTGTTGCCGCTTCACAAGGGGTTACGGCCGGCATGGCTGCTGCGGCTGGGCTTATTTCTCTATGATCATCTGGGCGGCCGGCGCCTTCTGCCCCCGACAAAAGCCGTGCGTCTCGATCGCGAACTGGCTGGCCAGGCTTTGAAATCCGAATTCACGCGCGGATTCGAATATTCGGATTGCTGGGTCGAGGATTCCCGTCTGGTCGTTCTAAATGCGATGGATGCGTTTGAGATGGGCGCGACGATCGCGCCGCGGACGCGTTGCCTCGCAGGAAGCAGGGAAAGCGGCGTCTGGAAATTGACTCTGCGGAACGAGAAAACCTGTAGCGTCAGCGAAATTAGCGCGAGTACCCTCGTGAACGCGGCCGGGCCGTGGGCCAGCGACGTTTTGACCAAAACCTTGGCGTGCGAAGCGCCGGCCGCGGTTCGGCTCGTTAAGGGCAGCCATATAGTGGTGCCCAGGCTCTATTCGCACGATCGCTGTTACATCTTCCAGAATTCCGATGGCCGGGTCTTTTTCGCTATCCCGTTCGAAGGCAATTTCACGTTGATCGGAACAACGGACCAAGATTACGCGGGCGATCCTGATCATGTTGAGGCGACCCCGGAAGAAATTTCTTACCTCTGCGGCGCCGCGAGCGAATATTTCAAGACGCCAGTTGAGCCCGAACAGGTTGAATGGACGTATTCGGGCGTCCGCCCGCTGTACGATGATGGCGCCGCGGCGGCGCAGGCCGCGACGCGGGATTACGTTCTCAAACTCGACGTCAAGGCGGGCGAGGCGCCTCTGATCAGCGTCTTCGGCGGCAAGATAACCACTTATCGCCGCTTGGCAGAATCCGCGTTGGGCATGCTTTCGCCGCATTTGCCTCCACCACGCCGCGGCAGCGGCTGGACTGGCCGTCATCCGCTGCCAGGTGGAGATTTTCCGATGCAGGGCTTTGGCGCACTATCGGAGTCAACTCGCCAGCGCTATCCCTTCGTGCCGGAAGCAACCATGCGACGCCTGGTGCGCGCCTATGGGACTCGCGTGACCAAGATATTGAACGGCGCCAAATCTCTTGCCGACCTTGGCAAGGTCTTTGGAGCGGACTTGAGCGAAGCGGAAGTTCGCTATCTCGTACAAACCGAATGGGCGAGCGTGGTCGATGACATTCTCTGGCGACGCAGCAAGCTCGGTTTGCGGTTTTCGACGGAGCAGGTCGCTGCGCTCAGCGACTTTCTGAGTCAAATGGAGCGGTCGCCGCTAGCGGCGCAATGATTTCGCGGGAGTGGCGCTGAGTGACGTTTGTTCTCGATCATATCGGATTGTCGGCGGGCGAGACGCCCGTGATCACCGACGTGTCCCTCACTTTGGAAAAAGGGACGATGAACATCCTGCTTGGCCCGACGCTGTCGGGCAAGACCACTTTGATGCGCTTGATGGCCGGCCTGGACAGGCCAACGGTCGGGCGGATTCTGTCCAATGGCCTCGACGTGACCGGCGTTCCCGTGCGCCGCCGTTCAGTTGCGATGGTTTATCAGCAGTTCGTCAATTACCCTTCGCTCACGGTTTACGAAAATATTGCCTCGCCAATGCGAGTTGCCGGCGTCTCTCGAACGGAAATCGACTTGCGGGTCACGGAGGCTGCGCGCTTTCTGCGCCTCGAACAGTTTTTGCAACGCTTGCCGGGCCAGCTTTCCGGCGGACAGCAGCAGCGCACGGCGATAGCGCGCGCGTTGGTCAAGCGCGCCGACCTCGTGCTCCTCGACGAACCCTTGGCCAATCTCGACTACAAGCTGCGGGAAGAAATGCGCGAGGAGTTGCCAAAGGTCTTTTCTCAATCCGGGGCGATTTTGGTTTACGCGACCACCGAGCCGACGGAGGCTCTTCTGCTCGGCGGGGTCACGGTCACGCTTCACGAAGGACGGGTGACGCAGGTCGGACCGACCGCGCTGGTATATCGCCGGCCCGACAACATCGAAGCCGCACGCGTCTTTTCCGATCCGCCTCTCAACGAGCTCGCCATTGAAAAGCGCGGCGGCCTTGTGGCTCTGCGCAATGGTCGGCAATTGCCGGCCGCCGGCGCGTTGTCCCGTTTGCCGGATGGCGAGTACCGGCTCGGTTTTCGCGCCGATGCGGTCGAGATCGGCGAAGTTCAATCTTCGGGCCTCGTTTTTCCCGGCAAGGTCGCATTGACGGAAATCAGCGGCTCGGAAAGCTTCATTCATGTCGACGTCGGTCTGGGAATTTGGGTGTGCCTGGTGGCGGGTGTGCACGACTGGCAGCCGGGCGCTTCGATCGACGTTCGCGTTGATGCAACTCGAGTTTTCGCCTTCGACCGATCCGGCAAGCTAGTGGCAATTCCCTACATTGCGATGACGGCTTGAGGAGCGGACCATGAAGCAAATAACGCTCGACGGAATCGCTCACTCTTATATCGAAAAGCCGCGCGGCGAAAACGACTATGCATTGAAGCCGCTGCACTATGTTTGGGAGCACGGCAAGGCCTATGCGCTGCTCGGACCCTCGGGATGCGGAAAGACGACGCTGCTTAATATCATCTCGGGCCTTGTCACCCCGTCCCAGGGGCGATTGCTGTTCGACCAAACCGACGTAACGTATCTGGCGACGGAGCAACGCAATATCGCTCAGGTCTTTCAGTTTCCTGTCATCTACGATACGATGACAGTGGCTGAGAACTTGGCCTTTCCGTTGAAGAATCGGCGCCTTCCCAGGGCGGTCATCGACAAGCGTGTCGCGGAAATCGCGCAGATGCTGGACCTGACGCGCGATCTCAACCGCCGCGCGCGCGGCCTGACCGCCGACGCAAAGCAAAAAATTTCTCTGGGACGCGGACTGGTTCGCGCCGACGTGTCGGCGGTCCTTTTCGACGAGCCTCTCACTGTCATCGACCCGACGCTGAAATGGGAGCTTCGTTCGAAACTGAAGGCGGTCCATCGCGCCCTAGATCTGCTGATGATCTACGTGACTCACGATCAGGTCGAAGCCCTGACCTTCGCCGACAAGGTTATCGTGATGAACGAAGGCAAAGCTGTCCAAATAGGAACGCCCGCCGAGCTTTTCGAACGACCGGAGCATACGTTCGTCGGCTATTTCATCGGTTCGCCAGGAATGAATCTCTTCCCAGCCACCGTGGCCGGGCGCCGCGCCGTCGTGGACGGAAACGAAATCCAATTGGCCGCAGCCTATCCCGACTTGCCGGCGAACCGGCGCGTTCAAATCGGCGTGCGGCCCGACTATGCCTCCCTGACACGTTCGGGTGGATTGCCGGTGCAGATTCGCCACGTCGCGGATCTCGGCCGCAAGCGTCTTGCTCATGCTACGCTTGGGCGGTATCCGATGGTGGCGACGATCCCGCAAGACATGTCGGATGTCGGCGAGCAGGCGAAGGTGTCGTTCGACGCTTTGCAGACGCACGTCTATCTCGACGACATCCGCGTTGAAGGGGTCGCGGCATGATCGACAAGCCAGTCAACAATCGCGCGTGGCTCTTCGTTCTGCCCGTCCTAGCCTTCGTGCTGTTCTCATCGATCATTCCGGTCATGACCGTTGTGAACTATTCGATTCAGGACTCGATGGGAGTGAATAATTTCTTCTGGAACGGCGACGCATGGTTTCGCGCTCTCCTGGATCCGAGCACCGAAATCGGCGCGAGATTTAATGGCGCACTGTTTCGTACGCTCGGTTTCTCCCTCACATGTCTGCTGATCGAAGTGCCGCTTGGCATCGCCATCGCGCTGTGCATGCCACGAAAGGGGTGGCTGGTCGGACTTTCGCTGGTCTTGATGGCCCTACCGATGCTGATTCCGTGGACTGTGGTGGGCACGATGTGGCAGATATTCACCCGGCAGGACATTGGGCTCTTCGGAGCCGCATTGACTGGACTCGGCCTGCACTACAACGTGACGCAAGACCCGATTTCCGCCTGGGTCACGATTGTCGTCATCGATGTCTGGCATTGGACGCCCCTGGTCATTCTGCTGAGTTACGCTGGCCTGCGTGCGATTCCCTACGCTTTCTATCAGGCCGCCAGAATCGACGGCGCCAGCCGCTGGGCGATCTTTTTCAATATCGAATTGCCCAAGCTGCAGAAGGTGCTCGTCATCGCGGTGCTGCTGCGCTTCATGCAGACGTTCATGATCTACACCGAGCCGGTCGTGGTGACCGGCGGCGGCCCGGGCAACGCGACAACCTTCTTATCGATTGATCTGGTGAAGCTTGCTTTGGGCCAGGTCGACCTCGGCAACGCCGCCGCGATGTCGCTTGTATATTATTTGATCACTCTGACCGTGTGTTGGGTCTTCTACACGATCATGACGCAGATTGAACGAAGGAGGGACGCCTG
The DNA here is from genome assembly GCA_963835955.1 of uncultured Alphaproteobacteria bacterium. Lineage (GTDB taxonomy): Bacteria > Pseudomonadota > Alphaproteobacteria > Rhizobiales > Beijerinckiaceae > Roseiarcus. The sequence goes on along the minus strand of CAWIHZ010000005.1, from coordinate 73,583 downwards.
ATGCGCCAGGATATCCTCCCCAGGATCGTCCTCATCGCCTACCTCGCACTGCTGATGCTTCCGATTTACTGGCTTATCAATATGAGCCTGCGCACCAATACTGAGATCATGTCGCATATGGTGTTGTGGCCACATCATCCGACGTTCGAGAAATACATCAACATTTTCAAAGACCCGACCTGGGTTCATGCCTTCGGCGTGTCGCTCACCTATGTCGCGATCAACACCGTCATTTCGGTGACCGTCGCCTTGCCAGCCGCCTACGCATTCAACCGTTACGCCTTCATTGGCGACAGGCACCTTTTCTTCTGGTTGCTGACGAATCTGATGGCCCCGACGGCGGTCTTCGCCATGCCATTTTTCAACCTTTACTATGCCGTCGGCCTGTTCGACACCGTCTGGGCCGTCGCGCTCGCTCAATGCTTGTTTAACGTCCCTTTGGCGGTCTGGATTCTCGAAGGGTTCATCGGCGGCGTGCCGCGCGAGATTGATGAAACCGCGGCCATTGACGGCTATTCGTTTCCGCGATTCTTCATCCGGATCTTCCTGCCGTTGATCGCCAACGGCATCGGCGTGACGGCGTTTTTCTGCTTCATGTTCTCATGGGTCGAGGAATTGCTGGCCACGACATTGACGTCGTCCAACGCGCTGCCCTTCGCGGCGGTCATGACGCGCGCCTATTCGGTCGCGGGGATGGACTGGTCGCTGCTGGCGGCGGCTGGCGTGTTGACGATGGTGCCCGGCGCCGTGGTGATCTGGTTTGTCCGCAATCACATCGCCAAGGGCTTCGCCCTTGGCCGCGTTTAGAGGAGCGTCACAATGCTCGCGTGGATGGCGTGGACCTGGCAGACGGCGCTGTTTTTTTGCCTCGTGGCGCTGGCGCTCATCATTCTGACACTGCTTGCGATCTACCGGCCGGAGACCCCGCGGGTCGGCATCCTGCGCTTTCCGACCACTCGAGGCGATCGGTTCTTCGTCACCCTGATCGGGTCGGCCTTCATTTTCGTTTTCTGGCTGCGGTTTGGCGGGGGCGCCTTGTGGTACCCGCTCGCCGCGTCGGTGGTTTACGGCATCGCGATGTTCCGTTTCGCGTAACCGTATCGCGCCCGCCGCGCATGGTGCGCTGCGGGGTTCAAGGGAGGAAGCAATGGACGTGAAGCGTCGTGACGTATTGAAGGGAGCAGCGGCGGTCGCCGCCTCTGCGGCGACGGTAGGAGGGGCGGCGATCATTTCGTCCACGCCCACCTATGCCCAGCAGGTCGACGCGGCAAAGAAATGGGTCGACAGCGAGTTTCAACCCTCGACGCTGACCAAAGACGAGCAGATGGCCGAGATGGAGTGGTTCATCAAGGCTTCGGCGCCGTTCAAAGGCCTCAAGCTCAGCACTGTTTCGGAAATATTGAGCATCCACGATTATGAATCCAAGGTTCTGACAAAAGCCTTCGCGGATATCACCGGCATTCAGGTCAGTCACGAGTTGCTGGACGAAGGGAAGCTGGTCGACAAGATTGAAATTGAAATCCAGTCAGGCAAGCCAATCTATGATTTTTGGATGAACGATTCCGACTTCATCGGCACCCACCCGCGCTACAACGACATTGTCGGCGGTTCGCTCACCGATTTCATGGCCAATGAGGGTAAGGCGGTCACCAATCCGGGCCTCGACCTCGACGATTTCATCGGTCTTTCCTTTGCGACATTCACTGATGGGAAGCTGTATCAATTGCCCGATCAGCAATTCGCCAACCTCTACTGGTTCCGCTACGACTGGTTCAAGAAGCCGGAGCTCAAGGCGGCGTTCAAGGCCAAATTCGGTTACGAGCTCGGCGTGCCGGTCAATTGGTCGGCGTACGAAGACATCGCCGACTTCTTCAGCAACACGGTGAAGACGATCGACGGTCAGAAAGTCTATGGCCATATGGATTATGGCAAAAAGGACCCTTCGCTCGGTTGGCGTTTCACTGACGCTTGGCTCTCTATGGCTGGGGAGGGCGATCGCGGCCTGCCCAACGGAAGGCCGGTCGACGAGTGGGGCATACGAGCGGAGAACGGCATCCCGGTCGGCGCCTCGATCAGCCGCGGCGGCGGGGCCAACTCGCCCGCGGCGGTCTACGCCTGCGCCAAGTTCGTCCAATGGTTGAAGCAATACGCGCCGCCGGAGGCTGCGGGGATGGACTTCCTGGAGGCCGGCGCCGTGCCAGGGCAGGGACACATCGCCCAGCAGGTCTTCTGGTACAGCGCATTCACCCACGCGCTGACGCAGCCCAATCTTCCGGTCATGAACGCCGACGGTACGCCGAAATGGCGCATGGCGCCGAGCCCGCACGGCGCCTACTGGAAAGAAGGCATGAAGCTCGGCTACCAGGATGTCGGTTGCTGGACGATGCTGAAATATGCGCCCATGGAGCACATCAAGGGCGGCTGGCTCTACGCGCAATTTTGCGTGTCGAAGACCGTCACGCTGAAAAAGTCGGTGACTTCGCTGCACCTGATCCGCAATAGCGACATCTGGAGCGACGCAATGACCGCGATCGCTCCCAAGGCCGGCGGCCTGGTCGAATTCTATCGCAGCCCGGCGCGCGTACTATGGACGCCGACCGGCGTCAACGTGCCCGACTACGGCAAGTTGGCGCAGGTCTGGTGGCAGAACGTCTCCAAGGCCATTTCCGGAGAGGCGACGGCGCAGCAGGCGATGGATGGTCTGGCGCGCGACCAGGACGCGATCATGACGCGGCTTCAGAAGTCCGGCGCTCAGGGCAAGCTTGGTCCGAAGATGAATGAGGAAAGAGATCCGGAATATTGGTACGCCAAGGCCGAGAAGGACGGCAATCTGTCGCCCCAGCGGAAGCTCGCCAACGAAAAGCCGCCGGGCGAAACCGTCGACTACGACGAACTGCTCAAGACCTGGACGCAGACGGCAAAGCCCCCGATGAAGAAAGGTTGATCATTCTGGATCGCGAACGGGGTCGGGCGCAGCGCCCGACCCTATTTTCATACCCTGTGAGGATCGGGCTGTATGAAGGGACGCATTCTCGTCATCGATCAGGGCACAACATCGACGCGCGCCGTCGTCTTTGGCGCCGACGCTATGCCCCTTGCGATGGCGCAGCAGGAATTTCGCCAGATTTTCCCACGCGAGGGTTGGGTCGAGCACGATCCCGAGGACATCTGGCGAAGCGTGTTGGAAACAGGGCGCGAGGCGCTGCTCAAGTCGGAGAGCAAATCCTCGGGCCTGGCCGCCGTCGGCATCGCCAATCAGCGGGAAACGACGCTGGTCTGGAATCGCAAGACGGGCAAGCCGATCCAAAACGCCATCGTCTGGCAGGATCGCCGCACCGCGCCGCATTGCGCGAAGCTCAGGGCGCAAGGCCTTGAAAGCCTGGTCGCGGAACGGTCGGGACTTTTGCTCGACCCCTATTTTTCGGCGACAAAGATCGCGTGGCTGCTCGACAATGTCGAAAACGCGCGCGCGCTTGCGGAGCAAGGCGAGCTTGCGTTTGGCACGGTCGACAGCTTCCTTATCTGGCGATTGACCGGCGGCAAGTCGCACGTCACCGACGCCACCAACGCGTCCCGCACGTTGCTTCTGAACATTCATTCGGGCGAATGGGACGACGAGCTTCTCAGGTTGTTTCGGATCCCGCGCGCCATGATGCCGGAAGTGCGGGATTGCGCGGCGGATTTCGAGATGGCCGAAACGGAGCATTTTGGGATGGCGCTGCCGATCCGGGGCGTCGCCGGAGATCAGCAGGCGGCCTTGATTGGTCAAGCATGCTTTCGACCGGGCATGGTCAAGTCGACCTACGGAACAGGCTGTTTTGCCCTGTTGAACACCGGCGCCAAAGCCGTCGTCTCAAGCAATAAGCTGCTGACGACGGTCGCCTATCAATGGAAGGGCAGGCGAACCTACGCGATCGAAGGCTCGATTTTCTCCGCCGGCGCAACGGTCCAGTGGCTCCGCGACGGATTGGGCATCCTGGCCCATGCCAGCGAGACCGGCGACCTGGCGGCGCGCGCCGACCCCAGCCAACGGGTCTATATCGTGCCCGCCTTCACCGGGCTGGGCGCCCCGTATTGGGACAGCGAAGCGCGCGCCGCCATTTTAGGTCTTACGCGCGGCTCGACACGCAAGGAGATCGCCCGCGCGGCGCTTGAAAGCGTAGCCTACCAGACACGCGATCTTTTAGCTGCGATGCGCTCGGACAGCGGAACGTTGGACGTCGACGGCGCGCAGTCGGTGATTCGCGTCGACGGCGGGATGAGCGCAAGCGATTGGACCATGCAGTTCCTCGCCGACATGCTCGACGCGCCGGTCGACCGGCCGGCCGTCGTCGAGACCACGGCCGTGGGGGCGGCGTTTCTGGCGGGTTGGCAGTCCGGCCTCTTTCCAGGTCCGGAGGAATTCGCGAGCGCCTGGAGAGCGCAGCACCGGTTCAACCCAGAGATGCCAAGTGCGGAGCGCGAATCTCGCTATCGCGGATGGCGCGATGCGGTGACGCGCGTTGTCGCTCCTTCCACGGTTCGGGGACAATGAGAGTCGTCTTTCGCTGTGACCCGGCAATGGTGGATTGCCTGGCCCGGCCGACGCTCGCGCGACACGCCCTGCCGGATTGGCTGCATACGATGCCCCGCACTGCATTCTCAGAAACGCATGGGCAGGAGGTGCGCACTGTCAAGCAGTGCCCGCCGTTCATCGACGCGATGTCGCACGGTTTCGTCATGCCGCTGCCGTGCGATGTTCATGTGAACGATGGCGTGCTGTCGTGGGATTGGGATTATCCGGCCCTTTCGGTCGAGTCGCATCCGCGCTCGCCGCTCAGCTTTCACGTCCCGGCGCAGGCGACTGGAACGCCGTTTTGCAGTCCCGACGTCGCCATCGTGAAATTCAACAGCTTTTGGACGATTGAGCTCGAGTCCGGTTATTCGCTTTTCGCCACGCACCCGATCAACCGCGCCGACCTGCCGTTTCGAACGTTGTCAGGGCTCGTCGATTCCGATCGGTTCACGGATGTCGGGGTCTTGTTTCCGGCGCAATGGGTCGACCCCGAATTCGAGGGCGTCCTGCCGCGCGGCACTCCGGTGGCGCAATGTTTCGCGGTCGAGCGCGAACACCCCGATCTTTCGTTTCAATCGTTCACGGATCAGGACGTTCGACGCTACGAAGCGACGGCCGGGAAATTGCTAGGCCAACCCGGCGTCTACCGGAGGGAATACCGTGTGCGGCGCGCACGTTCACCCGCCAAGTGAACGTCGCAGCTTGCCGAGGTTCAGCCAAAGCTCCCCTCTGGGCGCTGAGGGAAGCGCCTGCGCGATCCGGCCGAACGTATCGGGCCTGGCGCTTATCGCCGCGCGATAACAATCTTTCGCCGCCTGCAAATCCCCCGTCTGCTGAAGCGCCACGCCGAGATTGACCTGCGCCTCCGGCAGGTCGGGCCGCAGCGCGATGCATCGGCGATACGCGGCGATTGCGCCGGAAGCATCGCGCAGATCGTCACAGACCAGGCCAATCGCAAAATGGATCTGGCTGTCCTCGGGATGCAGACCCGCCGCTCGCTCCAGCAGCGCGAGCGCCTCTGGATATTCTGCAAGCCGGCGAAGACCCTTGGCCAGAGCCAATATCACGTCGACCCTGTCCGGAGCGATGACCAGAGCCGCGCGCAGAGCGGCGACGGCCTCCTTGACGCGGCCGAGCGCCATGAGAGCCGAAGCTTGGTCGATAACGTGCGCGGCCTCGCCCGAAGCGGCAAAGGCGCGCGCGAACGCCAACGCGGCGGCTTCCAGCTGATTGGCTGTACGGAGCGCAGCGCCGATTTGACTCCAACCCCGGGAATCGTGCGGAAATTTCGTCATGACGCGCGCGAGGCTTTCCTGGGCCGCTGGATCGCCGCATTCGAGTTGGGTCACACACAGGAGAAAGGCCGGCTCCGGTCGGTCGGGCGCCGCCTGGTTCGCCCGACCAAACCAATCTCGCGCCCGCTCAAGATGTCCAAGAGCGCGCGCCGCTCGCCCGGCTACCAACATCGCCGGCGCATGGCCAGGACGCAGCGCCAGAACCGAACGACACCATCGCTCGGCCTCGGAATAGCGTTCGCGCCGCATCGCCACGGTCGCCGCCAACTGATGGGCCGCAAAGTCATCGGGTCTCGACCGGAGAAGGTCGATGCTCATTCTCTCCGCATTGTCGATGCGGCCCTCGCCCAACTCCTTTAGAGCCGCGGCCAGACTGTCGCGCAGATTGCCCTCAGGATTTTCCATTGTCTTCTCGACCGCCTCGGCGGCAGCATCCGCGGGCCAAAAGCAGAAAGTCAACCGGATCTGCAGTTGAATGAAGACTTAATCTGACAGTTGGTGTCAAAGCTGAGGCAGTAGCTGAGGCAGTAGCCGAGGCCGGGCGCGGAGCTGGTCGCGGTCGCGCAGCGCCGGCCCTTGATCTGGAAGTTGTTCCGCGCCTCCTCGCGCCGCACCCTGGTCGACGGCCTCGTTGGCGAGTTTGATGACGTGAAATTTGTCGAACGTAATCTCGGCGTTCGGGAAGTTCTCTTTGATCCCCGCCTCGAATGCAGCCCCATGTCGATGCTGGCGTCGGTCACCGCTTCGCGCCGGCCGCCACGCGCCTCGAGGAAATTCGCGAATTCTTTCACGGTCGCCGCGTCCTTGCTGATCATCGCCGAGGACTACATCACCGATGGCGTGCGGCTGCGCGCCCAGGAACGGGCGACCCTGGAGCTGGGGCCGGAGAGCGCCCTTGAACTGGGCTCGCGCGGAGATCACCGCCGACCGCTTTACCCGGACCGACTGAGCCATGATCGAGGAGGCGCCCGACAGGGTGCTCGACCTCCGTCCCGAGGCGAGCCAGGTCCGCGCCGATTTCGACCGGATGCTGCGCCTCCGCCGCTAACAGACGCTGCAACGCTTTGGTCTTGCCGACGAAGCCGTGCCGGGTCAGCCGGGCGCTGGAGCAGCGCAACACCTGTGTGTGCGCTCTGCGCACACGAAATCCTATAGCATATTGAAATATTTTGTTTTTCCATCAAGTCCATCATAGGGGCGACCGAGAAGCGGGCGCTGTAAGGTTGCGACATGGCGCTCATATGGGCGAGAACGCCGCGCTTGTCGCCGCCTTGGGCGCGCCACGTCGCCGATTGCTTGCCTCGCGCTCTATATCGATCTAGGTCTGGCGCGCAAAATGAGACCAGGGAGGAGGCGCATGCCCAGACCGCTGATTGTGATCGATCCGCAGCCGCGGGGACTGGACGAGATCTTCGAACCGGCGGCGCGGGCGCGTCTGGAGAGCCTCGGCGAACTGGCGATCCACGATCGCGCCGGCCGGATGCCGGCCGAGCGCATTGAGTCCTGTCTCCCCGAAATGGAGCTGCTGATCGGCCAGAGCGACATGCCGAAAGCCCGGCTCGACCGCGCGCCGAAACTGCGCGCCATCATCAATGTCGAGACCAATTTTCTGCAAAACATCGATTATGAAACCTGCTTCGAGCGCGGCATTCATGTGCTGGCGCCGGGTTCGGCCTTCGCGCGGCCAGTCGCCGAGATGGCGCTCGGCATGGCGATCGACATCTGCCGCGGCATGACGACGGCGGACCGCGCGATGCGCGCCGGACGAGAGCGATGGCTGCTCGAGGGCGCCGAGGGCTGCTTCTCGCTCTATGGCGCGCGGGTCGGGCTGATCGGGTTCGGCGATCTCGCGCGCGCCTTCGTCCCGCTGCTTGCCCCCTTCGGTTGCTTAATCAAGGCCTACGACCCCTGGATCTCCGATCATTTCATGGCCGGTTTCGCAGTCGCGCCGGCGTCGCTCGAGGAGGTTCTCAGGACGAGCCAGGTCATTGTCGTATTCGCCGCCGTGACCAGCGAGAACCAGGGTTTCTTAAGCAAGCGCGAATTCGAGATGATCGCGCCGGGGTCGGCGGTGTTGCTGATGAGCCGCGCCGGCGTGGTCGATTTTCCCGAATTCCTGCGCCAGGTCGAGAGCGGGCGCTTCCGCGCCGCGACCGACGTTTTTCCCGTCGAACCGGCGCCGCCCGACGATCCGTCGCGCAAGATCGAGGGCCTGCTGCTGTCGCCGCACCGCGCCGGCGCGATGACGGAATCGCTTTACGAGATCGGCCGCCAGACTGTCGCCGACGCTGGCCTCATCCTGCGCGGCCTGCCGCCGCTCTCCTGCCGGCGGGCCCAGCGCGAAACGGTCGCGCGCTCGCGCTCAAAGCCGATCGAACGCAGCTGAGCGCTCGCCTGTCGCTTGACAGGCGCGAGCGGCGGGATTTAGGCTTATAACGTTATAGACCATCCGCCGGCGGGGAGGATTTCCCGTGCGACGAGGAGATAAAAAGTCCAGTGACGGGGAGAGCGCCCACCATCCGCGATGTCGCGCTGCGCGCCGGGGTGTCGGCCGCCACCGCCTCCAATGTCGTCAACGGCGCCCGCCCGGTCGGGGAGGCGAGCCGCCTGAAGGTCATCGAGGCGATCGCGGCGCTCGACTATCGTCTCGATCGAGCGGCGAGCGCGCTGCGCGGCCGATCGACGCGGCTTGTCGGCATGGTCGTCCCCGACATCACCAATGTCTTTTTCGCCGGCCTGGTGCAGGGCGTCGAGGCGCTCGCCGAGCGCGACGGCTACGATCTTCTCCTCGTCTCCTCGAACGAGGACACGGGGATCGAGCGGCGGCGCATCGAGGCGCTGGTCGCGCGCCGGATCGACGGCCTCATTGTCGTTCCAGCGAGCGACGATTCCATGGCCTCGCTCAAGCGCGCCGGACAGGGTTCGCGTCTGCCGCCGACCGTGCTCGTCGACCGCGGCGCCGACGCGCCTGGATTCGACACGGTGCGCGCCGATTGCGAAGCCGGCGGTTATGCGGCCGCGCGTCACTTGATCGGCCTCGGACACCGCGACATCGCCATTCTCGCCCATTCCAAACATCTCGACAACATCGCCTTGCGGATCGCGGGCGCACGTCGCGCCCTTGGCGAAGCGGGCCTCGCCGGACGCGAGCGCGTCGTCCACGGCGGACATGATCTCGAGAGCCTGCGCGGCGCGATCGAACTCGAGCTTCACCGCGCCGACCGCCCCACAGCGATTTTCGCATTGACCAATATTTGCGCGCTCGCCGCGATCAAGGCTTCGCGCGGTCTCGGCCTCGATATTCCAGGCGACGTCTCGATCGTCGGCTTCGACGATTTCGACTGGATGTGCGCGCTCAGGCCCTATCTGACCACGGTCGCGCAACCCAAGGAAGAATTCGCCGCGCTCTCCTGGCGGCTGCTGATGCGGCGTCTGTCGGGCGAAGGGCCAAGCGAGGTCGAGCGCCTCGAACTTCCCTGCACCCTCAAGGTGCGGGAATCCACCGGACCCGTCCGTCTTCGGCTGAAATCCGTCGCGGAGGCCCATGGCTAAACAAAAACGTGAAGGGAGCCTGTCATGATGAAACGTTGGATCGCCGCCGCCTCTTTCGCCGCTGTAGCCTACGGCTGCGCCGCGTCGGGCGCGCTTGCCGCGGACGAGCCGGTCTACGGCGTGTTGATGAAGACGCTGTCGAACCCGTTCTGGGGCGCGATGGAGAAGGGCGTGGACACGGGGGCCAAGAAGGCCGGAGTCGACATCTTCCTCCAGGCGGTCGAGTCCGATCAGGCGGCCGAGCCGCAGCTCAACGCCTGCAACACGATGCTGGAGAAAAAGCCGGCGGTCATGATCACCGCGGCGATCAATTCGACGATCCTTCTGCCGTGCCTGAAGCAGGCCAATGGGATGAAAATCCCGGTCGTCGACCTCGACAACAATCTCGATCCGGCAATCACCAAGAAGGCGGGCGTCGACGTCGCCTTCCACATCGGCTCGGACAACGAAGCGGCGGGGGCGAAGGGCGCCGATTATCTTGTCAGCGTGCTGGGCAAGGACGCCAAGGGCAAGGTCCTGGTGATCGAGGGCCTGTCGGGCAACATCACCGGCGAGAAGCGGGCGCGCGGCTTCGCGGCGGAACTCAAGAAGGCGGCGCCCGGCCTCACGATCGTCGCTTCGCTGCCCGGCGACTGGGACAGCCTGAAGGCCGCCAACATCACCAACGACACGCTTCAGCGCGATCCCGACCTGACGGCGATCTTCTGCGCCAACGACGACATGGCGCTGGGCGCGGTCGAGGCGGCGCGCGCGGCGGGCAAGGACAAATTGATCGTCATCGGCGTCGACGGCAACTCCAACGCGGTCAAGTCGATCCTCGCCGGCCGCCTCAACGCCTCGGTCGCGCAATTGCCGTACCTCGTCGGCATGCAGGCGGTCGAAGACGCCAAGAAGGTGCTCGCGGGCGAGAAGGTTCCGGAATTCATCTACGTGCCGACCCTCGTCCTGACCAAGGCCGTTCTCGAAGCCAAGAAAGAGCCGATGTTGCAATACGTGAAGTGAGCGGCCAGGCTTGGCGCCGCCTGCCCCGGGCTTGCGAGCTCCGGCGGGCGGCGCGCCCTTTGACGATTGACGGGTAACCCGATGTCCACGCGCGCGAGCCCGGTCCCTCCGGCGCCGTCCTGGCGGGAGCGCTTTGTCGGCAACGCCGCCTTTCGCCTCGAATCGCTGCTGGTCCTGGCGGCGCTGACCGCCGTGATGGCGGCGCTTTCCAACGTTTTCTTCTCCGTTTCCAACTTCCTCAATATTCTGCTGTCGACCTCGGTGTTCGGGGTGCTGGCAATCGGCATGACATTCGTCATCTGCTCCGCCGGCATCGATCTGTCGGTCGGCTCGATTCTGGCGCTGTCGGGCGTCGTCGGCGCCATGCTGACGTCCGACCTCGGCCTCCCCTGGTGGGTCGGCATCGCCGGCTGCATCGCAACTGGCGCGCTCACCGGCTCGGTCAACGGCTTCCTCATCACCAAGGGCGCGATCCCGCCCTTCATCGTCACGCTCGGCATGCTCGGCGTCGCCCGCGGCCTCGCGCTGGTGTTGAGCAACGGCGTGTCGATCTATGGCCTGCCGGCGGCGATCGTCTACCTCGGTCAGGGCCGTCCGTTCGGGGTTCCGGTCCCGGTCGTCATCCTGCTCGCGACCGCGCTCATCGCCCACGTTGCGCTGATGCACACGCGCTTTGGAATCTATGCGCAGGTCATCGGCGACAACGAGGTCGCCGCGCGGGCGATGGGGGTGCGGGTCGAGCGCCAGAAGGTCCTGCTTTATACGCTCTCGGGCGCGCTTTCCGGACTTGCCGGGCTCATGTTCGCCGCGCGGATCAACTCGGGCGAGCCGACCGCGGGCATCAATTACGAGCTGACCGCGATCACCGCCACCATCATCGGCGGAACCAATCTGTTCGGCGGGCGCGGCAGCGTCGTGGGCACGCTGATCGGAGCGCTGATCATGGGGGTGCTGCAGAACGGACTCAACCTGACGGCGGTCAGGCCGTTCTATCAGCAGATCGCGATCGGCGCGGTTCTGATCCTGGCGGTATGGCTCGACCGCATCAACAGCTCGGAGGGCCGACGGCGATGAGCCTCCTGGAGCTGAAGGACGTACGCAAGACGTTCGGAGCGATCGAGGCGCTGCGCGGCGTAAGCTTCTCGGTCGAGGCGGCAAGCGTCCTCGCCCTGGTCGGCGACAACGGCGCCGGCAAATCGACGCTGATGAAGACGATCACCGGCGTCTACCGTCCGGATGGGGGGGAGATTCGCTTCGATGGCCGTTCGCTGGTCGGCAAGGACCCCGGCGCCATTCGCGAGGCCGGCATCGAAATGATTTACCAGGACCTCGCGCTGGCGAAGATGCGAGACGTCGCGTCGAACATTTTTCTCGGCCGCGAACTGACGCGCTCGGTCCTCGGACTCAAGTTGATCGATTCCAAGCGCATGCGCGGCGAGGCCGAGGCGATGATCGCCAGGCTCGGCGCGCGGGTCAAATCGGTCACCCAGATGACCGGCCAGCTCTCCGGCGGGCAACAGCAGTCGGTCGCGATCGCCCGGGCGCTGACCTTCAACCCGAGACTGGTGATCATGGACGAGCCGACCGCGGCGCTGGCGGTGCGCGAGGTCGAGCATGTGCTCGAGCTCATCCGCGCCTTGAAAAGCCAGGGCATCAGCGTCATCCTCATCAGCCATCGCCTGACTGACGTGTTCGCGGTGTGCGACCGCATCGTCGTCCTGCGCCAGGGCGCGATCATCGCCGACGACGCGACCCTCGACACCAGTATGAACGCCGTCGTCGCCCACATCGTCGGGGCGACCGACGCGCCCCATCCAGGAGCACGACAATGATCCGATTCGGCATGCACTCCAGCCTCTGGACCTCCGCCTGGACCCGCGAGGGCGCGGAAAAAAGCGTCAGCGAATGCGCGCGTCACGGCCTCCAGGTGGTCGAGATCGCACTGCTCGAGCCGGACGCCGTCGACGTCCAGCATTCCCTGTCGTTGTTCGAGCGCTTTCGTGTCGCGCCGACCGCATCGCTTTGCCTGCCGATCGCGGCCGAGGCGACGCTTCATCCGGAGGCGGCGACCGCATTTCTGACCCGCGCGCTCGACGTCGCTCACGCGCTCGGATGCAACACGCTTTGCGGAGTGACCTATTCCACGCTCGGCTATCGTTCCGGGGCGGCGCCGACCGAAGCGGAGTACGACGCGATCGCGCGGGCGCTGAAGCCGATCGCCAGACGCGCCTCCGACTACGGCATGACGCTCGGCCTCGAGGCGTGCAACCGCTACGAGACCCATCTCCTCAACACTGCCCGCCAGACCATGGCGCTGATCGATCGCATAGACGAACCGGCGCTGATGATCCACCTCGACACCTACCACGCCAACATCGAGGAGAAGAGCTTCGCCGACGCGCTCGCCGACGGCGGCGGGCGCGTGCGCTATGTCCATCTTTCGGAGAGCGACCGCGGCGTTCCGGGCTCGGGCAACGTCCACTGGCGCGAGGTGATGACCGCGCTCAAGGGCGCGCGCTTTTCCGGCGACCTGGTGATGGAGTCCTTCGTCACGTCGATGCCGCAGCTCGCCGCGGCGCTGTCGGTCTGGCGGCCGGTCGCGAGCGGGGCGGAGGAAGTGCTGAAGGTCGGCGTTCCCTATCTGAAGAGCCTGGCCCAGGCGAGCGGCCTCGTCTCCGCCTGAACCGAGGCGCGCTGCGGCTTAAAGCCGATCCGATCGAACGGGGCGCGCGCGGGGCGCCGGACGGGGCCAAAAGCGCCGCGCCGGCGTTTGCGTCGCGTCGATACAAAGATCGCGGTTTCCTTTCATATTTCTTATTGATAACCAAGACGAGGCGTTAGGTTATCTAAAGTCGATCTCCCGGAGATTCACAACTCGTAAATAGCGCCAACCTCAGTCTCTCGATCGACGCGGCGGCAGGCGGTTTAGCGAGTTTTCAACCAAGGGGGAATGGCGTGAACAGGAAGGTTCGAGGTTCGGCCGGCGCGCTGGCGGCGGCGGCGGCGATCGCCGCGGCGGCCGCCCTTTGGCCCATGAGCGCGAATTCCCTTTATGCGAATCGGGCGCGGACATTGATCGGCGACTTCGAGCAATACGCCGTTTCGGCGAAGTCTCCTGCGAAACCGACCGTCCCAGTCGCCGCGACCTTCACTCATCCGCATTCTGCGAGCGCGCGTTGCGACGCCTGCGCCGAGCCCCCGGTCGCCGCGACGGACCCCTCCTTGTTCAGCCTCAAGGGCCTCGACTTTACCGACGCCGCCTTGTTGGCGACGGATGCGGGTTTCGATCCGGGGGCGGACTTTCAGGACGCTCCCTATGTCGCTTTTCAGGCAAGTTTCGAGCCTGACGCGTCCGCCGCCCCGGCCGCTGAAATCTCGACCGCGGCGATGATGACGCTCGGCCTTGCCGGCCTCGCGCTGACGGGCCGGCGGTTTCGCCGCGCGGCGCCGCAAGCCCGCCGGGCGCCTTGCCCTGCGTGACCGAACCGCCGCCCGCCCTGCCGAAGGGACGCCGATCGGGCCAAGCTGGCGGCGTTTTAATCGCGCCGAGACTGGATTCCGCCGCATATGCCCCTTACTTCCCGTGGTCGCTAAATCGCGATCCGTCGCTGAAGGGTCTTGCGCGCACATGGGCAAGGGCGCTCAAAAAGGTTGGGACTTGTCGAGAATAATCGTCGCCACAATGTTGGCCGCGTTGACGTTCGCGTTCGCCGCGCGCGCCGGAGTGACCAATGCGGGCCGCGGGGCGCTCTGGAAGGTCGTTCAGACCTGTGTCGCCAACCACGCTCTGACCGGCGCGGCCTTTCCCTGCCTCAAAGTCGATCTGTCCGCCGGCGCCGAGCGCGGTTATGTCGTCCTGCGGCCGCCGCTGATGAAGCCTGACATCATTTTGACCCCGACAAGAAAAATCGTCGGGGTCGAGGATCCGTCGCTCCAGGCGCTGGGAGCGCCGAACTATTTCGAGGACGCCTGGAACGCCCGCGCCTTTTTGACGAAGGCGCATCGGAAGCCGCTCGGGCGCGCCGACGTCGCGCTCGCCGTCAATTCGCGCCTGACGCGAAGCCAGGACCAGCTTCACATCCATATCGGGTGCCTTGCTTCGCGGGCGAAGCGGACGCTTCAGGCTCTCGCGCCGCAGCTGCCCGACAACGGCTGGGTTCGAATCGGCGGGCCAGTGGGCCTGGGAGCGCCGCCCCACAGCCCGGGATTCTGGGGTCGTCGCGTCGATCAGGAAACCCTCGCCGGCGTCAATCCGTTTCGTCTGGCCGCCGAGGAGCCTGCGCTCAGCGCACGCCGGTCGCGGCTGATGATCGTCGCCGCGGGGATCGAGCTTGCCGACGGGCGCGGCGGATTCGTTCTCCTCGCCGCGCACAATGACCCTGCCGGTCCGGACGACCAATTGTCGGCTGAGGACTTTCTCGACGCTTCGTGTTCTTAAGAGCGCGATCCGTTTTCGCCGAATCGTACCCCCCAGGCTGGCTTGGCGGTTCCTCTCGGAGGAGCCGAGCCAACCCCGCTGGCCTCGTCCTGAGGCGCCGCGAAGCGGCCTCGAAGGACGATTTCACCGCGCGTCTTGTGTGGAAAAGGCGGAGGGCGCGTCGGATGCTTCGGCGCCTCGTAGGATTTTTGCGAAAAACCGGCGCCACTTTTTTGCATTCCGCTCCGGCGGCGTCGCCCGCCTCGCGGACCGCTCCTTCCCATCCTCGAATCGAAGCGGCGCGGACGGAAGCGGCTCTTTTCGGCTGCGCGGGCTTCGCCGCTCACCCGTTGGGCAGGTTCCTCGCCAGCGCCTCCAGAACCGCCATGCGCACCGCGACGCCCATTTCGACCTGTTCGCGGATCAGCGACCGCGGGCCGTCGGCGATGATGGTGTCGATCTCGACGCCCCGGTTCATCGGTCCCGGATGCATCACCAACGCGCTGGGCTTGGCGCGCCTGAGCTTTTCCTCGTCGAGCCCGAAATAGCGGAAATATTCTCTGGCCGAAGGCACGTAGGCGCCGCTCATGCGCTCGCGCTGCAGGCGCAGCATCATCACGATGTCGGCGTCCTCGAGACCGGAGCGCATGTCGTGGGCGACCTCGACCCCCATCTCTTCGACCCCTGCCGGCATCAGGGTCGAGGGGCCGACCACCCGCACATAGGCGCCGAGCTTGCCGAGCAGCAGGATATTCGATCGCGCGACCCGCGAATGCAGGATGTCGCCGCAGATCGCGACCGTCAGGCCCTCGATGCGGCCGAGATTGCGGCGGATGGTCAGCGCGTCGAGTAGCGCCTGGGTCGGATGCTCGTGCGCGCCGTCGCCGGCGTTGATGACCGAGCAGTCCACTTTTCGCGCCAGCAGCGACACCGCCCCCGCCTGATGATGGCGCACGACCAGAATGTCGGGCCGCATGGCGTTGAGCGTCATCGCGGTGTCGATCAGGGTCTCGCCCTTTTTGACGCTGGAGGCCCCGACCGCCATGTTCATCACGTCGGCGCCGAGCCTTTTGCCGGCGAGTTCGAACGACGACTGGGTGCGGGTCGAGGCCTCGAAGAACAGGTTGATCTGGGTGCGCCCGCGCAACACCGCGCGCTTCTTCTCGAGCTGACGCGAAACCGCCACCGCCTCGTCGGCGAGATCGATCAGCGCCACGATCTCTTCGCGCGACAGATTCTCGATGCCGAGCAGGTGGCGCTGGGCGAAGACGGGCGGGGAGGAGCGGACGGCATGGGCGCCGAAGCCTATATGGCCGCCCCGGCGTGCGGCAAGCGGCGGCTCTCGATCTCGACCCGGCGCTCGCCGCGGAGTGGGCAACGCCAGCCCTGAACTGTAGTCACATTGCGCCTACATCATGACTGGTTACGAGAATGGGAGATAGCGCGATGGCGACCGCCGACACCTATGTTCGCGCCCGTATCGGCACAAAGACCAAAGAGCGCGCCGCCGATGCGCTGGAGGCTATGGGCCTCTCGATATCGGACGCGATCCGTTTGCTGATGCGGCGCGTCGCCGATGAGCGCCGTTTGCCGTTCGAGGTGAAGGCTCCCAATGCGATCTAACGCGCGAGGCTTATGCCGCAAACTCGAGGCGGGAAAGGGCTAAGACGTTTGGCCGGCGTCAATTTGATGCTGCTGTTGGCCGATTCTGAACGGCTGTTCGGCGACTTCTAAGCTAAATTCCCACTAACTCAAAAAGGGTATGTGACCAGGTATGTATGATCGGGCGATTAAGCGGACTCGGCGTATCACCCGCGACACAAGCTGAGCTGGCGGACAAACTTGGCTATCGCGGTCGGCGTTTCAGAGCTAGAAAAACCGGCGGGCAAAAAGCCAAGCATTGACGTTCTTGAACGCTACGCCAATTTCTTCAAAATCCCCATGTCCTCGCTTGTTCTTGTCGCCGAAAAATCGGGATCACTAGATTTACCTGAGAAATCTCGGACGTTCGCCGCGAACAAGGCTTGAATGCGGCGAGGTAGAAGGGATATCAGCGACGTGTCACCTCAAGCCGGACTTTGCTAACTACAGCAAGCCGGATGCCGAAACTCTGCGCCCGCGTTCGGCTTGCGGGATTCGCCAGCGAACTTCGATCGAAGGGCCGCTCGACGAATGCATCTGGCGTGGCGCCGCTCTGCGCGCCCTGGAACAGGCGGGGCGCCGCAACACGATCGTGTCGACCTGCAACTCGACCGCCGGGCAGTTCACGAACGGCGCTTCACGCCGACCGCGCCGCGCTCGCGAAGGTTCGAGAAAACTCTCTTGGCGGGAATGGACCGGCTTGGATCGGCCTTCAACGCGTCGTGCGCCGGAGCGACTTCGTTGACCAGCCACCGTTCGACAGCGGCGTCGCGCTCTTGCAGCGCACGCAACCCAGCGCGCACGACCTCGCTCGCCGACGCGTATGCGCCGGAATCGACTTTGGCGTCGATGAAATCGGTGTGTTCGGCCGGCAGGCTGAAGGTTCGCTTTTGGGAGTGGGTCATGGCTGTCAATCCAATTGCATCTGGTATGAATATATCATACCAGATGCAATTGGGCGAGACTAGCCAATTCGCCGAACTCCCTCGCCTTCACGCCCCCTTGGGATAGTCGGCCCCGCGCGCGATCCTCTCGCCGGCCGCGTATTCCTTGCGCACGGCCTCGAGCTCGGCTCCCATCGCGTCATAGGCGAAGCTGCCGAGCACCAGCCTCAGCGGCGGATTGGGCGCTTCGACCGCGGCGATGATCGCCTCGGCCCCGCGCACGGGATCGCCCGGCTGGGAGCCGCTGTAGCCCTGAGTCTGGCGTCGGCGCGCGATGGCGGTTTCGGCGTAGGCCTCGATCGGACGCTTCGGCGTTTTCAGCGAGCGGCCGGCCCAGTCGGTGCGGAACGGGCCCGGTTCGACGATGACGACCTTGATCCCGAACGGCGCGACCTCCTTGGAGAGCGATTCGGAGAGGCCTTCGACCGCGAATTTGGTCGCCGCGTAATAGCCCGAGCCCGGAAAGCCGATGAAGCCGCCCATCGAGGAGATATTGACGATCGCGCCCGATTTCTGCGCCCGCATGATCGGCAGCGCCGCCCGGGTCAGCGCGGCGAGGCCGAAGAAATTGGTCTCGAACATGGCGCGGATGTCGGCGTCGTCGCCTTCCTCAATCGCCGCGAGATAGCCATAGCCGGCGTTGTTGACGAGGACGTCGATGCGGCCGAAACGCTCGTGCGCCGCCTCCACCGCCGCGTCGATCTGCGGCTGCTTCTCGACGTCGAGCGCCAGCGCCAGCGCGTGATCGCCATGGCCTTCGACCAGATCGGCGATCTTGGCCGGATCGCGTGCGGTCACGACGGCGCGGTAGCCGCGCGACAGCAGGATTTTCGACAACTCCCGCCCGAAGCCGGTGGAACAGCCGGTGATGAACCAGACGGGCTTTGATTGTTTGGAGGCCCGATCTGCTGGCATGAGGCGCCTCGGCTGGAAATGAAAAGGGAGAGCATTCTATTCGCACGGGCGCGCGCTCTGACGCAACGTTAGCGAGGCGTCCTTTAGCGAGCATCCCTCTATCGGCGCATGCCCGCTCATTTGACACGGAGGCCCCGCGTCTCCATATCCCGCGCCCGAACGGCCTCCCGCCCCGATCGATTCAAACGGCCCGGTTCGCGCCCGCCGGGCGGGTTCGGCCGCCGAAGGAACCTGTCCGAATGAAAGTCGTGATCGTCGAATCGCCCGCCAAGGCCAAGACCATCAACAAGTATCTGGGCAAGGATTATGGCGTCTACGCCTCCTTCGGCCATGTGCGGGATCTGGCGGCCAAGGACGGCTCGGTCGATCCGGACGACGATTTCGCGATGCGCTGGGAGGTCGACGGCAAGGCCGCCAAGCGGCTCAGCGAGATCGGCGGCGCGGTCAAGGACGCCGACCGGGTGATTCTGGCGACCGACCCGGACCGCGAGGGCGAGGCGATCTCCTGGCACATCCACGAAATTCTCAAGGGCAAGAAACTCCTCAAGGACAAGCGCGTCGACCGCGTGGTGTTCAACGCCGTCACCAAGGACGCGGTTCAGGAAGCCATGCGTCATCCGCGCGAGATCGACGAGGCGCTGGTCGACGCCTATAGGGCGCGGCGCGCGCTCGATTATCTGGTTGGCTTCACCCTCTCGCCGGTGTTGTGGCGAAAGCTTCCCGGCGCCCGCTCGGCAGGAAGGGTCCAGTCGGTCGCCTTGCGCATCATCTGCGACCGCGAACTCGAGATCGAGAGATTCGTCTCGCGCGAATATTGGTCGATCCTCGCCCATCTGCGGACGGAAGCCGGCGCGCCGTTCACCGCCCGTCTGGTCGGCGCCGACGGCAAGAAGATCAACCGCCTCGACGTCGGCTCGGGCGCCGAGGCCGAGGCCTTCAAGGCGGCGCTGGAAAAAGCGGCGTTCTCGGTCGCTTCGGTCGAGTCGAAGCCGGTCAAGCGCCACCCCTATGCGCCCTTCACCACCTCCACCTTGCAGCAGGAGGCCTCGCGCAAGCTCGGCCTCGCGCCGGCGCGCACGATGCAGATCGCCCAGCGCCTCTACGAAGGGGTCGACATCGGCGACGGCGCGGTCGGCCTCATCACCTATATGCGCACCGACGGCGTCGATCTCGCACCCGAGGCGGTCGCGGCCGCGCGCCGCGTGATCGCCAAGGATTTCGGCGCCGACTACGCGCCGAGCGCGCCGCGCAAATACACCGCCAAGGCCAAGAACGCGCAGGAGGCGCACGAGGCGATCCGCCCGACCGACATGACGCGCCGCCCGCGCGACGTCGCGCGCCATCTCGAGCCCGAACAGGCCAAACTCTACGAACTCATCTGGACCCGCACCATCGCCTGCCAGATGGAAAGCGCCGAACTCGAACGCACGACCGTCGACATTCTTGCTGAGGCCGGCAAGCGCAAGCTCGATTTTCGCGCCAGCGGCCAGGTGGTGCGCTTTCCCGGCTTTCTCGCGCTCTACCAGGAGGGCCGCGACGACGAGGAGGATGAGGATTCGGGCCGTCTGCCCGCCATGCGCGAGGGCGAACTTCTCGCCAGGGAGCGGATCGAGGCGAGCCAGCATTTCACCGAGCCGCCGCCGCGCTACACCGAGGCGACGCTGGTCAAACGCATGGAGGAGCTCGGCATCGGGCGCCCTTCGACCTACGCCTCGACCATCGCGGTCTTGAAGGATCGCGACTATGTCCGGCTCGAGAAGAAGCGCCTGATCCCCGAGGACAAGGGCCGTTTGGTGACCGCCTTCCTCGAATCCTTCTTCGCCAAGTATGTCGGCTACGACTTCACCGCCGATCTGGAGGAGAAGCTCGACCAGGTGTCGAACAGCGAGATCGACTGGAAAGCGCTCTTGCGCGATTTCTGGAGCGATTTCTCCGGCGCCGTGGGCGACATCAAGGATCTGAGAACCGGACAGGTCCTCGACAGCCTCAACGAGCTTCTGGGGCCTCATATCTTTCCCGCGCGCGCCGATGGCGGCGATCCTCGGCTCTGTCCGTCATGCGGCAAGGGGCAATTGTCGCTAAAGCTCGGCAAGTTCGGCGCCTTCATCGGCTGCGCGAATTATCCAGAGTGCAAGTTCACGCGGGTGCTGGCGCCCAACGGCGCCGATGGCGCCGACCGCGAGCGGCCGGGCGTCGTCGTGCTGGGCCAGGATCCCGAGACCGGCGACGAGATTACCCTGCGCACCGGCCGCTTCGGCGACTATGTGCAACAGGGGGAAGGCGAGAAGCCCAAACGCTCGTCGCTGCCGCGCGGCCTGAAGGCGGAGGACGTGACGCTCGAGAAGGCGCTGGCGCTGCTCGCGCTGCCGCGCGAGGTGGCGCGCCATCCGGCGAGCGGCGAGCCGATCCTCGCCGGCATCGGGCGTTACGGAGCTTATGTGCAGCACGGCAAGACCTACGCCAATCTCGGCCGCGACGACGACGTGCTGGAGATCGGAGGCAATCGCGCGATCGACCTCATCGTCGCCAAGGAGAGCGGCGCCGGCGCCGCGCGTTTCGGCGGCGGCGGCGCGGGCCGCGTTCTCGGCGAGCACCCCGAGGGCGGGCCGGTCAGCGTCAAGCAGGGCCGCTTCGGCGCCTATGTCAATCATGGCAAGATCAACGCGACGCTGCCCAAGGGAGCCGACCCGGCGAGCGTCAGCCTCGACCAGGCGCTGGCGCTGATCGCCGCCAAGGCGGCGGGCGGGAACGTCATCGGGCGCCTGCTCGGCAAGCACCCGAGCGGCGGGCCGGTGACGGTGCGCGAGGGGCGCTTCGGTCCTTACGTCAACTGGGGCAAGGTCAACGCGACGATCCCGAAATCGATTGCGCCGGATTCGATTTCGCTGAACCAGGCGCTGGACCTGATCGCCGAGCGCGAGGGGACGCCCTCGGCCGCCGGACGCAAGTCGGCGGGAGCGCGCAAGGCGGCGCCGGCGGCCAAGGCCAAGCCGGCCGCGGCGAAGAAGCCGGCGGCCAGGAGCGCGGCGAAGACGAAAACGGCGTCGGCGAAGCGAAAGGGCTGAGGCCCTCGCCCCAGCGCCTGTCCCGCGAGCGGGAGCGGGGCTCTGCGATCCCTTCTCCCATTCACGGGAGAAGGTGGCCCGAAGGGCCGGATGAGGGCCGACGGATGAGGGCCCTACGCGATCTGCGTCAGCAGATGCTCGGCGCCGGAGATGTCCGCCTTGCCCGGCTCCGGTTCGATGTTGAGCGCCTTCACCACGCCGTCCTCGACCAGCATCGAATAGCGCTTCGAGCGCAGCCCCAGGCCGCCGGCGGAAAGATCGAGGTCGAGGCCCAGGGCCTTGGCGAACTCGCCGTTGCCGTCGGCGAGAAAGTCGACATGGCCCTTGGCGCCGCTCGCCTCCGACCACGCCTTCAGCACATGATGGTCGTTGACCGAGGTCATGGCGATGGCCTCGACCCCCTTGGCCTTGAACGCCGCCTCGTTGACGATGAAGCCCGGCAGATGGTTCTTGTGGCAGGTCGGCGTGAAAGCGCCCGGCAGCCCGAACAGCACGATCCTCTTGCCGGCGAAATAATCCCTGGTCTCGACCGGCTTCGGCCCGTCGGGCGTCACCTGGCGGAGGGTTGCGTTGGGCAGGCGTTCGCCGATTTTGATGGTCATGTTCGATCCTTCCCGGTCACGAAGCGCGGCCTTGAGACGGCCGCATGTGGAGCGGCGAGCGTAGTCGATTGGCGAGCGTCGCGTAAAGCGGCGGGGCGGGTCGAAATCTCGGGCGGATGTGCGCCGGGGTTCCTCGAGCTCCATCTCTTGCGGGGGCCCGAGCGCGACGATCACGTGCTCTATTCGTCGCACACGATCTGGGCGAGCAAAGACGCCTTCACCGCCTGGACGCAGTCCGAACATTTTCGCGCGGCCGATCGCGACGCCGGCGCCAACAAGCCGCTCTATCTCGGCCATCCCGAGTTCGAGGGCTTCGAGGCGATCCAGACGATCAAGAATCAAGGCGCGCGCGATCAGGTCGCCTGAACGGCGACCGGTCGCGTTCGCGATCGACGGGTCGCGATTCCATTATATATCGATTACGGAGCGGCGGTCGGCGCGGGTCGTCCGGCCGGAAAGCCGGGAAAGCGGCGTCATGATCGCCGCCATGGCGATCTCGCCAAAGGGGAAAAATGCAAGTGCGGCCGTCGTCGCCCGGCTGGACTGAAAGAGCCCGACCTGGCGGGGGAACGGCCGCGCCGGACGACGCCCTCAGTGCGACAGCAAAACCGGAAGCGAAGGCTGTCGGACCAGATCATGGCTAACCCCGCCAAACAGGCCTTCAACCCAGCGCGAGTGCCCATAGGCGCCCGCCACAATCAGATCCGAATCCTCCGTGTCGAGACAAGCAAACATTGCCTCCACGGCCGTCAGATCGGCGGAATTCAGCCACCACCTCGATGGTTCGACAACAACGCCGTGCTGCCGCAGATGTTCGACCAACGAGTTGGGTTCGTCGCCCGATCCATCGGGCCTGGGTCCAAAAGTGAAGGCGATCACCTTCTGCGCGCGGGTGAGAAACGGCATCGCGTCGTGAACTGCGCGCGTCGCCTCGCGAGTTGATTTCCACGCGATCGTTATGCGCTCGCCTACGGAGCGTTCCCTCCAACCAGAGGGCAGAAGAAGGATTGGAACGCCCGCGGTGAGAAGCACGTCCTCGGGAATTCCGGCTGAAAGCAGCTTTTTCGTTCCGGCGTCCGGTTGTGATGCGACGATCAGATCGGCGTAATGCGCATATTCATGCCGTCCAGAGCTCCTCCAGCGATCGATCGTAACATAGCGCCCCTTCACCCCGGCCAACTCGATCGCGTCCTGAAACAGGTCATGAAGTTGGGTCGCCCGTTCAAGCCACTCTCCCTGAAACGCCTCCGCCGAACAGGCTTCCATCCCGGTCAGACGAGCCTCATGCGAACGCGCCAGCTTCGTTGCGAGCCTTAAACGGCTCGCCGTGTCAGACGAGGGATCGAGATAGACGAGAATTTCCTTGTACATTGCGATTCCCCGTCAAAGCATTTTGCTTCATTGCTCTTACGGGCGCGATTTTCGCGTCGCTTTGATTTATCTCAAACCAATCCGTTGGGTTGGCCACACTCCTTGAGGCTTCCTGAGTGTTGAGAATTCAACGCGATTGCGGCGATCGCGTTGACAGCGCAATCGACGAACTCTCCCCCTCGACGCCTTCGGTGAGCGGAGCGGGTCCAGGCGACTTGAAGGGCCAAAAATGTGCGCCGTCGCCGTAATCCCTTAAGCGGGGAGGCCGCTCTGCTTCCTTAGGCTCTTGTCGAACGCCGATTCGGGGACGAAGCGGCGCAGAAGGCTGACCTGCCGCGCCGTCTTGCCAGCGGGGTAACGGCTCCTCGGACGAGCGTCGGTCGCGGCCTTAAGAACGGTGTCGGCGACGACTTCCGGCATGTCGCCCGTTTCCATGGCTTTGCGCATCACCACGCCCAAGCTCGCGCGGCCGAGATCATAGATAGCAAGCGCTTGATCCGGCTTGACCAAATTGTCCTCGAACGAGGTCCGGGTAAAGGCGGGCTCGACGAGCACGACGCGAATGCCCTGCGTGCGCAGCTCATGGTCGAGCGATTCCGAATAGCCTTCGATCGCGTGTTTGGTCGCGGCGTAAAGGGCGTTGAACGGAGCCGGTATCAGACCCAGAACGGAGCTCATGTTGACGATGCGCCCGCCCTCTTGCCGTCGCATGATCGGCAACACGGCGTTGGTCACGCGCATTGCGCCGAAGACGTTGATGTCGAAGAGGCGCTGGGCTTGGGCGATCGAGGATTCCTCAGCGCCGCCCAACAAGCCGATGCCGGCGTTGTTGACCAGCAGGTCGATGCGACTGGCCTCGGCGACGATGTCCGTGACCAGTTTGGCCACTGAGGCGTCGTCGCCCACGTCACAGACGAGCATCGTCACGCCGGCGGGTCCGTCGGACATGGGATTCCGGCTGGTGCCGAAGACGCGAAACCCAGCCTTCGCCAATGTGATCGCGGTTGCGCGCCCGATGCCCGTGGATGCGCCCGTGACGACGGCGACGCCGCGATTGACACTGCTCATTCTCTCTTCCTTCCCCATGCAACGGTGGAACTGACTTGCAAAAAATGCTACTATCATTTTGATACGAAGTCAATATCGAAATGATATGAACAAAAACCGCGTCTCTCAGCCCACCTGCCCGATCGCCCGAGGCCTTGCTTGCGTCGGCGATTCCTGGAGCATTTTAATTCTCCGGGACGCCGCGCTGGGCGTCAGTCGGTTTGACGAATTCCGCAAGAGCCTCGGGATCGCGCCGACCATTTTGACCAGGCGTCTCGCCGCCCTGACGGTGGATGGCCTGCTCGAAAGGCGCCGATACTCCGAGCGACCCCCACGGGACGAGTATGTCCTGACCGACGCCGGGCGGGATTTCATGCCTGTTCTGGTCATGATCGGCGCCTGGGGACAGAAACATCGCGGCGGGGGCCGGATCGCGCGCTATGTGGACGCCCAGACCGGACAGGATATCCGAGCCAAGGTCGTCGATATGGAGAATGGGGCGGAAATCGGCAGCCGCGCATTCAGGGTGATTGAGCCGGAGTGACCGTTTAGGGGTCATCGGTGTTCCAAATCCTACGCTTAGACGTCAGACTTTGGAGAGGCCTTGGATTTCGCGGTAGACGGTTGATCGGCCAAGGCCGATTTGCTGCGCGGCTCGGGTTGGCGACATGCCGCCTTTCACCGGCATGAGCGCGGCGCTCAGTTTTCCTGATCGAGCGCGGAGCTACGGAATTGCAGCGACGCTTACTCAATTCCCTTTTTGCTTCGACCCGCTGGTCAGGGAATCTGCTGGCTGAATTTTCGTCGCGCAACCCTCTGAAAACGCAGGGGTACGCGGCTTAGGCCAGGATTTCTTCGACAATTTCTGTCGACAATTTCTTTCTGATTATCAAAATCCATGTTATCCTGCCCTTTCCATCGATCGAGCCGCGCAACCGGCGCGGCGGGAGAGTTCAGCATGGTTCAGCAGACGGCGCTCGCCTCGAAGCGGCGGCTCAACGGGGTCGCCCGGGAATCGCGGCGGGCGCGCATCTTCGCGCGCTTACGCGAGGGCTGGGCCTACACGGAGATCGCGCGCGAGGAGGGGCTGACCGGCCGGCGCGTCCGTCAGATCGTCAGCAAGGCGCTGGAGAAGCGGATCGTCGACCCGGCGGCCGACCACGCGCGCCTGCAACTGATGCGGCTCGAGCCGGCGCTCAAGCTCGCGGCGGGAGCGCTCGCCGGCGGCGCGCTCGAGGCGATTCAGCCCTATCTCAAGCTCATCGAGCGGCTCGACCGCTACCAGCCGGCCGCCGCCGCGCCTCAAGTCTACGACGAGGCGGCGCGCCAGCGGCTCTACGCCAAAATGACCCGCATCGCCGCCCAGCTGAAAGCAAGAGAGGCCAAGACGGCGCAGGCGCGGGCGGCGCCCGAGGGCGAGGCGGAGCCCGGCGGCGAGACTTGACCGGCGCTTTGCGGCGCGGGAAAGAGATTTAATTTGGATTCGCGCATAAGCCCTTGAAAAGCCCGGATTCGCGGAAATAAAGAGCTTTCCTTTCGTTCCCTTTTCCTTTCCCTGGCTTCCCTCTTGTTTTCTTTAGCTTCCCTGCGGGCTTTCGCTAGCTTCCCCCCGGCTTTCATTCCCTTCGCTCGCCGGGCCCGCGCGGCGCGGCGCCGATTATTAACACCTGAGAGACGGTCAATATCCTGAACCCGCCGCCGCGCCGGCGCGCACGCTACGGCAAAGCAGGGGCCTGCGTCGTCGTCTCGACCGGCCCGGCGCCGCCGGTCAGGGTCAGGCGCAGCGCGACCGGCAAAGACGCGTCCTTCGGCTGGTCGCGCAGCGCGATCCTGAAGCAGTCCTCGCCCTTCGAGCCCGGCTCGGGCGCGCTCGTCAGCCACCAGCCGGACGGCGGTTCGACGAACAGGTCGCGCGGCGGCCCTCCTCGAGCCGGCGCGCACAGACGCCAGCCCTTGGCGTCGGCGGCGGTGAGGTCGCCGAAAGCCTTCGGCGCAACCGCGCGCGGGACGGCGGCGAGCGCGGCCTCGACCTCGGCCGCGTAGGGCGACGCCGCGTCGGCCAGCGTCAGCCTGAGGCGGGCCTCGGCCGGCAGGCAGATTTTCTCGCAGACGGCGAAATTGGCGTGGAGCGCCAGCGTGACCGGCTTCGAGGCGTCGCGAGGCTTTATGCGCAAGGGGAAAATGACGCTCCCCTCGTAGCCAAAAGCCTCGCTGCCGTCGGCCTCCTTGATCCGCCTGGGCGCGGGAAACTCCGGCTCGACCGAAGCGACATTGTCGGAAGCCGAAAAATCGAAGCTCGGCGGCAGTCCGGCTTCGCCGGGATCGCGCCAATAGGTGATCGCGCCTGGCGCAAGCCTGATCTCGAATCCCGCCAGCCGGTCGGTCCCGGCGACGAGACGCGCCTGCGCCTTGGCGCTCGCCGCCCAGCCGGTCGCGAAGCCGTCGGCGGCCAGAGCAGGGCCGCCAAGCGCGATAAGCGCCAGGGCGCCGGCGACGGCTTTCGCCCGGCGGCGCACGCCGAGGGTTGTGGCGCGATCCGATCGCCCCCGTACCGCGACGCGCAATGCGCGCCCCTCGGAGAACCGACCGGGGGCGACAAATCTGGGGGGTCCGCCGCGCCGTGTTTTCATCATCCTTTATCTATACCGTTAGCGGGATTTCAACTAGCATTCCACAACGCGCATCGCCATGAGCGAGAATCGCAGAGTCGTCGAATGAAACGGGCAGACCCCCCGCCGCCAACCAGCCTGGAAGGGCAGTTCCTGATCGCCATGCCCTCGCTGCGCGAAAGCCCGTTCGCGCGATCGGTTGTATATATGTGCGCCCACCGCGATGACGGCGCGATGGGAATCATCATCAACCAGCGCGCCGAGGAGATCGACTTCGGCCAGCTGTTGGTGCAGCTCGACATCGTTCCGGAAGCGAAGGCGATTCGCCTGCCCGCCCGCGCCGAGGAAGTGCGCGTGCTGCGCGGCGGTCCGGTCGAGACCGGGCGCGGCTTCGTGCTTCACTCTGCCGACTACGGCGCCAACGATTCCACGGTCAAGATCGCCGACGACGTCTGCATGACCGCGACCATCGACATCCTGCGCGCCATCGCCAAGGGGAGCGGTCCGGCTCGCGCTGTGCTGGCGCTCGGCTATTCCGGCTGGAGCTCGGGGCAGCTCGAGAGCGAGATTCTGGCCAACGGCTGGCTGACCTGCCCCGCCGACACGGGCCTCATCTTCGACGCCGATTTCGCCCACAAATACGACCGTGCGCTGGCGATGCTGGGCGTCGACGAGGTCAAACTGTCGTCCGACGCCGGCCACGCCTGAGCGCCCTGCCTAACGCCTCCGGGCGACTCCCTTCTCCGCCGAGACCTCGAACATCCTCGCCCGGCCTTCGAGTCCGGCGAAGGCGGCCCAGTCGGCGCCAGTGAGGAAGGCCTGTCCGCCGATGCGTTCGAGCGCATCGAACAGCGCCGCCCGGCGCAAGGGATCGAAATGCGCCGCGATTTCGTCGAGGAGCGCCAGCGGGACGATCCCCGACATGTCGGCGACCAGGCGCGCGTGAGCCAGCACCAGGCCGGCGAGAAGCGCCTTTTGCTCGCCGGTCGAGGCGCTCGCCGCGGGAGCGTCTTTCGGTCCGTGCCAGACGTCGAGATCGCCGACATGGGGCCCGACCAGCGTGCGCCCGGCGGCGGCGTCCCGGCGCCGATTGTCGCGCAGAATCGCGCGATAGCGATCCTCCGCCTCCAGCGCCGGACGGCTCGACGCCAGCTCCTGGACTTCGCCCCGCAGCGCGAGCTTCGCATAAGGAAAAGGCGAGGCGTCGTCGCGCTCGTCGGCGATGAGCGCCTGAAGGCGGGTCACGCATTCGAGGCGGGCCGCTGCGACCGCGACGCCGAGCTCCGCCGCCTCGCGCTCGATCGCGTCCAGCCACGACGGATTGCGCCCGCCCTCTTCCAGAAGCCGGTTGCGTCCGCGCAAGGCGCGTTCAAACCGCCCGACCCGCGCGCCATGGCCGGGGTCGATCGCCAGCACGAAGCGGTCGAGAAACCGGCGCCGCTCGCTCGCCGGTCCCGCGAACAGACTGTCCATCGGGGGGGTCAGCCAGACGATGCGCAGCCAGTCGCAGAACGATCGCGAAGACGCGACCGGCGTCCGATCGATTCGATGGCGCCGCTCTGCGCCCTCCCCGCTTGTCCCAGGGGCCCAGGCGGAGCCGAGCTGACGGGCCGCGCCGTCCTCCTCGACTTCGACCGACAGCGCGAAACCACCGGCGCCGCCGTGGCGCGCGCATTCGGCGAGTTCCGCCCGGCGCAGCCCGCGCCCCGGAGACAGCAGCGACAGCGCCTCGAGGAGATTGGTCTTGCCGGCGCCGTTCTCGCCGCATAGGACGATCAATCGGCCGTCGATGGCGAGATCGAGCGTAGCGTAGGAGCGGAAATCCCGCAGCATGATGCGCCGGACCAGAGGGCGCCGTCGCGCATCGCCATTGCCGTCGAAACTCGCCATGGCGCCGCATGTGGCATGTCCGGCGCGGCGGCGAAAGGCGCCGACGGAAGGAGCGTAGCCAGCGTGAAGTCCCTTGATGTTCTGATGCCGGACGAGGGCATGGGCATAGTCGGCGACCTCATCGCCGAGCGGCTGCCGCTTCATCGCCTTTGGCTCGAGCCCGATCGCGACGCCTGGCTCGCAGCGCGGGGGCCGCGCATCCGGGCGGTCGCGCTCGGCGGGGCGCACGCGCCATTCGACGAAGCCTTCATGCGCCGGCTGCCCAATCTGGAAATCATCGCCAGTCTGGGCGTCGGCTACGACCATGTCGACGCACGAACCGCGGCGCGGCGCGGCGTAATCGTCACCCACACGCCGGGGGTGCTCGACGATGAAGTTGCAGATACGGCAATTGGCCTGATGATCGCGGCGGTGCGCCGGCTGCCGCAGGCCGAACGCCATTTGCGCGCAGGCGCATGGCCGAAGGGCGACTTCCCGCTAACCGCCTCGCTGCGCGGCCGCATGTTGGGAATTCTGGGCCTCGGCCGCATCGGCAAGGCGATTGCTACCCGAGCGTTGGCCTTCGGGCTGGAGGTCGTCTATCACGGCCGGAAAGCCCAGGGCAGCGTTCCCTATCGGTATTATCCTTCGCTAGCCGCGATGGCGAAGGCCTGCGACGTTCTCATGGTCGCCGCGCCCGGCGGCCCGGCGACGCGTCATATCGTCTCCGCCGAAGTGCTGGACGCGCTCGGCCCGGACGGGGTCCTCATCAATATCTCGCGCGGCTCGCTGGTCGATGAACCGGCGCTGATCGAGGCGCTGCGCGCCGGAAGGATTCTCGCCGCCGGCCTCGACGTGTTCGAGAACGAGCCGCATGTGCCGGACGATCTCATAGCCCTCGACAACGCCGTGCTGCTGCCCCATGTCGGCTCCGCCTCGATCCGAACCCGGCGCGCCATGGCCGATAGCGTGGTCGCCAACCTTGTCGCCTGGTCCGAACGCAAGCCGCCGCTCAATCCCGTGCCTGAGACGCCGTGGCGTGGGGCATGGGGCAAAGGCGGATAGACCGCCACGCAGCACTATGAAGCCGCCCCAAAATCCGCCTTTGGATGAATGACGACATTGTCCGGTTCCGGAGCTTCGCCCGCCAACTGCGCCAGTCGATTGCCGATGACCGTCAATTCGGCGGCTCCGACTGTCGCCAATGCGCCGTCGAGCCGCGAACATCCTTCTCAAGGGCCTGATCCACAACAGGAGGCGAATATTGTGGACAACTTACGCGCCCACGAAGCGTGGACAACTGTCACGTCGCCGATGGCGCAATATTGAAGGGTCTTGCCAGGAACTCAAAATCGTTGCAGATATTCGATGGGGTCGGCGCTTATTGGGGATTGTCGGCTGACATTGGGTATGGTCGCGGACTGACCCTCCGCTTTTGGAATGGTCCCTACGCCAGGACTCGACGCTTGGCGCGAACGCGGGAGGGACAAGTGTCAGGCAAGCTTTTGGGTGCGGCTTTCGCAGTAGCCGGTCTGTCGGGCTTGGCTGTCGCATTCGCCGGCCTTTTGACCGACTTCTCGACCATCCCGGCGGTTCCCGACGGCCCGAGCTACGGCGCCGCCGCAACCTCCGGAGCTGGCGGTTCGGACCTCTTCGCCGTCCCCAATTCGGCGCCAGCTGGCGATTCTCATGCAGTCACGCGTATTGCGGACATGAGCGCGCAGTATGCGTCATCCCAATCCGTCAATTACCCCTTGAGCGATCCTTACAGCGACTCGCTGAACATGGCGCCGACCATCGGCGACGCCGCTCCAAAATTGGAAGCCTTCCGGCGGCGGGAACAATCTAACGGCGCGTATTTTCTGCCGAGTGACGCCGCCGAAAACGACGATGTCCGTATTCGATTTGCTCAGGCTTCGAATTATTCCGGATACTTCGAGATCCCGCCAACGATGAGAAGCAACATTAACTACAGCGTTCCCGTTGAGGATCCTCTGTATATCGCAGACCGATCAATCAAAGCGAATGATCATAATAACACTTCAAAGGGGGATTCGCGCCCAAACGCTCGTGTCTCAAAGCTCGCGATGTCACCGAGGACGTTGAGGCCGATCCGTAGTCCTGAAAAATCAACTCGGCATCCAGAGGCTGGATGCTCGCGCTGCGTCGGACGCGCTGCGCAGACGTTTTCGGGTCGGACGAAATCGTTGGTTGCTCTGCTGTCGGCGACAGTGTTTCGGAAATTCGGAGCAGTCCCGCGAAAACATTTCGCCGGGCGGAGTAACCAACAGAGGCAAAACCGTATGCTTGCGGTCCGGACTTTTCCCCGGGATTGGTGGAATCCTGCGCTCTAGCGCCTAATGGATGGCTGTTATTTACGAGGTTTTCGGCGATCCGTGCATCGACCAGTTTTAAGTCAGAAGATCAATGCGCCAGGCGGCCGGAGGCGTGATCGCGACCACTAAAATGACCGGCACAAGGCTCCAGCGAGGCTTGACGTTTGGCGCATAAAGACTCAGCAGATCAGGCGCCCGGCACGCGGGCCCGGCGCCGAGGGAAATTATGCTGTTTGTGACGCCGTCAATGACCAACGCCGCCGATTTCCGCCGGATCGCCCTGTCGCGCGCGGGCGTCGCGGAATATAAGCACTTCGTTCGATGCGCCTCTAAGGCTCGAGTCACGTTCGCGACGCTCGCCCCCGACGCATTGAGCGCAAACTTCAAATTCGCGCCCGACGAACAGGCTCTCAAATGCGCGGTCGCGCCGGACGCCTTCGCCCCGATTGACAACGCCTGGGGCCGACAGGGCTGGACGCGCGTGACCCTCGCCGCGCTCAGCGAACCGGAGTTGCGCGCCGCGCTGGAAATGGCGTGGCGGCGCGGCGCGTCGAAGCCTAAGGGGAAGGCGAGGCGATGATCGGCGATCGCGCGCTCGGGCCTCTTTGAGGGCCGCGCAGAATGGATCAACGCGCCCGAGGCCGGGAACATCGCCGGCGGCCTACCGATGGGTGTCCACAGCGCTGCGGCGTACGCGTTCGTCGCGAAGCTAACCCTCCGGAATCGACAAATTTCTCGGCCGGTTTGGCAAGGTTCGGCGTCACGGAAAGGCCCGTAAGCGGGCGTCGGGCAACTGTAGAAACGCGCTGCTGTCGCTGACGCCGTCGGCAACCGGCCGCAGCGCCTTAAGCCGCAAGTTTCGGTCGAGACTCGCGCTCTGAAAACCGCTCGCGACATCGTCCCGCCCCTCATTTGGCGATTGCGCGTCGCTACCCCGCGCGGCATTCTCGGATTCGTCGAAGTGTTCTATCGGTCGAGCGCCCTCCATTTGGACATTGACGGCTTGCGACGGGGCCCATGTCGTGATATGGAGTATATCTGGTGCCTTTTATACGCCTTGTTTGAATAATTAGTTTCGCAGGACCGTATTGTTTCAAACCTGACTTCTCTCAAATTGACTTGAAACAACGTAAGGTCGCCTTATGACGATATCGAAAGTCGTCGACAGTTCAGGTAAGATGGCGACGTCCAGACATTTGGAGGTCGGAGGCCCGGTCCTTGACTACCTTGCAAAATTTCCTGGGCGACGCGCCTTCGAGGCGGGTCTCGTTCTCGATGATGGTCTTGTTGCGACGCATTTGAGGATCGTGCGACGTCCGTCGAAGACCCCGTCACGGCCGAACGGCTGCGGGGCGGCTGGAACTCGATCCATAACGCCGAACGCCTTGGGCCGTGCGAGCCCAATAACGATATCGGGGCCGCGGCTGTGGGTCTGATCGCCGTTTGTGCGGCGGCAAGCGCCGCTTGTGGCACTTGAGCAGGGAGGACGACGATGGCGGAGAAATCGAAAGCCAAGGGGCATCGGCCTGGTAGCGGGCACGATCCGCTCGCTGTGTTGGCGGTTAGAAGACCCTCCAGCCACGGCGGCTATGGTTGGGTGCGCGATTTGCCTGACACGCGCGACCATCTCTACGCTGCGCCGCTGATGAGCCTGAAGCGCGGACTGCCTCCGTCGGTCGACCTGCGCCCCAAATGCCCGCCTGTATACGATCAGGGTCAGCTCGGAAGTTGCACCGCCAATGGGATCGGAGCGGCGATCGAATTCGATCAGCGCAAGCAGGGCGTCAAGGAATTCACACCTTCACGCCTGTTCATCTATTACAACGAGCGCGTCATCGAGGGCTCCGTCAGCCAGGACTCGGGCGCGCAGATTCGCGACGGGGTGAAGTCCGTCGCCAAGCTTGGCGCGCCGCCGGAGACCGATTGGCCCTATGACATTTCCAAGTTCACCGAAAAGCCGCCGACCAATGCCTACCGGGACGCGCTGAAGGACGTTGTGACGTCGTATTCCCGGGTAACGCACAATCTGACGAATATGCAGGGTTGCCTGGCCGACGGTTACCCGTTCGTCTTCGGCTTCACGGTCTACGAAAGCTTCGAAAGCGCCAAAGTCGCCAAAACGGGAATCGTCCCGATGCCGGCGCCGGGCGAGCAGGTGCTCGGCGGTCATTGCGTCATGGCGGTCGGCTATGACGACAAGCAGCGCCGCTTCATCGTCCGCAACTCCTGGGGGCCCAAATGGGGCATCGCGGGCTATTTTTTGATGCCCTACGAATATCTGATCAATCCGGACCTCGCGACCGACTTTTGGACCTTGCGGAGCGTGTCGTCGAAGTAGCAAGCGCGCGGATCGCGACCGGGAAGCTTGTCCGACGCCGGTTGCGGGGGGTCGCGAAGAGGTTGAACTGATAACGTCACATTCGCGCGAGCTTTTCGCTCGCCTCCCACAGCCGCTTAGCCGCCAACTCGTCGCACGCGGCGGCGGAAGGCTTTGCGATCTTGCGCTTGACGAACTAGGCGCCGGTTGCGCCCTCGACCTCCGGGGAGGCGGCGAGATGGATGATCGTGTCGGCGCCCTGTTTGGCCGTGATCGCGAACGATCCGGGCAGAGCGAGCGGCGGCTTGGGCGGTTGGCGCGCCGCCCTTTTGTTTTTCTCGAAAAGTTCTTTGAGAAAACCAGAAAGCGTGTTATGGTTTTCCTCGTCGCTGGATCGAGGCGCGCCTGTCGCGCCGAGGGCGGCGGCCGCTTTTAGCTTTCATGCGGGCGAGTTGACACACTTCAAAACGGCGAGGGGCATAAGTTCTTAAGCAATCGGCATGGTTCGGGGCTGGCGCCTCGTTTGCTCGGATTCGAGACCGGAATCGGTTCCGAGCGGACGCCCATGCCGGGACGTCTTAAAAAAAAGCCCAGTCCGGCTCCCGGTCGTCAGTTCCCGTCTTTTAAGTTTTAAGGGGTGATCCGGGGGCTTAAGCTCAGCTCATAGGGCTCGCGAGGGCCGCGCGGTCGACGAATCGGCGCCACATGGCGCCAGCCCCCTAGCGGCGACTTAAAAGAACGGGTCGGAGGCCTCGGGAGGACGAAAAGACGGAGGAGGGAGGTCAAGGGGGCGCCAGGGGCGCGAGAAGAAATTCTAATTTGGATTCGCGCATAAGCCCTTGAAAATTCCCGATTCGCGGAAAGAAAAAGCTTTCGTTTTCTTCCCTTTTCCTTTCGCTGGCTTCTCTTTTATTTTCCTTTGCTTCCACTTTTGCTTTCGCTGGCTTCCCCCTGATTTTCGAAGCCCTCCCTCGCGCAACGCCGGCTTCAGGCTGTTTCAGGCCGCAATTTGCGCCGCTGGCGTCGCCGAGATCAAATTCACTTTGGCTGTCAGGGGAAGATGATCGGACGATCGCCGCGCTAGCGGGGTGTCGTGGACTGCAAGCTCCGTAATCAGGCCGTCTGGCCAACCGAGAATCCGGTCAAGCGCGAAAATGGGCCGGCGGGAAGGAAAGCTGAGAATTGACGGCGCGTAGCCGAACGTCGGCTCAAGCCCGCGCAGCGCAGAGCGCCCGCGCCGCCGCCATTCGTTGAAATCTCCGAGCAAGATGGTGGGCATCGGAGGCAGATCCCGGAAAGCGGTCAGGAGGGCGCTGACCTGATCCACTCTTGAAAGACGAAGCAAACCAAGGTGGGCGGCGATGACCCGAAACTCCCCGTCGCCGAGATCCAATTGCGCGACAATCGCTCCGCGAGGCTCACGTCCCGGCAGCTTGAGGCGTGATCGGCTATAGACTATCGGTTCTCCGCGGACGAGCAGCGCGTTGCCGTGCCAGCCGTGGCGGTGAGAAACGTCCGATTGCACCAGAAGGCGCATTCCGGTCTCATGCTCGATGGCCAACGGATCGAGGAGCCCGCCGCGGCCGCCGAAGCGACGATCGACCTCCTGGAGCGCAATGACGTCGGCTCCCAGTTCGCGAATCACCCCGATTATGCGATCGGGCCGGGTAATACCGTCCATGCCCCGGCATTTGTGGATATTGTACGATGCGACCTTCAAGGGACACCTCACTTCACTTGGCTTTTATATATAGGGCATCGAGAGCCTCGCCACCGCATCCCGCAGCTTCACTGGGAGCGGGCGCTGGTCGATTTCCTCCAAAGTGATCGGCTGAACGCGGCGGGCGTCGATGATTCCGTCGAGCTTCCCGGCTAGATCTGTATCGTAAATCTCGACGTTCAGTTCGAAATTCAGGCGAAGGCTTCGCATGTCCCAGTTCGCGCTGCCAATGAGACTCCAACTTGCATCAATCGTCATTAATTTTGAATGATCGAACGGCGGCGCACCGCGCCAGAGATGACACCCTGACTGCAACATGGGCCAAATATGGGTCTGGGCGGCCCAGGCGACCAGGCGATGGTTATTGTGCGCGGGCAAAACAATATGCACTTGCACGCCGCGCAAAGCGGCCAACTGGAGCGCTGTCACGAGTCGCTCGTCGGGCAAGAAATACGGCGTGGCGACCCTGATCGAATGTCGAGCCAGGTTGATCGCGGACAATAGTACGAAAACCAGCTGATCGAACTCTTGATCGGGACCGGCGACAATCGTGCGCGCCGCCGACCCGCCGATCGCCGGCTCCTGACGCGACGAGCCCGACCCAATCGCCTCTTCGCCGGTCGCAAATGACCAGTCGTCGTCGAACTCTTGTTCGATCTGCCGGACGATCGCCCCCTCGAGTTGAAAATGGGTGTCCCGGACCGGCGCTTTCGGCCGATTCGCAATGAGGTTCTCGGCGCCAATGTTCAACCCGCCGACGAATGCGTTCTCCCCATCCACGACCAGACTTTTCTTATGCAATCGCAGATCCAGGAACGGCATCTTCCAAGGCAGCGTCGAATGCAGGAAGCGGGATACGGAAACGCCTTGCCTGCGCAACTCACGGTAGGCGGAGGAGCGCACGAATCCGCCGCCAAAACCATCAATCAGAACGCGGGTTCTCACCCCTCTGCGACGGGCTCTGGCCAGCGCGTCGATAAATTGCAGGCCGACGTCGTCGGTGCGGAAGATGTAGGTGGAGAGCCGAATGTGAAATTTGGCGCTCTCGATTGCGGCGAGCATTTGTGGGTAAGCCTGATCGCCACATTCGAGGACTGCGGCCACTTTGCCTGTCGTCATCTCCTGGCCGGTGATATTCCCGATGGCGGCCTTCAGGCGCTCAAACGGATCATCCGACGAAATGTCGCCCGTGAAGAGAGGGACAATATTCCGAGCTGATCCCTTCAGCCGACGCGCACGGCGCTTCACCCGGTTGATGCCGAATCCGACATAGAGGAGCGCTCCAAGAACAGGAGCCAGCCATGCTATCCCGATCCATCCGATTGCCGCCGGCACATCGCGCTTGGTCAACAACACGTGGGCTGTAACGGTCCCGGCTATGGCGAAATGGAAGCCGCCGGCAAGGAGGGCGCGACTATCAAGCAGCGCCGACGCTACGAAAGGATGTTCCACCTAGCGCTCTGCAATTACTGTTTGCCTGCAACAGTCTGGAAGCTTGCAACGACGCGTCCCGCAATTCCAACCGCGTAATGGGATTTCTCCGGCCACATTGGCAGTCTCACGCGGGCTTGTCGTGCCGCCACTTAACGAGCGCGAAGTGTCCGCGCATCCGGAATTGTCACTCCGCGGCGGGGCCAGGTCGACCGCGATAGGATCGAGGAGCGTCATGCGCAGGCTCCTCGGAGCGCGAACCCCACCGGTGGAAGACGACGCCGGCGGCCACAGGGACCGCCGTCGCGCGACCTTATTTGACGCCCCAAATCTTCTTGTATTCGTTCCGGTAGCCGTTATCCGGATCAAAGACATTTTTTGGGCCGCCGTCATAGGCGATATTGGCCGCCGTCACCAGATGGACGCCCGGCACGTAGCCCGACCATTTCTCATGGGCGAATGCGCGATTGAGCTCGTCGACGAGCTGCCAGCCCTGCATGTTGAGCGGTTCGGGCACTGTCGCTGACTGGTAGTCCTTGTTGCGGATGCGCTGGTAGGCGGATTCCGAGCCGTCGCCGGCCGAAATGTTCTGGGGATCGCCGTCTCCCTTCAGTCCCGCCACCTGCAACGACGGGCCCATCGAGTCATAGTAAAGGTCGTTGATCGCGAGCGAATGAGTCCATTTGGCTCCGAATTTCTGGAGCAGGGTCGTCGTGAGCTGGGGCACGCGATTGGCCGTGTCGGCGAGCGGCGTGTCTTCAAAGGCCAGCACCTTGCAGCCGCCGCATTTCTTGATTTGAGCCTCCATCGCCCGGCCCTTGGCGATCGCGATTGCGTAGGCGGAATCGGCGAAAACGACGACGCCAGCCGTTCCGTTGGAGTCGGCGATCGCCTTCATCGCCGCGACCTTGGCCACCTCCATCGCGTCGGTGGTGACATTGGCGAAGACCGGCGCGCCGTCCATCGGGCCAGGCTTCGGCCCGGCGTGCCAGCCGACGATGGTTATTCCCTGTTTGGCGGCGTCCTCCAGACCCGCCTTCTGCTGCACGGCGTCGCTGCCGCCGACGATGATTGCATCCGGCTTCAACGCGATCGCTTGGCTCAGGGCCGCCGCCTGACCGGAAACCGTGCCCTGGCCATCGATCTCTCGATAGGTCCAGCCGATCACGTCGGCCGCCTCCTTGACGCCGTGCGCGACGCCGAGGATGCCTCCGTTGCGCATGTCGCCGGCGACATAGACGATCGTCTTCTTGGCGGCGGCTTTCGGCCCAGTGGTAGGGCCGTCCCATTTGTCGGCCCGGCCGGTCGCTTTGGCCACTACCGCCTTTGCTTCGTCGACAAGCGAGTCGGCGCGCGCCGCGCCGCTGACGAGGGCAAACGTCAGCACGCTCGCCACCATCATCAGAGATAATCTTTTGCCCATGGACTTTCCTCCGGGTTGCGACGGCCGCGTCAGGCGGCGGTCTTCTTGTTGACTTGGTGTTCGGCGGCGGCGCGGCGGCGCTGGGCGTAGCCGGCGATGCCGATGGCGACGAGCAGGGTGATGCTGTTGAACATCGGCTCAACCCAGAACGAACCGCCAAACTGCTGAATGCCTGCGATGCCGACCGCGAGAATGGCGACGCCGATGATCGTGCCCCAGACATTGACGCGGCCAGGCTTGATCGTGGTCGACCCGAGAAAGGCGCCGACGAGCGCTGGGAGCAGATATTCGAGGCCCACGCTGGCCTGACCGATCCTGAGCTTCGAGGCCAGCAGCACGCCGGCGACCGCGGTCAGCAGCCCCGACGCAACAAAGGCGGCGACCGTGTACCGGCGGACCGGAATGCCATTGAGCGCCGCCGCCCTTGGATTGGCGCCAATGGCGTAGAGATAGCGGCCGATCGGCAAATGTTCGAGAACGAACCACAGGATCACCGCCAGACCGAGCACGTAGAAGCCGGTTATCGGCAGGCCGAAAATCATCGTGCCGTTCAGCGCGAGAAAGCCGCGCGGCAGATATCCCAAAACCTGACGCCCGCCGGTATGCCAGAGCGCAATGGCGTAGAGCGCGGTGCCGGTGCCCAGGGTCGCAATGAAAGAGTTGATATAGGCGACCTCGACGAGAAGGCCGTTGATCAATCCGACAACGGCCCCGAGGGCCAGCACGACCGCCACCGCGAGCGGCCAAGGCAGGCCGAACATGGTTTGCAGGCTGATGGCGAGGATATGCCAGATGACGATGCCGTACCCGACCGTCAGGTCGATCTTCCCCGACGCCATCGGGATCATCGCAGCCAGCGACAAAAGCGCAATGATCGCCTTATCGGCAATGATCGAGCGCAGATCGAGCATGGTCGGAAACGTGTCGGGCAGAATGATTGAGAACAACGCGATCAGAATGATCGTGAGAATCAGCAGGCCATAGACCGGCAGAAGCCGGGTCAGGCGCCTGGCGAAGGAGACGTTCTCGAGCTCGGCGCGAGTTGGCTCCAAAGCGTCGGAGCGGATTGAGTTCGTCGCCATTTGCTCTTCCCCGCTCTGCCCGTCAGGCCGCTTCGGAGGCCGAGGCGGCAGTGATCACCAACTCGGTAGTGAGCGACGCGCCCGTCAGCTCGGCAATGATTCGGCCGCGATTGAAGACCAGTGCGCGATGGCAGATATGGGCGACCTCCTCGAAATCGGTCGACACCACCACCGCCGCAGCCTTCGACTGGAGCGCGCGCTCGATCAGGCGGTAGATTTCGGCCTTCGCGCCGACGTCGACGCCAGCCGTCGGGTCCTCGGCAACGAGCAGGCGTCGGCCCGTCGCGAGCCAGCGTCCGACGACGACCTTCTGCTGATTCCCCACCCGACAGGCCTTCGATCGGCAAATCGGGGTCATTGGGGCGAAGGCCGACCGACGCGCCAAGCGTGATCGCGTCGCGCGCTTCCGCGCGGGGCGACAGGCGGGAGAACAGGCCGCGTCCCGAGGCGCTGGGATTGAGAAATGCGTTCTCGCGCACGCAGAGCGCGGAGGCGATGGATTCCTCCGCCCGATCGCGCGCGACCAGGCCGATGTTCGCGCGCACCGCGGCGCGCGGCGAAGAGAGGTCCGGCCGCTCGTTGTCGATAAGGACCGAGCCTGTATGCGGAATAGCACCGAACAGTGCGCGACCGATCTCCTCCTGGCCTGCGCCCCGCAACCCGACAAGGGCGAGCAACTCGCCCTCGCGAATGTCGAAATCGACCGGTCCCGCGGCCGGCGTCGCCAAGCCGCGCACGACCACCCGGGTCGGCCCAGCAGCATATTCGGCCTTGCGGAATAGTTCGAATGTCGAGCGGCCGACGATGAGCCCGACAAGCTCCTCCGCGCTGGTCTCTTTCACCGGTTTCTCGCCGACGAGTCGCCCGTCGCGCATCACCAAGACCCGGTCGGCGATGCGGAAAACCTCGTCGAGCCGATGGGAGACGTAGATCATGCCGACGCCGCGGCTCTTGAGCCGACGCACCGCATCGAACAGCCGCTCGACCTCGTCGGCCGGCAAACTGGCGGTCGGTTCATCGAGCACCAGGAAATCGCAATCGACGATCAATGCGCGGGCGATCGCCACCAGTGATTTCTCGGTGCGACTAAGGCTTCGGACCCGGCGGCTCGGGTCAATCTGGCCGCCGACCAAGGCAAGCGCCTCCTTGGCGCGTTTCTCGGCGCGCGGCCAATCGATTAGCCCAAACGCTCCGGACCATCTGCGGCGCGGAAACCCCTGGGCGAGCGCCATGTTCTCGGCAACCGTCATCCATTCGACCAGGCCAAGATCCTGATGCACAAAGGCGATGCGCTGGTCTGCATCCGCGCGGTGACGATAAGGCTCGCCGCCGATCGAAATTGCGCCGCGGTCGGCCGCGACGATCCCGCCTAAAATCTTGATCAGGGTCGATTTGCCGGCGCCGTTCTCGCCGAGCAGCGCTACGACCTCTCCGCGGTTGACCGCGAAACTCACCCCCCGGAGCGCCTGGGTGCCGCCGAACGCCTTGACGACATTCTCAAATTGCAGGACCCCGGCTTGCGCCATGTCCTGTTCCTCCCAAGCGTTGTAACTGGCGATCTCTTAGATTATTGGTTCGGTGTCAAGGCGCCGAAACGACCGACAGCACAGCGGCTTTTCGCGGCGCGTCAGCCGGCGGTCGGTGCGTAGCTCGGCGCGCGTCAGGCGGCGCGATGCACGGGCGGGAGGGATAGCCTCGCTGTGGCCGACAAAACGGAACGCGGGGAAGGAGGTCCCGATGACGCGCAAGCCCAACGACATGACTCTGCTCCCGGACCTGACCCGCGTCATGGGCGCCGGCCCGGTCCGCGTACGTCGGCCCATCTATGTTGACTTGTTGGCGCCCTGCAATCACGCCTGTCCGGCGGGCGAGAACGTCCAGGCGTGGCTCGATCTGGCGCAAGCGGGAAAGTACCGCCAAGCCTGGGACATGCTGACGCGCGACAACCCGTTGCCCGCGGTGCACGGGCGGGTCTGCTACCATCCATGCGAGACGTCTTGCAACCGAGGAGAACTCGATGCGCCGGTCAGCATTCACGCGGTGGAACGATTTCTGGGCGATTTGGCCTCGAGCGAAAACTGGATGCCGACGATCGAGACGCCGGCCAGCGGCAAGCGCGTTCTTATCGTGGGCGCGGGCCCCAGCGGGCTGTCAGCCGCCTACCATTTGATCCGGCTCGGCCACTCGGTCGAGATCCATGAGGCGGGGCCATTGCCGGGCGGCATGTTGCACTTTGGCATTCCCGCTTATCGGCTGCCGCGCGCCGGCCTGATGCACGAAATCGCGCGCATCGAGTCGATGGGCGTTCGCATCGTACTGAACCACAAGGTGACCAATTTGCTCGCCGAAAAGCAAGATGGCGGATTCGACGCCGTTTTCGTCGCGATCGGCGCGCATGTCTCTCGCCATATCGAAATCCCAGCTCGTGACGCGGCGCGGGTGCTGGACGCGGTCAGCCTGCTGCGCGAGGTCGGGGTCGGGAAAAAGCCGTTGCTTGGCCGCCGTGTGGTGGTCTATGGCGGCGGCAATACCGCCATGGACGCGGCGCGCACCGCGCGCAGACTGGGCGCGGAACAAGCGCTGATCGTCTACCGCCGCGACCGCGCTCATATGCGCGCGCACGAATTCGAGGCCGACGAGGCGC
The DNA here is from genome assembly GCA_963835955.1 of uncultured Alphaproteobacteria bacterium. Classification (GTDB taxonomy): domain Bacteria; phylum Pseudomonadota; class Alphaproteobacteria; order Rhizobiales; family Beijerinckiaceae; genus Roseiarcus. The sequence continues at coordinate 31,746 of CAWIHZ010000005.1, read as the reverse complement.
TGTCCGAAGGGGTGAAAATCAGGTGGCTGACCACCATCAAGGACATCGCCGAAACCTCGCTGACCGTGGAGGTGATGGAACTCGGCCCGGACGGCTTCCCGCGCCCCACCGGCCAGTTCGAGACCTTGCAGGCGGACGCAGTGGTGCTCGCGCTCGGCCAGGACGCTGACAGCGGGTTCCTGCGCGCGACGCCGGACATCGCGTTCAAGGATGACGGCACGGTGATTGTGGGGCCCGACATGATGACCGGCGCCGCCGGCATCTTCGCCGGGGGCGACATGGTGCCAAGCGAGCGTACGGTCACGGTGGCCGTCGGCCACGGCAAGCTGGCCGCGCGCAATATCGACGCCTGGTTGCGCGGATTCCGCCACCGGCAAGACCCCGCTCCGCCGCTGGTCGACTTCGCGATGCTGAACCTGCCGGTGTTCAGTGACGCAGACCCGACGCCCCAGCGTGAATTGCCGCCGAGGGACCGCACCGCCGGCTTCGCCGAGGTCCTGGCCGGCCTGACCGAGCCGAAGGCGCGGCGCGAGGCGCAGCGGTGCCTGAGTTGCGGCAATTGCTTTGAATGCGACAACTGCTTCGCTGCCTGCCCGGAGGCAGCGATCGTCAAGCTGGGTCCTGGCAAGCGCTATCGGTTCGATTACGCGAAATGCACCGGCTGCGCGGTCTGTTTCGAGCAATGCCCATGCCACGCGATCGAGATGGTCGCGGAACCAGCCGCGACGTGAAAGGGGCGGACGGTGGACCAGCATACCGCGACCATGGACGGCAATACCGCCGCCGCGCACGCCGCGTACCGGGTCAACGAGGTGATTGCGATTTACCCGATCACCCCATCCTCTACGATGGCTGAATTGGCAGATGAATGGGCGGCGGCGGGCGTGCCCACCATCTGGGGCAACCAGCCGGTGGTCCAGGAAATGCAGAGCGAGGGCGGCGCCGCCGGCGCGGTGCATGGCGCGCTGCAATCGGGCGCGCTGACGACGACCTTCACCGCCTCGCAGGGCCTGATGCTGATGCTGCCCAACATGTTCAAGATCGCCGGCGAACTGACCGCGACGGTGTTCCACGTCGCAGCACGTTCGGTGGGCACGCAGGCGTTGTCGATCTTCGGCGATCATTCCGACGTTATGGCGAGTAGGCCGACCGGTTTCGCGCTGCTAGCCTCGGCTTCGGTGCAGGAGGCGCACGATATGGCGACGGTTGCGCAGGCCGCCACATTGGCCTCGCGGGTGCCGTTCCTGCACTTCTTCGACGGGTTCCGCACTTCGCACGAAATAAACACGCTCGCGCTGCTAAGCGACGCGCAGATCCGGGCGATGATCGACGAGGATTTGGTGCGCGCGCACCGCTCCCGCGCGCTAGACCCGGAGCATCCCTTCGTGCGCGGCACCGCACAGAACCCCGACACGTTCTTCCAGGCGCGCGAGACGGTCAATCCGTTTTACGCGCGCACGCCCGCCATCGTCCAGCGGGCGATGGACCGCTTCGCAAGCCTCACCGGACGCCAGTATCATCTATTCGACTACCACGGGCCGGTGGACGCCGAACGGGCGATCGTGTTGATGGGTTCGGGCGCAGAGACGGCCCGGGAGACCGCGGCGGCGCTATGCGCGCGGGGCGAGAAAGTCGGCGTGCTGCAGGTGAGGCTTTATCGTCCGTTCGCCGCCGAGGCTTTCGCAGGCGTGCTGCCGCCGACCGTTCGCGCCGTCGCGGTGCTCGACCGGACAAAAGAGCCTGGCGCTGCCGGCGAGCCGCTCTACCTCGACGTAGTGGCGACGCTCGCCACGGCCGTGGCGCGTGGCGAACGCCCGTCGATGCCGCTCGTGATCGGCGGACGCTACGGGCTGTCGTCGAAAGACTTCAGCCCGGCAATGGTCAAAGCGGTTTTCGACGAACTGGAGAAGTCGGATCCGAGAAGGAGCTTTACTGTCGGCATCACCGACGACATTGGCAATACCAGTCTGCCGGTCGATCCAACGTTCCACATTGACCCGCCGGACGTGGTGCAGGCGGTGTTCTACGGCCTGGGCGCCGATGGCACGGTGGGCGCGAACAAGAACAGCGTGAAGATCATCGCGGAGGACGCCGCACTCTACGCTCAGGGCTATTTTGTTTACGATTCGCACAAATCGGGCGCTCAGACCGTTTCGCATTTGCGGTTCGGCCCGCGGCCCATCCACGCGCCGTACCTCATTCAGCGCGCCAACTTCGTCGCCTGCCACAAGTTCGATTTCGTCGAACGAATCGACGTGCTGCGATTAGCGGCGCCGGGCGCGACATTCCTGCTGAACAGTCCCTACGGTCCCGAAGCGGTGTGGGATCGCCTGCCGCACGCCATGCAGAAGCGCATGATCGCGCTGAAGCTGCGCTTCTTCGTCATCGACGCCTCTAAGGTGGCTCAGGACGTGGGGCTGCGCGGGCGGACCAACACCGTGCTGCAGACCTGTTTCTTCGCCATCTCAGGAGTGTTGCCGCAGGACGAGGCGATCAGCCACATCAAGGCGTCGATTCGCAAGACCTATGGCCGCCGCGGTGGGGATGTGGTGCGCCGCAATTTCAAGGCTGTCGACGACACAATGGCGCAGCTCTTCGAGGTGCGTCTGCCGCCGGAGGCCACCAGTCGCTCCGAGCGCCCCCCGATCGTGCCAGCGCACGCGCCCAAATTTGTCCGCGAGGTCACGGCAAGAATGATGGAGGGGCTGGGCGACGCGATCCCGGTCAGCCAAATGCCGGTCGACGGCACTTTCCCGTCTGGCACCGCCGCCTGGGAGAAGCGCAACATCGCCGAACAGGTTCCCGTCTGGGAACCTGACCTCTGCGTGCAATGCGGGCAGTGCAGTTTCGTCTGTCCGCATTCAGTGATCCGCGCCAAATATTACGACGCGGCCCAGCTGGCCGGGGCGCCTGACGAATTCAAATCCGCACCAATCAATGCGCGCGGCTTCCCCGATGTGCGCTTCACGCTGCAATTCTGGGTCGAGGACTGCACCGGGTGCGGGCTGTGCACTGAGGCCTGCCCGGCGTTGAGTCCGCTCGAATCCGGCATGAAAGCGATCAACTTGCGCGACAAACTGCCGTTGCTGGCGGCGGAAAAGCTCAACCTTGAGTTCTTTCAAGGTTTGCCGGTCAATGATCGTGCGCGTGTCGATTTCGCCAATGTCCGTGGCGTGCAATATTTGGAGCCGCTGTTCGAGTTTTCCGGGGCCTGCGGCGGCTGTGGCGAGACCCCGTATCTGAAGCTGCTGTCGCAGCTGTTCGGCGACCGCATGATGGTGGCCAACGCCACCGGATGCTCGTCGATTTATGGCGGCAATCTGCCAGTAACGCCATGGTCGAAGAACCAGGAAGGCCGCGGACCTGCCTGGTCGAACTCGTTGTTCGAAGACAACGCCGAATTCGGCCTCGGCTTTCGCTTGGCCGCCGACAAGCATCTGGAACTGGCGACGACGCTGGCGCGGGACTTGGCCCCGAAGCTCGGGGCGGAACTGGTCGAGGCGATCCTCGCCGCGCCGCAACACCATGAGTTCGAAATCCGCGCGCAGCGCGCGCGCGTGGCCACGTTGATTGAGCGCCTGCAAGCTTTGGGCGACGAATCCGAAGCGAAGGACCTTTTGTCGGTGGTCGATCATTTGGTGCGGCGCAGCATCTGGATCGTCGGCGGCGACGGCTGGGCCTATGACATCGGCTACGGCGGGCTGGACCACGTGTTGGCGGCTTCGCGCGACGTCAATATTCTGGTGCTGGACACCGAGGTCTATTCCAACACCGGCGGCCAGGCGTCGAAGGCCACCCCTTTGGGCGCGGTCGCGAAATTCGCCGCCGCCGGCAAGCGCGTCGCACGTAAGGACTTGGCGCTGCAGGCGATCGCCTACGGCAACGTCTACGTCGCCCAGGTCGCCATGGGCGCCAACCCGCAGCAAACGTTGCTGGCGTTCCGCGAGGCGGAGATCTATCCCGGCCCGTCCCTGATCCTCGCATATAGCCACTGCATCGCGCACGGCATCGACATGCAGTTCGGCATGCGCCAACAGGACTTGGCGGTGGCGAGCGGCTACTGGCCGCTGTTTCGCTACGATCCGGCGATGCGCTCTGTCGGAGAAAACCCGTTCCGCCTCGATTCGCCGCGCCCTACCCTGCGATTTCGCGAATATGCCTACAACGAAATCCGCTACAGTTCGTTGGCGCGGACCCGCCCGGTCGAGGCTGAGCAGTTGCTCACAGCCGCCCAGGCCGGGATCGAGGAGAAATACCGACTCTATGAAGAAATGGCGGGGTGGGAGCCGAAGCGCTTCCTGAAGCCCGAGCCGGTGCAGACCTGATCGGGACGCTTACGATGGATCTCACGACATCCTATTTGGGCCTGAGCCTAAGGCATCCGCTGATCGCCTCATCATCCCCGTTAACGGGCGAATTCGACAACCTGCGTCGGCTCGAAGACGCCGGCGCCGCGGCGATTGTTCTGCCGTCAATTTTCGAGGAGCAGATCGCGAGCGAGGCGGCCGAGTTCGAGAGGCTCACCGACGCCGGGACGGACAGTTTTCCCGAGGCGTTGTCCTATTTCCCGCCGAGCGCCAGCTTCGCCTTCGGGCCAAACCGCTATCTCGAATTGATCCGCCGTGCGCGCGCAGCGCTTGAAATTCCGGTCATAGCCAGCCTGAACGGCAGTACAAGCGCCGGCTGGACGGATTACGCGAGGCTGATCCAGCAGGCAGGGGCGAGCGCGCTCGAACTCAACAGCTTCTTCGTGCCGGTGGACGCTGCACTAGACGGGCGCGCCGTCGAGCAGCGCCACATCGATGTGCTGCGAGCCGTGCAAGAGGTGGTGACGCTGCCTGTCGCGGTCAAGCTGAGCCCACATTTCAGCGCGGTCGGCGACTTGGTGCGGCGACTTGACCGGGCCGGGGCGAACGGCTTCGTGCTGTTCAATCGCTTCTATCAACCCGACATTGATCTTCTCGCGATGCGGCTCCGCCGCGACCTTGACCTTAGCACGCCGGCTGAAATTCGGCTGCCGTTGTTGTGGATCGGCGTGCTCGCTGGACAAGTGCGCGGCGCGCTCGCCGCGGCGACCGGCGTGGAGAGCGGGGAACAGGCGATCAAATACCTGCTGGTGGGCGCAGAGGTTGTGATGACGACTTCGGCGCTGCTGCGCCACGGGATCGGCCACATGCGCGCCCTCCTGGGCGACCTGACTGACTGGCTCGACGCACGCGGCGTGGCGGCGATCGGCGAAATTCGCGGCAAGATGAGTCGCCAGCGGCTCGGCGAGCCGGCAGCTTTCGAGCGCGGCAATTACATCAACATTCTGCAGGGCTGGACGGGCGGCCGGAAACAATCCTAGTCCCGACGAAGACGACTCGCTGTCTCGAGAAGAAGCAGGGGCCGACATCACCTGAGGACCCAGTTTTACCAGGGGCGAGTGCTCCATTAAGGGCTTATCCCGACGCTTGTCTGCACGCTGCCGGGATAACCGAGTCGAAGAAGTCTACACTCATTTGCTCGGCGCGCGGTCTCGCTGATGTGCTGACCGATAACGCGCCGCGGGCGCTCGGCCGTCGCAATTTCGTCGATGCGGCGCATCAGCCTCGCCGTCGGCAAGGCTTCACGCATCATGTTGATCCTCCGCGCCCCCGTTGCCGGCGATCTCGGCTGCTAGGCGCCGGGCGACATCGGCAACCGCCGCCGATACCGGCAAGGAAAGTTGCGCACCGACCTCGAAAGATTCGCCCTCAACCGCATAAACAATGCAGTGCGTCGGCAGCAGGGCGAGCGCGCGGGCCAACTCGATCGCCTCGGCCAGGCCGAAGCCGTGCGTCGACAGACCGCATGCGGCCTGTGGCAGCGGCGCCGCACTGACGTCGAAGCGGCGCACCGTCCCGGCCAATGCGCCCGAGGCGCAAGCATCGACGAGGAACGCCGCCGCAACGCCGCCGAACCGAACCAGCAGCGACGTCGCTTCGCCGTCGTGTTCGGCAACCTCCACGTCGTCCGGCAGCCGCCCGCGCAAGAGCCGGGCAACCCAGCGGCCGGCCGCATCGTCGCCCCGGTTGGGATTGCCGACGCCGAGGACGATCTGGCGGAGGCGGGCGCGTGGCACGGCGTCACCCCCGATCCATTTCGAGGCGGAGAAAGTGAGTAGAGCAGGAGATGCAGGGATCGTAGTTTCTCACCGTCTGCTCGCAGCGATGGCGGAGTTCATCGTCGGGCAGTTCGAGAAAGCCGCGGATAAAGCTCGCGAGATCCTCTTCGATGCTGGCCTGGTTCTGCGATGTGGGCGGCACGATGCGCGCCTCGGCAATAGCGCCGCCCGCTTCCAGCCGATAACGATGATAGAGCAGGCCACGGGGCGCTTCAGTTGCGGCGAAGCCCGTGCCCTCGCGCGGTTCGACCGCGACACTGGGTTGTTCCGGTTCGTCATAGGCCGCAATGATCCGCAGCGCCTCGTCGCACGCATAGAGCACCTCGACCGCGCGAACCACGATGCTGCGGTAGGGGTTCAAGCAAGTCGGGCCAAGTCCCCCCTCGCGTGCGGCCTGCCGCCCAAGCGGCGATAGGCGGTCGAAGTTGAGGTTGTAGCGCGCGAGCGGCCCGACCAAGTACGAACCGCCGACCCGGAAGCGCGAGTGGAGCGCGGTAGAGCGCGCCACGTGGCTTTCCTCGAAATGCTCGTCGTATTCCACAGCGGCGATGTCGAGGCCTCGGTTTGAGACGATGCGACCTTCGTTGAACGGGTATTCGGCTTCATGCCGCAGCGCCACGAACGTATAGTCGCGTTCGCGCTCGGGAAACTCGAAGCCTGCGGTCCAGCGGACGGTCTCAAGCGCCGCGTCACGCGCCCATTTGAGCCGCTCGGCAAGCGGCTCGAGCTCGCCTTTGCGCGGCGCGCGGTAGAACCCGCCGACACGCACGTTGATCGGATGGATCTCGCGCCCGCCGAGAAGGGTCATGATCTCGTTGCCGGCCTTCTTTAGCGCGAGCCCGCGGCGCACCACGCTGTCGTGGTCGCGCGCCATCTCAATCACGCCGGCATAGCCGAGAAAATCGGGCGCATGAAGCATGTAGATGTGGAGCGTGTGGCTTTCGATCCATTCGCCGCAGTAGAGCAGCCGCCGCAGATCGCGCAGCGGCCCGGTGACCGTGACGCCGAGCGCATTCTCCATCGCGTGCACCGCGCTCATCTGGTAGGCGACCGGACAGATGCCGCAGATGCGCGCGGCGATATCGGGCGCCTCGGTGAAGGCGCGACCGCGCAGGAAAGCCTCGAAGAAGCGCGGCGGTTCGAAGATGCTGAGCTCCGCGGTCTCGACCTTCCCGTCGCGCACCACCACTTTGAGCCCGCCTTCGCCCTCGACGCGGGCGAGATAATCGACCTTAATGGTCTTACGCCCCATGGCGTTCGCTCTCTTCTCGGAACGGTTCGGCATTCGCGTTGAAGGAGCGATAGACGCGTTGGAGCGTGGCCTCATCCATGCCGAGCTCACCGAGCCAGTGGCTTAGGGAGGGTGCATTCGGCGTCTCCTTGGGCCCGTAGCAGCCATAGCAGCCGCGATCGTAGGACGGGCACAGCGCGCGACAGCCGGCATGGGTGACCGGCCCCAGACAGGGCGTACCGTGCGCCACCATCACGCAGACATTGCCCTTGAGCTTGCACTCGATGCAGACGCTGTGCGGCGGCGTGACCGGCCGGCGGCCGGCGAGGAAGGCCGAGATGACCTCGAGGGCCTGGCGCTTGTTGATCGGGCAGCCGCGAAGCTCGAAATCCACGTGGACATGATCGGCGATCGGCGTCGAGGTCGCGAGCGTGCGAATGTACTCGGGATGCGCGTAGACGATGGACACATACTCCTGCACATCGGCGAAGTTGCGCAGCGCCTGGATCCCGCCGGCCGTAGCGCAGGCGCCGATTGTCACGAGCGTGCGCGACCGTCGGCGGACCTCGGTGATGCGCTCAGCATCGTGCGCCGTGGTGATCGAGCCTTCGACCAACGAGACGTCGTATCGGCCCTTTATCGCTCCGCGCGTCGCCTCCGGGAAGTAGGCGATCTCCACTGCGTCGGCCACGGCGAGCAGCTCATCCTCGCAGTCCAGGAGGCTGAGCTGGCAGCCGTCGCAAGAAGCGAATTTCCAGACCGCTAGCCGCGGCTTATGCTTCCCGGCGACCATTCAATGAGCCTTTGATGCAGTTGCGGAAAGTCACGCGAGCGCAACGCCAATCGCAAGGATAAGGGGCCAGCAGGTCAGAGTAACGATGAAATCCGAAAACGATTCGATCGAAATTGATCCAAGCGGCGTTATTTTCATGGTGACGCACCTCGTTTAGCTATTCGCGCCTTATCCCCTGAGCATATTCGCCAGCACCCAATCGCATCAATTTTTTAGAAACCGAGCGGGCTTTAGATCTCCTTCAGCGTCAGCAGGCCGCGTAGCCGGTCAAGGCGGAAGACCGGACCGTCTCGGCAGACGAATACTGGCCCGAACTGGCAATGGCCACAGAATCCGATCGCGCACTTCATATTGCGCTCCATGGAGATATAAATCGCGTCTTCCGCGAGGCCCGCGTCACGTAACGCGCTAATCGCAAAGCGCATCATGATCTCCGGGCCGCAAACCAGAGCGATCGCATGCAACGGGTCGAAAGCAGCTCGCGGGATCAGCGTCGTCACGACACCGACATGGCCGCGCCAGTCGCCAATCGAATGATCGACCGTTACCTCGATGTCGATGTCGAGCCGCCGCCGCCAAGTTTCAAGCTCGCGCCGGAACAGAATCTCGTCCGGACCGCGCGCGCCGTACAGCAGCGCGATCTTGCCGTAACGCCTGCGCTCGGCAAGCAAGCGGTAAAGCGCCGGGCGCAGCGGCGCCAGACCGAGCCCGCCGGCCACGACCACGACATCGCGGCCGGCCACTTCGTCCATCGGCCAACCCGCGCCGAACGGTCCGCGCAGCCCGACCGGCTCGCCGAGGCCTAAGCGCGCGAGCGCCGTCGAGACCGGCCCAAGAGCACGGATCGTGTGGACGAGGCGCACAGGATCAGCAGGATCGCCGCTCATGCTGATCGGCGCCTCCCCAACGCCGAATATGGTGAGCATGTTGAACTGTCCGGGCGCGAACGCCCCGGCCTCCGCGTCTTCCGGCTCGATATCGAGCGTCCACACATCGGGCCCGTCACGCCGACGATGGCGCACCCGCGCAATCCGGGGCGCCATCGGATTCGCGGCGATCACGGCGCGGATCGGGGTGTCAAGCATGGGAGCCATAGAGATCGAGAATCTGAAGCTGGGTCGCCTGCAAACGTTGAATCAGCACAGGCATGAAGCGTTTCATCATGTCATAGCCGAGATCGTGATTGGCCTCGCTCTTCTGGCGCAGGCAGTTCGCATCCATCGCGATGGCGCGGACGAGTTCGAGCGCCTTGGCGTCGTAAGTTCGGCGATAGGGCGCGACCAGCCACGATACGCCGACGATCTCGCCAGGTCCAAGGGTCTGGAAGGTCACGGCCCCGCGCCCTGGCGCCATCAGCTGGAGCGCTACGCGCCCGTGCCGGAGCAGGTAGAATTGATCTGCCGGCTCGCCTTCATGGAACAAGTGCTGGCCGGCCTCAAAGCGCACGTTCTTGGCGCAGCCGCAAACCAGCGTGCAGAACTCCTCCTCCAGCCCTGTGAAGAAGGGGTGCTCCGTGACGATGCGTTCGAGCCCTTCCATGGCCTCGCCCTCAACTCAATGTGATTCGCTGTCTCGAATGGCGCGCACTTCTTCGGTGATGTCGATGCCGACCGGGCACCAGGTGATGCAACGCCCGCAACCGACGCAGCCGGAGCTGCCGAACTGGTCGTACCAGGTCGCAAGTTTGTGAGTCATCCACTGGCGATAGCGCGAGCGCGAGCTCGAGCGCACGCTGCCGCCGTGGATGTAGGAGAAATCCATAGTGAAGCAGGAATCCCAGCGCCGCGAACGCGAGGTCTCGGCGCCCGTCAGGTCGCTCGAGTCTTCAACCGAGGTGCAGAAGCAAGTGGGGCAAACCATGGTGCAGTTGCCGCAGGTGAGGCAGCGCTCCGCCACCTCGTCCCAACGCGGATGCTTAAGATTGCGCAGGAGAAGCTCATGGACGTCATCCGAGCGCATCTCCCGGCCCATGCTGGCGGCCGTGTGAGCGATGACGGACTCCGCGGCCAATACCTCGTCCTGCGTCGCCCCACGGTGCGGCAGCTCGCCGAGGATCGCTTTCCCCCTGTCCGTCCCGGCCTCGAGCAGAAAGAGATGCTCTCCGGTGCACAAAATCTCCGTCAGCGCGAGATCGAAGCCGCTCGTCGCCCTGGGGCCGGCGTTCATGGACGTACAAAAGCAGGTGCCGCCGGCCGTGCCGCAGTTGACCGCGACGATGAAGGCGCCCTCGCGTCGCGCCCGGTACTGCGGATCGACCTGCGCACCGCCGAGGAAGACCCGGTCCTGGATGGCGATGGCGTGCAGTTCGCACGAGCGCACGCCAATAAACGCGAAGCGCTCTCGGGGATCAGGCTCCGCCACAACATGCACTTCGGTCCCGTCGCGCTGGGCGCGCCATAGGTTCAGGACCGGCGGATGGAGGAACTTCTTCCAGGAATGTGGGCCGACCGCATAGCCGAACAGGGCGTCGTCGTCACGGCGCGCGAGCCGATAGCGCCCGCCATCCTGCGCGTCTGTCCAACCCCGCGGCAGATCGGCGGTCGAGCTGATATCGTCGTACACGATTGCGTGATCGCGCACAGTCGGGCCCACGACGCGATAGCGCTGCCGCCGCAGCGCGTCGAGTAGCGCCTGCAGCCCTTCTGTCCTCAGCACGGTCGGTTGGGCGTTATCCATCGGCCTTGCTCGTTTCGGCGCCGTTTGAGGTTTTACAATGAGTACGGAATTCAGTCAGCCCGCCTTGATATCCAAGATCCAGCCGATCCATTGCATCTTATCCGTCTTTTTGTTGCGTTCGCACATGGACGCTGGCCAAGGCACGGGATCGCGCGCATGCTCGATACGACTCCGCTGGAGTCCGGTCAGACGATCAGCGTAGGATTCGACCCGCGAAGGCGCATCTTTTCGCCGTCGAAGGCCTGGAGTCAATCGCAGCGACGGGAGGCTGAGATGGCGCGCATTGAACGGGTCGACCTTCGACTGGTCGACATTCCGCCGAAAGTCAAACGCACCGATGCGATCCAGAGCTTCGCGTCACAGGAAACGCCAATCGTGACCGTGACCGACAGCGACGGCGCCGCGGGGACCGGCTACAGCTACACAATCGGCACCGGCGGCTCGTCGGTCATGCGCCTGTTGGCGGATCATCTTGCGCCGAGGCTCGTTGGCAAGGAGGCCGAGCGCATCGAGGCGATCTGGCGCGAACTAGAATATGCGACGCACGCGACCACCATCGGCGCGATCTCGTCGCTCGCGTTGGCGGCTATCGACACCGCGCTCTGGGACCTGCGCGCGAAGCGGCGAGAATTGCCGCTGTGGATCATCGCCGGCGGCGCTGCGGACCGGCGTCCGCTCTATACGACTGAGGGCGGCTGGCTCCATATCGACGAGAGCGCGCTGGTTGAGGACGCTCTCGCGGCCCGCGAAAAGGGGTTCGCGGGCTCGAAGATCAAGATCGGCCGGCCGCATGTCTCGGAAGACTATCGCCGTCTCGCCGCGGTGCGCGCCGCGCTCGGGTCCGGTTACGAGATCATGACCGACGCCAATCAGGGCTTCACGCTCGAGGAGGCGATCCGGCGCGCGGGCCGCCTGGCGGAGCTCGATCTCGCCTGGATCGAGGAGCCGCTGCCCGCCGACGATCTTGACGGCCATGTGCGGCTCTCGCGTGCGACGACGACCCCGATCGCGGTCGGCGAGTCGATATACTCGATTCGACATTTCCGCGAATATATGGCCAAGGGCGCTTGTACGATCGTGCAGGTCGATGTCGCGCGCATCGGCGGAATAACGCCGTGGCTCAAGGTGGCCCATATCGCCGAGGCGTTCGACATGCCTGTCGCGCCCCACTTCCTGATGGAGCTGCACGCCAGTCTCGCCTGTGCGGTTCCGAACGGAAAATATGTCGAGTATATCCCGCAGCTCGACGAATTGACGATGTCGTCGCTGCGGATCGAGAACGGCATGGCGGTCGCGCCAATGACGCCGGGCATTGGCGTCGAGTGGGACCTGAACGAGGTGAAGGCCAAGAGCCTTCCGGAGTTCAGTCGTACCTTTCGATAGGGGAGCCCTTCTTTTTGACCACAGAGTCTGGGCATTACGCCGCGATGCGGTGGATATAGCCCATGATCGCCTGGCTCATCGCCGCATAGTCGCGCGTGTTCACGATCTCGCCGGCGAGGCGATAGTCGTTCATCACCACAATGCGGTCGGCGAGTGCGATCATCTCCGGCATGTCGGAAGTGATGAGCAGAATTGCGGCGCCGGCGTCGGAGAGGCCGCGCAAGAGGTCGTGCAGATAGGCCTTGGTCTTGATGTCGATGCCGACCGACGGCTCATCGACGATAAGGACGCCGACTTCGGCCGCCAGCCATTTGGCGACGCTGACCTTTTGTTGATTGCCGCCGGAGAGGTGTCCGACGAGCTGGTCGAGGCTCGGGGTGCGCACCTCGAGCCGGCGCACGAATGGCCCGACCTTAGCGCGAATGGCGGCGTCGGCGAGGAGGCGCCCGCGCCGCGCGAGGCGCCGCCAGACGGTGATGCCGGCGTTCTCCAGCACCGAATGCATGAGGATGAGCCCCTCCTGCTTGCGGTCCTCGCTGACGTAACCGACGCCGTAGCGATGGACGGCGTCGGCGACCGAGCGGATGGCCGCGGGCTTGCCGTCGACCAGCACGCGGCCCAAAGTGATCGGATGGAGGCCCATCACACATTTGGCGAGTTCGGTGCGTCCGGCTCCGACGAGGCCGTAGAGGCCAACGATCTCGCCGCGGCGCACGGTTAGGTTTACATCGCGATGGCCGAGGCCGGTAGAGACGTTCTCGAGCGACAGCGCTGTCGGGGCGCCTTCGAAGCGCCGCGCGGGCCAGTTTGCGATCCGCTCGCTCCGGCCGATCATCAGCCGGACGACGTCCTGCCTTTCGAGCCCGGCGAGAGGGCGGCTGTCGCAGGCGTTGCGGCCGTCGCGCAGGACGGTCACCTGATCGCAGAGCTCCTGCACTTCCTCGAGCTTGTGGCTGACGAACAGCATGCCGACGCCGTCGTCGCGCAGGCGGCGCAGCAGCTTGAACAAAGTCACGGTCTCGTAAGGAGTGAGCGAGGAGGTCGGCTCGTCGAGGAGGAGGATGCGCGATTTCAGCGCCAGCGCCTTGGCGATCTCGACGAGCTGCATTTTGGCGACGCTGAGCTCCCCGACCGGCGTCGCCGAATCGACGTCTAGGCCGAGCATGTCCAGCCACTGGCGCGCCTCGACATGGAGGCGGCGGTAGTCGATATGCCCGAGCGGGCGCTTGGCGAGTTGCTCGAGGAAGATGTTCTCGCCGATCGAAAAGCGCGGGATGAGATTGCGCTCCTGATGCACGACGGCGATGCCGCGCGCGATCGCGCCGCGCGGGCCCGCGAACATTATTGGTGCGCCATCGAGCATGAGTTCGCCCGCGTCCGGCCTAAGGACGCCAGTGATCAACTTGATCAGCGTCGACTTGCCAGCGCCGTTCTCGCCGAGCAGCGCATGGATCGAACCGGCCTGCATGCTGAGCCGGACGTCCTGCAGCGCCTTCACGCCGGGAAAGCCCTTGCTGACGCCGCGCGCTTCGAACACCGGATGCGCCATGGTCACGCCCTTTTCATCGTGCCGGCGAGGCGCACTTCGCGCAGGCGGTTGATCCCGACCGCCCACAGAATGAGCACGCCGAGCACGACCTGCACCAGGAACGGGTCAATGTTGAAGGAGACGAGCGCCTGGGTGATGATGGCGACGATGACGACGCCGAGGGTGGTCGCCGCAACGCCGACGTGGCCGCCGCTCAGCGCCGCGCCGCCGATTATCGGGGCGGCGAAGGAGAGGATGAGCCAGTCGTCGCCGATGGTCGGCTGGCCGATCTGCAGGCGCGCCACGAGAAGCAGACCGGCGAGCGCCGCAATGAGCCCCGAGAGAGCGTGCGCGACGACGACGACGAAGCCGACCCTGATGCCCGAGAGCTCGGCTGCGTTGCGGTTGCCGCCGACGGCCAGGATGAAGCGGCCGATCGGCTGGCGGTTCAGCATGTACCAGAGGCCGACGGCGACGAGGGCGGTCGGGATGATCAACCAGGGCAGCGGGCCGAGGAACGTCGTCGCGCCCGCCGCCTTGACGATCGCGGGCACTTTGTAGAACGGCTGCGCCTTGGTGACGCCGAGGTTGATCCCCTTGAACAGCGAGAGGCTGGCGAGCGTGATGACGAAGGCGGAAATGCCCGTTGCGGCGATGAACAGGCCGTTGAACACGCCGGCGGCTAGGCCGATCAGCAGCGCGAGCAGGGCGGCGAGCGGCGGCGGCAGGCCCCAGACTTCCATCATGCCGGCGAAGGAGACGGCGGCGAGGCCGCCGATGGCGCCGACCGAGAGATTCATTTGGCCGATGGCGATGATGATCATCTGCGAATAGGCGACGAGCGCGTTGATCGCCACCGCCAGCAGGAGCACCTGAATGTTGAGCGGCGAAAGGAACGCCGGCCGCAAGGCCCCGAAGATGGCGACCGCGAGCAAAGTGACCAGAGCGGGGCCAAACCAGTCCGCGCGGCCGAGGCGGGAGAGCGCCCCCATCACGCCATTCTCCGGCTGGTCAGGAAAACCCGCCGCCCCTGATCCATCAGGACGGCGGCGAGCAGGAGAAGCCCGAGGATCGCCTGCACCCAGAACTCGCCGATTTGCAGGAGCAGCAACCCGCTCGTCAGGACCGTGACGAGCAGCGCGCCGAGGAAGGCTCCCAACGGCGAGGCCCGCCCACCGGTCAGGAGCGTGCCGCCCAGCACCGGGCCGAGGAAGGCGGGCAGCAGCCAGTCCTGCCCGAGCTGCCCGGCCATGGAGGGGATCGCCGCGCCGTTGCGCGCGAGGAGCATCAGCGCCGCGAGGGCGGCGAGCGCCCCGGTCAGCGCGTGGCAGATGACGACGATCCGCCCGACGCGCACGCCCGAGAGTTCGGCCGCCTGCGGACGCGCGCCCGCCGCCAGCATTTCCCGCCCGAGCGCGGTCCGGCGATAGAGCGCGGCGAGGCCGATGGTGACCAGAACGGCGATGATGAGGAGGGGCGACAGAAAGCCCCAAAGGCGCATCGAGCCGAACGTCGAGACTGCGGGCGGGATGCTGCGGTAGGATTCGGCGTGGGTGAGGAAGATCATCACGCCGAAGAAGATGCTCATGCTGGCGAGCGTGATGATGAAGGAGTGGAGGCCGGTCCGCACCACCGTCCAGCCGTTGACGAACCCGAGCGCCGCGCCCAGCGCGACCCCGCCCAGAAGCGCCAGCGGCCAGGGCAGGCCGACGACCTGGATAAGCCAGCCGCATGCCATCGCCGCCGAGACCCCGACCGCGCCGATCGAGAGATCGAGGCCGCCCGTGACGATCACGACCATCATCGCCTCGCCGACGACGATGTTGACGGCGGCCGCGCGGCCCATCGCGAACAGGTTGAAGGGCGAGGCAAACCCCGGCGTCGCCAGGCGGAAGGCGAGCGCGAAGATCGCGATGAGGGCGACGAGACCGAATTCGTTCGTCAGGAACACGCGCGTCCACAGAGCGGCGGGCGCATAGGGGGCGAAGTCCTTGGCGTCGTCAGTCGGTTCGCGCGCAGCGGCGGTCTTGGCGTCAAGCATCGGGCTTCTTAAGCGGCGGGCCGCCGTTGCGTTCGTCGGGAAAGAGGCGGGCGGGCGCGCCTCGAGCAAGGGCGCGCCGCGCTGATCCTGCCCTACTTCGGGCAATCCAGATAGGTCTTCTCAAAGCTGGCGAAGATGGTCTTGGTGATCGACTGCATCTTCGCCACGTAATTGTCGGCGTCGGCGGGGCCGGCGAAGACGGTGCCCGAATCGATGAAACGCTTGGTCAGCGCATTCGACTTCCACGGCGCGTCAGCCTTGACCTTGCAACCATTGCGCAGCTTGTCCACGGCGAAGGAGCCGATATAGCCTTGGCCGTAGGGGTTCTGCAGCATCGTTCCCATGACGAAGCCGTCCTTGATCGCTTGCAGCACCACCTTGTCGTGGTCAATGCCGACCATCTTGATGCGCTTGTCGCCGATCCTGCGCAGCGCGTTCGAGGCGACCACCGCAGGAATCCACGCCGTCGTGATGATGCCGTCGACGTCGGCCGCGTGCGCGGCGAGATAGGCGTTGATCTTCTCTTCCGCCGGCCCGGGCGCGTCGATGTCGGCGATTGTCTGCACGACGGTCGCGCCGCCTTCCTTCGCCGCCTTGTTGACCGCATCGATGCGCAGCTGCGTGTTCGGGTCGACGAGGAAGCCGGTCAGATGCAGGATGCGCTTCTTGGTGCCCTCGAGGCCTTTCAGCAGCTCCTTGGTTCCGAGATAGGCGGAATTCCCCGTGTCCGTGCCGAAGCAGAAGGAGGCCTTCGACGGATCCTTTAGGCAGCCGGCAGTGGCGATGACCGGCGCCCCGGCGTCGACGAGTTCGTTCACGGTCGAGACCGAACCGACCGGATCGCCGGGAAAGATGAGGAAGGCGTTGTAGCCCTGGGTCAGCAGGCTCTCGAGCAGGTTGTTCTGCTCGGTGAGCTCCCATTTCTGTGGCACCTTATAGTCCGCGGCGGCAAGCTTGAAATCGCGCACCGCGTCCTTGCCCGCCTGCTCCCATGCGGCGAAGTAGGGATGCGGACCTCCGGGCACGAGCGCGACCCTTGTGCTGTCCGCCCACGCCGCGTCTGCCGCGCCGATCAGCGCGACCGTCGCACAGGCCAAGAATACCGATCGTATCGACATTTGTTTTTTCCTCCCTCGAGTTCGCCTTGAGACTCGCGGCGGCGCGGGGCCGATACGGCTTGCAAGGTCTCCCGTCAACGTAGTATACAAGTGTGCAACGCGCAAATGAAATCTCAGTCAGGGCAATACAGGACACGCAGGCGGGGAGCGGGACCATCGAGCGGCGGACGCCATGTCACTCGCAGTGAAAGGGCATGAGGCGTCCGCGGCAGGCCTCGCCTCACTGACGCTTCGCATCGACCGGCGCAGGCCGGTGGCCGAGCAGGTCTACGAAGCGCTGCGCGCGGCGATCGTCGCAGTGCAGCTGCAACCCGGAGAAGCGATCAGCGAGAACGCGCTCGTGCGCCAGTTCGGCGTGTCGCGCACGCCGATCCGCGCCGCCATCCAGCGCCTATCTGAGGAGGGGCTTGTCGACGTATTCCCTCAGCAGGGGAGCTTTGTCGCGCCGGTGCGTCTTTCGGGCATCCGCGACAGCCATTTCGTCCGCCGCGCGCTAGAAGTTGCGTTGCTCAGAGAGGTCGCCGAGGTCTGGGGCGATGAAAAGAGCCGGCAGGCGCGCGCCGTAGTCGCGCTTCAGGCGGCGATGATCGACATCGGCGACGACGACGGTTTTCACGCCGCCGACGAGCGCTTCCACGCGCTCTTGGCCGAATTCGTCGACCGCAAGGGGGTGTGGGCGACGATCTTCGCCGCCAAGTCGAAGCTCTCCCGATTCATCCGCCTCTCCGGCTCTCCGACGCGCCTGCCGCGCGTCGTCGCCGAGCATCTCGCGATCCTCGACGCGCTCGACGCCGGCGATGGGCCCGCCGCCGAAGCCGCGCTCATTGACCATCTCGACAAGATCTTCACCATGATCGGCGACCTGGCGCAGGAAGCCCGCCGCCAGGTGACCGACTGAGCGTGTACAAAGAGGCAAACGATGAAAGCCACTCTCTGAGACGAGCTGGGCTGATTGACTTTGATCGACCGGCTCGAGCCGATCCACGGCGAAGGCAATGTGCTGGTTCGCATCGGGTGGGTGGGCATGTGCGGCGCCGGCTGCCGCATCCATAAGAGCGACCAAAGGCTCCCTGCGACTCTGCGCTCGCTGAGTTGCGAAACCGCCATTTGAGGACACGCCACAGCTTGCGAAGAGCGGATTTTTGCGACCAATTTCAACGGCAAGAGTGCGACTTTGGAAGAAGCAATCGACCGACGTGATCCGATCTAGAACGAGCGTCGCCTTCTTACTCTGCCTTGACTCATAGCGCGAAGAATGATTTTTGCATAAGCTGCAATTTGGCAACAAATATTGTCGCAAGGGGCGCCCAGGGAGGCGCAAACTATGGAGGAGACGAATGATGACTAACATCAGGAAAATGTCTATTCTCGGCGTCGCGGCCGGTTCTGCGCTCGCCTGCGCGACGCTGATTAGCTCCAATGCCGCTTCTGCGGCGGGCGATCAGTTCACTTTTGCCATGATCACCCACGCCCAGCCGGGCGACACCTTCTGGGACATCATCCGCAAGGGCGCTGAAGCCGCCGCCAAGAAGGACAACGTGAGGCTGATCTACCTCGCCGACCCGACGGCGACCAAGGAAGCGCAGCTCATCTCCAACGTCGTCGAGCAGCATGTCAACGGAATCGCGCTGACGCTCGCCTTCCCCGACGCCGAAGCGCCGGCGGTGAAGGCGGCGCAAAAGGCCGGCATTCCGATCGTCGGCTTCAATGCCGGCGTCGGCCAGTGGAAGGAACAGGACCTGCTCGGCTACGCCGGACAGGACGAGAGCGTGGCCGGCAAGGCGGTGGGCGAGCGGCTCAACAAGGAAGGCGCCAAGAACGTCATCTGCCTCGACCAGCAGCAGGGCGCGGTGCAGCTTGAGGCGCGCTGCGACGGTATCAAGGACACCTTCAAGGGCAAGATGGAGGTGCTCTACGTGACCGGCTATGACATGCCGACGGTCAAGGCGCGGGTGCAGGCCAAGCTGCAGCAGGACCCGTCGATCGACTATGTCGTCACCCTCGGCGCGCCGTTCGCGCCGGTTGTGCTCGACGCCATCACGGCGACGGGCTCGAAGGCCAAGGTCGGCACCTTCGACATGAGCCCGGTGGCGATCGGTCTGATCGCGAAGGGCAAGATACAGTTCGCGGTCGATCAGCAGCCCTATGTCGAGGGCTATGAGGCGGTCGACATGCTGTGGCTCTACCTCACCAACGGGGATACCGTCGGCGGAGGCGGCCCGGTGCTGACCGGCCCCTTCTTCGTGACCAAGGACAACGCCGAGGCCGTGGCCAAATACGCCAAGGCCGGCACCCGCTGAGTGAAGGAATGGCCGCGGCTTGCCGGCCAAGTAATGAAACCGACCGCCGACCGGGGGCGCCCTCCGGCCGGCGGAACTAAAGTGGAGGAGACCCATGTCGACCACCACCGAAAGCGCAGGCCTAGCCCAAGCGCGGCGGCAGGTTCAGGCTCAGGCCCTCTGGAAACGCGCTCTGAAACGCCCCGAGGCGGGCGCGCTCGGCGGCGCAATCCTCGTCTTCATCTTCTTCTGGGTGATGGCGCCGCCGTTCCGGCAGTTCGCCGCCTTCACCACCGTCCTCTATCAGGCCGCGACCATCGGCATCCCGGCCGTCGCCATCTCGCTCCTGATGATCGGCGGAGAGTTCGACCTCTCGGCCGGCGTGGCCGTGACGACCTCCTCGCTCGCCGCTTCGATGTTCGCGACCCAGGTCGCCGGCAGTCTCTGGGCCGGCGTCGTCTTCGCGCTGTTCTTTTCGCTCGCCATCGGCGCGTTGAACGGCCTGCTCCTGATCCGGACCAAGCTGCACAGCTTCCTCGTCACTCTCGGCACCTTCCTGATGCTGCAGGGGCTCAACATCGCCATCACCAAACTGATCACCGGCAACGTGGCGACCCAGGACATCAGCGGGATGGCGAGCTTCAACACGCTGCAGGCGATCTTCGCCTCCAACTTCATGATCGGCCACGCGCAGATCAGCATCGCCATCGTCTACTGGCTGATCTTCGTCGCGCTCGCCACCTGGGTGCTTCTGCGCACCAAGGTCGGCAACTGGATCTTCGCCGTCGGCGGCCAGGGCGACAGCGCGCGGGCCGTGGGCGTGCCAGTGAACAGGGTGAAGATCGGGCTGTTCATGCTGGTCGGCTTCAGCTGCTGGTTTCTCGCGATGCATCTGCTCTTCGCCTACAACACGGTGCAGTCGGGCGCGGGCATCGGCAACGAGCTCCTCTACATCGCCGCATCGGTGGTGGGCGGCTGCCTGCTGACCGGCGGCTACGGCTCGGCCGTGGGCTCCGGACTCGGCGCCTTCATCTTCGGCATGACGACCGAGGGGGTGATCTACGCCGACTGGGACCCGGACTGGTTCCAGTTTTTCGTCGGCGCGATGTTGCTGCTCGCCACTGTCGTGAACACCTGGATCCGCGCACGCGCCATGAAGGGTAAGTGAGATGGCTGTCCCCGACACACCGATCATCCAGCTCAAGGACATCGGCAAGAATTACGGAGCCATCAACGCGCTCCGCGGCGTGAACCTGACCGTTCGCCAAGGCGAGGTGACCTGCATCCTGGGCGACAATGGGGCCGGCAAATCGACGCTGATCTCGATCATCGCAGGACTCTTCCCGCATGACGCGGGCGAGTATCTGGTGGACGGTCAGCCTCGGCGTTTATCCTCGCCGCGCGAAGCGCTCGACCTCGGTATCGCCACAGTCTACCAGACGCTCGCATTGGTTCCGCTCCTGCCGGTGTGGCGCAACTTCTTCCTCGGCTCAGAGTTGGTGAAAGGACGAGGTCTGTTCCGTCGGCTAGACACCATCAAGATGTGGGCCAATACGGGGGACGAACTGCACCGAATGGGGATCAACCTCGAAAATCTCGAACAGCCGGTGGGCACGCTCTCGGGCGGCCAGCGCCAAGTGGTGGCGATCGCCCGCGCCATCCATTTCGGCGCCCGCGTGTTGATCCTCGACGAGCCCACCGCGGCCCTCGGCGTTGCGCAGTCGGGTCTCGTGTTGCGCTACATCGCTCAAGCCGCGCGGGAGCAAGGGATCGGCGTGATCTTCATCACCCACAACCCGCACCACGCCTATCTCGTCGGCGACCATTTCATGGTGCTGTCGCGCGGCGAGGTCGATCTTGACACGCCGCGCTCGGAGCTGACCCTTGAAAACCTCATGTTCCACATGGCCGGCGGCGCGGGGCTCAGCACACTGGAGCATGAATTGCACGGAGGTTCGTCGGCCTGACGAACTGCGCTGCCCGCAAGCCAGCTTTACAGTGAAGCGGCAACAGGACAACCGTCGGCCGGCGCAGCACGAATTGTAAAGTCGTTGAAATGACGCCACTGCATGTTGATGCGATTGAGGAAGGGGCCTCTATGGCAGGCGGAGACGCGCCAGATACTTACGAAGCGTTAATTCGCATGATCCATGACCGCTTCCCGCAGATGAGCAACTCCTATCAGAAGATCGCGGTCTACCTGACCCAGAACCCCAATGACGTCGCAGTGCTTTCGGTGAGCGCAATTGGCGAAAAATGTGGGGTTCACGCCTCCAGTTTGGTGCGCCATGCCCAATGGCTCGGATATCGCGGCTTCAAAGAACTTCAGACGGTGTTCCAGCGGCGGCTGTCTACCGCCGCGCCGGGGTTCGACGCGCGCATCAAGGCTCTGGAAGACGAGCTTGGCGCGCGCGAGAATTTCAGCGAGATGGGCTTCCTGCGAAATTTGGTGGTGCGGGACATCTCATCGCTGCAAGACCTGTTGACGGGAATTTCCTCGGTGCAGATTTCCGATGCCGTCGAACTGATGGAGAAGGCCGACACGATCTACCTGATCGGCCAGCTGCGTTCCATTCCGATCGTCGAGCTCATGAGATACGTGCTGACGATGCTCAGCAAACGCACCGTCCTCTTGGACCCGGGCGGCGGGCTGGCCACGCATATGGCCAAAGTCATCCGAACCGAAGACTTGCTGTTCGCCGTCTCGTTCCGTTTCTACGCGAACGAAGTGGTTAACGTTGTGGAAGAGACCGCCGCGCGCGGCGTGCCGATCGTAGCGATCAGCGACGGCACGCTGTCTCCGCTGGCCAAGAATGCAAGGGTGCTGTTCGCAGTGCCCGAGCATGAATACACCTTTTCGCGCTCGCTCGCGGCGCCGATGTGCCTAGCGCAGGCACTGACCGTTGCTTTGGCGGCGCGACTCCAGAAAAACCGCGACACTCCGCGCATTCCGATCGTAACCCAGAGATGAAAAGAGCGCAGCGCCCGGCGCAGGCCCTGTGGAGGCACTTTCGCTTTCAAAGCGTCATCGGCCCGTCTGGCGTCGGCAACTGTCCGGCGGCGGCGCCCCATACAGTCTGGTCGAAATTCACAATCGAGCCGCTCATCAAGCCAGCGTCGTCCGAAACGAGGAAGTTCACTACCCGCGCCACCTCCTTCGGATCAACCAGCCGGCCGAAGGGCAGTCTCTCGACCGCCTTTGCCATCCAGTCGGGATCGTCACGTTCTGCGGCCTGCAGCTGAATCTCGTTGTCCGAGGCCATCCAGCCCACGTTCAGTTGGTTTACGCGGATCCGATTACCCAGCACCGAGAAGGCGGTGTTCGTCGTAAGTGTGCTAAGCGCAGCCTTCGACGCGCAGTAGGGATTGATGAACGGTTGGCCGGCCAGCGCTGACATGGAACCGATATTGCAGATCGCTCCCTCGACGCCATCGCGGATCATCAACTTGATCGCCTCCTGCATCAAGAAGAACGGGCCGCGTACATTGACCGCGAACATGCGGTCAAAGAGTTCAGGGGGAGTGTTCAGGATCGTGCCCCGAGCGGTCATCGCGCCTGCGTTCACCAGGACATTCATGCGGCCGAAGCGGCGATCGGTCTCGGCTGTCACGCGTCGGCAATCCTCGACCGAGCCCAAGTCGGCGCGGATGAACATGGCCGCCGTGCCGTGCTCCGCGGAGATCGAATGCGTTACCGCCTCGCCACGCGCCACGTTGCGGCCCGTCACCACCATGCCAGCCGCGCCCGCCGCCGCCAGCCGCCGCGCGATGGCCGCGCCCAACCCTTGCGTCGCCCCTGCGATGACGCAGATCTTGTCAGCCATGCTGTTCACCGCGCCACCTCGTAACCTGCCGCCGACATCACACGCATAAGCTCCTTGTGTCCGACCTTCGCCATCTCTAAGGGCGGGCTCTTGACCGGGTCCTGTTCCGCCTCGACCACGAACCAACCCTGGTAGCCGTGAGAGGCAAGACGCTTGACGATCGTCACGAAATCGAGCGAGCCATCGCCAGGAACTGTGAATGCGCCCTTCACCACGGCGTCGAGGAAGCTTTCTTTTGTCCGGTCGAGCGCACCAATGACGTCCATACGCACGTCTTTGGTATGAACGTGCGAGATGCGCGCGTGGTGCTTGTCGATCACTCGCAGCAAGTCGCCTCCGGCAAAGGTCATGTGGCCCGTATCGAAGAGAAGCGGCAACCCTTCGCCTGAATGCTTCATCAGAAGATCAAGCTCCAGCTCTGTTTCGATCACGGCGGCCATATGGTGATGATAGGAAATCGGCATTCCCCGCCCGGCGCACCATTCGCCAAAAGCCGTCATCTTGCGGCCGTAGACCCTGATCTCGTCTTCGGAGAGCTTCGGTTTGGCGGCCAACGGCTTTGCCCGGTCGCCCTGTATCGACCGTGCGGTCTCGCCGTAAACGATGCACGGGGCGCCTGCAGCCCTAAAGAAAGACATCTGTTTCAAGATGCGGTCCTTCTCGGCCTCGATGTCGCCGTCCAATAAGAGGCCCGAGAACCATCCGCCGCAAACCGAGATGCCATAGCGCGCCAAGATCGGCCCGAGCACCGCCGCGTCCATCGGGAACCGGCGCCCGGTTTCCATGCCGGTGAACCCAGCGACGCTGGCCTGCCGCAGGCATTCCTCAAGCGACACGTCGTCGCTCAGTTCGGCAAGGTCGTCGTTCCACCATGCAATTGGTGCGATTCCGAGTTTCGCTTTCATTGCTGTCAAACTCCGACACGCTGCTTGCCGCGGATCATTTCTTGTTGCGCGCGAGCTTCGCGTACGCTTTCCCGCTCCGAGACTTCCGGCACCCCCACATCCCAGTCGGCATCGCCTGGCATCCACGTGTAGGCATCCGTAGCGATCGACAGGACAGTCGTGCGGTCGTTCCCCTTGGCCCACTCCAGAGCCTCCCGCAGATCGGCGAGGCTCTCACAATGGCGGCTCAGTGCGCCCATCGCCTCCGCATGTTTCGCGAAATCGACCGAGAAGGGCTGTTTCACCCGACAATCTTTCAGCAAGTTGTTAAAGCCCGGGACGCCTTTATACTGCTGAAGTCTATTAATTACCGCAAAGCCGCCATTGTCGCAGATGACGACGATCATCTTGTGACCCGAAAGCACCGTGGAATAGATGTCCGAGTTCATCATCATGTAGGCGCCGTCACCGACCATGACGATCGGCGTTCCCCGACCTTCGTTAGCCATGGCGTTGCCCCACCCGGCAGCGATTTCGTAGCCCATGCAGGAAAACCCGAACTCACAGTCGAAGGTATTCGGGTTCTTCACCCTCCAACCCTTGGTCACTTCGCCCGGCAGACCGCCCGCAGCTGTGATCAGCGTGTCGTTCTCGCCAGCGGCGACGTTCACCACGCCCACGACTTGGGCGTAGGTCGGAACCGGCGCGTTAGTTTGCGCCTGACTGTCGTCGAGCAACGCGTTCCACTCCGCAAAGAGCGAACGGGCCTTGCCGATCCAGTTCGCAGGCGCCTTCCACGTCCCGAGAGCAAGATCAAGCGCTTCAACCGTCTCGAGCGCATCCCCCACCACCGACAGAGCACGATGTTTTACAGCATCCCAGCGCGCGGTATTGATCGAGAGGAACCTCGCTGTCGGTGCGAACGCCGTCCACGAGCCAGTCGTGAAATCCTGAAGCCGCGTCCCGATGGCGATGATGACATCCGCCTGCGAAGCCAACGCATTGGCCGATGTCGAGCCGATAATTCCGATCGGCCCGGCGTGAGCGGGATGGTGATGTGTAACTGAGCCCTTTCCGGCGATCGTCTCAACCATCGGTACCCCGCGCTCGAGCGCGAAGCGGGCCACCGCGGCCTCGGCGAGCGAATAGCGCACGCCCCCGCCGGAGATGATCAGCGGTTTTTCCGCCGACCTAAGCAGTTCCGCCGCCTCGGCAAGTTTCTTGCGGTCAGCCCGCGGGCGTGGCACATTCCACATCGTGGATTCGAAGAACGCCGCGGGATAGTCGAACGCGACCTCCTGCGTGTCCTGGCAAAGTCCGATGAAGGCAGGGCCGCAATCAGCTGGGTCAAGCATCGTTGCTAGCGCCTGTGGGAGTGAAGAGACGATCTGCTCCGGCCGTGTGATCCGGTCCCAGTAACGCGAGACGGGCTTGAACGCGTCATTGACCGTGATCGTCGGATCGTTGAAATGTTCCACTTGCTGCAGCACCGGGTCGGGGACCCGGCTCGCGAAGGTGTCGCCCGAGATCAGCAGAACAGGCAACCGGTTGGCGTGGGCGACGCCTGCCGCGGTCACCATGTTGACCGCGCCTGGACCGATTGACGACACGGCGACCATCAACTGCCGCCGTCGCTTCGCCTTGGCGAAAGCAATCGCCGCCAGAGCCATCGATTGTTCGTTCTGGCCGCGCCAGGTCGGCAATTGATCCTGTACGGCCTCAAGAGCTTCGGAGAGACAGGTTACGTTGCCATGTCCGAAAATTCCGAAGACGCCAGCGAACAGCGGAGCGCGCTGACCCCCAATCTCGGTGAATTGGTTGCACAAATAGCGCACCAGCGCCTGCGTCATTGTCAGACGAACCGTGACCTTGCCCATGCTGTCCTCCCTTGGCGGTTGTGGTGGTCCTACTTCCATGCATTGAATATTGACAATTTGATTTTTTTGCAATGATTATTGCGGCAGTCGAATTGGGAGGGAAGCCAATGATCCGGATCGCTGTGCTCGGCTGCGGACGCATCGGCGCCATGCATGCCGCCAACATCGCCGCGCACCCTGCGGCCGGTCTCGCAGCCGTCTTCGACATCAACCGTTCCGCGGCCGAAGCCGTGGCGGCGAAAACCGGCGCGCCGCTAATGGACTCGGCTGGCGCCGTCTTCGCCTCGCCTGACGTCGACGCCGTGCTGATAGCCACCTCGACCGACACCCATGCCGACCTTCTGGAACAGTCTGTCGCGACCGGCAAGGCAGCGCTTTGCGAGAAGCCGATCGACCTGAGCCTCGCCCGCGTCAACCGCTGCGCCGAGGCGATCCGCGGTACGAAACTCACGATCCAGATCGGCTTCGTGCGCCGCTTCGATCCTGGTCATCGCGCATTATACGACGCGGTCCATGGCGGCGAGATCGGCGATCTGCATCAGGTGGTCATCACCTCCCGGGATCCAGGGATGGCGCCTGACGCATATATGGCGGTGTCGGGCGGCATCCTGCGCGACATGACGATCCACGATCTCGACATGGCGCGCTACGTGCTCGGCGAGGAGCCCGTCGAGGTCATTGCTACCGGCAGCCGCATGGTCAATCCGGCGCTGATGGAGCGGCTCGGCGACTACGATACGGTGACGGTGGTTCTAAAGACCGCCTCGGGGAAGCAGGCGATCATCACCAATTCGCGCGAGGCGGTCTATGGCTATGACCAGCGAGTCGAGGCGTTCGGCAGCAAGGGCATGGCGCTCTCGGACAACCGCCGCCCGCACCGCGCGACGCTGTCGGGCGCGGGCTTCACAGACCGTTCCGCGCCGTTGCTGCATTTTTTTATCGAACGCTACCGCGAGGCGTTCGACGCCGAGATCGGCGCCTTCGTTAAGGCGGTCGAGAGCGGCGCTCCCGCCGACGTTGGCTTCGATGACGGGCGTCTCGCGCTTGTGCTGGCCGAGGCGGCGATGAAGTCCATCGCCGAGCGCCGGACAGTCAAGGTCAGCGAGGTCGCCTGAGCCATGTATGATCGCTTCGGCCTGTTCATCGACGGGACCTGGCGCACAGCGTCGGGCGGCGCGACCGCGCCGGTCCTCAGCCCTGCGACCGAGCGCCCCGTTGGGCAGGCGCCGGTCGCCTCGGCCGCCGACAGCGCCGCGGCGCTCAGCTCAGCTGACCACGGCCTTGCCGCCTGGCGCGCCACCCCAGCCTACACCCGGGCCGACGCCCTGCACGCCGTCGCCGACGAGATGATCCGCCGAGCCGACGAGGGCGCGCGTATGATCTCCGCCGAAACCGGCAAACCCTTAGCGCAATCGGCGCGCGAATGGGGCCTTGCGATTGACCAGTTCCGCTGGTGCGCCGAGGAAGCGCGTCGCATCTACGGCCGCATCGTGGAAAGCCGCGTTCCAGGCGGTGGTTTCGAGGTGCGGCACGATCCTGTCGGCATCGTGGCCGCCTTCACCGCGTGGAACTTTCCTGCCGCGCTGGTCGCCCGCAAGGTCGCACCGGCGCTGGCCGCCGGCTGTTCAGTCGTTCTGCGTCCGTCAAGCCAGACCCCTGGGACCGCGATGGTCATGGTCGATTGTCTCAGCGCCGGCAAGCTGCCTGCCGGCGCCGTGAATCTCGTGGTCGGCGCGACCGGCGACACATACGGACCAATTATGGCCGACAAGCGGGTGCGCAAAGTCTCGCTCACCGGCTCCGTCCGCGTGGGCCAACAGATGATCCGCGATGCCGCCGACACGATGAAGAAGGTGACGATGGAGCTTGGCGGCAACGCCCCCCTTATCGTTTTCGACGATGCGGATCTGGAGGCCGCGTTGAGCGCCGCCGTCGCAACCAAGTTCGCCAATTGCGGGCAGGTCTGCGTGACGCCAGACCGATTTTACGTACATGAGCGTCTGCACGACGATTTCGTCGAGGGCTTCGTGGCGCGAGCGCGCGCGATAAAGCTTGGAGACGGGCTCGACCCTGCGGTTGGCATGGGACCGCTCATCAACGCGCGGCGCCTGTCCGAGATCGAGGCGATCGTCGAGGGCGCGGTCGAAGCCGGGGCCAAGGTTGCGGCCGGCGGCCGGCGCGCCGCCGGCTTCAACGCCGGACATTTCTTCGAACCGACCGTCCTTATTGAGGTCACCGATGACATGGCCGTGATGGCCGAGGAGAACTTTGGTCCGATCGCCGCCATCGCCCCCTTCAGCAGCGACGACGAGGCGATCGCGCGGGCCAACGCGTGCGACATGGGCCTGTCTTCCTATGCCTTCACCCGCTCGCCTACCCGCGCCCGCCGCATTGTCTCGGAGCTCAAATCCGGCATGGTGGGCATCAACTCCTTCGCCCTTGCGGCGTCGGAGGCGCCATTCGGCGGCACGAATTTCTCCGGCATGGGGCGCGAGGGCGGGGTCGAGGGGATCCGGGATTATCTCGACGTGAAACTCGCGCAAATTGTGTTCTGAGGCGGCCGAATGATCCCGAACAAACTGAAGCGACTCTGGTCGGAAGACCGCTCCACGCTGAACGGCTGGCTGTCGATCGGCAATGCCTTCAGCGCCGAGATCATGGCCGCGCAGGGCTACGATTCGCTGACGGTCGACGTCCAACATGGCGCGCTGGACTATTCCGGCCTCCTGCCGATGTTTCAGGCGTTGCGCGCCTCCGGCGTCGTGCCGCTTGCCCGTGTGCCGTGGCTGGAGCCGGGCGCGATTATGAAGGCGCTCGACGCCGGCGCCTATGGCGTGATCTGTCCCATGATCAACACGGCGGCCCAGGCTGCGCAATTCGTCAGTTACCTGCGCTATCCGCCCGACGGCGAGCGCAGCTTCGGCCCGACCCGCGCGTCCTATTCCGCAGGCGCAAATTACGCCGCGGAGGCGAATGACGAAATTCTCGCATTCGCGATGGTCGAAACCGCCCAAGCAATGGAGAATCTCGAAGCGATCGCGGCAACTCGGGGCCTCGATGGCGTCTATGTCGGGCCTGCCGACCTGAGCCTCAGCCTGTCGGAAGGGCGTCTCGCCCCGGGGTTCGACAGGGAAGAGCCCGAGATGATCGCCGCTCTCCAAAGGATCGTCGCGGCATGCGAAGCGAACGGCATTCGCGCGGCGTTGCATTGCGGAACCCCCGATTATGCATTTCGCGCTGTCGGCTGGGGCTTTCGCATGACTACGGTGTCTGGTGACAGCCGCCTTCTGGCCGCCGCCGCTGCAGCCAGCGTGAAGCGGTTCCACGAGCTGCTCAATCAGGCGGGAAGCGAAGCCGACAAGAGGGTCTCTTGATGCCTCACGTCTTGGTTGCCGGCAAACTTCATCCTTCCGGAATCGAGCTGCTGCGCGCGGCGCCCAGCGTCACCTACGATCTCGTCGAAGAGGTGTCCGAGCCTTCCTATGCGCCTTTGATCGGCCAAGCGGACGGGCTTGTGATCCGCACCCAGTCCCTCTCCGCTGCGACATTGGCCAACGCGGACAGACTTCGGATCGTGTCTCGCCACGGGGTGGGCTATGACGCCATTGATCTGGCCGCGCTCAACGCACGCAAGATCCCGCTCGCGGTTGTGGGCGACGTCAATTCAGTATCGGTCGCCGAACACGCGATGATGCTGATACTTGCGGCCGCGAAGCGCCTAATGCGCGCTGATCGGGCGGTGCGCAAAGGCCCGTGGAGTTGGCGCGACAGACTCGAGGCGGGAGAGATATCGGGCAAGAGATTGCTGATCATCGGCTATGGAAGGATTGGTCGTCACCTCGCGAACATGGCCGCTGGTTTCGACATGGAGATACGCGCCTATGACCCTTTTCTTGCCGGGGAGGGCTGGCCCGAAGGGCCCGTCGCTCCAATCGGAGATCTTCATCAGGGACTTCGCTGGGCCGATGTCGTCTCGGTGAATGCGCCTAAGACCGGGCAGCCGATCCTCGGCGCCCCGGAATTGGCCGCCGCTAAGCCCGGGGCGGTGATTGTGAACACCTCCCGAGGCGGCATCGTCGACGAGGAGGCTCTGGTCGCCGCGCTGCACTCCGGTCAAATCGGCGCCGCGGGACTTGATGTGTTCGACATTGAACCCCCGCCGGCCGACCACCCGCTTCTTATGCTTGAGCAGATCGTCCTGACTCCGCACATAGCAGCTCTCACCGGCGAATGCGCCGAGCGCATGGCGATCTCGTCGGTGCGGAACGTGCTCGACTACTTCGCCGGGCGCATCGACCCCGATCTCATCGTCAACAAGGACTTCTGAAATGCCCGGCCGGCGCCAAGGCAGAAGATTGCGCTTGATCCCTAGATGCATCGCCATCTCTCGCTCGCGGAACTGCCGCGCAAGTTTGCTGAGCTCGGCAACGATTACGTTAGCGGTCGCCTGCTGCGACTTCTCGCCTGGTGGGCCAAGCCGCGCGCCTCGCCGCGGTCAGGTTCGACGGCATCGTGACGTCCTGCGTCATCGCCTGGGAGGAGCGCGGCGACGAATTCGGGGCGCGCACTTCGGCGAGGCGAAGGACGGCGGAAAGAAGGGCGCGGGCAAGGCCTGAGAGCGGCCTGTCGGGCTCCTTTGAATGAGGAACGGCCATGACAGTGAACCTCGGCGTCATCGGCGTCGGAATGATCGGCCAGGACCATATCCGGCGACTGACCAAGGTGCTCGCCGGAGCGAACGTGGTGGCAGTCAGCGACGTCAACGCGACCCTGGCGCAAGAGGTTGCGTCGGGACTGAACCGCGCGAAGGCCTATGGCGCGGGCGAAGAGCTGATTGCCGCAAAGGAGGTCGAGGCGGTGATCGTGACCTCCTGGGGCCCGACGCATGCGGCCTATGTGCTGGCGGCGATCAAGGCCGGGAAGCCGGTCTTCTGCGAAAAGCCGCTGGCGGACAATGCGAAGGATTGTTCGGCGATCATCGACGCAGAGGTCGCCTTCGGGCGTCGGCTGGTGCAAGTCGGTTTTATGCGCCGCTTCGACCCTCAGTACCAGGCGATGAAGGAGACGATCGTCTCGGGCGCGATCGGCCAGCCGCTCATCTTCCAGAGCGGCCATCGCAATCCCTCGGTCCCGGGACACTACACCAAGGACATGGCGCTGACCGACACGGCGGTGCACGACGTCGACATCGCGCGATTTCTGCTCGACGACGAACCGGTCGCGATTACGGTGAAGGCGCCGCGCCACAACAGCCGCGGGGGCGCTCTCGCCGATCCTCTGTTCACCCTCATCGAGATGAGCTCAGGCGCGCTGGTGGCGATCGAGACTTCGGTCAATATCGCCTACGGCTACGACATTCGTGGCGAAATCATCGGCGAAACCGGCGTCGTGACCCTCAGTGAGCGTAACGAAGTCATCGTCAGGAGCAATGGCGTGTTCAGCGGCCGCGTGCCCGCCGACTGGCGCGAACGGTTTGCCGCCGCCTTCGACGCGGAGTTTCGCGAATGGCTCGCCGCCGCCGCCAAGGGCGGCGCCGCCGGCCCGAGTTCGTGGGACGGCTATGTGGCGACCGTCGTCACCAACGCCGGCGTCCGCGCGATCGAATCAGGAAAACGCGAGCCGATCAAACTGCGCGACCAGCCGGCGCTCTATCGGGCGAACTAAAGCACAACGTAACTCCCCGGCGCCCCCCGCCGCTCGACAGGGAAAGCAGGAAAGCGCCCAGCGTGCCCCGCTGGCGCAACATCGCCGCCCTGCCGATGGCAAACGCGCTGTTTTAAGCCACCAAAAGCGGGGGCGCGCCCGGGAGTTGCTCTCTTTTTTTCCAGTTCTCGTCTCCCGACCCGTTCTTTTAAGTTCCGCTAAGGGGCTGGCGCCATTTTCAGCCGCGGATTGCGTCTTTTCAATCGCTTGCGGCGCCATTCGGCGCCGATTCGTCGACCGCTTGCCCTTAGCGAGACCCGTGAG